>JAUJOT010000006.1 GCA_030447505.1 Solirubrobacteraceae bacterium | reverse complement strand
TCCCGACGAACGTCATCTCGATCACCGACGGGCAGATCTTCCTCGAGCCCAAGCTGTTCTTCTCGGGCGTGCGCCCGGCGATCAACGTCGGCATCTCGGTGTCGCGCGTCGGCGGCAACGCGCAGATCAAGCCGATGAAGAAGGTCGCCGGCCGCCTCAAGCTCGAGCTGTCGCAGTACCGCGACCTCGAGGCGTTCGCGCAGTTCGGCTCCGACCTCGACGCCGACACGCAGGCCACGCTGGCGCGCGGCGAGCGGCTCGTGCGGACGCTCAACCAGAAGGAGCGCTCGCCGTTGCCGGCCGAGGACCAGGTGATCGTGATCTACGCGGCGACGAACGGCTATCTGGACCGCATCGTGGTCGATCGCGTGCCGGAGTTCCACGAGGCGCTCGTCGCGCGGATGCGCTCCGAGCACGCCGAACTGCTCGCGGCGATCGCGGGCGGCGACTGGAGCGACGACAGCGAGCAGGCCGTGCGCGACGCGGTCGCCGAGTTCGCCGACGACTTCGGCTACGACCTCGACGAGTTCGGCGTCGCGACCGACGTCGCGTCCGACGCCCGCGCGGCGCCCGCCGCTGCGAGCTCGGATGACGAGACCGCCGTCCAGCCCGAGGAGGAGGCCGTACCGGCTTGACATCGTGCCATTGCTCGACAACAGCCGGTCTGCACTTCCGTCGTAGGTCCTCGCGATGAGTGCCTCGCAGCGTGACGTCAAGAACCGCATCGGTTCGGTCAGGAACATCCAGAAGATCACGCGCGCGATGGAGATGGTCGCGGCCGCTCGCCTGCGCCGCGCCGAGCAGCGCATCGAGGCGCTGCGCCCGTACGCGGGGGCGATCCGGCGGATGACGCGCCAGGCCGCAGAGGCGGCCGGGAGCGAGATCTCGGGCCTGGCGATCCTCAGGCAGCACGAGGCCGAGAACAGCGTCGCGTTGCTGCTCGTCACCGGTGACCGCGGTCTCGCCGGCGCCTTCAACTCGCAGATCATCCGCGCAGGCCTGCGAGCCGCTCGCGAGCACGAGGGCGACGGTCGCGCGGTGCTCTACAGCGCCGTCGGCCGCCGCGGCGTCTCGACGCTGAACTTCCGCGGCAAGGAACCGGTCGGACGCTACGTCGGCTTCACCGACCGTCCGTCGTATGCGGACGCGCGCGAGATCGCCGAGGAGCTGATCGCCGCCTACGTCGACGGCAAGGCCGACCGCGTCGAGATCTTCTACAACGGCTACATCTCGCCGCTGACACAGGAGGTTCGGCGAGAGACGCTGCTGCCGCTCCAGCAGGCGACGATCCTCGAGGGGAGCGACCCCGAGGACAGCGACCACGCCGACGCCGCCGACGACGCCCACTCCTCCCACCATGCGCTCGTCGAGTACGAGCCCGACCCCGACGAGATCCTCGCCCGGTTGATCCCCGACTACGTCGAGATCTCCGTCTACCGCGCGCTGCTGGAGTCCACCGCCTCCGAGCACGGCGCGCGGATGACCGCGATGCGCAACGCCTCAGAGAACGCGGGCGAGCTGATCGAGGACCTGACCCTCGAGATGAACCGTGCCCGCCAGGCCGAGATCACGCAGGAGATCATGGAAGTGGTGGCCGGCGCGGAGAGCCTCACGTAACGTCGACCGAAGCTCGCCGCCTGCGCTGACCCGCGTGTGACGTCAGCCGCAGGACGTCGCTTGCGACGGCCGAAACACATACCTCAGGAGAACCATGGCCACCACACAGACAACAAGCAGCAGCACCAAGAAGGGCGCGATCGGCCGGATCGAGGAGATCCAGGGCGTCGTCATCGAGGCGACGTTCGACGAGGGCGAGCTGCCTGAGATCTACAACGCGATCACGATCGCGCGCCCGCGTGCGACGGACTCCGAGGAGCCCGAGGGCGTCTCGCTGAAGGAGGGCGACGACGTCCTCGTCTGCGAGGTCCAGCAGCATCTCGGCGACGACCGCGTGCGCGCGGTCGCGATGGACACGACCGACGGCCTGTCGCGCGGGATGGAGGTCGTCGACACCGGCGGCCCGATCACGGTGCCGGTCGGCGAGGGCACGCTGGGGCGCATCTTCAACCTGCTCGGCGAGCCGATCGACCTCGCCGGCGACGTCGAGTTCACGGAGCGCTGGCCGATCCACCGTCCTGCGCCGAACGTCGAGAACCTCACGCCGACGACGGAGATGTTCGAGACCGGCATCAAGGTCGTCGACCTGCTCGCGCCCTACGCCAAGGGCGGCAAGGTCGGCCTGTTCGGCGGCGCCGGCGTCGGCAAGACCGTCCTCATCCAGGAGCTGATCAACAACCTCGCCCAGGAGCACGGCGGCCTGTCGGCCTTCTGCGGCGTCGGCGAGCGCTCGCGCGAGGGCAACGACCTGTGGCTGGAGATGAAGGAATCGGGCGTCATCGACAAGACGATGCTCGTCTTCGGCCAGATGAACGAGCCGCCCGGCGCGCGGATGCGCGTCGCGCTCTCGGGCCTGACGATGGCGGAGTACTTCCGCGAGCAGGGCGGCCAGGACGTGCTGCTGTTCATCGACAACATCTTCCGCTTCGTGCAGGCCGGCTCGGAGGTCTCCGCGCTGCTGGGCCGGATGCCGTCGCAGGTCGGCTACCAGCCGACGCTGGAGACCGAGATGGGGCTGCTGCAGGAGCGCATCACCTCGACGCGCGAGGGCTCGGTCACCTCGGTGCAGGCGATCTACGTGCCCGCCGACGACCTCACGGACCCGGCGCCGGCCTCCGTGTTCGCCCACCTCAACGCGACGACCGTGCTTTCGCGGGCGATCTCCGAGAAGGGCATCTACCCGGCCGTCGACCCGCTTGACTCGACCTCGACGATCCTCAAGCCGGACATCCTCGGCGAGGAGCACTTCACGGTCGCCAACCGCGTCAAGGAGATCCTGCAGCGCTACAAGGAGCTGCAGGACATCATCGCGATCCTCGGGATCGACGAGCTGTCTGACGAGGACAAGCTGATCGTCGGCCGGGCGCGCCGCGTCGAGCGCTTCCTGTCGCAGCCGTTCTTCGTCGCCGAGCAGTTCACCGGCACGCCGGGCGCCTACGTCCCGATCGGCGAGACGATCCGCGGCTTCAAGGAGATCATCGACGGCCAGCACGACGACGTGCCGGAGTCGGCGTTCTTCCTGAAGGGCACGATCGATGCCGTCGTCGAGGCCGCCGCCGGCAAGAAGTCCGAGTAGCGACCGAGATGGCGAAGACCCCATTTCGCACCGAGGTGCTGACGCCCGAGGGCTCGTGCTTCGACGAGGAGGTCGTGCAGGTCTCGACGCGGACGAAGACGGGCTCGATCGGGATCCTGGCCCGTCACCAGCCGCTGCTCGGCATGCTCGAGCCGACCGAGCTGCGGCTCTATCGCAGCGACACCGACATCGTCACCTACGCGCAGGGCGAGGGCTACATCCAGGTCTCGCCCGACGGCGTGCTGCTGCTCGTCGAGGAGGCCCACAGGCCCGAGTCGCTCGACGTCGGCGATCTGCGCGACAAGCTGCGCCGCGCCGAGGAGGCGCTCTCGGCGGCCGAAGCGGGCACGGAGGAGCAGCGTCGCGCCGCCCGCGACAGGCGCCGCTGGGAGGCGTTCCTGCAGATCGCCGGGGGCGCGGCCGGCTGAGCCGCACCCCCGCGATCACGTCGGTCAGGAGGGTCTCGCCGTGATCGGCCCGATCGAGTAGCTCCTCGTGAAGTTCCAGCCGCCGTTCGGGCTGGGGAGGTGCGCACTCTTGGTGCAGCAATCGGCCGCGGTCCGATCTCCGAGTCGCAGCTCGCCGGTGCTGGTCGCGTAGACGAGAAGCTGCTTGAAGCCGACGTTGCCGCAGCGCACCTTGTCCTTCGGCAGGAACTTTCCGGCGATCCAGGCTGCGCCGCCGACCTTCATCCACGGAACGGGAACGCTCGTGATCACCTTCAGCGTCTTGAAGAAGTTGCCCTGGCCGCAGTGCATGATCTGCAGCGCGATCCGCGGGCTCGATCCGCCGGCGCCGTTGACGACACCGAGGCCCCATCCCTTCATCAACCCGCTGCTCCTGATGTTGCCGGCGGGATCGATGCCGGTCGAGCCGTAGCCCAGCGCGATCGGGTCGATCACGAACCATCCGCCGCGGGGCCGCTTGCAGGTGGCCCCCCGGATCGCGAGGCGCCCGAACACGCGGCTCTCGTCCTTCAGGCGCCGGACCCTCAGCTGGCCGTTGTCGACGCGCGAGAGCACCTCGCGATAGCGCCACGATACGGGCACGCTGAGCGCCTGGTTCTGGCGGATCTTCGAGCACGCGGCGCGCGACTGGGCGGCGGAAGCCGCGGGGGCGCCCGCCAGCACGACGGCCAGGCCGGCGCCGAACGCGACCGTCGCGCGAACGCTTCGACGAGGAAGTGGGCGGATCATCGTGGCTACCTCCGCAACTGCATCTCAGTGGACTCAGCCGGCGCGCTGCGACGCGCCGTGGCCGGCCGTAAGCTGCCGGCAGACCTTCCCCGTCGCGCGATCCTATAGCTCGGCGGGCGGCGGGTGCGGGCGGCGCGCCTCGACGGCGCGCGCATCTGCGACCCTCAGGCGATGCTCGACCGCCTGCGTAACGCCTTTCCGTACATCCTCGCGGTCGCGCTGCCGCTCGCGGGCCTCGTCATCGCGGTCCTGCGCTACGCGCAGGGCGAGCGCGACGACGCGCTGCGGATCGCGCTCGCCGCGTTCCTCGGCATGTGCCTCTACGCGCTGGTTCTCGGCTAAGGGTCGCCCACGTTTGCGGGCGGCGCACCAGCGCGGCTACGCCTCGCCGAGGCGCAGGCGTGCGTGCAGCCGGGCGAGCGGCCGCGGCGCCCACCAGTTGCGCTCGCCGAGCAGCTTCATCAGCGCGGGGACGAGCAGCGCGCGCACGATCGTCGCGTCGATCGCGACGGCGGCGGCGATGCCGAGGCCGATCTGCTTGACGAAGACGATCTCCGAGGTCGCGAACGCGCCGATCGCCACGACGAGCAGCAGCGCGGCGGCCGTGACGATCCGGCCCGTGCGCTGGATGCCGAGCGCGACGGCCTCCTCGTTGGATGCGCCCGCGTCGCGCGCCTCCTTGATGCGGGTCAGCAGGAAGACGCCGTAGTCGGTGCTCAGGCCGAAGGCGATCGCGAACAGCACGAGCGGCTGGGTGATCTCCAGGCCGCCCTGGCTCGTGTAGTCGAGCAGCCCCTCCAGTCGCCCGTCCTGGAAGACGAAGACCAGCAGGCCAAAGGCGGCGCTGACCCCGAGCACGTTCATCAGCAGCGACTTCAGCGGCAGGACCAGCGAGCCCGTCATGACGAACAGGATCACGAGCGTCGTGAGCGCCAGCACGCCTATCGCGAGCGGCAACCGGTCGGCGAGGTCCGCGCGCTGGTCGACGAAGCGCGCCGACGTGCCCGCCACCCGCACGCGACCGGGGGCCGGTCCCGACCGCAGCGCGCCGACGAGATCCAGCGTCGGCTTCTCGAACGCGCCGACGGCCGGTACGACGCTGATCAGCCAGGTCTTCTCGCCGACGAGGCGCGGCGGGTCGACCTCGGCGACGTTCGCCCGTGCCGCGAGGCGCTCGGCATACGCCCGCACCTGCTTCGCGCTGCCGCGAGGCGCAGTGACGGCGACGTGCAGCGGCGACGCGCGCCCGGGCGGGAAGTCGTTGCGCAGCGCGCTGTCGACCTGCTTCGGCTCTGAGCTGGCGGGCAGCACGCTCGCGTCGACGCCCGTGAACTCGATCCGCAGAAACGGCGTGCCCGCCGCGATCAGCATCGCCGCGGTCGTCACGGCGACGAGCACCGGCCGGCGCATGACGGCGTGCGACAGGCGGTACCAGAAGCCGGACTGCGTGGCGACCGCGCGGTGGCGCCAGCGCCTGGGCGCGAACGCGTCGACGCGCTCGCCGAGCACCATCAGCAGCGCCGGCAGCGCCGTCAGCGCGATCAGGCCCGCGCCGAGTGCCGTCAGCGAGCCGCTGATCGCCATCGAGTACAGGAAGCGCTGCGGGAAGACGAGCAGCGACAGCATCGCCGCGGCGACCGTCAGCGCGCTGAAGACGACGGTCCGCCCGGCGGTTCGCAGCGTGCGCAGCAGTGCCTCGCGGCCGGGCCCGTCGCGCTCCATCTCCTCGCGGTAGCGCGAGAGGACGAACAGCGAATAGTCGATCGCGAGGCCGAGGCCGAGCCCGATCGCGAGGTTCAGCGCGAAGATCGAAAGCGACGTCACCTCGTTGAACAGCCGCAGGCCGAGGAACGTCGTCATGATCGTCAGCAGGCCGACGAACAGCGGCAGCAGCGCAGCGATCGCGCCGCGAAAGACGACGAGCGCGACGCCGAACAGCAGCGGGAAGGCGAGCATCTCGGCCTTCGCGAGGTCCTCGGAGACCTGATCTCCGACCGCCGGGCCGGCGACGGCGAGCCCGCCGACCTGTGTGCCGGGCACGTTCTCGAGCGCCTCGTCGATGCGCAGGCCGGTTTCCTCGCCGTCGGCGCCGGCGCGCACGAAGACGGCGACCAAGCCCGTGCTGCCGTCGCGCGACACGAACGGGCTCGCGGGTCGCGGATCGCTGAGCGCCGAGCGCGTCCGGGCGACGCCCGGGTCGGACTCGACGCGCTCGACGACGCGGCGCAACCTGGCGCGGCCGGCGTCGCTGCGGACCGGCCCGTCGGAGCGGACGAGCACGACGATCCCGGGGCTGAGGCCGTGGCCGACGGCCTTGCGCAGCTCGTCCCCGGTGACGTTGCTCTCGGACTGCGGATCGACGAAGTCGAGGTCCGGGTCGACCGACAGCTTTGTCGTGACGGGCACGCCGAGGCCGACTGCGAGCGCGAGCAACGCGACCGTCACGACGAGGACGCGGCGCGGATGCGCGGTGACGAGGCGGGCAATCGGCGCGAGCACGTCGCACGGACTGTAGACCGCTCACCGATCAGTCAAGCCGCGGAAGAGCGGCCTCGTCTCGCACGATGCCTGCCTCGGCGACCCCGGCCTCGAGTGCGTCGAGGCCGAACGCGTCGACCGGGCCGAGCGCGCCGACGCCACGCAGCCTGTCCGCGGCTACCGCCGTCGCGCCCCACGCCAGCACAGCGCCTGTGAAGTCGTACGGGTTGTCGCCCTCCAGGCGCACCGTCGCAATCGGCGTACCGCCGGCGTCGGCGGCGACGGCCACGATCGACGAGCTCGCCTGCGCGCGCGTCTCGGCGTCCGGCCCGCCGCTGGAGCCCTTCACGAGCCTGCCGGCGGCTGCCTCGATCGCGGCGCGCACCCCCGGCAGCTTCGTCGCGAGCGACGTCGCCGCGGAGATCGCCTGCAGCGCGCGCGACGCCGGACCGAACCAGCCCAGCCAGACACGGGCGTCGCGCAGGCCGGGGTGCACGCGCGGCAGCGCGAACTGCTCCGTGGCGCCGATCGACAGCGCGGGCCGGCCGTCGAAGGACCGCACGCTGCGCGCCGTCCGCTCGGTCACGAGCCGGCCGCCGCAGAACGCGTAGGCCGGCGCTGCGAGCATCCCGGCGGCCGAGGCGCGCGTGCCGCCGCTCGCCTGCGCGCCGCCGCCGACGAAGTAGCCGATGTCGATGCTGACCGCCCGCTCGCCCGCCTCGCGCAGCGCCAGCGCGCCGGCGAGGTTTCCCGGCACGTAGTCGTAGCCGAAGGCGGTGAGCAGCCCGACGTTCGCCGCCGCGGCGGCTGCGCCGTGGCGCTCGAAGACGGCGCGGATGAACGCCGGCTCGCCGGTCGAGTCGATGTAGTGCGCGCCGGCGTCGAGCGCGGCGTGCAGCGCGGCCTCGCCCCAGCGCCCGAACGGACCGACGGTCGAGACGAGCACGTCGCCACGTTCGAGCAGCGCGCGGATCGTCTGCGGCTGCGCGACGTCGGCGACCGCCGATTCGAGGCCGCCGAGCTGCGCGGCGAGCGCTTCGACGCGCTCGCGCGAGCGCGCGGCCAGAACCGGCGCGGCGCCGCGCGCAACCAGCGCCCGCGCGGCGAGTCGTCCGCTGTATCCCGTCGCGCCGAACAGGACGATGCGCGCCGCCATGGCGCTGACGCTACATCCCCCACGACGGCCGCATGGGTACCCTGCAGTCCAGCGATGGACGAACGGGTCCTGGCCGAGAGGCTGATCACCTACGACACGTCCACCAGCGACGGCCTGCGCGCTGCGGTCGGCTTCGTGAAGGGTTGGCTCGAAGCCCGCGACGTCCCCGTGACGGGGCGCGAGTTCGGCGGTCTGCCGGTGGTGCTCGCCGACGTCGGTCCGGCCGACGGCCCCTGCGTGATCCTGCACGGCCACGTCGACGTGGTGCCGGCGCACGAGGGACAGTTCGATGCGCGCGTCGAGGGCGACCGGCTGATCGGCCGCGGCGCCTACGACATGAAGGGCGCGCTTGCCGCGATGATGTGCGCGCTGCACGACATCGCGCAGAACGACAAGGTCCGCGTGCGCTTCATCTGCGTGCCCGACGAGGAGTCCGACGACCTCGAGAGCCGCTGCACCGACGCGCTCGTGCAGGAGGGCCTGCGGGGGGACTTCGCGATCACGGGCGAGCCGACGGATCTGCACATCGGCGTCCAGGCGAAGGGGGTTCTGGCGGTTCGCGTCGAAGTCAGCGGGACCGCCGCGCACGGATCGACTCCCTGGCTCGGCGACAACGCGATCCTCAAGGCATACGACATGTTCCGTCGCATCGAGACCCTGCGCTTCAGCCGCGAGTCCTCCGACCTCTTCGACCGCCCGTCGATCAACATCGCTCGGATCTTCGGCGGCGACGCCTTCAACAAGGTGCCCGACCGCTGCACGATGGACGTCGACATCCGCTTTCTTCCCAAGCAGGACCCGGCTGAGATCCTCGCCGAGATCCGCGCGCTCGACGACGGCGTGCGGATCATCAAGAGCTTCCAGCGCGCGCCCGCGCGCGTCTCGCGCTCCAACCCGTACGTGCGCGCGCTGCGCGAGGCGGTCTCCAAGTCGCTCGACGACGAGGCGCTGTCGATCGGTCGCGACGGGGCCTCCGACGCGATCTCCTTTCTGCAGGCGGGCGTGCCGGCTGTCGAGTTCGGCCCGACTGGCGGTGGTCACCACGGGCCTGACGAATGGGTCTCGGTCCAGTCGCTGGCGCTCTACCGGCGGGCGCTGCGCGACTTCGTCAACGGCCTGCCCGACTGGCTCGCGCGCGACGACGGCACAGGGCGCCCGCCGCTGCGCGCGGTCGATGGAGCGCTGAAGCCATGACGATCGGTCGTCGCTGCACCGTCGTCGACGGGAGATCCGAAGGCCGGTCCTCACGATGAGCGTCTTCGAGGGCGACGGCCCGCCGCGCCTGACGTGGGACATGTGGAAGCGGTTCGCGCTCGGCGCGGTCCTCGTGATCGCGCTGACGGCGACGGCCGTCGCCACCGCCGTACTGCTGCAGGTGCACGAGACGATCGAGGTGTTCCAGCGCAATTCGACGCCGATCCCCGGCATCGACAACGAGCTCGACAAGGTCGAGCCGGGCAGCCCGCAGACGATCCTCGTGCTCGGCTCCGACCGCCGCTACGGCGACAAGAAGGCGGGCCTGCCGGCTCGCTCGGACACGATCATCGTCGTGCGCCTGGACCCCGACAACAAGGCGACCGCGATCATGTCGATCCCGCGCGATCTGAAGGTCGAGATCCCGGGCTACGGCACCAACAAGATCAACACCGCGTATGCGCTGGGAGGTCCGAAGCTCACCGTCAGGACCGTGAAGTCGCTGCTCAACATCCCGATCAGCCACGTCGTCAACGTCAACTTCAACGGCTTCCAGCGCGCCGTCAACCGCCTCGGCTGCGTCTACGTCGACATCGACCGGCGCTACTTCAACGATCGCGGCGGGCCCGGCGGCTACGCCACGATCGACCTCAAGCCCGGCTACCAGAAGCTCTGCGGCCAGGACTCGCTGGACTTCGTGCGCTACCGCCACGACGACGACGACTTCGTTCGCGCCGCCCGCCAGCAGGAGTTCCTGCGCCAGGCGAAGGACCAGGTCGGGCTAGGAAAGGTCTTTGGGGATCGCGAGGAGCTTCTGAAGATCTTCGGGCGCTACACCCAGACCGACATCGCGCGCGACAACGACGGCGCGATCCTGCGGCTGATCAAGCTCGCCTACGAGTCGTCGAAGAACCCGATCCACGAGGTGAAGTTCCGCGGCCAGCAGACGTCGCCGGAGTACGTCGAGATCTCGCCCGAGAACCTGCAGAAGACGGTCGACGAGTTCATCGACGTCGGCCTCGGGGCGGCGCTCGGGTCGCGCGCCGCCGCCGACGAGCAGCAGAAGCGCCGCAAGCCCAAGCGCATCAAGGGGCGAAAGCGCCTGGCGCCGGGGCTCATCACGCGCAAGGAGGCCGGTGAGAACCACGTCCTCGAGATCACGACCAAGCAGCAGTCGCTGCCGGTGTACTTCCCCAAGGCGATCGTCGGCGCCGGCTCATATCACCGCGACAGCCCGCGCCTGTACGACATCTACGACCGCGCCAAGCACAAGTACCGTGCCTACCGGATCGTGCTCTCGCAGGGCGAGAACGGCCAGTACTACGGCGTGCAGGGGATGACGTGGAAGGCGCCCCCGATCCTCGACAACCCGACCGACGAGGTGCGCATGCGCAAGCGCACCTACAGGCGCTACTTCGACGGCCGCCGCATCCGCCTGATCGCGTGGGAGACGCCGAAGGCGGTCTACTGGGTCTCGAACACGCTCTCGTACAAGCTGACCAACAGGCAGATGATGGATATCGCCCGTTCGCTGCAGAGGGTCGGCCAGTAAGCCTGCTGCCCGCCGCGGTCGGCATCGGCCGCTAACCTGCGCCGCCGGATGAGCGACGATCGTCACCCCATCGGCGTCATCGGGACGGGCTACGTCGGCCTCGTCACGGCCGCCGGCTTCGCGCAGCTCGGAAGCGACGTCCACTGCGTCGACATCGACGCCGACAAGATCGCGCGCCTCGAGGCCGGCGAGATCCCGATCTACGAGCCGGGGCTGGCCGAGATGGTCGCCGCCAACCGCGCGCGGCTGCACTTCTCGACGGACATCTCCGATGCCCTCGCGCATGCCCGGCTGCTGTTCGTCGCCGTCGGCACCCCGCCGACGTACTCCGGCGACGCCGACCTGACGGCCGTGCGCGCCGTCGTCGACGCGGTCCCCGCCCTTTCGACTCGAAGCGAGAGACAGCGCCACGCGCTCGTGATGAAGTCGACCGTGCCGGTCGGCACCGGGGCGTCGATCAAGCGCGTTCTCGCCGAGCAGGGCAAGCAGGGCCTGGGCTATGTGTCGTGTCCCGAGTTCCTCAAGGAGGGCACCGCGGTCGAGGACTTCCTCAACCCCGATCGCGTCGTCGTCGGCGACGACGGCGGCTGGGCGGGCGACGCCGTGGTCGACCTCTACGCGCCGCTCGACGCCGCGCTCGTGCGCACGGACATCGCCTCCGCCGAGATGGTCAAGCTAGCGTCCAACGCGTTTCTCGCCACGAAGATCTCGTTCATCAACGAGATCGCCAATGTCTGCGAGGAGACCGGAGCCGACGTCATCGAGGTCGCGCGGGGGATGGGCCTCGACGACCGGATCGGACAGAAGTTCCTGCAGGCGGGAATCGGCTTTGGGGGAAGTTGCTTCCCAAAGGATGTCAGCGCCCTGAAGCAGCTCGCCGGCAACTCCGGCTACCACTTTCAGCTCCTCAACGCGGTCATCGAGGTCAACGAGCTGCAGAAGCGGCGCGTCATCTCGAAGCTGCAGAAGCACCTCGGCTCGCTGGTCGGTCGCACGATCTGCCTGCTGGGGCTCGCCTTCAAGCCGAACACCGACGACATGCGCGAGGCGTCCTCGCTCGTGCTCAGCGCCCGCCTGCAGGCCGACGGGGCGAAGGTCCGGGTCTATGACCCGATCGCCGAGGAGGAGGCGCGGCGGCTGATCCGCGGCGTGCACTTCGCCTCCGACGCGCTGGATGCGATCGACGGCGCGGACGCCGTCGTACTCGTCACCGAATGGCGCGAGTTCGTCGATCTCGACTGGAACGACGTCGCCTCGCGGATGGCCGGCAAGCTCGTGCTCGACGGGCGCAACGCGCTCGATCGCGCGACGATCGCCGCCGCTGGACTGACCTACGAGGGCATCGGACGCGGAACGCTGACATGCTTGGGCTAGATGAGCCTGCTCAAGCAGCCGATCGCGATCACATGCAGGCGGTGATCCTCGTGGGCGGAGAGGGCACCCGCCTGCGGCCGCTCACGTCCACGCTTCCCAAGCCCGTCGTGTCGCTCGTCGACCGGCCGATGATGGTCTACATGCTCGAATGGCTGCGCGGCCATGGCATCGACGACGTGATCATGTCCTGCGGGTTCAAGGCGACGAAGGTCCGTGAGGTGCTCGGCGACGGCTCGCAGCTGGGAATCAGGCTGCGCTTCGTCGAGGAGCCCGACCCGCGCGGCACGGCAGGTGCGCTGAAGTTCGCCGAGGAGTTTCTCGACGGCCGCTTTCTGATGCTCAACGGCGACGTGCTGACCGACATCGACCTCGGCGCCCAGATCGCGCAGCACGACAAGGCCGGCGCGGCCGCGACGCTCGCGCTCGTCCCGGTCCTGGATCCGTCGAGCTACGGCCTCGTCAAGCTGCGCGAGGACGGCGCGGTCGAGGAGTTCCTCGAGAAGCCGCCGGCCGACAGCGTGCTCGACTCGAGCCTCATCTCTGCCGGCGCGTACGTTCTCGAGCGGTCGGTCCTCGACCTCATCGCGCCCGACAGGAACGTCTCGATCGAGCGCGAGGTCTGGCCGGCGCTGATCGACCAGGGCCTGTTCGGCTTCGTCGACGACGCCGCGTACTGGATCGACGTCGGGACGCCGCAGCGCTACCTGCAGGCGACGTTCGACATCCTCGAGGGCAAGCTGCGAACCGGCGTCGCCGACAAGCTCGGTGACGGCTACCTCGACGTCGATCCGTCGGCAGAGGTTGCGGGCCGAGCGGTCCCGCCGGCGATCGTCGGCGCCCGCTCGCGGATCGCCGACGGCGCGCACGTCGGCAGCCTCGCCGTCGTCGGCGAGGACGTCATCGTCGGCGAGAGCTCGATCGTCGAGCGCGCCGTCGTCCTGCACGGTGCGCGGATCGGCGAGAGCTGCGTGCTGCGCGACTGCATCGTCGGCCCCGGCGCGTGCATCGGCGACCGCAGCCAGGTGATCGGCGGCGCGATGCTCGGCGAGGGTGTCGTGATCGGCTCTGACAACGTCGTCGCGCGCGGTGCGCGCCTGTTCCCCGGCATGGAGGTACCCGATGGCGGTCTCGCCTTCTGAAACGACCGATATGCGCCTGGACCCGGAGACGATCGCCGCGGTCGACAGGTCAGACATGCTCGGTGACATCGTCGGCCTGCCCGAGCACCTGCGCGACGCGCTGTGGAAGGCGGAGTCGGCGAGCCTTCAGCCCTGGGACTCGCCCGGCGGACTCGTCGTCGCCGGGATGGGCGGCTCCGCGGTCGGCGGCGCTCTGGCGCGTGTGATGCTCGGCGACCATGCGTCGCGCCCGGTCCTCGCCTCGCGCGCGTACGGCCTGCCCGCGTGGTCGACGCCCGATACGACCGTGCTCTGCGCCTCCTACTCGGGCAACACCGAGGAGACCCTCGCCTGCTACGAGGCGGCGGGCGCGCTGGGCGCCAAGCGCGTGGCCGTGACGAGCGGCGGCAAGCTCGCCGAGCTCGCGCGCGCCGACGGCGTGCCGGTCATCCCGGTCGCCGGTGGCTTTCAGCCGCGCGCCGCCGTCGCCTACATGACCGTCGCCGCGCTCGAGGTCGCGTGGCTGTGCGGGGCCGGACCGCGGATGGGGTCGGAGATCGACGTCGCCGCCGACCGCCTCGAGCAGCTCGTCCTGGAGTGGGGCGCCGAGGGTGCCGAGGACTCGGAGGCGAAGATGCTCGCGCGTGCGCTCCACGACAGCGTTCCGGTGATCGCCGGCGCCGGGCTGACGTCGCCGATCGCCTACCGCTGGAAGACGCAGTTCAACGAGAACTCGAAGGTCCCGGCGTTCACGCACGAGCTGCCGGAGCTGTGCCACAACGAGGTCGTCGGCTGGACCGACGCGCCCGCGCTCGGCCGCTTCGCCGCGATCTTCCTCGACGACAGCGACACGCACCCGCGGATCAAGGAGCGCATCGCCCTGACGCGCGAGCTGATCGGGGAGCAGGCGACGGGGACGTACGTCGCGCAGTCGCGCGGCGACACGGCCGTCGAGCGCGTGCTCTCGCTCGTCCTGCTCGGCGATCTCGTGTCGCTCTACGTCGCGGTGCTGCGCGGCACCGATCCGACGCCGGTCGACGTCCTCGAGACACTCAAGCAGCGGCTCGCGGGCGCAGGCTGAGGTCTCGGCGCGCCGCCCGCGGGCAGCTTCCGTCCACAACCTTGACACACTCGTGGTAAGGTTGTCCCTGATGGACGCCCTGACGATCCAGGAGGCTGCGCAGACGACGGAGTGGTCGCCGCGCATGCTGCGCTACATCGAGCGCGCCGGGCTGATCGAGCCGCAACGCTCGCAGTCGGGCTACCGGCTCTACGGCCCTGGCGAGCTCCAGCGCCTGCGAACGCTGCGCGAGCTCGCGAGCCGTTTTGGGATCGGCCTCGCCGAGATCGGCTTCGCGATGCGGCTGCGCCGCGACGAGCAGCTCGCGGAGGCCGTGGACGCGTGGTTCGAAGCCGAGCCCAGGCGTCCCGAAGACGTTCCGCCGGCCGAATGGCTGCGCTGGGAGCAGGACAAGCATACGAAGCTGCTGGCCCTGGCCGCCGCAGCCACACCGGCGACATCGCGCGCCTGACCGAGGAGATCCAGACCGCATGAACCCGCCCACCGCAGCCGTCGACACGAAGCTCGACTACAAGGTCGCCGACATCGCGCTCGCCGACTATGGCCGCAAGGAGATCGAGCTCGCCGAGCACGAGATGCCCGGCCTCATGCAGACCCGCGCGGAGTACGCCGACGCGCAGCCGCTGAAGGGCGCGCGCATCACCGGCTCGCTGCACATGACGATCCAGACGGCCGTCCTGATCGAGACGCTCACCGCGCTCGGCGCCGAGGTCCGCTGGTGCAGCTGCAACATCTTCTCCACGCAGGACCACGCCGCGGCCGCCGCGGTGGTCGGTCGCGACGGCAGCGTCGACGATCCCAAGGGCGTGCCGATCTTCGCCTGGAAGGGCGAGAACCTCGACGAGTACTGGTGGTGCACCGAACAGGCGCTCGACTGGCCGGGCCATGACGGGCCGAACCTGATCCTCGACGACGGCGGCGACGCGACGATGCTCGTCCACAAGGGCGTCGAGTTCGAGGCCGCGGGCGAGGCGCCCGATCCCTCGACGGGCCAGTCCGAGGAGTTCGTCTCGTTCCTGAAGGTCCTCAACCGCTCGCTCGAGGAGGACGGCCAGCGCTTCACGAAGATGGCTGCCGGCATCGTCGGCGTCTCGGAGGAGACGACGACCGGCGTCGGCCGCCTGTACCAGATGGCCAAGCAGGGCAGGCTCCTGTTCCCGGCGATCAACGTCAACGACTCCGTCACGAAGTCGAAGTTCGACAACCTCTACGGCTGTCGCCACTCGCTCGTCGACGGCATCTTCCGCGCGACCGACGTCATGCTCGCCGGCAAGGTCGGCGTCGTCTGCGGCTACGGCGACGTCGGCAAGGGCTCGGCCGCCTCGCTGCGGGCCCAGGGCTGCCGCGTCGTCGTCACCGAGATCGACCCGATCTGCGCGCTGCAGGCGGCGATGGAGGGCTACGACGTCAAGACGCTCGAGGACGTCGTCGAGACCGCCGACGTGTTCATCACGACGACGGGCAACAAGGACATCATCACCGCCGACGACATGGCGCGGATGAAGCACCAGGCGATCGTCGGCAACATCGGCCACTTCGACAACGAGATCGACGTCGCGGGGCTCGAGCGGACGCCCGCGATCGAGCGGATCAACATCAAGCCGCAGGTCGACAAGTGGGTCTTCCCGGACGGCCACGCGATCATCCTGCTGTCCGAGGGGCGCCTGCTGAACCTCGGCAACGCCACCGGCCACCCGTCGTTCGTGATGTCCAACTCGTTCACGAACCAGACGCTCGCGCAGATCGAGCTGTGGACGAACAACGACGCGTACGACAAGCAGGTCTACGTGCTCTCCAAGGAGCTCGACGAGAAGGTCGCGCGCCTGCACCTCGCGGCCCTCGGCGCCAAGCTGACGGTCATGACGCAGGAGCAGGCCGACTACATCGGCCGCCCCGTCGAGGGCCCCTACAAGAGCAACGAGTATCGCTACTAGCACGATCGCGGACCTGTCCCTCGCCGAGGCCGGGCAGGTCCGCATCGCGTGGGCGGACGGGCAGATGCCGGTCCTGCGCTCGATCCGCGAGCGCTTCGAGCGCGAGCGGCCGCTGGACGGGGTGCGCGTCGCCGCGTGCCTGCACGTCACGTCGGAGACGGCGAACCTTCTTCGCACCCTGATCGCCGGCGGCGCGCAGGCCGAGCTGTGCGCGTCCAACCCGCTGACGACGCAGGACGACGTCGCGGCCGCGCTGGTGGAGCGCTTCGGCGTCGGCGTGCACGCCGTGCGCGGCGAGGAGGCCGATTCGTACGCGGCGCACGTCGTCGCGCTGGCGGCGCGGGCGCCGCACGTGACGCTCGACGACGGGGCCGACCTGTTGTCAGTCCTGCACGCGGGCGACGCGTCGTGGAGTGCGTCGCTGCTGGGCGGGACGGAGGAGACGACGACCGGGCTCGTGCGGCTGCGCGCGCTGGAGCACGACGCGCTGCTGCGCTGCCCGGTGCTCGCCGTCAACGAGTCGCTCGCCGAGCGCACCTTCAACGACCGCTACGGCACGGGACAGTCGACGCTCGACGGCATCCTGCGCGCGACGAACATGCTGCTCGCCGGGCGGACCGTCGTCGTGATCGGCTACGGCTGGACCGGCAAGGGCGTCGCGTTGCGCGCCAAGGGCGCCGGTGCGTCGGTGATCGTCTGCGAGGTCGATCCGATGCGCGCGCTGGAGGCGCGGATGGACGGCTGCGAGGTCATGCCGGCATTGGACGCCGCGCCGCGCGGCGATGTCTTCATCACGGTGACGGGCGGACGCGACGTCCTCGCGCGCGAGCACTTCGAGCGCATGAAGGACGGCGCGATGCTGGCGAACGCGGGCCACTTCGACGTCGAGATCGCAGTCGAGCAGCTGGCCGGGCTGGCGGACGCGCGTCGCCAGGTGCTGCCGTTGGTGGAGCAGTTCGAGCTCGGCCCGCGGCGGCTGAACCTGCTCGCGCAGGGCCGCGTCGTGAACCTCGCCGCGGCGGAGGGCCATCCGGCGGCGGTGATGGACATGTCGTTCGCAAACCAGGCGCTGTGCGTCGAGCACCTCGCGCGCGACGGGGCGTCGCTGCAGCGGCGCGTGCTGCCGGTCCCGCCGCGGATCGATCGCGAGGTCGCACGGCTGAAGCTCGCATCGCTCGGCGTGCGGATCGACGAGCTGACGGTCGCGCAGCGCGAGTACCTGACGAGCTGGCGCGGCGAGCGTCGACAGCCGCAGCCGACGGGGTAGCGTCCCGCCCATGGACCACCTGGACGCCGCCCTCGACAAGATGCGCGCCGAGCGCCTGCCCGACGTCGCGGTGAAGACCTTCGCGCACTACTACGAGCGGCTGTGCGCGGGGGAGCACGGTCTGCTCGCGGAGTGCGACATCCAGCCGGTCGGCGAGTTGCCCGACGCCGACGAGCTGCCCGAGGACGAGGCGCTCGCGCGGGAGGCGCTCGCCCAGACCGTCGTGATCAAGCTCAACGGCGGCCTCGGCACGAGCATGGGGATGACGGGCCCGAAGTCGCTGCTCGAGGTCAAGGACAGGCTGACGTTCCTCGACATCACCGTGCGCCAGATCCTCGACCTGCGCAGGCGCATGGACGCCGCGCTGCCGCTCGTGCTGATGAACTCGTTCGCCACACGCGAGGCGTCGCTCACCGCGCTCGAGCCCTACGCCGAGCTCCCCGTCGACGGCGTTGCCGCGGACTTCCTGCAGAGCAAGGTCCCGAAGCTGACCGCCGAGGATCTCTCGCCGGTCTCGTCGCCCGACGATCCCAGCCTCGAGTGGGCGCCGCCCGGCCACGGCGACCTCTACCCCTCGTTGCTGAGCTCGGGCATGCTGCAGGCCCTGCTCGGGCGCGGCTATCGCTACGCCTTCGTCGCCAACGTCGACAACCTCGGCGCCGTGATGGAGCCGCGCATCCTCGCCTGGTTCGCGCGCGAGCAGATCCCGTTTCTGATGGAGGTCGCCGACCGCACGTCCGCCGACCGCAAGGGCGGCCATCTCGCTCAGCGCCCGGACGGTGGCCTCGTCCTGCGCGAGATCGCGCAGACGCCCGACGAGGACGTCGACGCCTTCCAGGACACGACCCGTCATCGGTTCTTCAACACCAACAGCCTCTGGATCGACCTGCGCGCGCTGGCCGACGTGCTCGACGCACGCGGCGGGGTGCTCGGGCTGCCGATGATCGTCAACCGCAAGACGATCGATCCCGCCAACTCCTCGTCGGCGCCGGTCATCCAGCTCGAGACCGCGATCGGCGCCGCGATCGACGTGTTCGACGGCGCGCGCGCGATCCGCGTGCGGCGCGAGCGCTTCGCGCCCGTCAAGACGACCGACGACCTGCTCGCGCTGCGCTCGGATGCCTACGTGCTGCGCGACGACGGCCGGATCGCGCTCGCCGCCGGGCGCGACGGCGCCGGCGCGCCGCTCGTGCAGCTCGACGGACGCTTCTACAAGCTCGTGCGCGACTTCGAGGCGCGCTTCGCGGCCGGCCCGCCGTCGCTCGTCGAGGCCGAGCGGCTGACCGTGCGCGGCGACGTCGCGTTCGGCGCGGGCGTCGTCGTGCGCGGCGCCGTCACGGTCGAGCACGACGGCGACGGACAGGAGCGCATCGACGACGGCGCGCTGCTCGAGGGCTGAGCGGGCGCCGGCACTGGACGTACGGACAGCTGTGAACTCCAACCCGCCCGTTCGCGGATGCGATTCGGCATCCTGTGAGCTGCCGTGAAGAACGCTCTGCCTGCGCTTCTCGCCGTCACCGCGCTCGCCGCCGGCCTCGCCGGCTGCGGTGACGCCGATACGGCGCAGCGGGGCGGCGCGGTCGACACCCGGCCGGCGACGACCGCGCCCGAGACGACCACGAGCCCGGCCAACGCGCAGTCGGCGCTCGAGCGCAACGCGGCCGACGCCAATCGGCTCGTCGGCGAGGGCTCGGAGGATCTGAAAGCCCGGCTCGCGTCGCTGAAGGGCCACCCCGTCGTCGTCAACCAGTGGGCCTCCTGGTGCGGCCCGTGCCGCTTCGAGTTTCCGTTCTTCGCTGCCGCCGTGAAAAAGCACGGCGCGAAGGTCGCCTTCGTCGGGATCGACTACATGGACGATCGCGACGGCGCGCAGGGCTTCATCGACGAGCAGCCGCCCGGCTTTCCGAGCGTCTATGACGGCGACGGCGAGGCCGCGCGCGCGATCGGCGGCGGGCGGGTGATGCCGACGACGCTGTTCATCGGGCCCGACGGACGCACGCGGCACAAGAAGCTCGGTGGCTACGCGAACGCGTCCGAGCTCGACGCCGACATCCGCCGCTACGCGCTGGGGGCGTCGCGGTGACAGCGCGTCGTTGCTCGACGATCGCCGCGATCGAGCCGAAGGGCCGGTCCTCGCGATGATCGAGACCGCGTCGGGGGTCGGGGTCCTCGCCGCGCTCGCCGCGGGGGTCGTGTCGTTCCTCAGCCCGTGCGTGCTTCCGCTCGTGCCCGGCTACCTGTCGGCCGTCTCCGGGATCAAGCCGACCGAACTCGACACGGCGCCGCTGCGGCGGGTGCTCGGACCGGCGCTGCTGTTCGTCGCGAGCTTCTCGGCGATCTTCATCGTCCTCGGCCTCGGTGCGACGAAGCTCGGTTCGTCGCTCAACGACCACCGCGAGACCCTCGAGCGCGTCTCGGCCGTCGTGATCATCCTGCTCGGCCTGTTCTTCCTCGCGACGCCGTTCGTCGCGCGCCTCGGGCGCGAGTGGCGCATCGACGCGCTGATGGAGCGCGCCGGCCGCGGCGGCCCGCTCGTCGTCGGCGCCGCCTTCGCGATCGCCTGGACGCCGTGCGTCGGGCCGACGCTCGGCGCGATCCTGACCGCCGCCTCGCTGTCGGAGTCGACGGCGCGCGGCGCCTATCTGCTGAGCTGGTACTCGGCCGGCCTGGCGATCCCGTTTCTGCTGACCGCCATCGCGTTCAACCGCATGACGACGGTCTTCGCCGTCGTCAAGCGCCACTACGTGGCGATCGTCGCGACCGGCGGCGCGATCCTCGTCGTCATGGGCCTGCTGGTCTGGACGGGCGAGCTGACGCAGCTGAACATCGAGGCCCAGAAGCTGCTCAACGGCGTCGGGCTCGACTTCCTCTACGGGATCTAGGGCAGCCTCTTCGCGAGGCGCGCCGCAGTTTCCCTCGCCCCGAGACACGCTACCTAGGGCTTGCGTGCGATCACGATCGTGATGCTCGTGCTGCTGGCGGTCAACGCCGTCGCCGTCGTGCTGACCGGCCCTCTGGCCAAGGAGGTCGGAAACCTGATCGGCGTCGGCTCGAGCGCCGTCACGATCTGGGACATCGCGAAGTGGCCGGTCCTGCTGCTGATCGTCGCGATGATGTTCGCGATCCTGTACTACGCGGCGCCCAACGTCCGCCAGCCCGGCCTCGGCGCCGTCGTCCCCGGAGGGGTCCTCGCCGTCGTGTTGTGGATCGTCGCGTCGGCCGCGTTGGCGTTCTACGTCGCCAACTTCGGCTCCTACAACAAGACCTATGGATCGCTGGGCGCCGTGATCGTGTTCCTCGTCTGGCTGTGGATCTCGAACCTCGCGATCCTGCTCGGCGCCGAGTTCAACGCCCAACGCAGACGTGCCTGACGCACGTGCTGTCCGATCCTGCCGATGCTGAGGCGAAGCGCGATCGCAGCTGATCGGCCGGCAGAGCGCGGCTAGCGACGGCGGCCTCTGCGATCCTCGACGACACCGTGCGACGCGCTTGCCTTCCAGGGCTGGCGCAGCGCGTCGAGCAGCGCCCGCCTGATCGCGGGCCGCTGCCCGAAGGCGAGCAGGAAGATCGCCTCGCGTGCCAGGCGCTGGGCGTGCTCGCGCACGTCGAGCGCGCTGCTGCCGCGGCCGGCCACGAGCTGCGACGCGGCGCGCGCCGCGAACAGCGCCGCGTCGGCGCGCGCCTGCGCAAGCTCGTCGCCGTCGGCCGCGTCGTCCAGCGCGGCGCGGCGCTCGCCGACCTCGGCGCGCATCCACGGCTCGTCGCAGATCCGCGCGCAACGGTCGGCGACGCCGATCGCGAAGGCTCCGTTGGCGCGCACGCCGTCGCCCGTCGCCTCCCAGGCGGGCAGCGGCTCGGCGTGCACGACCGCCGCCGCGTCGACCGGCACCGCGTGAAACTCGAGTGCGACGGTCCGCGTGCCGTTCAGCGCGGCGAGCATGCGCGGGTGGACGTGCAGGCCCGGCGCGTGCGGGTCGACGAGCACGTAGGCGACCTCGTCTTCGGGCGCCCGCCGCGCCGTCACGAGCAGCACGCCGAGATCGCCCCAGCCCGACGCGGCGGGCGCTGACCCGCTGATCGCGAAGCCGTCGTGCGACGGCTCGATACGCAGCAGCGGGGCGCCCGGCAGCAGGCCCGCCAGCACGAGGCCGCCGCGGATGCGCCCGGCGCACAGGTCCGGCAGCCAACGGTCCTGCAGGGCAGGCGGTGCCTGGCGCAGACGCCGCACGACGCCCTGGTGCTGCGCCCAGACGAAGGCAGTCGTCAGGCAGCCGCTTGCGAGCCTCTCGCGCACGCGCCGCTGGGCGCGCGCATCGAGGTCCAGCCCGCCGGCCTCGGGCGGGCCGGCGATGCCGAACAGGCCGCTTGCGGCGAGCGCGCCGAAGTGGCCGGCCGGGATCTCGGCGCGCGCATCGACCTCGAGCGCGGCGGCGAACAGCACGTCGTCGGCGAGGCGCGCGACGGCGTCATGAAATCCGGCCGGCGCCTGGGCCATGACGCTACGAGCTCGCGTAGCGCTCGGCGCGCTCGTCGTCGCGGTCGCTCTCGCCGAGCGCGCGCACGAACAGGAACACGAGCGCCACGCCCATGACGATCGACTGCTCGAGCGCCATGATCAGCCCGCCGACGGCCTGGTCGGTCTCGGGCGAAAGACTCCAGTACCGCGGCTGGCGCTCGTAGAAGTCGTAGATCGCCTCGGGCGCGAAGGCCAGCAGGATGCCGAGCAGGCCGACGAGCACCTTCGTCGCGAGCATGTAGACGACGGGGCCCATGCCGCCCAGCCGCCGGCGGGCGCGGATCGGCGAGAGCAGATGCCACCAGTACAGGCCGCCGGCGAGGCCGAACGTGAGGTGCTCGAGCACGTGGACGACGGGCAGCTCGAGCGCTGCGTCGTACATCGCCGGCACGTGCCAGAGCGCCATCGTCGCGACGTAGAGCACGATCGCGAAGATCGGGTGCGCGAGCGGCCCGGCCGCAGCCTCGACCCGCACGAGGCGGCGCGTCAGCGGGCGCAGCAGGACCTTCGTGAGACCGAGCAGCACGAGGATCGGGGCCAGGTCGAGCAGCAGCAGGTGCTGGACCATGTGCATGAGGAACAGCTGCTCGCCGAGCCGGTCCACGGGCGAGCACAGCGCGATCAGGAGGAGCGTCATCCCGGCGAGGAAGCTCGTCAGCCGCGGCGCCGATCCGTCGGTCTCGCGCCAGCGCCGCAGATAGAGAAACGTCAGCAGCGCGACGAGCACGAGCGGTCCGGGCTCGAACGTCCATCCGGCGTCAGGGGAGACGGCTGGCGGCGGCGCGGAGAAGATGCGCGCGATTGTGGCACTCCGCGTGTGCGCTGTAACGCGCGCCGCGCGACGATCGCGCGATGACGCTGCTCGACGAGCTCGTCGCGCTCATCGCGCCCCCGCGCTGCGCGCTCTGCGCCGCGCCCGGCGCTCGCGCCGGCGAGCTGCTGTGCTCGGGCTGCCGGCGGGCGCTTCCGTGGCTGGGCGAGCCGATCTGCGCGCGCTGCGCGCTGCCGCTGCCGCACGCCCGCCGTCGCTGTCCGGCCGCCGATGCCGCGTTCGAATCGGCCTGTGCCGCGGTCGCCTACGAGGGCGCGGCACGGCACGCGCTGCTGGCGCTGAAGTTCTCCGCCGCCCGCCCGCTCGCCGACGTCATGGCCGCGCAGATCGCAGCCGCCGCACGGCCGCTGCTGCAGCCGAGCGCGACGCTTGTCGCGGTCCCCGCGGATCCGCGTCGGCGTCGTGCGCGCGGCTTCGATCCGGCCGATCTGATCGCCGCCGCGCTCGCGCGGCGCACGGGGCTGCCGCGGGCGGCTGCGCTGCGTCGCGCCAGCAGCGCGTCGCGTCAGCTCGGGGCATCGCGCGAGGTTCGCCGCGGCGGGGCGAACCTCGACTTCAGGCCTCGCGGAAGGCCTCCCGAGCACGTCGTGCTCGTCGACGACGTGCACACCACGGGCGCCACGCTGAACGCCTGTGCGCGGGCGCTGCGACACGCCGGTTGCCGGCGTATCGGCGCCGTCTCCTGGGCCCGCACGCTGGACGATTGTCCGCATTGAAACCGACCGGTCTCGGGCGTACCATCGGGAGCTCGCACGTCCGTTCGACAGAGAGGACTTCGAGATGCAGATCGAGGTCAAGGGCCGCAACGTCCCGGTCAACGACGAGCTGCGCGAGCTGGTGGAGCGCAAGTTCCGCAAGGTCGCCGCCCAGGTCTCCGACCTTGCGCGCATGGAGGTCGAGTTGCGCGAGGAGCGCAACCCGAAGATCGCCGAGTCGCAGGTCGCCGCAGTGACGCTGTACCTCAAGCGCGTCACCCTGCACGCCGAGGGCTCCTCGCGCGAGATGACGCACGCGATCCGCCTCTGCTCGGACGAGCTCGCGCGCCAGGTCAAGCGCGACCGCGACAAGCGCCGCCGCCGCCGCGAAGCGCGCAACACTCCGCCTCAGCCGGCCGTCTAGCACGCGCGCCGAGATGCTCGCAACCCCGCGGCGGGCGCGGCCCGCCGCGTCGGTATCCTGAGCCACATGGCTCTCCTGGACCGCGCCCTCCGGATGGGCGAAGCCAAGCAGTTCAAGCAGTTCGAGAAGCGCGTCGCGCGCATCAACGACTTCGAGCCCGAGCTCGAGCTCGAGTCAGGTGACGAGCTGCGCGGGCGGATGGACGTGCTGCGCGAGCAGGCGCGCAACGGCGCGAAGCTCGACGACCTGCTGCCGGAGACGTTCGCGATCGTGCGCGAGACCGGCAGGCGCGAGATGGGCATGCGGCACTTCGATGTGCAGCTGATCGGCGGCATGGTCCTGCACTCGGGCTCGATCGCCGAGATGAAGACCGGCGAGGGCAAGACCCTGACGGCGACGCTCGCCGTCGTGCTCAACGCGCTGCCCGGCACCGGCGTCCACCTCGTGACGGTCAACGACTACCTCGCCCGCCGCGACGCCGACTGGATGAGCCCGATCTACCACGCGCTCGGGCTGAAGGTCGGCGTGCTGCAGAACATGCAGGGCACGGCGGACAAGCTCGAGGCCTACGGCGCCGACGTCACCTACGGCACGAACTCCGAGTTCGGCTTCGACTACCTGCGCGACAACATGGCGGCGTCGCTCGAGGAGAAGGTCCAGCGCGGGCACCCGTACGCGATCGTCGACGAGGTCGACAACATCCTCATCGACGAGGCGCGCACGCCGCTGATCATCTCCGGACAGCCGGAGGCGGCGGGCGACCTCTACGCGCAGTTCGCCAAGCTCGCCAAGCGGATGGTCCCCGGCAAGAAGCCCGAGGGCATGGACCCGCGGATGAAGAAGGACTTCGTCGCCGACTACGACTACGAGTTCGAGGAGAAGCACAAGACCGTCGCGGTGAGCGAGCAGGGCGTCGCGAAGGCGGAGAAGTTCCTCGGCATCTCGCACCTCTATCGCGCCGAGAACGGGCCGCTCGTCAACCACCTGCAGCAGGCGCTGAAGGCCGAGTCGCTCTACAAGCGCGACGTCGACTACGCCGTGATCGACGGCGAGGTGATGATCATCGACGAGTTCACGGGCCGCATACTCGAGGGCCGGCGCTGGTCGGAGGGCCTGCACCAGGCGATCGAGGCTAAGGAGGGCGTGCACGTCCAGGAGGAGAACCAGACGCTCGCGACGATCACGCTGCAGAACTACTTCCGCCTCTACAAGAAGCTCGCGGGCATGACCGGTACCGCCCTCACCGAGGCGACCGAGTTCATGAAGATCTACAAGCTCGCGGTCGTCGAGATCCCGACCAACCAGCCGATGGTCCGCCAGGACAACAACGACCAGGTCTACAAGACGAAGACCGGCAAGTGGAACGCCGTCAGCCGCGAGATCATCGAGCGCCACGAGGCGGGCCAGCCGGTGCTCGTGGGGACCGTCTCCGTCGAGGTCTCCGAGCTGCTCTCCGACGAGCTCAGGAAGCGCGGCGTCGAGCACGTCGTGCTCAACGCAAAGCCCGAGTTCGCCGAGCGCGAGGGCGCGATCGTCGCCGAGGCCGGCCAGCCGGGCGCCGTGACGATCGCGACGAACATGGCCGGCCGCGGCGTCGACATCAAGCTCGGCGGCAATCCGGAGCACCTCACGCAGGTCGAGCTCGCGAAGATGGGCCTCAGGCCCGCCGAGCCCGACTACGACGAGCGCTTCAAGGACGTGCTGCCGAAGATCGAGACGCGCGTCGAGGCCGACAGGCAGAAGGTCCTCGAGGCCGGCGGCCTGTACATCGTCGGAACCGAGCGCCACGAGTCGCGGCGCATCGACAACCAGCTGCGCGGTCGCGCCGGCCGCCAGGGCGACCCCGGCGAGTCGCGCTTCTTCCTCTCCGCCGAGGACGACCTCGTGCGCCTGTTCGCCGGCGACCGGATCTACAAGATCCTCGACCGGCTGGGCAGCGTCGACGAGGAGGGCAACGAGGAGCCGATCGAGGCCGGCATGCTCTCCAAGCAGATCGAGAAGGCGCAGAAGAAGGTCGAGGAGCAGAACTTCCTGCAGCGCAAGCGGGTGCTCGAGTACGACGACGTCATGAACGAGCAGCGCCGCATCGTCTACAAGTTCCGCGACGAGATCCTCGAGGGCAAGGACATGGGCGACCAGGTCCGCGAGGAGATCGGCAGCGTGATCGAGCGCACGATCGGCGAGTTCACGCCCGGCGACTTCATCGAGGACTGGGACCTCGACGGCCTGGTCACGGCGCTCGACGACATCTTCCCGCTCGAGATGCTCTCGTCCGACGACCTGACGCCCGAGCAGACCGACCGCGAACTGCTGATCCGCAAGATCACCGACGATGCGATCGTCCTCTACGACGAGCGCGAGCAGGAGCTCGGCGGCGAGATCATGCGCGCGGTCGAGCGCTACCTGCTGCTGCAGTTCATCGACACCCGCTGGCGCGAGCACCTCTACGACATGGACTACCTGCGCGAGGGCATCCACCTGCGCGGCTTCGCTCAGATCGAGCCGATCGTCGCGTACAAGAACGAGGCGTTCACACTCTTCCAGGACCTCATGAACACGATCTGGGCGGACTTCACGCGGATGGTGTTCAACCTCGAGTTCGAGGCGGTCGACGAGGGCGGGGACCCCGAGCAGCGCTACGAGACGAGCGCCACCTCGACGCGGCCGGGGCGCGTCTCGTACTCAGGCGGCTCGGGCGCCGAGCCGAGCGCTCTGGCGATGGCCGCGGCGGGCGCCGGCGGCGGCGCCGTCGGCGAGCTCTACGAGGAGGACGAGCTGCCGCCGCCGGTCGAGCAGCGCGTGCTCGCCGAGGAGGAGCAGCTCGGGCGCAACGATCCCTGCTGGTGCGGGTCGGGCAAGAAGTTCAAGAAGTGCCACGGGGCGTAGGTCGCTAGCGCGGCCGGCGGCGCAAGCGGGCTGAGGAGCCCGCCCGCGCCGCCGCTGCTCAGCTCGAGGGCGCCTGCTCGCGGACCTGCTGCGCGTTCTCCTGCGCGGTCTGCCTGAGCTGCTCGCCGTGCTCCTGCGCCGCCTGCTGGGCGGTCTGCTTGACATCGTCCTTGGCCTGCTGGGCGTGCTCCTGCGCCGTCGACGCGACCTCCTCAGCCACCTGCTTTCCGTGCTCGAGGGCCTCCTGGCCGGTGTGCTTGGCCTGTTCTCTGACCTGCTCCGCCATCGGGCCGAGCTTCTCGCTCTCGACGCGCGTGCTCGGAATCAGCATGCCGGCGAGGAAGCCGAACGCGATCGACCCGATCGCCAGTCCGAGCGGGTTCTCCTGGGCGATGCTCGCGCCGCGCTTGGCGGCCTGCTTGACGTCGCCCGCGTTCGGCGTCGCCTCGTTGGCCGCGCTCGCGGTGTTGCCGATGCGGTCCTTGACGTCGCTCGCCGTCCCGCCGATGCGATCCTTGACGTCGGTCGCCGTGCCGCCGATGCGCTCCTTCACGTCGCTGAACGTGCCGGTCACCTTGTCCTTCGTGCGCGCGGGAATGTCAGTCTTGTGGCCGATCGCCTCGGCGGTTTCGCCCATCCGCTCGCGGGTGTCCTCTATCTCGCGGCGGATCGTGTCTGGGTCTTGGCCCATTCGACGTCCTCCTTCACTGTTTCGACGGTTTGCTCGGGGGCAGCCGGCGCCGCCTCCTGGATCTTGTCCTTGCCCTGCTGACCGAGGACGGCGGCGACGGCCCCGTACGCGAGGGCGACCATCAGCGCCGCAACCCACACGTGGTCGACGGCTGTCGCCAGCAGCGCGATCAGGGCCGCGGTGAGGGCGGCGAACGCGCCCAGCCCGAACAGTGCGCCGCCGCCGATGAAGCCGGCGCCGACTCCCGCGTGCTTGCCCTTCTGCGTCATCTCCGCCTTGGCGAGCTCGAGCTCCTGCTTGACGAGCGTCGATGTCTCCTGCGAGAGCTGCTTGAGCAGCTCGCCGATCGGGCGATCGCGAAGATCCTCCTGCCCGGGCGACATCACTGGCTCCCCAGACCCGTCGCGCGCCCGTCGTCGAGCGCTGGGTCGACGGCCGCTCCGTGCGCGGCCTGAGCCGTCACCTGCGGCGTTGACGCCATCGGCGACGGCGGCGTGCCCGGAGCCAGCTGCGCCGACTGCTGGTAGCGGTCGGCGCTCGACGCCTTCAGGAGCCGCGAGGCGACGAACCCGACCGCGATCCCGCCTGCGACGACCGCCCACGGACGCTGGCGAGCGAAGCCCTCGACGTCGCCGAGGATCCGGTCGGCATCGGATTCCTTCAGGTACGAACCGATCTGCTCGGTGCGCTGCGCTGCCTGCTCGGCGATCTGCGCCGGCTTGTCCTTGCCCTGCTCGCGCAGCTGATCGGCGACCGTGCGGATGTCGGCGGCCTGGCCTGCGAGCTGCTCGCCGGCGCCGGTCGTCCGCTGATCGACCTGCCCGCGGATGCGATTGCGCGCCTGGCCGGCAGCATGCTGAGCCTGCTGCTGTGCCTGCTGTGCAACCTCTTGAACCTTCTGCTGCGCCTGCCCTTCGGCGGAGCCGTTGGGCACACTGGTCTGCTGACCTATGGCCACAGCATCCTCCTTTCTCCTGAAGTTCCGATCACCCGCCGTCGTGAGCTTCACGCGGCGGAAAGCACACGTGTGACCCGTAACGCCCGATGCGAAACCGAAAACGTCTGTCAGCTTGGCGGCCGACGGACGCGACGAGGTGCAGCTCGATCGATCACGATCCGCAGCCCCTCGAACGTGCTGGACTGGTCGTCGAGCGCGTCGATGCCCGACGTCGCGAGACCCTCGCCGACCTAAGGGCGCCCCGCCGTCAGCTCAGAGCAGACAAGGTGGCGGACGGCGGGCCCGCTGACCCGCCGCCCTCCATGCGTTGATTCGGACCACCGCTCCTACCGGTTCAGTCCTGTTGAGCACTTCCGCGCCAGAAGTGCTCGAAGAG
This sequence comes from Solirubrobacteraceae bacterium, assembly GCA_030447505.1. Lineage (GTDB taxonomy): Bacteria > Actinomycetota > Thermoleophilia > Solirubrobacterales > Solirubrobacteraceae > CADCVQ01. The sequence goes on along the minus strand of JAUJOT010000006.1, from coordinate 242,698 downwards.
GGCGGGACGACGGCGATCAGCGAGGCCTCGGTCAGGGATGCCGGCTGCTCCGTCTTCAGCGACGGCGCTCGCCCGCGGTTTGGCATCCGCTGCCGCGGGCCATCATCCTGTAGGGATGCGGCTGGTGGTCGACAACAGCACGGGAGGCGACGAGCAACTCGCGGCCAGCGTCGCGGAGGGGCTGCGCGCCTGCGGCTACGCCGTCGAGGTGCGCGAGCCCGAGCCGGCGTCGATGTTCGACACGTCGGTGCACCTCGTCTCGACCGGAATCGTGCTGCGCGTCGACGAGCGCCCCGAGCACTCCGCGCTGGGCGAGATCTCCGAGGTCGTCCGCGCCGCGCTCATGCGCCATCCGAGCGTGCGCCGGCGCACGCGTGCAGTGCCGGTCGCGGTCGGCCCGGGCGGGCAGGTGCTCACCTGGATCGACGTCTTCGACTGAGCGGTACGCACGCCCGGAGGTTCTGGTCGGTCTCCCGATGCTCGCCCATCAGGCACGCATCGGGTGCCGCGAAGACCTGCAGAACCTGCGAACGCGTCACCAGTGCTGTGCCGGGTCGATCTCGCCACGGAACGTCGCCGACGGGTAGACGCTCGCGCCGGCAGCGCGGACCTGCTGGGACAGCACCGCGTCGGAGGTGACGACGCGCACCGAACTCGGCTCGGGCTCGGCGCGCACGCGGCGCACGATCTCGTCGTCGGCGGAGTTCGGCCGCGGCCGCGCGGCGTGCGCGACCTCGACGACGCTTGACCTGATCGGCGGGCGCGGCGGCTGCTCGAAGACGACCGTGACGTCGTCGCCGTCGGCGGCCGACCAGCGCTCGAGCAGGTCGACGAGGTGGACCATCGCCGCGTGGCGGTCGCGCCACCAGCCGTCGGGGCGTGTGCCGATGACGTTCATCCCGTCGACGATCCAGCGCATGGAGGGCGTTCTCGTCGGCCTACCGGCGGGGGCGACCGAACTGCAGCTCGTCGAAGACGTCGAGCTTCGTCGCGACCGTGCCGTCGCGGATGACGAAGTGGTCGATCGCGGTGGCGTCGGTGGGGCGGATCGGTGCCATGCCCTCAAGCCTACTGCGCGGGTTCGAACCCACGAGCGCGGGCGGGGCGGTTCGTGGGAGATCGGTGCACGGCAGCCGCGTGGTTTACCGTAACTCCTGTGATGACCTCCAGGGCCGACACCATGTACGCGCTGACCGGCGGCACGTTGCGCGGCGGGCGCGTCTCGTTGCCGCAGCAGCCGGAGCTCGCACAGCGCATGAACGACGCGGCCAGCGGCGTCTAGGACGGTCGGCTCCTGCGCGAGCAGCGCGAGGAGCGTTGCGGCTCCTTGGTCGCGCACGAGCCGGCGCTGCGCGAAGCGCACGACCTGCCGCGACCGGGGGGACGACTCAGCCGACCGGCGGCGCCGGCAGCCCCGCCCGCACGTGCCCGGCGATCGCGGCGGCGGTCGCGGGGCGCAGCTCGGAGAACGTCCAGCGCTTGCCGCCGTAGCGCGGCTGCACGCGCAGCCGCGCGCGTGAGCGGCGTGGCCAGACGAGGTCCTGCTCGGCGCGCTCGGTGTCGCGGAAGCGCAGCGAGCGGACGCGGTTTGCGACGGCGTCGTCGAGCAGCCAGAGCAGGCGCCGGTCGGTGACCGCGAGCAGCGTGCTCGGGCTCGCCCACGTCGCCGCCGGCGTGACGAGCTCGACGCGCTCCTGCGGCTCGAGGGCGTCGAGCAGCTCGCGACCGAGCGCGCGCCGCATCGCCTCCGGAAGCCAGCCGCCGGGTCCGCGGCCCGCGCCGCCGCGACCGTGGCCGCCGGCCGGCCCGACCGGCGCGCCGGCGCGCGCCCGCTGCTCGGACCGCACCATCTCGTAAGCGACGTTGAGCTGGATCATCCGGGCCGCGCCCTGCTCGCCCGCGCGGTCGGGATGCCACTGCTTGGCGAGCTCGCGGTACGCGCGCGTGGCGTCGTCGACGCAGGCGCCGGGATCCAGGCCGAGCACGGCGTAGGGGTCCATCGGGGTATTGAATCGAGCCGCTGCCCGAAGTCCAGGCCCGCGCGTCCGCCGCAGAACTCCCGCCTGTGCTCCACAGCTCGCGCTCAGATGACCGCGAAGACGACAGACGAGGCCGCGCCGCCGAGCGTCGAGGAGGTCAGCCGGATTCGTCGCGATCGCAAGCCCGGTCGTGCGCAACCTCGAGATCACGCACGTTCCTGCGCCCGCTCTATCCTGGCGCCATGGCCGCAACGCCGACTCCCGAGGGCATCCCGCAGCGCCTTGCTGCGATCCGCGCGCAGATGTCCCTGCTCGCGGACTACCTTTGACCCGGCTTCGCTGGGCGAGCGGGCGGCTGTGCTCGAGCAGCAGATGTCGGAAGCCGGCTTCTGGGACGACCAGGAGGCCGCGGCCAAGGTCAGCGCGGAGCATGCGCGCACGACGCGGCGCCTGGAGCAGTTCCGCACGCTCGAGGCCGATGTCGAGGATCTCGCGTCGCTCGCCGAGATGGCCGAGGAGGACGACGAGATCGCCGGCGAGCTCGAGGAGCAGCTGGCGCCCGTCGAGGCGCGCCTCGCAGCGCTCGAGGAGCAGCGCCTGTTCTCCGGGCGCTATGACGCCGGCGACGCGCTCGTCACGATCAACGCCGGCGCCGGCGGGACGGACGCCCAGGACTGGGCCGAGATGGTCCTGCGGATGGAGATGAAGTGGGCCGAGCGCCGCGGCTTCAAGGTCGAGCTGCTCGAAGTCAGCGCGGGTGAGGAGGCCGGCATCAAGTCGGCGACGTTCCGCGTCGAGGGCGACAACGCCTATGGCCTCTACGCCGCCGAGAAGGGCGTGCACCGGCTCGTGCGCCTGTCGCCGTTCGATTCCGCCAACCGGCGCCAGACGTCGTTTGCGAGCGTCGAGGTCGTGCCGGTGATCGAGGATGCCGCCGAGGTCGCGATCGACGCCGACGACCTGCAGGTCGACACCTACCGCGCGTCTGGCGCCGGCGGCCAGCACGTCAACAAGACCGACTCCGCGGTGCGCATCACGCACCGTCCGAGCGGGATCGTCGTGCAGTGCCAGAACGAGCGCTCACAGACGCAGAACCGCGAGACGGCGATGAAGATGCTGCGCTCGAAGCTGGTCGAGCGCGAGGAGCAGCGGCGCAAGGAGGAGCTCGCCAAGGAGAAGGGCGAGGTGCTCGACGTGAACTTCGGCTCGCAGATCCGCTCCTACGTCCTGCACCCCTACACGATGGTCAAGGACCACCGCACGGACCACGAGATGGGCGACGCCAACCGCGTCCTCGAGGGCGACCTCGACGCCTTTGTGCGCGCCTACCTGCTGCACAGCGCCTCGCGCTAGTCGCGGTTCGCCGGCGCATCGCGCCCGGGCCGCGCCGTCAGGCAGTGCGCAGCGCGGCGAGGCGCGCGACGAGCTCGCCGAGCGAGCTTGCGATGAAGCCCCCGGAGAGGACGATGAACGCCTCGAGCTGGAGGTTCACGCGCATCCCCGGCTCGCCGCTCGCGCGCAGGTCGCTGCGCAGCCCGATGCAGGGCCGGCCGAGCGCCGCGGCGTAGCCGACCTCCGAGGCGGTGCCGGCGTCGACCTCCTGGCCGTCGAGCTGGGCGATCAGCAGGCGCGCCGAGCGGATCGCCTCTGCGTTGCGCGCGCCGACCTCGACCCCGAAGCTCTGCTCGCGGCCGGCGGCGGTCGCGGCCTCGAACTCGTCGGGCCGCGACAGCTTCCACGGATCGACGGGCTCGACGTGCTCGGCGAGCGCCGGGATGTAGCGCCGCGCGTAGTAGTCGCGGCCCGCCTCGCAGAAGCCGAGCGGGCTTGCGATGTAGCAGCGCGGCCGCGCGCCGCCGGCGAGGAGCGCGGCGAGCGCGTCGCCGGAGGGAGAAACGGGCACGAACCGATCCTCTCAGGGCCGCTGGCGGGCGGCGGCCTCCGCGCGCGCCGCCGCGAGCGCCAGCGGCTCGGCGCCGATCAGGCGCTCGAAGGGGCCGACCGCGAGCCAGAGCGCGCGCAGGCGCATCGTCGCGATCGAGTCGGTCGGGCCGATGCGCGCCTCGCTGTGCAGCGTGCTGCCGCGCCCGTCGCCGCCGGGCGTGACCCAGTGCGCGAACAGCACCCGCACGGTGCGGGGCGCATCCCAGGCCATGAAGTCGTCGGGACCGCGCAGCTGCGCGTAGTCGCGCTGCAGCGTCCAGATGCGCCCGCAGAGGCCGGAGATCGAGTGGTGCGCGCCCTCGTCGAGGACGGTGAACGGGTCCTCGGCGAGCAGGCGCATGAACGACTGGTCGGCGGGCACGCCGGGGATCCGCCAGCGCACGAGCCGGCCGATCGTGCGCGTCTGATCGAGCCGCACGCTGCGCGCCGCCGACCACAGGGCATCAGGATCGGCTCGCGCCTCGCGGCGGTGACGCGTGACGATCTCCGCAGCGGGCAGCCAGGCGTCGAGGTCCATCGCCCCGTCGGCGGGTAGGTCGGCCATCCTGCTCATCTTCCCCCGTATCCTGCGCCCACTCGTGAGGACCGGATCAGAAATGCTCGAGCAGCTCGTCCTGCGCGCGCTCGCCGAGGACGTCGGCGACGTCGACGTCACGAGCGAGGCGACCGTCGCGGCGGGGACGCGCGCCGTCGCGACGATCAACCAGAAGAAGCCGGGCGTCGTCTTCGGCCTCGACGCGGCCGAGGCCGCGTTCCTCGCCCTGGATCCAGATGTGCAGCTCGAGCGGCTCGGTCGCGAGGGCGAGTGGCGCGAGCCGCCGGCAGCGGTGCTGCGCGCGACCGGCGACGCGCGCGCGCTGCTGGCCGCCGAGCGCACGGCGCTGAACTTCCTGCAGCGCCTGTCGGGCGTCGCGACGCTGACCGCGCGCTGTGTCCGGGCGGTCGAGGGCACCGGTGCGCAGATCCTCGACACGCGCAAGACGACCCCCGGCCTGCGGTTCCTGGAGAAGGCCGCGGTGGTGGCCGGCGGCGGCGGCAACCACCGCGCCGGTCTGTACGACATGGTGCTCATCAAGGAGAACCACGCCACGATCGCGGGTGGCGTCGCGGCGGCGGTGCGCGCCGCCACGGCGGCGTTCCCGGAGCTGGCGCTGGAGGTCGAGTGCTCCACGCGCGCGGAGGTCGACGAGGCGCTGCAGGCCGGGGCCGGGCGGATCCTGCTCGACAACATGGGTCCCGACGAGCTGCGCGCGACCGTCGCCCACGTCGCGGGCCGGGCGAAGCTCGAGGCCAGCGGCGGGATCGGCTTCGACAGCCTGCGGGCGCACGCGGAGACGGGCGTAGACTGGATCTCGATCGGGGCGCTCACGCACTCCGCTCCCGCCCTGGACCTGTCGCTGCTCCTGGAGGCGCTGCCTTGACGCTCCTACAGCTCTATGACGTCGGCGAACTGAACGACGAGGTGCGCGCGCTCGCGAGCCGGCGCGATGCGGTCATCCTCGCCCACAACTACCAGCTGCCCGAGATCCAGGACGTCGCAGACTACGTCGGCGACTCGCTCGGCCTGTCGCGCCGGGCGGCGGCGTCCGACGCGTCCGTGATCGCGTTCTGCGGCGTGCACTTCATGGCCGAGACGGCTTCGGTCCTGTCGCCGGACAAGACCGTCCTGATCCCCGATCGCGGCGCCGGCTGCTCGCTCGCCGACGCGATCACGCCCGACCAGCTTGCGGCCTGGCAGGCCCAGCATCCAGGCGCGATCACGGTGATGTACGTCAACACGACGGCCGAGATCAAGGCGATGACGGACTACTGCGTCACGTCGGCCAACGCGGTGTCCGTCGTCGAGCACATCCTGCGCGAGCACGGCCAGGACGCGGAGATCCTGTTCGGGCCGGACATGTTCCTGGGGGCGTACGTGGAGCGGCGGATCGGGCGCGCGCTGCACGTCTGGGACGGCGAGTGCCACGTCCACGCCGGGATCCGTCCGAGGGACATCGAGCAGGTCCGCGCCGAGCACCCGGGCGCCGAGTTCCTGATCCATCCGGAGTGCGGCTGCTCGACGTCCGTGATGGAGTACGCCGGCGCCGGAGATCTCGAGTCCGAGGGGGTGCACATGCTCTCGACCGGCGGGATGCTGAAGTACGCGCGCGACGCGCAGCCGGGCCAGAAGGCGATCGTCGCGACGGAGATCGGGATGCTGCACCCGCTGCGCGAGGCGGCGCCCGACGCGCAGTTCATCGCCGCCAACGAGCGCGCCTCGTGCGCGTACATGAAGATGACGACGCTGCCGAAGCTGCGTGACGCGCTGCGCGACCTCGTCCACGAGGTCAAGGTGCCGTCCGACGTGGCCGAGCGCGCGCGGGTGCCGATCGAGCGGATGATCGCGATCTCGTAGGGTGCGCGCGGTGCTCTTGCGCCGAACGCTGACCGCCATGCTGCTGGCGATCGCCCTGCTCGCGGGCTGTGGCGGCGACGACCCCGGCCCGCAGACGAAGGAGGGCTTCATCTCGGCGGCGGACGGCGTCTGCGAGGACCTCTTCGGCGAGTTCGCGCAGGTGCGCTCGAACGAGCCCAGGACCGCCCAAGAGGTCGCCGATGCCAACAACGAGCTCGCGGACCTCTACGACAAGCTCGCCGACAGGCTCGCCGAGATCCCGCTGCCCGAGTCGGGCCCGGCACGGACGCAGGCGCAGGCCTTCGTTCGCTCAGTGCGCGCAGCCCAACCGCTGCTGGAGGACCTGCGCCGGGCGTCGGCGCGCTTCGTCGCGGCGGCGAACGCCGAGGATGCCCAGGCCGCCGCAAAGGCCGGCAACGACGTGCGCACCGCGCTTGACGCCTTCCGCTCCGCGCGCGCGGAGTCCGACCGGCTGGCGATCCAGTACGGGCTGAACTTCTGCGGCAACCTGGGCTGAGCTGCCGACCGCTCATGCGCCAGACGTGGCGCGCGAGCTCGCCGCCAGTCCAGCGCGTCAGGAGAAGTCGGACTCGCTGTGCGGCCCCACACAGGCGACCGCCAACGTGTCGGCGACGTCGCCCGCCACCTCGACGACCTCGTCGAGCGTGACGGCGTCGAGCGCCGCGATCGCGGCGTCGGGATCGATCTTCTCGCCGAAGACGATCGACTGCGCGGCCGCATGGCGGGCGACGGCGTTCGTGTTCTCGAAGGCCAGGATCCGCCGCCCGGCCGCGTAGGCGCGTGCGCGCTGCACCTCGGCCTCGGTCGGTCCGTCGTCGCGCAGCTCGCTGACGATCTCGCGCATCCGCGTGTACGCCTCGACGCATTTCGTCGAGTCCAGGCCCGCGCTGAGCTGCAGCAGCGGGACGTCGGCGTGCGAGTGCGAGGCGGCGTACACCGAGTACGCCAGGCCGCGCTGCTCGCGGATCTCGTCGAACAGCCGCGAGCTCATGGAGCCGCCCAGCAGCGTCGCGTAGATCGTGAGCGCCGCGCGCCTGGAGGGCTCGGAGACGTCGACGCGCGGGCGATAGGACATCCGCAGATGCGACTGGTTCGTGTCTCGCGGCTCGACGATGACCTCCGGCTCGAACGGCGGCGCGGGCTCGAAGGGCTGCGGCGGCGCGAGCGCCGGAAAGCGCTCGAAGAGCTCGGCGAACGCGCCGTTCTCGGGCACGTGCTCGAGGTTGCCGACGACGAACGCGCCGCCCCGCCGGCCCGCCCAGCGGCGATTGCGGAAGGCGAGGATCGCGTCGCGCGTGAACTCGCGCAGGTGCTCCTCGGGGCCGAGCACCGGCCGGCCGAGCGGGTGGTCGCCGAACGCCGCGCGGTCGATCAGCTGCTCGGCAACCGAGGACGGCTCGTCCTTGTAGCGCTGGATCTCCTGGATCACGACGCCGCGCTCGCGGTCGAGCTCGTCGGCATCGAGGTGCGGACGGCCGACGAAGTCGGTCAGCAGGTCGGCGGCTTCGAGCGCCGCCTCGGCGCGCGCGGTGATGTGAAAGGCGACGAGGTCGTGCGACGTGTAGGCGTTCAGCGACCCGCCGAGCATCTCGGCGGTCTCGTTGACATCGCGGTAGTGCGGAAACTTCTCCCCGCCCTTGAACACGAGATGCTCGAGGAAGTGCGCCATGCCGTTCTCCGCGGGAAGCTCGGTCCGCGCACCGGCGTTGAAGGCGACGAGGATCGTGACCGCTCGAGTTCCCTCGAGGCCGATCCGGTGCAGGGGCAGGCCGTTGGCCAGGGTGGAGGAAGCGATCGTGGTCATAGACGAAAGGTAGCGTCCGTGATCGCCGCCTAGCGGCGCCGCGCGACAGCCGCGACCGGCACGCGCTGCACGGCGAGGACCGCCGTGTCGTCGGCCTGCTCGCCGACCTCGAACGCGTTCAGCGCGGCGTCGATTCGGGCGACCGCGTCGGGCGCGTCGGCGACGCCATCGAGCGTCCGCTCGAGGCGCTCCTCGCCGAAGCGCCCGCCCTCGCCGACGGTGTCGAAGACGCCGTCGGTGAAGAGGACGAGCACGTCGCCCGGCTCGAGGCGGTAGGACGTGCGCTCCCAGCCATCGATCGGGTAGGCGCCGAGCATCGGCGAGAAGCTGCCGATCGGCCGGACGGCGCCGCCGCGCACGAGCAGCGGCAGCGGATGGCCGGCGCAGACGATCTCCGCGGTCGCGGTCCGGTCCTCGTCCTCGCACAGCAGCACCGCGGCGACCGAGCACAGCGACATCGCGTCGAGCGCCAGCAGCTCGCTGTTGAGCGTGCGGATCGCGCCCAACGGGTCGTCGAGCAGCGTCGCGGCGGTGCGCAGCGTGTAGCGCGCGAGGCCCGTCAGCGCCGCCGCCTCCGCGCCGTGACCGGCGACGTCGCCGACGATCGCAAGCCACCCGCGGTGGACCGCGAAGGCGTCGTAGAAGTCGCCGCCGACCCAGTTCTCGTCGCCCGCCGGCCGGTACAGCGTCGCCGCCGTCCAGCCCGGCATCTGCGGCAGGCGACCGGGCAGCAGGCTCGTCTGCAGCGTCCGCGCGATGTTCGAGCGCTCGGTGTACAGGCGCGCGGTCTCGACCGCGGTCCCGGCGCGGCGCGCAAGCTCCTCGGCGAGCGCGACGTCGGCGTCGCGGAAGCGCCTGCCGGAGTCCGAGAGCAGCGTCAGCGTGCCCAGGACCTTCCCCGGCACTGTCATCGGAACGATCAGCGCGGCCCGCAGGCCGAGCTCGCGCAGCACCCTGAGGTGCTCGTCGTCCTGCGCCGCCACGGCCAGCAGCTCGTCGCTGATCTCGTTGAGGAGCTGCGGGCGTCCCTCACGGATCACCTGGGCCGTGCCGATCGCGGCGTCGGCAGGCGTCGGATAGCGCTCGGCGATGTAGCGCGCCAGCGCGAGCTTGTCAGGATCGGCATGCGCGACGGCGACGACGCGGACATAGCCGTGGCCGTCCGGCATGCCGACGGTGCACCACGCGGCGAGCTCGGGGACGGCGAGCTCGGCGACCTGCTGCAGCGTGCGCTCGTAGTCCATCGACGAGGACAGCAGCTCGCCCGCGCGCGCGAGCAGACGTTGCGTGAGCTCGGCGCGCTTGACCTCGCTGATGTCCTCGATGACGTTGACGACGAGCTTGACGTCGCCGTCGGAGTCATAGACGCCGGACGCCTTCATCACGCGCCACTCGATCTCTCCCGTCCGCCGATCGACGGCTCGCACGGTCAGCGGCTCGGGGTCGCGCTCGCCCGTCAGCACGCGCCAGCCGGGCAGATCATGCGTCCGCAGCGGCGAGCCGTCCTCGTGCGTGGTCGCGAAAGCCGCCGCGACCTGCTCGGCAGGCGTTGCGAGCAGCTCCTGCGCGGAGGCGAAATCGAGCATTCGCGCCGCGGCCTCGTTGGCGTAGATGAGCGCGCCTCCGGCGCGCTGCACGGTGACCGCCTCGGCCAGCGTCGAGAGCGCGGCCGTGAGCTGCGCCTCGATCGTCTCGAGCTCGGAGAACAGCCCGGCGTTGTCGAGCGCGAGCGCCGTGCGGGAGGCGAGCAGCTTCGCGAACGCGAGGTCGTCGTCGTTGTAGCGTCGCCCCGACTTCGTCGTCACGATCAGCGTCAGCGACCCGAGCCTGCGCCCGCGCGCGCGCAGCGGCAGGACCACGGCGGACAGCGCCCCGAGCGCGCCCAGCTGCTCGAGGTCCTCCGCGTCGGTCGCGAGCTTCTGCAGCAGCGCGTCGTCGAACGTCCGGATCAGGCGCGGCTGCTCGGGGTCGCCGAGGGCATCGGCCGTCCCCGGAGGACGGGCGGCGATCGCCGCCGCGATATCGCCGGCACCTCCGGCCACCTCGACGGAGAGGCGCTGCAGCTCGCCGCTGCTGATGACGTCGACGATGCAGATGTCGGCAGCGGCCGGCACGACGACGCCGTTGAGCGCCGCGACCGTCTCCGGGAGCCCGCACGTGGCGTCGGCCATCTCGGCGACGGCCGTGAGCATCGCGAAGCGCTCGCGATCGCGGCCGATCTGTCCGCGGCTGCGAGCGAGCAGGGCGGCGAGGACGGCGGCGGCTGCGACGACGGTCGATCCGATGACCGCGGTCGACGGTTGCGCCCACACGTCGATGACGGCGAGCAGCGCGGCGAGCGACAGACCGGACACGAGTGCAAGCACGCCGCTGGCGCTGGGCGGCCATCGGTGCCGGTTCGGCGTCGACGCCGTCACGCGGCGGATGATACGAGGGCGCGTCGGTCTACTCGTCCGCCTCGTCCTGCGGTGTCGCGAAGACGCCGCCGTCGATGAGCTCGATGCGGTAGCCGTCCGGATCGGCGACGAACGCGATCAGCGGGAGGTCGTCCCGCCCGCCGGGGTGGTAGGGCGGCTTCTCGGGCCGCACGCCGAGCGGCTCGAGGTCGCGCAGCACCGCCTCGACGTCGTCGACCGCGAGCGCCATGTGGTTGTAGCCCGTGCCGAGGTCGTAGGGCTCGTCGTGGCCGCGGTTGACGGTCAGCTCGAGGACGTCGCCGCCGCCCGGAAGGCCCATGTAGAGGTTGTAGGCCGACTCGAAGTTCAGCCGGCCGCGCGGCTCGAAGCCGAGCGCACCGTAGAACCGCTGCGACGCCTCGGGATCGCGGACGCGAAGGCAGGTGTGCACGTAGCGGTTGGCCATCGGGGCTGCCGATACCCGAGCGAGGGCGGCGGCGAAACGACGCCGGCCGCCATGTCGTCGCCCGCGACCGCCGTGCTCCTGCCTTTGCAAGACGGCGTGCGTGCGGGACGATCTGGCGGCTCTCCCGCTAGGTTCCCGGCACATGTCCGCCTCCGAGCGACAGATCCGCGCACGTCACCTGCCTGCCGCCCGCGGCCGCCAGCAGCACCAGCCGGTCGCGCCTGCCTCGCGCTCCGCCGAGCGTCCGCCCGATGCCCGCAACGTGATCGAGTTTCGCAACGTCTGCATGCACTATCCGGCCGGCGACATCGGGCTCGACGGCGCGACGTTCGACGTCCGCCGCGGCGAGTTCCTCTTCATCGTCGGCTCGACCGGCTCGGGCAAGTCGACGATCATGCGGCTGCTCATCAAGGAGCGCGAGCCGACGTCCGGCTCGATTCGCGTCGCCGGCCGCGACCTGCACGAGATCGAGCACGCCAAGGTCCCGTACTACCGCCGCAACATCGGCGTCGTCTTCCAGGACTTCAAGCTCCTGCCCAACCGGACCGTCTACGACAACGTCGCCTACGCGCTGTCGGCGACCGGTGCGCGCCGCAAGGAGATCCGCGCCAAGGTGCCCGACGTCCTACGCCTGACCGGCCTGTCGACGAAGCTGCACAACTACCCCGACCAGCTGTCGGGCGGCGAGCAGCAGCGCGTCGCCGTCGCACGCGCCTTCGTCAACCACCCGCCGCTCCTGCTCGCCGACGAGCCGACCGGCAACCTGGACCCGCACACGTCGCTGGGGATCATGCAGCTGCTCTACCGGATCTACCGCGCCGGCACGACGGTGCTCGTCGCGACGCACGACTCGCACATGGTCGACCGCATGCGGCGCCGCGTCATCGAGCTGCAGGGCGGGCGGATCATCCGCGACGAGGCCAGCGGCCTATACGCCCAGCGCGATCAGACGACCGACGAGTTCTCCGACATGCTCGACAACGCCTACGGCGAGCTCGGCCGCGACCAGCCGACGGGCCTGGCTGAGCTGCACCGCGACCAGCCGAGCGCAGACTGGGACCGGCCGCCCGGCGGCGGCTGGCGCAACTACTGAGGATGAACTTCCCCTTCTTCATCCGCGAGGTCACGCGCTCGCTGCGCCGCGACGCCGGCCCGCCGTTCGCGGCGATGGCGTCCGTGCTCGTCACGATGCTCGTGCTGGGCGTCTTCATCCCGATCGTGCAGGCGACGAACGGCGCCGCCAACGAGGTCCGAGGCAAGGTCCTGGTCGACGTCTTCCTCAAGACGACGGCGACCGACGCGCAGGCCGAGAGCGTTCGCCGCAAGCTCACGCAGGACACGCCGCACGTCGGCAAGGTCGTCTACGTCTCCAAGGCGGAGGCGTACGCGAAGGAGAAGAAGCAGAACCCCGAGGCGTACGCGCTGCTGGGCTCCAATCCGCTGCCGGACACGTTTCGCGTGACGCCCGATTCGCCGGACAACGTCGGCAAGCTGCGCGACGCGCTTGCGCCGGTCACGGCCAGCGGCGAGCGCTCCGTGATCCACCCCGCGATCGACGAGGTCAAGAACCGCCGCGACGAGACGAACAAGATCCTCGCCGGCACGAAGGTCGTGAAGCTCAGCATCGGCTTCCTCGCCGCGCTCCTCATCCTGGCCTCGGTGCTGCTGATCTCCAACACGATCCGCCTGTCGCTGCTCGCGCGCCGGCGCGAGGTGGCCGTCATGAAGCTCGTCGGCGCGACCGACTGGTTCATCCGCTGGCCGTTCGTCATCGAGGGGGTCCTCGTGGGCGCGATGGGCGGGGTGCTGGCGATCCTGCTGCTGCTCGTCGCCAAGGTCGCCTTCATCGACCCGTTCAAGCAGGAGTTCTCGCTCATCACCGCGACCGACACCGTGAACTTCGGCGCGCTCGTCGCGATCCTGCTCGTCGCCAGCGTGGCGGTCTCCGCGGCCGGCTCCGGCCTGTCGCTGCGCCGCTTCCTGCGGGTGTAGCTCGGCCGTCAGACGTGCGCCGGCGTCGACCGCCGCGCGCCTGCGCGCGCGAGCTCGCGCTCGACGAGCTCGCCCATCCGCTCGCAGGCCCGCCGCGCGAAGCGCTGCTGCTCGCGCCGGCCGACGAGCCGAAAGCCGAGGCGGATCAGCGGGTTGCCGACGCTCGCCGGCCGCGAGACGACGTGGATGCGAAACTCGACGCCGCCGTCGTCGAGCCACTTCCAGACCGCGTAGTCCATCTGCCCGCGCTCGAAGTGCCCCTCGAGCGTGGCGTAGCTCCAGCCCCAGATGCGCAGCGAGCGCCCGTCGACGGTCTTCGTCTCGTCGGCGATCGCACCGACGCGGCAGCCGACGAGGAAGCGCAGCGGGCCGAAGCGAGCCTGCAGCAGCATGTTGCGGTTCGCGAGGCCGCGGGCGGGGTCGTACAGCGCCCGGACGATCTTCGGGTCGGCGAACGCGTAGTCGGACATGAGCTGCCGGGCGATCTCGAAGCTGGCGCCCGCGACGGGAGCGCCCGGCGGCTCGGACGGCAGCAGCCGGCGGTAGTCGTCGACGTTCCAGCCCGAACCCGGCCCGGCGTCGGCCAGCTCGGCGGGATCGAAGTTCAGCGCCCGGTCGGCGAGCTCCGCGAGCGCGCGCTGCGCGCGCTTCGTCGCGGCCAGCCGCCTATCGAGCATCGGCGAGCTGCGCCGGGTCGACGCGCCGCGTCGTGATCTCGATGCGCCCGTCGCGCCGGCCGCCGGACAGCTCGATGAGCCGCTCGAGGACCGAGGTCCACATGTGCAGCTGCACCTCCTTGTTGATCGGCAGGCGGTCGAAGAGCAGGTTCGACAGCCGGTCGCCGCCGCGCGCCCAGGCCTCGATGCGCACCTCCAGTCGCCCCGGGCCCAGATCCTCTGCGCTGAAGCGAATCCGGCCGGCCTCGAGATGGCCCTCGAGCGTCGCCAGGCCGAAGCCGTTGTCGATCATCTCGACGACGCGCACCGGCCCGTCCCACGGACCGGGCATCCGGACGACGAACTCGTCGCCGACGCGCAGCGCCCCTTCCTCGCCGCGCAGCTTCACGAAGCTCCCGAGCGCCTTCGGCGCGGCGCGGTCGGGGACGCCCGCGAACACGTCGATCAGCTGCTCGCCGCTGATCCGGGCGTCGCCGATCCTCGCGACGTAGCAGCGATGCATGAGCGGCCCGAAGCCGTCCTCGACGCCCTGATGCTCTGTGCGGTCGGCGTCGGGCGGCAGCGGCGGCGGGCTGTCCTCGAAGACGCAGCCCGGCTCGTCCCTGCGGTCGATCGGCGTCGTGCGCCAGAGATAGTCCCAGCCCGTCTTCAGGACGCCGAGCGGCCAGCGCGCGGCGGTCGCGGCCCGGCGGGAGATCGTCAGGCGCCGAGGCATCTCGCGGGGGTACCCGTCGCATGACGGCGCTCACACCGGGGAAGAAGGGCGCGATGCTCACATCGGTCCTCCAGCGCGTCGGGCTGCGCAGCGACCACCTCCAAGCGCTGTCGATCGGCTCGGTCGCGCTCTGCGTCGCGCTCTGGATGCGCGCGAAGACCGTCGATCAGGACGAGCGCGGCAACGCCGAGCGGCGCGCGCTCTTCGTCGGCCTCTGGCCGCCGACGTTCTGGCTGATCAGCGATTCGCTCGAGCGCCGCGAGCGCCGCCGGCGCTGGCGCTGACCCCGCGCGACTACCGTGTAGGGGCGTGCCCTCCCGCCTGCCCAGCCTCAAGGTCGTGCTGATCGTGCTCGCGCCGTGCCTGCTCGTGCTCGGGATCTGGCTCGGCGCGCACCCCCGCTTCCTGCCCGGCCCGGTCGCCGAGGCGCTCGCGGGCCCCGAGGACCGGCGCGTCACGCTCGAGGCGCTCGACGTGATCCACGACAAGTACTACCGGCCGGTCGAGCGCGGAGCGCTCTCCGACGCGGCGATCGGCGGGGCCGTCGAGGACTTGGACGATCGCTTCTCGGCGTACTTCTCGCCGAAGGAGTACGCCACGTTCCGCCAGGCGATCAACAACGAGTTCTCCGGCATCGGGACCGGCGTGCGCGGCGTGAAGGCCGGGCTGCGGATCCAGACCGTCTACCCGGAGTCGCCTGCGAAGCGGGCCGGCCTGCGGCGCGGCGACGTCATCACGCGCGCCGCCGGGCACACGCTCGCCGGGCTCACCGAGGATGCCGCCGTCGCGTTCGTCAAGGGCCCGGAGGGGACCGCGGTGACGCTGACGATCCGCCGCGGCGAGCGGACCTTCACGAGGCGCGTGACGCGCGCGCGGATCAGCGTTCCGGTCGTCAGCTCGAAGCTCGCCAATGCCGGCGGCACGCGCGTGGCCTACATCGCGCTGTCGACGTTCGGCCCCGAGACGGCGCACGTGGAGATGAACGAGGCGATCCGCCGCGCAAAGCGCCGCGGCGCGAAGGGGATCGTCTTCGACCTGCGCGCCAACGGCGGCGGCCTCGTCACCGAGGCGCAGCTGATCGCAAGCATGTTCATCGCCGAAGGCCCGATCGTCACGACGCGCGGGCGCGCGGTGCGCGAGCGCAGGCTCGAGGCCGTCGGCCAGCCGGTCGCCGGCAGGCTTCCGACGGTCGTCCTCGTCGACGGCGGGACGGCGTCGGCGGCGGAGATCGTCGCGGGCGCGCTGCAGGACACGAATCGCGCCAAGCTCGTCGGCGCCCGGACGTTCGGCAAGGGCGTCTTCCAGGCGATCCTGCCGCTCGACAACGGCGGCGCACTGGACATCACGGTCGGGCAGTACTTCCTGCCCAGCGGGCGCAACCTCGGCGGCGCGGGGACGAAGCCCGGCTCTGGGCTGAAGCCCGACGTGCGCGCGCAGGACGATCCGGACACGAAGCGCGACGAGGCCCTCGACGAGGCGCTCGACGTCCTCGCCGCCGAGCTGTGAGCAAGCGCCAGGCGGCGGCCAAGCCGAACCGCAAGCGCCCGCCGACGACGAGATCCGACGGCGGCGCTCGTGCTCCCCAGCAGCGCGAGCAGCAGAGCAGCGAGGGCATCGTCGCGACCGTCGACAAGCGCGGGCGCTTCCTCGTCGCCGAGCCGTTCTTCGAGCGCGGCGGGCGGATGGTGCTCGACCGCGACTCGCGCACGCGCGTCGGCGACCTCGTGCTCGTCGCGGTGGGCGGGTCCGGTAAGCGCGCGGGCGGGCACGCGAAGGTGCTGCGCAGCCTCGGTCGCCCGGACGTCGCCTCGGACGTGCTCGAGGCGCTGATGCTCGACCGCGGCCTGCGCCGGCGCTTCGATCCGGCCGTCGAGCGGGCCGCGAAGAAGGCGCGCGACAGCGGCCCGGACCCGGAGCTCGCGCGCCGCGACCTGACGGCGCTGACGACGTTCACGATCGACCCCGTGACGGCGCGCGACTTCGACGATGCGATCTCGGCCGAGCTGCGCGACGACGGGCGCACGCGGATCTGGGTGCACATCGCCGACGTCAGCGCCTACGTGCGGCCCGGCTCGCTCGTCGACCGCGAGGCCGCGCGCCGCGCGACGAGCGTCTACGTCCCCGGCCGCGTCGAGCCGATGCTGCCCGAGGCGCTGTCCAACGACGCCTGCTCGCTCGTGCCCTTGCAGGAGCGCGCGGCGGTCACGGTCGAGCTCGACTTCAGGGGCGCCGACGTCAAGCGCGCGCAGTTCTACCGCTCGACGATCCGCTCCGACGCGCGGCTGGACTACGAGCAGGTCGACCGCATCTTCTCCGGCGCGGAGGAGGCGGCGCAGCCGTGGGCGGCGCCGCTCGCCGCGGCCCGCGCGGTGGCGGCCGCGCTGCACGAGCGCCGCATGCGCCAGGACGCGCTCGAGCTCGAGACGAGCGAGCCGGAGTTCGCCTTCGACAAGGGCGGCCACGTCGCCGAGTCGCGCCCGAGCGAGCAGACCGAGTCGCACCGGCTGGTCGAGCACCTGATGATCGCCGCCAACGAGCAGGTTGCGCGGCTGCTGGCAGAGCGGGCCGTCCCGACGCTGTACCGGGTGCACGAGAAGCCCGACGGCGACAAGGCGCTGCGGCTCGTGCAGCAGCTCGCGTCGCTCGACGTCGCGACGCCGCCGCTGCGCGAGCACATGACGCCGTCCGAGGCGGCGGAGGTGATCGCGGCCTGCTCGCGCGCCGTCGCGCAGCACACCGCGCGCACCGGCCACGGCCACGAGGCACTGACCTTCCTCGTGCTGCGCGCGCTCAAGCAGGCCTACTACAGCCCGAAGAACCTCGGCCACGCCGGCCTCGGCCTGACGCACTACTCGCACTTCACGTCGCCGATCCGGCGCTACCCCGACCTCGTCGCGCACCGCGCGTTGCTGTCCGCCGTCGGCGCGGGGGAGGAGGCGCCGCGCTCGTCCGAGCTCGAGGAGACCGGCAGCTGGTCGTCCTCGCGCGAGCGCGACGCGATGGCGATCGAGCGCATGGCCGACCGCATCGCGCGCGCGTTCCTGCTCGAGCGCGAGCTGTTCGAGAACGGCTTCGACCAGCAGTTCGACGGCGAGGTGACGGGCCTCATCGGCGCCGGCGCGTTCGTCCGCTTCGCGGGCGGCCACGAGGGGCTGCTGCCGGTCCGCCGGCTGCGCGGGGACTGGTGGGAGCTCAACGAGGAGGGCACGATCCTGACCGGCGAGCGCAGCGGGCAGACGATCCGCCTCGGCGATCCGCTGCGCGTGAAGGTCGAGCGCGTCGAGACCGCGCGCGGGCGCGTCGACCTCGTGCTGGTCGAGGTCGAGGCGCCCTGAGGACGTCGGCTACGGCCAGCGCGTCGGCTCCGTGCCGAGCGGTCGCCTCGCCGCGGGTCGCGCGCTGCGAGCGCGCTGTGGCTGCTGGACGATTGCTGCGACGCGCCGCTCTATGCTGCGCACAGGTAGTGATGATGCCGGCGGAGCGAACATCATGGTGAACCTCACTGGGGCGGCTGCGCGCAGACAGCGGCCGGGATCGGATGCGAGCGAGCCGTGGGCGTAGACCTCGCGAAGAGCAGCACTGCCAAGGATGTGCCGGATCGAGCCCGCGATCTGCAGAGGCCGGCAGGTCGCGCGCCCGCTCCGGTGCGGGTTCTCGGCACGGGGTTGGGATTGCTTCTGCTGGCAGCGAGCTTTGTTGTCGGCAGCGACCTCTTCGGGACGCGCGAAGCGCTGTTCGGCTCAGCCGCGGCACCCCTGCGCGCGTCCGCCTTCAGCCGGGTCGTCACGGACTCACCTGAGGCCGCCACGCAGCGGACCGTGCTGCGCTCCCAGCCGTGGTGGCAGCAGGTCGAACGGTTCCGCGGCGCGGCGGGACAGACGACGGTTGCGCCCAGGATCCGCGACGACGCGATTCAATGGCGCATGAAGTGGAACTGCACGTCGGGGAGGTTCGCCGTCGCGACGAGCGGCGCAGCAAAGCCGCTGATCGAGGCGCGCTGCCCGGCGCGCAAGACTGTTGAGCTGGTCGCGAAGCCGGCAGGTCCGCTGACGATCACCGCCGGCGGACGCTGGCA
Source organism: Solirubrobacteraceae bacterium (assembly GCA_030447505.1). Classification (GTDB taxonomy): domain Bacteria; phylum Actinomycetota; class Thermoleophilia; order Solirubrobacterales; family Solirubrobacteraceae; genus CADCVQ01. The sequence continues at coordinate 224,234 of JAUJOT010000006.1, read as the reverse complement.
GATGCAAGTCGAGCAGCAGGTCGACGTGCCGCTCACCGAGCCGCCGCTGCCTGCGATGACCGCGCCTGGCGCCAGCAGGCTCTCGACCGGGCGCTTCTATCGGATCGATCAGGTCGGCACCGGACGGGTGACGATCTACCGGCTGCCCAATGGCCGGCACGCGCTGCGACTCGACGACTTCTACGTCACCCCGAACATCGACCTCGAGATCCGCTTGAGCCCGCTGCGCGCGCCGGGCACGACGCGCCAGTACCGCAGCGCCCCGGCGGCGTTCGTGCAAATGCTCGAAACGACGACCGGATCGATGAACTTCATGCTGCCGAAGGGCGTCGACCCGAGCCGCTATCGCTCCGTCGTGTTGTGGTGCCAGAACCTCCTCAGCGCGTACGCGGGCGCGACGCTCAAGCCCCCCCGGTGAGCGGTCCGGAGCGCGTCGACGCCGTCGTGTCGGGCGCCGCAGTCGCGTCAGGGCGGATCTCGCGGCGCGAGCGCGTGGCATGGGCGGGGGTCGCCGCCGTGACCGTCGGCGTCCTCCTGCACCTGCCGATGTACCTACAGGCCGCCGACGACGGCTATCGACTCGCCGGCATGGGCCTCGACGCGCCGATGCTCATCGGCATGATCCTGATCTTCGCCGGATTGGGCCTGACCGCGTACGGGTTGTTTCCGCGGGCCGGGGTAGGGGATGGCAGCAGCGACCGCGTGTCGGTCAGGGCGCTCGACGACGCCAAGATCCGCGGGGCGCACGTCGGTCTGCTGCTCGTCATGGCCGCTGCGGTGACGATCGACGTGATGAAGCCGACGACGCTTGCGTTCGTGGTGCCGGGATTCGCCGCCGAATACGGCATGAAGTCGCCGAGCAACCCGACAGGCCATCCTCCGGCCGCGCTCCTGCCGCTGGCGGGAATCGCCGGCACCGTGATCGGGTCGCTGTCGTGGGGATGGCTCGGAGATCGCATCGGCCGCCGCGCGTCGATCCTGCTGGCGGGGGTGTTGTTCGTGGCCACCGCGATCTGCGGGTCGATGCCCTCCTACGAGCTCAACCTCGTGATGTGCTTCGTGATGGGCCTCGGCGTCGGCGGCATGCTCCCGATCGTCTTCACGCTCATCGCCGAGACGATCCCGGCCCGTCACCGCGGCTGGCTGATGGTGCTCATCGGGGGTGACGTCGCCGGGGCGTACATCGTCACGAGCTGGCTTTCGGCGACACTCGTGCCCGAGTACAGCTGGCGGATCCTGTGGCTGATAGGGCTTCCGACGGGGCTGGCGCTGATCGTCCTCAACCGCTGGATCCCCGAGTCACCGCGCTTCCTGCTCGCCCACGGGCGCCGCGAGGAAGCACGCGCAGTGATGGCGCGCTACGGCGCGGAGCTCGTGCCCGACGAGCAAGCCGATCTCGCCGTCGAAGAGCGCGTGAGATCCGGCTTCATGCAGCTCTTCCAGCGGCCGCTGTGGCGGCCGACCGCCGTGGTCGTACTGCTCGCCCTGGCAATCGGCCTCGTCAGCTTTGGCTTTCAGCTCTGGATCCCCACGAACCTGCGCAGCCTCGGCTACACCGAGGTCAGCGCCGATCGCATCCTGCGTGATTCAGCGCTGATCGGCTTTCCGCTGAACTTCCTGATCGCGTGGCTCTACGGGTTCTGGAGCAGCAAGAAGACGATCGTCCTGCTCGCCGGCCTCACGGCAGCGGCGCTTTTCGCGTTCGCCGTCGCCGGTGACGCTGTCGCCGACGACCGCACCCTGCTCAACGCGCTGCTCGTCGTCCCGATCTGGGGGATCAGCTCGATGGTGGCCGTGCTGGCCGCCTACAGCGCCGAGGTCTACCCGACGCGCATCCGAGCGCGCGGATCCGGACTCGCCGCAGCGGCGAGCAAGGCCGGCGGCGTCGTCATCATCGCGATCGTCGTGGCCGCGCTCGCCCCCCCGACGATCACGGGTACGGCGCTCATCGGAGCGATCCCGATGGCGCTCGCCGCGCTTGCCGCAGCCGCCTTCGGGATCGAGACGCGCAAGCGCCGGCTCGAGGAGATCACCGCACAGGAGTTCGAGGTCGCGGCGCCCGTCGGAGCACAGCCGTGACGGCCGCGACCGCACTGCCGTCTGCGCCGCAGCTTGTGCTCGGCAGGCGCAGGATCCCGGTGATCCTGCCCAAGCTCGGCGATCCGCGCCTGAAGCTCTCGGCGGTGATCGTGATGCTGCAGGTCCTCGGCCAGACGGTGCTGGACTTCAAGCTGTCGATCGCCCAGATCCTCGTCACGATCGGCTTCTGCGCGGTCGTCGACACGTCGGTGACGCTCTGGCGACAGGGGGTCCTCGCCTGGCCTGCGAGCGCGCTGCTGACCGGCAACAGCATCGCGTTCATCCTGCGCGCGTCGGGCACCAAGCACGGCGATTGGTGGAGCCTGCACGGCATCGAGTGGTTTCTGCTCGCCGCCAGCGTCGCGCTGCTCGTGAAGTACTTCGTGCGCCCCGGTGGGCGCCACCGCTTCAACCCGTCCAACGTCGGCCTCGTCTGGGTGCTGCTCGTCGTCGGGCCCTTGCACGTGTTCCCCCAGTACCTCTACTGGGGTCCGCTCGAGGCGCCCGTCATCGCGGCGCTCGTCGTCATCGCGTTCGGCGCCGTCTGGGTCCTCCGCGCCGTCCGGATGCTGCCGATGGCGCTCTCGTTCCTCGCCCCGTTCACGCTGCTGATCGCGTTGTTCGCCGCGAGCGGCCGCAGCTTCGTCGCGATCTGGGAGGCCGACACGATCAGTGGGATCAACTACTGGCTGCACATCTGCACGTCCCCGGAGCTCCTGATCTTCGTCTTCTTCATGATGTCCGACCCCGCGACCGCTCCCAGGCTGCCTGCTGCCCGGATCGTCTACGGCGCCGCGACCGCCCTCGTCGCCGCCGCACTCGTGTTCTTCCAGCCGACGGAATACGGCATCAAGGTCGCGATCCTCGCGAGCCTCACGATCGCCTGCGCGTTCGTGCCGCTGATCGAAGCCGCGACGCGGCTCCGCGGGCGCGAGGCAGCCGAAGCGCCAGCCGGCACCGACCCACCGGCGCTCTCGGCACGCTGGCGCACCGCCGTCCAGCGCCCGGCCAGCGTCGCGGTCGCCCTCATCGTCCTGAGCGCGTCCGTGGGCACCGCGACGCTCACCGCCAACGACGACCTCATCCTGATCGAACGCGGCATGGCCGGACCACGCAACGCGCAATAGCCACGGCAGCCGCCGCGGCGAACTCCGATCACCGGCTTCGTCGTCGACCGCGCTGCGCCCGGCCGCCCTCAGCGACGCGCCGACGGGCTCGACACAGGGCGCGGCGCCGGCGGCATCAACCGATCGAGGGTGCGCTGTCAGCGCACCCGGTCCTGAGCCTCACGCCGCCGCGCGCCGGCTCCGGCGCTCCTCGACAACCGCGCGGATCTCGTCCCAGTCGACGTCCTTGAAGTTGTGCATCGGGCAGAACTTCGGCCCGCACATCGAACAGAACTCGGCTGACTTGAAGTAGTCGTCGCCGAGCGTCTCGTCATGCATCGCCTGCGCGGTCTCGGGGTCCAGCGAGAGCGCGAACTGCTCGCGCCAGTCGAAGTCGAAGCGCGCCTTCGAGAGCTTGCGGTCCCACTGCGCCGCGCGCCGGTCGCCGCGCGCGAGGTCGGCCGCGTGGGCGGCGATCCGGTAGGCGATCAGGCCCTGCTTGACGTCCTCGGCGTTGGGCAGGCCGAGGTGCTCCTTCGGGGTGACGTAGCAGAGCATCGACGTGCCGTGCCAGCCGACGATCGCCGCGCCGATCGCGGATGTGATGTGGTCATAGCCCGGCGCGACGTCGGTCACGAGCGGCCCGAGCGTGTAGAACGGCGCCTCGTGGCAGACCTCCTGCTGGCGGCGCACGTTCATCTCGAGCTGATCCAGCGGCACGTGGCCGGGGCCCTCGACCATCACCTGCACGTCGCGCGCCCAGGCGCGCTGCGTCAGCTCGCCGAGCGTGTCGAGCTCCGCGAACTGCGCGGCGTCCGAGGCGTCGGCGATCGAGCCCGGCCGCAGCCCGTCGCCGAGCGACAGCGAGACGTCGTGCGCACGGCAGATCTCGAGGACGTCGTCGAAGTGCTCGAAGAGCGGGTTCTCGCGCCTGTGGTGGACCATCCAGCGCGCCAGCAGCCCGCCGCCGCGCGAGACGATCCCGGTCACCCGGTGCTGGCAGAGCGGGAGGTGCTCGAGCAGCACGCCGGCGTGGATCGTCATGTAGTCCACGCCCTGGCGCGCCTGGCGCTCGATCGTCTCGAGCAGCAGCTCGGCGGTCAGCTCCTCGGCGTGGCGCAGCCCCTCCATCGCCTGGTAGATCGGGACCGTCCCGATCGGCACGGCGGCGGCGTCGAGGATCGCCTGGCGGGTCTCGTCGATGCGCTTGCCCGTCGAGAGGTCCATCACGGTGTCAGCTCCCCAGCGCTCGGCGAGGCCGAGCTTCCCGACCTCCTCCTGCAGCGAGGACGTCGTCGGCGAGTTGCCGATGTTGGCGTTGATCTTCACGCGCGCCTTGAGACCGATCGCCATCGGGTCGAGGGCCTGGTGGTGAACGTTGGCCGGGATGATCATCCGACCGCGCGCGACCTCGTCGCGGACGAGCTGCGGGCTGAGGTGCTCGCGCTCGGCGACGCGGTTCATCTCGGGCGAGACGGTTCCACGGCGCGCGAGCTGCATCTGCGTGCGACAGGTCGCGTCGGATGCAAAGACGGTGCGCGTGTGCATTGGTATCTCCCTTCGCTGGCATGATCCAGATCAGGTCGTCGGGTCGGCGCTAGCGAGCGCCCTCTCAGCCCCTCGTGCAGGGACCCCCCGGATGTGTGAAGGCGGAACGCTACAAGGTCCGCTTGCGCGATCGCGCGCGCCGTCGATCCGCGATCAGGTCTGCAGCAGCCGCTCGAGATCCTCGAAGCGCAGCATGCCGGCGGACAGGATCTGCGACCACGGCAGCGCCTCGCGCGCGGCGAGCGGCAGCTCGCTGGCCTCGACCGCGACGGCCAGGCGCGCGAGGTCGACGGCCCGCACGTACACGAGCGTCACGCCGACGCGCTGCGCCAGCGACTCCGCTCGGCGGCGGAAGGGATGGCGACCGCCGCGCGGGCCGGGAAAGTCGGACGAGATCACGATCAGGAACGCGATCTCGCAGCCAGCCTCGGCGACGCCGTCACGGAGAGCCTCCACGTAGGCCGCGAACCGCAGCTCATCGTCGGCGTCCATCGCGTAGCCGCCGGCGGCGGCGATGCACTCCACGATCGCCGCGTCGCGCACTGCGCTGCCGGCCGGCCAGCGAAGCACCGCGTCGGGGGCGCCTGTCCCGCGCTGCGACTCTCGGAAGCGCTCGCCGCCGAAGCGGAACACCGACGTGAGCAGCCGGGAAGGCCGTACGCTCGAGGACGTCCTGCGGCGCCTCACCGAGGTCGGCGATCTCGGTAGGCAACTCGTCGAGCGCAAGCACGGGCAGCCAGCGGATCCCGACGGGATCGAGCGTCGTCGCCCCTCGTGTCACCTGACGAGCGACCGCCGATCGCTCGAATGCCAGTTCCGGCTTGCGCCCGGGCCAGGCGATCAATGCCGAGCGCTGCAGCCGGGCGATCAGCTCCTCAGGCTCGATCAATCGCACCACGCCGTGCGGCACGCACGGCTCGTCGAGGCCGTGGGCGGCGATCATCACCCCTTCGACATCGCCGGCCTCGCTAACGCGGACCGCGAGGCGATCGAGCGCCGGCTGATCGACCGGGCGAGCCGCGATCCGGACGCGCACCGTGCGACGGGTCCAGAGCGGCGTGACGCGCAGCAGCAGCTCGTCGTGTGCCGCGGGCGCCCGGAAATCGACGAGGCGCGCGCCGGCCTCGGTCAAGACCACCTCGCAGAGCCTGCGCCGCAGGCCTCGGTCAAGGCGCGCCAGGTCGTCCGCGTCGAACCGGCGCGGGGGCTCAGTCGCTGGACGAGCGCGCGCACGCAGCAGCCTTTGGTCAAGATGATCAGACGCCATGAGGCTCGGAATCAGAGGGTCGCAGGTGTACGAGCGCCACACCAACCGGGCGCGCACGTACGCCGGCGACGACGGCGGCGGCGACGGCAGCGATCGGGGCGAGGCCTGACGTGCCAGAGCTGGGCGCGCGTGGGCGCGACGGACGCCTGCAGGCGCGCCCCAGCGCCGGCGTCGGCTTGCGGGCCCCTGTCGGCCGAAGCGCGCTGGGGCTGGGGTACGAGCGAGACGGGCTGTTGCACGTCCCGGCTGCTGCGGCGGCACGTCCGGTCCCGCTCGTGGTCCTGCTGCATGGCGCGGGAGCATCGGCACCGGCCGGGATCGCACTGCTCGACGACCTCGCCGACGCGCATGGCCTGCTTCTCTTTGCGCCGGACGCCCGCAGCTCGACCTGGGACGTCATCAGCGGCGGCTTCGGGCCCGATGTCGACTTCCTCGACGTCGCGCTCGAGCACGTGTTCGCGACCTGTCCGGTGGACCCGGCCCGAGTCGTGCTGGGCGGATTCTCAGACGGGGCGTCCTACGCGCTGTCGCTCGGTATCGCCAACGGCGACCTGTTCACGCACCTCATCGCCTTCTCGCCCGGCTTCGCCGCAGCGGCGAGCCGGGTGGGGCAGCCGCGCCTGTTCGTCACGCACGGCGTCGCCGACCGCGTCCTGCCGATCGACCGCTGCAGCCGACGCCTCGTGCCGGCACTGCGCGCCAGCGGCTACGACGTCACGTACGAGGAGTTCGACGGTGGCCATAGCGTGCCGCCACGCCTCGCGCGGCGCGCGCTCGCCTGGCTCGGCTGCGACTGAGAGCTGTTTGCCGCGCGCAGCCGCGCCAAGGTGTCGATTCCGGCCCCTGAGCGACGGCGCGTGAGGTATACAGGGCCAGTCGGGGAAGACCGTCGACCGGGAGGCATCGGATGAGCTGGATGAGACGCCGCAATACCGTCGTCGCGGCGCTTGCGCTGACGGGCGCCGTGCTCGTGACCGCGCTGTCGGCCGCCCTGCTCGCGCAGGGCGCGGAGTCCAAGCACAAGTCGAAGTCCAAGGACAAGTCGGAGTCCAAGCACAGGTCGTCGTCCAACGACAGACGAAAGGCGCGCGCGACCCTCGTCGACGCGACCGGCGAGAAGGTCGGTACGGTGCGCTTCGAGCGCCGCGGCAGGAGTCGTGCGCTGCGGGTCACCGTCAGGGTCCGCAACCTCTCGCCCGGCTTTCACGGCTTCCATGTCCACGCAGTCGGCAAGTGCGAGGCCCCGAGCTTCATGACCGCCGGACCGCACCTCAACGAGGCTGGAGACGCGCACCCCGGACACGCCGGCGACATGCCGCCGCTGCTCGTGATGTCGGGGGGCAAGGCGCAGGCCCGGTTCAGCACCGACCGCTTCTCGCTGGCCGACCTGCGCGACGCGGACGGCAGCGCCGTCATCGTGCACGCGCTGCCCGACAACCACGCCAACATCCCGACCGAGCGCTACGAGCCGGATCCGGACGCGACGACGCTCGCAACCGGCGACTCGGGCGCCCGTATCGCCTGCGGTCGCGTGCGCTAGCCGTCCCGCCTCCGCGACGCGGTCATCGGGCGCGGCATCGTGCGGGGCCTAGCGGGATAGGCCCTAAGCTCGCCTGCATGGCCAAGGCCAAGAAGCGCAAGGTGGCGCCCGGTGACGTCGCCTCGAACCGCTACGCGTCGTATCGCTTCGAGCTGCTCGAGAGGCTCGAGTGCGGGATCGTTCTGCAGGGCACCGAGGTCAAGGCGCTGCGCGAGGGCGGGGCGCAGCTGAAGGACGGCTACGCGCTCATCCGCGACGGCGAGCTGTACCTGCACAACGTCCACATCCCGCCCTACGGCCCGGCGGCGCGCGCCAACCACGAGCCCGAGCGCGACCGCCGGCTGCTCGCCCACCGCCGCCAGATCGACAAGCTCGCCGCGCAGGTCAAGGAGAAGGGCCTGACGCTCGTCCCGACGCGGATCTACTTCTCCGACGGCCGCGCGAAGGTCGAGATCGCGGTCGCAAGGGGCAAGGACCAGTTCGACAAGCGCCACTCGATCAAGGAACGCGAGACGAAGCGGGAGATGGACCGGGCGCTGCGCGCCGTCCGGCGCTGAGGCGACGCCGAGCAGCGGCGCCTGCTGCGATCCGCCGCCCCACGGGCAGATGCCGGTCGTGCGACCCTACGGCGATGCGCAAGCTCCAGAGCCAGGGCGTTCACCACATAACGATCGTCGGGGCCGACCGGCAGACGTCGATCGACTTCTGGGAGGGCGTGCTCGGGATGCCGTTCGTCTTCGAGCAGCCCAACCTCGATCGGGCGTCGGAGAGCCACCTGTACTTCGACCCCGGCGACGGCCGTCTGATCACGATCTTCACCAACGAAGAGCGCGCGGTCGACCCGACCCGGACGCCCTCCGATCCCGGTTGCGTGCACCACGTGGCGTTCGCGATCTCGCAGGCGACCTTCGCGCAGGCCGTCGAGCGACTCGACGAGCGCGGCATCTCACACAGCGGCGTCAAGGACCGCGGCTTCATGGACTCGATCTACTTCGAGGATCCGCTCGGGCTCCTGATCGAGCTGGCCTCCTACCGCTTCCAGCCGCCGGCCGGTCACACGCACGCCGACGTGCTCCTCGAGGCCCATCGCCTCAGGGTCGCGCGCGGGGACTACAACATCGAACAGGAGCACCTCGCCGATGCGATCGAGGCACTCGTCGCGCGTTCGCGCGACTCGCTGTCGGATGACCGCTCGGCGAAGGCGGCATACCGCTGAACGTGCAGGTCAAGGCCCGGCTGTCGAGCGTCGCGGCCGGCCTTGGTGGGTCCCTACGTGATCTCCCGCTGGCGCGTGAAGATCATCCCGGCGATCCCGAGCACGACGCAGTAGGCCGCGAGCACGAGGCCGCCGTCGGTCTGGCTCAGGAGGTCGACGCTCGGGGTGTTCTGCAGCGCCAGCAGCGCCTCGCCCGGGAAGTACCGGCCGACGTCGCTGCCGATGAACAGCGCCACGGTGCCCGCGAGCAGGAACAGCACGAGGCCGACGATGATCGTGAGAACCTGGTTGCGCAGCAGCGAACCGAGCGCGACGCCGAACAGGCAGCCGAGGACGAGCCCGACGCCGACGCCGACGTAGCCGTTGACCGCCGTGTCGGCGTCCACGACGACACCGCGCGAGGACAGGATCGACAGGCCGAGACCGGCGTTGACCGCGATGTACAGCAGCGCGCCGACCACCCCGACCGCCAGCCCGACGGCGAGCTTCGCCAGCACCACGCGCTCGCGCTTGGGGGTGACGACGTACGTCGAGTTCGCGGTCCCGTGGCGAAACTCGTTCGTCGACAGCAGCGCGCCGAGCGTGAACATGAAGACGGTCGCCAGGTGCGTGCCGATGATGAACGTCGCGACGTTTCCCCTGCGCAGGTCCTCGATGTCGCCGAGGCCGGTCACGAGACCCGCCGCCAGGCCCTCGATCAGGACCATCGCGCCCAGCAGCCCCCACGTCGTGCGAACCGACACGAGCTTCAGCCATTCGGACTTCAGGGCGTTCATCGCACGTTCCCGCCTTCGCCGGTCAGCTCGAGGAAGCGATCCTCGAGCGTCGTGACCTCATGCGTCAGCTCGAAGATCGGGATGCCGTGGTCGGCCGCCAGCGTTCCGATCTCCTCCAGCGACGCGTTGTGGACGTGCATCGAGTCGCGCCGCCCGTCGCTGGCGACGCTTGCGCCGGCGTCCTCCAGCAGCTCACGCAGCTCGGCGGCGCGCGGCGAGCGCACGAGCGCCGGCCGCCGGTCGCCCTTGACGAGCTCGGCGAGCGAGCCCTGCATGACCAGCCGCCCGGCCCCGATCACGACGACGCTGTCGACGGTCTGCTCGACCTCGGAGAGCACGTGGCTGGAGATCAGCACCGCGCGCCCCTCGCCGGCGAGCCGCACGAGGATGTCGCGCAGCCAGCGCATGCCCTGCGGGTCGAGGCCGTTGGCCGGCTCGTCCAGCATCAGGATCTTCGGATCGCCGAGCAGCGCCGCGGCGAGCGCGAGGCGCTGGCGCATGCCCATCGAGTAGCCCTTGACGCGCCGGTCGCGCGCGGGCGTCAGCTCGACCATGTCGAGCACCTCGTCGACGCGCGACGTCGGCAGGCCCGCCGCCGCCGCGATCGTCCTCAGGTGCGCGCGCCCGGAGCGGCCGGGATGCACGTCGTGCGCGTCGAGCGCCGCACCGACGGCGCGCACCGGATCGCTCAGCTCGGCGAACGGCCTGCCCATGATCAGCGCGCGACCGCTCGTGGGCCGCACGAGGCCGAGCAGCGCGCGCATCGTCGTCGACTTGCCTGAGCCGTTAGGCCCGAGAAAGCCCGTCACGCGGCCCGCCTGCACCGTGAAGGACAGGTCGTCGACTGCGAGCGTCTCCCCGTAGCGCTTGGTCAGGCGCTGGACCGTGATCTCGGCCATCTCGACACCCAGGGGCTAGGCGGGGATGTCGCGCTGGACGAACGTGAGCCCCATGCCGACGGCGCAGACGACGATCAGCGCCAGGTAGACGCCGAGGACCGCCAGCCGGTGCGCGGGCTTCACGCGGTAGTACGCAAGCGCGGCCGCGTCGCCGGCCTGGCGCGCCTTCCAGCGCCTGTAGGTCTCGAAGCCGGCCAGCAGCAGGATCAGGAGGATGATCGGGTTGGGGTACGTGAAGGCGAGCACGAGCATCGCGAAGAGCCCGACGAACCACATCCAGGGCGACAGCGCGGCCATCGCGCGACCACCGTCGAGCGGCACCACCGGCAGCAGGTTGAAGAGGTTGAGGAACAGGCCGGTGAAGATCAGCGCGTACCAGAAGTCCTCGCCCGTGGCGAATGCGATCGGCAGCAGCGCGAGGCACCCGAGCGTGCCGAGAATCGGGCCCGCGAGGCCGACGCGCGCCTCGGCCGTCGCGTCGTCGCCGAGCGATTTCGCCATCACCGCGGCGCCGAGGAACGGGATGAACATCGGCGCGCTGGCCTCGATGCCCTCGCGGCGCAGCTGGATGACGTGCCCCATCTCGTGTACGAACAGCAGCAGGACGAAGCCGAGCGCGAACTTCCAGCCCCAGATCAGGCTGTAGGCGGCGATCGAGACGAGCATCGTCGCCGACGTCGTGAGCACCTTGGCCTTCGGCAGCAGCAGCAGCGCGGCCTTGCCCCACTTCAGCGCGAGGAGTCCGATGACCACCAGCAGCGAAAGGCTGCGACGCCACCACGGGCGCTGGTCCGGCTGCGGCGCCGGCGTGCGCTGCGGCTGGGGCTGCCGCGCAGGGGCCAGCGGCTCCTCGACGCGCGAGGCGGGAGCGAAGCCCGGGGGTGCCGGAGGTGCCGGCCAGTGCTGACTCATGCCATCCATTGTGACAGCGCGCGCCGGAACTCCGGCGAGCTCAGGCGCCGACTTCTCACCGGCGGCGTCAGGCCGCTCGTCCGACGCGCGCTCGATGCAGTGACGAGCCGGCTGCCTACGCGCGCGAAAGCGCCTCCTGGGCGGCCGCCTCGGCCTCCTCGAGCTGCGCCTCGACGAGATCCAGCCCGCTGTCCCAGAAGCCGGGGTCGGCGAGGTCGATGCCGACGATCTGGCCAAGCTCCTGGGGACTGCGCGAGCCCCCGGCGCGCAGCAGCTCGAGGTAGCTCGGCACGAACGAGGAACCCTCGTCGACGTAGCGCTTGTAGATCGACAGCGCGAGCAGCTGACCGTAGGCGTAGGCGTAGACGTAGCCCGGCGTCGAGATGAAGTGCGGCACGTAGGACCACCACGAGCGGTAGCCGTCGGTGAGCTGCACGCTGTCGGCGAGCATCTCCTCCTGCGACTGGGCCCACAGCTCGTTGAGGCGCTCGACGGCGAGCTCGCCCTCGGTGCGGCGCGCGGTGTGGACGAGGTCCTCGAACTGGTTCATCGCCGTCTGCCGGAACACGGTCGCGATCGAGCCCTCGATCGACTCGGCCAGCAGCGACAGGCGCGACTCGGGCGTCGGCGCCTGATCGAGCAGCCGACCGAAGACGAGCGTCTCGCCGAACACCGACGCCGTCTCGGCGAGCGTCAGCGGCGTTCCCTGCTCGAGCACGCCGCGCGGACGCGCGAGCTCGGCGTGCAGGCCGTGACCCATCTCGTGCGCGAGGACGAGCACGTCACGTCGCTTGGCGGTGTAGTTGAGCATCAGGTATGGGTGCTCCGAGGGGACGGTGTAGGCGGCGAACGCTCCGCCGCGCTTGGCCGGCCGCGGCGGAGCGTCGATGCGCTCGTCGTCGAAGAACGTGCGCGCGGGATCGCCGAGCTCGGGGGTGAAATCGGCGTAGGAGGCGAGCACGAGCTCCTTGGCGTCCTCCCATTCGACGGGCTCGTCGTCCTGCGTGACGGCGGCCATGCGGTCGTAATCCGCGAGCCGGTCGATGCCGAGCAGCTGCGCCTTGAGGCGGTACCAGCGGCGCGGGATCTCGTAGCGGTTGCGGACGGCGCTCAGCAGCGCCTGGACGGACTCGTCGGAGGCCTCGTTGGCGAGGTTGCGCGCGGCGAGCCAGTTGTCGTAGTGGCGCAGGCGATCGTCGACGGCCTTGTCGTGCAGCAGCGTGTTGAAGATGTAGGCGCGCGTGCGCAGTCCCGGCGCGAGCGCGGCCGTGACCGCTTCGGCGCTCGTGCGGCGCAGCTCGCGGTCGGGCGACATAAGCCGTGCCAGCGCGGCATCCAGCGGCACCGGCTCGTCCTGGTCGGGCAGCGCGACCTGCAGCGCCGAGACCTGCTCGCTGAACAGCCGCGACCATGCCGAGCTTCCGGAGATCGACTTCTCGGCGAGGATCTTCTCCTCGGGCTCGGAGAGCAGGTGCGGGCGGTAGCGCCGCGCGGAGCGCAGGAAGTGGCGCGCGGTGTCCAAGCCGTCGGCGGCCAGCAGCTCGTCGGCGCGGTCGTCCTCGAGCGCCGCCCACTCGAGCTCGAAGAACAGCAGCTGGGTCTCGATCGCGGTGCTCTTCTCCTGCATGCGCTGCATCAGCGCGCCGATCTGCGGATCGGCGGTGTCGACGCTGAAGCGCAGCATCGCGTAGTGGCCCGAACGCGAGGCGAGCTCTGAGATCTCCTGCAGCTCGCTGACCGCAGCGGCGAACTGCGCACCGGTCAGCTCGGCGACGCGGCCTGCGTAGGTCTCGGCGAAGCGCTGCGCGCGCTCGGCGGCCTCGTCGACGAGGCGGTCAGCGCCGGCGTCGCCCTCGCCGTGGACGAGTGGTGAAAGGTTCCAGGAGACATCTTCGACGGTCATCGCCGAGAGGATATTTCACGCAGAATGCGCGCTTTGTGCGTTTTGGCTCTTGAACTTCGGTCCGGCCCGGTCGTATCTTCGTCCTGCGACGCGGAACCGGACCGCAGAGAGCGAGGCCATCGAGGTGTGAGGCCGCGCCACCCAGACGCCGGGGCGCCTCTTCGGAGCGCGACCCGGCAGAGGGTTCCTCAAGCGCCCCGGAACCGCGTCGCACTACGTTAAGCGTCGCTTCGCTAGACGGTTAGACGCGTTCGCCAGCGGGCAGCCGCGAGGGTTGTGAGCGCATCAAACACATCTCCTCGCAGCGGCGGCGTGGACCTGCCGACGCTGGCTATCACCGCTGCCGCGTCTGCGGCAGCGGCGTATACCGTCTCGAAGATCTGGGCGCCGGGGACGCTCGGCGCGGCGGCGGCGATGCCGGTCCTGGTCGCGCTGCTCAAGGAGGCGCTCGCCCGCCCGACATACGCGGTCGCGCGAGCGGTTCCCGTACGTGGCGTCGTACGCAGCGCGGCGGCGCCGAACGAGCCGGCGGCGCCACCGCAGGCGATCGGCGAGCGCGTCGCCCAGCAGGGCGAGATCGCCGGCAGCTCGCGCGGCGGTGGCGGGCATGCCTGGAAGATGGCGGTCGTCACCGGGCTGCTCGGCTTCCTCGTCGCAGCGGTGATCATCACCGTGCCGGAGTTCGTCGCCGGCAGCTCGGCGTCGGGCGGCGGTCGCCAGACGACGTTCTTCGGCGGAGAGGACGAGCCCTCGCAGCCGGCCACGACGACCACGACGACGACGCCGAGTGAGACCGAGCCGGACGCGGATGCACCGACGGTCACCGTCCCGCCGGTGGAGACCACGACCGTGCCGCCTGCGGAGACGACGACCGTGGCGCCCGAGGGCACGGAGCGGGCGGCGCCCGACGAGACGCAGCCCGAACCCGAGCCATCGCCGCAAGCGCCCGCGCCCGCGCCGTAGCTCGCGTGGGCGCTAGACTCCAAGGCGTACCGACACGGGGACGACATGGCTTCGACGTGGTCGACTTCGTGACGGTGGTTGCGAGCCGAGGTGCCAGGAGGCCTCGCAAAACACCTGGCAAAACCATACGTGCGGACTCTCACGAGTACGCCCTCGCTGTCTAGCTCAAACTAGGCGAGTGAGGTTCTGAGCCCGGCCAGCCGGCCGCTGGGATCCTCGGAATCAACATGCCGGATCACCCGGGGAGGTCCGCTTCCGCCGAACCGGGGACATCTCAGGGAGCTGGCCCTCAGGAACCCCGCCGGCGAGGCGACCTGAGGGCGAGATCAGAGCGCCGGATACGCTCGTAGACGTCACCGTCACGCGATCGCGGACGCGGGTTCGATTCCCGCCGTCTCCACCAATTTGATCCAAGAGCAAACCCTGCCCCCGAGAAGGGGGTCGGGGTTGTTCTGCATCGAATGGGACACATCCCGTGCGGACGGCCGGCTGCTGCATGGCAGGCGCCGCGTCGAGGGCGAGGACACTGCCAGCCCGCACGCCCGTCGTGCGGGGCATGATCCACGTCTCGATGACCGATCTTCGAAAGCTTCTCGCCTCGCCCCGGACACGGCGCTCCCCGCCGGGCGCGCGGTTTGAGCAGGGGCGCTTCGAGGAGCTCCCGCTGCGACCGCGCGTGCCGCACCGCTTCTACGACGCCGAGTGCGAGGACGTCGTCGTCGACTCGGCGGCCTTCGGGCGGATCCGGATGCGCGTCGTCATGTACGGCCCTCGCGACGCCCCGCCGCTCCTGCTCGTCCACGGACTGATGACGACGAGCTACTCGTGGCGCTATCTCTTCGATCTGCTCGGCGATCGCTACCGACTGATCGCGCCGGATCTACCGGGTTCGGGCGACAGCGAGGCCGTCCCTGACCGCGCGCACACGGGAGCTGCGTTGGCGACGATCATCGGCGAGCTCCAGCACGCGCTCGGGATCGCCGGCTGCCGGACGGTCGGAAACTCCCTCGGCGGCTACCTCTGCATGCGCCGCGCGCTCGCCGAGCCCGCGAGCTTCGCGCGCCTGGCGGTGATCCACCCGCCGGCGTTCCCCGAGCCGCGGCTGGTGGCTCTGAACGTCGCCATGCGAGTGCCGGGAGTGGCACCGGTGCTCGCCCGCGTCGTGCGCCACGACCCGCGGCGCTTCGCGCATCGGAACGTCCACTACTACGACGAGACGCTGAAGTCCGTCGAGGAGGCACACGAGTACGGCGACGCGCTGGCGAGCGCTGCTGGCGCGCGGTCGTTCACGCGGCTGCTCCGCGAGTCGCTCGACCCGCGCGAGCTGCGGTCATTCACGCGCGAGCTCGCGCGTCGGCGTGACGGCGGCCAGCGCTTCCCCGTGCCGCTGATGCTCGTCTACGCGCGCGAGGACCCGATCGTGTCCCCGGCGATCGGACCGCGGCTGCACGCGCTCGTGCCCGGCGCGCAGTTCCACTGGCTGGAGCGCAGCTCGCATTTCGCGCAGGTCGACAGCCCCGACCGCCTCGCCGCGCTGCTGCGCGCCTTTCTCGAGGGCTGACCCGCGGCGCTAGTGCTGCGGCGCCTGCGACGGTGCCGCGAAAGCGCTGAGCAGCAGCAGCCGGGCGACGCCGGTCACCAGGCGCGAGAGCTCGATGTCGGATTCGGGAACGACCCACCAGGTGGGGCCGTGGCGGTCTCCCTCCTCGAGCGCGGGCCCGAGCAGCTCGCCTTCCGTCGAGATCAGGCACGGCAGCGAGTAGCGCCCGCCGGGGCCGCCGGCGGCGGTGTACTCGGTCCGACGGCAGTCGACGGACCAGCCCGCGACGAACTCCGGCGTGCGCATGAAGCTCGGCGGCGTGATCGGGACGCGTTCCTGCGGCTGCTGGCCGATCCGGCGCAGGAACTCCTGCGCGACGTCCTTGGCCGTCAGCGTCGCAGGAAGGCCGGCATCCTCGAGCTTCTCGAGATCGCTGCGCGTCTGGTCGCCGTTGAGCGCCATCGCGCGGTCGAGCCAATGCTCGGGAAGCTGTGCGCGCGGCGCGTTGGTCGCCTTCGCGAGCGCGTAGCTGCCGATGTCGGCGCGGCAGGCCTCGCAGTACGGCCCGCCGGCCCGGATCGCGATCTCGTAGCGGCTCAGTGCATCGGGCGAGATGCCCTCCGGCGCGTCCGGCAGAAGACGCGAATGCGTGTCACAGACCATCGTTCCGCAGCGGTGGCATGAGTCGATGGCCATCCGGCCACACGCACACACCCCGACGTTTCCGTTCGCGTAGCTCACGCTGCCAGTGTAACTACCGCTGGGCCGTTCTGTCACGCATCGCCGCCGTACACTGCGCGACGTGTACGCCGACGACCTGCTGACCCCATGGTCTGAGCAGACGTTGGCGCTCCTGCCGCCGGTCACGCTCTTCGACGCGCACACGCACATCGGCGTCAACGATCCCGACGGCTTCAGGTGCACGACTGACGACCTGCTCGAGACGCTTGCGCCCACCGGATCGCGCGCCGTCGTCTTCCCGATGCACGAGCCTGACGGCTATTCGCCCGCCAACGACCACGTGCTCGAGGCGGCGGCGGCCTCAGGCGACCGGCTCGTCGCCTTCTGCCGGGTGAATCCGCGGGCGGATCCCGTCAGCGAGATCCGGCGCTGCATCGCGGCGGGGGCGCGCGGGATCAAGCTGCATCCGCGCGCGGAGCTGTTCGACCTCGACGAGCCGGTCGTGCGCGACATCATCGCGCTCGCCGACGAGGAGCGCCTGCCGATCCTGATCCACGCCGGCCGCGGGATCCCGGCGCTCGGCGCGCACGTGCTCGAGTTCGCGGCGACGTTTCCGCGCGCGCGCTTCATCCTCGCCCACTGCGCGGTGTGCGACCTCGCGTGGATCTGGCAGCGCATCCACGAGTACCCGAACGTCTTCATCGACACGGCGTGGTTCAGCGCCGCCGACCAGCTCGCCGTCTACTCGCAGATCCCGCCGGGTCAGATCCTGTTCGCGACCGACATCCCGTTCGGAACGCCGCAGCTGACCGTCATCGCGTCGCTGCGCCCGGCATTGCAGGCCGGGCTCACGCCCGCGCAGCTCGAGAGCGTCGCGGGCGCTCAGCTCGAGCGGATCGTCGCGCGCGCGGAGACGCCTGACCTCGGCCCGGCCGTCGGCGCCGGACGGATCCGGCGCGACCCGCTGCTCGCCCGCGTCGAGTACTTCACCGAGGCGGCGTTCGGGATCGCGATCGGCGGCGGCGACAACGCCGAGATGATCGACCTCGCGCGCCTGGCGACCCTCGTCGGCGACGACGCCCCGCAGGCGCCGCTGTGCGACGCGATCCGCGAGCTGCTGGCGCTCGCGCTGACGATGCCGCTCGGCGAGTCGCTGACGGAGCGCTTCGCGCACATCCACCTGCTCGTCTCGGCGGCGGCGATTGCCGCAACGCCGGACGTTCCCGTCGCATAGCCCGCGCTGTCGTCTGACCGGCCGATTGCGGCGTCGGCGATCGTCGGAGGCGTTCGCGGGCGTCCCGCCGGGCCGGCGAAGCGACCGAGACGCGGGGCTGCTCGCGCTCCTGTTCGCGACCGCCGATGGTGCTCGTACGCGAGCCCCGCCTGTCCTCGTCGCGCAGAAGCTGCTCTGATTTTCCCCTGACGATGCAGCAATGCTGCAAGCCTCGATAACCTGACGTCAGTGACTGGCGATTCGTCAGCCGAGACGACGGCCGATCCTGACGGCCGGACGGCACTGGAGCCCAACGGGGAGAGCACGACCGCGCAGGCGGCCGATGCGCCACGCGACGATGTTGCGCCCGCGTCCGACGCGGTCTCGGGCGTGCAGTCGGGGCTGAACGGGCACGCTGCTGACGAGCCTGCAGCGGCCGTTGAGCCTGCCGCAGCTCAGGAGGGTGCCGGCGGGAGGCATGCCGTCGAGGCGCCCGTTGCTGAGGCGCATGCCGCGGAGGCGCCCGCTGCTGAGGCGCATGCCGTCGAGGCGCCCGCTGCTGAGGCGCATGCCGCGGAGGCGCCCGCTGCTGAGGCGCCCGCTGCTGAGGCGCAGGGTGCCGAGGCTGTCGCCGAGGGGCCCGCACCCGCTGCACCCGCCGCTGGCGAACCCGCGGCTGAAGCTCCCCCCGGCGCCGACGAGCGCGCTCGGGCCGAGCCCGTCGCCGGCGATGTCGCGGCCGAGCCCGCCACCGAGGAGCCCGTCGCGGACGCTGTCGCCGACGCCCCTTCGCCTGCCGCTCCCGTCGCTGACGCAGCGACCGCTGACGATGACGCCTCGAAGGCGCCCACGGTCGCGGTCACACCTGACGTCGAGCGCCCGGCAGTCGGTCCGCGGATCCTCGGCGTCGCCGCCGAGCCCAAGCCGTTGCCGACCGTCAAGGCCACGTTGCCCACCCGCAAGCGCCGTCGCCGGCCGTCCGCGGCGGAGCGCCATCGCCGCGCCTTCTTCTCGGCGCTGACCGATCTTCGTCGCAGCGGCACGATGCCGACCGCAGCGGCGTCCGCGCAGAACGCCGCGCCCGGCGAGACCGCCCCTGCCGAGGCCGCGGCCGACGCGACCGCCGCGGACGCCTCTGTCGAGGCTCCCGCCGCCCAGGCGCCCGCCGCCGAGGCTGCGCCCGCCGCCGCTGAGGCTGCGCCCGCCGCCGAGGCTGCGCCCCCCGCCGAGGCTGCGCCCGTCGCCGAGGCTGCGCGGGCCGCCGAGGCTGCTCCCGCCGCCGAGGCTGCGCCCGGCGCCGAGGCCGCTCCCGCCGCCGCGGAGGCCGCTCCCGCCGCCGATGACGAACCCGCCGCCGCCGCTGCAGCAGCCGAAGATCCCGCCGCGGACCGCTCGCCGACGTCCCCGGCGCGCGTGGTCGCTGCGATCGAGCGGGTCGGTGGTGCCGAGGTCGTCAAGGAAGCGCTCAAGCCCAAGACGGACGAGAAGGGACAGCCGCTGAAGTGGGCGGCGGTCTGTGCGCAGTCGGCAGAAGGCGTGAAGCCCGGCGACCCCGTCTTCAACGCCTGGGTCCGTCTCGCCGCCACGCCCGTGCGCGAGGTCAAGGCCCTGCTGCCGCGCCCGCCCGAGGCCGAGCGCTCAGAGCGCGGCCCTGCCGGCCGCCGTCCCGGTGCCCAGCGTTCGGGTGGAGGTGGCCGTCCTCGTCGCGACGACCGCCCGAACCGCTCGGAGTTCGCGACACACGCGCAGGACGGCAAGCTGCGCACGAGCATCCGCATCGTCACCGGTCACGACGAGGACCAGGAACGGCGCGAGCGCGAGCGCAACCGCAAGGAGCAGCGCGAGGCCAAGCGCCGCGCCGAGCGCGAGCGGCTTGCCCGGCTCGGGTACTGACCCAGCCCTTCGGCTGAACCCGCCGCTGTGCCGGGGAAGCAGCGCAACCTCGAGGTCAAGGCGGTCGATCCCGACCCGCAGGCGACGCTCGCAGCCGCGCTCGAGCTCGGCGCCGAGGACCGCGGGCTCATGCATCAGCGCGACACGTACTTCCACGCCGTCATCGGCCGACTGAAGCTGCGCGAGGCGCCGCCGCGCCCCGCCGAGCTGATCGCCTACGACCGCGCGGAGCTCGCGGGGCCGAAGGTGAGCCTCTACCGCGTCGTCACGGTCGCCGACCACCTCGCGCTGATCGACGCGCTGAGCGATTCGCTCGGCGTGCGCTGCGTCGTCGAGAAGGCGCGCCGCCTGCTGCTGTGGCGCAACGTGCGCATCCACCTCGACCGCGTCGCGGGGCTCGGGCACTTCGTCGAGCTCGAAGCCGTCGCCACCGCACCGGGCGGGCTCGAGGTCGAGCGCGACCGCGTCGAGGAGCTGCGCCAGGCGCTCGGGATCGCCGACGAGCGGCTCGTCGCGCGCGGCTACGCGGACCTGCTGGCCTGAGCGACCGGGCCGGCCACAGACAAGGCAACTCTGCAAGCCGCCAAGCGTGCGCAGCAACGCGCTGGACATCGCTACGCTCGTCACCAGGATCTCAGTCGACGCGACTCAACTCACGTTCGGTAAGCAGGCGTTGTTGGGTATAGTTGTGTACGCAACGACCAAGGGAGAACACTCCAGCCCATGCCCAAGCTCCTCCTCATCCCACTCGATGACACCGTCATCTTTCCGACGATGGACATCAACCTTCCGGTCGACACGTCCGGCGAGGATCGCGTCCTGCTTGTGCCCCGCCACGAGGGGGAGTACGCGAAGGTCGGCACGATCGCCAACGTGACCGGCACGATCCGCCTGCCCGGCGGCGGCCGCGGCGCGTCGCTCGAGAGCATCGCACGCGGAGCGATCGCCGGCTCGGCCGAGACCGACGCCGAGGGCCGCCTGCACGTGGAGGTCACAGAGCACCCCGACGACAAGCCCGTCGACGGGAGCACGCGCGAGCTCGAGCGCGAGTACCGCGCGGTCGTCGAGGAGATCCTCGAGGAGCGCGGTGCCGATCAGCGCGTCGTCGCGTTCCTGCGCTCCGTCGTCGACCCGGGCCCGCTGGCCGACACGGCCGGTTACAGCCCGGATCTGAGCTTCGAGCAGAAGGTCCGCATCCTCGAGACGCTCGACGTCACCGAGCGCCTCGCGCTCGCCCTCGAGTACCAGCGCGAGCGGCTCACCGAGCTGCAGGTGCGCCGTCGCATCCGCGACGACGTCGAGTCGGGCGCGCAGAAGCAGCAGCGCGAGTACTTCCTGCGCCAGCAGATGGACTCGATCCGCAAGGAGCTCGGCGAGGACCAGGGCTCCGTCAGCGACGACTACCGCGCCAAGATCGCCGAGGCCGGCATGCCGGACGCGGTGCGCGAGCAGGCCGAGCGCGAGCTCGATCGGCTCGAGCGCATGGGCGAGCAGAGCGGCGAGTCGTCGATGATCCGCACCTACCTGGACTGGCTCACGGCCGTGCCGTGGAGCAAGTGCTCCGACGAGGTCCTCGACCCGGTCCACGCGCGTGAGGTGCTCGACGCCGACCACGCGGGCCTGGAGGACGTCAAGAACCGCATCACCGAGTACATCGCGGTGCGCAAGCTCAGGCAGGACCGCGGCGTCGAGATGGACCGCAAGGCGGGCGCCATCCTGACGCTGATCGGACCGCCCGGCACGGGCAAGACCTCGATCGGCGAGTCGATCGCGCGTGCGACCGGGCGCGAGTTCGTGCGCATGTCGCTCGGCGGCGTCCGTGACGAGGCGGAGATCCGCGGACACCGGCGCACGTACATCGGCGCCCTGCCGGGCCGGCTCGTCCGTGCCCTGCGCGACGCCGGGACGATGAACCCGGTGATCATGCTCGACGAGGTCGACAAGGTCGGCGCCGACTGGCGCGGCGATCCGTCGGCAGCGCTGCTCGAGGTCCTCGACCCGGCGCAGAACCACGCCTTCCGCGATCACTACCTCGACATCGAGATCGACCTGTCGCAGGTCCTGTTCATCGCGACCGCCAACGTCGCCGAGACGATCCCGGGGCCGCTGCTGGACCGCATGGAGGTGATCCGCTTCGACGGCTACACCGTGGCCGAGAAGACCGCGATCGCCCGCGACTACCTCTGGCCGCGGCAGCGCGAGCGCAACGGCCTGCGCGAGGACGAGGTCGCCGTCGACGACCAGATCCTGCGGCTCGTCGTGTCGGAATACACCCGCGAGGCGGGCGTGCGCCAGCTCGAGCGCGAGCTCGGCACGCTGCTGCGCAAGACCGCGACGAAGATCGCGTCCGACCCGCAGGTCGCTCCGGTGACCGTCGACGTCGACGCGGTGCGCGACGCGCTCGGGCGCCAGAAGGTCTTCCAGGAGGCCGCAGCGCGCACGGCGGTGCCGGGCGTGGCGACGGGCCTGGCGGTGACCGGTGTCGGCGGCGACGTGCTGTTCATCGAGGCCAACGGAATGAAGGCCCACCCGCCCAAGCACTCGCTGACCCTGACCGGGCAGCTCGGCGACGTGATGAAGGAGTCGGCACGAATCGCGCTGACGTACGTGCGTGCGCACGCGGCGGAGCTCGGCATCGACGAGGACGCCTTCGACGAGCGCGAGTTCCACGTCCACGTGCCGGCGGGCGCGATCCCGAAGGACGGCCCGAGCGCGGGCGTCGCGATGACGACCGCCCTGGCGTCGCTGCTCAGCGGCCGGCCCGTGCGCCACACCGTCGGCATGACCGGCGAGGTGACGCTGCAGGGTCGCGTGCTGCCGATCGGCGGTCTCAAGCAGAAGGTGCTCGCCGCGCACGCGGCAGGGCTCACCGACGTGATCCTGCCCGAGCGCAACCGAGCCGACCTCGACGACGTCCCGGAGGACGTGCGCGAGGCGATGACATTCCACCCGGTCATGACGATCGACGAGGTGCTCGCGGTCGCCCTCGAGCCGGCACGCACATCGCCGGCCGTGACCGCCTAGCACGCGGCTCGCTCACCCCCCCCGGCTGAGCCGCGAACGCAAATGGCCGCGCCCAAGGACGGGCGCGGCCGTTGCGCGTTGTCGGGCAGTGCCGGCGACGGAGCCGGCGCTCGTGGCCTATGCAGACCATCGAAGCGACCCGCCTGAGCGCGCGCCGCCGGGGGAGGCGACGGCGAGCGCGCGGGGTGAGGGGCGGTGGCATCGGTCCACCGCCCCTACCCTCGCGGTCTGCGGTCGCGTCAGGTATCGGGAGCGCGACGCGCGGTTCCCTTGCTCTCCGCTCCGTCTCCGGGGCGTAGGCAGCCGATCTGGATGGGGGAGGGGTTCTCCAGAGCGGCGAAGGGGAACCTGCGCAGCATTGTCGCCGCGTCACCTCAAGACGCGGTAAGGCGAGGCTCAGCCTGCGTTTAAGTTTCAGGGAGACTCGCTGAGCTCTTCTGCCGCGCCTGGACCGGCGCGGCCCGCGTCGCGCGCAGAGCCCACCAGATCAGAAGCCCCTGCAGCGGCAGCCGCGCCCACAGCAGCGCGGGCGGAAGCGACGCGTAGCGATCGGCGTTCAGCGCCATGTCGACGTTCGCCGGGAAGACGGCGACCAGCATCGCCGCAAGCCAGAGGCCGCCGAGCCGTCGCGTGCGCGGGAAGACGACCATCACCGCGCCGGCGATCTCGGCCGCGCCGCTGGCGAACACGAGCTCACGGTGGGCCGGCAGGTAGTCCGGCACGATCTCCTCGTACATCTGCGGGCGCAGGAAGTGCAGCGCCCCCGCCGCGGTGAAGACGACGGCGAGCAGTCGCTGGCTCCGGGTCACCGGGCGCGCAGCCCGTCGAGCGCTATCTCGAGGTAGCGCTCCCAGTCCAGCGCGCCGCCGGCGCGCTGCGCGGCTGCGACGTGACCGAAGCCGCACATGATCGTCCTGACGTCGTCGACGGTCGCATCGGCGCGCATCAGGCCGGCCGCCTGGGCGCGTCCGATCAGCGTCGTCATCGCGCCGGCGAGGCGCTGGCGGCCGCGTGACGCGGCCTGCACGGCAGTGGGATGGCCGCCGATGATCTCGCACCAGGCGACGTCCGCCGCGGCCGCGTTCGCCGAGCGCCAGACGGCCCCGGCGAAGACCTCCCAGGCGTCGCCCTGCTCCTCCAGCGCCGCCTCGGCGATCGCGGCCAGGTCCTCGAAGTGCTCCGCGGCAAGCGCCTCGACGAGCGCCTCCTTGGTGGGGAAGTGCCGGTAGACGGTGCCGACGCCGACGCCTGCGCGGCGCGCGATGTCCTCGACCTGCGCCTCCAGGCCGCTCTCGGCGAACGCGACCGATGCCGCCGCGAGGATCTTCTCGCGGTTGCGGCGGGCGTCGGCGCGCTGCGGCCGCTGAGCGATGCTTGACAAGCGGAACCTTCCTTCCGTAGCCTGGCCCCGCACCAAGCGGAACCGGACCTCATCTTAACGCGGGCAGACTTGGAGTACCACCGATGACCGATGTCGACGCGGCGCAGCGCCGCAAGTGGCTCGCCCTGGCCCTGCTGGCCAGCACGCAGTTCGTGATCGTGCTCGACGCCGCGATCGTGAACGTCGCGATCCCGTCGATCGGCAAGGACCTGCGGTTCTCGGAGGAGGATCTGACCTGGATCCCGAACGCCTATGCGCTGACGTTCGGCGGCTTCCTGCTGCTCGGCGGCCGGATGGCGGATCTGCTGGGCCGGCGCCGTCTGTTCATGATCGGCCTCGTGCTGTTCTCGCTCGCGTCGCTGCTGGGCGGGCTGGCGACGAGCGAGACGCAGCTGATCGCCGCTCGCGCGCTGCAGGGCCTCGGCGCGGCGCTCCTCGCTCCGTCGGCCCTGTCGATGGTCACGAACATGTTCGCCGAGGGCGCCGAACGCAACAAGGCGCTCGGCGTGTGGGGTGCCGTCTCGGGCTCCGGCGGCGCAGCGGGGGTGCTGCTTGGCGGGGTCCTGACGGAATACCTGGGCTGGGAGTGGGTGCTCTGGGTCAACGTGCCGATCGGTGTCATCGCAGCGATCCTCGCGCCGCGTCTGCTCGCCGAGAGCCGGCGCGAGTCCGACCTGCGCCACTTCGACGCGCTCGGCGCGATCACCGTCACCGCAGGTCTCTCGCTGCTCGTCTTCGCGCTCGTCGACACGATCAACGAGGGCTGGGCCTCGACGCAGACGCTCACGCTGCTCGCCGTGTCGTCGGCGCTGATCGCGGCATTCGTGTTCATCGAGCTGCGCTCGCGCGATCCGCTGATGCCGTTTGGCATCTTCCGCCTGCGCACGCTGACGGGCGCGAACATCGTCGGCCTGCTCATCGGCGCGGCGCTGTTTGCGATGTTCTTCTTCCTGTCGCGCTACATGCAGGAGGTGCTCGGCTACAGCGCGCTGGAGGCCGGGCTCTCGTACCTGCCGCTCGCGCTCGCGATCATCGCCTCGGCCGGCGTCGCCTCGGTGCTCGTCACGAAGCTCGGCTTCAAGAAGGTCCTGGTGGCTGGGCTGATGCTGATCGCGATCGCGCTGCTGTGGTTCGCGCGGGTGCCGATCGAGGGCTCCTACGTCTCCGACCTGCTCGGGCCGATGGTCGTCGCCGCGATCGGGCTCGGACTGGCGTTCGTGCCCGTCACGATCGCCGCCGTCAGCGGCGTCTCACAGGACGAGTCGGGCCTTGCGTCGGGGCTCATCAACACGTCGCAGCAGATCGGCGGCGCGCTCGGGCTCGCGGTGCTCGGGACGATCGCGAGCTCGAAGACGACCGACCTCGTGACGACCGCACAGGGCGCTCCGACGGCGGTGCCCGGCGCGCTGACGGAGGGCTTTCAGCTTGCGTTCCTGACCGGCGCAGGATTTGCGGTGATCGGGATCGTCGCGACGCTGCTGCTCGTCCGCAGCGAGGACTCGCGGGCGGTCGTCGGAGCCTCGCCCGCAGAGCTGCCGGTGGCGTAGCCGTCGTCGCCGAGCTCCCGCGCCCGCTTCAGGCGCTCGGCGGATCGACCTCGAGCTCGAACTCGTGCTCGCCGAGCAGCACGACGAGCGGCTCGCCGGCGCGCCCGGCGAGACCGAGCGACACGTCCTCGTCGCTCGTCTCGTAGTCGGCGGCGACGACGCTCGCGCCGGGCAGCAGCGTCGCGACCGCGCGCACGGCACGGCCGAGCATCTCCAGGCCGCCGAGCACGCCCGCGACGCGCCCGTCGGCGGCGTCGACCTCGAACGCCGGCAGCCGGCGCATGAACGGCAGCTCGGGCAGCGCGACGTCGCCGGCGGCGTCGTGCGACAGCTCGCGCACGTTGCCGTCGGCGTCGTGGACGACGATCGTGCGCAGCCGCTCGCACTCGACGATCGCGGGCGGCGCACCGTCGAGCGCGACGCTGACGCGCAGCGCGCCCGAGCCGTGCAGCAGCTCGCGCGCGAGCGCGATCGCGAGATCGAGCTGCTGGTCGCCGGCTGCCGTCATAGCGGTCCTTCGCTTCGCAGGCCGCGCGTCGATCGAGCGCAACAGCGATCAGGCGGTTTCAAAGCGAGCCTGCGCGAAGCGGTGGGACAGACGTCCGACCCAGTCTGCGTCGCCGTAGCGCTCGCCCAGCGCGGCCGGTACGCAGGCGTGGTCGTAGGCGACCCGGCGATGCTCGATCGTCCCGTCGTCGTGCAGCAGGGCATAGGCGGAGCGGTGATCGCCGTCGAGCGGCATGCCGACGCTGCCGGGGTTCACGAGCTCGATCTGACCGACGGCCGAGGTGCGCGAAAACGGCAGGTGCGTGTGACCGAAGATGAGCCGCGTCTCGCTGACGTCGTCGAGCAGCTCGGCCTCGTCGTCGCCCGGATCGGGCGTGAACGACCGCACGTCGCTGACCGGCGATCCATGCCAGGCACGCGTGCGGTCGTCGGCGGCGGTGCTCTCGGGCAGCGCATCGAGCTCGGCGACGAGCTCGTCTCCGAGCGCGTCGCGGGCGGCGGCGGTGGCGCCGCGCAGGAACTCAGGCGCGGCGTCGGGGTGCGCCGTCCAGCGCTCGCCGTTGCCGCGGATCCACGTCGCGGGAGCCAGCTCGCGCAGTCGCGCGACGGTCGTCTCCGGCCAGGGGCCGAAGAGCGCGACGTCGCCCCCGATCAGGTACTCGTCGGCGCCCTGTCGCGCGGCGTCCTCGAGCACCGCTTCGAGCGCGGGCAGGTTGCCGTGGATGTCGTAGAGCAGCGCGAGCATGCTCGTAGTGTTACCCGCGGTGGACGAGCTCGCCCTGACCGGTCCGACGCTGCGCGTGCGAATCCCGCTCGTCGAGGACGCGGCCGCGCTGTACGTCGCGGCGTCCGATCCCGAGGTCACGCGCTGGTTCTCCTGGGGCCCGTACTCCTCGGAGGCCGAGGCGCACGCCTATCTCGCGCGCCTGGCGCCGCAGCGCGCGCGCGGCGAGCACCTCGATCTCGTGATCGAGCACCGCGAGGCGGGGACGATCGGCATCAGCGGCCTGAGCGAGTTCGCGCCGCGCGACCGGCGCGCGACGATCGGAACCTGGCTCGGCCGCGCGTGGTGGGGGACGGGCGCAAACCAGGAGGCGAAGGCGCTGATCTGCCATCTGGGGTTCGCGCTGCTCGGGCTCGAGCGGATCGGCGCGTACTCGAACGTCGAGCACGAGCGCTCGCAGCGCGCGCTCGAGCGCGCCGGGTTTCAGCGCGAGGGCGTGCTGCGCCGCTATCACCGCCACGGCGCGAGTGCGCTCGACGTCGTGGTCTTCGGGCTGCTGCGCGCCGACTGGCAGGTCGGGCCGCTGTCTCGCGTGCCGGTCGAGGTCGCCGGACAGCCGCCGCCGGCGTTCGTCGCCGGCGAGGCGGCGCTCCGAGCGCGCTGAGCGGGTCGACGACGGCGCCGCGCTCAGCCCCGCCGCGCCTCCCAGCTGAATCCGCGCACAGCCAGCAGCGCGCCCAGCGCACCCCAGATGAGCAGGACCGCGAGGTCGTCGAGATGGTCGGCGAACGCGGCGCCGGTCACCATCGCGGCCGACAGTCCGTCGATGAGATGCGTCAGCGGCAGCGCCTGCGCGATGTCGCGCAGGAACGTCGGTGCCGTGTCGGCGTCGTAGAACACACCGCTGAGGACGATCACCGGCAGGAAGATCGCGTTGACGTAGGCCGGCGCGGAGTCGAAGTTGGGGATCGCATGCGACAGCGCGACGCCGAGGCCGGCGAGGCACGCCACGCCCGCGGCGACGAAGACGACGAGCATGACCCAGTCCTCGGGCAGCCCGACGCCGAACAGCAGCGCCCCCGCGCCGATCACGACCGACAGCTGGATCGCGGTGTTCGTGACCGCGTGCGCGGCGAGGCTCGCGAGGTACGTGCCGCTCGGCAGCGGCGTGCCGCGCAGGCGCTTGAGGACGCCCTGCTCGCGCAGGAACACGAGGTTCATCGCGAGCGCGACGAACGTCGTCGTCATGATGCTCATCCCCGCGATCCCGGGCACGATGACGTCGAGGTCCTCCTGGCTGCCCGAGAAGATCGCCCCGAAGAGGGCGAGGAACAGCAGCGGCAGCAGGAAGTTGAAGAACGCGGCGCTCGGGTTGCGCCAGAACATCTTGCGCTCGAGGCGGTACTGGCGCCAGGTCAGGGCAAGCGCGCCGGTCATCGCGAGGACCTGGCCTGCGGCGCGACGTCTCGCACGCTCGAGCGACGGCGCGCCGTCATCGGCTCGGCTCCGCGTCGATCTCCGCGGTCAGCTCGAGGTAGACGTCCTCCAGCGACGGCCGGCCGACGCTGAGATCCTCGAGTCCCGTACCGCGCGCGAGCGCCGCACTCGTCAGCTGGTGCAGCAGGGCGGTCGGATCGTCGGTCTCGCGCATGACGAGCTCGCCGTCGTCGTCGCGCCAGCTGACGCGATAGCGCGAGGAGGCGCCGACGCCGAGCTCGGCGGGGGCGCCGACGGCGAGGATGCGCCCGTCCTTGACGATCGCGACGCGGTCGCAGAGCGCCTGCGCCTCGTCGAGGTAGTGGGTCGTCAGCAGCACGGTCTTGCCGAGATCGGCGAGCGCGCGGATCGTGTCCCAGGCGGCGCGGCGGGCAGCGGGATCGAAGCCGGTCGTCGGCTCGTCGAGGAAGATCAGCTCGGGATCGCCGATCAGCGCGAGCGCGAAGTCCAGCCGCCGCGCCTGCCCGCCCGACAGCTTGCGTGCCAGCACGTGCTCGGACTCGCGCAGCCCGGCGAGGTCGATGACCTCCTCGACGTCGCGCGCTGCGGGGTAGAAGCCGGCCCAATGGGTGATCAGCTCGCGCGGCGTCGCGTGGCGGTAGATGCCGCTGGACTGCAGGACGATCCCGACGCGTTCGCGCAGCGCGCGCGGGCGGCCGGCGGGGTCGTGGCCGAGCACGGAGACGATCCCGCGGCTGCGCTCGCGGTAGCCCTCGAGCACCTCGACCGTCGTCGTCTTGCCCGCCCCGTTGGGTCCCAGCAGGCCGAAGACCTCGCCGCGGGCGACCTCGAAGTCGATGCCCTGGACGGCGTGCACGTCGGCGTAGGACTTGTGCAGGTCGCGCACGAGAATCGCTGGAGCGGTGGAATCCACGGCGTGAAATCATGACAACATCGCCGCCGGCGACCGTTCTTGCCTCGCTGCGCCTGCATCGACATCGGGTCCAACACCACGCGCCTGCTCGTCGCGGAGGCCGATGGACGGCGGCTGCACGAGCTCCTTTCCGAGCGCGCGTTCACGCGTCTACCAGCGACCGGCGGCGCGGGCGAGGTCGGGCCGCAGAAGATCGCGCAGGTCGCAGCGATCGTCGCGCGTCAGGTGCGGCTCGCCGAGCAGCTCGGGGTGTGCTCGCTGCGGGTCGTCGCGACGGCCGCGGTGCGCCAGGCGATCGACCGGGCCGCGCTGGCGGCGGCGATCGCTGCGGCGTGCGGGGTGCGGCTCGAGATCCTCAGTGCCGAGGACGAGGCTCGGCTCGCGTTCGCCGGCGCGATCGGCGCGCTGACCGATGCTCCGCCGGGGCCGCTCGGCGTCGTCGACATCGGCGGCGGCTCGACGGAGCTCGTCGTGGGAACCGCGGGCGGCGGCGTCACCTGGTCGGTCTCGCTGCCCGTCGGCTCGTCGGTCCTGACCCAGTCCGACCTGCCGTCCGATCCGCCGACCCCGGCCGAGCTCGCCGACCTGCGCGAGAAGCTCGCCGGCCTCTTCGAGGACGTCGACGCGCCGCGGCCGACGGCGGCCTACGCCGTCGGCGGCAGCGCGACGTCGATGCAGCGGCTGATGGGCGTCGCCCTGGACCGCGACGCGCTGACGCGAGGGCTGCAGGCGCTCGTCTCGCGGCCCGCTGCGGAGGTCGCGCTGCGGCTGGGGCTGCACGCGGAGCGCGCGCGGTTGCTGCCGGCGGGGATCCTGCTGCTCGACGCTGCGTCGCGGGCGCTGCGGGCGCCGCTGCTGCTCGCCGGCGGCGGGTTGCGCGAGGGGGTCGTGCTCGAGCAGCTGGCTTCGCTCGAGGCGTGACTCGTTCACAGGACGGTGACCTCGACGCGGCGCGCGGATACTCTGATCCCAAGATGACGAGCCCCGACGGCGAGAGCACGCTGCAGGAGTCGATCGGCAGGATCGAGCCCGCGCCGGGGGCGCCGCCGCCCGACCTCGACCTGCACGACAAGTCGCTGTACTTCGGCCGCGAGCTGTCGTGGCTGGACTTCAACGATCGCGTCCTGCAGCTCGTCGAGGACGACACGATGGCGCTGCTCGAGCGCGTGAAGCTCGCCGCGATCTGGAGCTCCAACAACGACGAGTTCTTCCAGATCCGCGTCGCCGGCGTCCACGACCAGGTCGACGCCGGGCTGTCGGCGCCCGGCCCCGACGGCCTCACGCCGTCCGAGACGATCGACGCGATCCGCGCCCGCGTGCTCGACCAGCAGCAGCGCCTCGAGGAGGCCGTCCTCGGCGAGCTCTTTCCGGCGCTCGCCGACAACGGCATCCGGATCCTCGGACTCGGCGACCTGTCCAAGTCCCAGCGCAAGGCGCTCAGCAAGACCTTCCGCCGCCAGATCCTCCCGGTGCTGACGCCGCTCGCCGTCGGTCAGGGCCGTCCGTTTCCGTACATCTCGAGCCTGTCGCTGTCGCTCGCCGCACTCGTGCGCGATCCGGCCACCGACGAGCAGACCTTCGCACGCGTCAAGGTGCCGACCGAGATGCTCGACCGCTTCGTCGAGGTCGAGGACGCGCCGAACGCCTTCGTCGCCCTCGAAGAGGTCATCGCGGCGAACCTCGAGGCGCTCTTCCCGGGAATGGAGATCGTCAGCCACGGCTTCTTCCGGGTCACCCGCGACGCCGACTTCGAGGTCTCCGACGAGGCCGACGACCTCCTGCAGGCCGTCGAGGCCGAGCTGCGCCGGCGGCGCTTCGGCGAGGCCGTCCGGCTCGAGGTCGACGTCAACCTCGACCCCGGCGTGCGCGAGCTGCTGCGCGAGGCGCTCGATCTCGAGCAGCGCCAGGTCTACGACGTCGACGGCATCCTCGGGCTCGGCGACCTCTGGCAGATCTACGGCCTGCGCGGCTTCCCGGAGCTGCGCGATCCGCCCTGGACGCCCGTCACGCAGCCGCGCCTGCACGGCAAGGAGTCCGAGCAGGTCAACGTCATGGCGGCGATGCGCCGCGGCGACATCCTCGTGCACCATCCGTTCGACTCGTTCGCAACGTCGGTCGAGCGCTTCGTCGAGCAGGCCGTCAGCGATCCCGACGTCCTCGCGATCAAGCAGACCGTGTACCGCACGTCCGACGACTCGCCGCTCGTCCCGGCGCTGATCCGCGCGACCGAGCGCGGCAAGCAGGCTGTCTGCATGGTCGAGCTCAAGGCACGCTTCGACGAGCGCGCGAACATCACCTGGGCACGGGCGCTCGAGCAGGCCGGCGTGCACGTCGTGTACGGCTATCCCGGCCTGAAGACGCACGCCAAGTGCATCCTCGTCGTCCGTCGCGAGGGCAAGGGCGTGCGCCACTACGTCCACATCGGCACGGGCAACTACCACACCAAGACGGCGCGCCTCTACACCGACTTCGGCCTGTTCACCTGCGACGAGGACATCGGCAACGACGTCGCCGACATGTTCAACCTCCTCACGGGGCTGGGGCGGCCGACCGAGTACCGCAAGGTCCTGATCGCTCCCTACGGCATGCGCGAGGCGATCATCGAGGAGATCGGTCGCACGATCGCCGCCCACGAGCGCGGCGAGCGCGCGCGGATCCGGATGAAGATGAACTCGCTGGTCGACCGGCGCTGCATCCGTGCGCTGTATCGCGCGTCGCAGGCCGGCGTGCCGGTCGAGCTCAACGTGCGCGGCATCTGCTGCCTGCGCCCGGGCGTGCCCGATATCTCCGAGAACATCACGGTGACGAGCGTGCTCGGCCGCTTTCTCGAGCACTCGCGCATCTACAGCTTCGACCGCGATCGGGAGACGCGGGTTCTGATCGGCTCGGCCGACCTCATGCCGCGCAACCTCGACACGCGCGTCGAGCTCATCACGCCGGTCGAGGATCCGACGGCCAAGGCCGACCTGCTCGACACGCTCGACCGCTCGCTGGTGACCGACGTCTGCGCCTGGGACCTGCGATCGGACGGCTCCTGGCGCAAGCGCGAGCCGGGCAAGAAGCCGCGCTCTGTGCAGAGCGAGCTGATGACGCTGCACGCCGCGCGGGCCAGCGAGGGCTCGCGGGCGGACGACGAGTGAGCGACAACGCGCGGCCCGCTCCGTCGCGCGGGACGCCGCAGGACGCGCGTGTTCACGCGCCCGCGCGCGGCAACAAGCGCCTGCAGAAGCTGCTCGAGGCGATCGACGCGGACCTGCAGGTCAAGGCCTGGTGGCACGCGGCCGCGGTCAACGCCGAGCGGCTGAACATGTCCGACCACTCGTGGGTGCACATCCAGATCGTGCTGAACATCGCGCTGCGCCTGTCGCGTCTGCTGTTCGCCCGCGGCGTGACCCCGAGCGTCGTGTCCGACCACGGCCTCGAGGTGCGCGACGCCGAGGTCGTCATCGCCGCTGCCTCGCTGCTGCACTGCGTGGGGATGTCGGTCCACCGCACCGACCACGAGGCCTACTCGCTGTTTCTCACCGCCGACAAGCTCGGCACGCTGCTGGAGAGCATCTACGAGGAGCCGACGCGCTCGCTCGTCGTCGCCGAGACGATGCACGCGATCATCTCGCATCGCTCGAAGGGCGATCCGTTCACGATCGAGGGCGCGATCGTGCGCGTCGCCGACGCCCTCGACATGGCCCGCGGGCGCTCCCGCGTGCCGTTCGAGGCCGGCCACACGAACATCCACTCGCTGTCGGCGTATGCGATCGAGGAGGTCCGGATCGGCGCCGGCGAGGACAAGGCCGTGCGCGTCGAGATCGAGATGTCCAACTCGGCCGGCATCTTCCAGGTCGACGAGGGCCTCGGGACCAAGCTGCGCGGTACGCCGCTCGAGCGTCACATCGAGGTCGTCGCGCGGATCGAGGCCGAGCACGAGCAGCGGCTCGTACCCATATTTCGCATTTAGGCGATAGCGGCTGCGCGCCAGCGCATGATCTGACGGGTCGCAGCCGACGCTAGTGCCTCCAATGTCAACTTCGAGTCCGGAGGCACGTTTTCGTGACCGACTCAGCACTGCGTGAGCTCGCAGACGATCCGTCTTCGCGCAAGCGCTTCTTCAAGATGCTCGGCGGTGCCGGCGCGGTCAGCGCCGCCACCGTCTTCCTGGCCGCGTGCGGCGACGACGAGGAGGACGAGCCGCCGGAGGGCGGCGCGGTCAAGAACGACAACACCTCCGACCTGGAGGTCCTCAACTACGCGTTGACGCTCGAGTTCCTCGAGGCG
Source organism: Solirubrobacteraceae bacterium (assembly GCA_030447505.1). GTDB lineage: Bacteria > Actinomycetota > Thermoleophilia > Solirubrobacterales > Solirubrobacteraceae > CADCVQ01. The sequence continues at coordinate 190,872 of JAUJOT010000006.1, read as the reverse complement.
GAGTTCTACGACAAGGTGATCGCCAGCGGCCTCGTCAAGGACAAGATGGTCGCCAATCTGGCCAAGAAGTTCGGCGAGACCGAGCAGGAGCACGTCGACGCGCTGACGGCCACGATCAAGAAGCTCGGCGGCACGCCCGTCAAGGCGCCGAAGACGAAGTTCGAGGAGACGCTCGACAAGGGCCTCGAGGAGGTCCTCAACACGGCCGCCACCGTCGAGAACCTCGGCGCCGCCGCCTACCTCGGCCAAGCCGGCAACATCAAGAACAAGGAAGTCCTCGCCGCCGCACTGGCGATCCACACCGTCGAGGCGCGTCACGCTGCCGCGCTGAACCGGCTCGTCGGCCGTGGCTTCATGGGCGACGGCGAGCTGTCCGGATCGATCCCCAGCGGCGCATTCGCCAAACCGATGGACATGGCAGCGGTCAACGAGGCCGTCAAGCCGTTCCTGGCCTAATCGACCACCACGATCAAGAAAGCGAAACTGCACATGGCATCATCGCGACTGGTGGCTCCTGAGCTGGCCACCATCAAGGTTCACGGTATGACGCGTGAGGCGTTCCTCATGCGATCCACGCTCGCGGCAGGCGCCGCGTACGGCGCGCTGTCGGCGACGGGGCTCATCTCGTCGGCGCTGGCGGAGTCCGGCGCCAGCGACGTCGAGATCCTCAACTTCGCGCTCACGCTGGAGCACCTCGAGACGGAGTTCTACACACGTGCCGCCAAGCAGGTCAAGGGGCTGTCGGGCTACGAGGCCGACCTCACCAAGGAGCTGCGCGACAACGAGGCCGAGCACGTCGACGCGCTCACGGCGACGATCAAGAAGCTCGACGGCAAGCCCGCCGCCAAGCCGACGTTCGACTTCGGCGGCGCGTTCGCCAGCCGCGCCTCCTACTTCAAGACCGCCAACACGCTCGAGGACACCGGTGTCAGCGCCTACAACGGCGCCGCCCCGGAGATCAAGTCCACCGACGTGCTGGCTGCGGCCGGCAGCATCGTCCAGGTCGAGGGGCGCCACGCGGCGCTCATCCGCCTCGTGCGCGGCGTGGCCCCGGCCCCGCGCGCGTTCGACAAGGCGAGCGAGATGGAGGCTGTGCTCAAGGCCATCCAGCCCTTCATCAAGGGCTGACGCTCGGCTTTACGGGCGGTGTTCGGGGGCCCGGCGCAAGCCGGGCCCCCGTCACGCCCCGACCCCGGCGCCCGTCGAGCAGAGGCAGTGGTTGAGCAGCTACCAGTGCACGCCCTTCATGATGTTCGCGATCGCGATCTGCTCGACGTTGGCGCGCTCGGCCTCCGCCGGCGCCTGCTCGCCCTTCGCCGCCGCCGAGTCGGGGAAGACCTTGTAGGCCACGTGGAGGATCTGGTCCATGACCTTCGGGGCGAGCGCATCGAGGAGCTCGCCCGCCGTCCCGAGGCGCGTGTTGCCGTCGCCGCCATCGCTCTCCTCTTCGCTGTTGCCCGCCCGGCCGGCGCAGCGGTCGGCTTCGCCGCCGGCGAAGCTGCTCGGAGGCGCGCGGCTACCAGCCGCCGCCGGCGGCCTGCGCGCTGCGCTTGGCCTCGGCCTTGCGCCGGTCCTTGCGCTTCTCGAGGCGCCACTGGATCAGCGACACGACGAAGATGAACAGCGGAAAGAAGATGATCAGGATGAAGCCGGCGTTCGTCACGACACGGTCGTTCGTCTCGCCCCACCAGCCTTCGCCGTTGTCGTGCGCGAAGACGGGGGCCGCCGTGACGAGCAGCGCGGTGGCGGCGATCAGGATGCTGACGGGGAGGCGGCGAAGCACGAGACAGCAGTTTATTGACGTCCGCGATGGATCGCGCCGCGATCGGGTAGCCCGCCCGATCATGGAACGAAACGACGCTGACAGCGAGCCGGACTTCGCCACGCGAGAGGAGTGGGCGGCCGCCGCGGAGGCACGCGCGATCGGCGGCTCCGCCCCCGACGTCGGCGGTGTCGATCCCGACGAGTCGGTCGACGAGGCGATGCGTCCGGTGTACGAGGCCGGCGGCGGCGACGCCGAGGGCTTCGAGCTCGCCGAGCGCGACCTCGTGCGCAACGCGTCGCACGACGACGGCGAGGCGTTTCCCGAGCGCGATGCCTTCACCCCAGAGCGCGAGTCCGATCGCTCGACCGTGGAGTACGGCGAGGCCGACGCCGAGGTCGACGCGGAGCAGCCGCCGCCGGGCTAGGCAGCCAGGCGCAGCGTCTGGGCAATTCCTCGTCCGCGCGGAACAGCGCTTCGGCGAGCTGGCTCTGGCGCCCTGGCGGGCATGCGCCGATCGGCGATCAGCAGCGCGACCGGGATCTCGTTGGCCATCGGGCGTGCTCCTACCATGGAGGTCATGGCCGTTCTGATCGCCTCCGACCTCTCCAAGGACATGGCCGGCTCGCCGCTGCTGCGGGGCGTCTCCTTCAAGCTCGAGCGTCGTGACCGGCTGACGATCGCCGGGCGCAACGGCGCGGGCAAGACGACGCTGCTGCGGATGCTCGCGGGCGAGACGTCGGTCGACGGCGGCGAGCTGAGCTTCGAGAAGGGCTGCAAGGTCGCGCTGCACGACCAGCGCCCGCCGCGCGACCGCGAGCTCACCCTGCGCGACTACATCCTCAGCGGCTGCGCCGACCTGATCGCCGTCGAGGCCGACCTCACGCGCCTGGCGCAGGAGATGGCCGACGGGCGCGAGGCGGCGTTCGACGCGTACTCTCGCGCCGAGGCGCGGCTGGAGCATGCCGGCGGCTGGACCTGGCGCGACCGGGCGACCGCGATGGTGCGCGGCCTGGGCTTCGACGAGGACGACCTCGACCGCCAGCTGAAGACGTTCTCCGGCGGCGAGCTGACGCGCGCGTCGCTCGCTCGCTCGCTCGCGGGAGACCCCGACCTGCTGCTGCTCGACGAGCCGACGAACCACCTCGACATCGAGTCGCTGGAGTGGCTGGAGAAGACGCTCGTCTCGCTGGACGCGGCGATCGTGCTCGTCGCCCACGACCGCTGGTTCCTCGAGGCGGTCGGCAGCGCCGTGCTGGAGCTCGAGGCCGGCCGGTCGCGCTTCTTTCCCGGCACGTGGACGCAGTGGCGCAAGGAGCTCGCCGCGCGCGAGATCGCGCTCGGCCGGGCGATCGACAAGCAGCAGGCAGAGATCGCGCGCCTGGAGCGCTTCGTCGAGCGCTTCCGCGCAAAGGCGACGAAGGCCAAGCAGGCGCAGTCGCGCGTCAAGCGGCTGGACAGGATCGAGCGCATCGAGCGCGACCCGCGCGACCGTGAGGCGCTGAAGTTCGACTTCAAGGCGCCCGAGCGCAGCGGGCGGGTCGTCTTCGAGATGACGGGCGGGCGCGTCGAGGTCGGCGACCCGGGCGGGCGGGGTCGAGTCCTGCTCGAGGACGCCGAGCTGTGGCTCGAGCGCGGCGAGCACGTGTCGCTCGTCGGCCCCAACGGCGCCGGCAAGACGACGCTGATCGACACGTTGGCGGGGATCCGGCCGCTGGCCGCCGGCAAGCTCTCGACCGGCCATAACGTCAAGCTCGGACATCTCTCCCAGCACGCCGACGAGCTGGCCCCCGGCGCGGGTGGCCGTGCGCGCACGGTCCTCGAGGCCTGCGCCGTGCACACCGGCCTGCCGCCCAACAAGGCGCGCGCGCTGCTGGGCCGGTTCCTGTTCAGCGGGGAGGAGGCCGAGAAGCCGCTCGACGGGCTGAGCGGCGGCGAGCGGCGCCGGCTGTCGCTCGCGATCCTCGTTGCCTCGGGGGCCAACGTGTTGATCCTCGACGAGCCGACGAACCACCTCGACCTCGAGAGTCGCGAGGCGCTCGAGGACGCGCTGCTGGCCTTCGAGGGCGCGCTGCTGCTCGTCTCGCACGATCGCGCGCTGCTCGAGGCGGTCGGCACGCGGACGGTCGCGGTGCTCGACGGGACGCTGCGCTCCTACGACGGCGGCTGGCAGGAGTTCCTGCGCGTGCGCGAGGAGAAGCGCGCGGCGCAGCGCGCGCCGAAGGCGAAGGCGAAGCCGCCCGCGAAGGCGGCGCCGCCGGCGGCAGCGCGGTCGAAGCCGAAATCCAAGCTCGCGCGCGCGGCGAAGCCTGCGCCGGTCGGCGCGAACTGCGCCGGCGAGCGCCTCGCCGCCGCGACGGCCGCGGCGCTCGCCGAGGGCTCCAACGGCAACGGCACGCCGGCCGCTGCGCCGCTGTCGAAGAACGCGCGCCGGCGGATCCGCGAGCTCGAGCGCGAGATCGAGCAGGCCGAGGCGGCGTTGAGGACGCTCGAGGCAGAGCTCGCCGATCCCAGCGCGTGGTCGACCCCGGAGCAAACGGCGCAGTCGACGGAGCGCCACGCGGCAGCCAAGCGCGCCGTCGAGGAGGCGTTCGCGCGCTGGGAGGTCGTGGCGTCGGAGTAGTAGCGGCGGCGGACGCGCTCCCGGCGAGGGCGACACGTTGACTCCGATCGCCCACGGCGCCACACCGCGGAGCCGATCCCCGGCGCCAGCCTGGAGACCTGGCCCGATCATGGACACATCAGCCTGATCAGGAAGATCCCGGATGTCAGCGCGGATGTCGTCGCCCCACTGCGCTGACGGCCGACGGGCTGTCGTTCGTCTTCGTCTTCGGCCTCGGCGCGCTGCCGGCGCTCGAGCTGTCCGTGCGGCGGCTCGAGCCGATCGTGGCGAGAGCTTGGTTCGGTCGGGGACTCAGCTTCAGACGACGTAAATCGTAACGCAATCGAGGCTACACGCAAGGATCTTGCGCAAAGACGCAACGGCGCGCCCTTGGCGAACGCCCTCGGTGCAGCCACTATCCGTGGCATGACCGAAGACCTCAGCTGGGGCCGGCGCTACCTCATGTGCCCGCCGGCGCACTTCGACGTCTCCTACGCGATCAACCCGTGGATGGACGTCACCGTGAAGGTCGACCGCGCGCGGGCGCAGCGGCAGTGGGAGGCGCTCGTGCGGACCCTGCGCGACGCCGGCGCCGAGGTCGAGACGCTCGCGCCGCACCCCGAGCTGCCGGACCTCGTCTTCACCGCCAACCTCGGCCTCGTCGACGGCGACACGTTCATCGCCGCCCGCATGCGCCACCCCGAGCGCCGGGACGAGCCCGCGCACGCCGAGGCCTGGTTCAGAGAGCACGGCTACAGCGTGCGCCGCCTGAGCGAGGACGTCGTCCAGGAGGGCGCCGGCGACGGCCTGCCCTTCGACGGCACGCTGATCGGCGGCTACCGGACGCGCTCGTCGGCGTCCTCCTACGTCGAGATCGCGCGGCTCACGGACGCACGGATCCTGCCCGTCGAGCTCGTCGACGAGCGCTTCTACCACGTCGACATCGTCTTCTGCCCGCTCGACGCGCGCTGCGCCCTGCTCGCGCCGACGAAGATCGACGCCGAGAGCGCGCAGCTGCTCCAGCAGCTCGTGCCCGACCCGATCCTCCTCACCGACGAGGAGGCCGAGCGGTTCAGCGCGAACGCCGTCGTCGTCGGGCGTCGCGTCATCATGGCGGCGTGCTCGCCGCGCCTCGACAGCGAGCTGCGCGCGCGCGGCTTCACGCCGGTCGTCGTCGACGTCTCGGAGTTCCTCAAGGCCGGCGGCGGCCCGCGCTGCCTGACGCTCGCGCTCGACGTGCACCTCTCCGAGCGGGACATGGCGCAGCTCGCCGACCGCTACACCGCGCACAACTACCACCCGCTTCCGGTCACGGTCACGCACGCCGAGGGCTGCTGGGTGCACGACGACCGCGGCCGGCGCCACCTCGACGCGCTGAGCGCCTACAGCGCGCTGAACTTCGGCCACCGCCACCCGCGGCTCGTCGCCGCCGCGCAGGAGCAGCTCGGGCGCGTGACGCTCACGAGCCGCGCGTTCTCGAACGATCAGCTGGGCCCGTTCGCCCGCGACCTCGCCGCGCTCACGGCCAAGGATCGGGTCCTGCCGATGAACACCGGCGCCGAGGCGGTCGAGACCGCGATCAAGGCCGCGCGCAAGTGGGGCCACGACGTCAAGGGCGTGGCGCCTGGCCGCGCGACGATCATCGTCTGCGAGGGCAACTTCCACGGGCGCACGACGACGATCGTCTCGTTCTCGGACGATCCGCTCGCGCGCGCCGGCTTCGGCCCGTTCACCCCGGGCTTCGTCAGCGTGCCGTTCGGCGACGCCGCGGCGCTCGAGACCGCGCTGAGGACGCACGGCGAGGACGTCGTCGCGTTCCTGGTCGAGCCGATCCAGGGCGAGGCGGGCGTGATCGTGCCGCCCGACGGCTACCTGCGCGCAGCACGGCGGCTGACGAGAAAGCACGACGTGCTGCTGATCGCCGACGAGATCCAGTCCGGCCTGGGCCGCACGGGGCGTACGTTCGCCTGCGATCACGAGGACGTCGTGCCGGACATCTACGTCCTCGGCAAGGCGCTCGGCGGCGGGATCGTCGCGCTGTCGGCGATCGCCGCCGACGACCACGTGCTCGGCGTCTTCAGCCCCGGCACGCACGGCTCGACGTTCGGCGGCAACCCGCTGGCCTGCGCCGTCGGCCGTTGCGTGCTCGAGCTGCTGGCGTCCGGCGAGCCGCAGTCCAACGCCGCGCGCCAGGGCGCGGCGCTGCGTGCGGCGCTCGAGGCCGCCACACCGGCGGCGCTGAGCGCGATCCGCGCGCGCGGGCTGTGGTTCGGCCTCGACCTGCACGCCGGCCACGGCAGCGCGCGCGACGCCTGCGAGCGCCTGCTGGCGGCAGGCGTCCTCGCCAAGGACACCCACGAGCAGACGATCCGGCTCGCACCGCCGCTGACGATCAGCGACGCCGAGACGGACTGGCTGATCGAGCGCCTGCTGCAGACGCTCGCAGCCGGCGAGCCGTTGCGGCTCGCGCAGCCGTCGCAACCTTCATCCTTCGCGGCATAGACGACATCGACCGTCGCATCGTCGCCGAGCTGCTCGAGGACGGCAGGCTGAGCCTCGCCGAGCTCGGCGAGCGCGTCAGCCTGTCCTCGCCCGCGGTGAAGCGCCGCGTCGACCGGCTGCGCGAGACCGGCGTCATCACGCGCTTCACGGCGATCGTCGATCCGGCCGCGCTCGGCCAGCGGACCGAGGCGTTCGTCGAGATCCACTGCGTCGCGAACATGAGCCCGACGGCGCTGCGCGAGACGCTCGCCGGGGAGCCCGAGATCGTCGCTGCGTACACGGTCACCGGCGACGCCGACGCGCTCGTGCAGGTGCGCGCGACCGACGTGGCGCATCTCGAGGCGGCGCTCGAGCGGATCAGGACGAACCCCAGCATCGCGCGCACGAAGACGATCATCGTGCTCAGCCGGCTGATCGCCCGCAGCGAGCCGTAGTACCAACGCGCACGTACGGCAACTTCACGACCATCATCGGCCGGACCGGGAACAATGGTCGCGTGAGCGTACGGCTAGACCGGTCGATGGTGGCGCTGCCGGCATCGGTCCCGGCGCTGCGCAGCGACGTCGCGACGTTCGCGCGCGCGGCCGGCATCCGCGAGCCGCTGCTGTCGTCAGTCAAGCTCGCGGTCTCCGAGGCCGTGACGAACGCGGTCCTGCATGCGTACGTCGGCGCGCGTCCGGGTCCGGTGCATGTCGCCGCGTGGCTCGAGGACGACTGCCTGCTCGTCGAGGTCTCCGACAACGGCGCCGGCATGACGCCGCGCCTCGACAGCCCCGGACTCGGCGTCGGGCTGCCGTTCATCGCCGACACGGCTGACGGCCTCGACATCTCGAGCTCGCCGCGTGGCGGCACGCTCGTGCGGATGACGTTCGCGCTGCAGGCCGCCGCGCAGCACTGCGCCTGATCGGCGTCTGCGTGGTTCTGACTTGAGCGACGACCAGCTTCGCCTGTAGGTTGCCGGTCTCGATGTCGCGCCGACTTCTCCTGTCCTGCGTTCTGCTCGTCGCCGGGCTCAGCGTCGTCCTGCCGACGGCGACCGCCGGCGCGCATCCGGGCGAGGCCCACAGCCTCGCCGAGCGCGCCGCGATCGGCGGCAAGGGCCTCTTCTCCGAGCTCGCAGGCGCGCGCCAGGCCAACGCCGCCGCCGCGCTCACGCGCGCTGCGACGCCGCGCCAGGCGGCGCCTCGCGCCGGCCCCTGCACCGAGGCCGCCAAGAAGGCGATGCCGCTCGGCGACGGCCACCGCCACGACGCCATCGCCTCGCACGAGTTCGCCTGCCGGATGGAGCAGGCCGCGTACCTCCCGCTCACCGAGCAGCTCAAGGACCGCCCGGACGTGATCCTCGGCGAGATGGACGTCAAGGCCGACATCGCCGCCGTCGAGATCACGTTCCCGCAGGCCGGCGTGCTGTTCTTCGACGTCTCCGACCCCTCGCGGCCGAGGTTCCTCTCGCGCTACGACTCGACGGAGTGCGACCAGCTGCTGATCGACATCAACTGCGGCGCGTTCGTCGACCTCGCGGCGGACGGCAAGACCGCCTACCTGTCGATCCAGAAGCTCACGCTGCTGCCGACGGTGCCGCCGGAGCCCAACGCGCTCAACCAGGCGGGACCGGGCGTCGACGTGATCGACCTGGCCAACCCGCGCAAGCCGGTCCGCACCCAGTTCTATCCGATCGCCGGCCTCGGCGGGGTGCACACGGTCCGGTCGCACACGATCCCGCGCGGTCCCGCGAGCGCCGACAGCCCACGGGCTCCGGGCGAGTACGTCATCTCCAACCAGAACGGCGTCGGAATCGACATCGCGAAGGTCACGAAGGTCGCGGGCAAGCGGTTCCTCACCCCCGTCCGCCAGGTCGCGAACATCGAGCCCGCGGCGACGATCGTCAACAACGAGGTGCACGACACCTTCATCCAGAACGACCCGTTCGACGGGCGCACGTACCTCTACAACGCCGCCGGCTTCTCGACGGGCTTCAGCGTCTATGACATCACCGACCCGTCGCGGCCGAAGCAGGTCGCCGAGTGGGACCTCACGCCGGAGTGCGAGAACGACTGGTACGCGCACACGATCGACGTCACGCACCGCAACGGCCGGCGCTACGTGACGATGCCGGCCGAGATGCTGCTGCTCGTCGACAAGAACACGCCGAGCGGCCTCGGCGAGATGTCGGGCGAGGACCAGCGCGAGGGCTGCGGGACGTTCGTCGGCAACGGCGACAAGCCGGGCCCGCTGTGGATCGTCGACGCGACGGACTTCTCGAAGCTCGGGCCCGCGAACGATCGCAAGACGCCGTCCGAGGCCGGCGCCACCGACGCTGCGCTGAAGAAGGCCTCGCAGGACGCCCTCGTCGCGACGTGGACGAACCCGGCCGGGCGCGCCGGCGGCTCGCTGACGTTCTCGCCCCACAACCAGCAGATCGTCGGCGACAGGATCTACCTCTCGCACTACCACGGCGGCGTCTACGTGCTCGACGCGTCAGCGGCGTTCGCCGGCAGGCGCGAGCGCCCGACGGAGCTCGGCTTCATCGTCCCGCACGACAGGCGCACGCGGCCGCTGTTCGGACAGCCGCCGATGACCGGCCTGCTCGGCCGCTTCTTCACCGACTTCCCGCTCGGGCGTCCGGAGATCTGGGACATGGTCGTCTACAAGGACCACGTGCTCGCCTCGGACATGACGGGCGGGCTGTACTCGCTGAAGTACGACGACAGCCCGCTGGCGCTGTGCGCGGACCGCAGGCCCCCGCGCTCGGTGCTGAGCCGCAAGCGCTCCAGCCTGCGCTCGGGCCGGATCCTGCTGCGCGGCACGGCGAGCGACCGCGGCTGCTCGGCGAGCGCGGCGACGCGCAAGCGCCGCGGCGCGGTCAGCAAGGTCAGCGTCGCCGTCGCGCGCAAGGTCGGCACGCGCTGTCGTTTCGTCAGCGCGCGCGGCGCCTTCGGCAAGGCGCGCTCCTGTGCGAAGCCGGTCTACCGACGCGCGCAGGGCACGAAGAGCTGGCGCCTGGAGCTCAAGGGCGCGTTTCCCGCTGGCACGTACCGGGCGAGCGTCCGCGCGCGCGACGACGCCGGCAACCTCGAGCGCGCGAAGACCGCGACGCTGCGGTTGCGCGCGTCCGAGAAGTAACACGGCGGACGGCTGACCCTTCGCGCTTCTTGCATAGCGGCGCTCGATGCCGCGGGCGGCCGGCACGTCGCGTACGGCGCGCGTGCGCGCCGAGTCCGGCGGCGGCGCGCCGTGGGCGGCGCGCACGCTGCCGATCGCGCGGTACGGCTACAGCAGGGCGCGCGCGATTGCCTCCCGCACGGCGATCGCAGACGACGCGCCGATGACCTGGGCGCTCGGCCTGCTCGGGGTCCTCGCGCCGACGATCGTGCTGCTCGCGCTCGTCGCACGCAGCGCCGATCGGATCGCCCGCGACACGCGGCCGCGCCCGCGCCCGCCAGCAGCGCGAGGCACAGCGTCGTCAGCGTGTGCAGGCGGCCGGGCACGCGGATCCCCTGCCAGCCGGGCAGGAACTCGTACAGCCAGCGGTAGGGATACAGCCAGGAGAACCCGTTGATCTGAAAGCCGAGCGAGAGGATCGCAAAGGCGAGCACGCCGATCGCGAGGCCGCGGCGCAGCGGCGCCGGCAGCGTCCCGATCCGCCAGCCGGCGAGCGCCAGGATGAGGATCGCGAGGCCGGGGAAGAGCGTCATCTCGGGAATCGCGTTCAGCCCCTCGCGCAGCGGCTCGGTCGCCGCGCCCCAGACGCGGCCTGACCGCGCCGCCGCGAGGAACTCGTACGGCGGACCGCAGAACCCGGCCACGTTCTCGATCGTGCGCCGCGCCTCCGGGTGCGCCTCGAGCACGCGGATGTACGGGCGCGCGAGCAGGACCGCCACGAGCGCGAAGCAGAGCATTCCGGCGGCGCTCGCGACGAGGACGCGGCGCGGCGGGCGCGGGCGCGGGCGCCCGCGCCGCCACCACAGCAGCGCCACGGCAAGCGTGCCGCCGGCGAGCAGGTAGAACACCATCAGCCCGAGGGTGAAGCCGAGCGAGAACTGCCAGGTCGCGACGAGCCAGCCGGCGAGCGCGTGCCCGTCCCACGCGACCTGCCACGCCTGGACGAGCGGGTCGCCGAGGTCCTGCGCGATGTCGCGACCCATGTGCAGCGGCAGCGGCCAACGCAGCCGAGCGCGAGCGCGCAGCCGAGCAGCGCGACGCCGAGCAGCTCGCGCCACGTCAGCCGCGGGCCGGGCAGGACAGGGCGGCGCATCGGCGCGCGCGCATACGGCGGATCGAGACCTACGATGACGTCGTGTTGCAGGTCAGGCTGCTCGGTGGTCTCCAGGCACAGGCGCGCGGCCGGCTGCTGCGTCGCCCCGCGCACCCGCAGGGCGAGGCGCTGCTCGCCTGGCTGGCGCTTCATCCCGGCGAGCACGGGCGCGGGGCGATCGCCGCGCTGCTGTGGCCCGGGGTCCCGCCCGCCAACGCGCGCGCGTCGCTGCGCAGTGCGGCTTGGGCGCTGCGGCGCACGCTCGGTCCCGACGAGCGCCTCGTGCTCGACGGGCGCGACACGATCGGGCTGCTCTGCAGCACCGACGTGCAGGAGTTCGAGCGCCTCGTCGCCGCCGGTGAGCCCGCGGCCGCGCTCGCACTGTGCCGCGGCGAGCTGCTCGCGGGCTTCGACGAGCACGAGTGGGTGCTCGCCGCCCGCGTCGATCATGCCGCTCGCGTCGCGGCCGTGCGCAGACAGCTGACGGCGCGGTAGCGGGGCGTATGGCCGCTGTTGCTGCTGGGCGGTGTTCGAGCGCCACGTGATGGGCTGTAGCCGTCTCTACACTCGCTGCCATGTCAGACCCGGCGGTCCTGCTGGTCGACGACGACGCGCCGATCCGGCGGATGCTCGAGCGCACGCTCAGCGCCGAGGGCTATCACGTCGCGGCCGTCGCCGACGGCGCAGGCGCGCTCGCGCAGGTCGAACGCTCGCTGCCGGACCTGATCGTGCTCGACGTCGCGATGCCCGGCATCGACGGGCTCGCCGTGACGCGGCGCCTGCGCGCGAAGGGGCTGCCCGTGCCGATCCTGCTGCTCACCGCGCGCGACGCGCTGGCCGAGCGCGTGGCGGGCCTCGACGCTGGCGCCGACGACTACCTCGTCAAGCCCTTCGAGGTCGACGAGCTGACCGCGCGCGTTCGCGCGCTGCTGCGCCGAAACCAGCCGCAGAGCGCTCAGCTCGCGTTCGCCGACCTGACGCTCGACGTCGAGTCGGCGAGCGCGCGCCGCGGCGGGCGCGACCTCGAGCTGACCCGCCGCGAGGCCGAGCTGCTCGAGCTGCTGCTGCGCAACGCGCGCGCCGTCGTCACGCGTCAGCTCGCGCTCGAGGAGGTGTGGGGCGGCGACGGCGAGGCGCAGGCGAACGTCGTCGACCGCTACGTCGCATACCTGCGTCGCAAGCTCGGCGAGCCGCCGCTGATCCACACCGTCCGGGGAGTCGGCTTCCGGCTCGACACGTGAGCGGCCGATCCACGATCCGGACGCGTGTCGCCGCGGCGGCCGTGGCGGCGATCGTCGTGGCGGTCGTGCTGCTCGCGGTCGCTGTCCCCGCGCTGCTGCAGCGCCAGCTGACCGACGAGCTCGACAGGTCGCTGCGCGCCCGCGCTGTCGAGGTCGCGCGCCTTGCGTCCTCGACGCCGGCGCTGCTGACAGAGCCCGGCGCGCTCGAGGGCCGGCTGACGGGCGGCGCGCTGTTCGTGCAGGTCGTCGACCGCCGCGGGCGGATCGTCGCGCGCTCGGGCGCGCTCGGCGGCCGCCTGCTGGCGCAGCGATCAGCGCTGCGCGCCGCGCTGCAACAGCGCCGCACCGCCTACGCGGACGCCGCACTCGGCGCCGAGCCGATCCGGATCTACGCCGCGCCGCTCGGCGAGCTCGGCGGCGGCTCCGCACGCGGCGGCGCCGTGCTCGTCGCCGCGACGACCTCGGGCATCGAGCAGACGCTGACGGACGCGCGCCGGCTCGTGCTGCTCTGCGCGCTCGCCGCCGCCGCCCTCGCGGCGCTGACCGCGACGCTGCTCACCCGCCGGGCGCTGCGTCCACTCGCGCGCCTCTCGTCGGGCGCGCGCAGGATCGAGCGCACCGGCGACGCCTCCGAGCGGCTTCCCGTGCCTGCCACACGCGACGAGGTCGGCGAGCTCGCCGCGACGCTCAACGCGATGCTCGCCTCGCTGCAACGGGCGCGCGAGGCCGAGCAGCGCTTCGTCGCCGACGCCTCGCACGAGCTGCGCACGCCGCTCACCGCGCTGCGCGGAAACGCCGCGTACGTCGCGCGCCACGGTCCCGACGGCGGCGTCCTGGCGGACATCGAAGCCGACGCGGCGCGCCTGGCGACCCTGCTCGACGACCTGCTCGCGCTCGCGCGCGAGGACGCCGCCGAGCCCGCGGCGGTGCGCGGGGAGGAGGTCGACCTCGTCGGGCTCGTGCGCGCGGTCGCGGCCGGCGACGACAGCGCCGACGTCGTCGTCGAAGCCGGCGCCGAACACGCCACCGTCCGCGCCGAGCGGGTGGCGCTCGAGCGCGCCGTCGGCAACCTCGTCGCCAACGCGCGCACGCACGGGCCCGACGGCGGCCAGATCACGCTCACGATCGCGCTCTCGCCCGACGGCGAACACGCACGCATCACCGTCGCCGACGAGGGTCGCGGGCTGCTGCCCGGCGAGGCCGAGCACGCCTTCGAGCGCTTCTGGCGCGGATCGCACGCTCGCGCCGGCGGATCGGGCCTCGGCCTCGCGATCGTCCGCGCGACCGTCGAGCGCCACGGTGGCTCGGTGACCGCCGACGGCCCGCGCTTCACGATCGAGCTGCCCGCTATCAGAGAACTCTCAGACTCCCGGCGTAGAACACCGGTTGCATAGCCCAACGCCGAGCCCGAGAAAGCACGCCATGAGACGACTTCGCACCACATCCGCCCGCCGCCTGACCGCGATCTTCGCCGTCGCGGCCGGGCTCGCGCTGACCGCCGGCATCGCGCAGGGCGCGCTCGGCGGCAGTGGCCCGAAGCCTGCGCCGAAGGCGCTCGCCAACGCGATCCTCGCTGCGTTCAGGGCTCCGCAGCCCGAGGGCGTCACGGCGAAGATCGAGTTCACGAACAAGCTGCTGCCCTCCGGCTCGCTGCCGCACGGCACGGCCTCGCCGCTGGCCTCGGGCGCCGACGGCCGCCTCTGGATCCAGCGCAGCGGCGACTTCCGGATCGAGCTGCAGTCAAGCGCCGGCGACGCCCAGATCGTCGCGGTCGGCGACAGGATCACCGTCTACGACGCGAGCTCGAACACGCTGTACCGGGCCACCCTGCCCGACGACGCGAAGGACGTCGCGAAGCCGGGCCGCGGCCACGACCGCGGCGAGAAGCTGACGCTCGCCAAGGTCCAGAAGGCGCTCGACCGCCTCGCGCCGACCTGGATGGTCTCCGGCGCCGAGCCGACCACGACCGCCGGCCGGCCGACCTACACCGTGAAGGTCTCGCCCAGGGACGACGGCGGGCTGCTCGGCGCGGCCGAGCTCGCGTGGGATTCGGTCCGCGGCGCGCCGCTGCGCGCGGCGGTCTACGCGCAGGGGACGTCCGAGCCGGTGCTCGAGCTCAAGGCGACCGAGGTCTCCTACGACGCCGTCGCGGACTCCGACGTTCGCGTCGCGCCCCCGCCCGGCGTGGAGGTCGTCGAGTTGAGCCCGGCGAGCGCAACCGAGCGCGAGCAGCACGAGCGCCGCGCGAAGCGCAGGCACTCGCGCGTCGAGGGCCCCGCCGCCGTCCAGCGCGAGCTCGACTTCGACCTCGCCGCGCCCGCCACGCTGGCCGGGCTGCCGCGCAGGGAGGTCCGCCTCGTGACCTTCGACGGCGACAAGGGCGCGCTCGCGATCTACGGCGAGGGCCTGGGAGCGATCGCCGTCCTGCAGCGCAAGGCCGATCCGCGCGAGCCGGCCGGCAAGGACACGCGGAAGGGCGCGCTGCGCCTGCCGGAGATCAACATCGACGGCGCGACGGGCTCCGAGCTCGCGACGGCGCTCGGCACGATCGTGCGCTTCGAGCGCGGCGGCGTCTCCTACGTCGTCGCCGGCTCGGTGCCGCCGGTGGCGGCCGAGAACGCGGCCCGGGGGCTGAAGTGAGCACGGCGCAGCCCGCGGTCCAGGCGCGCGGGCTCGTCAAGCGCTACGGGCGCATCACGGCCGTCGATCAGGTCGACCTGACGGTCAGGGCAGGCGACGTCTACGGCTACCTCGGGCCCAACGGCGCCGGCAAGACGACGACGCTGCGGATGATGCTCGGGCTGATCACGCCGGACGCGGGAACGGTCAGGCTGTTCGGGCGCGATCCGCTCGTCGAGGGCGTGCGCGCCCTCGACGGCGTCGCCGGCTTCGTCGAGGCGCCGCGCTTCTACCCGTACATGACGGGCCGCAGGAACCTCGAGCTCGTCGCTGGGCTGGACGGCGGCGACGCCGCCGCGCGGATCGACGAGGCGCTCGACACGGTCGAGCTCGCCGACCGCGCGCGCGACAAGGTCGGCGGCTACTCGCACGGCATGCGCCAGCGCCTCGGCCTCGCCGGCGCGCTGCTGCGCGACCCGCGCCTGCTGATCCTCGACGAGCCCGCGACGGGCCTCGATCCCGCTGGGATGCGGGACATGCGCCTGCTGATCCGGCGGCTCGCCGACCGGGGCATCACGGTGCTGCTCTCCTCGCACCTGATGGCCGAGGTCGAGGAGCTCTGCGACCGCGTCGTGATCATCTCGAGCGGGCGGGTGCGCTACGAGGGCGCGCTCGACGAGCTGATCGCGACGACCGCGGGGCGCTACGAGCTGCGCACGACCGACGACGACCGCGCCGTGCAGATCGCCGCTGTGCAGCGCGGCATCGAGGACGTCGCGCGCGACGCGCGCGGGTTGACGTTCGCCGGCGACGAGCGCGCCGCCACGGCGCTGTCGATCGCGCTCGGCGAGGCGGGCGTCGGAATCGCCGCGCTCGTGCCGCGCAGCGCGACGCTCGAGGAGCTGTTCTTCCGGATGACCGAGGAGGCGGCGGCCGTCGAGGCCCAAGCCGCCCCGCCGCCGGGGGGTGTGTCGAATGACCGTCGCTTGGCGACGACGAATCGACACACCTCCGACGCCGCAGAGGAGGAGGTGCGCGCATGACGACGGTTCCCGCCGCGACCGTCGCGCCGCGCGCGCGGAAGCACCCAGGCGTCGGGACGGTCTACGCCTGGGAGCTGCGCAAGCTGCGTTCGCAGAAGCGCACGTACCTCGGCCTCGGCGCGGCCGCGCTCGTGCCGCTGATCTTCGTCATCGCCCTGCTGTCGAGCAGCGGCGGCCCCGACGAGATCCCCTTCGGGCGCTACGTCAGGGAGACGGGGCTGGCGGTCCCGCTCGTCGGCCTGCTGTTCAGCTCGGTCTGGCTGTTTCCGCTCATCACGTCGCTCGTCGCCGGCGACGTCGTCTCGTCGGAGGACAACCACGGCACCCTGAAGACGATCCTCACGCGCTCGACCGAGCGCTGGCAGATCTTCGTCGCCAAGCTGCTCGCCGCGCTGAGCTACGCGTTCGTCGCACTCGCCGTCTTCGTCAGCGTCGGGCTCGTCCTCGGCGGGGCCTTCTGGGGCTTCGATCCGCTGACGTCGCTGTCGGGGACGCAGATCCCCGCCGGCCGCGGAATGCTTCTGATCGGCGCCTCCGGGCTGGCCTACTTCGTCCCGATGATGGCGATCGCGTCGATCGCCTTGTTGCTCTCGACGGTCACCCACAACTCGGCCGCCGCCGTCGTCGGCACGCTGATCCTGTCGTTCATGATGCAGCTGCTGGCGATCATCTCGGGGCTGGACTTCATGCACCCCTACCTGCTGTCAGAGCAGTTCGACTCCTGGCAGGGGCTGCTGCGCGACCCGACCGACTGGGCGCCGATCATCCACGCCGCCTGGGTCTCGGCGTGCTATGCGGTGCCTGCGCTGCTGTGGGCGTTTCTGGCGTTCCTGCGGCGCGACGTCGCCGGCTGACGAGCGAACAGCACGCCATCGACGGCTCGGCCGCGATCGCCTACTGAGCCCCGGTGCCGCACCTGAAGATCCTGCAGTGCCGACCGGTCTGGACGGCGGCGCGGCCCCGACGCGCTACTTCATCGCCGCCAGAAGCCCCTCGCAGGCCTGCTCACAGCGTCGGCACGCCTCCGCGCAGACGCGGCAGTGCTCCATGCCGTTGTCGCCGTGCTGCTCGCACTCGTCGCCGCACGACCTGCACGCCTGCACGCAGGCCTGGATGACCGCGCGCGTGACGTTGGCGTCGTATTCGGTCTGCCGGTTGGCGACGCGGCCGGTGGTCATGCAGATGTCGGCACAGTCGAGGTTCAGGCGGATGCACTTGACCAGCTGCGCGGCGTTCTCCTCGCTCAGGCAGTCGTCGGCACAGGCGGTGCAGGCCTGTGCGCAGTCGTAGCAGGCCTCGATGCAGCGCACGAGCGCGTCCTTGTCGACGTTGAAGTCGCGCGGATAGGTCTCCAGCATCTGATCGGCGTAGGACATCGTGCTCCTCCGATTGTCGTTTCGATGCGATCGCTGCGCATACCCCGACGGTGGACGGCGAAGCCGGCAGCGTCAGCCTTCAGACGCGGCGCTTCGGGGGCGACCGCTACCGCGACAGCACGTCGACGAGCTCGGCCTTCGTCATCGACGAGCGGCCGTGGATGTCGCGCTCTCGGGCGCGCTCGTACAGCTCGTCGCGCGTGAACCGTCGAAGCTCGTCGCGGCCCGACGGCGGGCGGTTGCGCAGCGGCTGTTGCGTGTTCGCGCGCGCCGCCTCGAGGCTCGCGCGCAGGGCCGCCATCAGATCGGGCACCGGGCTTGGCTCCTCGACCTCCTTCGGGAGCTTGATCGTGCTGCCCTTGCGCTTGTGCTCGACGACCTTCTCCAGCCGCGCTCGGTAGCAATCGCGGTAGCGCTGCGGCTGCCACTCGACGGTCATCGCCTCGACGAGCCGCAGGGCGACCTGGACGTGCTCTTCGTCGGCGCTGACGTCCGCGGCCGCGTCGACGTCGTCCAGCGGGCGGACCTCGTCGTGAAACAGCATCGTCGTCAGCGCCAGGACGCCGTCGCGGGCGCGGACGATCGCGAGGTACTCCTTCGTGCGCATCACGAACCTGCCCAGCGCGGCGCGCTCCGTCCGGCCCATGACGTCGAGCAGCAGCCGGTAGGCGCGCAGCGCACCCTCGTTCTCGGCGGCGGGAGCAACGAGATACGGGTGATCGAAGTAGATCGGGTCGACGTCGCGCAGATCGACGAAGTGCTCGATGTCGATCGTCCGGGTCCGTTGCGGCTCGAGCGCGTCAAGCTCCTCGTCGCTGACGATGACGCTGTCTCCGTCATCGAACTCGTAGCTGCGCGCGATCTCGTCGTAGGGAACCTCCTTCTGCTCTTCGGAGCACCAGCGCTGGACGTCGATCGGTGCGTGGTCGTCCTCGTGCAGCTGGCGGAAGTGCAGGTCGCGGTCGCGCACGCCGCTGATCAGCTGCACGGGAACGTTGACCAGCCCGAAGCTCAGCGACCCGGTCCACAGCGAACGCGCCATTACCGGCTGGCCCCTGCCTCGATGCTCGCCTTCAGCGCCGCGAGCAGGTCGTCGGACTGCGGACGCTCCTGCGACTGCGCGAGCTCCGGCGCCGTTCCACGACGCTTCTGCTCGAGATGGTCCAGCACCCGCTGACGGTAGGTGTCGCTGAAGTCGCGCGGGTCAAAGCCGACGTGCAGGCTGTCGACGAGCACGCCCGCCATCTCGATCTCGCGATCGGTCGGCTTGCGCGAGGGCGCTTCGACGTCGAGCTCGTCGCCGCGCACGATCTCGTCGTCGAAGCGCATCGTGTGCATCGCGAGGATCCCGTCCAGGGCGCGGATCGCCACCAGGTACTCCCGGTTGTGGAACTGCCAGCGGGCCAGAGCTGCACGCCGGGCAGCTTTGAGCGCGTCGTGCAGCACGCGGTAGGCGTCGGCGGCTTCGCGGACGCCGAGGTAGTAGGTGCGCTCGTAGTAGACGGGATCGATCGCTGCCGCGTCGACGAACTCCTCGATCTCGAGCCTACGGCTGCGCGGCCCCGCCGCCGCCGCGATCTCGTCCTTCTCCAGCACGACGTACTCGTCCGGCGCGACCTCGAAGCCCTTGACGATCTCCGAGTACGGGACCTCCTCGCCCTCCTCCGGGCAGATCCGCTTGTGCTCGATGCGGGCGCCGTCCGTCGCGTGCACCTCGTGGAAGTGAACGGTCTTGTCCTCGATCGCCGAGTGCACCTTGATCGGGACGGCGATCGTTCCGACGGTGATCGTCCCGTTCCAGATCGAACGCGCCACGTCCTCGCGGTACCCACTGCCCGGCGAGATGATCGCAATCGTGCGAAAGCACGGTCACCGTCGGCAGCAGGCGACGAGCGCGAGGACCCGCGGCAGGGTCAGCACATAGGCACGCAGGATCGCCGCCATTCCCGCGGCGGCATCCTCGAGGCCGGCGGCGCGCAGGGCATCCGGACTGGCGATCGCCTCCCACGGCAGCTGGCGAGCTTCGCGCTCGGCGTCGCGCTGGAGGTCGTCGGCGCACGCGCGGCGCACAGCCCGCACGACAGCAGCAGCACGCGCGCCAGCGGCTCGACGAACCCCCCGAGCAGCTCGCGGTCCTCGTCGTTCAAGGGGGGCGCCGGCGCGGCATCGCCGGCGCCGGCGGCCAGACGTCCGACCGCCCCCTACCGATCTGCTGGTGCCGACTGTCCGAGCTCAGCCGACCGAGCGAACCGCTTCGCGGGCGGCATCCTTGATCTGCTCGGCGTCGACTGGTGCCGCGGCTCCAAACTCGCGGAGCCCGCGCTGGGCGAGCACGACGGTCAAGCCACCGGCGCCGCCAGCGACGACGACGGCGATCATCCAGCCCGGCAGCAGTCGGCGCAGCGCCATGAGCGGAAGCGAGGCGGCGGCGGCGAGCGTGACGCTGCCGGTGGCGCCGGCGGCGATCAGCAGGCCCGCACCCTTGGCCCCGGCGGTCGCGCGCTCGCTCGCTTCGGCGCGCAGCTGCTCGACCTCGCGTCGGACGGTGTCGCCGAGGCCGTGGATCATCTGTACGAGGGGCTCGGCGATATTCGCATCGCCTGACTTCGTTGTTGCGTCGTCCTGCGCCTGTTCGCTCATCGTCTTCTCCGGGATCGCTTGTCTCCGTGACGCCGGGTACCCGCAACGAGCGCCGGCGCACATGCGATCACGACAGGCGCCGCCTGTCAGCGCGCTGACGCAGCGAGTAGCTCCCGCGTTTGCCCCTCGCCTGACGGGTATTGCGCGGCGCAGGTGCCAGACCGTCAGCGGCGGTCGGAAGCCGCAACAGCGACAGAGGAGCGCGAGGGTGAGCCGCGACATCGAACAGCAACTGGTCAAGTACCTCACGGATGCGCACGCGATGGAGATGCAATCGATGGCGGTGCTCGAGAAGGGCATCGAGATCGCCGGTGACCTCGACCTCGCGCAGCTGATGCGCGGGCACCTCAACGACACGCGTGATCACGAGCGCTACGTCAAGCAGCGCCTCGAGGCGCTCGGCGAGAGCCCATCGACGCTGAAGAACCTCGGCGCGCAGGCGGCCGCCAAGGGCCTGGGGCTGCTCGCCCAGGGCATGCCCGACACGCCGGCCAAGCTCGTGGCGGTCGCGTTCGCCTTCGAGCAGTTCGAGATCGCCTCCTACACGCTGCTGCGCAAGGTCGCCGAGCGCGCCGAAGACGAGGCGACGATCTCGATGTGCGACCGCATCCTGGCCGTCGAGCAGCAGGCGGCCGAGCTCATCGAGCAGAACTTCGACCTCGCGCTCGAGCGCTCGCTGGAGGCGGTCGGGGTGAAGGAGCAGACGGGCCCCCATGCATGAGCTGTCGCTCGCCGAGGCGATCGTCGGCATCGTCGAGGAGCACGCCGCGGGCCGGCGCGTGACGCGCGTCGACGTCCGCGTCGGCCGTCTGCGCCAGGTCGTGCCGAGCGCGCTGGCGTTCGCGTTCGAGCTCGTCGCATGCGAGACGGTGGCCGAGGGCGCCGAGCTCGTCGTGGAGCCGGTCGCGGCCCGCGGCGACTGCCGCGCCTGCGGCGCCCGCAGCGAGCTACAGAGCTTTCCGCTCGGCTGCGCGAGCTGCGGCTGCCCGGACCTGGAGATCGTCAGTGGAGAGGAGCTGTGCGTCGAGTCCTTCGAGGTGACCGACGCCCGGCCGGTACTGGAGGAGGCCCGATGAGCGCCCAACCATTCAAGAAGGACACACCGACCGGTCCGTTTCGGTACTCGGCGACACCGGGCTTCGACGAGATCCACATCCTCTGGATCTCCGAGGGGATGAGCTGCGACGGCGACTCGGTCTCGGTCACGAACGGCAGCTCGCCCAGCATCGAGGACGTCGTCAACGGCCTGATCCCGCAGGTCCCGTCGAAGGTGCACCTGCACAACAAGGTGCTCTCGCCGACGCTCGGCGGCTACGAGTTCCAGCGGCCGTTCTTCGAGGCCGTCGAGGACTCACTCGACGCGCCGTTCATCTTCGTCGTCGAGGGCTCGATCCCGAACGAGAAGATCAACGGCGAGGGCTACTGGACGTCGTTCGGCAACGATCCCGAGACCGGCGATCCGCTGACGCTCAACTGGTGGATCGACCGGCTGGCCCCGCGGGCCTGGGCGGTCGTCGCAGCCGGGACCTGCGCGACGTACGGCGGCATCCACGCGATGGCCGGCAACCCGACCGGCTGCATGGGGCTGGCCGACTACCTGGGCTGGGACTTCCGCTCGGCGGGCGGGCTGCCGATCGTCAACGTCCCCGGCTGCCCCGTGCAGCCCGACAACATGATGGAGACGCTGCTGTGGGCGCTGCAGCAGGCGGCCGGCAACGCGCCGGTGATCCCGCTCGACGAGGCGCTGCGGCCACAGTGGCTGTTCGGCAAGACGGTCCACGAGGGCTGCTCGCGCGCCGGCTACTACGAGCAGGCCGACTTCGCGCAGGACTACAACTCGCCCAAGTGCCAGGTCAAGATCGGCTGCTGGGGCCCGGTCGTCAACTGCAACGTCACCAAGCGCGGCTGGCAGGACGGCACCGGCGGCTGCCCGAACGTCGGCGGGATCTGCATCGCCTGCACGATGCCCGGCTTCCCCGACAAGAACATGCCGTTCATGGACGAGCCGACCGGCGGCTCGCTGTCCTCGAAGCTCATCAAGCCCTACGGGAGCTTCATCCGCCGCGCGCGCTCGATCACGAATCACGGCCTCAACCAGGAGCCCAAGTGGCGGCACAACCGCCCCAAGCTGACAACCGGAACGGATCCGCGCTGGGGCCAGCGCGGCCAGAGGAGCTGAAGCCATGGCGACGACAGAACGGGTGCAGCCCGGGGCCGACAAGCGCAACATCGTCGCGCGCTCCTGGGACCCGGTGACGCGGATCATCGGCAACCTCGGGATCTACACGAAGATCGACTTCGACGCGCGTGAGGTCGTGGAGTGCAAGAGCACCTCCTCGCTGTTTCGCGGCTACAGCGTCTTCATGAAGGGCAAGGACCCGCGTGACGCCGGCTTCATCACGTCGCGCATCTGCGGCATCTGCGGCGACAACCACACCGTCTGCTCGGTCTACGCGCAGAACATGGCCTACGGCATCTCGATGCCGCACCTCGCCGAGACGATCTTCAACCTCGGCGAGGCCGCCGAGTACATGTTCGACCACACGCTCTTCCAGGACAACATGGTCTTCGTCGACTACTGCGAGCAGATCGTCAAGGAGACGAACCCGAGCCTGCTCGATCGCGCGAACAAGACCGATGCGCCCGGTGCCGAGATCCACGGCTACCGCACGATCGGCGACATCATGCGCGCGTTCAACCCGTTCAGCGGCGACATGTACCTCGCCGCGCTGGAGGTCAGCCGCACGACGCGCGAGATGTTCTGCCTGATGGAGGGGCGCCACGTCCACCCGTCGACGATCTATCCGGGCGGCACGGGGACGATGGCGACGACGCAGGTCTTCACCGACTACATGGCGCGGCTGCTGAAGATCCTCGACTTCGTCAAAAAGGGCGTCGGGATGAACGACGACGTCTTCGACTTCTTCTACGAGGCGCTGCCCGGCTACGAGCAGGTCGGGCTGCGCCGCACCCAGCTCGGCTGCTGGGGCGCCTTCCAGAACGCCGACGCCGTCAACTACCGCTACGAGGACATGGAGGACTGGGGCCGGCGGATGCACGTCACGCCCGGCGTGATCATCGACAACGAGCTCGTCACGACGAGCCTGCTCGACATCAACCTCGGCATCCGGATCATGCTCGGCTCCTCCTACTACGACGACTGGTCCGACGAGGAGAAGTTCGTCGACAAGGACCCGCTCGGCAACCCCGTCGACCAGCGCCACCCGTGGAACGTCACGACCCTCCCGCGGCCGCAGAAGCGCGATCTGGAGGGCGGCAAGTACAGCTGGGTCATGAGCCCGCGCTGGGTCAACCCGAAGACCCAGGAGACGCTCGCGCTGGAGAGCGGCGGCGGGCCGCTGGCCCGCCTCTGGGTGACCGCGCTGGCCGGCCTCGTGGACACCAAGCACGTCAAGGCGACCGGCCACAGCGTCCAGATCAACCTGCCGCGCTCGCGCGCGCTGCCGGAGATGACCTTCGAGTGGCGCCCGCCGCAGTGGTGCAACGCGCTGGAGCGCAACCGGGCGCGGATCTACTACATCGCCTACTCGGCGGCGAAGGCGCTGCACTTCGTCGAGCAGGGGATGGACCTCGTCCGCAAGGGCAACACGAAGACGTTCACCGACTTCGACGTCCCCGACGAGGCGATCGGCTGCGGCTTCCACGAGGCGGTGCGCGGCGTGCTGTCGCACCACCTCGTCATCCGCGACGGCAAGATCGCCAACTACCAGCCCTGGCCGCCGACCTGCTGGAACGGCAGCCCGACCGATTCGGACGGGCGCCTCGGCCCCTACGAGGACGCGATCGCGGGGATGCCGCTGTTCGAGGAGAACGGGCCCGACGAGTTCCGCGGCGTCGACATCATGCGCGCGGTGCGCTCGTTTGACCCCTGCCTGCCCTGCGGCGTGCACATGTACCTCGGCAAGGGCAAGACGATCCAGCGCCTGCACTCGCCGATGTTCGGCGAGCGCTCCTAGCTCGTGGTCTGATGGAAGACGCGCGCGTCCACGAGGAGGTCGAGGCCGTCGAGCGGCTGCTCGAGCAGCTCGAAGAGCTGCCCGAGCCGGCCCGCGGCTGCGCGCTGGAGGCCGTCCAGGGGCTGCTCGGGCTCTACGGCGAGGGCCTGCGGCGGATCCTCGAGCGCGTCGACGACGCCGCCGCGCTGAGCGAGGACGAGCTCGTCGCCACGCTGCTGCTGCTGCACGACCTGCACCCGACGAGCGTCGAGGAGCGCGTGCTCGCCGCGCTCGAGGAGGTCAGCCCCTACATGGGCTCCCACGGCGGCGGCGTCGAGCTCGTCGAGATCGCGGACGGGGTCGTCCGCGTGCGCCTCGAGGGCACCTGCAGCGGCTGCGCGGCGTCGACGGTCACGCTGAAGCTCGCGATCGAGGACGCGGTCCTCAAGGCGGCGCCCGAGATCCATTCCGTCGAGGCGGTCGACGAGGAGCAGGCGTCCGCGGCGCCCGCCCCGACCGGTGCCGTGCTGCCGATGGTCCAGGTCGGCCTCCCCGTCGCCGCCGCGGCGCGCTGGGCGGCGGCCGGCGCGCTCGCGACGCTGAGCGAAGGCGGCGCGCCGCTGCGGCGCGAGGTCGACGGCGCGGCGCTGCTGTTCTGCGCGCTCGAGGACGAGCTGTACGCCTACGTCGACCGCTGCCCCGGCTGCCAGGGCGCAATCGACGATCCGACGATCGACGGCCAAGGCGCGCTGGTCTGCGGCGGCTGCGGGCGGCGCTACGACGTGCGCCGCGCCGGGCAGGCGGTCGGCGGCGGGCTGCTGCAGCTCGACCCCGTGCCGCTGCTCGTCGCCGACGGCGGCGCGGTCCGCGTCGCACTGGACGGGGTCGCGGCGTGACGACGACCGCTGCACCGCGCCTGCGCGCGCTCATCGAGCGCGCCACTCCCCCGGCGCCTGCCCGGCCTGCGGAGGAGCAGCGCGAGCACTGCGAGCTGTGCGGCCTGCCGGTGCCCGAGGTCCATCGCCACGTCGTCGACCTCAGCCGGCGCCAGCTGCTGTGCGCCTGCCGCGCCTGCCAGGTGCTCTTCGACCACGACGCGGCCGGCGGCCAGCACTACCGGCTCGTTCCCGATCGCTGCGTCCGACTCGAGGAGTTCCGGCTCGACGACCTCGCCTGGCGCTCGCTCGACCTGCCCGTCGACATGGCCTTCTTCCTGCGCGACGGCGACACGGGGCGCGTCACCGCGTTCTATCCCAGCCCCGCCGGCTGCACGGAATCCGAGCTCGAGCTCGCGGCGTGGAGCGAGATCGAGGCCGACAACCCCGCGCTGGCGCAAATGCGCCCGGACGTCGAGGCGCTGCTCGTCAGCCGCGCCGGCGGCGCGCGCGACGCGTTCGTCGTCGGCGTCGACGAGTGCTACCGCCTCGTCGCGCTCGTCCGCCGCCACTGGCGCGGCCTCGGCGGCGGCGACGCGGTCTGGCAGGAGCTCGCGCGGTTCTTCGACGGCCTGCACGCGAGGACGGACCGCCGCACATGACGACGATGAAGAGGAGGAACGGTGCTGCACCAGCTGAAGTCGCTGTGGAAGCAGATCCTGCCGGTGAAGCCGGATCTGACATCGCACACGAAGGGCGTCAAGCAGGGCAACAGCGTGGGCAGCTACGAGAAGCAGCCGGGGCACTTCCCGGACGGCCGCTCGAACTCGACGCGCTCGACGGGGATCTCGCCGGAGATCGTCGACCCGGTCCATCCCGACATGCCGAACCTGTCGCCGCCGTAGATCGCCTGCAGGCGCCGGCGCTCGAGTTCGCGGTCCAGGACGTCGGCGCCGTGCGGACGGCGGCGGTGCCGACGCTGACCTTCCGCGTGCGGATCGAGGCCGCCGACGCGCGTCCCGTACGCGGGCTCGGGCTCAACGTGCGGCTGCAGATCGCCGCGCAGCGCAGGCGCTACGAGGCGCAGGAGCGCGAGCGGCTGCGCGAGCTGTTCGGCGACGCCGAGCAGTGGGCGCGCACGCTGAACCCCGTTCCATGGGCGGAGGCGACGCTCAACGTGCCGGCCTTCGATGCTGCCACGACGGTCGAGCTGCGCGTCGCCTGCAGCTACGACTTCGACGTCGTCGCGGCGAAGTACCTCGCGGCGCTCGAGGGCGGGGAGATCCCGCTCGAGCTGCTGTTCAGCGGGACGCTGTTCTTCACGGCGCCCGACGGGCGCCTGCAGACCGCGCTCGTGCCGTGGGACCGCGACGCGTCGGCGCGCATGCCGGTCGCCGTCTGGCGCGACGCGATGCGCAGCGCCTTCGGCGACGCGCCCTGGCTGCGCGTGCACCGCGACGTCTTCGCGCGGCTGCAGGCGGAGCGCTCGCGCCGCGGCTTCGCGAGTTGGGAGGACACGCTCGACGCGCTGCTGTCGGAGGCGGGCGGATGAGCGCCGACGCCGTGCAGGCGATCGCGCGTGCGGTGCTCTACGAGGGCTACCTGCTGTGGCCCTACCGGCGCAGCGCGCTGAAGAACCAGCAGCGCTTCACGTTCGGCTGCGTCCATCCCGCCCGCTACGCGCAGCGCTGCGGCGACCGCTCGCAGATCGTCATGGAGTGCCTGCTCGAGGGCCCGCCGCAGGCGCGCGTGGAGCTCGGCCTGCGCTTCCTGCAGCTCGTCGACCGCCGCCCCGCGCGTCGCAGCGCCGGAGCACTGCAGCCCGCCGACGAGCTGCACGTCGACGGAGAGCGGTACCTGGCCTTCGAGGAGGCGACCGAGCGCGAGCTGCGCGCCGGCCCTGTCACGCTGGCCGAGCTGAGCGCTGGGCTCGGCGTCCCCGTCGCGCAGCCGGCGGGCGAGCAGATCGAGGAGCTCGGCGAGGACGGCGTGCTCGTGCGCCGCTTCGAGCAGCTCGACGGTGAGCTCGAGATCTCGGCGCGCGAGCTGCGCCGCGGGCTGCACCGACTGACGGTGCGCTTTGCCAACACCTCGCAGAGCGACGCCCGCGAGCGCTCTGACGCGCTGCGCCGGACCTTCCTCTCGACGCACCTCGTCGTGCAGGCCTCCGGCGCGCAGCTCGTCTCGCAGACCGACCCGCCCGACGCGCTGCGCAGCGCCGCCGACGCGTGTCGCAACGACGGCGTCTGGCCCGTGCTCGTCGGTGAGCAGGGCGCCCGCGACACGCTGCTCGGCTCGCCGATCATCCTGTCGGACTATCCGGCGGTCGCGCCCGAGAGTCCGGGCGACCTGTTCGACGGCGGCGAGATCGACGCGCTGCTGATCCACAGCATCCGCGCCCTGAGCGACGCCGAGCGCGAGGAGATGCGCGCGACCGACCCGCGCGTGCGCGAGATCCTCGACCGCAGCCTGGCGCTGTCGCCCGAGCAGATGCTCGACCTGCACGGCGCGGTGCGCGAGCTGCGCCCGCTGGAGCGGCCATGATCGACGGTCGCGCCGAGCTGCAGCGAGCCGGCGCCGAGAGCGTCACGATCGCAGGCGTCGAGGTGCGCGCCGGCAGCCGTGTGCTGCTGCGCCCGCAGGCGTCGGGCGACATCCTCATGCGCGGCCTCGACGGCCGGCGGGCGATCGTCGACGCCGTCATGACGGACCTCGACGACCGCGTGGCGCTGACGGTCTCGCTCGAGGACGACCCGGCGCGGACGCTCGGCAAGGGCCGCGGGCTCGGCCACCGCTTCTTCTTCGCGCCGGAGGAGGTCCAGCCGCTCGACGATGGCGCCGTCCCCGCGCCGCCGCGGGTGCTGGTCGCCGGGATCGGCAACATCTTCCTCGGCGACGACGGCTTCGGCGTCGAGGTCGCAGGGCGGCTGGCGCGGCGGGCGCTGCCCGACGGCGTCGATGTCGTCGACTTCGGCATCCGCGCGATGGACCTCGCCTACGCCCTCGCCGACGGCTACGACGCTGCGCTGATGATCGATGCCGCCCCGCGCGGGCAGCCGCCGGGGACGCTCGAGGTCATCGAGCCCGAGCTCGATCCCGAGCTTGCCGTCGGCTTCGAGGCGCATGGCCTGGACCCGGTCGCGGTCCTGCACTTCGCACGCCGGTTCGGCGCGCTGCCACGGCGCACGCTCGTCGTCGGCTGCGAGCCGCAGGATCTCGGCGATCCCGACGGCGAGGAGATCCACGCCGAGCTCAGCGAGCCCGTGCAGGCGGCGGTCGATGTCGCCGTCGAGCTCGTCTGCTCGCTGATCGAAGACCTGCGACGAGAAGAGGTGACCCGATGACGATCCACGTACCCAAGCCGGTCGCGATCGCGCTCGGCGTGCTGCTCGGCGGCGTGCTGCTGAGGGCGCTGCGCGACGAAGGGCCGGCGATGTGGCGCTACGCGAAGTTCGAGGGCATGTGACGCGCTGAGCCGGCTCAGGCCGCGCGCAGCTCAGGGGTGCGCGTCGCCGTCGCGGTTCTCCGTCACCCAGTGCTCCTCGAACGGCTCGATGAGCGCCATCTCGAGCGCCTCGACGAGAACGAAGAGCGCCGCTGCGGAGAAGGGGCCGAGAAGCCACGCCAGCGTGTCGTCGAGCAGCGCGCCGGCCGCCGCCGCACCGCCGAAGGCGGCCGCCACCGACACGAAGCTGAAGGCCGTTCCGAGCATCGTCACCTCGACCGGGTAGGTCTCGGGGCGGCGCCGGAACGCGTTGGACGCCAGCGCCTCGAGCGCCACGAAGCCGGCCACCGCCAGCATCCCGAAGGCGAAGACCTCCGCCGTCGTCGGGGAGCCCTCGCTGCGGCTGAGCAGCGCGAACGTCCCCGTGATCATGATCGAGAAGGCGAACGCCGAGGCGTTGTTGACGACCGAGGTGCGCAGGCCCGTGCGCATCCGCTTCGAGGCCGAGCGACCGCTCATCGCCTCGCCATCGCTTGGGGCTGCAACGCGGCGCGCCGCTCGTCTCGCGGCGTTGCGATCAACGCTTCGACGGCGCGACTGAGCAGCTGCCCGATCAGCGGCGCGGTCACGAGCGCACGCCGTACCCGGTCAGAAGCGGCACCAGCCACCACCCGCTCGCACCCGTCTCCCGGCGCGCCGTTCCGCTTCCACCCGCTCGGCGCCGGGTACGCGGTTGGCGATGCGATCGCGGCTCGGCGTCACGACGTGGGCGGCGATCTGCGCGGCGGTCGTGCTCGCGGGCTGCTCGACCGGGGTGCAGGCCGGCGACGACGACCACGCGCGCAGCGCCGTCGCGACGCTGCTGTCGCTGTGCGCCGAGGGCCGCGGCGTCGAGGCGCTGGCGCTGCTGGCGGTTCCCGCGCAGCGCGCGTTTCTCGAAGCTGAGGACCCGCGCGCCGGCTGCGAGCGCGTCATCGGCCTCGTCCCCGGCGACGACGAGGACGTCGCGCTGGCCGCCGTGTTCGAGCAGGCACGCGTGACGAGCGTCCGCGCCGCGGGCGGGATCGCCGAGGTCACGATCGCCGGCCCGCACGGCTGGCGGGCGACGGTCGAGGCCGAGGACGTCGGCGATGACTGGCTCGTCACGAACGTGCGCCTGCCCGCGGAAGCCATCTAGCGCTCCGCCGGCACGTCGGCCGCCACCGTCGCCTCGTCGCGCTCGGCGCCGCCCTCGCCGCGCGTGCGGCCGTCGTAGGCGCCGAGCGTCTCGAAGCCGCCGCGGGCGTTGCGCTGCACGACGCGCCCCGTCCAGCCGCGCAGCGGATGCGCGTCGCGGTCGTGCAGGTCCTCGAAGATGCGCCGCGCGACGAGCCACGCGAGGAACGGGCCGACGACGAAGAGCACCCGGAACGCCCATATCTGGAGGTCGTAGGGGACGCCGAGACGGTAGAAGACGCGGTCGGTCGCGCCGGCCACGAACGGGATTGCCACCCACGTGAGGAACGCGACCAGTGCGGCGCTGCGGCGCGGGTTGTCGCGCGGGCGGTCCAGCAGCTCGTGGCGCTCGCCGGCGCCGCTCCAGCGGCGATCGATCAACGGCCACAGGTACAGGACGCCGAAGGCCACGAGCGGAAACAGCGCGCCCATGAAGAACGCGTTGCCGACGAGCGTGTAGTCGCCGATCACCGGCTCCAGCGGCGGCATGATGCGCAGCCCGCCGATCAGCCAGCCCAGATACCAGTCCGGCTGCGCGGCGTTCGTCGACAGGTACGGCTCGTACGGGCCCCACAGCCAGACCGGATTGATCTGCACGAGCCCGCCGAGCAGGAACAGCACGCCCGCGGTCGCGAACAGCAGACCGAGCGAGCGCAGCGCGTAGCCGGGCCACAGCGGCGTGCCCACGACGTTGCGCTCGGTGCGCTTGGGCCCCGGAAACTGCGTGTGGTGCTGCTTGGTGAGGATGAGCATGTGCAGGCTGATGAGCCCGGCCAGCAGGAGCGGCAGGATCAGGATGTGCACCGTGAAGATGCGATCCCAGAAGACGGTGGCGCCCGGGTACTCGCCGCCCCAGATCAGCAGCGCAACGTCGGCGCCGATGACGGGCGTCGCGAGCGCCACCGAGTAGGCGATCGCCAGCCCCATGCCGGACAGCAGGTCGTCGATGAGCGAGTACCCGAGGAAGCCCTCGAGGATCGCGACCGCGAGCATCGTCAGGCCGATCCAGTAGTTGATCTCGCGCGGCTTGCGAAACGCGCCCGTGAAGAGGATCCGCACGAGGTGCAGCACGATCGCGGCGATGAAGACGTTCGCCGCCCAGTGGTGGGTCTGGCGGATCAGCAGCCCGGCGGGCACGTCGAGCGACAGGTCGACGACCGACTTGTAGGCCTCGGACATCGGCGTGCCGCGCAGCGGCTCGTACGTCCCGCGGTAGACCGTCTCTGCGTCGCTCGGCACGTAGTTGAAGGCCAGGAAGATCCCCGTGCCGACGAGGACGAGGAACGCGTACAGCGCGATCTCGCCCAGCATGAACGACCAGTGGTCGGGGAAGACGTAGCGCAGCGCCTTGCGCACCAGCGACGCCGTGTTGAGGCGCTCGTCGACGAAGCGGACCGGATCTCCGATCACGTCTCCCCGCGCTCCTGTCGCACGCCGCTCCACGACGGGCCGTAGTTCTCGGTGTACTCGCCGTCGGCGATCAGCTCCCCCTCGCTGCCGATGCTCAGCGGCAGGCGCGGCAGCGGGCGGCCGGCCGGGCCGAAGAGCAGCTCGCCGCCGCGGCGCACGTCGAATGTCGAGAAGTGGCAGGGGCAGACCAGCGCCGGCCGCGGCTCGGTCGGCTCGTAGAGGGGGTGGCGGTAGATCGAGACCGCGCAGCCGGCGTGCGGGCAGATCTTCGAGAACGCGATGACGCCCGACGGCATCCCCGCGCGCTGCGCTTCGGGCAGCTCGATCTCGTCCTCCTCCAAGCGCACGACGATGACCGGCGACCCCAGCTCGTCGCGCTTGGCGCCCTCCGGAAAGCCGGTGCGAAATCCGCCGATCTCGATGTCGCCAACGGTCAGCGGCGTGCCGTCGGCGTCGACGACGCGCCGTCCCGGGCGCCAGGGCGACTGGCGCAGCCGGTCGCCGACGCGCGGCCCCAGCGATGCCGCCGGCACGAGCGCGGCGGCGCCGATCGTGGCGCCGGCGGCGCCGGCCGCGCCGATCAGCATGCGCCGCCGCGAGATCCCGTCGCCGCCGCGGCGCACGATCGCGCGCACCTCCTCCTGGCGCTGCGCGTCGCCGAAGTCCTCGCGCTCCTCGACCGCCGTCTCCTGCGGGACCACGCGCTTGCCGGCGACGACGAGCGCGACCGCGAACGCGACGAGCGAGAGCCCCAGCGAGAGGCCGAGCAGCTGCGTGTCGGGGAAGGCGACGTAGAGGACGATGAAGGCGGCCGCCGCGAGCGTCGCCAGCGCGAGGGCCGCCAGGACGGCGCGCTCGGCGCCGGCGCTGGAGGGCAGCTCGCGCTCGATGTTGGGCGGCGGCACGCCGGGCTCGCCGGGGCGCTCGGCGGGCTCGACGTCGGGCAGCCGGCGCAGGACCCGCGTGGCCACGCGCGCCAGCAGGAAATCGCGCAGGCGGCCGCTCATCGCGTCGTGCGCTCCCCGATGATGCGGATCGTCAGCAGCAGGGCGAACGCGGCCAGCAGCCACGTCACCATGCCCTCCGGGATCGGCCCGATGTGGCCGATCCCCCAGCCGCCGTGGTCCTCGGGATCCTTCGCGTAGGCGACGTAGCGCGCGATCGAATCGACCTCGTGGTCGCTGAGCGACCGGAAGCGCGACATGACGTACGGACCGATGTCGACGGCCTCGGCGACGTCGAGCGGGGCGACGCCCTCGAGGTCCGGGATCTGCGCCCCCGGCGCCTGGCCGCCGCGCGCGACGATCTGGTGGCAGCCCGCGCAGCGTTCGGCGAACAGCCGCCGCCCCGCCGGAAGGCTGCCGCGTTCGGGATGCACCTCGGGGATCGGTGGGCCGCCGAAGGTGCCGATGTAGGCGACGATCGCGCGCTTCTGCTGCGTGCTCAGAGCATTGGACGGATGGCGCGTCGGCTGGTCGTCGGGCGCGTCGAGCGGCATCCTGTTCGTGCGCAGGTAGAAGTCCGCGGCGAGCTCGCCGACTCCGCGCAGCGACGGTGCGCGTCCCGCGATGCCGCGCGCGTCCTCCCCATGGCACGACGAGCACGCGTCGACGAACAGCCGCCGCCCCTCGGGCAGGAGCGCGGCCCGGTCGCTCGTCGGCGCGAGCAGCGCGGTGCGCTCGTTGGCCGCCTGCGACAGCGCGGGCACGGGCGACGGCGCGGGCGCGGCGACGCTCGCCAGCGCGACGCCGCCGCAGACGACGGCGACCGGCGCGCGCAGGCGGCGCAGGATGCCGCGCGCGCGGCTCACGCGCGCGCCTCCATCGCGTCGAGCGCCTGCTGGCGGCGCTCCTCGCGCAGCAGCGCCTGCCAGCCGATCGCGACGGTCGCCGTGACCATCAGCAGCGACCCGAAGACCCACATGTACGCGCCCGCCAGCTGCTGGTCGGCCAGCGCGGAGATCCCCAGCTCGCGGGCGGACGCGGCGTAGGACGGGTAGCGCGGCGCGTCGGCGTAGACGAGCGCGGCGGAGACCGCGCTCATCGGTGGCATCGCCAGCAGCAGGTACAGCGTGCGACCGAGCCAGCCGTGCAGTTTGCGCACGGGGTTCGTGCCCAGGACCGGCAGCCAGAACAGCAGCGCCGTGCCGGCATAGAGCGCGTGCTCGATCCCGTGCACGGCGGCGTTTCGCACGGCGAGGTCGTAGAGCCCGGTGAGGTGGGTCGCCAGCAGCGTCGCCGCGAACGCCGTCCAGGTGACGAGCGGGTGGGTGACGAGCCGGACCGCGCGGCTGCGGATGATCTGCGCCAGGCGCGCCCGCGGGCGCTCGCGCGACGCCTGCAGCGCCAGCGACAGCGGCGCGCCGAGCACGACGAGCGGCGCCGCGACGAGCGTGAGCACGAGGTGCTGGAGCATGTGCGCGGACAGCAGCGTCTCGGCGCGCCAGGCCAGCGGCGACGCGAGCGCGGCGAGCACGGCGACGAGACCGGCCGCGAAGGCGAGCGTCCGCCGGACGGGCCACGCGCGCGACCGCCGGCGGCGTGCCCGCCGCACGCCGGCGGCGTAGAGGACGCCGGCGGCGACGACCCAGGCAACGACCTCGAGATGGACGTGACCCGCGTTCATGTCGGCCGCTCCTCGCGCCCCGCGGCGCGCACCTGCTCGAGCGACGCCCGCGCGGCGCGGCGCTCGCGGACGAGCCCGCCGGCGGCCACGAGCGCGATCCCGGCCGATATGTAGGCAAGCCAGGGGCCGAACTGCGTCGCCAGCAGCGCGGCGATGATCGCGATCGCCAGCAGTGCCGTCGCGTGCGAGGCGTCGACGATCGTGAGCGGCTGCTCGTCCGACGGCCTTCCCGCGCGGCGCTCGCGCCACCACGCCGATGCCGCCCAGACGAGGACGGATCCCGCCATCCAGGCGCCGAGCGCGACCGTCATCGCGTCCGGATCGAAGATCGCCCACGCGACCGCCCACAGGATGGTCAGGTTGAGGGCCCAGATCAGCACGACGCCCGATCCGCGGCTGACGACTCGCTTCATGACCTCCATCGCTCCTCGCGCAGGTCCATCAGCGGCGCGTAGGAGCGGACCGGCGGCAGCTCGTCGAAGTTGTGCTGCGGCGGCGGCGAGCTCGTCGCCCACTCGAGGCTGTGCCCGTCCCACGGATCGTCGCCGGCGACCGTGCCGCTGCGCAGCGACCGCAGCAGGTTGACGAGGAAGACCAGCAGCGACGCCGCGATGACATAGGAGCCGATCGTCGACAGCGTGTTCAGCCCGTCCCAGCCGCGGTCGGCGGCGTAGTTCGAGATCCGCCGCGTCATGCCGTCGTGGCCGAGGACGAACATCGGGATGAACGTCAGCAGCGTGCCGGGCACCATCAGCCAGAAGTGCAGCTTTCCCAAGCGCTCGTCGAGCAGCCGGCCGGTGACCTTCGGAAACCAGTGGTAGATCCCGGCGAACATGCCGAACACGGTGCCGCCGAAGAGCGTGTAATGGAAGTGGCCGACGACGAAGTACGTGTCGTGCACGTGATAGTCCAGCGGCGGCGACGCCACGAAGATGCCCGTCAGACCGCCGATCAGAAACAGCGCGAGGAAGCCGAGCGCGAACAGCATCGAGCTGCGCATGCGGATCTTCGCGCGCCACATCGTGCCCATGCAGTCGAAGTACTCGATGCCGGCGACGACGAGGATCGCGGTCGTCGTCAGCGCGAAGTAGCGATTCTCGATCGCGCTCGTCGTGAACATGTGATGGCCCCAGACCGCCATCGAGAGCGCGGCGAAGATCAGCAGCGACGCGACCATGAACGGGTAGCCGAAGAAGCGCTTGCGGGAGTTCGTCGCGATCGCCTCGGCGACCGCGCCGAGGAACGGGAAGAAGACGACGTACACGACCGGGTGGCCGAAGAACCAGAAGAGGTGCTGGTAGACGATCGGGCCCATCGCGCCGTCGTAGACGGCGGCCGACGTCGTGCGGTCGACGTACAGCAGCGTCATCGCGAGCACGAGCGCCGGATAGGACGTCACGACCATCAGCACCGACACGAGCGCCGACCAGCTGAAGACCGGCATCCGCAGCATCGTCATCGTCGGCGCCCGCCGGCGCACGATCGTCGCGAGCACGCAGGCCGCCTGCAGGATCCCCGACAGGGCGGCGAGGATCACCGCCAGGGTCCAGAGGTCCTGGCCGGTGCCGGGCGTCCCGACGTCGTCTGACAGCGGATCGAACGCAAACCACCCGGCCTTGCCGGCGCCGCCCTGCAGCAGGAAGCCGGAGTACATGAACACGCCCGCGCCGAGCAGCAGCCAGAAGCCCAGCAGCGCGAGGCGCGGCCAGATGATCTGGCTCGCGCCGATCTGCAGCGGGACGAGGTACAGCGCGAACGCCATCGCGATCGGCGACGCGAACAGGTAGAACATCGTCGAGCCGTGGATCGTGAAGAGCTGGTTGTAGGCCTCGTCGGAGACGACCTGCAGCCCCGACTGCGCGAGCTCGGTGCGCATCAGCACGGCCAGCAGGCCGCCGAGCGCAAAGAAGATCAGCGCGGTCGCGCCGGTCAGCAGGCCGACGTGCTTGTGGTCGGTGCTCGTGAGCAGTGCCACGAGCCGGGTCCGCGGCGGGGCGGGGCGCACGGCGGTGCTCATCGCCGCCGGCCGTCCCGGTCGAGCGCCGGCGTCAGCTCCTGCGGTGCGCGACCCTGGCGCGCGCGCACCCAGCGCCGGAACGCGTCGCGCTCGAGCACCCAGACGTGGAAGTTCATGTACGCGTGGCGCAGGCCGCAGAACTCCGCGCACCTGCCCTCGGCCTCGTGGAAGCCCGGCTTCCGGAAGCCGAGCGTGAAGTTCGTCCGGCGCTCGGGGAACGCGTCGCGCTTGAAGCGCAGGTACGGGATGAAGAACGAGTGGATGACGTCGAGCGACGTCGCCGAGAAGCGCACGTCGCCGACCGGCACGACGAGCGTCGGGATCGACCGGCCGCCGCCGACCTGCTCGATCCCCAGCCCGCGGTAGCGAAAGCGCCAGTTCCAGCGCGCGGCGACGACATCGACGGTGATGGCGGCCGCCGGAGTCTCGGACGGGTCGGCGTCCGGTTGCCCTGCGCCGCTCGCCGACTCCGCCGGCAGGTCGGCGGTCAGGCTTCCCATCGTCGTGAACGTGAAGAAGACGAGGACCGCGGCGATGATCGCGAGCAGTGCGACGTATGCCGCCTCGGCGCGCGGTCGCTCGTGGGTCTGCTCGGGCCAGGTCTCGTCGCCCTCGCGCCGCCGGTAGCGCACCGCCAGCACGAGCAGTCCGAGCCAGATGACGGCCATGACGCCGACGGCGATCGGCCAGTAGAGGTCGAAGAGATCCTCGTATTGGCGGGCGGTATCGACGGCGAGGCTCACGCCGCCGACCTCGTGAGCGCGCCACGAAGCGGCGCGGGCGGCCGCGCCTCGATGGCGACAGGGGCCACGCCTGGCGCCGCACGCTCGCGCACGCTTGCTCGGTACCCCGTCGATCTGCGCGACAAAAGCGGGCATGCCGTTGTCATTGTTCGCACAGTCTGCACGCGTCGATGGACGTGCGCACGAACGAATCCGCGCAGCCGATCGTCTCCTGCAGATCCGGCGCGACGTACGCGACGCTGCCGTCGTCGCGCGGCTGCGCGTGAAGATGACCGGCTGAGCTGACGGCAAACGGGGGTAGGCCGAAGGCGATGACGGTCACCGCGGGAAGCGGGAACAACGTCGCGCAGGCGACGGGCGGCGCGACGCAGAAGGCACTGGCGTGCCGAACGACACGCTGACGAGAGGGACGCTGAGCCGCTCAGGCGGAATCTGCTCGCCCGACGACGCCGCCGAACGCCCGCGCCGGCCGGCTCGGCGCGATCGCGACGAGGCCGGCTACGAACGGTGGCTCGCACGGCAGACCGAGCGCCTCGATCCGACGATGGCGTTCCTGGGGATCGTCTTCACGCTGCTGACGGCCTTCCAGCTCGCCGATCCGCAGCTCGCGCCGGGCTGGAGCCGCGGGCTCGACGCCGGCATCTGGACGCTCTGGGGCGCCTTCGTGGTCGACTTCCTCGCCAAGCTGCTGGTCGCGCCGTCCGCATCGCGGTTTCTCAGGCGTCACTGGCTGGCGGTGCTGATGCTGCTGATACCGACGCTCAGGCTGCTGCGCTTCGGCGCGCTGCTGCGCATCGGCCGTGCGCTGCCGGCTGCACGCGTCGTGTCGAGCTCGTACCGCGCGACCGGCGTCGCGCGCCAGCTCTTTCGTTCCCGCACGAGCTTCCTCGCGGCAGTCGCAGCCGTCGTCACGCTGGCGGTCGCAGAGCTCGCGTGGCTTGCGGAACGCGGTCGCGGAACCTTCGACAGCTTCGGCGACGCGCTGTTGTGGGCAGCCAGCACCGTGATCGCGACGCAGGGCGACCCGGTCCCGGAAACCGCGGCGGCGCGGCTGACGATGCTCGCCGGCTTCGCTGTCGGACTGGTGCTCGTCGCGACGCTCGCCGGCACCGTCGGCGCATACCTGCTCGAGGAACGCCGCGAACGCAGCGAGGAGGAAGACCGAGGACAAGCTCGCAGCACAACCTGATTGGCGCGTCGTGTCGCTGGGAATCCGGCCAGCGTGCCCGAACCCGAGCCCCAGCGCGACGTTCGCCGCGGGCCCGGGACGTGCCGGGATCGCGCCACGTGACGCAGTTGCGGGTCGCGCACACCGCTGACCTGGATCGCGCCAGCCTGGACGCGGCACGGGCCTTGCTCGTCGATGTCTTCGAAGGAGACCTGAGCGACCACGACTGGGAGCACGCGCTTGGCGGAGTGCATGCGCTGGTGTGGGACGGCGACGCCCTGATCGGGCACGCCTCGGTCGTGCAGCGGCGGCTGCTGCACGGCGGGCGGGCGCTGCGCGCGGGCTACGTCGAGGGTGTCGGGGTACGCGCCGACCAGCGCCGGCGCGGGCACGCCAGCGCGATGATGCAGGCGCTGGAGCGGGTCGTGCGCGGCGCATACGAGCTGGGGGCGCTCGGCGCTACCGAGGAGGCCGCGAAGTTCTACGCGGCGCGCGGGTGGAGGCTGTGGCGCGGGCCGTCCGCGGCGCTCACGCCGACCGGCATCGAGCGCACGCCGCAGGAGGACGGCTGCATCCATGTCCTCCCGCACGCGCTCTCGCTCGACCTGTCCGGGGAGCTGTGCTGCGACTGGCGTGACGGCGACGTCTGGTGACGAACTACGCGCGCGGCTTGACGACCTCGACCCAGTCGAGGCGCAGATCCGAGCGGCAGACGTCGTCCGCGTCGCCGGCGGAGACCGCTCGCGGCGGCCTGGCATCGGCCGGTACGAACGCGACGGGCCCGACGCGGCGCGTGACCCCGCCGCCGTCGGTGCCATCACCTGTGCCCGGCAGCAGCGATCCACCGCCGCGCACGATCGTCAGGCGGTGCCTGCCGGCGCGCAGCCGGACCGTTCCGATCCATTCGTACTGGCCCGGATAGTTCTCCTGCCAGCGGATCGCGCCGATCGGGCGGCCGTCGACGAGCACGCGTACCCGCCGGCCGACCGAGGCCTGCATCCATACGGCGTAGTCGCCGGCCTCCGGCATCGTGACGACCGCCTCCAGCCGCCCGGGGCCCTGCGCGATCAGCTGCCCGTCGCTGGGCAGCCACCTCGCCGGCGCGGCTGCGTCCGGGGCGACGTACCGCACCACCTGGGGGGCGACCGCGTATGCGAGTTGCGCCCCCGGCCCGGCATCCGCGAGCGCCTTCTCGACGCGCCGGCAGAAGCGGCGACCGCGGTCGTCGGGATGCCCGTTCAGCGGCAGGTGCGCGACGACGCGCGGAGCGTCGGGACGCCGCCGCCAGACGTCGTAGAAGCGGCTGCGTTCGACGAGCGCCCAGTTGCTGGGCGGCCGGCTGCCGGTCGGGTCGCGGCGGACGATCAGCAGGCGGTGCTCGGACAGCCAGTCGGTGTCGAGCTCGTCGGGATCGCGGTCGAACTGCAGATTGGGCCGTGCCGCGGCTGACAGCACGAATCGACCGCGCGGCGGGTTGACGACCCCGGCGGCGCGCTCATGGCGCAGGAGGTACTCGCCGAACTCTTCGAAGTCGGGCAGCACGGTCGGTCCCTGCCCCGCGTACTTGTCGCCGAGCCGCTGCAGGTCGGCGAAGCGCTCGTACGGCGTGACGGTCATGTCCTGGTAGACGAGCGCGTTGCCGTACAGGATCGCGCCGGCGATGGCCACCGTCGCGACGGGCGCGAGCCAGCGGATCCGGCGCCACGAGGCGAGCGCGGCGGCCCCCGCGAACGCGAGTGCGACGCTGATCGGGGCACTGACCGCGTACGCCTTGAGATCGACCCACGGGCCGGCGCGGTGCGTGACGAACGCCAGCGCGACGGCGCCGGCCGCGGCCAACGCGAGCAGGCGCAGGTCGCGCGCGCGCACGGCGCGCAGCAGGCCCAGGGCGCCAAAGGCCAGCACGATCGCGATGAGGATGTACGTCGGCCTCGCCTGGCCCGCCGCGGCGAGCGGGAAGCGGTGGTCGTCGGTGAACCAGGGACCGACCGCCGCCCAGCCCGGCACCGCCGCCGCGAGGTTGCCGAGATCGGGTGGACCGCCGCTGACGGCGACCGGCGCGAGCCTGGCCGCGACGAAGATCGTCGGCAGCGACAGGACGATCGTCAGCACTCCCAGGCTCGCCCAGCGATCGATCGTCAGCAGCCGGGCGCCGCGCCGTCTGACGAGGTCGGCGCCGAGCACGACGACGACGAGCATCGCGATCCACGGAATGGCGCCGAGGTTGAACACCGCGAACCCGGCGGCGAGCGCGACCGCCGCGGGCAAGAGCTGCCTGGTACCGCCCTCGGACGGACGGTGCGCGATCAGCACCGCGGCGGCCAGCGTGATCGCCGCGATCGCCGACAGCTCCTTGATGCCGGCGACGAGCCCGTAGGAGTACAGGATCGTCGGCTGCGCGGCGACGCCGGCGGCGAGCGCTCGCCAGGGAGCTGCGGGGATCGCGCGCTGCAGTAGTGCATACAGCGCCACGCCGAGCATCGCGGCGACGAGCGCGAGGAACGCCTGATACGTCCACAGCGGGTCGGTCGCGAGCAGCGAGCTCGTCGCGCCGAGCGCGGCCTGCGACCCGCCCGGGTAGCCGACGTTCGTCATCTTGAAGACCGTCTCGAGGTACGAGGAGTCGATCGCGCTCTCGGGCATCACGACGCGTCCCATGCTCGTGATCCACGACGTGAACTCGAGTTGGTGCGCGAGATCGACGATCCGCGTGTAGCCCGTCAGGCCCGGCTGACCCGTGAGGACGATCGGCGCGGCGATCGCACCGGCCGGCAGCAGCGCCGCGACGGCCGGCCACGTCCACGCGCGCGACGGGCGCACGATCTGCGCGAGCTCTCGGCGCGCCAGGACGAGCCCGACCACCGCGACGACGAGGATCAGCGCCCCGCTCAGCTCCGCGATCGCGTCGAGCTGCGTCGGAAAGACGCTGATCGCCACGATCCCGGCGAAGCCGACCGGCACGAGCAGCACGCCCGGCAGCGCACGCGGCCCGGCGACGCGGCGCACGAGCAGCCCGATCCCCAGCGCAAGGGCGAGCACGAGCAGCGGGTAGGCGACCCA
Source organism: Solirubrobacteraceae bacterium (assembly GCA_030447505.1). Taxonomy (GTDB): domain Bacteria; phylum Actinomycetota; class Thermoleophilia; order Solirubrobacterales; family Solirubrobacteraceae; genus CADCVQ01. The sequence continues at coordinate 150,318 of JAUJOT010000006.1, read as the reverse complement.
CGCGACGATGAAGGTCATGACGCGACCTGCAGGGCTGGCGAGCCCATCAGCGCGACGGCTCCACTCAGCGCCCGATCGCGCGCACGAGCGCGCCCGCGCCGGCGCCGTAGGCGGCGAGCAGCGGCGCCACCCGCCGCGCGATGTCACTCTGAAGTTGCGGGCTGCTGACCGTCGTCTCGAAGCGGCCGATCAGCTCGGCGTCAGAGCGCACTCGCATGCCCGCCATCTGGGTGCGGCGCCGGCGGATCCAGCCACGCATCTCCCACACCGAGCGATAGGCGCGCAGCTTCTCCGCGCGCCAGCCCTCGCGGCCGGCGACGACGAGCAGTGCTGCCTCGGTCGCGAGCAGGAGCGGCCCGAGCACGAGCAGCGTCGGCCACGCGTAGTTCGTCAGCACGGAGAGTAGGCGATGACGCTCGAGGTAGAACCACTTCTCGCTGTTCGTCCCGAACGAGTAGTGATGGTGGACGAGCGCGCGGGGCACGTACCAGACCTCGGCGCCGACGAGCCAGGCGCGCCAGCAGATGTCGGGATCCTCGTAGAACAGGAAGAACTCGTCGCAGTACCCGTCGAGCCTGCGGTACAGGTCGGCGCGGACGAGCATCGCGGCGCCGGTGGTGATCAGCACGTCTCGTGGCGGCGCATCCTCGACGGGCTCCTCGTAGCGCCCGCACCAGGCGATGCCGGTGAGGTGGATGCGGTTCTCGCCGGCGTTGATCGTCCGCCCGTCGGCGAAGAGCACCTGGGGCGTCACGATCCCGGCGGCGGGGTGCTCGGCGGCGACGGCGAGCAGCGCAGCAAGGCAGTCGGGCGCGGCGGCAGCGTCAGGATTGAGGAAGAAGATCCAGTCGCCGGTCGTCACGGCGGCCGCGCGATTGCACGCGCGCGCGTAGCCGACGTTGTCCTCGTTGAGCAGCCGCACGTCGGGATGCGCCGCGCGCATCGGATCGCGCACCGAGTGCGCGCGGTCGTTGTCGACGACGACGATCTCGTGCAACGGAGCGCTCTGCGCCTTGAGGCTCGCAACCGCCTCGAGCGTCAGCTCGACCTCCTTGTAGGTGACGATCACCGCGGATACGCTCGGGGTCGCGGGCGCGGCCACGGATGACGTCGCTCGCTCGAGCACAGAGGGCTGCATCTCGGACGGCGGCGCTAGACCACTAGATGCCCGGCTCCGCGGTGACGGGCGCCGGATCGCCGAACTCGACGACCGGACGAGCGCGGAACAGCCCGACGACGATCGCGAGCAGGACCTTGACCATGTAGTACATCGAGCGCGAGGCGTTGATCGACGACAGGCCGGTCGTCCGAGCGCGCATCCGGACCGGCACCTCGGCACTGCTCAGGCGATGCGCGTGGATCATCAGCACCGCCTCGACCTCCGGGTAGTCGTGCGGATAGTCGCGCGCGAAGAGCTCGATCCCGCGCCGGTTCGTCATCCGAAAGCCGGAGGTCGGGTCGGTCACGGTCTGCCCGGTCAGCAGCGAGAGGATCCTCGCGAAGACCCTGATCCCGACGCGCCGAGAGCGCGTGCTGCGGTCGCCGTCGGCGTCGACCTGCAGGAAGCGCGAGCCCGTGACCATGTGGATCTCCGGGTGCGCCTCGAGGTGGCCCAGGAGGCGGTGGACATCATGTGCGTCGTGCTGACCGTCGCCGTCGACCTGGACGGCGTACTCGTAGCCGCGCTCGAGCGCGTACTGGTATCCGGCCTGCACCGTCCCGCCGATGCCGAGGTTGAACGGCAGGCGCAGAACGCTCGCGCCCGCCTCGCGGCCGACCCGCCCGGTCGCGTCGGTCGAGCCGTCGTCGACGACGAGGACGTCGAAGTCGGCCGCATGCTCGCGCAGATCGCCGACCACGGAGGCGATGCTGGCCTCCTCGTTGTATGCAGGGACGATGGCGAGCTTGTGTGACATCTGTCGGAGGAACGGCATCGACCTCGGGTTGCGGGCCGCACATCGAGGGTAGCCTCGTGTTCCCCGCAGACGAACGCGCAAACGGAACCTGGCGCTCCGGCAGCTTCGTCTGCCTGCATACTTGCGCCGCCCGCGGGGAAGAAAGGGCCTCCTATGGCCGTTGTCCTGATCATCGGCGCCGGCTTGACCGGCTGCACGCTCGCCCATCGCCTGTCGCGCGAGGGGGTCGACTGCGTGCTGCTCGAGCGCGGCGACGTTCCCGGCGGGCTGATCCGCTCCGAGCACATGGACGGCGTGCTCTACGAGCCGCACGGCTCGCACATCTTCCACACCGAGGACGAGGAGGTCTGGAAGCTCGCCAACGCGATGACGCCGTTCAACGACTACCGCCATCGCGTGGACATCGTCGCCGACTCCCAGATCCTCAATTGGCCGATCCTGCTCTCGGACATCGACCAGCAGTCCAACGGCGCCGAGATCAGGGCGCAGCTCGCCGAGCGCGAGGGGACCGACGCGACGGCCCGCGCGCAGGCCGCGAACTTCGAGGAGTGGTGCCTGGAGCTGATGGGCCCGATCCTCTACGAGCGCTTCATCCGCCCCTATACCGAGAAGCAATGGGGCCGCCCGGCGCGGGAGCTGTCGGCGCAATGGGCTCCGCGCCGCGTCTCGGTCCGGTGGGACAACGACCCCTACCTGTTCCCCGACCCGTACCAAGGCTGGCCGGCCGGACCGAACGGCTACACGGACCTCGTCGACGGGTTGCTCGCCGGCCCGCGGATCACGCTGCGGACGGGCGTCGACGTGACGCTCGACAACCTCGAGCGCCACGCGCAGGAGGCGCAGGCCGACAGCATCGTGCTCACGTGCCCGCTCGACGTGTTCGCGGGCGAGCGCTTCGGCAGGCTCGACTGGCGCGGGATCATCGTGCGCAACGTGCACATCCCGCACAAGGAGTACGCGCAGGGCGCGATGGTCGTCAACTATCCGGGCGAGGAGTATCCGTTCATCCGGATACACGAGACCAAGCACGCGAGCGGCCAGAAGATCGAGGGCACCGTGCTCGGCTTCGAGTTCACCGGCGCGCCGACGCGCTACTACCCGATCGAGCTGCCGCAGAACAGGGCGCTCAACGATCGCTACCAGGACTTCCTGCGCGAGCAGATCAGCGACCGCGTGCACTTCGCCGGGCGGTTGGCGAACTACCTGTACATTGACATGGACGACTGCATGCGCCAGGCGCTGGACGCGTCTGTCGAGGTTCTCGACGCCCTGCGCGTCAGTACCTAGTCGTCGTCTGAGGCGGGCCGCCACGGTCTGCCTCGAGGTGCTCCCACTCCACTCGCCCCATGTCGCGCATCCAGATCGTCTCCATCCTCGCGATGGCCGGGCTGCTCGGGCTCGTCTTCGACCTCGTTCGCCGGCGGCGACTGATGGAGGGCTACGCGTTGCTGTGGCTGCTGAGCGCGGCGGCGCTGCTGCTGCTCGCGACGTGGCGCGACCTGCTGCACCTCTTCGCGGACGCGATCGGGATCTTCTACGCGCCGTCGGCGTTGTTCGCGGCCGCGCTCGGCCTCACGCTGATGCTGCTGCTGCACTTCTCCCTGGTCATCTCACGGCTGTCAGACCAGAACAAGGTGCTCGCGCAGCGAGTCGGGATCCTCGAGCACGACCTCGAGGAGTTGCGGATCGCCCACGACCGAGACGCGCCGCCGACCCCGGTCGAGCTGGACCCGGCACTCGATTGACGTGAGCGGCGCCCGCGCCCGCCTGCGCGTCCTGCACGTCGTCTCGGGCTTTCGCCCGTGGCTCAACAACGGCCTGGTCGCCTACGCGGAGGACATCATGGCGGTGCAGGTCAGCCACGGGCACGCGGTCGCTGCGTTCGTTCCGGGCCGTCAGTACCCGGTGCTGCGCAGGCCGCGATTGCATCGCTGGAAGCGCGGCGGGGTGCGGATCTACGAGTGGCTGAACTCGCCGATCGTCGTGGGCGCGCTCGCCGGCACGGCCGACCCGCAGCGCGAGCTCGACGACGCCGAGAGCGAGGAGGTGTTCGCGAGGGTGCTCGAGGAGTTCGCGCCGGACGTCGTACACGTCCACGACCTCGCGGGCCTGCCGTCATCGCTGCTCGACATGCTCGCCGTTGCCGGCACGCCGGTCGCGATGACGCTGCAGGACTACTTCCTGCTGTGCCCGACGGTGCGGCTCTACGACGCCGATCGCAACGTCTGCGTTCGTACGCAGCCGGCGGCGATGTGCGCGGTCTGCTGTCGTGACGCGCCGCGCGCCAACACCCCGCTGCGCGACCGGACGCTCGGCTTCGAGGGCCAGCGGATGCGGCGCCTCGTGCCGGGCCTGGCCGCAGTGGCCGGGTCGCCGCCGGTCGGTCGCGCGCTGGCGGCGCTCGGCGCGCGTATCGCGCACGGCGGCGGGTCCGTCGCGCAGCCCGACGCGTCGGCGGCCGTGGCGCCGCTGGCGACCGACGCGCGCCCGGCCCACGACTACCAGCGCCGCCGTGACGTGAATGTCGCGCGCCTCAATCGCTGCGGCGCGCTGCTTGCACCCTCGCGCAGGGTGATCGAGTTGCACGAGGCGCTCGGCGTCGAGCGCCAAAGGCTGCGGCTGTTCGCGACGACGCTCGCGCACCTGGCGACGCTCACCGCGCGTCGCATCGCGACACCCGCGACCGTCACGTTCGCGGTGCTGAACGCGATGCCCGCGCAGGAGAAGGGCTCGCAGCTCGTGATCGACGCGCTCGACCTGCTCCGCGCGGAGCGACTCGCAGGCCGCTTCCGGCTGCTTGTCGGCGGCTGGGTGCCGCGTGAGGCGGAGGCGGCGCTGCGCAGGCACCCGGAGGTCGAGCTGCGCGGCGCCTACACCGCCGCCGAGCTGGACGGGCTGCTCAGCGACGTCGACGTCGGGATCGTGCCGTCGCTGTGGGAGGAGGTGCTCGGCTTCGTGGGGCTCGAGTTCGTCGCCAAGGGCATCCCCGTGATCGGCAACGCGATCGGCGGGATCACCGACTACACGCTCGAGGGGGAGACGGGCTGGCTGAACCGCTCCTGCTCGGCACAGGAGCTCGCGGCGATCATGGCGGCCGTCATCCGCGCTCCCGCCCAGATCAGCGACCTGAACGAGTGCATCCTCGCGCGCCACCGCGCGGCACTCGTGCAGTCGATCGCCGCCAACGCCGCGCGTCTCGAGCTGATCTACCGGGAGCTGCTCGAGGGGCAGGACAGCGCCACCGCCGCTGGCAGCGCCGGCTCTGGCGAACGGCGCGTCGGCGCATGAGCACGTCGCATCCCACGAGCGCCGGCATCGACCCGCCGGTCGGCGACCTGCTGGACTCCCCCGAGGCCGGTGGCACCGTGATCCGCGGCAGCGCGATCCGCGCCGCGGCCTACTCCGTCACGATCCTGCTCAGCCTGGCGTCTGCGCCGCTGCTGACCCGCTACCTCGGGATCGTCGACTTCGGCCGCTACACGCAGGTCGTGTCGCTCGTCGCGCTCGTCGGGGCGGCGACCGAGGCCGGGCTCGGCGCGCTCGGAATGCGGGAGTACGCCGTGATCAGCGCCGACGCCCGCCGGCGCCTGGCGCGAAACCTGCTCGGGCTGCGGCTCGTGCTGACGGTCGTGGGGGTCGCGATCGCGGCGGCGTTCGCCGCGACGGCGGGCTACGGCACGACGCTCGTGCTCGGCACGATCGTCGCCGGAGTCGGCCTGCTGACCTACGTCGCGCAGAGCGCCTACGCGGTCGCGCTGGCCGCGGAGCTGCGGATCGGCTGGGTCGCGATCGCCGACGTGGTGCGGCAGGTGGTGCTCGTCGCGCTCTTCGTCGTGCTCGTGCTCGCGGGCGCGAGCCTCGTGCTCGTGTTCGCAGTGCCGATCGCCGCGGGCGCTGTGGCCCTGCTGCTCACCGCGTGGCTGGCCCGGCGCAGCGTTCCGCTCGCGCCGGGAGTCGACCTGCGCGCGTGGCGCGCAATCCTGCGTGAGACGCTGCCACTCGCCGCGTCGGGCGCGATCTACACGGCGTACTTCCGCCTCGTGATCCTCATGATGCCGCTGCTCGCCAGTGCCTGGCAGGTCGGGTACTTCGCGCTCGCCTTTCGCGTCACGGAGGTGCTCATGGTCGTGCCGTTCGTGCTGCTGAGCACGCTGCTGCCGGTCATGTCTCGCGCCGCGCGCGACGACCACGTGCGCCTGCGCTTCGCGCTGCAGCGCACGTTCGAGGTCTCGGCGATCGCCGGTGTGGGGATGACGCTCGTCACCGCGGTCGGCGCCCCGCTTGCGATCGCGGTGCTGTCCGACGACGGCGGCCCGGCGGTTGCGGTCCTGCAGCTGCAGTCGCTGACGCTGGCGATCGGGTTCTTGAGCATCACCGCCGGGCTCGCGCTCGTCACGCTGCGCCGTAGCCGCGAGCTCGTCGTGGCCAACGCGACCGCGCTCGGCGTCACCGTCGTCGCCACCGTGGCGCTCGTGCCGCTGCTCGGGGCGCGCGGCGGCGCGCTGGCCACGATCGTCGGCGAGTCGTGCCTGATGATCGCCTACGCCGTGCTGCTGCTGCGTTCGCATCCCGACCTGCGCCCGAGCCTCCGGATCGTGCCGCGCGTGCTGCTCGCCGCGGCGCTCGCCGTGCTCGCGGTCGTGCTCTCCGGGGTCGCCCCGCTGCTGCAGCTCGCGATCGTCGTCACGGTCTACGTCGCCGTTCTCGTCGGGCTGCGCGCAATCCCTCGCGAGCTCGTGCAGGCGCTGCTCGGCCGGCTGCCGGGGCGGGCGACCGAGGGGTCGACGGCGTGGCGATGACCCCTCACCCCGTGCACACGAGCGACCTCACCGTCTGCGCGGTCCTGCCCGCTGGCGTGACGCTCGACGACCAGACGCGCCAGCCGGACGCCACCGTCTTCGTCGCTCCGGGCCGGGCCGGGCTCGGCGAGGCGGTGCGCGCGGCCGCGGGCCGCGCGACCTGGCTGTGGCTCGTGGACGCGCACGCGACACCTGCTCGCGACGCGCTCGCCGAGCTGCTCGCGCCGCTCACCGACGCCGCCCCGCTCGCGGACCCCGTGCTCATCTCGAGCAAGGTCGTGACGCGCGACGGGCGGTTGGACGACGTCGCCCCGCCGTGGCCGCGCCTGCTCGCCCGTGAGCAGGCGATCGCCGGCGCCGAGCGCCGGCTCGCCGCGCTGCGTGCGGCGCGCTACGGCTCGTTGCTCGTGCACCGCCGCGCCGTCGAGCGCCACGGGGTGCCGCGCCCCGACTTCGCGGGGGCCGGCGACGATCTCGAGTGGACCGCGCGCGTGCTGCGGGACGAGCCGGGCTTTCTGGCGCCGCGCAGCGTCGCCGTGCGGACCGGCGGCGGACGCCCCGACGCAGCCGCCTTCGTGCGCAATCGCGTGCGGATCCTGCGCGGCGACGGCTGGCGCGGGCAGGAGAAGGCGTGGTTCGCGTTCCTGTTCGCGCAGGACCTCTCGCGCGAGCTGTCGGCGCGGCCGGCGGCTGCCCCCGCAGTCGTCCGCGCGATCGGCCGCGGCCTGCGCGGTCGCGCGTGAGCTACGTCGTGCGAACGGGCCTGACACCGTCGCGCAGGCCGCGCGCGACGGTCAGCAGGCTGGTGCGGCCAAAGCGGTTGTTGCGCAGGTATTCGTTCGTCGTGAACAGCAGGAACCAGATCACCGAGAGCTTCTCGCGGCGCGACCATGCGTGGCCGCGCAACATGTACAGGCTGTTGCGCACGTGGTAGTAGAAGCGGCCACCGGTATCGGTCACGGCGGTGTAGGGTTTCGTTGTCTTGTGCACCACGACGCTCGTCGGGACGAGGTAGCCGGCGCGGTGACGCGTGACGCGCGCGGTGTACTCGATGTCGTCGCTCCAGATGAAGAAGTGCTTGTGCGGCAGGCCGTGCTCGTCGATCGTGCTGCGGTGAACGAGCAGCGAGACGAACGTCGCCGCGCGGATCGGAAGCAGCCCCTGCTCGCAGCTTGCGATGAAGCGGTCGGTCTTGTCGCGCTCGAAGCCGGGGTGGTTCATCGGGTGCAGGTCCCCGTTCGTCCACACCACCTTGCTCGACAGCAGCGCGGCGTCGGGAAGCGGTCCGAGCGCGTCCGGCACGCGCAGCAGCTCTGCGAGCGCGTCGGGCCGCGCGATCGTGTCGTCGTCCATCAGCCAGATCCAGTCCGCGCCGTCGGCGTGGGCGGCCTTCAGCCCCTCGTGAAAGCCGCCGGCGCCGCCCTGGTTCTCGCTCAGCGCGAGCAGCTGGACGTCGCGATGCTCGCGGCGCACGTAGTCGGCCGTTCCGTCGGTCGACGCGTTGTCGACCACCAGCACGCGGTCGGGCGCGCGCTCCTGCGCGGCCAGCGCCGCGAGGCATTCCTCGAGCAGCGCGCGGCGGTTGTAGGTCACGACGACGGCAAAGACCGCGGGGGCGGGCGCCTCGACCATCGACCCAGCCTATCCGAGCATGCCCGCGCCGCCGGCTGAGCCGGGCGCCCGCGTCTGCGCCGCGGTCGTGACGTACAACCGCGCGGCGCTGTTGGTCGAGTGCCTCGAGGGGCTCCTCGCCCAGACGCATCCGATCACGCGCGTGTGCGTCGTCGACAACGCGTCGACCGACGGGACGCCGGAGCGGCTGCGCGAGCGCGGGCTGCTCGCCGACGAGCGGGTCGACTACGAGCGCCTGGAGGAGAACCTCGGCGCTGCCGGAGGCTTCGCGCGTGCGATCGCCCGCGCGCGGGAGACCGGCTGCGACTGGCTGTGGGTGATGGACGACGACGCCGAGCCGCCGCCCGAAGCGCTCGCGCTGTTGCTCGCCGCCCCCGCGGCGAGCGATCCGGCGACCGCCGTCCTCGCGCAGGCCGTCGTCAGCGCCGACGGCAGCGTCCAACTCGGCGCGCGCGGCCACTTCCGCGGTCGTCCGCGTCCGCTGCCCGAGGCGGCCTATCGTCCTGGCACGGCGCCGGAGCTCGACTTCGCGACGCTCGTCGGCATGCTCGTGCGCGGCGACGTCGCGCGCGCGACCGACCCGCCGCGCGCCGAGTTCTTCATCTGGGGCGACGACTACGAGTGGTGCCTGCGGTTGCGCCGCCACGGCGCGCTGCGCCTCGTGCCCGAAAGCCGGATCCTGCACAAGGACGTCGGGCACGGCTTCGAGACGCGCCGCTCGCGGCTGATCAACCGGCTGACGGGCTGGAGCTACGGCGCGACCCCGTACGCGGGGTTCTGGCGCAACATCTGCGGTGTGCGCAACTACGTCTGGATGAAGAAGACGCACGACGGGCAGTCGGCGCTCGGCGCCGCCGGCACCGTCGCCCAGTTCGTCCTCAAGGCGCTGCTGTACGACGAGCGGCCGTTCGCGCGCATTCCGTGGCTGGTGCGTGCGGGGATCGACGGACGCCTCGGCGTCTTTCAGACCGTGACGCCGCAGGAGTGGGCGCAGCGGCTGCGCGAGGGCAGGTGAACCCGCGCGTCTGCGCCGCCGTCGTGACTTACGAGCGCAAGGAGCTGCTCGTGGAGTGCCTTGCCGCGCTGCTCGCGCAGACGCATCCCGTCATGCGGACGTTCGTCGTCGACAACGCGTCGACGGACGGCACGCAGGAGCTCCTGCGTGCCCGCGGCTTCCTCGACCGACCCGACGTCGAGTACGTGCGGCTGCCCGAGAACGTCGGCGGCGCCGGTGGCTTCGCAACGGCGGTGCAGCTGACGCGGGCAGAGGATGCCGACTGGATCTGGCTGATGGACGACGACTCCGAGCCGATGCCCGACGCGCTCGAGCGGCTGCTGACGGCGCCGCCGGCCGTCGACCCGGCGACCGTCGCGCTGTGCCCGAAGGTCGTGTACCCGAGCGGCGACATCGACGCCAACCAGCGCGGTGACTTCCGCCGCCGGCTGCGGCCGCTGGCGGCATCGGAGTACCGCGACGGGCACTATGTCGCGCTCGGATTCCTGTCGTTCGTGGGCGCGCTCGTGCGCGCCGACGCGGCGCGCAGGCTCGACCCGCCGCGCGCCGACTTCTTCGTCTGGGGCGACGACGTCGAGTACTCCTTCCGACTGCGGCGGCTGGGCGCGCTGCGGCTCGTCAACGAGAGCGTGTTCACGCACAAGCGCGTCACGCACAGCTACGACAACGGGCGCTCGCGCTTCTGGAACAGGATCCTGCCCGGCCAGTTCTGGCCGACCCCGCCCGAGCGCTTCTGGCAGAACCTCTGCGGGCTGCGCAACTACATCTGGACGAAGCGCGAGTACGAGGGGCAGGGGGCGCTGTCGGCTGCCGGCACGACGGCGCAGTTCGTCTTCAAGGCGCTGCTCTACGACGAGCAGCCGCTGTGGCGCATCCCGTGGATCGTGCGCTTCGCCCGGCAGGGGCGAAGCGGCCGCTTCCGCACGATCCCGCCGGCGCACTGGGCGCAGATCGTTCGTGCTCGGAAGACGAAGAAGTAGGGGCTACGCCGCGCGCGCGGCGGCGGGCGCGGTGCGCGGCGGCACGGTCACGAGCCAGCTGCGCCAAGGAGGATCGAGCAGCGTCTGGCGCACCGGAATGCCGCGCTCGGCGAAGAACGCGTCGACTGCCGATCGCACGCCGAAGACGCCCTCCGGGAAGGTCCCGTCGACGTAGTCGTGGCCTGCGATGACGCCTCCGGGGCGGACCTTGCCGTACCACGCCTCGAGATCCTCGCGCACCGATGGCTCGTCGTGGCGCGCGTCGAGGTAGACGAAGTCCGCGCTCGCAGGCAGGACGCGCTGCGCCGCTTCGATGGAAGTGGTGCGCCAGATCCGGCTGCGCTCGCCGAAGCGCGCGAGCCGCGCCTGCGCTTCGACGAAGACGTCCTCCTGGCGCTCCTGGCCGACGTTCGCCTCGTCGACGTACTGATCTGCTGCGAACTCCAGCCACGGGTCGACCGAGATCAGCAGCGTTCCAGACCAACTGTCGAGGATCCGCTCGGAGTACGACGCCTCGCGCACGCCGATCTCGAAGCCGACGCCGGCGAGGCCGCGGCGGTTGAGGAGCACCGGAAGCTCGTCGCGCGTCGTCAGCACCGGGAATCCGGTGCGGTACGTCATGCGGGCGGCGGCGTACGACCCCCTGCGCGCGACCTGCACCGGCCGCGCCGCAGACGGCGCGAGCCGCCAATACGCCGCGACGGCGGCGCGGTGGACCAGTCCGGCGCCGCTCGGATGTGCCTGATGCGCCTGCGTCCGCGACGGCTTCACTGCGACTCCGTCCGCTGGCCGCTCGCGGCGTGCCGGCCATCCTGGGCGTGAGACGGCGGCGGCACGCAGCGGCTCTACCCTCGGCGCAGCGCGGCTGAACTCGTCGATCGATGGGAGGCCGCGAGACGGCGCCGCTCTTCGAGCCTAACTACGGCCGGCGGACCGACGATCGCCTTGCAGCTCGTGCTCGGCGACCTCGATCACCCGCTGCAGCTCTCGCGCCTGACCAGGATCGCGGCCCTCGGCAAGCTTCGCGCGCGTCGTCGTGGGGTCGAACCATGTCGCGTTGTACCCACCCCCGTCGGAAGGTGCGGCGCTCTGCACGGCGAGCAGGAAGGCGGCGGCGAGATCGTCGGCGCGGCGTGCGTGGCGGTATTCGGTCAACGGCTGCTCGGCGACGACGCCGATGACGCCGGCCTTCTCGGCGGCCTCGCGAGCCGCGGCCTGCGCAAGCGTCTCGTCAAGCCGCAGCGGACCCTTGGGGAAGGTCCAGCGCTCGCCGTCGCGAGTACGAACAAGCCGAAACTGGAGGTTGTGCTCGCGACGACGAAAGCAGACGGCGGCGGCGATCGGCTTCGGTCCGCTGACAGGATCAGACAGTCGGTCGCGCGCCCTGCGCGAACGGGACAGCGGATGTCGCGCCATCAGCACGAGCCGTCCGGCGGGCCGGGATCCAAGCGCCGCCGTCGCGCGAGCGGCAGATGACGTCGAGCTGCCATCGCGTGAGGTGCAGCGGGCGCGGAGGCAGCGATCGGCAGTGCGATGGACATCGTCGGTTCAGGATCGGTGCGCAGCCGCCCGTTGCCAGCCTTTGCGCCCGGGTCTGGACGCGTATGCGACAGCGCCGAGTCGTCGACGCTCGAACATCTGTCTGAATCTTGGCCATCGACGTGAGCAGCATCGTCAAAACGGGCAGGCCGCGCGCATGGGCTCATCGAGAAGGATCACCATCGTCGTGCTCGCAGCATCGCTGGGCGTGTTCAGCGCTGTGGCGCTGGCAGCCTGCAGCGAGGACGACGTCACCGGCAATGACGCCGAGGAGCAGGTCTCGGTCGCGCTGCGCGAGTTCGACATCTCGCCCGAGCGGGTCGAGGTCGCGGAAGGCGAGGTCGAGTTCGTCGCCGACAACGAGGGCGATCGCGTGCACGAGCTGGCGATCAGGACAGCGAGCGGTCTGGAGCGCACCGGCGACATCGAGCCGGGGGAGACCGGTCGGATGACCGTCGACCTCCCGCAGGGCAGATACCGGATCTACGACCCCCGTGACGACTACCGCGATCGCGGTATGAGCGCGACCGTCGTCGTCACCGGCGACGACGCGACCGTCACCGAGCGAACCGTCGAGCGGACCGTCATCGAGGAAGAGCCCGACGTGGACGTGCCGGAGGTGCAGGAGCCCGAGGTCCAGGAGCCCGAGGTCAGGCCGCCGCCGCCACCACCACCGCCGCCGCCGCCACCGGCGACGGTCACGCAGGTCGTGCCGGCTGAGCCGCCGGCGGGAGAGACGACTACGCCGTAGGAGGACCGGCGGCGCCGCGCTCGGGCGGCGCCGCGCAGCAGCTCATCGCGCGGCTGGCGCTAGCCGCGCGAGCGGCCGCCGACACCGGTCAGCAGCTCGCGCAGGCGCAGCGGTCCCGCGCCGCCGGGCTCCAGCGGAGCGGTCTGCAGGCCGTCGCCGCGGCGCATCGCGTCGATCAGCTCGAGCAGCGCCTCGCCCGACGTGCGCGTCGGGGTCCAGCCGAGCTCCTCGCGCGCGCGGCTCGTGTCCATCAGCGGCACGCCCAGCGCCAGGTCCAGCCACCCCGGCGGCGTCGGCTGCAGGCGCAGCTTCCACGACAGGTGGACGGCGGCCCGCAGCGCCTTCTGCGGCACCGCAACCGGGCGCGCGCCGAGCAGCCGAGCGAGCTCCGGCGGGTCGAAGACCGGATCGGCGGCGATGTTGAACGCGCCGCGTGCATCCCCCAGCACCGCCAGCTTGTACGCCTCGCCGACGTCGAGCGAATGGACGGCCTGAAAGCGCAGGCGCTCGAGCGCGGGCACGATCGGGATCAGCCGGCGGCGCAGCAGTGGCGTGGGCAGCAGCGGCCCGGCGAACAGCCGCCGGATTCCGGACGCCGCGTCGCCCTTGAAGATCAAGCCGGGGCGCAGGCGCACGACGCGAATGCTCTGGTGCGCGCGCTCGAAGCTGTCGAGGATCGTCTCCACGGCCGCCTTGTCTCGTGAGTAGAACGACGTCGGAATGCCGCCTGTCGGCCAGCTCTCGTCGACGCGGCGGTCCTTCGGTCCGGGCGAGTAGGCGCCGACCGACGATGCGTAGACGAGCGCCGACACGCCCGCCGCGGCAGCCGCCTCGAAGACGCGACGCGAGCCCTCGACGTTGACGCCGCGCGTCACGTTGCGATCGTGGGACGGTTGGATCAGCCACGCGAGGTGGACGACGACGTCCGCGCCGCGAAACGCTTCGGTGAGGTCGTCGCGCGCGACGTCGGCGCAGATCCAGCGCGTGCGCTCGAACGACAGGCCGGGCCGGCGGCGCGCGATCCCGACGATCTCGTCGACGGCGTCGTCGGCGCTGAGCGCGGGGAGCAGGCTCGTCCCGACGTTGCCGGTCGCGCCGGTGACCGCGACCCGCATCAGGCGGCCGCGGGCGGCGGCGTGCGCTGCTGGTCCGGTAGCGCGCTGCGGCGCCCGCCGGTCGATCTCATCGCGCGGACGGCATTGGCCATCGCCGCCTGCATCGCCCGCCGCTGCGCGGCGGGATTGCGCGACGGCATGCCGCGCTCGCCTGCGTCGGCGCGCAGGGGGTCCGAACCGGAAGCAGTGGGCTGGATCACGGCCCGGGAGTACCCACAGGCGAGGGGCAGCAACACATCTTCCCCGAAGGGGCGCGAATACGCGTCAACGCTGCGGACGTGTCGTGCGCGCGCGAGCCTCGTGCGTCGCGGACACGACAGGCGCGGCCGGGGGGCGCGCCGTTTCGGATCGGGGGCATGACGGCGTGGAGTGTGGGTAACCGAACAGGCGATGGCGTTGCGGCGCGCGCCCGCGCAGCCGCCATCGAAGCCCTGCACCCCCGAACTGAGGAGTTGCCATGAGCACCGAGACCGGACAGATCACCGGCACCAAGGACAAGGACTACAACATCATCTGGTTCACCGAGAAGTGCCTGGACAACGTGCTGCGCCTGGAGACCTACATCCAGGACGCCGAGCGCGACGGTGACGACGATCTGGCGACGTTCTTCCGCAAGGCGCAGGCCGACAGCCGCAAGGGCGCCGACGAGGGCAAGCGGATGCTGCGCGAGCGCCTCGCGTCGTAGTGATGGCGGGCGAGGATCGTCCCACCGCTCCGCCGCATGACAGCGAGTCCAGCGAGCCGCTCGGGCCCGTGACGCCCGACCAGGAGACGCCGCTGGGGGACACCCCGGAGGCGCACGACGAGATCTCGCCGCACGACCTGCCCCCGGATCACCCCGGGCGGGCCGAGGCCGAGCGGCGGGCCGGCGGCGCGGGGGACGGGACGACGCGCGGCAACGCGTGACGACGATCCAGCCGCGGCGCGCCGCCCGCGCGGCGCGCTGGCAGACTGCAGGGCATGGACGCCCGCGGCACCCAGCTGCTGCTCCCCGACGGCATGAGCGGCTCGGCTGCGGCGGATCGCCTTGCGGCGCTCGTCCCGGTCGTGACGGAGCGCGCCTATTCGATCGACCGCACGTTCTGGGAGTCGTTCGACGGCCGCCTGCAGCGGGCTGGGCTCGCGCTGGCCGAGGCGGGCGGCCGCCTGGTCCTGATCGACGCCGCGACGCATGCCGAGCAGGCGGGCGCCGAGCATCCGCGCGCGGCGCGGCGGCTGCTGCTCGAGGACCTGCCCGCGGGAGCGCTTCGCGACCGCCTGGCGCCGATCCTCGAGCTGCGCGCGCTGACCCCCGTCGCGCGCGTGCGCAGCCGGCTGCTGCCGATCAACGTCCTCGACGACCTCGGCAAGATCGTCGTGCGGCTGCGCGGCGAGCAGTCGGCCGCCCTGGCGGCGGGAGCCGAGAAGATCGCGCTGCGCCCGCGGCTGCACGTCGTCGGCGTGCGCGGATACGACGTCGACTTCGATCGCGTGCTCGCGCTGCTGACCCGCGAGCTCGGCCTGCAGCACGCGCCACGGCCGGTGCTCGACGATGCCGTCGAGGTGCTCGGCAGGCCCGTCGGCGGCACGTCCTCGAAGCTGCGCATCGCGCTTGATCGCGCCGAGCGCGCCGACCGCGCCGCCGTCACCATCCTGCGCCGCCTGCTCGACGTCATCGAGGCCAACACGCCCGGCGCCCTGACCGACGTCGACAGCGAGTTCCTGCACGATCTGCGCGTCGCGGTGCGACGCTCGCGGGCGCTGCAGCGCGAGCTTCGCGGGGTCTTCGCGCCCGAGCCGCTGCGGGTGTTTCGCGACGGCTTCCGCGAGTTGCAGGTGCTGACGGGACCGACCCGCGACCTCGACGTACAACTGCTCGAGTTCGGCGAGCTGGCGGCGGGGCTCGGCGACGGCGCGGCCGCGGACGTGGCGCCGCTGCGCCGGCTGCTCGAGCAGCGGCTCGTCGCCGAGCGCAGGAAGATGGTCGCCGGCCTGCGCTCGGAGCGGACGCGCGCACTGATTCGCAACTGGGCGGATTACCTCGACGCGCTCGCCGGGGCGCCCGAGGCAGACCGTCCGGACGCGGCGCGGCCGATCGCTGACGTCGCGGCTGAGCGGATCGGCGCGGTCTACCGTCGGATGGTGAAGATCGGTCGCGCGATCGACGACGGCAGCCCGCACGAGGCGCTGCACGACCTGCGCAAGAAGGGCAAGGAGCTGCGCTACCTGCTCGAGTTCTTCTCGTCGCTCTATCCGCCCGAGGTCGTCAAGCCGATGGTGTCGACCCTGAAGGGGCTGCAGGACGTGCTCGGGCGCTTTCAGGATCGCGAGGTGCAGGCCGACCTGCTGCGCGCAGTGGGCGACGAGGTCGCGGCGATGGAGGGCGGTTCGGCCGCCCTGATGGCGATGGGCGTCCTCGTCGAGCGACTTGCCGAGCAGCAGCAGCAGGCGCGCGCGGAGTTCGCCGAGAGCTTTGCGCAGTTCGCGGCCAAGCCGCAGCGCAGGATCGTCGCCCGCACGTTCGGATGACGCCGGTCGTCGCGCTCTACAACATCAAGGGCGGCGTCGGCAAGACGTCCGCCGCGGTCAACCTCGCATGGACGGCGGCCGAGCAGGGCGCGCGCGTACTGCTGTGGGACCTCGACCCGCAGGGCGCCGCAAGCTACCTGCTGCGGATCAAGCCGAAGGTGCGCGGCGGCGGTTCGAGGCTCGTGCGGGGAAAGAGCGACCCCGCGGCGCTGCTGAAGGGATCTGACCACGAGCGCCTGGACCTGCTGCCGGCGGACTTCTCCTATCGGAAGATGGACCTCGCGCTCGACGCGACGAAGCGCCCGACGCGCGGCCTGCAGCGCGTCATCGCACCGCTCGCAGAGCAGTACGACTACGTCTTCCTCGACTGCCCGCCGGCGATCTCGCTGGCGTCCGAGAGCGTCTTCGCGGCGGCCGACGCGCTGCTCGTGCCGCTCATCCCGACGCCGCTGTCGCTGCGCACCTTCGAGCAGCTGCAGCGCTTCGTCGCGCAGGACGTCGCAGGACCGCGACCGCGGATCCTCGCGTTCTTCTCGATGGTCGACGGGCGCAAGGCGCTTCATCGGAAGATCATCGACGAGGTCGCGGCGAGCAGCGACGGGTGCGTGCTGCAGGCGGCGATCCCGGCGGCCAGCGACGTCGAGAAGATGGCGATCCAGCGCCGCGCGCTTGCGGGCTTCGCCCCGCGCGGACGCGCCGTGCGGGCCTACGAGGCGCTCTGGAACGAGCTGCGGCCGAGGCTGTAGCGCAGCCCGACTCGGGCTCGACGTGCGGGGCCCGCTACTCCCCGCGGTGCGCGCTCGATGCCCGCGGCACCGGCACGCGGATCGCGTACTTCGAAGGCTTCACGGCGACCGTCGGGTTGTCGATCCTGGCGAGCCGGTCGATGAGCTTGATCCACTGCGACGGCTTGAGGACGGCGTCGAGCTGCCTGGAGCCGGGCGTGCCCTGCTCGTACTGCGGCCGGAAGCCGACGTGGATGTGGTCGGCGTGGTCGCTCATCGCGAGCGTGTTGTCGGTGCCGTCGTAGCTCATCAGGCTGATGATCTGGTTGGGCTTGGTCGTGCCCTGCAGCGTCAGCAGGCGGCGGATCGTGATGTCGGTGATCGAGCCCTCGCCCTGGTGGCCGAGGATCGAGATCCCGTTGATCTTCGCGATGTCGACCGCGTTGCCGGACGAGTGCGCCGAGACGTTGCCGCCGGCGGTGTAGTAGCCGTGGCCGCAGGTCAGCGAGGTGATCGTCGGCTTCAGGCCGCTCGAGGCGAGGAACTCGAGCGTCGCCAGCACGCGGCGGTCGACGCCGCCGGCCTCGATGTCACGCCGTCCGCAGGAGTAGATCTCGATGCGCGGGTTGGCGAGCACGCGCTGTGCCAGCGACTCCTTGCTCATCAGCAGGATCTGCCCGATCGAGGCGCGGCTGGCATCGGGGCCGACGAGCGCGTTACGGCCCTGCGCGCGATAGATCGCCGTCGACTCGAGCAGCTTCCACCCGTCGAGGATCGGCTTGGGGTCGATCCGCGGCGCGCCGCGGCCGGCGGGCCGGATCTCGAAGTGCAGGCGCGGCGAGATCTCCTGCTCGAGCTGGCCGATGCGCCCGAGGATCGTGCCGGCGATCACCCTGCGCCCGGCGATCATCGGCTTGAGCACGACGTCTTCCGGGTCAAGACCGTGGACAGCCGTGAAGTAGGACTTGAGGCTTGCGCCGGCAGGCAGCCTCGACTCGGCCTCGAGGATCTGCTGGGCGCCGCCGCTGGCGAACGCGTTGCGGCGCGAGGGGTTGGCGAAGAGGCGCTCCTTGCCGAACCCCCCCGGCGCAGCCGCCCGCTCGGCGGGCTGCGTCAGCGCGGCGGCGGCCTTGCGCGCGGCGCCGGGTACCTCACCCTTCCTTGTCGCCCGTCCGGCCGAAGCAGGCTGGGTGGGCTTCGGGTCGCGCTTGGGAAGCGCGAGCTCCTTGGCGATCGAGGCCTTGCTCTGGGTCTTGCGCTTCGGCACCGGCACGTGCCGGGCGACCTTCTTGAGCTGCGCGTAGGTGTAGGTGTTGCCGTAGACGTCGCGCAGGCGCACGAAGTTGCCCAGCCGCTTGCTCCTGCCGACGGCGACGATCGTCCCGTCCTGGACGGCGATCGCGGGGGAGCCGGCCTTCGCGAAGATGTCGATGCCTCGGCGCGTGACCTCGGACTCGACCGGGTTGGCGACGTTCTGACCCGCGGCGGCGCGGCGGCCGATCGCGCGCTCGGAGAGGTCGTCGGCGTAGCGGGCCTTGGCGAAGACGGGGAAGTGGCCCTGCGTCAGACCGTTCAGCGAGCCGACGAGGTCGCTCGGAAGGCCTCCGATCAGGCGGGCGCGCATGAGCACCGACTCGACGTACCAGTCGGCGTGGTTGTAGGCGAAGATCGCGCGCCGCAGGTCCTGGTCGGCGCCGGCGGCGCGCAGGTAGCGGGCGGCCGCGAAGATCGCGTCGACGGGGTTGAAGGGGTCCTTGCGCCCGTCGCGGTTGGCGTCGGTCCCGTACGCCTTCCAGGTTGCCGGCATGAACTGCATCCATCCCAGCGCCCCCGCCGAGGAGATGTTGAGGTTGCGGCCGTAGTCGGTCTCGATCTCGTTGATCGCGGCCAGGACCTCCCAGCGGATGCCGTACTGGATGCCGGCGGCCTGGTAGATCGGCAGCAGGAACGGCGGGATGCGGAACTTGTCGATGAAGAAGTTCGGAACGCCGACCGGAACCGCGCCGGGCAGCGCGAGCGACGTCGTCGGGTTGGACAGCGTGGGGACGCCCTGCGCGTTGCGCAGCGCCTTCCGCGGCGCGCGGTCGCGCTGCCGGCCGCGGTCCGGCGAGACCGTGCGACGCGAGCTGGGCGCGCGCTTTGAAGTCGCGTTGCATCGCTCGGCGGAGGCCTTCGCTCCGTCGGCGCCGCCCCTAGCATGAGACTCGACCTGAGGCTTAGCGTTACGGGTGGGCTTCGCGGCGGTCGTCTTCGGGCAGTCGACGCTGCCGCGCTCCTTGCGCTCCGCGGGGCCCGCGAATCCGCCGAGCGGCAGCGGGTCGGCCGGCTTCGTCGGAGCGGCGGGTGCGGCGGGCGGCGCGGGATCGGCGGGGGCTGCGGGCGCGGGCGGCTCGGCGGGGGCTGCGGG
Source organism: Solirubrobacteraceae bacterium (assembly GCA_030447505.1). Taxonomy (GTDB): domain Bacteria; phylum Actinomycetota; class Thermoleophilia; order Solirubrobacterales; family Solirubrobacteraceae; genus CADCVQ01. Next base: position 130,931 of record JAUJOT010000006.1, on the reverse strand, counting down.
CGCGGGGGCGCGGCGGGGGCTGCGGGCGCGGCGGGCGCGGCGGGCTGGCGGGAGCTGCGGGCGCGGCGGGGTCAGCCTGCGGGGCGGCCGTCTGCGGGGGCGGCGTCCCGGCAGTCGCAGACGTGTCAGACGCGGGCGTCGGGGGCGCCTGCGTCGGCTCGGCGGCGGACGTCGTGGTCGGCGTCGTCGTGGTCGTTTCCGAGACCTTGATCGCGCTGCTGGCCGCTCGGCTCTGCGCGGGCGGCACGGCGGCCTGCTCGCCAGCAACGCTCGGCGCGTCCTGGGCGTCGGCGCCGATGAGGTTCCCGCTCATCGCGATCGCCACGACGCCGGCGGTGCACAACGCCGCCGCGAGGCGGCCGCGGCTCGGCTGATGGGTCGTGCCCTCGGGCTTGGCCTTCATGTGCTGTCGGTCCTCGGCTGGATTCGGGTGGCCGCCCGGCCAGGGCGATTGCTCGCGCTATCGGCGAACGCCAGCCAGACCTTGACCGCTGGCGGATCGAACTGGACCACGTGTTCGCCGAAGCTCGGCGCCGCGCGAGGCGCGGCGCCCACAAACATACGCAGCGCGGCACGTGCGCGAGTAACCGACCCGGTATTACCCGAAGCATATCCCTCTACCTAAGCGCGAGACCACCGCGGCGGGCAGCTGCGCGGAAGCTCGAGCGCGCGCTGCCGTAGCGTGGCTCATTCGTCAGGGAGTGCGAGATCGTCGCGCAGCCGCTCGAGCGCAGCGGCGACAAGCCGTCGAGGTCGGCGAGCAGACGGCGTTCGTCGTGACGGCCGTCGCCGGCTCTGCGGCTCCTGACGCGTCGGCAGGCTGACGTTTCTGTGCTCGTTGCGCGGTTGAGCTGTGAAAATCCTGTGATCGGGCGCCTCCAGCCTGTTTGTCCGTCGGCGTCGGCACCTACACTCCTTCTCGACATGACTGATACGAACATCGCCGCAGCAGACGCGCTGCGCGTCGCCGTGAGTGACGGCGACACCGGCTTCGTGCAGGTCTTGACGAAGCGCTTGGACCGCCTCGGCTGGGAGCACGTCGTGCTGACAGGCGCGGTGCCCGTCGAACGGCTCGTCGCGATGCGCCTCGGCGCGTTCATCGTCGACCTCGCGCTGCTCGGCCAGAACGCATGGCCGTTCCTCGAACGCGTGACGAAGGAGCTGCCTGCGCTGCCGGTCATCGTCTGCACCGGGCAGTCGACCGTCGCGCAGCGCGTGCGCGGCCTGCGCCTCGGCGCCGACGACTGGCTGACGAAGCCGTGCCACCCGGAGGAGCTGATCGCGCGCGTCGAGGCCGTCGCGCGCCGCCGGCGGTTGTCGGAGGCCGCCGCTGTCGCCGACGCCGTCGTCGCCGGCGAGATCGAGATCCGCGCAGACCAGTTCCAGGCGTTCGCGCACGAGCGCTCGATCGATCTCACGCGGCGCGAGTTCGAGCTGATCCAGCTGTTGGCCGCGGCCGAGGGGCGGGTGCTCGAGCGCGAGGAGATCTACCAGCGCGTGTGGGGCTACGCGATGGCCCACGGTGACCGCTCGGTCGACGTCTTCGTACGCAAGCTGCGCGCCAAGCTGCAGCGGGTCTCGCCGGCCTGGACCTACATCCACACGCACTTCGGCGTGGGGTACCGGTTCTCGGCTGAGCCCGTCGCCGAGGAGGCGGCTGCGGCTGCGGTGCCTGCGGTTGCGATCGCGCCGGGCGCGACGGCGATGGTCAGCGAGGCCGAAGCCGAGGCCGAGGTCGAGGCGGAGGCAGAGGCAGAGGCCGCTGCCCCGGCGCCGGCCGGGGCTGGGCGCGAGCGCGAGCCCGAGCGCCGCAGGGCGGCGCGGGTTCGCGCGTTTGCCTGACCTGACCCTCTAGCCTCTACAGCGTGTCGATCGAGACCGCACGCAACATCGGGGTGATCGTCGTGCTGGCGCTAGTCGTCTGGCTCGTGCCGGGTGGCGGCGAGGGCGCGGGCTTGGTCATCCAGCTGCTCAACGCGATCTTCATCGTGCTGGTGGCGCTGGGCTGCGCGATCCTCTACCGTCGCTTTCGCGGCGAGATCTTCGCGCTCGGCGACCAGTGGCGATTTGCGCTCTACGCGGCGGTCGGCGTCGCGGTCGTCACGGTGGCCGCCTCGGGGCGGCTGTTCGACACGGGAGTCGGCGCGGTCGCGTGGGTTGCGCTCGTCGGCGGCGCGTCGTACACGCTGTACCTCGTCTGGCAGCGCCACCGCTCGTACAGCTGAGCGGACGCGCGCTGCGCGATCTCGTCACGGGATCGCGCGCCAGGTGTGACACGCGGGTGTAGATCCGTTACGCGTGCCGCGCGAGGCTGCCGGGCATGGCCTCCATCCGCTCTGCGCGTTCTCAACGCGGTCAGGCAACAGTCGAGCTCGTCGCGCTGCTGCCGCTCATCGGTGTCCTCGCGGCGATGCTCTGGCAGTGCGTCGTCGCCGGGCAGGCGGTCTGGCTTGCGGGCGCGGCCGCGCGCGCGGCAGCGCGCGCGAGCGCCGTCGGTGCCGACGAGCGCGCCGCCGCGCAGCGCGTGCTGCCCATGCGGCTCGAGCGCGGTCTCGTCGTGCGGCGCGTCGGATCCGGCGCCGGCGGCGTGCGGGTCGCGATCGCGGTTCCGGCGATCGTCGGCTCCGGGCGCCTGACGACGGTCTCCGCGCGCGCCCGGCTGCAGGACCAGGGGCAATGAGCGCGCGCGAGTGCGGTCAGGCATCGGTTGAGCTCGTGGCGCTCGCGCCCCTGCTCGTCATCGTCGTGCTCGCGGCCGCGCAGGTACTTGCCGCCGGCGCCGCGCGCGAGCTCGCCGACCATGCCGCCGAGGCGGGCGCCGTCGCGCTGCTGCAGGGCACAGATGCGAAGGCGGCCGCGCGCGACGCCGTCCCGGGTTGGTCGCGCGGACGCCTCGCCGTGCGCGTCGACGGGCGCCGCGTGCGAGTGCGGCTGCGCCCACGCGCGTTCCTGCCCGCGCTCGGCGGGATGCTCGAGGCGAGCGGCGACGCCGATGCCGGTCCGGCGCCGCGATGAGCCTCGTGCGTCGCATCGCCGCGCATTTCGTCCTGCCGCCCGACGGGCCGCAGCGGCGCGCTGAGGGTCTGCCCGGCGCCGACGGGCAGCCGACGCGGGCCGAAGCTGCGATCTGCGCCGACGGGCGAGAACGACGTGCGGACGCCACCCCCTCCGGTGTTCCGCCGACCCGGGCGTGCGCGGTTACCCCGCCGCGCACGCCCGCATCTGTTGCGGTGCTGGCGCCGGCCGCCGACGCGCCGGCGCTCGGCGCCGCGCTCGCGCTCGCGCTCGCTCATCGCCGGCGCGCCCCGGCGGCCGCGGTCTGCGTGTGGTCGGCGGCGTCAGCCCGGCCGCTCTGGCGCGCCCCGGCGCTGCCCGCCGCCGCCCGGCTTGCAGCAGCGCTCGTCGCACGCGGCCATGCGGCGCGTGCCTCCGGCCGGCTCGTGATCGTCCGGCTCGCGGCGCAGTGCGACGAGGCCGCCGCGGAGGCGCTGCGCGTGAGCGCCGCCGCCGGCTCGGCGCCGACCGTGCTCGCGCTCGCGGGACCGCGCGCGGCGGCGTTCGACGCGCTGTTGAGCGAGCAGGACCTGGTTGTCGTGGCTGTCGCGCCGGGCTCGGATCCGGCGCTGGCGCGGCTCGCCGTCGCCGATCTCGAGCGCGGGCTGGCGTGCGAGGTCCCGCCGGCGCGTCCCGCCCGCTCGCTGGCTGCCGCCGGCGTGGTGCGCCTGCCCGCCGCGCGCCGCGCGCTGGCGGCGCCGGTCGCGGCGCTCTCGTGATGGGCGGCGCACGGCGAGATCCAGAGGCCGGGCAGGCGACGATCCTGCTGCTCGGGCTCACGATGGCGGTGCTGCTCGGGGCGCTCGTGCTCGGCGCGATCGCGCGCGGGATCGGCGTTCAGAGCGACGAGCAGCGAGCGGCGGATCTCGCGGCGCTCGCGGGCGCCCGCGCGATGCATGAGGCATACGCGGGACTCTTCGAGCCGCCGCTGCTCGGCGGGCGCGCGAACGGCGCGCACGTCGAGCGTGCCGAGTACCTGCGCCGCGGCCGCCGCAGCGCGCTGCAGACCGCGCGCCGCAACGGTGCACGCGACGTGCGCGTGAGCTTCCCCGACGACGACACGTTTGCGCCGGTGCGGCTGCGGGTCGAGGTGCGTGACGCAGTCGAGGTCGGTGCGCGCGAGCGCGTGGCGGCGGGGGCGCGCGCCGAGGCCGAGCTCGCTCCGCCGGCGGAGCTGGCATTCGAGAGAGCCGGCGCCGGCGAGTACGGCGGCCCGCTGGCGCACCGCCAGGGCAAGCCGATGCGGCCCGACGTCGCGGCCGCGTTTGATCGGATGCACGGCGCCGCGCGACGCGACGGCGTCTCACTCGTCGTCGTCAGCGCCTTTCGCTCCAATGCCGAGCAGGCCGCGCTCTTCGCGCGTCACCCCGACCCGAAGTGGGTCGCGCCGCCAGGCCGCTCGCTGCACCGGCTCGGCACCGAGCTCGACCTCGGGCCGGCGACCGCCTACGCCTGGCTGGCCGCCAACGCCGCGCGCTTTCACTTCATTCAGAGGTATTCGTGGGAGCCGTGGCACTACGGCTTCACCCTCAACGCCGGCACGTCGTCTGTCGGTTTCAGCTCGCGCGCGAGCGGGGGAGATGGCGAGACCGCGCGCAGGATCCCGTCGTTCGTGCCGGCGCGGTTCGCCGCACCGCTCGCGCAGGCCGCGCAGCGCTGGAACGTGTCAGCCGCGCTGCTGGCCGCGCAGACGATGGCGGAGTCGAACTTCAACCCGTTCGCGCGCTCGCCCGCCGGCGCGCAGGGGATCTCGCAGTTCATGCCCGCGACCGCCGCCGCGTTGGGCCTGCGCAACGCGTTTGACCCCGTCGCGGCGATCGACGCCCAGGCGCACCTCATGCGCGACCTGCTGCGGCGGTTCGGCTCGGTTCCGCTCGCGCTCGCCGCCTACAACGCCGGCCCGGCGCGCGTCGCCGACTGCGGCTGCGTGCCGCCCTATCGCGAGACGCGCGGCTACGTCGCGCGGGTCCTCGGTCTGCTCGGCGGGGCCGGCGAGGCGGTCGCCGGCGGCGCGCTCGAGGTGCGTCTGGTGAAGTGAGACGTGCTGCGCCCGCACCGCTCGTTTCGCCCCCGCGCGCCGTAGCGGCCCCGTCGGAAGCCGCCGGGGCCGCGGCACGGGCACGCTCTACGCCTGCGTCGTCTCGGCGGGCCTCCAGGCCGCGCGCGGGTCCGGCAGCGGCGTCAGCCGGGCCGCGATCTGCTCGCGCCGCGGCTCGAGGAACGGCGGCAGGATGAGCTTCGTGCCGAGCTCCTCGACGGGTCCGTCGACCGTGAAGCCGGGCTCGCGCGTCGCCAGCTCGTAGAGCACACCGCCCGGCTCGCGGAAGTACAGCGAGTGGAAGTAGTGGCGGTCGACATAGCCCGAGTTGGGGATGCCCGCGTTCGTCACGGTCTCGATCCAGCTCGGCATGTCGGCGTCGCTCGTCGCCCAGGCCACGTGGTGGACGGTGCCCGCGCTCTGACGGCCCGGCGCGTCGGGCGCCGGATCCCAGGCGATCCAGCCGCCGCGGCGCTCGCCGCGCAGCTCGAACGTCTCGCCTTCGCCCTCGCGGCGCGTGGCGCCCATCAACCGCTCGAGGATCAGCGAGCTGCCCTCGAGATGCGCGCTGTAGGCGCGCACGCCCGCGAAGCCCTGCAGCGCGAGCGCTGGCGGGATCTCGGGGTGCTCGGCGATCAGCGGCTCGTCGCTGCTGTCGTCGACGATCAGCTCGTGGTCGAGCCCCTCGGGGTCGGCGAACAGCAGGCTGCCCCCGTCGAGGCGCTCGGTCGTGATGCCGTCGTCCTCGAGGCGCGCGGCCCAGAAGGCGATCGCGTCCGGCGACGCGACGCGCCACACGACACGGTGGACCATCCCGGCGCCCGGCCGGCCGGGCATCGCACTCGGGTACTCGAAGAACGTCAGGTCGGCGCCGGGCTGCGCGTTCTCGTCACCGTAGAAGAGGTGGTAGACGCTCGGGTCGTCCTGGTTGACGGTCTTCGCGGTCATCCGCAGCCCGAGCACGCGCGTGTAGAAGTCGACGTTGCGCGCCGCGTCGCCGGTGATCGCGGTGATGTGGTGGATGCCGTCGAGGTTCATGCTGATCCTTTTGGGAGGGCTGGGCTTGCCGTAGTTGCTAGCGCAAGTATAGCGATCATGATTGCGCGTGCAACGACCGTCGGCGGCGTACGCCGACGCGCGCGCGGTCGCCGCGCGTCACCGCGCCGGGCGCACCACGAGCGCGCTGCCGCCACCGCGCCGTACCGGCTCGGCGGCCGCCAGCAGGCGGTGCCTGCGGAGGAACTCGACGGCGGTCGCGGCTCCGATCTCCGATACGCCGCCTGTCGCCGGCGGCGGCGCGAACGTGTGCCCGCGTGCGACGAGCGCCGCTGCCTCTGGCGAGGCGATGAACGCCGGCTCGGCCGTCGTCGCGGGGGTGTTGCGCTGACTCGCGCGCGGGGCCGCGATCGCGGCGGGCAGCGTCCTGGCGCGGTCGACCCGATCGACGAGGATCCCCAGGACGGTTGTGATGATCGTCGAGCCGCCGGGCGAGCCGAGCCCGAGCCACGGCCGCCGGTCGCGCAGGACGATCGTCGGCGCCATCGAGCTGCGCGGGCGCTTGCCGCCCTCGACCCGGTTGGGGTGCGTCGTCGAGTTGAAGTTGAAGTCCGTCAGCTCGTTGTTGAGCAGGAACCCGTAGCCCGGCACGACGAGGCCCGACCCGCCCGTCGATTCGATCGTGAACGTGTAGGAGACGATGTCGCCGCGCTTGTCGGCGACCGTGATGTGCGTCGTCGTGCCCGCGCGCGTCGATGTCACCGAGGGCTCGCCGCCGGCGGCGCCCGCGCGATCGTCGAACGGGTACGGGTCGCCGGGGGCGACGGGGCTCGTCGGCGCCGTCTCGCCGATCAGGGCGCGCCGCGTCGCCGCGAAGTCCTTTGAGATCAGCCCGGCGAGCGGGACGTCGAAGAAGTCGGGATCGGCGACGTAAGCGCCGCGATCGGCGAAGGCCAGGCGTGCCGCCTCGAGCTCGAGGTGCAGCGCGTCGGCGCGCGTCATCGAGCCGAGCTCGTAGCCCTCGAGGATGTTCAGCGCCTCGGCGACGGTGGAACCGCCGCTCGACGGCGGCCCCATACCGAAGACGTCGAGGCCGCGATACGTCGAGTGGACCGGCGGGCGCTCGGGCGCCCTGTACGTGCGCAGGTCCTTCGGCTCCATCACGCCGGGCCGGAAGACGTGGTTCGCCGACGGGCCGACGGGCGGGTTGCGGACGGTCTGCACGATCGCGTCGGCGATCGCACCGCGGTAGAAGGCGCGCGCGCCGCGGTGCGCGATCAGCTCGTAGCTGCGGGCCAGATCGGGGTTGCGAAAGACGCTGCCGACGTCACGCGGCGTGCCGTCAGGATCGAGGTACAGCGCGGCCGTCGCAGGCACGTCGTCGAAGAAGTCGAGGTTCTCCTGCGTCTGTGCGGCGAACGTCTCGTCGACGACGAAGCCGCGCCGCGCGACGCGGATCGCGGGCGCGAGCGCCTCGGCGAGCGAGATCGTCCCGTGCTTGCGCAGCGCGCGGGCCCAGCCGCGCACCGTTCCCGGCACGCCGACCGACAGCCCGCTGTAGCGGGCGTCGCTGAACGCCAGCGGCACGCCGTTCTCGAAGAACGCGTCGGGGCCCATCGCCTGCGGCGCGCGCTCGCGGTGGTCGCTGGTCGTGACCTCGCGTGCGCGCGCGTCGTAGGAGACCATGAAGCCGCCGCCGCCGATCCCGCACGAGAACGGCTCGGTGACGCCGAGCACGGCGGCCGCCGTGACGGCGGCGTCCGTCGCGTTGCCACCGCGCCGCAGCGTGGCGATCGCGGCCTGGGTTGCGAGCCGGTCGACGGTCGCGGCAGCGCCGTGGCGGCCGATCGACGTGGGCGGGCCGGAGGCCCACGTCACGGGGGCGAAGGCGACGAGCGCGACGACCGTGGCGGCGGTCGTGGCGAGGAGCGAGCGCATGGGCCCCTCCTTCCCGCGCGGCCGCGAGTTCACGCTCGACTGCGGCGGTTCGCCTGCGCGCTGCTTTAAGCCTGACGCCAGATCCTGAGTCACGCGCTGCCGGCGGCGCGGGCGCGGACGACGGCGTCTTCCACGCCGGCGGTCCACGGCTCGCCGTGACCGACGAGAACCGTGCCGGCGCCGGTCTCGGCGAGCGCGTCGAGCGAGCGCATGTTGCGGTCGCTGTCGGCGGTCGCAGCGCGCGCTACGAGGCACGGCCCGCGCCGCGCCGTGTACGGATCGAGCGTCACGAACGCGTCGCCGGCGATCAGCACGTCGCGATCGGGGAAATGCAGCGCGCAGTGACCGTGCGTGTGGCCCGGGCAGAACACGACGCGCGGCGAGCCCGGAACCGGCAGCGTGCCGTTCTCGTAGCGCACGACCTCCTTGACGGGCCGCGCAAACCAGGCGCGGTTGCGCACGAAGGCGGCGACCATCGGCAGCGCGTCGATCTGGGTCGCGACGTACCAGGACCGCGGACGTTCATGGTCGTAGCGCCAGGGGTGCCGGGTCAGCGGCACGTCGTTCTCGTGCACGTAGACCGGAACGCCGAGCTCGCGCCGCGCCCTCTCCGCGAACCCCAGGTGGTCGAAGTGCCCGTGCGTCAGAACCACCGCTTCGACGTCGTCCGGGCTGCGACCGAGGCGCCGCAGCGCGTCGTGGAAGGAGCGCCACGACGTCGGCACCCCGGCGTCGACGACCGTCAGCCGGTCGCCGTCCTCGACGAGGTACCAGTTCGTGTACGAGTTCTCGATGCGGTGGATTCCGGCGGTGGCGTTGGGATGCAGCACGGGCACACGGATGTCCGGCCGCCATCACTTCAAAACGGCAGGTTCCTCACTCGTGCTCGACGGCGCCGCGCGACGGTCCGTCGTACTCCGACGGGTGCAGCACGAACAGCTCGGTGGCGAGGTCGGCATAGGTGTCGATGCCGCTGACGAACGCGCGCACCGTGCGACCGGTGAGACGCTCGATCGGCTCGCAGAAGACCGTCGTCTCCGCGTACTGGAACAGCAGGCGCAGCTCGCGCAGCCGGGCGTGCTCGCCCATCTCGCAGAGCCTGCGCTCGGCCGGCGTGAAGGTCTGCTCGAGCGTGACCACGAGGACGTCCGGCCCCGCCCGCTGCGTGCGCGTCTTCGTCGGCCCGCGCCCGAACTGGTCCTTGTAGATCCGCACCATCTCGTTCGAGATCGCGCTCAGGCTGCCGTGCTTGCTCGTTGGCAGCGGCCTCACTATCGGGCATCGGGTTGCTCCCAGACGTGCATCGAGGGACGAGACCCGGCGCCACGGCGTGCTCGCGTTGGGGCTCGCCGGTACGTCGAGATCAGCACGACCCCCTCTGCCGCGATCTGCGCAAGCCCGGCCGAAGTGGCTGCAGCAAGGGTCACCCCCTGCGATCTGCGCCGCGTCAGCTCGACCATGCGCGTCGCGAGATCGCCTCGAGCTCGCTGCGCGAGCGCTCGACCGGCGCCGCAGCAGCACCTCGTGGCGGCGCAGCCCGCCCGCGGATCTATCCTCGAACGGTGGCCGCGACCACTCCACCGACCGCCTCCACCCGCTTGCGCGAGCAGCGCCGCAGCCTGCCCGAGGGGCCCGGGGTCTATCTCTTTCGCGACATCGGCGGCCAGGTCATCTACGTCGGCAAGGCGAAGTCGATCCGCAGGCGCGTCGCCGGCCACTTCTCCAATCGCGTCACGCGCGGAGCCGTCGAGATGGTCGACATGGTCCACTCGATCGACTTCCTGCTCGTGGCCTCCGAGGCCGAGGCGCTGCTGGCGGAGAACCAGTTCATCAAGCAGTACAAGCCGCGCTTCAACATCCGCCTGCGCGACGACAAGTCCTATCCGTTTCTCGCGATCTCGATCGACGAGGACTTCCCGCGCGTGTACTTCACGCGCGAGCGCCACCGCCGCGACCGGCTGTACTTCGGCCCGTACTCGAACGCAAAGAAGGTCCGCGGCACGCTGGACCTGCTGCAGAAGGTCTTCGCCTTCCGTTCCTGCAACGGATCGGACCCGGGGCGGCGCAGCGGCTCGCCGTGCCTGGACTTCTACATCAAGCGCTGCGGCGCGCCGTGCGTCGGCTATCAGTCAAAGGAGGAGTACAGGGCCGCGATCGACGGCGTCGCCGACTTCCTGTCGGGGCGCTACCGGCAGATCGAGCGTGACCTCGAGCAGCGCATGAAGCAGGCCGCCGCCGCGCAGGAGTTCGAGCAGGCGGCGCTGGAGCGCAACCGGCTGAGGGCCGTGCGCTCGCTGCTCGAGCGCCAGCGCGTCGCCAACGAGGCGGTCGGTACGCTCGACGCCGTCGCAATCGCCGTCGACGGCATCGACGCCAACGCGCAGGTCTTCCAGATCCGCGACGGCGTGCTCTCCGACCGCCAGTCGTTCTATCTCTCCAACGAGGGCGGCTACGCGACCGGCGAGGTCGCCGAGGAGTTCCTCCTGCAGTACTACGGCGACGCGATGGCCGTCCCGCCGCAGGTGCTCGTCCAGCGCGACGTCGTCGAGCTCGACGTGCTCGGCGAGGTCTTGAGCGAGCTGCGGGGCGCGCGCGTCGAGGTGCGCGTGCCCGAGCGCGGCGACAAGCGCCGGATCCTCGAGCTGGCCGAGCGCAACGCGGCGCTCGCGCTCGACCAGGAGCGGTTGAAGGACGAGCGCCGTCGCCAGCAGCGCGTCGAGGCCCTGGACGGCCTGCAGCAGGCACTCGGCCTCGAATCGCTTCCGCTGCGTATCGAGTGCTTCGACATCTCGAACCTGATGGGCACGAACACGACGGCGTCGATGGTCGTCTTCGAGGGCGGCGCGCCGAAGAAGAGCGACTACCGGCGCTTCAACGTGCGCTCGACGACAGAGGGGGTGCCCGACGACTTCGCGGCGATGGAGGAGGTGCTCGGGCGGCGCCTGGCGCGCTGGGAGTCCGAGCAGGACCTCAGCCCCAACGACCCGAAGCGCAACGAGTCCTTCGCGACGCTGCCGTCGCTGATCGTCATCGACGGTGGCCCGGGACAGCTGTCGGCGGGCGTCCGTGCGCTGCAGGGCTTCCGCGATCGCGGCGTCGCCGTCATCTCGCTGGCGAAGCAGCTCGAGGAGGTCTACGTGCCCGGGCACCGCGCGCCGCTGCGCCTGGCACACGACACGCCGGCGCTGCAGCTTCTGCAGCGGCTGCGCGACGAGGCCCACCGCTTTGCGATCACGCACCATCGCCAGCGCCGCGACCGGCAGATGACCGAGTCCGTGCTCGACGGGCTGCCGGCTGTGGGCCCGAAGCGCAAGCGCGCACTGCTCAAGCACTTCGGCTCGCCGGAGGCGATGCTCGGCGCGTCGCGCGAGGAGCTCGAGGCGGTGCCGGGGCTGCCATCCAAGACGGCGCGCGACCTGTACGCATATCTCAACCGTACGAGTGGTTGACCGAGGCGCCCGGCATAGTTGCGGGCGTGACCGTCGCAGACGAGGCACCAGCCACGACCAGCCTCGAGGACCTCGTCGTCATCACCGGCTTCTCCGGGGCCGGCAAGTCGACGGCGATGAACGTCTTCGAGGACGACGGCTACTTCTGCGTCGACAACCTGCCGCCCGAGATGATCCGCGGCCTCGTCGACCTGTTCGTGTACGGCGGATCGAAGGTGCGGCGTGCGGCGGTCGTCTCAGACGTGCGCGCGCGCGGGCTGTTCGAGACGCTCGGCGCCGTGCTCGACGACTTCTCGGCGCGTGGCGTGGCGCACCGCGTCCTGTTCCTCGATGCCGACGAGGACACGCTGCTGGGGCGCTACAAGGAGACGCGCCGGCGCCACCCGCTCAGCCCGACGGGATCGGTCGCGCAGGGCATCGCCGCCGAGCGCGCGGCGCTCGGCAACATCAGGGCGCGCGCGGACTTCGTGCTCGACACGAGCGGGATCACCGCGGCCACGCTGCGCCGGCGGATCGCCGACGAGTTCCTGCCGCGCCAGGGGCGTTCGAAGCTCGCCGTCACGCTGACGTCGTTCGGGCACAAGCACGGCCTGCCGAGGGACTCCGACATCGTCCTGGACCTGCGCTTCCTGCCCAACCCGCACTGGGAGGCCGAGCTGCGCCCGCTGACGGGCTTCGACCCGCAGGTCGTCGAGTACGTGGCGCGGGGCGGCAAGCTCGACGCGTTCTACGAGCACCTTGCGCCGCTGCTGGACTTCCTCATCCCCGAGTACATCGCCGAGGGCAAGGCGCACCTCTCGATCGCCGTCGGCTGCACCGGCGGCCGCCACCGCTCTGTCGCGATCACCGAGGCGCTCGCCGCGCGCCTGCGCGCGCGCGACGACGTCGAGGTCGAGGTCGCCCACCGCGACGTGGGACTCTCGACGCGATGACAGCTCGCCGGCACTCGACGACGGTCCGGGGCGACCCTCGACGCGACCGCTTGCGATGATCGTGCACATCGGCTTCGAGGTCGCCGACCTCGCCCGCGCGGCGCGGTTCTACGACGCGATCTTCCACGCCCTCGGCGCGCGCCGCACGTTCGAGAGCGAACGCGCGATCGCCTACGGCCGCGACCACGAGCAGTTCTGGATCGTCGCCCGCGGGCGCAGGCCCGCGCCCGGCTACGGCCACGTGGCGCTCGCGGCAGCCGGCCGCGCGGCCGTCGACGCGGGCTACGAGGCCGGGCTTGCCAACGGCGGCAGCGACGACGGCGAGCCGGGGCCACGGCCGCAGTACGGGCCGATGTACTACGCGGCGTACCTGCTCGACCCGGATGGCCTGCGGCTCGAGCTCGTCGCCGGCGCCCGCTGAGGGCGGCCGCGGTCGCTACCGGGCGCGCACGGTCAGCCGACCTCGCGCATGCGGTGGATCATCAAGCTGACGCAGCCCAGCGCCCGGCCTGGCGCTGCCCGCGACCCTACAAGCGCCTCGTCGGCTCCGTCGGCGGCACGACCGGCTGCGCCGGTGCGTCCTGCGTCGTTCCGCCGCCCATGCTGCTATCGCCCACTCGCGGCCCGCCGGCCGCCGGGGTCGCGATGTCGTGCGGGACGGCGGACGGGTCGCCCGCGCCCGGGGATGCGGTGGAGATCGCGACGGAGATCCGCGCCACCGACAGCAGCGCGCCCGCCGCCATCAGGATCGCGCCCGCAAGCGCGAGCCACAGACCCGTTCCCGGGTCGCCGTCGGGCAGAGCAGCAGTGATCGGCGGCGGGTCGACGAGCGCGTAGAGCACGATGACGAGCGTCGCGACCGCGGGCACGATCAACCACGGGGCGGGTCGCTGCGGCCCGAAGCCGAGCCGGCTCGCGACCGCGACGAGGGCGGCGATCGCGAGCAGCGCCAGCACGAGGTCCCAGACCTCGAAGACGTCCCAGGCCTCGGCGCCCGGCTGGTACCACTCGAGGAAGAGGCTTGCGAGGAGCAGGATGGCGCCCAGGCCGATCAGCAGCACCCCTGCCTCGATGGTCCTCGCGGTGTTCGGCGCGGCGCTGCGCATGCAACCTCCTTGTGTCGATCGGTACGACGCCGGCTTGTTACCCACGTGCCGCCGCCGCGAACCGCCAGCGCAGCTGCTCGGGCTGTCGGCCCGACCGTCAGCCGGCAGCAGTATCTGCCGCGTGCATGAGTCCCAGCTTCTCCGAGCATTAGGGTCGGGCGATGCAGATCGACGATCGGATCGACTCCATCGGGCGCCACCCGTTTCGCGCGCGCTTCCGGCTGCGCGGCCGCGAGCGCGCGATCGTGCAGCTGCGCGGGATGCGCGCGCTGCGCGACCACGCCGAGGAGCTGTTCGCGCGTCGCGTCGCGCCCGCTGAGCCGCACAGGGACGGCCGCCAGACGCCGTACCGCGGGCATCCGGTCTTCGTCGCGCAGCACGCGACGGCGACCTGCTGTCGCACCTGTCTGGAGCGCTGGCACGAGATCCCGAAGGGGCGCGCGCTCGAGCCGGGCGAGCAGGCCTACGCGGTCGACGTCATCTGCCGCTGGATCGAGCGCGAGCTCGAGGCGAGCGGCTGATGGCTGCGCGCGGCGGCATCGACCTCGGTGGCACGAAGATCCAGGCGGTCGTCGTCGACGAGGCGCATGCGGTGCTCGGGCAGGCGCGCCGCCCGACGCCGACGAAGGGCGGCCCCGCCGACGTCGCCGAGGCGATGGCGGAGGCGATGCGCGACGCGGCTGCGGGGGCGAGCATCGAGACCGGCGAGCTGGCGCACGTCGGCGTCGGCTCGCCGGGCACGGTCGACGCAGCCAGGGGCAGCGTCTCGAGCGCCAGGAACCTGCCCGACTGGGCCGGGACCTACCCGCTCGGCGCGACGCTCGCCGGCAAGCTCGGCGCGCCGGTCGCGGTCGGCAACGACGTCCAGGTCGCCACCGACGCCGAAGCCGCGCTCGGCGCCGGCCGCGACCACGACTCGATGCTGGGCGTGTTCTGGGGCACCGGCGTCGGCGGCGGGATCGTCCTGAACGGCAGGCCCTGGCTCGGGCGCGGCGGCGCGGGGGAGATCGGCCACGTCGTCGTGCAGGTCGACGGCGCGCAGTGCCCGTGCGGGCGGCGCGGCTGCATGGAGGCCTACGCCGGGCGCAACGCGCTCGAGCGCGACGCGCGCGAGCTGCACGCCAAGGGCGAGCACACCGAGCTGTTCAAGATCGCCCGCAAGCGCGGCCGCGAGCGGCTGACGAGCGGCATCTGGGCGGCGGCGCTGGAGCGCGAGGACGCGCTGGCGACGAAGCTGATCGACCGCGCGGTGGCGATGCTCGCAGTCGGCATCGCCTCGTGCGACAACGTCCTCGACGTCGAGATCATCATCCTCGGCGGCGGTCTCGGCGTCCGGCTCGGTCAGCCCTACGCGGACCGCATCGCCGAGGCGATGCTGCCGCACCTGTTCTTCAGCGACCGCCCGCCGCCGGTCGTCGTCGCCGCGCTCGGCGATCTCGGCGGCGCGATCGGGGCGAGCCTGCTGCCGCCGCCGTAGGCGCCGAGCGCCGTCAGCGCCGGTCGGGCCAGACGACCTGCTGGGCGGCGCGCAGCTCCTCGTCGGGGACGAAGCGAAACGTCGAGCGGTGCAGCGTCGCCGGGTCGGTCTCGATGCCGCGCGCGGCGAGCTGCTCGCAGATGCGCTGCCAGGCCTGCAGGCGAGCGCCGGTCGGCGGCTGGCGCAGACGCAGCGACATCTGCACGGAGAGCTCGAGCGCGGCGAGCTTCGAGCGCTCGCAGCGCACGCTCGTCGACGCCGGCTGCGGATCGTCGACCTGCTCGCCGCCATCGGTCAGCGCGAACAGGCGGATGTCGACGACCGCGAAGTCGGGGTCGTCGGGAGCCTCGTGGTTCAGCGCGGCGGTCGCGCCGACGTTGCGGATCCTGTCTCCCATGCGCTCACCGTAGCGCGAGGCTGCCACGACGCCGTGCGCGCGGCGGCAGCCGCGGCGCGGGGCTGCCAGCGACCGCAGCGGTGCCATCTTCGCCGAGACAGAACCTGGCGCGCCGTACCGATAGGGTTGCGCCGCCGGTCCGATGCGCGACGGCTTCGCTCGCCCTCGCCGAGCAGTGTTGGAGAACCTCAGGAAGGACAGTCACCACCGCATGACCGTACGTGTTGGAATCAACGGCTTCGGCCGGATCGGCCGCAACGTCTTCCGCGCCGCTCAGGCGGCCCAGGCAGACGTCGACTGGGTCGCCGTCAACGACCTCACCGACAACGAGACGCTGGCGCACCTGCTGCGCTACGACTCGATCCTCGGCCCCTACCCGGGAACGATCGAGCTTTCCGACGACGGTCTCGTCGTCGACGGCCAGGAGATCCTCGTCAAGGCCGAGCGCGATCCCGCGAACCTCGGTTGGGGCGACCTCGGGGTCGACGTTGTGCTCGAGTCGACCGGCTTCTTCACGAAGCGCGACGCCGCCGCCAAGCACCTCGACGCCGGCGCGAAGAAGGTCGTCATCTCCGCGCCCGCGAGCGACGAGGACATCACCGTCGTCCTCGGAGTGAACTTCGACAGGTACGACTCGGCGTCGCACGACGTGATCTCCAACGCCTCCTGCACGACGAACTGCCTGGCGCCGTTCGCGAAGGTCGTCCACGAGGCGGTCGGCATCGAGCACGGGCTGATGACGACGATCCACGCCTACACCGCCGACCAGAACCTCCAGGACGGCCCGCACAAGGATCTCCGGCGCGCGCGCGCCGCCGCGATGAACCTCGTTCCGACGTCGACCGGCGCGGCGAAGGCCGTCGGCCTCGTGCTGCCCGAGCTCAACGGTCGCCTGCACGGCTTCGCGATCCGCGCCCCCGTCCCGACCGGCTCGGTCGTCGACCTCACGTTCGTCGCCGCCCGCGAGACGAGCGTCGAGGAGGTCAACGCCGCGTTCGCGGCTTCGGCCGGCGGCGAGCTCGAGGGGATCCTGCAGTTCACCGAGGATCCGATCGTCTCCAGCGACATCGTCGGCAACCCGCACTCGTCGATCGTCGACGGGCAGCTGACCGCGGTCATGCAGGGTACGCTCGTCAAGGTCGTCTCCTGGTACGACAACGAGTGGGGCTACTCCAACCGTTGCGTCGACGTGCTGCAGAAGGTTCTCTAGTGGGCCGTCTCGCAACGATCCGCGCGCCTCGCGAGACGGAGCACTGACGTGCGGACGATCGACAGCCTGGGAGAGATCGACGGACAGCGCGTCCTCGTCCGGGTCGACTTCAACGTGCCGATCCTCGATGGCAAGGTCGGCGACGACACGCGGATGCGGCGTGCGATCCCGACGCTCGAGGCGCTGCGCGAGCGCGGCGCGAAGCTGCTGCTCGTCTCGCACCTCGGTCGGCCGAAGGATCGCGAGCCCGAGTTGTCGCTCGCGCCGGTGGCCGAGCGCGCGGGTCAGCTGCTGCACGCGGAGGTCCAGCTCGCGCCCGACCTCGACGACGTCCCCGACGGCGACGTCGTCATGCTCGAGAACATCCGCTACGAGCCGGGCGAGACGAAGAACGACCCCGAGCTCGCCAGGCGCCTGGCGTCGCTGGCCGACTACTACGTCAACGACGCGTTCGGCACGTCGCATCGCGAGCACGCGTCGACGGCGGGCATCATCCCGCTCGTCAGGCGCTCGGCCGCAGGGCTGCTCTTCCAGAGCGAGGTCGACACGATCCGGCTGATCATGAACCACGCCGATCGCCCGTTCCTGGCGATCATGGGCGGCGCCAAGGTCAGCGACAAGATCGCGGTCATGGACAGGTTCCTCGACGTCGCCGACGTCGTCCTCGTCGGCGGCGCGATGGCGACGCCGTTTCTCAAGGTCCTCGGCCACGAGATCGGCGAGGGCCTGTGCGAGGAGGCGGGCCTCGAGCCCGCGCGCCGAGCGCTCGAGAAGGACGGCTACCCCGGCGGCAAGCTGCGGCTGCCGGTCGATCTCGTCGTCGCCGACAGCTTCTCGGGCGACGCCGAGGTGCAGATCCTTCCCGGCGTCGACGTGCCCGACGGCTGGATGCAGCTCGACATCGGCTCCAAGACGCGGACGGAGTACGTCGCCGAGATCCGCAAGGCGCGGACGATCTTCTGGAACGGGCCGATCGGCGCGTTCGAGCACAAGCCCTTCGCGGCCGGTTCGCTCGCCGTCGCACAGGCGATGGCACAGACCGAGGCGACGACCGTCGTCGGCGGCGGCGACTCGGCCGCGGCGCTGGCCGAGTTCGGCCTCGCCCACAGCGTCACGCACCTGTCGACGGGCGGCGGCGCGGCGCTGAAGCTGATCGAGGGAACGACGCTGCCGGGGCTCGAAGCCCTCAAGGCGTAGCGGGAAAGGCCAGGCACGCAGATGGCCCGCACGCCCTTCATCGCCGGCAACTGGAAGATGCACAAGACGGTCGCGGAGGCCGAGGACCACATCCAGGCCTTCCTCCCGCGCGTGTACAGCGCCGACGGCGTCGATGTCGCGATCTGCGTTCCGTACACCGATCTGCAGGCGATGGTCGACTCGACGCGCGGCTCGCGCGTCGAGGTCTTCGCGCAGAACATGCACGAGGCGCCCCACGGCGCGTTCACGGGTGAGATCTCGGCGCCGATGCTCTCCGAGATCGACGTCCACGGCGTGGTGCTCGGGCACTCCGAGCGCCGGCAGTACTTCAACGAGACCGACAAGGCCCTCTCACAGAAGATGGTGACGGCGTTCGACGCCGGCCTGAAGCCGATCCTCTGCGTCGGCGAGACGGAGGAGGAGCGCGAGCGCGGCGACACCGAGCGCAAGCTGCGCCACCAGGTCCAGGAGGGGCTCGAGCGCCTGACGCCCGAGCAGATCGCCGCCGTGACGGTGGCCTACGAGCCGATCTGGGCGATCGGCACGGGCAGGGTCGCGACGCCCGAGCAGGCGCAGGAGGCGATCGCCTTCGTGCGCGCGCTGATCGAGGACAAGGCGCCCGCCGCGGCGCCGCTGGCGCGCGTTCTCTACGGCGGCTCGGTGACGCCGGACAACGCTCCTGAGCTGCTGGCGCTGCCCGACGTCGACGGCGCCCTCGTCGGCGGTGCCTCTCTGGACCCGGAGAACCTCGCCCGGATCGTGGACGCCGCAGCACAGCTTGTGGCTGCTGCCGCTTCCTAGCGGTGAGCGGTCCCTCCTCGGTCTGCCTCGTCGTCCTCGACGGCTGGGGCCTCGCCCCCGCCGCGCCGGGCAACGCCGTCGCGCTCGCCGGCACGCCCGTCTTCGACGCGCTCTGGAAGCGCTACCCGCACACGACGCTGACCGCCTGCGGCGAGGCCGTCGGCCTGCCCGAGGGGCAGATGGGCAACTCCGAGGTCGGCCATCTGAACCTCGGCGCCGGGGCCGTCGTCAAGCAGGACCTGACGCTGATCGACGAGGCCGCGAAGCTGCCGGCGTTCGGCGGCAACGAGGTGCTGCTGGCGGCGATGGCGGGCGCGCCGCGCGTGCACCTCATCGGCCTCGCCTCCGACGGCGGCGTGCACTCGAGCATCGCGCACGTCCACACGCTGCTGCAGGCCGCGGCGCGCGCCGGCGTCGAGGATCTCGTGATCCACGCCTTCACCGACGGGCGCGACACGCTGCCGACGGCGGGGTCCGAGTTCGTCGGGACCGTCGAGCGGTGGTGTGCGCAGGAGGGCGTCGGGCGCGTCGCAAGCGTCGTCGGGCGCTACTTCGCGATGGACCGCGACGGCCGCTGGGACCGCGTCCAGCAGGCCTACGACCTGCTCGCGCACGGGATCGCCGCGCACAGCGCGGCGACCGGCCGCGCCGCGGTGCTCGCCGCCTACGAGCGCGGCGAGACCGACGAGTTCATCAGCGCGACGCGCGTCGGCGAAGAGGGGACGATCGGGCCCGCCGACTCCGTCATCGCGTTCAACTTCCGGCCCGATCGGATGCGCGAGATCTCGTGCGCGCTGGCCGAGCCGACCTGCCCCGCGATCGACCGCCACGGTGCCGCGCCGGTCGCGCGATACACGACGCTGACGGAGTACGGCGGCGCGCATGCGAGCCGCCCGGTGGCCTTCCGCCCGGCACGGCCGAAGGTGACGCTGTCGCGCGTGATCGCTGCCCGCGGCGGCTTGCAGCTGCACGTCGCGGAGACCGAGAAGTACCCGCACGTGACGTACTTCTTCGGCGGCGGCGTGGAGCGCCCGGAGGAGGGCGAGCGGCGCGAGCTCGTGCCCTCGCCGCGCGACGTGGCGACCTACGACCAGAAGCCGGAGATGAGCGCCCCGAGCGCCACGCAGGCGTTCGTCGGGGCCTGGCACGAGCAGCAGTTCCTCTTCGCGATCATCAACTTCGCCAACCCCGACATGGTCGGGCACACGGGCGTCATCCCGGCCGCCGTCCGCGCCGTCGAGACGGTCGACAGCTGCCTGGGCAGGGTCGTCGAGGCAGTCCACGCGACCGGTGGCGTCTGCATCGTCACGGCCGACCACGGCAACGCCGACCAGATGCTCGAGCCCGACGGCTCGCCGAACACGGCGCACTCGCTCAACCCGGTGCCGCTGATCGTGACGCTCGACGGCGCCGAGCTCGATCCCGCGCCGGGGATCCTCGCCGACGTCGCGCCGACGGCGCTGGCGCTGCTCGGGATCACGCAGCCGGCGGAGATGACGGGGCGCTCGCTGCTGGCGGCCGCGCCACCGGGCTGAGCCGGCCGCCCGCACGTCGCCGCCGCGGTCCGCGGCCGCCTGTCGCGCCTGGCGTTGCTCCCGCCGCGCCGGCGGCGATCCCCCACAGCAACGCGGCGCCGGAGCTGGCGCCCCAATCGGCCAGCCCGTTCGCCCGCCGGGCCGCCGCGCGCCGATCCCCGGCGCGGATCGTCTGCAGGACGCGCGCCGCCGGCTGCGGCAGCTCGCCGCGCTCGGCGCAGCGCAGGTACCCGCGCCCGAGCGGGGCGCAGCGCTGCGCCGGCAGCGCGACCGGCGCCGCGGCCGCCCAGCGCCAGGCGGCGTAGCCGGCGAGCGCGTCGTCGCCCGCCGGCGTCAGCCCGTCGCCGCGACCGGCGAGCTGCGCCACCGCCTCTGCGAGATCGCCGGCCGCCAGCGCCGCGAGGCCCGGCGCCAGCGCGTCCGGTGCCGGCAAGACCACCGCGAGCGCCGCGGCCAGGGCCGACGGCGCATCCGGTGCGAGGTCGCCCGCCCGCGCGGGGACCGGCTCGTTTGCGCCCGTCAGTTCGACTCGCAGCCCGGCGGCCGTCAGCGCCCCGCCCGACACGCGCGCGGGGCCGCCCGGGACGAGGTCTCCGCACACCAGCCCGGCGACGAGGATCGACAGGGGGCCCAGCGGCGAGCGCGCCGGAGCGAGCAGGACGTGCTGCTCGCCGAGGCGTACGTAGCCGCCCCGGCCGAAGACGAGCTCGACGGTCCCGTGCGCACCCTCGCGCAGCGTCCGCCGCGCGCCCGGACCGATGACGAGCGCACGCCTGTGACGGGTGCCGGCGGGCGCGGTCAAGCTCAGGCCGCGCGCGCCGCTTGCAGCTCGGCGGCGAGGGCGATCGTGGCCGCACGGAAGGGCCCGGTCGGCTGGTGGGCGATGCCGGCGCCGATCTGGCCGACGCCCTCGCTGACGTGCAGCACCCCGGTCGTGATCTGCGGAGCGATGTCGAGCTCGCAGACGAGCCGTGCGTCGATCCCGACGGGCGTCGGCGCAGAGTCCATCGACGGGATCGTGAAGCGCGTCGAGCGCCCGGCGCAGATCTCGCGCATGCGCTCCGTGCGCGCGATCGCGTCGGCGGCGTCGCCGCCGAAGAAGGCCGCGACGGCCGGTGCGGCCCCGACGGCCATGCCGCCGAGCCCGACGCATTCGATCACCGCCGAGTCGCCGATGTCCTTCGCCGCGTCGGACTCCTGGTAGCCCTCGCGCAGCAGCGCGTCCTTGACCGGGGGAGCGCCCGCGATGAACCAGCGGCCCGGCATCGCGGCGATCTGCAGCCCCATGTCGGTGCCGTTGCGCGACATGAGCGAGACCAGGCTGGACCCCGGGACCCCCGATCCCGCCAGCAGCGTGCACTTCGAGGCGCACATCGTGAGGCTGAGGAAGAAGTGCCAGTTCGTCGACAGGAAGCGCGCCGCATTCTCGCCACCGAGCGCGGCGAAGTCCGGCAGCAGGTCGCGGATGAGCAGGTTGCCGGTCGCCTGGCTGCGCATGTGCAGCTCGTCGCCCTGATGCAGCCCCTGCGCGGCGAGCTTGAAGATCTCGATCGGGCCAAGGCGCTCGAGCAGGCGGTTCATGAGCGGGCCGAGGTCGTCGCGGAAGAAGCGCAGGCGCTCGATCGCCTCGTCGGCGTCGGTGCCGAACCACAGCGTCTTTCCGGCACCCTCGTTGAACGTCGAGAACGCACGCGCCCCCGAGCCCTCGTCCTCGACGACCCACACCGGCATCGAGGGCGAGCACACGCCGGTCATCGCGCCGACGTGGTTGTGCTCGTTGCCGGAGGCCAGCCCGATCTCGCCGTCCTCGATCATCGCGCGGGCCCGACCGCGGTCGTCGGCCCAGTCCTCGAACAGGCAGGCGGCGACGAGCGCGCGCCGCTGCGGATCGGCGAGCCGGTGCGGCTCGATCGGCGGCCCGGCGTGGATGAGGGTGCGGCCCTCGCCCAGCACGGGCAGGACGTCCCGTGCGGCGGCGACCGCGACGGCGCGCGGGCTGCACGCCTCCATCCGCTCGACGACCTGCTCGTTGGCCTGGGCGACGGTGTCTGCGTGAATCCCCCACAGGCGCTCGAGCGCGGCGACGGCCTCGGGATCGCCGGACGCCGGCGGGCGCCAGTCGACGTCGACGACCGGGGCGTCCTGGTCGCGGATCGCGTCGCCGAACGCCAGCAGCCCGACGTTGACGACCTCCACCTTGCGCAGCACCGCCTGATCAAGCGTCACGTCCATTCTCCCGTCCGGGTTGGTCGATTAGGGTCGCGCGGGTGTCCGACGCCCAAGCGCTCGCGGCCGCCGTCCGCGACCTGCCGGCCCTGCACGCCAAGCGCGATCTGCGGCTCGTGCGGCGGCTGGGTCGCGTCGGCGACGGCGACGACGGGGCGCTCGTCGCCCACGGCGACGAGTGGATCGTGCTCTGCGGCGAGGCAATCCTGCCGTCGTTCGTGGCCGCGCAGCCGCGCGCGGCCGGCGCCTCGGCCGTGGTTACGAACGTCTCCGACATACGCGCGATGGGCGGGCGGCCGCTTGCGATCCTGGACATGCTCGTCAGCCCCGACGAGGCTCATGCCGAGCTCGTGCTCGAGGGCCTTGCGTGGGCCGCGGAGCTGCTCGGCGTCGAGGTGGTCGGTGGGCACCTGACGCTGGGCGGCGCGGCGTCGCTGTCGGCGACGTGCACGGGTGTCGCGCGGCGGCCGCTGCGTGGCGCCGCTGCCCGAGCAGGCGACGTGCTGCTCGCCGCATTCTGCCTCGAGGGCCGGTACATGGACGACCGCAACGACTTCTTCACATCCCTGCGCGACCGCGCGCCGGAGCGTCTGCGCAGCGACGGAGAGGCGCTCGTCGAGGTCGCGGAGGCGGGGCTGTGCCGCGCGGCGCGCGACGTCTCGATGCCCGGCGCCGCCGGGTCGCTGCTGCAGCTGCTCGAAGCGGCGGGTTGCGGGGCGGTGCTCGACGTCGAGCGGCTGCCGCGCCCGGACGGCGTATCGGCCGAGCGCTGGCTGCGGACGTTCCCGAGCTTCGGCTTCCTCCTCGCCGTTAGCGCGGAGCACGCCGACGCCGCCCGGGAGCTGTTCACGCGGCGCGGCCTTGCCTGCGAGCCCTGCGGGCACTTCACCGACTCGCGCGCGCTCGAGCTGCAGTCCGGGCGCAGCCGCGCGACCGTGTGGGACTTCGCCGTCGCGCCGCTCACCGGCCTGGGCGGCGGCTGAGCTCGATCGCCATCGGCTGGTGCTCGACGCCGAGCATCGGCGCGGGATCGCCGTCGGGCGCCCAGCCCAGCCGTTCGAAGAAGCGGACGTTGGGGACCTGAATCTGCGCCACCATCCGCCGGCCGCCGCGCTCGGCCGCGGTGCGCACCGCGAAGCGCACGAGCATCGCACCCAGTCGCAGCGCGCGCTCGGTGGGCAGGACGGCGAGCCGATCGCCCTTCCAGAGGCCGTCGTCGTCGAGCGGATAGAGGCGCACGGCCCCGGCGACGTCCTCGGCGGTCAGGCCGACGACGTGCAGCGTCGCCCGGTCCTCGTCGCGGTCATCGCGGTCGTCGCGCTCGAACAGGCCCTGCGCGTCGACGAACACAGTGCGCCGGATCGCGAAATGCGCCGCCAGCTCGGCCGGTCCGCGCGCGAGCGCGCACACCGGGGCGAGCCGCTGCTCAGGAAGCGTGGACGGTGCCGAGCTGGAAATGGCCACCGTTGGCCTCCTTCTCGAAGACGCGCTCCCAGGCCGAGAGGCCCGAGCAGGCCTGGCAGCGCGCGCAGCCCGCCGCGGCCTCGACGTGGTCGAGGCCCGATTCGGCGAGCATCGCCGACACGCTGCGGTAGATCGCCGCGACGTAATCGGGATCGGGCGTCGGGGTGTCGGCCAGCAGCGTCCCCGGCACGGGCCGGATCGGCACCACGAAGGGGTACACGCCCATCTCGATCGCCCGCCGGCAGCCTTCCTCGATGAGCTCGCGGCGCTCGCCCATGCCCAGGATCACGTAGGTCGTGACGCGCCCGCGGCCGAACACCTCGACGGCGCGCTCCCATGTGCGGAAGTAGCCCTCGACGCCGCACTGCGCCTTGCCGGCCGCGACGCGCGCGAGCACGTCGGGGTCGAACGTCTCGATGTGGATGCCGACCGCGTCGACGCCCGCGCGGTGCACGTCGTCGATCACCGAGAGCTCGTCGGGGGGCTCGAACTGGACTTGGACGGGCATCGCGCAGGCGTCCTTGATCGCGGCCGCGCAGCGCGAGATGTACAGCGCGCCGCGGTCGCGCCGGTTGATCGAGCCCGTCGTCAGCGTCGCGTCGACGGCCCCGTCGAGCTCGTGCGCGGCGCTGCAGACCTCGGCGAGCTGGGCCGGGGTCTTGACCGGGATCGTCTGCTCGCCGCGCGTGAGCTCGATCCCGCAGAAGCCGCACTGCTCCGGCGTGCCCCAGTAGATGCACTTCTGCACGACGGTCGAGGCGATCGAGTCGAGGTGCAGCAGCGCGATCTTCCAGTACGGGATCCCGTCCGCGGTCTGCATGTCGTAGATCTTCGGTCGCCGCGGAAGCCCGACGACGCCGACGAGCTCCTCCTCGCGAAACAGCGACGGCTTGGCGCCGTCGAGGCGCAGCGTGTACGGCGAACCAGCGACGAACTCGGCGTGCTGGGGCACCGTCAGCGGCAGCCCGCGGACGTACATGAACAGCGCATCCGACGGGCCCGCGCCGCCGCGCCGCCCGAGCGTGCCGTCGGCACCGACGACGCGCACGCCGAAGGACTGCAGCTCGACGAGCAGGCGGCGGTCGTCGAGCGACAGCGGCCCGTCGATGACGCGCTGCTCAGCCACGTCCCTCGTACACGGTCTCGAAGTTGCGCCAGAAGACGTTGTCCTTCAGTTCCTGCGAGATCCCGCGCACGCAGTTGAGCTTCCAGTACTCCGAGTCGAAGTCCGACCACGGCTCGTCGGAGCCGAAGAAGACGCGGTCGCCGCCGACGCCGGTCCGCTCGATCTCCGTCAGCAGCCAGCGCGCTCCGAAGCCCACGGCCCATGACGTGTCGGTGTAGACCTTGTAGCCCTGCTGCACCCACTCGAGGAACTTCGGGACGAGCTTGATGTGGCCCGAGACGCCGCCGCCCATGTGGACGAGGTAGATCTTGCAGCGCTTGCCGTACTTCTCGACGAGCGGCACGAAGTTGCCGAAGTCCGAGTTGCCGCCCGGGCTCGTGTGGAAGTGGAACATCAGGTCGTGCTTCTCGGCGACGTCGAAGATCTCGTCGGCGAGCGCCGTCGCCTCCTCGTCCCAAGTGTTGGGATCGGGGTTGCCGCCGAGCAGGAACGTCGTCTTCAGCGCGACGACCCTCGACTCGGACGCAAGCTTGAGCGCTTGGCGCGTCATCTCCGCGTTGCGCGGCAGGAACGAGACCCAGATCGCAGCGAGCAGGCGGTCGGTGGAGGTCGCAGCGTCCATGACGACGTCGTTGAGGTCGAAGGACAACTCGTGGACCGGCACCCCGTAGTTGGACATCACGAGGGCGCGCTCGACCTTGAACTCCTCCATGTGGCCCTTCATGAACGACTTCGTGTCGGGCCAGTCGTAGACCGTCGGCTTCACGGGATGCTCGAGGTCGTAGTACTTCCAGGGCGGGATCTCGCCGATGTGGCAGTGCGCATCGATGATCTTCTTGGGGTGCGTCGTCACAGGTGGTCACCTCCGAAGGAGGACCGGGCCTGCTGGACGCGCGCCTCCCATTCGTCTTGACGGTCGAACTTCTGGGTCTTCAGCAGCGGGGGCTTGTCCAGCAGCCAGGCGCCGTCGCCGGGGTCGAGCTGGACGACCTCGAGCTCCCACGACGGCCGCGTGCCGTCGAGCGGCAGCTGCGCGCTCGTGTGCAGTGCCCGCCCGCTGCGGATGTGCATCTCCAGGCGCTGGGCGCCGAGCGGGGTCACGTCGTCGAACAACGTCACCCACTCGGCACCGCTGCGCTTTGCTTCCTCCAGGCGCTGCGCGGCGAGCTCCTTGCCCTGCTCACGCGTGATCTCGCGGTGGCGGTGGCAGAAGGCGGCATCGCGCAGGCCGTCTCGGTTCATGAGCTGGCCCATCGACGGAGCGGTGCGGGCGATCACCTCGTGGGCGAGGTCGCGGCGCTCGTGCCAGGCGAGCACGAGGTCGTCCTCGGTGCGCACGTCGCCGAGCTCCTCCGCGATCCCCTTGATGACCGCCACGTACTCCTGGTAGAGCGAGGCGTTGAGCATGACCGAGGGGTAGATGTGCCCCTCGGCGCGGCGCCACGCCGCCACCGCTGCGTCCCGGTCCAGCACCAGCACGGCCCTAGACGGTCCAGGTGTTGAGCTGGAACGCCTTGTCGCGCCACGCCGTCAGCGCGGCATCCAGCACGTCGAGCGGATGGAACGGCTTGACGCCCGGCATGAAGTTGTCCTCTGGGAAGCCGTAGAGCGCGCCGGCGGCGAAGCGGCAGGCGTAGACGTTGCCGCCCTCCTCCATGAACTGGCCGATCTGGTTGTTGATCGCCATGTGCCCGGGGAACGCCTCGTCGCCGACCTTCGGGAAGCCGCGAGTACCCGAGGCCATCAGGATGCCGGGCCCGTACAGGATGAGGTTGGTCTGGAATCCCTTGCGCAGGATGCGGGTCGTCGTGAGCAGGTTCACGAGGCCGACCGAGCCCTCGTAGGGCACCGTGTGCATGAACGTGTACGCCGATTGCCCGGGCTCGGCCTGGATGTCCTCGAAGAGCTTCTCCTCGGTGTTGAACAGCTCGGTTCCGGCGGCAGTCAAGTTGTCGGCCATGCGTCCCTCCTGGGTATACCGGCTTGACGCCGGCCGGGTCCCGCCTCGGGACCCATATCGGATTGTGTACGCATTCCTAGCGCGACACAGTCCGAGCGTCAAGTCGGAACGGCCATTCGGACGCACAACCCCAGTGTTTCGGCCGGGTTACGGTTGTGTTGCGGCAAGTCGCGCGACGTGTACTATCCGACACATCTTGGACACGGACGGACGCAAGATCACTCCGCTGACGCTTCCCGACATCGAGCGCACGGTCTCGGCGCTGGGCGCGAAGCTCGCGATGGCTCGCACCGAGCGCGGCTGGTCGCTCGCCGAACTCGCCCGCCGCGCGGGGGTCTCGACCGCTTCGGTGCACAAGATCGAGAAGAGCGGCATGACGCCGACGATCGCGACGCTCATGAAGGTGGCGGCCGCGCTCGACACGAGCGTGAGCTTCTTCATCGACGAGGATGTCGCGGTGCCGGCGGCGATCGTCGTTCGCCGCGACGAGCGCGCTCGCCTGTACACCTCGAAGTCCGGGATCGCGCTCGACAACGTCTCCGGGCGCTACGGCCGCTACCGGCTGGCCGGCGCCGAGGCGCGCGTCGAGCCACTCGCCAACAGCGGCCGCGACCCGATGCGCCATCCCGGCGAGGAGCTCGTCTACCTGCTCGAGGGGGCGATGTGCTTCACGGTCGACGGCGAGGCGATCGATCTCGGGCCCGGCGACTCGATCCACTTCCGGACCGACCGGCCGCACAGGTGGGCAAATCCGACCGAGCGCCCGGCGCGCGCGCTCTGGTTCATGGTGAGGGGAGTTGACTGACTCATGCGCATCGTGATCGCCGTGGGCGGCAACGCCCTGCTCAAGGAGAACCAGCGCGGCACGTGGGCCGA
This sequence comes from Solirubrobacteraceae bacterium, assembly GCA_030447505.1. Lineage (GTDB taxonomy): Bacteria > Actinomycetota > Thermoleophilia > Solirubrobacterales > Solirubrobacteraceae > CADCVQ01. The sequence goes on along the minus strand of JAUJOT010000006.1, from coordinate 103,149 downwards.
TCAGCTGCACAGCGCACGGCCGGTGGCAGAAGCCGTGGTGGCGCTGCGCCATGAAGGACACCAGGTCGTGCTGACGCACGGCAACGGGCCCCAGGTCGGCACGCTCATGCTCCAGCACGCGATGGGCGAGCCGCAGGTGCCGGCGCTTCCGCTGCACGCGCTCGGCGCGATGACACAGGGCGAGCTCGGCTACCTGCTGCAGACGAGCATCGCCGAGATCGATCCCGCCGCGCCGACCGCGGCGGTCCTGACCCGCGTGCGCGTCGAGGACGACGACCCCGCCTTCGAGAACCCGACGAAGCCGGTCGGCCCGTACTACAGCGAGGAGGAGGCCCAGCGGCTGTCGCGCGAGCGCGGCTGGGTCGTCGGCGAGGACTCCGGGCGCGGCTGGCGCTGCATGGTCGCGAGCCCGAAGCCGGTCGAGATCCTCGAGCTCGAGGCGATCCGGGTGCTCGCCGAGAGCGGCTCGATCGTGATCGCCGCCGGCGGCGGCGGCATCCCGGTGAGCACGCGCGGCGGCACGCTTTCCGGCATGGCGGCCGTGATCGACAAGGACCGCTGCTCGGCGGAGCTCGGGATCGCGCTCGGGTTCGACATCCTCGTGCTGCTGACCGCGGTTCCGCGGGTCGTGGAGGACTTCGGCACGCGCTGGGAGCGCCCGCTGTGGCACATGAGCGTTGCCGAGACGCGCCGCCGGCTGGACGCGGGCGAGTTCCCGGCTGGCAGCATGGGCCCGAAGATCGAGTCGGCCCAGCGATTCGCCACCGGCGGCGGGCACGCGGCGATCATCACCGACGCCGACTCGCTGCTGGCCGCGATCCGCGGCGAGGACGGAACGTGGATCCAGGCCGAGCAGGAGGCCGTGCTGCTGTGAGCTGGCACGTGAAGGTCATCGCCAACCGGTACGCCGACAGCGTCAAGCTCATGGGCATCGCCCGCGGCCTGCGCGCGCGCGACGGCGTGTCGGGCTGCGAGATGGGAATGGGCACCGCGGCCAACCTCGACGCGCTCGCCGCGCGCGGCGTCGAGGCGCAGGCGGGGCCGTCGGATCTGATCGTCGCGGTCGAGGCCGACAGCGAGGAGGTCGCCGCGGAAACGATCGCGAAGGCCGAGGAGGAGCTGTCGAGCGGGGGAGGCGAGGCCGCTGCCGCGGGCGCGACCGCCAAGCGCGAGCCGCCGCGGTCGCTGGTCTCGGCGCTGCGGCAGCTCTCCGAGCCCAACGTCGCGCTCATCTCCGTGGCCGGCGAGTACGCGACGCTCGAGGCGCACCGCGCGCTCAGCGCCGGTATGCACGTCTTTCTCTTCTCCGACCACGTCTCGCTCGAGGACGAGCTGGCTCTCAAGCAGCGCGGCGAGGAGCTCGGGCTGCTCGTGATGGGACCCGGCTGCGGGACCGCGATGCTCGCCAACGTCGGGCTCGGCTTCGCGAACGTCGTCACGGCTGGGCCCGTCGGCATCGTCGCCGCCGCGGGCACGGGCGCGCAGGAGTCGGCCTGCCTGCTCGACGCCGCCGGCGTCGGGGTCTCGCAGATCGTCGGCGTCGGCGGCCGCGACCTGTCGGCCGATATCGGGGGGATCATGTTCCGCCAGGCGATGCACCTGCTCGCGGCCGACGACGAGACCGAGACGCTGCTGCTCGTCTCCAAGCCCCCGGCCGCGGAGGTCGTCGCGTCGCTGGCCGACGATCTGCCCGACGGCAAGCGGGTCGTCGCCGCCTTCGTCGGCTGGGACGGTGGCGCGGCGCCGTTCGAGATCCACGACACGCTCGAGGCCGCGGCGCGCGCCGCGGCCGGCACCGAGCCCGAGGATCTCGGCGAGCTCGAGGCCGCGGCCGACGCCGCCCGCGAGCGCTGCGCCGGACGGCGCCTGCTCGGCCTGTTCTCCGGCGGCTCGCTCGCGCACGAGGCGGTCACGCTGCTCGAGCCCGCGCTCGGCCCGCTGGAGGGCAACGTCGGCCACGGCCCCGACGAGCGCAACGGTGGCCACGCCGTGCTGGACCTCGGCGAGGAGGAATACACGCAGGGCCGCCCGCACCCGATGGTCGACCTCGACGTCCGGCTCGGGTTCCTGCAGGAGGCGGCCGAGGACGACGCGGTCGGCTGCGTGCTGCTCGACGTCGTGCTCGGCCACGGCGGCCACGCGGATCCGGCATCCGGCCTGTCGGACGCGATCGCCGCCGCGGCGGAGGACGCGGTCGTGCTCGCGCGCGTCTGCGGAACGCGCGGCGACCCGCAGGACGCCGTTCGCCAGACGCGGATCCTGCGGGAGGCGGGCGCGATCGTCGCGCCCTCGAACGCCGCCGCCAGCCGCCTCGCGCTGCGGACGATCGCGCCGGAGGGCGCTGCGGCGTGAAGATCGCGATGCTGACCTACTCGGTCAAGCCGCGCGGCGGCGTCGAGCACGCGCTCGCGGTCGCCGAGGCGCTGGCAGGCCGCGGCCACGAGGTCTGCGTGTCGGCCCTGGCGCAACCGGGCGAGACGTTCTTCCGGGCGACCGCCGCCGGTACGCGGCTCGTCGAGCACGTCCCCACCGCCGAAGTCTTCGACGAGCGCATCCTGGCGATGGTCGATGCCTATCGCGACGGCCTGCGCCCGCTGCTGGCCGAGGGTGACTTCGACGTCGTCCACGCGCAGGACTGCATCTCGGCCAACGCGGCGCTCGACCTGCGCGACGAGGGCGTCATCCGGCACGTGGTGCGCACCGTCCACCATGTCGACGACTTCATCTCCCCGTCGCTCATCGCCTGTCAGGACCGGTCGATCCTCGCGCCCGATCTCGTGCTCTGCGTCTCGCAGCCGTGGATCGAGCGCCTGGCGGACGAGTTCGGCGTTGAAGCGCGGCTGGTGCGCAACGGCGTCGACTGCGACCGCTTCCGCGCGCCGCGCGACGACGCCGAGCGGGCAGCCGACCGCGATGCGCTCGCGCTCGGCGACCGGTTCGCGGTGCTCACCGTCGGCGGCATCGAGCCGCGCAAGGGGTCGCTGACGCTGCTCGAGGGCTTCGCCCACCTGCGCGAGCAGGCTCCCGACCTCGATCCGCTGCTGCTCATCGTCGGCGGCGCGACCCTGTTCGACTATCGCGACGAGATCGGGCGGTTCGACGTGCGCGCGCGCGAGCTCGGCGTCAGCGAGCACGTGCGCGTCGTCGGCACGGTCAGCCCGGCCGAGCTCGAACGCCACTACCGCGCAGCCGACGTCTTCGCGTTTCCGTCGACGAAGGAGGGCTTCGGCCTCGTTGCGCTCGAGGCGCTGGCGACCGGGCTGCCGGTCGTCGCGTCGGAGATCGACGTCCTTCGCACCTTTCTGGCCCACGGGAAAAGCGCGCTGCTGTCGCCCGCGGGCGACGGCGCCGCGCTGGGCCGGACGTTGGCGCGCGTCGCGCGCGAGCCGGCACTGCGCAGCCGGCTCGTCGCCGGTGGCCGCGACGTCGTCGACGCCTACGGCTGGGACACGGCGGCCGCCGCCCACGAGGACGCGTACCGGTCGTTCGACGCCGATCCGATCGGAGCGCTCTGATGAGCGAGGCGCGACACGTCGAGGCGCGCTGGCAGGGGGAGCTCGCCGCAGCCGTGACCGCGCGCGACCACGAGCTGATCGCCGACGAGCCCGAGACGTACGGCGGCGGCAACCGGGGCATGATGCCGACCGAGCTGTTCTTCGCCGGCCTGGCGAGCTGCTTCTGCCTCGCCGTGGCGCATGTCGCGGCCAAGCGCGACATCGAGCTGCCGGGGCTGCGCGTGGCCGTCGATGCCGAGCGGGTCGGCCGCGAGCTGCGCTACAGCCGGCTGCGGGTCGAGGTCGCGGCGGCGTCGGGCGAGCACGACCTCGCCGCCCTCGTCGAACGCGCCAAGTCCTTCTGCTGGGTCTCGAACATGCTCGCCTCCGACCTCGAGGTCTCCTACGTGCCCGTCGTCCTCGACAGCCCACCCGGCGATGCTCGATAACCGCGAGGAGCTGCTCGACGTCCTCGCGGACGACCCGCGGCGGATCGGCAAGGTCTTCGCGCGCCACGCCTACGGCATGCGGCGCTGGGTCGACCTGTTCTCGGCCCGCGTGCCGCTGACCGACGATCCGGATGCCAAGCAGCTGCTCGCCGAGATCGTCGCCGCCAATGCCCGCCACATGAACCTCTTCCGGGCACGCGCGATCGCGCACGGCGTCGAGCCCGACGCGTACGTCGCGCCGCCCGAGGGCGAGGCGATCTACGAGCGCATAGAGGTCATCGAGAACTTCGACGAGCTCGTCGCCTACGCGGCCGGCTCGCTGGACCACTTCGGGCAGCTGCTGGACACGTACGCCGCGCGCGCCACCGGCGAGGATGCGGTCACGATCGCGATCGTCACCGCCGACAACGACCTCGCGCGCGAGCGCCTCGCGACGGTGATGTCGCGACCGCACAGCGCCGCGTTCGACGCCCACGAGCTCTACCGGCTGCGCGAGCTCGTCGAGACCGGGCTGTATGTCGGCTGATCTTGCCACACGCCGATTCGAGGCGCTGCGCGCCGACCTGCCGCGCAGCTCGCCGCGCGCGTGGCGCTTCGCCGCGCTGTCGCTCGCGTCGCGCGCGGGCGCATGCCTGTCCGAGGGCGCGCGGATCGGCCATCGGCACGGCTTCGACTCGGGCCCCTTCATGGCGCACGTCTACGCCGACCACGCGCTCGGGCGCACGCCGCTGGGGCGGCGGCTGGACCGGCGGCTGCTGGACCGCGCGACCTGCCAGGCCTTTCGCGACGCCCGCCGCCTCGCCGAGGCGGCCGTGCTGCAGGCGATCGACGCCGCGGAGTCCGATCGTCCCGTCGTAGCCGATCTCGCCGCCGGGCCGAGCCCTTATCTGCTGCACGCCCTCCGCCGGCGTCCCGCCGCGAGCGCGGTGCTGTGCGACGTAGACGCCGCCGCGCTCGAGCAGGCGTCCGCCGCGGCGCGCGAGCTCGGCGTGCAGGACCGTGTGACCACCCGCCAGGCCAGCGCGTTCGACCGGGCCGCGCTCGCGGCGCTCACGCCGCCGCCGCACATCGTCTGCGAGCTCGGCCTCTACGGCATCTACCACGACGACCGCATCCTCGAGCGGCACTTCGCCGATCTCGCCGAGACCGTGGCGCCGGCCCAGATCGTCTGCAACGTGCAGGTCGCCAACCCCGAGATCGAGTACATCGCGCGCGTCTGGCGCAACGCCGAGGGCGGGCGCTGCGTGTGGCGTTTGCGCCCGCCCGAGCAGATCGAGCGTTATGCGCGCGCCGCCGGGTGGGAGCCCACAGCCGTGACCTCCGATCGCCACGGCATCTATCGCGTCATGCGCTTCGTTCGCCGTGACGTCGCGACGGGAGCGGTGCGATGAGCTCCTCGGTCCTGACGTGGGGCGCCGATCCCGCCACCACGCCGCAGCTTGCGTCCGAGCGGCTGCGCGCGCTCGAGCGCTCGCACCACGCGATGTGGAACTACCTGACCTATCGCGACGCGATCGGGATCGTCGGCCTCGACCCCGCCGCGCTCTATCCCGGCGGAACGACGCGCCTGGATCCCGCGACGTGGGCCGACCTGGGCTGGCTGACGTGCTTCGCCGGGCCGCCGGCGAGCGCCGTGCGCGCGATGCGCGACGCCGTCACCACCGAGCACCTCAACCAGTACAGCCCCGACCTCATCGAGCCGCTGCGTGACGCCGCCGCGGGCGTGCTCGGCCGCGACCGCGACGACGGCTTCGAGGTCGTCGGCACCGAGGGCGCGCAGGCGGGCATCGCGCTGTCGCTGATGGCGGTCGCCGGGCCCGGCGACGAGGTCATCCTGTCGGACCCGGGCTACTTCCACGTGCCGTCGGCGGTGATCGCCGCGGGTGCGGTTCCGGTCACGGTCTCGATCGACGCCGCCCACGGCTATCGCCTCGATCCCGACGTCGTGGCCGCTGCGATCACCCCGCGCAGCCGCGCGATCGTGATCGTCGATCCGCTGAACCCGTACGGCACCGTCCAGACCGGGGACGAGCTGGCGGCTCTGGCGCATCTCGCCGACGAGCACGACCTGCTGCTCATCCACGACGTGACGCACGGCGCGATCGTGATCGATCCCGACGTGCCGTTCGCATCGCTCCCGGCGTTGGAGCTCACCGACAACGCGGTCGCCACGTTCTCGGTCTCGCACTGCTACGGCATGGCGGGCGCGCGGATCGGCTTCCTCGCGGGCCCCTCGCGCCTCATGCGCAGCTGCCTGCGCCTGAAGGCCGCGCTGACGCGCCTGAACACGAGCCTCATCGCCCAGCATGGAGCGCTCGCGGCGTTGCAGGACGAGCACTACCTCGCGCATGCCGAAGAGGTCGTGCGCGGCAACCTCGCCCACCTGCAGGTGACGCTTGCCGACGTCGACACGATCGCGCTTGCGACGTCACCGGTGCGCGGGCTCGCGTGTGCGCTCGACACATCGGGCGCAGGGGTCACCGCGCAGGAGCTGATGGTCGCGCTGTTCGCCCGCCACGTCGCCACGTATCCCGGCGACGGGATGGGCACGACCGGAGCGGCCACGACGCTGCGGCTGAACCTGTCGCGCCCCGACCCGTGGGCGATGGAGCACCTGCGCGCAATGCTGCCCGAGGCGATCGCCGAGGCGGCATCCGGGCGCTGGCGCGACCCGGTGGCGGCCCTGCTGGAGAGCAAGGGCACGGCGCGGGCGCTCGACCTCGCCGCGACGGTGCGGGCCGGGTCATGAGCGTCGCCGAGCTGCTCGCCGAGCACGGCTCGCCGCTCTGGCTGGCCGACGTCGACCGCGCGCGCGACCGGCTGGCCGCCTTTCGCGCGGCATGGTCGGCGGCCTGGGCGGGCGGGGACGGGGTCGAGGTCGCCTACTCCTACAAGACCAACCGTACGACGGCGTTCCTGCGGGCCTTCGCCGACGACGATGCGGGGGCGGAGGTCGTCTGTGCCGCCGAATACGCGCTGGCACGAGACGTCGTCGGCGTCGACGGCGCGCGCATCACGGTCAACGGCCCGGCGAAGCCGGACGCGCTGCTCGAGCGCTGCGCCGCCGATCGCGCGCTCGTGATCGCCGACAGCGTCGCGGAGCTGGAGCGGCTGACGGTGGCCGGCGTGACCCGCGCCGGGCTGCGCGTCGGGCTGCCCGGGCCCGAGGGACACCCGAGCCGGTTCGGGATCGCACCCGCTGACGTCGTCGGCGCGGCCCGCCGCGCGCGCGACCTCGGCCTCACGCTCGAGGTGCTGTCGCTGCACCTCGTCTCGACGGACTGCACCGCCGCGCTGGGCGGGGAGCACGCGGGGACGCTCGCGGCGAACGTCCGCGTCGGGTGGGCCAAGGCGCCGACCGTGCACGCGCAGGCGGCGACGACCCTGGCGCGGCTGGCGGCCGAGATCGGCGTCGCGACGATCGACCTCGGCGGCGGCTTCCCGGCCGCTCCCGCCGTCGCGGGCCATGGCGCGGCGGTCGCCGACGTCCTGCACCGCGAGGCGTTCAGCGGGCGACTGATGCTCGAGCCCGGGCGCGCGCTCGTCGCCGACGCGGTCGACCTCGCGTGCAGCGTCGTCGCCGTCAAGACGCTCGCCGACGGCACGACCTGCGCGGTCGTCGACGCCGGCACCGACCTGCTGCCCGGGGCCCTGTGGGCGTGGCCGCGGCTCGAGGCGCTGGCGCCGCGGATGGGCGGGACGGGGTCGGCGCCGACGCTCGTCGCCGGCCCGCTGTGCCTGAACATCGACGTCGTCGCCCCCGCCGCCGAGCTCGGCGAGCTGGCGCCGGGCGACGTGCTGATGGCGCGCGAGGTGGGCGCCTACCAGCAGGTCCAGTCGACGCAGTTCGGCGACCTGCGGCCAGCCGTCGTGGCCCGCGAGGGCGGGACATGGCGCCTGCACCGCCGGCGCGAGGAGCTTTCAGACCTGATCATCTCGGACCGAGAGGAACCATCATGGAGCGCGTGATCGTCATCGGCGGTGGCGGCGCGGGAACGGCAGCCGCCACCATCACGAAACGCCTGAACCCGGCGCTCAAGGTGAGCGTCTTCACGGAGTTCTCGGACATCGCCTACTCGCCCTGCGGGATCCCGTTCGTGCACGGCCGCGAGATCCCGAAGTTCGAGGACCTCTTCCTGTCCACCGTCGAGCGCTACGAGGAGGAGGGCCTCGACATGCGGATGGAGACGGTCGTCACCGATATCGACCTCGACCGGCGCACGATCACCGCGAAGAACCAGCCCGAGGGCTTTGACCAGCTCGTCCTCTGCACCGGCTTCGTCTGGGAGCAGCCCGACGTGCCGGGCGCCAACCTCGACGGCCTGCACTACGTCAAGGACATCCGCAAGTCGATGGAGTTCGACGAGCAGCTGGACTCCATGAAGCGGATCGTCGTCGTCGGGGCCGGGCCGGTCGGGGTCGAGATGGCCGGCGGGCTCGCCCGCCGCGGGCTGCACGTCGACCTCGTCGACGAAGGGCCGTGGGTGCTGCACGAGATCCTCGACCCGGACGTCGCCAAGCCCGTGCACGACTCGCTCGAGGCGCGCGGCGTGACGCTGCACCTCGGCACGAAGACCGAGTCCTTCGACGGCAATGCCGACGGCCACGTCGCGGCGGTGACGACGACCGACGGCGTCTTCGAGTGCGACGCCGTCGTGACCGGGCTGCACAAGATCCCCAACACGAAGCTCGCAGAGGCGGCGGGCCTGAAGCTCGGCACGACCGGCGCGGTCGTGGTGGACGACCACATGCGCACGTCGGCGCCGGGCGTCTGGGCGGCAGGCGACGTCGTCGAGATCCCGCACGGGCTGAACATGATCCCGATCACCGGACTCACGGGCGCCCATGGCTACGCCCAGGGACGCGTCGCCGCGGTCAACATCACCGGCGGCGAGCTCGCCTACGACCCGGTCTGGGTGCCGTGGGGGATGGTCGGCGGCGACTACACGATCGGCGGGTTCTCGATGGGCGAGAACCTCGCGAAGACGCTCGGGATCCCCTACGTGCTGGCCAAGGGCGTCGGCATCACGAAGGCGCGCTACTACCCCGGTGCCGAGAAGACGTACGTCAAGCTGCTCGCCGAGCCGGACACGCTGCGGCTCATCGGCGGGGTCATCCACGGCGGCGAGGGCGTCAAGGAGCGCTGTGACTTCCTCGCCTTCGCGGCCAAGCGGGGCGCGACGCTGTACGACCTCGCGTACATGGAGAACATCTACTCGCCGCCGATCGGCGCGCTCTTCGAGCCGATCCAGATCGCCGCGCAGAACGCGCTGGCCGCGCAGCGGGAGAACAAGCTGGCGGTCGTGACGTGAGCTCGTTGTCCGATGCCAAGCGCAACCTGCGCGAGCGCGCCGAGGGCGCCCTGCGCCGCGAGGTGCTCAGCGAGCTGGGTCGCGATCAGCCGGGAACGGTCGAGCCCTACCGGCCGAAGGGCGACCGGTTCTGGCGGCTGCTGTTCGTGCCGCTGTACCGCCGCATCCCTTGGACCGCCAAAGAGCGGGCTATGAGCGCGCTCGGCATGACCGCCAAGGGGTGGCAGCCGCCGGCGCGCAAGCCGGGCGAGCCCTGGCGTCCCCCCGCAGGCGCCACGCGATCGGCATCCGCCGATCCGCCGGAGCAGCCGCCGGCGGCCTGACGCCCGGCCTCAGGCGCCGTGATGGTCGCACTCGCGGCGCTCGCGGTCTTCGTCGGCGCGGCGCTGCAATCGGCGACCGGCTTCGGGTTCGCGCTGGTCGCGGCGCCGATCCTGTTCGCGCTGCTCGGGCCGCAGCAGGCGGTGACGGCGGGCGTTCTGCTCGGGCTGATGCTCAACGCGCTGACGCTCGCGACCGAGCGGCGCCGGCCAGCGGTGCTCGCGCGCGACGCGGCGCTGCTCGTCGGCTGGTCGCTGCCCGGGCTGGCCGCGGGCGCGCTTGCGTTGCGCGAGCTGTCCGAGCAGCTGCTGTCGGCGCTCGTGGCGCTCGCCGTGCTGGCCGCGCTGGCGCTGCGCGTGCGCTCGCGCGCGCGTCGCCTGGCGGTCGAGGTGGCGGCACGGCCGCGCGTCTGGCACGCGCCGGCCGCGGGCGTGGCGAGCGGCGCGCTCTCCACGTCGGCCTCGCTGAGCGGCCCGCCGCTTGTGTTCTACCTGCTCGCACGCAGCGCGCCGGCGCCGATGCGCGACACGCTGGCGGCGATCTTCATCGTGCAGGCGCTGCTCGGCCTGCCGGCCCTGCTCGTCAGCGGCACGTTCGACATTCCCGCCGGCGCGTGGGCGCTGCTGGCGGCGGGGCTGGCGGGCCAGTTGCTCGGCCGCCGCGCGTTCGCCTGGCTGCGCGGCGAGCGCTACGAGCGTGCGGTCATAGCGCTGCTGGTGCTCACGGCGCTCGTGGCGCTGCTGGCGAGCGTGGTGTAGGCATCAGCTCGGGAACTTGTAGAACAGAGCGGAGACCTTGCGGTCGCCGTCCATCCTCACCGTGCACTGCCCGGGGCCCGTCGAGTCGCAGCCGGTCCTCCCCCTCCGTGGTAGCTGCCGGACCCGGCCCTCGCCTCCAGCGTCACGGTCAGGCCCGCCGTGAAGTCGCAGCCGCCCGAGCAGTCCCGCCCGTTCGCGAGGATCGTGCCGTCGCCCTCGACGATCGTGGTCAACGTGTGCATCTGCTGTCGGAAGTCTGCGGTCACGCGCATCGGCTCGTCGAGCGTCACGAGGCACGACCGCGTTCCTGCGCATGCACCACCCCAGCCCGCAAAACGCCAGCCGTCGTCGGGGTGCGCGACCAGCGTGACCTCGCGCCCGCGTTCGAACACCGCGGCGCACGCGTCCCGGCAGCGTATGCCGGCCGGGCTGCTCGTCACGACGCCGTGCCCGGGGTTGCCGATCGCCACGGACAACTCGATGCCCGCATCGTCGCGCACGAACTCCGGTTGCACGGTCCGGTCGCCGTCGAGGCGTACCGCGCAGGTCGCGGGCGCGCCGTCGCAGGCGCCGCCCTATCTCGTCAGCCGCGACCCCTCGTCCCGGTCGCGGCAAGCTCCACGGTCGCACCGCGCCTGAACGTCGCGCTGCAGTCCGGCGGGCAGTCGAGGCCGAACCCGCGCGGGCCGGTCACGGTCCCCGATCCATCGCCGGACGGCGTGATCCTGAGCGTGGCGGCGTCGCCGGGCCCGGCCGCGTCTGGCCTGAAGCGCGCGGTGACAGACTGCCGGCCGTTCATGGTCACGTCGCAGCGGCGCTTCGTGGTCTGCGAGCATCCGCCGCCCGACCAGCCGGCGAGGCTCGAGCCCGTGCCGGCGGTGGCGTAGAGCTGCACCGTGCGGCCGCGGGCGAAGCTCGCGCTGCATTCACCGGGACAGTCGATCCCGGCGGGCTTGCTGACGACGCTGCCCCTGCCCGACACGTTCACGTTGAGCAGCACCGGATCCGGCAGCGCGGCGAAGGTCGCGCTGACCTTCCTGTCCTCGTCCACGGTCAGCCGGCAGCGACCCAGCCCCGTGCACGATCCGCTCCAGCCGCGGAACTCGGCCCGCTCCTCCGGGTCTGCCTCCAGCACGACGCTCGTGCCGCGCTCGAACGAGGCCTCGCAGGCGGGCTCGCACGCGATCGCTCCGTCTGTCGTCGCAACCGTCCCCGGGCCGGTGACCGCGACCACGACGTGCGCCTGCTTCGCGGGATCGTCAGGACGAGGTGTGCCATCGCCGAGGATGCCCGCTCCCGCCACCCCGGCGCCGATGACGAGCACCGCGGCGATCCGCGAGCGTGCGCGACGTCGCGCTCGTGCGCCGAGAGCTGCTGCGCGCGGTCGTACGCGCTCGCTGCGCGGGGCGCGAGCTGCTCGATGCTCAGACCCGCGTCCCGCGCACGGCCGAACGTCTGGCGCAGCTGCAGCGGGTGTCCGCGCAGCCCCTCGGCGACCGACTCCGCGGCCGCGCGCTCGCGCCCCGTCAGCGGGCGACCGAGCTCCTGCTCGGCGATCGCGACGGCATGCTCGGTGGCGAGACCGTCGATCTTCAGCGGCACGCCGTCGAAGAGCACGCGCTCGCGCGAGGTGACGAACAGGCGCCCCTCGGGCGCCCCGAGCGCGAGGCGCTGCGCGCCATCGGGCGGCAGCTCGACGTTCTCCAGCGCCAGCAGCGCGCGGCGATCCTTCAGGTGGCGCTCGATCTGCAGGTCGCGCAGCGGGACGCGCGTCTCGAACAGCGCGTCGAACACGGCGTGCAGCAGATCCTCGGCGTCGCGGGCGCGGCCGTCGAGGTAGACGGTGCCGTCGCGCATCTCGCACTCGCGGCGGTGAGCGCCTCGACGAGCACGTGGGTCTTGCCGATGCCGGCCGCGCCGTAGAGGTTGACGACGCGCGGCGGATCGTCGCCGGGCGCGAGCGCGAGCACCTCGGCCTCGCGGTCGACATGGCGCTCGAAGCGCGCCGGCGGGGCCGGGCGGTCGCCGCGCTTGCGCGGCTTCGGCCGGTTCCAGCGGAAGGCGAAGGCGAGCGCGGCGCCTGCGCCCTCGAGCGTCATCTCGACGGTGTTGCGATCTCCCGTGACGATCAGCGCGTTGTTCGTCGGCGCCGTGATCAGGACGTTGCGGTCGCCCTCGACGATCGCGGTCCGGGTGGCCATCGCCGGGTCAGCGGCCGCTGAGGGTGTTGCCGTCCCCGGTGACGATCGTGGTGTCCCTGACGACGGCGTCGTTCATCGTCACGTTGCGATCGCCGGCGACGGCGATCTCGACGTGCTGCGCGGCCTCGGCCATCAGCGCCTCGATCTCGGCGACGAGCTCCGCGTCGCGCTCGAGCAGCTTGCGCAGCTGATAGGTGAGCACATCCCTGGCCTCCTCGTCAGCGGGATCGGCGGCGACGTCCGCGGCGGCCTCGAGGGCGCCCGGACGCTCGCTCAGGCGCCCGGAGAGCTTGTCCCAGACGCGCTGGGCGTACTCCCAGGTCTTGTCGCCGATCGCGGTCGCGGCCTGCGACGCGGCATGCTCTGCGGATCTCAGGAGGTATGGGAGCGCGGGCGCCAGGAGCGCGCCGACGGCTGCGACTTCGATCATCTCGGACCTCTCGTCAGCCGCACCGGGCGGGCGACGCTTCCCCTCCATCCGATTGCCGCGTTGTCGAACACCTGCCTTCTGGGCGTGACGTCGTGGTGAACACCGTTCGCCACCGGTGCAGGCGGCCGTTCAGGCCGTGAACGATGCCCGCCGCGCGCCGACCCACTCGGTCATCAGCGGCAGCGTCCGCGGATCGAGATGATGTTCGCCCTCGTGCTCGTGGTACTCGACGGCGAGGTCGGCGGCCTCCAGTCGCCGGCGCGCGTCGCGCGCGAAGTCGACCGAGATGACGGGGTCGCGCGAGCCGTGCGCGACGAAGACGGGCAGGGCGGCGCGTCTGGCGAGCTCGGCCTGCCAGCCTTCGACCGCCGGGATGAAGCCGCTGATCGCGAGGATGCCGGCCGGCGAGGGGCGGCCCGGGCCGAGGCCGGTCGCGTAGGACATGACGCAGCCCATCGAGAAGCCGCCGATCAACGCGCGCTGCCAGGGGATGGCGCGCTCGGCGAGCCAGGCGTCGAGAAAGCTCGTCAGCTGCGCGTACGTCGCGTGGAACGTGCGCGTGTCGGGGTAGCCGACGCGCGGCACCATGTACCACCAGCGCCCGCCGGCGCCGCCGGGGCCGGGCAACGGGGCGCCCGGGGTCAGCCCGACGAGCCGGCGCTCGGGATCGAGCGTGTCGAGCACCGACGTCAGGTCGTGCTCGTCGGCGCCGCGTCCGTGCAGGAGGATCAGCGCGCCCTCCGCTTGGCCGGCGGCCTCGCGCACGACGTGGACGAGCGGCTCGCGGCTCATGTCGCGACGCACGCGGCGTCCGAGCTGATCGCCGTGACGTGCTGCAGTCGCTCGAGTGCCATCGCGGTCAACGTTAGGACACGTGACAGGCGATCCGCCCGCAGCGGCCGCAAGTCGTTGTGCGCGCAATCAGCAGCGACTATCCTCGATGCATGGCGACCATCGGCGACACCCCCGAGCTGCGCCTGCTCAGCCCGCAGGAGCTGCGCGCGTGGCGTGGGATGCTGCGAGCGCAGGCCGCGCTCGCCAAGGCGCTCGACGCCCAGCTCGAGGCCGCGCACGGCCTGCAGCTCAGCTCCTATGAGGTGCTGATGTACCTCGCGGACGCCGAGGACGAGCGCATGCGCATGTGCGACCTCGCGTCCTCGATCCTGCTCAGCCGCAGCGGCCTGACGCGGCTCGTCGACCGGCTGCAGCGCGAGGGCCTGCTCGAGCGCGTGGCCTGCAGCGACGATGCCCGCGGCGCCTTTGCCAAGCTGACGCCCGCCGGTCGCGAGAAGCTTCGTGCCGCGCGCGCCACCCATCTGGCCGGTGTGCGAGCGATGTTCCTCGATCTCTTCACGCCCGCCGAGCTCGATCAGCTCGGCGACTGCTGGGACCGCGTGCTCGCCAAGACCGGCTGGGGCTGCTGCAGATAGGACCGCGCCGGCGCGCGGCGCGCGGCGCGTCGCGAGCGGCTCCACGACCGTGCCGTGGAGTTACGCTTCCGGCATGTCTAGACTTGACAGCGTTGGACTTAGGTTTTATACCTTTGAGCAAGCAGAACGAATGGACCACAGGAGGTCAGACATGGCACTCGTACGTTGGGACCCGATCCGTGAGATCGACTCCCTGCAGGGGGAGATGAACCGCCTCTTCTCGAGCTTCTTCGACACGCCGACGACCCGCGGCGGCAACGGCAATGCGGGCGCGCGTCGCTGGATGCCGGCGATGGACCTCGTCGAGACCGGCGAGCACTTCGTCCTGAAGGCGGATCTGCCCGGCATGACCGAGAACGACGTCAACATCGAGCTCGAGAACAACGTCCTCACCGTCTCCGGTGAGCGTAAGACCGAGCACGAGGAGAAGCACGAGGGGTACTACCGGATCGAGCGCTCGACCGGCGCGTTCTCCCGCTCGCTCACGCTGCCGGAGGGAATCGACGCCGACGCCGTGACGGCGACGTTCGACAACGGCGTCCTCGAGGTGCGCATCCCCAAGCCCGCCCAGGCCCAGCCGCGCCGCGTGCAGATCGGCGTCGGCGGCGCCGCGCCGAAGACGATCGAGTCCGACGCCGACGACAAGGCCCACACCAGCTCCGAGTAGGAGTGTCCATAGTCTGCGGGGCGCATGAGCGCCCTGCAGATCCTCCATCGGGACCCCGGCTCGCAGGCGCGCGCCGGGGTCCTTCGCGTTGCGCACGGCGAGGTCCGCACGCCGGCGTTCGTGCCGCTGGCGACGAAGGGCACGGTCAAGGGCCTCGAGCCGCGCGAGGTCGCCGCGCTGGGCTACGACATGGTGCTCGGCAACACGTTTCACCTGTTCCTCGAGCCCGGCCCGGACCTGATCGCCCGCTTCGACGGCCTGCACGAGTTCATGGGCTGGCGCCGGCCGATCATCACCGACTCGGGCGGCTTTCAGGTCTTCAGCATGGGCCACGGAACGGTCGCCGACGAGATCAAGGGCCGCGCGCCGAGCGGGCCGGACCGGATCGGCCGGGTGCTGGCGATCGACGAGCAGGGAGTGCGCTTTCGCTCCTACATCGACGGCTCCGAGCGCTTCATGGGGCCCGAGACCTCGATGGAGGTCCAGGCCAAGCTCGGCTCGGATATCGCGCTCGTCTTCGACGAGTGCACGCCGTTTCACGTCGATCGTGAGTACACCGCGCGCTCGACGCAGCGCACCCACCGCTGGCTCGATCGCTGCCTCGCCTGGCATGACGCCAACGGGTCGCAGGACCAGCTCGTCTACGGGATCGTCCAGGGAGGCGTGCACGAGGATCTGCGCATCGCCTCGGCGCAGGAGGTCGCCGGCCGTGGCGTCGGCGGGATCGCGATCGGCGGCTCGCTCGGCGGTGAGAAGGCGCAGATGTACGAGGTCGTCGGCTGGGCGATCTCGGGCATCGACGAGGCCCGCCCGCGCCACCTGCTGGGAATCGGCGACGTCGACGACCTGATCCGCGGCGTCGAGCTCGGCGTCGACACGTTCGACTGCGCGATGCCGACGCGCCTGGGCCGTCACGGCGTCGCGATCGTGCCCGATCCCGCCGGCCGCTGGCGCGTCGATCTCACCGCTGCTCGCCACAAGGAGTCGCACGAGCCGATCATGGAGGGCTGCCCGTGCCCGGCCTGTAGCGCCGGGCACTCGCGCGGCTACCTGCGCTACCTGCTCAAGAACCGAGAGCTGACCGCCGTGCGACTGCTGACCCTGCACAACCTCGCCTACCTCGCGCGGCTGATGGCCGGCCTGCGCGCCGCGATCGCCGCGGGCACGCTCGCCACGCAGGCCGCGGCGCTGCGCGCCGGCGCCGCACCCTGAGCGCCCGGCCGCGCCCTACTGCGTGTTGTCGTCGATCAGCCCGTTCATCTGCTCGACGATGTCGCTCGTGGTCTCGCCGTCGACCGGGGAGAGCTTCACCGACGAGCCGCCCTGCCCGTTTGCGATCGCAAACGCGAGCGCGGCAGCCAGAACGCCGGCGATCAGCACGACGGCGAGGATCCGGCCCGTGCCACCGCGCTGCGGCGGGGCGTCGCGCCGCGACGGCGGGATCTCCGGGATCGGCGCGTATTGCGCCGGCGCCACCGCGCCGGGCGCCGGGGTCGGCTGCAGGCGCCGGGCGCTGCGCTGCGAGCTCGGCACGGCGCGCGTGGCCGCGCTCTGCTCGTCGCCCGCGAGCATCGCCGTCGCGGCAGTCGCGTCGCCGCCGGCGGGGGCGATTCCGCGCGCCCCGTCGTGCAGCGCGCCGCGCATCTCCTCGGCGCTGGCGTAGCGGTCCTCGGGCGCGAGCGCGAGCGCCTTCTCGACCGCCAGCGCGAGCGCGCCGGGCACCTCGGGCGCCACCTCGTCGAGGCGGATCGGGTACTCGCGCTGCTGCATCAGCGCGAGCTCTGTCAGCGAGCTCGCGTCGTAGGGCAGGCGGCCGGCGAGCAGCTGGTACGTGACGACGCCGAGGCCGTACAGGTCGGCCGGCGGGCCGACCTCCGCGCCGCTCGCCTGCTCGGGCGCGAGGTACGCCGCGGTGCCGAGCACGGAGCCGGCCTGGGTGATCTGCGACGTCTGGCCGACCATCGCCTTGGCGATCCCGAAGTCCGCGAGCTTCACGGCGCCGTCGTCGGAGCGCATGATGTTGCCGGGCTTGACGTCGCGGTGCACGACGCCCATCCGGTGCGCGTGCGCCAGGCCGCGGCACGCGCCGTCGACGAGCTCGAGCGCGTCGCCGACGCCGAGGCGCGTCTCCTCGCGCAGGATCTCGGCGCCCGAGCGACCGTGGATGTACTCCATCACGATGTAGTGCCGGCCGCTCGTCTCGTCGAGGCCGAAGTCGAAGACCTGCACGATGTTCGGGTGCACCAGGCGCGCGGCCGACAGCGCCTCGCGACGAAAGCGCGAGACGAACTGGCTGTCGTCGGCGAGGTGCTCGGCCAGGAGCTTGACGGCGACCTGGCGCTCGAGCCGCCGGTCGACGGCCAGGTGGACGGTCGACATGCCGCCGTAGCCGAGGCGCTCTCCGAGCTCGTAGCGGCCCGCGATGACGGTGGCGCTCATCGCGGCGATCGGCCTTCGAGCTGCGAGCCGGCGACGGCCGAGCGGTGACGCGCTGTCATGGGATCTCCGGCTGCACGCCGCCGCCCGGCGTGCCCGCCGGCGGGGGCGGCGGGACGGGGGCGGGGTCCGGCGTCGGCTCAGGCGGCGGCGGCGGCTGCGGCGCCGTCTGCTCGCCGGTCGTCGCCGTCGGCGTCCCGCTCGTCGTGGTCTGCTCCGGGGCCGTGCTCGTCTCGGTCGGCTCGGTCTCCGTCGGCGAGGTCTCCGTCGTGTCGGTCTCGGTCTCGGTCGTCGTCGTCTCGGTGGGCGTCGCGTCGCACTCCTCGCGCGAGACGCTCAGCAGCCTGTCGGCGCCGTCGCGCAGGTTGTTGACGAGCTGGTCGTCGGTCGACGGCGGCAGGTCGTCGATGCGTTCGTCGACCTGCCTGAGCTGCCCCGGGACCTCCGAGCAGCGGCCCTCTTCGACCGCCCGCCGCACGTCGTTGATCTCGTCCTTGAGATCGTTCGCGTTGGCGGCGGGGATCCCCGCACTCGTGCCCGAGCCGCAGGCGGCGAGCAGCGCGGCGGCGACGCCGAGGACGGCGGCGAGCAGGTAGGTGAGCGTCCGGCGCACGGTCACTGACCGTACCCCAGCCGCTCGGCGAGCGAGTCAGGCAGCCGGGCGGCGCGGATCGCCGCCGCCGCGCCGGCCACGTCGTACTGCACACGGCGCCAGCGCGCCTGCCAGCGATCGAGGTCGAGCAGCATCCACGCCGCGCGCGGATCGCCGTCGCGCGGCTGTCCGACGGAGCCGGGGTTGAGCAGCCACTCGCCCGTGCCGCGGCCGATGTCGAGGTCGTCGCCATCGCGCCGCGCCTCGCCCGTCGCGACGTCGCCCTCGGGGCGCACGAACGACAGCGCGACATGCGAGTGGCCGATCAGCGCGACGCGCTGGGGCTGCGAGTCCAGGCACAGCTCGGCGAGCAGCGCGCTGAGCACGTATTCCCAGACCGGATCGCGCGGGCTGGCGTGGTAGAGGCCGACCGAGTCCTCCTCGCCGGCCGGCTGCAGGGCGGCCAGGAACTGCATGTTCGCGTCGCTGATCGTCTCCTGCGTCCAGCGTGCCGCGATCGCGGCGCCGGTCGAGAACTCCTCCAGCCCGATCGCGCCGGTGACGCCCATGTCGTGGTTTCCGGCCAGGCAGATCGCCGCATGCCGCCGCGCCAGCTCGACGCAGGCGTCAGGCTCGGCGCCGTAGCCGACGAGGTCGCCGAGGCACCACATCTCGTCGGCGCCGACGAGCTCGGCGTCGGCGAGCACCGCTTCGAAGGCGTGCCGGTTGCCGTGGATGTCGGAGAGGATGGCGACCTGCATCTCGTAGAGTGAGACCGTGGGCCGGACGCGCGTGCGCTGGGGAGTGGCGATCGCCGCCGCCGTCGTTGTCGCGGAGGTGGCGGTGATGCTCCTACGGCCGCGCACCGGAGTGATCGAGCCCGCTCCCGTCCGCACCGAATCGTACTTCAGCGCCTCGCAGATCGAGCGCGCGCGCGACTACAGGCGCCCGCAGCTTGCGATCTACGGCGGCGTCCTGGCGGTCGAGCTCGGTGTTCTGGCGCTGATCGTGGCCCGCCCGCCGCGCCGTCTGCGCGAGCCCTTCAAGCGCCCGCTGCTGGTCGGAGCGGCCGCGGGAGCAGCGCTGTCGATCGCCGTGACCGTCGCGGTCCTGCCCCTGCAGGTCGTCTCGCGCGAGCGCGCCAAGGACGTCGGGCTCGTCACGCAGTCGTGGAGCGGCTACGCCCGCGACAAGGCGATCTCCGCTGCGATCGGGGCGCTGCTCGCGGGCCTCGGGGCGGCGACCGCGGTCGGCCTCATGCGCCGCATGCCGCGCACGTGGTGGGCGCCGGGCTCGGTGATCGTCGTCGCGTTCGGCGTGCTGAGCATCTACGCCGGGCCGGTCGTGCTCGACCCGCTGTTCAACACGTTCCGCCCGCTGCCGGCCGGTCAGCTGCGCGAGGACGTGCTCGAGCTCGCCGAGCGTGCCGGGGTCGACGTCGGCGAGGTCTACAGCGTCGACGCCAGCCGCCGCACGAGCGCGGCCAACGCGTACGTCGCCGGCCTGGGGAAGACGAAGCGCGTCGTGCTCTACGACACGCTGCTGGAGAACTTCGAGCGCGACGAGGTGCGGCTCGTCGTCGCGCACGAGCTCGCGCACGTGCGCCATCGCGACGTTCCCAACGGTCTGCTGTACCTGGCGATCGTGGCGCCGTTCGGGCTCTTCGCCGTCGCGCAGCTCACGCGGCGCCTGACGCCGGGCGCCGAGCCGGGGCCCGCGGCGCTGCCGGCGCTCGCGCTCGGCATCGTCGTGATGACGACGACGATCACGATGATCTCCAACCAGCTCAGCCGCGACGTCGAGGCGCGCGCGGACTCCTACGCGCTGACGCTCACCGACGAGCCCGAGCCGTTCATCTCCTTTGAGAAGCAGATCGCGCTGCGCAACCTCTCAGACCCGGACCCACCGGACTGGCAGACGTTCCTGCTCTCCACGCACCCGCCGACGATCGAGCGGATCGGGATCGGCGTCGCCTACGAGCGCGGCGAGCGCGGCTAGCTCTCGGGCGGGCTCGGTGGGGCGCCAGCAGCGCCGCCGCCGAACTCGGGCAAGTTCTTGATGCCCTCGCGCGTGCGGTACTTCGAGTACGAATCGGCGAGCGCTTCGGCGAGCTCGGCCATGAACTTCGGCGCGAGGTTGACGCGTGTCACGACGACGCCCGGAATCTCGTCCGCGTCGATCTCGTGGTCGACGCGCGCGAACGTGATCGTGAACTCGTAATCGGAGAACGATACGTTCGCGAAGTTCGCGTAGTGCCCCGCCATGTCCTCCGGCGCGAAGTGGATGTTGATGTGGCGCTCTCGTTCGTCTTCGTCTGCCATCGCGCCCCTAGTATCGCAGCGTGCGCCTGATCGTCCTCGCCGTCGGGCATCTGCGCCCGCCGTACGCGGACGATGTGCAGCACTACCTCAAGATGCTGGCGCGCCACGCGCGCGTCGAGATGATCGAGGTGCGCCAGGAGGAGCGCGTCGCCGCTCGGATCCCCGATCGCGCCTTCGTGTCGCTGCTGACGCGCGACGGGGAGCAGTTCGACTCGCTGTCGTTCGCGCGGTTTCTCGGGCAGCGGCGGATGGCCGGACTCGACGTCTGCTTCGTGATCGGCGGCCCGCTGGGCCTGCAGCTCGAGGAGGTCGATCACCGCTTCTCGCTCGGCCCGCTGACGCTGCCCCACCAGCTCGCGCGCGTCGTCCTGCTCGAGCAGCTCTACCGCGGGCACAAGATCCTCGCGGGCGAGCCGTACCACTACTGAGGCCGGCCGTCGCGCGCAGCCCCTGCCGGTACGCTGGGGCCGTGTCAGGCCCACTGTCAGATCTGCGCGAAGCGGTCGTCGCCGCCTCGGGAGCCGTCGCCGGCTCGGCGGGCGGGTCGTCGGCGCCGCCGACGCTCGAGCGCCCGAAGAAGGCCGGCTTCGGCGACTACGCGACGAACGCGGCGATGTTGCTCGCACCGCGTGCCGGCGTGCCGCCGCGCGACGTGGCGGGACGGCTTGCGGACGAGCTCGAGCAGCGCCTGGGCCCGTCGCTCGAGCGTGTCGAGATCGCCGGACCCGGCTTCCTGAACCTCTTCCTGTCAGATCCGTGGTACATCGACGCGCTCGCGCACGTGCTCGCCGCCGGCGACGCGTTCGGTGCCGGCAGCGCCGATCCCGCCGAGCGCGTCAGCGTCGAGTTCGTGTCGGCCAACCCGACCGGGCCGATGACCGCCGCCGGCGGCCGCCATGCCGCCTATGGCGACTCGCTCGCGCGGCTGCTCGCGTTCGCCGGCCACGACGTGACGCGCGAGTTCTACATCAACGACATCGGCGGTCAGGTGCGCCGGCTCGGCGAGTCGATCCAGGCGCGCGCGCGCGGCGAGGCCGTCCCGGAGGGCGGCTACGAGGGCGACTACGTGCTCGAGATCGCCGAGCGGATCCCGGGCGCCGCGAGCGACGACGTCGCCGTCGTCGCCGAGCGCGGGGTGCAGCTCCTGCTGGAGAGGATCCGCAGGTCGATGGAGGCGATCGGCGTCGAGTTCGACGTCTGGTTCTCGGAGGGCTCGCTGCACGCCGGCGAGCCGTCGGCGGTGCGCCACGCGTTCGAGGAGCTCGCGTCGCGGGGCCAGACCTACCGCTCCGAGGGCGCGCTGTGGCTGCGCACCAGCGCGCACGGCGACGACAAGGACCGCGTGCTCGAGCGTTCCAGCGGCGAGCACACGTACTTCGCGTCGGACATCGCCTATCACCTCAACAAGCTCGAGCGCGGCTTCGACCGGCTGATCGACGTCTGGGGCGCTGACCACCACGGCTACGTCGGGCGGATGCACGCCGCGTTCGAGTCGCTGGGGGCGCCGAAGGGCGCGCTCGAGCTGATCATCATGCAGTTCGTCAACCTGATCGAGCGCGGCGAGCTCGTCTCGATCTCCAAGCGCCGCGGCGACTTCGTGACGCTCGACGAGCTGCTCGATCAGATCGGCGTCGACGCGGCGCGCTTCTTCATGCTGCAGCGCTCGCACGACACGATGGTCGACCTCGACCTCGACCTCGCGCGCGAGCAGTCCAACGAGAACCCGGTCTACTACGTCCAGTACGCGCACGCGCGGATCGCCTCGATCCTGAAGAAGGCCGCTGCGACCCGGGTGTCGGCGGCGCTCGACGTCGCGGCGCGCTTCGACGGCGCGCTCGAGCCCGCCGAGCGCACGCTCGTCAAGAAGCTGCTGGCGTTTCCCGACGAGCTGGCGGAGGCGACCGAGCGGCGCGCGCCGCACAGGATCGCCGCCTACGCGCTCGAGCTCGCCCAGACGTTCACGGCCTTCTACCGCGACTGCCAGGTCGTCGGAGCCCAGGGCGACGGCGTCGAGGCGTTCCGGCTCGCGCTCAGCGTCGCGACGAAGCGGACGATCGCGCGGGCACTGGATCTGCTCGGCGTGAGCGCGCCCGAGCAGATGTGAGCTCGCATCAGCCGTCGTAGCGGGCGAGGTCCTCGTCGAGGCGCCTGGCGTCGGCGGCGCTGACATCGGCCCCGTCGCGGTCGCGGCCGCCGGCGCTCGTCATGCCCGTGGCCGGGCGGCGCCGCCAGCGCGGCACGAGCAGGGCGAGGCCCGCGATCACGAGCGCGCCCAGCACGAGCGGGATCGCGTATGCGGTGACGCCGAAGCCCTCGTCGTCGGGCAGCGCGAGCACGTCGGGGCCGTACTCGCCGACGAGCGCCTGCTTGATCTGCGCCTTCGTCCTGCCCTGCGCGATGAGGTCGCGGATCAGTGCCCGCTGGCTGTCGGGCTGCGGGCCCTCGGCGATGTTCAGCGGCACCTTGCACGTCACGCACATGACCTCGTCCTCGACGTCGACGAGGTCCGTCTTCGGCGCGGCGGCCGGCGCGTGGGCAGGGCCGAGCAGGGCGGCCACGAGCGCCGCGAGCGCGAGAGCACGTGCGCGTCGTGCCATCAGCGGACCTTCGCCAGCGCGCGGTCGATGAAGCGCTGGTCGATCTGGCCGCGGAAGACGTCGACGATGCGCCCGCTGCGGTCGATGACGAACGTCTCGGGGATGTTGTTCGTCCCGTAGCGGTCGGCGAGCTTCGTCCCGACGTCGCGCAGGCTCGGGAAGCTGATGCCGTTGTCGCGGGCGAACTTCATCGAGGCGGGCGTCGAGTCGTGGTGGGTGACGCCGAGGACGGTGCCCGTGCCGGAGCTCTGAAGCGCCTTGTGCGTGCGCTCGAGGAGCGGCGCCTCGGCTTCGCACGGCTTGCACCACGAAGCCCAGAAGTTGAGCACCACGACCTTGCCGCGCAGCCCGGCGATCGACTGCGTGCCCGTGCCGCCGAGCACCGGCAGGGTGCTGCTCGGCGCCGGCGGGAACTCGCCGCGGGCGACGGACTGCTCGATCGAGTCGTCGACCGAACGTGAGACGAGCCCGTAGGCCAGCAGGCCCACGAGCGACAGGGCGAGGACGGTCGCGATGGCCGGTACGAGCGCGCGCTTCACAGGACATCCAGGGTAGAGCCGTCCGCTCGCCGCTCGCGGCAGCGCCGTAGAATCCGCGCTCAGCGCGGACGTAGCTCAGTTGGTAGAGCGTCGGCTTCCCAAGCCGAAGGTCGCGGGTTCGACCCCCGTCGTCCGCTCTCGCCTTCGATGCCCGCCTACAGCT
Source organism: Solirubrobacteraceae bacterium (assembly GCA_030447505.1). Taxonomy (GTDB): domain Bacteria; phylum Actinomycetota; class Thermoleophilia; order Solirubrobacterales; family Solirubrobacteraceae; genus CADCVQ01. The sequence goes on along the minus strand of JAUJOT010000006.1, from coordinate 79,439 downwards.
TCCTCACGACGTGGTGCGTCGCGGCGCCGGTCCAGGACGCCTGGGACGTCATCTCCGCCAGCGACCGCTACCCCGAGTGGTGGAGAGGCGTGCGCAGGGTGACCGAGCTCGAGCCCGGCGGCGAGCACGGGGTCGGCGCGCTGTCGCGCTTCCAATGGCGCAGCAGGCTCCCCTACTCGCTCGAGTTCGACATGCGCGTCACGCGCTCGCAGCCGCCGTACCTGCTCGAGGCGCAGGCCAGCGGCGAGCTCGAGGGCGTCGGGATCTGGCGACTGTACGAGAGCCCGGCCGGCGCCGCGCTGATCTACAGCTGGAACGTGTCGACGAAGCGCGCCTGGATGAATCGCATCGCGCCGCTCGGCCGGCGGGTGTTCGCCTGGAATCACGACCACGTGATGCGCCAGGGCGCCCGCGGCCTCGCGCAGCGGCTCGACGTCGAGCTGATCGCGCACGACTGAGCACGGTCGGGCGCGCATCAAATCCGTAAGCGATGGATAAAACCGTCCTCACGTGCTGGACAGCGAGGCGTCGCAGCCTCACCATTCGGCGTCAACGTGCCAAGGGCCGATCGAGGGGCATCAATGACCGCTGTGCAAACGGCAGGGCGCAGTGACACCGCAGCACCGACGATGTTCGAGCTGACGTGTGAGGACACGAAGATCACATACGGCCCGGTCGGATTCGGCGGCGCGCCTCGCCTGCACTACGACGGCCCGATGGGCGAGCACGTCTTCGAGGGCGACGAGATCCAGAGCTATCGCAGTGCGCGCGGCCTCGAGGTCAGCGTCACGCTGGACCGCATCTCGCATCTTCGGACGATCACGCTGACGGTCTTCCTCCCCGACCTCGAGTTCGGCGACGCGACGACGGAGTTGAGCTTCCAGACGGTCGGGATCCACGCGACGCGCCGCCGCGCGATGGTCTCCGACATCGCCGAGGGCGGCTCCGAGCCGCTCGAGCTCGAGGGGCTCGCGCGCAACATCGAGTTCCAGAACGCCGGCTCGACCGTCCTGCTGTAGCGCGCGGCGCTACCAGGCCTGCGCGGCGTCGCAGCGCGGGCAGCGCACCGAGGTCGAGACAGGCGCCACGAAGACCAAGCCGCAACCGCAGGAGTAGCAGCCGCGGTCGTCGGGTCCACCGGCGTCGCGGATGCGGCGCTCGGCCGGGTGCATCGGCTCGGGCGGCGGCTGCGGCGCGGGCACGACGTGCAGGCGCCGGGCGGCCGGGGTCTTGTGCGCACGTGCCAGCTGTCGGACGGTCCTCGGTCTCATCGGTCTATCTGTAGGACTCCTGAGGACGCCAAGGGTTTCTCTGCGGGGCGGACTTTTCCTCGTTGATGGCGCATGCGACCAGCTTGGCAACGCTTCGCGAATGCGATACTGGAGCGCGGATGGCGCCCGCTCGCAAACGCAAGATCCGCCTCGTCGTCGCACTGTCGGCGGCGGTCCTGCTGGCCGGCGCGCTCGTCTACACGAGCCTGCTGAGCTCCAACAAGGCGGTCACGCCGAGCGACCTGCTGAGCGCCAAGGCCGGTGCCTCCTACCAGCTGACGGGGAAGGTCGTCGACGGCTCCGTGCGCAACACCTCCAGCGGCGTCGACTTCCGCGTGCGTGACCGCGAGGGGACGGCCGCGGTCCCCGTGACCTACAGCGGCGCGGTCCCGGACCCGTTCCGCGAGGGGCGCGAGGTCATCATCACCGTCCGCAAGCAAGGCGCGACGTTCGTCGGCGAGCGCGACTCGCTCGTGACGAAGTGCCCTTCGAAGTTCACCGAAGACGCCACGCAGCGTTCCTGAGGTTCTGATGGCCACCGTCGGCCGCGCGCTGCTGATCCTCGCCCTCGCCGTCGCGCTGTACGGTGTTGCCGCGTCCGTCTACGGAGCAGTGCGCGGCCGCGACGAGTGGGTCGCGTCCGGGCGGCGCTCGGTCTACGCGATCGCCGCGCTCGTGACCGGCTCCTTTGCGATCCTCGAGATCGCGTTCCTGCGCTCGGACTTCAGCTTCGCGACCGTCGCCAGCCACTCGTCGACGACGACGCCGACGTTCTACAAGGGCGCCGCCGCCTGGTCATCGCAGGAGGGATCGCTGCTGTTGTGGCTCTGGCTGCTGTCGCTGTGGTCGAGCCTCGTGCTGTTCGCCACGCGCCGCCAGCTGCGCCGTGTCGCGCCGTATGCGACCGCCGTCCTGCTCGGCTTCGCGGCGTTCTTCGCGGCGCTGCTCGTCTTCAAGGAGACGCCGTTCGAGCTGCTCGCGGTCGTGCCGGCGGAGGGCGCGGGCCTCAACCCGCTGCTGCGCCACCCGAGCATGATGATCCACCCGCCGATGCTCTACTCGGGCTACACGCTGTTCACGATCCCGTTTGCGTTCGCGATCGGCGCGCTGATCGCGCGTCAGGTCGGGGCGGCCGACTGGATCCGCGCGACGCGCCGCTTCGCGCTCGGCGCCTGGCTGTTCCTCGGCATCGGGATCCTGCTCGGCGCGCGCTGGTCCTACGCCGAGCTCGGCTGGGGCGGCTACTGGGCCTGGGACCCGGTCGAGAACGCGTCGCTGCTGCCGTGGCTGACCGGCACCGCGTTCATCCACTCGATCATGATCCAGGAGAAGCGCGGGATGCTGAAGATCTGGAACGTCTCGCTCGTGCTGGCGACCGGCACGCTCGCGATCCTCGGCACGTTCCTCGTGCGCTCCGGGATCCTCGACTCGATCCACGCCTTCGGTGCGTCGACGCTCGGCGTGCCGTTCGTGATCCTCATCGGCGTCCTGATCGCGAGCTCGATCGGCCTCGTGGTGCTGCGCCGCAACGAGCTGCGGTCGGAGAACCGCCTCGACTCGCTGCTGTCGCGCGAGGCGATCTTCCTGCTCAACAACCTCGTCCTCGTCGCGATGGCGTTCGTCGTCTTCTGGGGCACGTTCTGGCCGCTGATCGCCGAGGCGTTGACCGGCACCCGGCGCGCGCTCGGCCCGCCCTGGTTCGACACGTACACGGTGCCGCTGGCGATCGTGCTCGTCCTGCTGAGCGGGATCGGGCCGGTGATCGCGTGGCGCAGGGCGACCGTGTCGAACGCGCGGCGCAACTTCCTGCTGCCGGCGCTCGCCGCGATCGCAGTCGGCGCACTGCTGGCCGTCTTCGGCGCGGCCACGCGGCCGCTCGCGCTTGCGATGTTCGTCTGCGGGGCGTTCGTCGTGGCGAGCGTCGGCCAGGAGTTCTGGCGCGGCGTCGGCGTGCGCCGCGCGATGACCGGCGAGAACGCGCTCGTCGCGCTGCGCTCGCTCGTGGCGCGCAACCGGCGCCGCTACGGGGGCTACCTCGTGCATGTCGGGATGGCGCTGCTGTTCGTCGGCGTCGCTGCGTCGACCGCGTTCAACGACGCCCGCGACGTGCGCCTCGCTCCCGGCCAGAGCGTGCGCTCGGGTGACTACACCTTCACCTACGAGCGGGCCACGTCGCACATCTCGACGCGAGGCGGCGACCTGGAGAAGATCTCCTTCGGCGCGGTCGTCGACGTCAGCCGCGACGGCAGGCACGTGACGACGATGCGCCCGGAGCGCGGCTACTACCCGTCGCGCGACGTCGCCGGGCTGGGCCCGGTGGGGCGCTTCTTCGAGGGCGAGGCGACGAGCGAGATCGGCCTCGACGCGGGTCTGCGCCGTGACATCTGGACGGCGATGACGCCCGACATCCGCCGGCTGCTGCCGACGATCGAGGAGGGCGACCGCGTCTTCTCTGCGGCTGCCGGCAGGCTCGAGCCCGAGCTCGAGGGCCAGGCGCTCGGCATGGCGCTGAAGGGCATCGTCGACAAGTACCTGGCCGACCGGCCGGAGGCGACGTTCCGCGTCATCAGCTCGCCGCTCGTGACGTGGATCTGGATCGGCTCGATCGTCGTCTTCCTGGGTGGGCTGATCGCGCTCTGGCCCGGACCGGACGCCGCGCGCAGGCGTGTCACGGCACGCTATGCGGCACGCGTCGCCGAAGACCTCGGGCGCGCGTAACTCCCGTTCTTGGACATCGTCGCCCTGCTCGTCATCCTGGCCGTGCTGTGCGCCGTCGTGGCGCTCGTCTCGGCGCCGTTGCGCGGTCGCGCCGTCGACCGTGTTCGCGCTGAGTCCGACGACGAGATCGCCGAGCTCGAGGCGCGCAAGGAGGCCAAGTACCGCGAGATCCGCGACGCCGAGCTCGACATGCGCACGGGCAAGCTCTCGCAGGAGGACCACCGCGCGCTCGACCGCCAGCTCCGCGCCGAGGCGGTCGAGATCCTCAAGGCGCTCGACGACGCGCGCGGCTGAGGTACTCTGGCGAGATGGAGAACATCCTCAACGGCCTGCAGGTCCTGCTCTCGGTCTCGGTGATCTTCCTCGTCCTCATGCACTCGGGCAAGGACGCCGGCCTGTCCGGCGCCTTTGGCGTCGGCACCGGGTCAGGCCCGTTCGGCGGCGGCTCGCTCGTCGAGCGCAACCTGAACCGCTGGACGATCGCGTTCGCGATCGCATGGGTCCTGAACACGATCATCCTGCTGAAGCTCTAGCTCGCGCGTCCGCAGCTAGTGGGTCGCCCTCGCTGACCAGTCGCGACGAGGCGATCCGGCGGGGGCCGGCGATCGCGGAGCTTGCTGACAATCTGCCGAGCAGGATCAACAGCTCGTTCCCCGAAGGCACCTTCAAATCGGCGAGGAGCGTCGCCATGCTGACGGTCGCGGACGAAGTCAGACGACGACGACCTCGATCGTGTGACGGCCGGCGGCGCCGTCGGGTGCGACCGGCGTCCGCTCGTCGGTCTGCACCTCGCCGCGGCCGTCGGTTGCGCGGACCGCGATGACGTGCCGGCCGGGCGTCGGTTCCCAGGGCAGGAACCACTGACGCCAGGCGTCGACGTCAAGTGCCTCGGCGAGCGTCGCCTCCAGCCAGCGCCCGCCGTCGATGCGGACCTCGACGCGTTCGATGCCGCGCGTCGGTGCCCAGGCGACGCCGGCGATCGGTCGACGGCCGGCGGGGATCGTCGACCCCGCTGCCGGGACGTCGATCCGTGACTGCGTCTTGATCGGGCCCTTCTTGGCCCACCCGCGCGGAATCCAGTAGCCGTCGACGTCCCAGCCGGTCAGCTCGATCGCCGACAGCCACTTCGTCGCCGACACGTAGCCGTACAGCCCCGGGATGACGAGCCGTGCCGGAAACCCGTGCCTCGCGGGCAGCGGCTCGCCGTTCATCCCGACCGCCACCATCGACTCCTTGACGTCGAGCGCGGTGAGCGTCGGGAAACCGGCGGTGAACCCATCGACCGAACGCCCGATCAGCTGTGTGGCGCCCTTCTTGAGCCCGGCGCGCTCCAGCAGCCGGTACAGCGGGACGCCCTGCCAGCGCGCGTTGCCGACCAGCCCGCCGCCGACCTCGTTCGAGACGCATGCCAGCGTGATGTCCGCCTCGATCTGCGGCATCGCCATCAGCTCGTCGTACGTCACGCTGAACGGCCGCTCGACGAGCCCCTTGACCTGCAGCGACCAGCCGTCGGGCTCGACCTGCGGGATCCGCAGCGCGGTGTCGATCCGGTAGAAGTCGTCGTTGGGGACGAACAGCGGGGCCAAGCCGCGGATCTCGAGGTCGGCGCCAGGCGGGGGAGGCGGAGCCGGGCGGACCGGCCGCGGCAGTCGGATCGCCTGGCGTAGCTTCTCGATCCGCTCGCTGCCGGCCAGCATGCGGCCGGCGGCGGCGCCGACGAACGCGACGACGGCCGCGACCCCCGCCAGCTGCACGAAGCGGCGCCGGTCCACGGCGGCACTCCCGATCGCGACGGGAGCGCCCGCGCCGGGCGGCGTGGGTACCGCGGGCGCGCTGCGAACGCTCGCGCGCAGCAGCATCCAGAGTGTCGCGATACCGGCGAACGCGCCGGCCAGAGCGACGAACAGCGAAGCGACCAGGCCTGCCCCCGGGTCCGAGAGCGACGCGGCCGCGCCGACGGTCATCATGCCGACGAGACCCACGGCGCCGGCCGCGAAGCGCCGCGCGGCGAGGACGCCCAGCGCGGCGCCGAGGAGCGCCGAGACGAGCAGGATCATGCCGATCAAGAACGGCTTGTCGGCGGTCCCCAGCCACGAGATCACGGCTCGCTCCAGCCAGCCCGGAACCGTGTCGATGACGACGTCTCCGATCGCGATGACCGGCGACCGTCCCGCGGCCAGGAGCGCTGCGACCGGCTGCGAGACGCCGATCATCACCGCGACCGCGAGCACACCCGCGAGCGCCTCGCGCCGGCGACCGAGGCCTGCCGGGCGCTCGTCGGCGGAGCTGGCGCCTCCGCCTATCCCCGAAGGGCTCACCGGTCGAGGGTACTCCCCGAGGACCGGCTTCAGCGCAGGTCCGATCGGCCCCGCGTCGCCGCGCGCGAGAGCACGTCCGTCAGCAGATCAGGCATCAGAACGCCGCGGCGTAGAGGGCGCGCAGCTCGTCGCGGTCGGGCCGTGGGGGGGTGGCATCGAGCTCGGCCCGATCGGCGGCCGCGTCCGCGCAGGCGTCGAGCGTGAACTCGTCGACGCCGAGCTCGCGCAGGCTGACGGCCTGCGCGCGGCGGGCGAGGTCGCCGGCCAGCGCGACGAGCGTGCCGGCGCCGGCGGCGCCGCGTCGCTCGAGCGCGACGAGCGTGTGCGGCAGCATCACCGCGTTGGCCTGTGCGTGGCCGACGGCGCCAAAGCGGGCGAGCGTCTGGGACAGGACGTGGTGCAGCCCGTAGCCGGCGCTGTCGATCGTGTACCCCGACAGCAGCGCGGCGAGCGCGAGGATGTCGCGGTCCGGCCCCGCGTCGCCGTCCGCGTAGGCCGCGCCGATCAGGCGCGCCGCCTCGCGCCCCGCCAGCGCGGGAACCGGGCTTGCGCGGAGCGTCGCCGGTCCCTCCGCGGCGTGGGCTAGCGCGTTCGCGGCGCTTGCGGCGAGCTCGACCTGCGGCTGCGACGCGCTCAGCGCCGGATCGTTCACGACGCGCGCGGGGCGCACGCCCGGCAGCGAGGCGTCAGCGCCTGCGGCGCGGCGGTGCACGGCGGTCATCTCGGCCGCACTCAACGTCGTCGGGACGGCAGCGACGAGCGGGCGCTGGCCCGGCGCGCGAGCCGCCGCGAGCGCCTTGGCGGTGTCGACGACGCGCCCGCCGCCGAGCGCGACGATCAGCTCGCCCGGGTCGACCTCGCCGAGCAGCGCGCCCGCGATCTCGTCAACGCGACCGGACGGGACCTCGTGCACCGCGCCCGCGCGCTCGGCGAGCGCCGGCGCCATCGCGAGCGCGCGCGGGGTCGACAGCAGCGTGAAGCCGTCGCCGAGCGCGGGCAGCGCCGCGTCGAGCGCGTCGCGCCCGAAATGGATCGTGCGCTCGCCGTCCTTCCAGGTGAAGCTCGCCGCTGGCAGCTCGCTATCTCATCACGGCGGCGCGGCCAGCGCCCCGGACGGGCTTCCGCTCATCCACGGACGGAGACCGGCCGCAGGAACGAGGCCACACGTCCGCGCAGCGACCCGCTGCGGGCGCGCGTGCCGTGCGCGTGCAGCTTCAGGAGCTCGACGAGCTGCGCGGTGCGCGCAAACGGGTCCGCGGCGACGCTGCCGTCGTGCAGGTCCAGCGCCGCCCGCGCGATCCCGTCGAGCTCGGCGATCAGCGCAGGCCCGGTCAGCGGCGGACGGTCGTCGAGCAGCGCGAGGTCGACGAGCGTCCTGGCGTCGGCGTCGCCGGCGTGGCGTATCACGATCGCCTCGGCATGGCTGTGGTTCGCGGTCATCGTGGTGAGCTCCTCACTCGTGCGTCTTCGACGAGGTGCACGATCGCAACGCGACGACATCAGCACAAATGACATTTCGCCGGGTCCGCGATAAGGTCCGCTAATGCTTGACGTGAAGCGGTTGCGGGTCCTTCGCGAGGTCGCCGCGCGCGGCTCGTTCTCGGCTGCGGCCGAGGCGCTCGCCTACACGCAGTCGGCGATCTCCCAGCAGATCGCCGCTCTCGAGCGCGAGGCGGGGACGGTGCTCGTCGAGCGAAACGCGCGCGGCGTGCGGCTGACCGACGCCGGCCGTGCACTCGTCGCGCACGCCGACGTGATCCTCGCGCGGCTCGCCGACGCGGAGGCCGAGCTCGAGGCGATCGCCGGGATGCGCGGCGGCCGGCTGCGGCTCGTGTCCTTTCCGACGGCGGGGGCGACGATCGCGCCGCTGGCGATCGCGCGCTTTCGCGAGCGCCATCCGGGCGTCGAGGTGACGCTCGCGCCACGCGAGCCCGACGAGGGCCTGGAGTGCCTGAAGGCGGGCGACTGCGACATCGCGCTGACGGTCGAGGCCGGCTTCGAGCCGATCGTCGACCGCGCGATCGAGCGCCATCACCTCTTGGATGACCCGTTCTACGTGTGCGTCGGAGCCGGCCATCGCGTCGCGTCGAAGGCCCGGATCCGGCTGGCGGACCTCGCCGAGGAGTCCTGGATCCTGGGCACGACCGGCCGCTGCCCGGACGGCCTCGTGCTCGAGCGCGCCTGCCAGGGGGCCGGCTTCGAGCCGCGCGTCGCGTTTCAGTCCGACGACTACAACGCGATCCAGGGCTTCGTCGCGGCGGGCGTCGGCGTCTGCCTGATCCCGGACCTCGCGCTCGTGGCCGTCCGCGACGACGTCGTCATCAGGCGGTTGGAGGGGCGACCGGTCGTGCGCCACGTGTTGGCCGCGACCCTCGCCGACGGATACGTGTCGGCGCCGGCCGCAGCGATGCTCGACATCCTCGGCGAAGTCGCGGCGGACTGGACGCAGCAGCAGGGCGCGCTTGCGCTCGCGGGGTAGTGCGCGCCAACGCGCATCGGTCGGGCGATCGTGTGATCCGAATCGGCACGCACGGCGAAACTGGTTGCAACGGACGCGCCCTCCCCCTCCTGCGCGCTCCGGGTCCGCGGAAGCAGCGCGGCCGCCCTCTCCGCTTCGGGGCGGCCGCGCGCCGCGCATTCAGGCCCCGCCGTCCAGAGCCTCGTCTCGCGTGAGCGAGACGCAGGCTCCGATACAGACCGCGCATGCGCCGAAGAGGACTCGAACCTCCACGGGGGAATCCCCCCACAAGGCCCTCAACCTTGCGCGTCTACCAATTCCGCCACCGGCGCAGGGGTCGCTCAGTATAGGCGCGCGCTTGACTTCCGTCCGACAACCCCTCTAGCTTATGCGAACACATGTTCGCGAAGCCGACAGCCCGCCACCTCTCGCGCCAAGGAGCCTGCACCATGGATCTCGATCTGACGAAGCGCCAGCAGGAGATCTTCGACTTCATCAAGCGCCACTCGGCGAAGCACGGCTACCCGCCCACCGTGCGCGACATCGGCAAGGCAGTCGGCCTGGCCTCGTCGTCGACGGTGCACGCGCACCTCGCGAACCTCGAGAAGCTCGGCCTGCTGCGCCGCGACCCATCCAAGCCGCGGGCGATCGAGCTGCTCGGCCGCGGCGTCGAGCAGGTCAGGTCGATCGTGCGGCCGGACGGGCTGCCGCTCGTCGGCCAGGTCGCCGCCGGCTCGCCGGTGCTTGCCGAGGAGAACATCGAGGAGTACGTCGACGTGCCGTCGCTGGCCGGCGGCGAGGAGGGCGAGTACGTCCTGCGCGTGCGCGGCGAGTCGATGATCGACGCCGGCATCCTGCCCGACGACTACGTCGTCGTACGGCGCCAGGACACCGCCCAGGACGGTGACATCGTCGTCGCGCTGCTCGGCGAGGAGGCGACGGTCAAGCGCTACTTCCGTGAGGCCGACCACGTCCGCCTGCAGCCCGAGAACGCCACGATGGAGCCGATCCGCTCGCGCGACGTGCGCGTGCTCGGCCGCGTCGTCGGCCTGTTCAGGAGCGTTCAGTGATGGCGGTCGTCGATCTCGAGCGGCCGCTTGCCGTGCTGCCGGCGAGCCGGTCCCCGCGCGAGGGGCCGACGCTGGAGGACCTGCTCTCCGGCGCCTGGGAGGACCTCATCGCGCACCGCACCGCGACGTGCCCGATCTGTCACGGGGGACTGGAGCCCCGCTACGGATCAGGGCCGTCGACGGTCGGGGGTCGCTGCGGCGAGTGCCGGACGGAGCTGAGCTGAGCTGAGCTGAGCTGAGCTAGCGAAGGATCTGCGCGAGGACGTCTTCGTCGTCGGGCCGCTCGGGTTTCTCCGGCGGCTCGCGAGAACCGGCCTCGTCGCCGACGACCTTCGTCTTGGCGGCCATGTCGCCCAGGCGCATCCGCCGCTGGCGGGTCGCGAAGACGGTGATCGCGCCGACGATGTACAGGCTCGGCAGCCAGTCGATCGCCCGCAGCAGGTTGCGGACGAACACCGGTCCGGCTCCAGCCTTCGTGCCGTCTTCGCACACCACGCGCAGCTTCATGACGCGCTTGCCGAGCGTCTGCCCCGAGACGAGCTCCGTGCCGAAGAAGTAGGCGAACGTCAGCAGAAAGAAGAGCGCCCGCGGGGCGCCCTGCGTCTCGGCCCACAGCGAATACTCGCGCGCTTCCTCGTTGCCAAGGCCCTTCGCGATCGCGACGAGCAGGATGCCGATGATCGCGACGTCGATGACCGCCGCCACGATCCGCCGGCCGAGCACCTCTCCCATCTGCAGGACCCTATCCACGCTTGCGAGCAGAGGGCGCACAGCTACCCTGAAAGGGCAGACCAAGCAGCCGCGGAGGCTTGTCCTTCGAGGAAAGTCCGGACATCACAGGGCAGGGTGGTCGGGAACCCGACCCGGGGAAACCCGCGGGAAAGTGCCACAGAAACACACCGCCGATGGCGCGGCTGGGCGAATCGCGCTCATTCGCGCACAGGCAAGGGTGAAAAGGTGCGGTAAGAGCGCACCGGCGCCGTGGCGACACGGCGGCCAGGCAAACCCCACTCGATGCAAGGCCAAGCAGGACCGCTTGCAGGCTGCCCGCCAAGGTCCAGGTCGGCCGCGTCAGATGGATGGCTGCTCACGACAGAATCCGGCTTACCGGTCCGCTACGGGAAAGCCCCGCTCCGGCGGGGCTTTTCTATGCCCCCGGTTCGCCGGGGTCTCGTCACGGTCACACGACGGGCCCTGGCCCTGTCGACCGGCGACGAGCTCCTCGAGCCTTGCGATCGTTGCGGCTGACAGCCGTGCGACGGTTGCATCGCAGAAGCGCTCGTCGGCCATCCGTCGAGCCGCGCCGAGGATCCGATCAAGGCGCCCCGGCGGCTCGATCCGCTCGTCGCGACAGCGACCCAGTAGCGCGTCGCGCTGACGACGTCGTCCGGTTCGCCTGGACATACCTCGTCGGCCAGCCACGCCGACAGGTGCTCTTCATCGGCACGGGTGGCTTCACGGAAGCCGAGTGCCGTCGTCGTCGACAAGCGTGCAACACGCGATCAGTCCCTCGGGCTCCCAATGCCGGCCGATGCCGCAACGGTGCAGCCCGACGAGCCTGCGTACTGATCGGTGGCGCCGCCCTGCTGCTGCTGGCGGGCACCCAACCGCGGCGACGACGCCGCGCTCGTCGCCGCCACGACCCAACCCGTCGCCGCCAAGGAGACCGACCCGTGACCTCTCGACAGCACCGCGCAGCCCATACCATCAGCGCGCAGCAGATCCTCGCTGCAGCAGCCCTGGCAATCGCCGCGTTCGTCGTGTTGGGCCTGGCGGCGTTTACGCGCCCGACGACCAGACCGGTGATGGCGAAGAAGGCTTATACGGAGCAGGTCAGCTTCGGCTACCGCGCGCAGGCACCCCGCGGCCCGGTCTACCCCGGCGGGCGCGTGAGGACCGGAGACGCCGTCTTCGTTCGACTCGTGCAGAACGTCCGCGTCCGCGTCGCCTACCGACTGGTCACCGCGGCCGCGCACAGGATCAGCGGTACGCAGGACGTCCGTCTGCGGCTCACCAGCCCGACCGGTTGGAGCCGCAGCATTCAGCTCGCCGCTCCCACCCGCTTCGCGGGCAACCAGACCAGCCGCCAGGTGACGCTTGACCTGCGCCGCCTGCGATCGCTGATCGGACGCGTGCAGCGGCTCACCGGCGCTCCCGCCGGCGGCAGCTACACCCTCACCGTGCTGTCGCGCGTGCACCTCACCGGCACGCTCGCCGGCCAGCCGCTGTCCAGCGACTACCGCCCCGCACTGAGCTTTCAGCTCGATGACCTGCAGCTGCGACCCGCCAGCAGCGCAACCACCTCCACCGACGACAAGCAGAATGACCTACGGCCGAGCCGGCGTGCGACCGTCGCGATCCCCGCTAGGGCGCCGAATATCCTGAGCGTCAGAGGCCATAGCCTGCCAGTAGCGACGCCCGCTGGATCGCGCTCGCCGGTCTTCTGCTCGCGACCACCGCGCTGCTCGGCGCGCTGCGCCGCCGGCGCCGCGCGGCCTCTCCCGCGGCGCAGATCCACGCGCGCTACGAGCAGCTGATCGTCCCAATCGCCGGGATCGCGCCCAACGCAGGACGGCCGGCAAATCGACGTGACCAGCATCGACGCGCTCGCACAGCTCGCCGAACGCAGCGACCGGCTGATCTTGCACCACCACCGCGACGACGCCGACACCTACCTCGTCGATGACGAGGGAACCCTCTACCGCTACCGAATTTCGCTCGCCAGCCGCGAACATCCAGCGCCAGGCGACGCCACCAACAGGATCGCCGGCTCTGCCGGCGCGCCGCGTTGAAGGGCGGCGCCCCGCCCGCCGCGCTTCAACCCAGCTCGGCCAGCGCCTCCTCGAGCGATGCGTGCATCGGCGCCGCCCGTCCGAACTGCACGAGCTCGAGCGTGCGCAGCACCGTGCTCCCGCACGGCGTCACGACCCGCACGTGCTGGCGGCGCTCGCGCAGCCGGCTCGTGAGCGCGAACAGCTTGCGGATCGCGGTCGAGTCCAGAAAGCCGACGCCCGTGAGATCGAGCACGGCGCCATGAGCGTCGGTCGGCACCGCGGCCTCGACGAGCGCGATCAGCCGGGCGGCGTTGAAGACGTCGATCTCGCCGCCGACGGAGACGATCACGTGGTTGCCGTGCAGGGAGCTCGTGAGCGTCGCCCCGTCGACGTTCATACGCTCACGCTCTCGGTCAGGCGTCGCCGCAGGCGCACCGTCGTCCCGTCCGGCGTCGGCTCGAGCTCGACGTCGTCCATCAGCGCGTCGATCAGCTCCAGCCCACGGCCCTGGTCGCTCGGCGGGCACTCGTCGCGCCACTGCCCGCGGTCGCGCACGACGATGTCGACCTCGCCGTCGCGCAGGACCGCCTCGAAGGCGATCGTCTCGTCGGGCGCCGCGCCGGCATGCTCGATCGCGTTCGTGCAGGCCTCGCTGCAGGCCATCACGATCGCGTGCACGTCGACGTCGGAGGCCTCGGCCTGCGCGAGCCAGCGGCGCAGCAGCGCGCGCAGTGAACGCAGCGCGCTCGGTTCGCTGGGCAGGTCGAGCGCCAGACGCGAGCCGAGCGGCACGTGGCAGAGCGTCAGCAGCGCCACGTCGTCGTTCGTCGCGCCGCTCGGCAGTACCGCGCGCAGCAATCGATCGCAGAGCGCCTCGGTCTCCAGCGGTCCCTCCGAGGCGGCGACCGAGAGCCGATCCAGTCCGCGGTCGAGGTTCTCCGCGCGGCGCTCGACGAGCCCGTCCGTGTAGAGCACGAGCGCGCCGCCGGACTCGAGCGTCACCGTCTCCTCCTGATAGCCGGGAAACGGCAGCACGCCGAGCGGCACCGAGCGCGCGCCGTCGAGGAACTGCGGCGTTCCCTCGGCGCTCAGGGCGAGCGGCGGCGGGTGGCCGGCGTTGACGTACGACAGCTCGGCGTCGACAGGGTCGAAGACCGCGAGCACGAGCGTCGCCATGTGCTCGCGCGACGGCTCGGCGAGCACGAACGTGTTGAGGCGGTCGGCGATCTGCGCGGGCGCGTGGCCTTCCAGCGCATAGGCGCGGATGGCGCTGCGCAACGCCCCGAGCATCGACGCGGCCGCCAGCCCCTTGCCCGACACGTCGCCCATGACGAGCAGCACGCGCCCACCGCTCAGGCCGATCGCGTCGTACCAGTCGCCGCCGACCTCGGCCTCCGATGCCGCCGGCAGGTAGCGCCCGGCGAGCGCGACGCCCGGCAGCGACGGGAGCGTCTGCGGCAGCAGGCTGCGCTGCAGCGTCTCGGCGATCCGGTGCTCGCGGCCGTAGGCGCGCACGTGCTCGATCGCGAGCGCCACGCGATCGGCCGTCAGCCGCAGCAGGTCGACGTCCTCGGCGCTCAGCCGCCGCGGCGGGCGCACGCCGACTTCGATGACGCCGATGATCTCCTCATGCGCGATCAGCGGCACGGCGAGCAGCGAGGAGATGCCGGCAGCGAGGATCGCCGGGTCGGCGAGCGCGGAGGCAGGCGGATCGTTGAGCAGCACGGGGCGCCGCGTCGCGAGCACTCGGCCCGCGATGCCGGCGTCGGCCGGCACGCGGTTGGGCCGGCGCTCGGCGACGACCGGATCGGAGCTCAGCAGCGACAGGTCGCCGTCGTCCTGGACGAGCAGCAGCGCCGCCGCCTCCGCGTCGAGCACTTCCCGCGTGCGGGCGAGGATCTCCGGGCCGAGCGCGTCGAGGTCGCGCTGCGTCAGCGCAGCGTCGGCGACCGCCTGCAGCCGCCCGATCGTCAGCGCCGCCCGCTCGGCCTCCGCGCGGGCCGCCTCCGCGCGCACGAGCCGCTCGCGCTTTCGCTCCTCGAGCAGGCGGTCGCCGATGTCCGACAGGCGGGCGTTGAACATCAGCTCGCCGTCGCGCTCGACGACCCAGATCATCGTCTCGCCGCGCAGCTGCGTCCCGTCGGGCCGGTTGATCGTCACGCGCTGCTCGAGGTGGCGCGTGCCGCCCTCGCGCGCGGCCTTCAGCAGGTCACGCCGCCGCTGGATGAACTTCGCGTGCGCCTCGCGCGGGATGCCGAGCTCCTGGAACGGGCGGCCGAGCACGTCGGCGCGCGAGCGGCCGAGCAGCCGCTCGGCCGCGGCGTTGATGTCGAGCACGCGCCCCTGCGCGTCGGTCGAGATGAAGCCGTCGCGCGCGCTGTCGACGATCAGCCGCGTGCGCCCCTCGCTGGAGCGAAGCGCCCGCTCCTGGCGGGCACTGCGCTCGATGCCGGAGCGCACGACGCCGAGCAGGCGCGAGATCAGCAGGCCGACGACGAGCGGCGTGCCGAGGACGAGCACGAGGCGGATCGTCGCGTCCATCGTGTCGTCGATGCGCAGGACGGTCGCGTAGGCAGCGCCGATGAACGCGAGGTGGCCGAGCGCGACGGGGCTGGAGAAGAAGTAGAACGCGTACAGCGCCGGCCACGTGTAGATCAGCGCGTAGAGCGTCGTGTTGTGCGTGTAGTGGATGACGAGGCTGAGCATCACCGTCACCACGGCGAGCGCGAGGTGCACGAGACCGTCGGAAACCTGACCGGCAACGCGCAGGAAGACGAGCGCCAGCGCGAGCGAGACCGCGCCGAGCACGAGCACGGAGCGCTCCTCGACCGACGGGACGTGCGGCAGCAGGACCGTCAGCACGCAGGTGAGCGCCGCGGCGCCGTAGAGGAACGCAAGCGAGCGCGCCTTCGTCCGCGTATCGAACATCGCGTGCGCCCGCATCACGGCGCTCAGCTTACGAGCGTGCCCGTGCGCCGCCAAGGTTCCTTGCGCGGCTCCTCGATCGATGCGAACATACGTTCTCATGACGATCGTCTGCGTCCTGCTCGAGCGATTTGAGCTCGCGGTCGCCGCGGGGCTCCGTCCCACTCGGCTCGGTGAGCCGGCGGCGCTCGCCCCGGAACTCGGCCGCGAGCTGTTCGTCGGCGCCGTCTCGCAGGCCGCTGAGGCGTTCGGGATCCACGCGGGGATGCGGATCGGGGAGGCGCTGTCGCGCTGCCCGCGGCTGGCGCTCGTGCCGCCTGACCCGATCGGCGTCGCCGAGCTATGGGAGCGCGCGCTCGCGCGGCTGGAGGGCCTCGGCGCCGCCGTCGAGTCGCTGCGGCCGGGCGAGGCCTGCTTCGATGCCCGCGCCCTGGAGCGCCTGCACGCCGGCCGCATCGTGACGATGCTCGCCGAGGGCTACCTCGCCCAGGACGGCTCCGAGCGCCTGCGGCGGGTGCTGGCCGGCCCGCGGATCGGGCAGGGGCCGACCCGCTTCTGTGCGTTCGTGGCGGCGTCCGGCGCGCGCGTCCGGCGGCCGCGGCGGGTCGCCGGGGCGGCCGAGCTCGCCCCGCATCCGGTCGAGCTGCTGCGCCGTCGCGCGCAGACCGCGGCTCTCGTCGAGCCGTTGCAGCGGCTCGGGATCGCGACGCTCGGCGACCTCGCGGCGCTGCCGCGCGACGCCGTCGCCGATCGCTTCGGGCGCCCGGGCCTGCTCGCCCACGATCTCGCCCGCGGGCAGGACACGCCGCTGCGCCCGCGCCAGCCGGGCGAGCTGCTGCGCGAGGCGCTCGAGCTGCCGGAGTCCGGCTCCGGCGAGCAGCTCGGGCGCGCGCTCGGGCTGCTGGTGGACCGCCTGCTCGCGCGCCGCGAGCGGCGCGGGCGGACGCTGCGCTCCGTCGTGCTCTCGGCGCGGCTCGTCGAGGGCGGCACGTGGCGCGAGCGCGTCGTCTTTCGCGAGGCGCTCGCCGACGCCCAACGGATGCGCCTCGCGCTCGGTGGCCGCCTGGCGCTGCTGCCCGCGCCCGCCGACACGTTGGAGCTCATCGTGGAGCGCTTCGGCCCGCCCGATCGCGAGCCGCGCGCGCTCTTCGACGACGGCGCAGCACGCCGCGACGAGCGCCTGCGCGAGGCCGTTCGCCAGGCGCGCGCCGTCGCCGGGCCCGACGCGGCGCTGCGCGTCCTGGAGATCGATCCCGACTCGCGCGTGCCCGAGCGGCGCGTCGTGCTGTCGCCGTTCGATCCCGGACCGGCCGGGAGCGGGAGCGGGAGCCGGTGAGCCCGGGTCCGCGGAGGATCGCCGCGCCGCAGCCGGCGACGGTGCAGGCCGACAGCGCCGGCATACCGCTGCAGGTCGACGGGCGCGCGGTCGACGCCGTCCGCGAAACCTGGCTCGTCGAGGACCGCTGGTGGACCGAGCGCCCGCTGCGGCGGCGCTACTGGGAGGTCGTCACGCACTGCGGGCGCAACGTCGTCGTCTTCCGCGACCTCGTGCAACGGGGGTGGTATCGCCAGCGCTGAGCCACACTCTCGTTCCATGCGCGTCTATCAGCCCGCTTCGCAGGCCGTCGCGCAGGCCGGTCTCGCCCACGTCGCGAGCGCGTCGTTTCTCGCCTCGCGGGTCGTCCCGACCGGCGGCTACGCCGTCGCGCTCGCGGGCGGCGTCGCGCTTGCCCGCGCGGCGCAGGTCGCCGGCGCGCGGATCGGATACGGCGCGAGCCTCGCCGCGATGCTGCAGACGATCGCCGTCCTCGGCCCGTCGCGCGTCAGCGTGCCGCTCACCCAGGCGCTGTCGGCGCCGCTGCTCGGACGGCTGCATGCGCGCGGCCGGCACTTCGCGGCGCAGGTCGGCGCCTGCGCTGCGATCCGGGCCGCCGATCAGCTCGTCTTCACGCTCTTCTACATCTGGATCGTCGGTGGAGTCGCTGCCTACGCAGCGGCGTACGACGCGATCGCGGGACGCATCCCGGGCGCGCCCGAAGGCACGGTCGCGGCGCTCACCGCGACGGCCTTGGCCCTCGCCGCGTGGACGGTGTTCGCAAGCGTCGTGCAGGTGCTCGTCTACCGCGCAGCGCTGCGCCGGTGGCCGGCGGCGAACGCCGCGCGCGACCGGCGCGACAGCCCCGCTCCGGCGAGCGACGACGACGGCGCTGCGGGTGCGGCGCCGCGTCCGCGCTATGACCCGCGCGCGGTCGCGCTGGCCGCGGTCGTCGCGTTCTGCGTGCTGATCGCGACGACGGCGTGGTTCGTGCTCGGCGCGGTCGCGGCGTGGCTGACGATCGCGTGGGCAACCGCACGCGCCGATCGCTCGCCGGTTCGCGCCGGCCTCGCGCTCGCGGCGCTGCTCGCCGGCGGGGCTCTCGTCTTCAACCTGATCGGCGGGACGGATCTGGACCTGATGCTCCGGCGCACGATCCGCGCCGGCCTGCTCGTGCTCGTCGCGACGTGGTTGCGCGCGGCCGCCGGCGAGGACGGCCTGCGCGAGGTCGCGCGACGCTCGCTGCGCGTCGCGCGCCGCCTGCCCGCGATGAGCGAGGCGTCGGAGATCCTCGACCGCCTCGGCGCGGGCGGCGCGCTCGGCGCGTCGGGCCGCGCGCTCGTGGCCGAGGTTCGCCACGTTCGGCGCCGCCCGGCCGCGCTCGCGGCCGCGGTGCTGCGCTGGGTCGGGGCGGAGGCCGAGCGCTTCAGGGAGGCGCCCCCACCCGCCGTCGCGCCGGAGCTCCTGCGCGCGGCGTGGCGCGACCGCGTCCTCGTCGCCGCCGTGATCGCGGCCGTCGCCGGCGCCGTAGTCGCGGGATAGATGAGCGAACCGCCGCCACCGCCGACGTACCGCGAGCGCCTGCGAATCGAGGGCGCCGTGCTCGCCGCCGCGGGCGCGCTCGGCAGCGTGCTGCTGCTCGCGTTGGTCGCGGAGGCCGGCGATCGCGCGGCCAGCACCGCGGGCCAGATCGCGTTCGTCACGATCCTGCTGGCCGTGCTCGGGCCGCTGTCGCTGCGGCGCTGGCTCGCCGCGGCGCAGCCGCTCAGCTCAGCGACGCGGCCGGCCGGCGAGCCGACGCCGCTCTGGATGCCGCCGCTCGTCGTCGTCGTGCTCGTCGCACTGTTCGTCGTCCCCGGCGAGCTCGGCGTCGGCGCCGTCGGCTGGGACGCGGGGCTGCGGATCACGCTGGGCTCGATGCTCGTCGGCCTCACGCAGGCGCTGCTGCTCGCGCCCCTCGTGGCGGCCGACGAGGCGCGCCACGGCAGGCGCTACGTGCGGCTCCCCGGCTCGCGTGCGATCGCCGGCACGAAGCTCGGGTTCTTTTCGAGCAGACACGTGTAGATCCGTCACACGACGCGCGGCAGCCTCGGCGACATGCGCTGCTCGCGTGGCCAGGCGACCGTCGATTACGTCGCGCTCATCGCGGTACTGGCCGTGTCGCTGACCGCTGCGCTGGTGTTCGCCGCCGCCGGCGCGCCGGGGATCGTCAATGCCGTCGCCGGCCAGATCCGCCACGCGCTGTGCGTCGTCGGCGGTGGCCCGTGCCCGGACCTGAGGGCGAAGCCGTGCACGGTCGCCAGCAGGCGCGACGCGCGCCACTTCGCGGTCAGCCTCGTCGTCGTCCGCGTCGACCACGACCGCTACGTGCTGCGCGAGGTGATGTCGGACAAGACGATCCGCCTGACGGTGGCACGCAGCGGTGCCGCCGGTCTGGAGGTTGCCTTGGGCGCGCGCGCGAAAGCGACGCTCGACGGGCGCGAGGTCGGGATGACGGACGAGGCGCGCCTCGCTGCGCAGGCGGTGCTCAACTCGGGCCGGGTCTTCGTCGCGCGCGACGCGCGCGAGGCCGCCGCGTTGATGCGCGCGATCCGCGACGGCGACGGTCCGTCGGTCTCCGCGCGCGAGGTCTTCTACGAGGGCGGCCTCCGCGGGCTCGGCACGATCGGGATCGGCAACTCGGTTGCGGGAACATCGCTGCGGGCGCTCGCGGGCGCGACGATCGGCGGGCGACGCGATCGGCGCACCGGCGACGTCACGTTCGCGGTGAACGGCGGCGGCGCGGGCTGGGGCGCGGTCACGGTCGCGCTCGGCGGCCCCGTCGCAAGCGCGGAGCGGGCTGTGACGCTCGCGGTGACGCTCGACCGCGGGCGCCGTCCAAAGGAGCTGTCGCTCTCGACGTCGGGCACGGTCGCCGCCGGCGCGGCCCTGCCGCCCGGTCTGGCACGCGCGCTCGGCGGCCGCGCGCTGGTGATCTCCGCCGACAGCCGCGGGCGCCGCTGGGAGCTCGCGGCGCGCCTGGATCTGCGCGACCCGCTCGTCGCCGCGGCCTGGAACCGCTTTCGCGACGATCCCCGCAGCGGCGCCGCGATCCGCGCGCTCGGCGAGGCGATCCGCGACCGCGCGCATCTCGACGTGCGCACGTACCGCACGAACAGCACCTCCAGCGGCGCCGCCGCCGGTATCGGGAGGGTCGTGCAGGTCGCGGGCGAGTTCGACCACACGATCGAGGACAGCCGGCTGCTATCGGCGTCGTCGCGCCCCGCAGGTGGATTGTGGGAGCAGCGCTTCGACTGCGTCGTCGCTTGAGACGTGCGTGGGGCGTGGGCGTCGGCGATCGGGGCGGCGGGAGGGCGCCGCGGGGGTGGTCGGGAAATCGTCCGAAGCGACCCTGGAAGCCTTCTCACCGCGACATGCGAGAGTCACGTCGGAGGCGTATGGGAACATCTGTTCGTATGCCGTATACCGAGCTGCACTGCCACTCCGCCTACTCGTTCCTCGACGGCGCCTCGCAGCCCGAGGAGCTCGCCGCGGCTGCCGTCCGCCACGGCCACCGCGCCCTCGCGCTCACCGATCACGACTCGCTGTCGGGTTCGATGGAGTTCGCGCAGGCGGCCAAGGCGCTCGGGCTGCGCGCGATCCACGGGGCGGAGGTCACGCTCGCCGACGGGCGCCACCTCACGCTGCTCGTCCGCGACGCGACCGGCTGGCGCAGCCTCTGCCGGCTGCTGACGCGCGCCCACGCGCAGACGCGCGACGGGCCGCAGCGCGATCGCTGCGAGCCGGCGGTCACGCTCGACGACGTCGTCGCCCACCATGCGGGCCTCGTCTGCCTGAGCGGCTGCGCGCGCAGCGGCGTGCGCGACGAGCCGACGATGCGCCGCCTGCTCGCCGCCTTCGGCCGCGACGCCTTCCGCGTCGAGCTGCAGCGTCCGCTGGCGCGCCACGACCGCGCGCTCAACCGCGGGCTTGCGGGGCTCGCGCAACGGCTGAACGTCGCGACGGTCGCGACCGGGAACGTCCACGCGCACACGCCCGAGCGCGCCTACCTGCAGGACGCGTTCGTCGCGATCCGCGAGCACACGACGCTCGACGCCTGCGAGCCGCTGCGCCGCGGCAACCACGCGCACGTGCTCACGACGCCGCAGGCGATGGCGGCGCGCTTCGCCGATCATCCCGACGCCGTCGCCGAATCGCAGCGGCTCGCCGAGACGCTGACCTTCGACCTCACGAGCGACCTCGGCTACCGCTACCCCGGCGCCGAGGACACGACGGCGAGCCGCGCGCTGGCCGAGGTCTGCCAGGCGCGCTTCGACGAGCGCTACCCGCGCGGGAGCACGCATCACGAAGAGGCCAAGGCGCGTCTGGAGGAGGAGCTGCGCGTCATCGACGGCCTCGGCCTCGCGGGCTTCTTCCTCCTGCACCGCGACCTGCTCGAGCTCGCGCGCGAGGTGGCCGGCGAGGTGCGCGGGCGTGGGGGGTGGGAGGCGGGATCCAATCCGCGCGCGCTCTTGCCGCCCGGTCGCGGTCGCGGCTCGAGCGTCTCCTCGATCGTCTGCCATCTGACCGGCCTCAGCCACGTCGACCCGATCGCCAACAAGCTCCTGCTCGGGCGCTTCCTCAACGAGAAGCTCACCGCACTGCCGGACATCGATCTCGACTTCCCGCGCGACATCCGGGAGGTCCTCATCCCGCGCGTGCACGAGCGCTACGGGCGCGAGCGCTCGGCGCTCGTCGCGGCCTTCCCGACGTACCGCGCGCGCGGCGCGATCCGCGAGCTCGGCAAGGCGCTCGGGCTGCCGCCGGGGGAGATCGAGCGCGTCGCGCGCGGCAGCGAGGGCTGGTCGTCGTTCGAGGTCGACCGCGACATCGACGTCGCGCTCGGGCCGGGACGGCGAACCGGCCGCTGGCAGTGGCTCGTGCGCCTGGCCTACGAGGCCTACGGCCTGCCGCGCCACCTCTCCCAGCACTCCGGCGGGATGATCGTCGCCACGCGCCCGCTCGTCGACTGCGTCCCGCTCGTGCCGGCCGCGATGGAGGGCCGCCAGCTCGCGCAGTGGGACAAGGACTCCTGCGCCGACGCGGGCTTTCTGAAGATCGACCTGCTCGGCCTGGGAATGCTGTCGGCCGTCGAGCGCTGTGTCGAGCACGTCGCCCGGCGTCGCGGCGAGCGGATCGACCTCAGCCGGATTGCGTACGACGACCCGGCGACGTACGAGTGCATCCAGAACGCCGACACGACCGGCGTCTTTCAGATCGAGTCGCGCGCGCAGATGGGC
Source organism: Solirubrobacteraceae bacterium (assembly GCA_030447505.1). Taxonomy (GTDB): domain Bacteria; phylum Actinomycetota; class Thermoleophilia; order Solirubrobacterales; family Solirubrobacteraceae; genus CADCVQ01. The sequence goes on along the minus strand of JAUJOT010000006.1, from coordinate 57,311 downwards.
TCGCTGCGGCGCACGCGGCCGGCGAACCTCGACGACCTCACGATCCAGGTCGCGATCGTGCGGCCCGGTCCGATCGTCGGCGGCGCCGTCAACCCGTACATCGAGCGCCGCCAGCGGATGCGCGCCGATCCCAGCTACGAGGTCCCGTACCTGCACCCGTCGCTCGAGCCGCCGCTGCGCGACACGCTCGGCACGATCATCTTCCAAGACCAGGTGCTCGAGGTCGCTCAGGCGTTCGCCGGCTTCGACGTCGGCGAGGCCGAGGGCCTGCGCCGGGCGATGAGCCGCAAGCGCTCGTCGGAGGCGATCGAGGCCCACCACCGGCGCTTCGTCGAGGGTGCGTTGGCGACGCACCGGGACGTGACCGAGGAGCTCGCCGAGCAGGTCTTCACGATGGTCTCGGGCTTCTCGGGCTTCGGCTTTCCAAAGGCCCACGGCGCCGCCTTCGGCCTGCTCGCCTACCAGTCGACGTGGCTGCGCGTGCACTACGGGCCGGAGTTCCTCTGCGCGCTGCTCGACGAGCAGCCGATGGGCTTCTACCCGCCCGACGCGCTCGTCCACGAGGCGCAGCGGCGTGGGATCGAGGTCATCGCGCCGGACGTGAACGCAAGCGAGATCGGCTGCATCGTGACGCAGGACGGCGCGGTCCAGGTTGGCCTCGGCTACGTGCTCGGCGTGTGCGCCGACGAGGTCGCGGCACTCGTGCAGGCGCGCCACGCGGGCGGCCCGTTTCGCTCCCTGGAGGACCTCGCCTCGCGTGCCGGCGCGGGCCGTGCAGCGCTCGAGCGTCTCGCCTGGTCGGGCGCCTGCGATGCGCTGGCGGGCGGCGAGCGGCGTGTCGCGCTGTGGCAGCTCGGGGTGACGAAACCGTCCCACCCGCCCGTGCGCGGGCGCGGCCAGGAGGGCGTTCAGCTCGCGCTCGCGCTCGACCTGCCCGCGCCGCCGCCGCTGCAGCCGCTGTCGGACTGGGACGAGATGGTCGCCGACTACGCGATGACCGGCCTGACCGCCTCGGCCCATCCACTCGGGCTGCTGCGCGCGCGCCTGCACGCCGCCGGCGCGGTCGACGTCGGCGCGCTCGAGCGCCTGCAGCACGGCGCGCAGGTGCGCGTCGGCGGGCTCGTCATCGCGCGTCAGAGGCCGGGAACAGCCAAGGGGATCACCTTCATGCTGCTCGAGGACGAGCATGGGACGGTCAACGTCATCGTCGCGCCGCAGATCTACGAGCGCGACCGGCTGACCGTCCGGACCGAGCCGCTCGTCGTGGTCGACGGGCGCCTGGAGCGCCACGCGTCGGCGGGCGGGGCGATCAACATCGTCGCGCAGCGCCTGACCCGCCTGGAGGTCGGTGACCGCGTGGCGGCGCAGGTCAAGGACTTCTCGCTGAGCACCGGCTTCGCCGGCGGTGCCCACGCGACGGAGCTCGCGCGGCAGGCCGACCTGCAGCGGGCCGCGCAGCAGCTCGCCCCGACCGGGACGGACGACTTCCGCGCCGTCGCTCCGCCCGTCATGAGCTTCGGTGCCGGACGGCGGCGATGACGCGCGCGCAGCGCCTCGGTACGGCAGCGATTCACCGCCGTCGCGTCTGTTGTCCGCGCGATGGTGAGGCGACGTCGCCTCGCGGTCGAGTAGATTGCCCGCCGCATGGCAGCAATCGCCTTCCTCTCGTTCTTCATCGCGTTGGGTCTCGGCGTCGTCCTCGTGGCGATGCGCGGCGGCCCGCGCGGGATGCGCGACACGCTCGAGCGCGGGCGCCGCCGCCCGCTGCACGCCGGCGAGTTCGCCGTCGCGGGCGCGATCGTGCTGTTCGGGCTGATCGTCCCGGCGGTCGTCGTGACCAGCGACCAGGCCGCCGCCGGGCCGGGCGGCACGACGCTCAGCGCCGACCTGCAGGAGGGCCGCAGCCTGTTCAACCAGAAGTGCGCCACCTGCCACGCGCTCGACGCTTCGGGCGCTGTCGGTCGCGTCGGTACCGATCTCGACGTCCTCGCACCGACCGTCGGCCTGACGCTCAACGCGATCGAGGAAGGCCGCGCACGCGGCCAGGGCCAGATGCCCGCCGATCTGTACGAGGGCGAAGAAGCCAAGCTCGTCGCCCAGTACGTCGCCGCAGTCGCTGGGCGCTAGCGCTAGCTGGTCGTCCCCGTAAGTACGTGCCCTGTCCAGGCGGTCGCTGGCGCCGATTCTCTGACGTGTGGATGCCGGGAGCCGCGCTCCCGCTTGCGCCTGACCGGTGACGGCCGACGCTTGCGCCTGACCGGTGACGGCCGACCGGCCGTATCGGCCGCCGGCTTCTCGTCCCGAGCAGGCGTCTGCGCGTGTCCAGACACCCACGGCAGACGCTCGCCTGTCGCGCGAAGCGCAATCGGCTCGCGCGAGGGGCGCGGTACGCTCGGCGTTCTTGGGGCGCGTCAGGCGACGTGCGGCGGCGGCGCGTAGTGGTCGGCGAAGAGCCTTCGCGACGAGCTCGCCGCGGCTGGAGACGCCGACCTTCTCGAGCACCGTCTTGACGTGATCGCGGACGGTGTGTGGAGACAGGAAGAGCTTCGCTGCGATCTGCGACGTCCCGAGGCCGCGGGCGATGAGGCGGGTGATCTCCACCTCGCGCGGGGTGAGGCCGTAGGCCTCTCAGCATGCTCTCCATCACCACAGACTCCGCCTTCTCCTTCAACACCGCCGTCGAGCTGCGCCCGAGCGGCGTCGCGTATCCGCGCGACGCCCGCGAGGTCGTAGCCGCGCTCCGCTACGCCCGCGACCACGGCCTGCGGGTCGCGCCGCAGGCGACCGGCCACAACGTCAGCGCGAACGGCGCGCTCGACGACGCGCTGCTCGTCGACGTGCGCAACCGGCAGGACGTCTCGATCGACCCGCGGGCGCACCGCGTCCGCGTCGGCGCCGGCGTCAAGTGGGAGCGCGTCGCGCCCCTGCTCTCCGAACACGGCGTGGCCGGCCTGCACGGCTCGTCACCTGACGTCGGCATCGCCGGCTACTCGCTCGGCGGTGGCATGGGCTGGCTCGCGCGCCGCTACGGCCTGCAGGCCAACAGCGCGACCGCGATCGAACTCGTCCTCGCCGACGGGCGCCACATCCGCACCGACGCCACGTACGACCCGGACGACGTGTTTCGCGGCAACCACCGCATGCCGCCGGCGGAGCGGCGCGGCGCCGCCCGCGAAGCGGCTGAGTGGCCCCGACCGCGCGCCGTCGCGATTGACGCGGCGGCGCGCGGCGAACGCGTCCAGATCGTACGACGCGATCCTCGGCCCGCTGCCCATCGGCTTCGCCCTGCTCGCCCTTCGCGCACGCGTCAAGCGCGGCATGGACACGGTTTGCGGGCGACGCACTGGTACAGCGCTCCACACGTTGGGTGTGGTTTCGGGATGCCCGGCCCCCCCGGGGGCCGCCGATCGCGCCGCCGAGAAACGCAGAACCTGCGGGCGCGGTTCTGTCCGCAGTTTGCATAAGACTGCAACTATGCAGGGAAATCCATCGCTGCTACGATGCCGCCGTCAGATCGCCGAATCCCGGGGTCCGCAGGGCTCGGGGAGCGGGGGAACCACACACTGGGGCGAATCGCCGGCCGGTCGCGGCGTAGCGCAGCTCTTTCAGCGCGAGTCCGTCAGCTAACCCCGTAGGCACTCAAAGGAAAGAGGCCTGAAACCGCATGGCACACACCGAGGCACGCGCATGGTGGGCCGACGTCGAACATCTCCGCGACGCCTACGAGCGCACCGACGAGGCGCGGCGCCGCGCTGATCACGCCGATCTCGCCGCGCGGCGCGTATCGCGTGAGCGCCAGCACGTCGAGGCGGAGGTCACTCGTCCGGCCGCTGCCGTCCGGCGCGGCCAGCACACCAAGGGAACGGCGATCCCGGCCCGTCGTACGGTCGAGATCCGCGGCCGCACGGTGGCGGCTCCCGTCGTTCCGCGCAGCGTGGAGCTCGACCGCCGCCGTCCGCCGCGGCGTCCGATCGAGCGCGTCGGCGCGCGCCCGGACCGGGTTGCGATGTGGGCGCTGCTCATGGGAATCGTGCTGATCCTCGTCGCCGTCGGCACCGCCGACGCCTCGCTTATCGCCCGCTAAGCGACACGCATCGTCAGGCGTTCCGGGCGCCCGCGCGCTCGGGTCCGCGCGTTGGTGCCCGCCCGCGCTGCCGGCCCGCATTCTCCGGCGTCCCGCATCTTCGCGCCCGGCGTTCCGCCGGCATCCGCCCTTCGGGCGTGCTCACCCCGGTGTCCTCGGCGGTCCTGCGACCCGGCATCCTCTCCGGCCCCGCCGTCGCCGCCCCCGCGTCCTCCGGCCGCCCATCGCGCCTCGCACGCCCCCAGCGTGCAGGTGTCCGTCGTCAGTCGAGTCCTGAAACTCGGCCGGTTCATCCGAAAGCCGTCGTTAGACACCTCTATCGGGATGCCACGAGCGTGACGTCGCGGGGGCGAGCTGTGATCTTCAGCGATAAGCGGCGCGCTTCTCGCAGCGTTATCTGGCGCTGCGAGCCCAATCCAGGCGTCGACGAGCGAAGATGGCGCAGCCACCAGCTTCTGACGTGCGACGCCGGCGGCGGCCGGGTGCCTGTCGTGGGTCAGTCGCCGAACGGCAGCAGCTGCTGGATGCCGATAGCTCAAAGACGCGCTGTACCGCGGCCGGGCCGCGCAGCAGCGAGAAGCGGTCGTTGCCCGACAAATCAATGATGATCGCGGATGCGTCTGTGGCCTCGACGCCCGCGAGCTCGCGGTGCACGCCGTCGATGGTGGCGAGGTCAAGCTCTCCGACGAGGCCGATCGTGTGGGTGTGCGCGTCACGCCGTGAGCTGATCTTCAGCTCGCCAACATCGATCAAGTCCTGCGCGCGCGACACGTCGCGCCCGCTATCGCTTACCAAGTCAGCCCCCGCCGCTCGCGTGCTGTCCGACCTGCGCCCGTCCGCGCTGCGCCCGGATCGTCTGATGTTCACGTGTCGGCGCGTTCCCCAAGCAACGCACCGACGCGAAGGCAGATCCCACGCGCCCGCCGTTTTCGCTCGGTTATACAGTCGACCCCTGGTCGCGCCGCGCGCGCGCTCAGCCGCCGGTAGCAACTTATCTTCGACTGTCGAGGGCGTCGAGGACGAGATCGGTGACGGCGCCGATGGGTATGCGCGCGGGCCTGATGCGATCCCGATCAGGGGCGCGGCGATCTCGTCGTTGATGACGAACAGTGCGAAGCCGTAGGCGAATCCGTGGCCCGCTGCCGATCGCGGTACGCGGGGTCGAAGTGCGGCGTAGGCGGCACCGGGGACGACGCCGAGGGCGTAATGGGCCACGAGCCCCAGCGGGTGCGGCTGCCTCGGCTGCAGCTTGATGGCGGCGAGGCCCGCGAGCTTGTTCGCCATCGCGTGGGCGACGTCCAGCGCACCGACGCGGGCGGCGCTCTCCTGCGCGACGGCCTGCTGGTCCTCACGGCGGTAGAGCGGCCAGCGCACCCGGTCCATCGCCCAGACGCCGGCTGCTCCGGCGACAGCGCCCTTGATCGCGGTGGCCGACCGCATCCGCTCAGCATGCCAGTTGGACCGAGTGCGGGACCTCGATCTCATGAGCGTCGCCTGCGCCACACGGCGAGGGCGATCGCGGTCGCGGCGGCGGCGGGCGCGCCGAACATCAAACCGTAGAGCGGGACGCGGGTGGGCTTCGGCGGCCGGTCGCCGGGTTCGCCCTCCGTGCGGCGGATGCGCCACAGGGCTCCGGTCCCGGGCTTCATCCGGATCCCGCCGACCTCGGGGGCGATCTTGACGACGCCCCAGTCGACGACGTAGAGCGCCCCGTCGGGACCGAACTGCGGGGTTGCAGCACAGGATCGAGCCGCTGACCCTGACGTCGCCCTTGACCACCTGGCCCGCGGTCGTCTCGGTGCCGAACGGCACGTAGGCGCCGCTTGTGACCCTTTCGGCCGGGTTGCCGAAGACGTCGGGATACTCGAAGTTGCGCCCCGCCAGCACGATGTCCGACGGCTCCGACCTCGAGCTCGTGGCCTGGGGACTGCGCAACCCCTACGGCACGGCCTTTCACCCCGACGGGCGGCTGTTCGCCGTCGAGCACGGCATCGACGAGCGCGCAGCCAGCGCTTCATCGTCGACGACAACGACGACTTCTGCACGTCGTCCCAGAGCTGCCGGTAGGTGGTCCAGAAGTTCGTAACCGGTTTCATCATCTTGTTGGCGACGTCGATCCAGGCGCCGGGCATCGCGGGCAGCCCTTCGGTGACCGCGTCGACGTCGTAGGAGTCACGCCGCAGCCAGTGCGCATACAGCGAGCCGTCTGTATCGACCGGTGTCGTGAGCAGCGCGAGGTTGCGCACGCGCTGGTCCGCGGCCAGCGCGGCGTGCATCGCGCAGAGCACGCCGCCGATGCGCCATCCGACGAGCGTGAGCTGCGGCTGGCCGGCGGCGCGCAGGGTCTCGCGGATCCCCACGGCAGCCAGTCGCAGACGTAGTCGTCCAGCCCGACGTCGGCGTCTTCGTCGCCGGACGACCCCCAGTCCAGCAGGAACACGTCAAAGCCCTCGTCGAGCAGGAACTGCACGAACGACTTTGCCCGGCCGCAGGTCGAATATCTCCGGGCGGTTGATCAGCGCGAAGACCAGGAGCACCGGCAGCGCGTGGCGCCGACGCTCGCTGCGATACCGATACAGCGTCGTGCGATGCGCCCACACCACGTCCCCGGGCGTCGTACCGATCCGCGCGTCGTCCCGGGTGAGCAGGATGTTCGCGAACTCAAGCGCCGCGGTGACCGGCACGCGCGTCACCTCGACTCGCTCTGGGACCGGCACGCGAAGACGAGCGTCAGCCAGGCGGTCGTCAAGACCAGCGCAAGCGCGCCGACGCAGACCGCGGCGAGCTCCTCGATACCTCCAAGCGACGGCGGATTGAGCACGAGCAACGCGGCGGCGACGACCAGCGCCGTGATCGCGGCACCGCCCACTGCCGCACGGCGCGTTGCGAGCATTGCGCCAGCCGCGGGCCGTGGCTGCTGTGGCTGCTGTGGCTGCTGCAGCGTCTGAACCTCCTGCAGCACCCGCTCGAGCTTGTCCTCGGCGCGGCCGACCTGCCGACCGAGCCGGGTCAGATCCTGCCGTCCGGCGAGTCGCAGGTTGCGCACCACGAGGTCCAACGCGCTCGAAGTGATGCGATGCAGCGCGACAAGGTTCTCGACGACGCGCGCCAGAAGCTCGGCGAAGCCTTCGCTCGCCACCGCGCGCTCCATCGAACGCGCGAGGTCGGCTTCGGCGTCCTGGACGACGTGCGCGTCGCCCTGGCCGGGCATCTCTCAGTCGGTCCAGGTCCGAAGGACTACTTGAGAAACTCCGCCTCGATGATGCGCTCGTTGAGCTCACGGATGCGCTGCGCGGCTGCATCTGCGTCCGCGTCGTCCTTCGAGAATGGGTTTTCGATCGCGACTTCCTCCCCTGCTGGTGGACCGATCCGGCGTCGCGCCCCTGGGTTGACAGGCGCCGCGCTCTGCCGGTGTTCCCCCGCCCTGGCCGCAGCAATCCGAACGATTCCTCACGACCATCGAAAGCTGACCTAACAAGACCGGCGGCGGTAGCCTCACGAGATGCTCGACGTAACACGAATGCGGATGCTGCGCGAGGTCGCGCGCCTGGGGAGCTTCAACGCCGCGGCCAACGCGCTGTCGTTCACGCCGTCGGCGGTGTGGCAGCAGATGAAGGCGCTCGAGCAGGAGGCGGGGATCCAGCTGTTCGAGCGCGGGCCGCGCGGCGCCCGCCTCACGCAAGCCGGCCAGGTCATGCTCGAGCACACGCAGGTGGCTCTCGAGCAGCTCGACCGCGGCCAGGCGGAGCTGGCGGCGATCGCACGCGGCGAAGGCGGGCAGCTGCGCTTCGGGTCGTTTCCGACGGCCACCGAGTCGTTCGTGGCGCAGGTGGTCAGCCTGTTCAGCGTGCGGCATCCCGGCGTCGAGCTGCGCTTCCGAGACGCCGAGCCCTACGAGCACGTCCCGGAGCTGGAGGCGCTGAACACCGACTGCGCCGTCATGTTCGATCTCGACGGGTGGCCGTCGGCGCGCAGCTATCAGGGCGAGGTCGTCTCAGAGCAGGAGAACGTCGTCTACGAGCCGCTGTTCGACGACCGCTTCCTGCTCGCGCTCCCCAGCGGTCATCCGCTCGCCGCCCACGAGACCGTCGCCCTCGGCCAGCTGGCCGAGGAGGTGATCCTCGGCAGCCCTCGAGACTGCGCGCCCTGGGGCGTCGAGCTCACCCGCTTGTGTCGCCTGCAGGGCTTCGAGCCTCGCTTCCAGCCGCGCTACCACACAGTTGACTTCCACGCGATCCAGGCGCTGGTGGCCGCCGATCAGGGACTCTCACTGCTGCCCGAGCTGTCGCTGCTCTGCGTGCGCAGCGACATCGTGATCCGGCCGCTCGAGCCGACTCCCGTGCGGCACGTGAAGCTGGCGTTCCCGCCGACCTCGTACCGCTCGCCGGCCTGCGAGGCGCTCGTGCAGATCGTTCATGAATTGGCCGACGCGTGGACCGCTGGTCGTTGATGTCGCGTCCGAAGCTGACCGAGCGGCGTGGCCGCCGGTACCATGCCCCATCTCGAGAAAGCCCGTACGATCCTCGAGCGACGGCTTGGTCGGATCTCCCGCACAAGTTCGGCGGACTCCGCGGCGGGTTCGTCGGCGCGCCTCGGTCCCTCGTGATCACTTCCGACTTGTCCACATGAACGTCGTCGCGCCGGTGAGCAGGGCCGCGCGCGGGATCCATGAGCGCGTCCTGCCGCGGCTGCCGGCGCTCAGCACGACCGCTCGCGTGATCGCGACGCTGACCGCGCTCTGGCTGCTGACGCTGCTGTCGGCGTACCTGCGCTCGCGCGCTCTGGGCGCATCGTTCTGGATCGACGAAGGCGTGTCCCTCGGGATCGCGTCCCATGCGCTGGCAGACATCCCGCACGTCCTGCGCCAGGACGGATCGCCGCCGTTGTACTACGTGTTGCTGCACGTCTGGATCGCGCTCGTCGGCGACGACGAGGCGCGGACGCATCTGCTGTCGATGGCGTTCGCGCTGGCCTGCATACCGGTTGGGTGGTGGGCCGCCCACAGCCTGTTCGGGCAGCGCGCCGGCTGGATCGCGGCGGCGCTGTTCGCGCTGAACCCGTTTTTGACGACGTACGCGCAGGAGACGCGGATGTACTCGCTGCTCGCCTTCCTGTCACTGGTGACGAGCGCCGCGTTCGTCCACGCCTTCGTCCGCGGGCGCCGCGCCTATCTGCCCCTGTTCACGCTCGGGCTGGCGGCGATGCTCTACACGCACAACTGGAGCTGGTTCTTCGCGCTGTCAAGCGTCGTCGCGCTGCTTCTGTGGCTGACGCAGCACGACAGCCGGGGGGCGCTGCTGCGCGACGCCGCGCTGGCCTATGGCGCAGTGGCGCTGCTCGTTGCGCCGTGGCTTCCGACGCTGCTCTCCCAGGCGCAGCACACCGGCGCGCCGTGGGCGCTGCACCCGCGACTGGCGAGCCTCGAGCAGGCCGTGTACCGGACGCTCGGGGACGGCAAGTCTGCGATGGTGCTGCTGCTCGCCGGCGGCGCCGGTCTGGCAGCGATCCGGCTGCCACGCGACCGCGCGCTGGTCACCTCGCTGGTGGTCCTCGCCGCTGGCACCGCGGCCGTCGCGTTCGTCTACAGCCAGTTCAGCCTCGCGTGGGCGACGCGCTACCTGTCGGTGCTGGTGGGCCCGCTGCTGCTGCTGGCGGCCGCGGGGCTTGCCAGGAGCGGCCGGCTCGGGCTCGTCGGGCTGGCACTTGTGGCGTTCTTCTGGTGGGGGATGCCATCGGTCGCGTCGCTTCACGACAAGAGCAACGTCGAAACGCTCACGTCGCGCTTCGCCGAGCGCCTGCGCCCGGGGGACCTCGTGATCTCCACCCAGCCCGAGCAGGTCCCGAACCTCAAGTACTATCTGCCCGCCGGCCTGCGCTATGCGAGCACGCTCGGCCCGGTCGGCGATCCGCGTCTGATGGATTGGCGCGACGCACGCGAGCGCCTGCAGGCCGCCGACGCGGCGCGAATCCAGCGCGGCGTCATCGCCTCCGTGCAGCCCGGGCGGCGGATCCTCGTCGTCGCCCCGCTGACCCGTGCGGGCGGCTGGCGCGCGCTCTGGACGAAGCTTGTCCGCCGCCGCAGCCAGCAGTGGCTGCAACGCTTGGCGGCAGACCCTTCGTTGCAACCAGTCGCGCGGTGGAAGCCAACCGCTCGCTCGAAGAAGTCCACGGTCCATGCGGTCCTCTACTTCAAGCGCAGCCGCTGACCCAGCCGCCAGGCTCGGCTCGCTCCGGCTGCACCGGGACCGGCTCAACGCCTGGGTCGGCGTCGCGCTCGTCCTCGTGCTCGTCGCCGGCGCGGCGCTGCGGCTGGAGCGCGCCGCGGACCCGCCGACGCACCTGTCGCACGACGAGCTTGCCTACGGGCGCCTCGCGACGAATCTCGTCGATCGTCATGACTATGGCGACCCGCGCATGTCGACGCCGATGCATTGGGCGCCGGGCGCGCCGGGCCTGTTCGCGATCGCCTACGCCATCGACCACCGCCAGACACCGCGCCGATACGTGCTGCCGGCGGTTCCGTGGGCCCAGGCGCTGGTGGGGGTCATCCTCATCGTCGTCATCTTCGCGCTGGGGCTGCTCGTCGCCGGGCCGTCTGCCGGACTCGCCGCGGCGTCCGTCGTCGCGCTGTATCCGCCGCTGATCGACGCCACCGCCAGCCAGATCAGCGAGCCGCTGGGCGCCGCCTGCCTGGCCGCCGGGCTGCTGCTGCTCGTGCGCGCATGGCGCCGGGGTGATGCACCGGCGTGGCTGATCGCGGGCGCGATGCTCGGCGCGGCCGTGCTCGTGCGCGCCGATCTTCTGCTCGCGCCGTTCTTCGTTGCCGCCGCCACCGCCGCGCTGCGTCGGCGCGAGCGCCGACCGGCGGCGAAGCCGGCGCTGCTGCTCGCGGCGGGCGTGCTGCTGGCGATCGCACCGTGGATCCTCTACACGTCCTTCTCGGTGAACCGCTTCGTGCCGGTCAGCGACGGCGGCGGCTCGACGCTGTTCGTCGCGTCATACCTGCCCGGAAGCGGGTCGATCTTCGGTCTCAAGCGCGAGCTCGGGCCGGAGACTCGCGCGCGGCTTCCGTGGCTGTCGAACGTCCCGGACGAGAAGCTGCGCGCGGAGTGGGTGCTGCAGGCCGTTGCGCGGCGGCGCCCGGATGTGCCGTACCGGACGGCGATCCGCCAGGAAGCGGCCGCGAACCTGCGCCGCTACGCGCTCGGGCGGCCGGTCGCCTACGCCCGCATGACCGCTGCGAAGATCGCGCGCGTGTGGTTCAGGCCGAGCCGCGGAAGTCGTGCGTCGGTGCCGACGTCGATCGTGGTGCTGCACCTCGCGGTTCTGCTGGCGTCGCTCGCGGGCCTGGTTATCGGTATCGCCATCCGGCGCGAGCCGCTGCTCGTCATCGTGGCCGTGCTGATCGCCTACACGACGGTCGTCAACGCGGCGCTCGTCGCCGAGCCGCGGCACAACCTGCCGCTCATGCCGGTGCTCGTGGCGGCCGGCGCAGCCGGCTGGTGGCTTTGTTGCCGGCGTGCCGCCGTCGCACGCTCAGATCAGGCTTCTCTGCGGAGAGCGCCCTTCGCGCACCGCCTAGGCGGGCGATGGTCCCGGCGGCGCTGGTCGTGACCCGGTGGCTCGGCCTCGCCGCCTGGCGATGGCGTGACCGAGGTCGCTCAGCGCCAGGACGCCGCCCGCGGCCAGCAGCGGCAGCGCGGGGATCAGGTAGCGCACGACGAACGCGGTGCTGGCCGCGCTGGCGAGCAGCATCACCAGGCCCGACCCGGACAGCAGCAGGATCTCGCGGCGGCGGGGGACGTGCTCGCGGCCGCGGCGCGTCAGTCCGATCGCCAGCGCGAGCAGGGCGGCGAGGCTGAGCAGGCCGTAGAGCCAGCGCGGGGCGTGCAGCCAGGGCTGGAGCACGCGGAGCGCTCCTGCGGGCGGCCGGACGTGGGGAACGTAGGACGGGGCGTACTTGACGCGGGCCTCCTCGAAGACCCAGTCCTCGCGCGGGCGCGCGGGCAGCGTCACGGTGACGATGTCGGGGTCGTCGAAGCCGGTCCCGGGAGTGAAGAAGCGCCCGAAGTCGGCCGCGACGAGCTGGCCATAGGCGAGCGGGCGGGCGCGGATGACCGCGAGCGAGAAGTCCTTGAGCACGTCGTTGGCGCGCGCTGTCAGCTGGGCGCCGTCGGGGTCGGACACGTGCGCGTCGGGATTGCCGCCGAACATCCGCTCGGCTGGCGATCTGATGTCCCAGATCCAGTACCCGGTCGACCGCCCCTCCCGCTCGGCGGCCGAGCGCACGCACAGCGGGCGGGTCTCGGCCGCGACGCGGATCCGCTCACAGTCGGCGATGGCGGTTACGCGGCCGTAGAGGAACCAGCCCTCGGCTTGCTGCAGACCGAACGAGCCCGTGCGCCAGAGGTGCACGGTGCCGTAGCCCAGCAGCGGCAGCGCCAGCGCTGTGGCGCCGGCCAGCAGGGGACGCAGGCCGCAGCGCACCCAGAGCAGGTAGACCAGCCAGACCGGCGCGACGAACAGCGCGACGGTCTTTATCGTCACCGCGGCGGCCAGCAGAACCCCGGCGATTGCGACGGAGCGGACGTCCCGGGGGCGGGCGACCGTCACGGCGAGGGCGACGACGAGTGTCAGCGTGAAGAAGGCCTCGGTGAGGATGTGCTGCTCGAGCGTGATCGCGTACAGGTCGAGGAGCACGACGCCGGCCGTGACGGCCGCCAGCCACCGCTGTATGCCGAAGCGGATGAGCACGACGTACAGGACCGCGCCGGTCAGCAGCCCGGCCAGGTGCTGCAGGGCGGTGAACAGCCCGAGGTTCGAGCCGGCGAGCGAGAGCACGCGCAGAATCAGCGGGTAGCCGCTGGGCCGGCTCGGCGCGATACCGACGGGGTCAGCGCTGTACGCCAGGTTGAGGTACTGCCACGAGTCGCTGAAGAAGAGGGCCGGCGCGTAGGCGATCGCGACCGCGACGCGCAGGACGGCGGCGGCGAGCAGGACGCCGAACAGCGCGCGGTGCTCCCGGACGACACGCCGCGCCCAATCGACGCTGCGCCTGCCCACCGCGCGCGCCTGGTCGGCGCGGTTGTCCACCAGAGTCACGCGCCGTAAGATGGCATGTCCGCCCCGCTGGGTATCCACTTCGGGCGCGCGGGCGTTCGCCCCAAGGAGTGGCGCGACTCCGCAAACGAGCGCCGTGCGGCGCCGACGCCGTCCGGCCGAACGTCAGCGCGAGTAACGGCGCGTCCGTGCTCGAGCCGCTCCCAGACGGCGACCGAGGAGACCAGGACGCCACGTCGCGCTGCGCTGAACGTCGCGGTCGGCGCGGTGCACCACCAGCCCCGGCGGGATCAAGCAGCGGCAGGCCATGGCGGTCAGCGGCTGCAGCCGTTCGCGCGTTCGCCGAGCTCCGGCGTCCGCCAGCTCGGGCCGCGGCGAGCGCGCGCAGCCGACGATCGCATCCGCGACCGCCGCGGCGTCGTCGACGCCGGGCACGATCACGGCGATCGCGACTCCCGCTGTGTCGCGCACTTCATGACGCAGCCGTTCAGTCAGCGCGCGCACGGCGAACCTGGCGGTGACGTACGGCGCCGCATGCGGGCTGCTGACGCGGCCCCAGATTGCGGATACGTTGATCATCACGCCCTGACCCTGGCGGCGAAACTGCGGCAGGACGCTTCGTGCTGCGTGGATCTGGCCGATCACGTTCGTCTCGATTGCGGCGAGCAGCGCCGGTCCCGTGACGTCTTCCCGACGTCCGGCCGAGATGACGCCGGCGCCATTCACCCACGTGTCGATCCGCCCGAACTCGCGCGTCGCCACGCTCGCCAGTCGCTGCACGTCACGCTCGTCACGCACGTCTGCCGGCACCGCCAGCACGTCTGTCCCGAGGCTTCGGCACGCGCCGGCGACGGGGCCCAGCGACTCGTCGGGTCGCGCTGCGAGCACGAGGCGCGCCCCCTCCAGCGCAAACGCTCGCGCTGCTGCGTGGCCGACGGCGCCGCCTGCGCCAGTGAGCACAACGACGCCCTCCGCGTGATCCCGCCGCATCGATTTCTAGACTACCCTTGGGCGGCGCTGAGCATGAGTACCGTGCGACGCGCGTCGCCGTCGTGCGATCTGCAGTCATGCGCCGCGTGCATGTCGGTCGTCGTACACTCCATTTCCTGCTTAGGAGTCTCGTGCAGAGCAACGCCGCCGAAAATCCCGAATTCACGGCTTTGGCCGATGCTGGCAAGGTGTTGGTCCTGGGGGCTGGTCCCGCCGGTCTGACGGCGGCGTACGCGCTCGCCAAACGCGGCACGCGCGTGCTCGTCCTCGAGGCCGAGGAGCAGGTCGGCGGTCTGGCCAAGACCGTGATCAAGGACGGCTATCGCTTTGACCTGGGTGGCCATCGCTTCTTCACGAAGGCCAAGGAGGTCGATGAGCTGTGGCACGAGGTGCTCGACGACGAGTTTCTCCTGCGCCCGCGGATGTCACGCATCTACTGGAAGCAGCGGTTCCTGGACTATCCGCTGCGCGGGCCGGACGTGATCCGCAAGCTCGGGCCGGTCGAGCTGACGCGTGTGCTGGGGTCCTGGCTGGTGGCCGCTGCGCGACCCGGGCGCCAGGAGGACACTTTTGAGCAGTGGGTCTCAAATCGCTTCGGCAAGCGGCTGTTCAACCTGTTCTTCAAGAGCTACACCGAGAAGGTGTGGGGGGTGCCGACGTCCGAGATTCGCGCGGAGTGGGCGGCGCAGCGCATCAAGGGCCTGTCGTTCTTCAGCGCCGCGAAGGCGTCCTTCATCGGAAACAAGAACAACAACGTCAAGAGCCTCATCGACCGCTTTCACTATCCGCGCTACGGGCCGGGGCAGATGTGGGACGCGATGACGCGCGAGATCGAGGCGCTCGGCGGCGAGGTGCGCCTGCGCGCGCCGGTCGAGCAGCTCCGCGTCAGCGACGGCCGCGTCACGGGCGTGACGGTCGACGGCCAGGTGCTCGAGTCCCCGCACGTCATCTCCTCGCTTCCGCTGCGCACGACCGTCGGGATGATCGATCCGCCCGCGCCGGACGAGGTCAGGGCGGCCGCGCAGGGCTTGCGCTATCGCGACTTCTTGACAGTCGCCCTGATCCTCGACGGTGACGACCTCTTTCCGGACAACTGGATCTACATCCACGAGCCGGCGGTGCAGGTCGGGCGCATCCAGAACTACCGGTCGTGGAGTGAGTGGATGGTTCCCGACCCCGACAAGGCCTGCGTCGGCATGGAGTACTTCTGCTTCGAGGGCGATGAGCTGTGGACGATGAGCGACGACGAGCTCGTCGCACTGGCCACGCGCGAGCTCGCGGCGCTGAACCTCGCCGAGGAAAGCACCGTGCGCGGCGGTCACGTCGTCCGCGTGCCGAAGGCCTATCCGATGTATGACGCCGCCTACGCCGAGCGGGTCGGTGAGATTCGCGGCTGGTTGGAGGGCGTCCCGAACCTCATCCAGATCGGTCGCAACGGACTGCATCGTTACAACAACTCCGACCATTCGTCGCTGACGGCGCTGCGTGCGGTGGAGAACCTGCTCGACGGCGCCGGCCACGACATCTGGGCCGTGAACGCCGACAGCGCCTACCACGAGGAGGACGTCGCCGACGAGCAGCCCTACCTCGACGCGCCGGCGACGCCCGCCATGAACAAGCCGCTCGCCGACGTCAGTGGCAGCTAGTAGCGCAGCGACGCGCCCGCGCGTCGCAGGCGCGTATGTCGTGCTGTCGGGCGCCGTGTCGCTGCTCGCGCTGGCCGGCATCACATACTGGGCGCTGCGCCAGCCGGTGCCAAAGCTGCCGGTAAGCGCCCATGCCGTCGGTACGCTGCTGCTCGCGATCGCGCTGTACGCGGTCGCGACGGCGGCACGCGCCGAGCGCTGGCATCAGATCCTGCGGCGTATGGATGCGCAGCCACGGCGGTGCGATGTCTACGGGCTGACGACCGTCGGCTACATGGGCAACAACCTCCTTCCCGCAAAGGCCGGAGAGGCGCTGCGCATCCTCATCCTCCCGTCGCGCTGTCGCGTGGGGCGAACGAAGGCAGCGGGCTCCGTGCTGGCCGAGCGCCTGCTGGACAGCGTGGCGCTGGGACTTGCGCTCGCGATCGTCGCGCCGCGCCTGCTCGGTGAGCTTGGCGTCTCCCTCGCCGGCGGCACGGTGGCTCTCGCGGCGGCAGCCGTCACGCTGCTCGCCGGGCTCGCAGTGGCGTGGGCAGCGCGCCGCAGGCGCGCCGCGCTCGCTGCGGCCGCACGCCGGATCGGCCCACTGTTCACGGCGACGCGCCAGCTCGCCAGCCTCCCGGGAATCGCGCTGCTCATCCTCTCGCTCACGGTGTGGGGGCTGGAAGCCGGCGTCTATCTCATGATCGCCGACGCGCTGGGGCTGGGGCTCGGGGCTGGAAGCCGGCGTCTATCTCATGATCGCCGACGCGCTGGGGCTGGGGCTCGGCTTCGCCGGGGCGCTTGCGATCGTCGTGACGGCGAACCTCTTCTCGCTGCTGCCGGCGGCGCCCGGTTACGCCGGCACGTTCGACGCGGGCGTGCTTGCTGCTCTCGCCACGCTCGGCACCGATATCGTCGACCGGCTGCCCTACCTGCTGCTGCTGCGCGGCGTCCTCTTCGTCCCGATCACGCTGACGGGCCTCGTCGTGCTCCTGACGGCCTATGGCCCGTGGTCGCCGTTTCGCGCGATCTCACGGCGCAAGGACCGCGGTGGCGCTCGGCCCGCTACCGCCGCTGAAACGCCGCCATCCGTTCCGGTCCGAGGTGACTGACAGGAAAATCCCGTTCAGGGTGGGGACTGTTCGGTGAGTGGACGAAGGTCTTCAACGACCCGAGACTCGCGAAGGCCGTCGTCGACCGCTCACGCACCGCGCGCACATCATCGACACCGGCACCGAGTCCTGGCGCTTCCGCCACGGCCGCACCCGCACCACCAAGACGACCACCTGAACCCCCCACCGCGGACGCGCGCGACCTATCGATCGCCGCTCCACCTCGCCCGACGGGCTCGGCTCGCGACGACAGGTCGCGACAAGACCACAGCCCCATCAGGTAAGATCACCGACAACAACAACCGACGCGAGGTGGGACCACTTCAAGCGTTCACGGTGCGGCCACTGCAAGGTGTCCACACCTAACGTCGCGGCCCAACACGCGTTGCGCGGGGCCTGGGCACGCCTCGCATCGAGCTTCGACACCGTCGAAGGTGCGCGTGTGCATCGTGCATCCCGCGCCGATCGAGGTGGGACCGCTCGCGGCCCAGCCTGTGGACTGTGATGCGGCTCAGAACGCTGCGCGTGCTGGGCACCGAACGCTCGTAGCGTTCGTACTTCCTCGGTCCAGGACCACAGTCCTCGGCTGGGAAGTCTCCGTCAGTCCCGGGATGGCTCATCGAGCATCGCGCGGCCCGACCTCGCCGGGAGGTCGCAGGCGACGCTGGGCGATCTGCGTCTTGGGGCACGGCGCCAACGTGCGTAGCTGACGTTGCGGCTTGGGCGGCACGAGCTCGCGTAGCAGCAGGAGGAGTTATCATTGCAGCTTACGAGTCTGGTAAAAAAGAATAACGCTTGCTTCCTCTTCTCAGAGGGGAAACCGCGGTCCAACGTCGTGCCGTGGGGCCTGCCCCGTGGGGCCTGCCGTGACGCTGAGTAGCCGTGGCTGCCCCGTGGGCAGAGATCGACGACCGGAGGCAGTGCGATGAGAAAACAAGCACGAATGCTGCTGGTGATAGCGATGCTGGTCTTGGGCGCGTTGTCCGCCAATTCACTGCTCGCTGTCGCCCAGAGCGGCGGGGACAGTCCGGCTCGAGCTCCCGACGGCAAGAAGCTCGATAAGGACAAGTTGACTCTGCGCAGTGCCCAGAGCGTCGATTTGACTCGCAACTTCGCTCGCCTTCCGTTGCATCGCGGCACGCTGAACGGCGAAACGGTGTGGTTTGTGATCACCGACGTATCAGATGAGAGCATCGCCAAACGGTTGCGGCTCAACTTCGCCCCTCGCTTGCGGAACATCACACGCGGCTGCCCCAACTGCGCGCAGGTCGTCAAGACGAGCAACAAGCTGCTTGGCCGAGCGCCGGTGGAGTTTCAGGGCGCGCCGAACTTCGCGCCCACACGCGCACTGAAGGCCGGCGTGCGGGGATTTCCGCCCACGACGTTTCGCCCGGGAGCCGAGGCTTACGGCGCTTATAGCCCGTTCGTGATGGTCCAGGGCAGCGGCGTCGTCTTCAACGCCCCGATCATCGCGACCGGCGACGCGCCGTTCGACGTCACCCGCCACACCAACACGCATGACCGCGTGCTGGCCATCGACCCGGAGCGCATGACTGCCGACGTGCTCTTCGTCGAGGGCTTCGCCAACGGCGAGCCGATCCTGTACTTGAGCTTCGAGGCCTCCGATGCGCTGACTGCGACGATCGAACGCGTCACCTTCGTCCCCGCGCTCGCGCTCTCACCCACGCCGAACGGCGGCCGGCTTCAGAACTCGGCGCGGGCAGCGATCTTTGCGACCATCAACGGACGTGTCGGCACACGCTCCAGTCCGCCGTCGCAGGGTGAGGCGCACGTCATCCGCGACGGACTCAACGAGCGTGACGCGAATCTGAAGAACGGACCGGTCCTCGACGCGCTCCGGCGAGGCGGGGATGCCCACAACGTCTTCGACGTCTTCCCGACCAACGACAGTGCCCGTGATCGGCGGCTCTACAGCCCGCTGTGGGATCTGCAGCTCGTCGAGTTCACGCCCGCAGCGCTCGCACGCGGCCTGAACAACGCCAAGACCGACGCCAACGTCATCAGACGCCTGGCGGCGCGCGGAAGGGTCACGTCACCGGGCGGCACGCCGCTGCGGTCGGCGGGGATCATCATCAACTGCCCCGCGCTGGCGTTCCCCGCCAGGCCACCGCGCGTGCCGCAGGCGCCTCTCCCGGAGAACCAGCCATGAGCTCGTCGCACCGCCTATCAGCACCTGCGGAGGATCACATGCAGACGTCGATCAACGTTCCGGCGACGCGTCACGAGGGCGGCGCGCTGGAGGAGCTGGCCCACGATCACACCTCCCGCAAGCGGTTTGTGCGCATGGTCGGCGGCGGCGGCGGCGGCGGCGGCGCCGCCGCCTTGAGCCTCCTGCTGGCCGCCTGCGGTGGTGGCGGCGACGAACCCGAGCCGCAACAGGGGGCAGACGGCTCGAAGATCACAGAGTCGGAAGGAACCGCGCCGGGAGGCCCGGGCCAGGCGCAGGAGAGCTCGACCGATGCGGAGATCGTCGCCTACGCGCTGGCGCTCGAGCAGCTTGAGACCGACTTCTATCGCAAGGTGATCGACAGCGACCTGTTTCGTGGGCGTGAGCTGGACATGCTCAAGCGCTTCGGCGAGCACGAGGCCGAACACGTGCAGGCGCTCACGTCGACACTGCGCAAGCTCGGGCGGCAGCCGCCGCCCGAGCCGCGCACGAAGTTCCCACTCGACAGCCCGGACAGCGTCCTACGGCTCGCCGCGCGCGTGGAGAACATCGGCGCGGCCGCCTACCTCGGACAGGCAGCGAACATCAAAAGCCGGGAGATCCTCGCCGCGGCGCTCAGCATCCACGCCGTCGAGGCCCGGCACGCCGCGGCGCTCAACGCGTTGACCGGGAAATCCGCGACGCCCGACGGCAGCTTCGCGCTTCCCATGACGATGAACGAGGTTCTCGCCCAGGTCCAGCCGTTCATCGTCACATGACATCCCTCAGAGAAACGGAGCGCCCCGTGACCCACGCCAATCTTGCCGCGCCCGAGCTGGCCGCCGTCGATGTCGGCGGCATGACCCGCGGTGCGTTCATCCTCCGCGGCGCGCTCGCCGCCGGTGCCGTCGCCGGCGTCGGCGCCGTGACCCCGTTCGTCGATCGCGCGCTCGCCCAAACCGGCGGCAGCGACGCCGAGATCGTCAGCTTCGCGCTGACGCTGGAGCAGCTCGAAGCGGAGTTCTACCGCCGCGCCGCCCGACTACCGCTCAGCGCCGAAGCCAAGGAGCTCGCGCGCTCCTTCGGCCGCCATGAGCAAGACCACGCCGAAACGCTCACGGCCACGCTGAGCAAGCTCGGAACCAAGGCCCGCGACAAGCCCCGCTTCTCGTTTCCGGGGAGAAGCGAGACGCAGGTCCTGCGGCTGGCGCAGACCCTCGAGGACACCGGAGTGGCCGCCTACAACGGCGCCGCACCCCGCATCAAATCCCGCGACATTCTCGCAACCGCCGGCCAGATCGTCCAAGTCGAGGGACGCCACGCCGCCGCGATCCGACTCCTTCGCGACCAGCGCCCCGCACCACGCGCGTTCGAGCGCCCCCTGCAGGCGCCGGAAGTCACCGCCGCCATCAGCAGATTCATCAAGGGATGACTCAACCAGCGCGTCCCACTCGTCGCTTCAATCCACGTAGGCAACAGCCACTTGACGGTAAGGCCCCGGCAAGGGCGGCACCAGCGATTTCAACACGCCCTCTGATCAACCCCCGGGAAGGACGGACGAACCATGTCCACTACAAAGCTTGTCGGCGCTCTCGTCTCGCTTGCTCTGTCGCTCATGGTCACCGGTTCGGCTGCCGCCCGCAGCGAGGGGGACGCGCCACGCTTCCTCCCGCGCAAGAAGATCACCCTCAAGAGCACCTTCAGGTCGATCGCCGTCAGTTCACGGCGACACTGCCGCTGCATCGCGGGCGTGTAGGCCCGACGACGGGTCTTGCCGCGATTGGATGCCAACGACGGGGGCAGACCTTCCGCACCATGTTCTCGGCGGCTATCCCGGCGATCGGGGCGGCACGTCCGTTGAAGGGCTGGTGAACGGTGGTCCTCTGGAACTACCTACGCCTGCTTCGGCCGAGCGTCCTCAAGCAACTCAACCCACGAGTCGTCGCGCTCGTCAATGCGCTGCCCGGGTTGGACAGGCAGAACAAGGCGATGCTGGGCCGACTGTTCATCCACGGCGGCCTCGCGCACGCCAAGAAGGGACCTGACGGCCGCCTGCGCGCGGAACTGCGGATCCCGCCCGCCGAATTCATCTGGAAACCGTCGGTCATCGTCATGCCCCATGGGGGCGACCTCGACCTCGAGCTCGTCAACGATGACCCGTGGGACCCTCACTGCGCGATCTTGCCGAGCAACGGCGACAAGCAATGGATCTGGTTGCCGATGCTCTCCCGAGGAAGGGCCAGCCTCAACCTCGACGGCCCGGGCTACTACTGGTTCAGCTCCGCTATAGCCAACAACGAGGGCCGAGGCCTGATCGGGGGGATCCTTGTGCTGGGGGACGTTCCGCGCGAGGCTCGCCTGGATCGCCCGCCCCAGCCCCGACCGTAGAAGGAGCAGTCGATGCCGCTCAAGGGAAAGCAGCTCTCCGCGCTGGGAATCGGCTCGATGTGCGCGGCCGGGGTCATTGCGGCCGTCAGGAAGTCACGCGAGAATCACGGCCAACAGAAGCACTACGTGCCCGCAGAGCGGGCTGTCAACCTCGGATCTCTGAGTGCCGCGGTCGGTAGCGCGCCACCGGTGGTCCGGGATGTCACCTACGAGCGCATTCTCGAAGCCCGCTCGGAACCGCACAACTGGCTGACCTACTACGGCGCCTACGACGGCCAGCGCTACAGCACGCTGGAGCAGATCAACACGGAGAACGTCGAGCGCCTCCGTCCGGCGTGGGTGTTTCAGTTCAGCCCGATCGGCCTGCAGGCGGGGGAGTCGACGTACGCCTTCGAGGCGGCCCCGATCGTCGTCGACGGTGTCATGTACGTCTCGGGCTGGGATGGCTGGGTCTGGGCCATCGACGCCCGGACCGGGCAGGAACTGTGGCGCTACAGGCATGAGATCCCGTTCGATACGCCGATCTGCTGCGGCAACGTCAACCGCGGCGTCGCCGTGGCGAAGGGCAAGGTCTTCGTCGTCAGCCTCAACGCCCATGTGATCGCGATCGACGCCGAAACCGGCAACTGTCTCTGGGACCAGGTGTACGGCGACGTGCGGGCCGGCGAGAGCGCGACGGTCGCTCCCCTGGTCGTCAAGAACCTGGTGATCGTGGGGAGCTCCGGCGGGGAGTTCGGGGTGCGCGGCCACCTCGATGCCTTCGATCTCGACACCGGAGAGCGCGTCTGGCGGACCTATACGGTGCCGAAGCCGGGGGAGCCCGGGTCCGAGACGTGGCCTGCTGATGGTGACGCCTGGGCGCGGGGGGGTGGAAACTGCTGGGTCACCGGCACCTATGACCCGGAGCTGAACCTCATGTACTGGGGGACCGGCAACCCCTCGCCCGACTTCGACGGAAGCGTTCGAGAGGGAGACAACCTCTACACCGACTGCGTGATCGCCGTGGACCCTGACAACGGCGAGATCCGCTGGCACTACCAGTACACGCCGCACGACGTGTGGGACTACGACAGCAACATGACGCCCATCCTGTTCGAGTTGGACGGGCGCAAGCTGCTGGGTCACTTCAACAAGAACGGGTACTTCTTCGTCCTGGACCGTACGAACGGTGAGCTGGTCCGGGTGGCGCCCTTCGGCGAACGCATCACCTGGGGCGAGATCGCCGCCGACGGTAAGGTGACGCCCAAGATCTGGGCCGAGAGGGAGGGGGAGCCGGTCCACGTGTGGCCGGCGCCGGCCGGGGCCACGGAATGGACGCACACGGCCTACAGCCCGAAGACGGGGCTCTTCTACGTCCCGGTGATCGATGTCGGTGCGAACCTCACGCTGAGGCGCGTGGAGTTCAAGGAGAGCCTTCCGTACTTCGGAGCGGACCCGGCCGTCGACAAGAACATGCAGGGGTTCATCAAGGCGTTCGATCCGTCCACCGGCGAAGAGGTGTGGCGGTGGCGCAACGAGACACCGATGGTCGCGTCGGTGCTCGCCACCGGAGGCGACCTCGTGTTCGTCGGCGAGCCTACGGGCGAGTTCAACGCGTTCCACGCTGAGACCGGG
The DNA here is from genome assembly GCA_030447505.1 of Solirubrobacteraceae bacterium. Taxonomy (GTDB): domain Bacteria; phylum Actinomycetota; class Thermoleophilia; order Solirubrobacterales; family Solirubrobacteraceae; genus CADCVQ01. The sequence goes on along the minus strand of JAUJOT010000006.1, from coordinate 34,268 downwards.
GAGCTGTTGTGGCAGTTCCAGTGCGGAAGCGGCCACCACAGCAGCCCCTCGACATACAGCATCGACGGAACCCAGTACATAGCCGTGCCGGTCGGGTGGGGCAGTTGGGTCGAAGGGTTCGCACCCGAGATGGCCGGGGCGCCACACGGAGCCGCTCTCTTCGCCTTCGCACTGGCGCAATAGGGCTGCAGGCGAGACATCGCACGCCGACGGGAGCAGCGGTCACCGACCTGCCACATCCCGCAGGGATGATCGACATCCGCAACACAGTCTGGAGTTTGAGATGAACTTCCTGGTTCTAGGTCTGGACAGTTTGATCGCGTGCATGGCGATCGGTGCGATCGTCGGCCGGCGGTCGCGCCTGCCGCTCGCTGCCCTCTTCGGCGCCGCCGACGCAGTTGCGTTCCTGGTCGGTTCGGCCATCGCCTGGCAGGTCTCGTCCAGCGTGACCGAGGTCATGGAGATGGCGATGCTGGCCGCCTTGGGGGTCTATCTGCTCGTCGTCGCCGGCCTCACGCACGCAGTCGCTCCGCTTTGGCCGGTCTGGCTCGTGCCGTGGGCCCTGAGTCTCGACAACCTCACCTACGGTCTCGTCGGTGACCCGACGGCTGGTTGGCTTCTCGGACAGGCCGGTCAGCAGGCGTTGTCGAGCGCGCTGCTGGCGCTCGTGGGCCTCCTCGTCGGTGTCCTGCTGCCGCGCGTGTTCCCGGTGATGCAGCGTGGCGCTGGCGCCAGCGCTGTCGCCGGAGCCGCTTTGGTCCTCGCGGCGGCAGCCATGTCGCTGACCGGGTGATCGGCTCGTCGGGGACCGCGTCGGCACTGCCAGCCGTGACCGCTCACGCCCGCGCCTCGGCGCTCAGGCGCGCGGCGAGCTCGATGAGCATGCGGACGCCGTAGCCGGTCGCGCCGCGGCCGAACGCGTCGCCGCGATCCTCGTCGAGCAAAGCGGGCCCGAGCATGTCGACATGCGCCCACGGCCCCTCGCCCGCGAACTGCTGTAAGAACGTCGCAGCGACGATCGGAAATCCGAAGCTCTTTCCCGCTGTGTTGCGCAAATCCGCCACGGTCGAGTCGAGCAGCGGTCGATAGCGCGGGTGAAGCGGCCACGGCCAGGCGAGATCGCCGCTTGCGTTGCCCGCTTCGACGACGGCGTCACGCCACAGCTCGTCGGTCGAAAAGACGCCGCCGTAGACGTCTCCCATGCCCGCGCGCAACGCGCCCGTCAGTGTCGCCAGGTCGACGAGGTGCGTCGCGCCGTCGCGGCGCGCGTACCAGAGTGCATCCGCCAGGATCAACCGCCCCTCGGCGTCGGGATTCGTGACCTCGACGGTGAGGCCGGCAGCGGTCCTGACGACGTCGGTCGGCCGCATCGCGGTGCCGCTCAGCATGTTCTCGCAGGCAGGCACGACACCGGTGACCGACAGCGGGAGCTCGAGTTCGGCGATCGCGCCGAGCGCCGCCACGACGGCCGCGCCGCCCGCCATGTCGGCCTTCTGGCGGATGATGTCCGTCTGCGGCTTGAGGAAGTAGCCGCCCGAATCGAAGGTGACGGCCTTCCCGACGAGCGCCAGCCGGGGTGCGGCCGGCGCGCCGGGCGGCTCGTGCCGGAGCACGAGGAGAAGCGGTTGGGCCGGGCTGCTCGCGCCCACGGCGGCGAGTGCGCCAAGCCCCGCCGCGGCGGGGTCGATCGTCTCGGCCCGCAGCCGCGGAAACGCCGCCGCGCGCTCCGTGAGCCCGGCCGGTGAGACGACGTTCGGCGGGGCGTCGACGAGCTCGCGGGCCGCGTTCGTCCAACGCGCGACGAGCGCTGCGCGGTTGGCCACGGGCGTGACGTCGTCGCCGCAGCCGCAGATCACGAAGCGCTGGACGCCGCGCGGCTGCTCGCCGCTTCGCCAGCGGCGAGCGTCGTAGCTGCCGAGGACGGCGCCCTCGGCCAGCGCGCGCACCTGCTCCTCGACGGGGAGGGGCAGGGACGCCTCGAGCGCCCACGCCACCGTGCCGCCGCCGCGGCACGCGCGCACCGCCCGCGCAGCGCCCGTCCGCAGTCCCTCGACGTCCGGCTCGAGTGCGACGACAGCGAGCGGGGCGGCAGCCGTATAGACGATGGCGACGGGATCTGCATCCGCGATCGCGCGCTGCGGGGCACCAAGCTGCGCGGCCCGCGCCCCCACGCCGGCAGCGATGAGATCGGCGCCGACCGCAGACGGCTCCGCCGCGGTTACTTCGATGTCCATCGTCTGACTGTGATCGTTCGGCTCCTGCGGTGGGTAGTGTCCAAGTTTCGTGCACCCTAGTAGGAGGCCTCGCGTGACGTGGATCAAGCCCGAATTCGAGTTCGTCGATCTCTGCTCCGAGGTCACCTCCTACCTGTACCGGCGGTAACGGCTCTCAAGCACGCGTCGCCTCGGGTGCTCGCCCGGGGCTGGTCTTGCTTCCCTCTGCCACGTGCGCGTTCGTGTTCTCGGCTCGGCCGCCGGCGGAGGCTTTCCGCAGTGGAACTGCCACTGCGAGACGTGCGAGGCGGCGCGCGAGGGTGTACGGGCGCGACCGCGTACGCAGTCGTCGCTGGCGATCCGGGGTCGCGAGGGGCCGTGGTTCCTCGTGAACGCCTCACCGGACGCGCGCCAGCAGCTGGAGGCGCTCACAGCCCGGCAGGTCGACGGCGTTCGCGCGGCGCCGATCGCGGGGGTGCTCCTGACCGACGCGGAGATCGATCACACGGCGGGGCTTCTCCTCCTGCGTGAGTCGGCAGCGCCGGTGCGCGTCTTCGGAGATGAAGGCGTCGAGCGCGCGCTGAGGGACGGGTATCCGGTGTTGGCGATGCTCGAGCGCTATTGCGGGGTCGAGTGGCAGAGGCTGGAACGGGAGCGGTCGAGACCGCTGGAAGGGTCGAGCCTCACAGTCGAGCCGTTCGACGTGGGCGGCGACGCGCCGCGTTACCTGAGCGGGTCAGGCGTAGAGCTCGGGGCGAGTGGGTTCGTCTTCCGCGATCGCTCGGGCGGCGGCGTCGTCACCTACGCTCCTGGTCTCGCCCGCTTGGACGATGGCGTGCTCACCCGGTTGCAGACGAGCGATCTCGTGCTCGTCGACGGGACGTTCTGGCGCGACGACGAGCTTCCTCGACTCGGCATCTCCGTCCGCAGCGCGGGCGACATGGGACACGTGCCACTCTCGGGGCCCGGCGGGACGCTCGAGGCGCTCGCGCGGCTGGAGCGACCGCGCAAGGTGCTCGTCCACATCAACAACACGAACCCGATCCTGCTCGAGGACTCCGACGAGCGCGAGGCGGTCCTCCACGCGGGCGTCGAGGTTGCCTACGACGGTCTCGAGATCGAGCTGTGAGCGAGACTGCCACGAGACCGGCGGGTGATCGCGGCCCGTGGCCGCCCGAGGAGTTCACCGCTCGCCTGCGCGCGCAGGCGACGCGCTACCACGACCTGCACCCCTTCCACAGACGCATGGACGCGGGAGAGCTCACGCGCGCGGAGCTCCAACGCTGGGCCGTGAACCGCTTCTACTACCAGAGGTGCATCCCGCTGAAGGACGCGGCGATCCTCGCCAACTGCCCCGAGGTGGAGGTCCGGCGCGTATGGATACAGCGCATCATCGACCACGACGGCACGAGCGACGCAACGGGCGCCATCGAATCGTGGCTGCGGCTCGGCGAGGCGCTCGGCGTGCCGCGCGGAGACCTCGTCTCCGAACAGCGCGTCCTCCCCACGGTGCGCTACGCGGTCGACGCCTACGTGACCTTCGCGCGCCACAAGCCGTGGCTCGAGGCGGTCGCGTCATCGCTCACAGAGCTCTTCGCCCCGGCCGCGATGCGCGTGCGGCTCGAGGCGCTCGAGCGTCACTACGACTGGATCGAGTCCTCGGGGCTCGAGTACTTCCGTACACGGCTCGTGAAGGCGCCAGCTGACGCGCAGTACGCGCTCGATCTCACCATCGAGCGCTGCGGGACGCGCGAGCAGCAACAGTCTGCCGTCGCGGCGCTGCGCTTCAAGACCGAGATGCTGTGGGCGCAGCTCGATGCCATCGAGCGCGGCGACACGCAGCCGCCGGTGACCCGCGCGTGACCCGCCCCTGCCTCGCCACGGGAGCGCGACTGCGGTACGACGAGGTGCGCGAGGAGCACCTGCTGCTGGTCCCGGAGGGTGCCGTGCGGCTCAATCGCACCGCGGCGGAGGTGCTCGAGCTGTGCGACGGAGAGCGCTCGCTCGACGAGATCGTCGGTGCCCTGTCCGTGCGGTATGCCCGCGCCGATCTCCGCGACGACGTGCGACGCGTGGTCGACGCCATGGCGGCGAGAGGACTGGTGGTCGATGCGGCAGCATAGGCCGTCGACGCTGATCGCCGAGCTCTCCTACCAGTGCCCGCTCCACTGCCCGTACTGCTCGAATCCGCTCGACATCGGCGGCGAGAAGTACCGCCGGGAACTCGAGACCGAGCACTGGATCCGCACCTTTCGCGAGGCGCGCCGACTCGGCGTCCTTCAGCTCGCGCTCACGGGGGGCGAGCCGATGCTGCGCGGCGACCTGGTGGAGCTGTGCGCGGCCTCGCGCGACGCCGGTCTGTACTCCTCGCTGATCACCGCCGGCACGCTGTTCACGCGCGAGCGTGCGGAGGCGCTGAAGTCAGCGGGGCTCGATCACGTGCAGATTTCGATCCAGAGTCCGAACGCCGATGAGAACGATCGCATCGCGGGAAACCGGTCGTTCGAGAAGAAGATCGCGGCCGCGCGGCTCGCGAAGCAGCTCGACTTCGCGCTGACGATCAACTGCGTCCTGCACCGGCAGAACCTCGATCGGATCGCGGAGGTGCTCGATCTCGCACTCGAGCTCGGGGCGCAGCGGCTCGAGCTTGCGAACACGCAGTACTACGGCTGGGCGGTCGCAAACCAGGAGGCGCTGCTGCCATCGCCGAAGCAGCTTCGGCGCGCGGAGGAAGCGGTCCAGCGCTTTCGTGAGCGGGTCGGCCCCAAGGTGGACGTTCTCTGGGTGCTCCCCGACTTCTATGAGGACCTGCCAAAGCCGTGCATGGGCGGTTGGGGTCGCACGGCGATGGTGGTCGCTCCGAACGGCGACGTGTTGCCCTGCCACGCGGCGGCGACGATCCCGGGGCTCGAGTTCGCCAACGTCCGCGAGCATCCGCTGGAGTGGATCTGGAGCAGCTCGGACGCGTTCGTCCGCTTCCGCGGCACGGACTGGATGCAGGAGCCATGCCGCACGTGCCCGCTCGGACGACAGGAGGTCGATTGGGGCGGCTGCCGCTGCCAGGCGCTGCGGCTAACGGGCGACGCGGCGGCCACCGATCCGGTCTGCCGGTTCTCACGCCACCACGACCGCGTCATCTCGGCACGCGAGTCGGCACAGACCGACGAGTTCGTCTATCGCACGATGAAGCGACCGGTGCGGAACTGACCGAGATCGTGAGTAGCCCGGGGTGTAGCGGGCGCAAGGTTGGTGTGCAGGATGACGTGCTCCCCGAGCGGGGCTGGGTTTCCGCGGAGAGGGGTTAGTTCCGCTCGGCCGGTTGGTCGGCTCCGGGCGGGTGAAAATGGGCGATGATTCGGTGGCCGCTGGGGACGCCGCTCCACTATGGCGCGTGTTGAGCCCGTGGTTAGTTTGGCGCGGGGACCCTGCCCGGAACTCCGGACTGTTGCCCTTCCTCGAGGACACGATCCCGGATTTCAGCCTCGGAGCCCCAGATTTCAAGGTCTCCGTCAAACCGTGAAGATCTCGTCGGCGCGCTGATCGAGTCTGACCTGCTGTCAACTGACGCTGTGGGTGTCGTTGCTGGGGACCTGTCGGCTCGGGCCGCTCGCCTCGGACTGCTCATCAAACGGGGTGGTCGGGTCGGGCGGCGCGTGACCTGATAGGAACCTGCTTGCGAAAAGTGCCTCGTCACTGTTATGTCCGCCCTTCCCGACCGGCCGCCCCGCCCGGAACGAAGCGACAGCGATGGACAGCATGCAGGACACCGAGAGCGTTGTCATCGGCGGCGTTCACGCCGTACAGCGACACACGAGGCCGCGGCGCTGGACGGCCGCGGCTCGCTGCTGGGCACCGAGAGCTTTGAGACGACGTTCGACGTTCGCCGGCTACGCCAGGCTGTTGACTGGCTGCGCGACTTCGGACACGTCGACGTCGTCGACATCAAGTCCACAGGTGTCTACGCCGTTGGACGGGTGCGCTGCCTGCGCGAGCACGACATCAGGGTGTTCGAGGTCAACCAACCGACACCCCCACACTCGCCGCCGGCGTAGGCAAGAGCGACCCGATCGACGCCGAGATGGCCGCCCGCTTGGCGCTCGCCGGCAAGGCCACACGATCCCCAAGAGACCGACGCGATCGTCGAATCGATCCGGCTTTGTGCACCACGCGAGCGAGCGCCGTCAAGGCCCGCAGCGCGGCGATGGCCCAGCTCTCCCAGCTGATCATCACCGCGCCCCAGCAGCTACGCGAACAGCTCGCCGTGCGTCGCTCGATCCGCGGCAAGGCGACGCTGTGTCGCCGGCTGCGACCCGCCCGCAGCAAGACCAAGCGGGAGACGATCCGCTGCCTGAAGCGCTACATCGAGCGCGCGACGCCGCCATCATCGCACCCACCCCACGCGATCACCTGCGGCGCCGGCTTCGTCGGGCAAACCACCAAAAGCTCGCCCCTTGACATCTATGGGAACGTCGGAGCGCGGCTCAGCAACCACCGAACGTCTCGACAGGTCGATGGCAGGGTAAGCGGCCCGGTGGGTAGTGCCGGTGGGTAGTCCCGCGGCACACCCTCGAGCGAAAGGACCGGCGATGTTCTACACCGACGGCCAACTGCAGTACAAGGTCCGCGTCGACAGCCCCAACCCCCTCTTCGCGAAGCACCTGCAGCAGGCGATCGGCGGCGTGGAGGGTGAGATCCGGGTCGCGATGCAGTACCTCTTCCAGGCCTGGAGCTTCCGAGGACCGAAGAGGTACAAGGACCTCCTTCTACAGACCGGCACCGAGGAGCTCGCCCACATCGAGATGCTCTGCCACGCCGTGGCGCTCAACCTCGAGGGCTCCAAGGAGGCGGTCAAGGAGGGCGTCGCCGCCAAGAGCCCGATCATGCAGGCGATGCTCGGCGGCATGATGCCCCGTCAGTACCTGTCGTCGGGCATGGGCGCGCTGCCCGTCGACGCCGACGGGATGGCCTTCGACATGTCGAACGTCTACGCCAGCGGAAACGCGGGCGCGGACATGTACGCCAACGTGGCGGCGGAGGCCACCGGCCGCACGCTCGCCACCCGCCTGTATAACCTCACCGACGACCCCGGCATGAAGGACATGCTGGCCTTCCTCATCGCCCGGGACACGATGCACCAGCAGCAGTGGCTGGCCGTCATCGAGGAGATCGGCGGAGTGAACGCGCTGCCGATCCCTGACAGCTTCCCGTCGGACCAGGAGAACCAGGACTTCAACTACACGTTCCTGTCCACGTCGACGCCCGACGGGCCGCCGCCGCCGGAGGGCCGCTGGTCAACCGGCCCGTCGCTCGACGGCCGCGGCCAGTTCAGCAGTGAGCCGGCGCGTCCGCTCGGGGGCGAGCCGATCCTCCCGTCTCCCCCGCCCGAGAGCATGAACCAGACCGCCCAGATCCAGTCCGGGGGGCACGGCTCGCCGCAGCTCGGCAGCGAGCGGCCCGAGCAGAAGGGGGGCGGCATGCTCGAAACGGTCAAGGACAGCATGCTCGAGAAGGCCAAGGACAAGCTCAGTTGAGAGCGCGTCGGCCCGGCGCGGAAGCGGGCAGCGACCGACGCCCGGGTGGGTGGCCATCGGCGGCGGATCGACCACCGGGGGACCTTCCCCGGGTCGTCGAGGCCCCCGAGGGTCGCGAGGGCCGCGTGCGATGAAGCGCTCGCCTTGCCGTTGGTCTGTGGGCGGTAGGGCCGGGTGCGTAGGTGGCGGATGCCCGAGCGTGCGGCACGCGATCGCGTGGATCGTTGAGCGGTAGGCCGAGCCGTTGTCGGTGATCAGCTGTTCGACGGTCATGCCGTAGCCGGCGAAGTGCTCGACAGCGCGGCGCAAGAAGCCGATCGCCGTGAGCGCCTTTTCGGGTCGTGGAGAACTTCGACGTAGGCCAGGCGGGTGGCGTCGTCGATCGCGACGTGCACGAACTCCCAGCCGACCATCTGGCGGCGAGCACCCTCAGCATCGTGCGTGAGCCGGTGTAGCGCCGCGCTTGCCGGTGCTTGCCCATCCCGATCTTCATGAGGATCCCCGACACGGTCGAGTGCGCCATCGAGAGGACCTCGGCGATCTCCGCGCCGGTCATGCGTAGGCGCCGCAGCGCAGCGATCGCTTCGACGCGCCGCTCGCAGGTGCGGTAGCGACCGTCGCCGGCGCCGACGAGCGATCACGCAGGCCGTCGCAGCCCTCGCGGCGGTAGCGGGCCAGCCACTTGCGCGCGGTGCGGTCACTGACTCCGGCCGCCTCGGCGGCGAGGTTGGTCGGGTAGGCGAGAGGCGCCTGGCGTCGCGCGGCGTGGCCGACTGTCGCTGGTTTCCTCTCGCCCCCGACAGAGATCGCCGCCGGTGCTCAGCTGTCCAAGCAAGCCGTCAACGACATGCTCGGCCAACTCGAGCGCTTGGGATATCTGACGCGCGAGCCGCACGCTGCTGACGGCCGCGCCCGGGTGGTGCGCCTCACAGCGCGCGGTCGGCGCCTCGAGGCCGCGATCTGGGAGGCCGGGCGCGAGCTGGAGCGCAGATGGAGGGAAGGCATCGGCGAGCCGGCTTGGGGCATCTTTCGAGAGGTGCTCGACCAGCTCGCGCAAGCCGATTTCGTCGCGGCCAGCCGGCCACCCTCATCCTGAGCGTCCCGTTTGCCGTTGGCGGGCGTCGCGCTGAGGGTGGACAGCGCGCCGAGATCACGATTGCGCCCGTGAAGAGCGGGGGACCCTTCGCACGATCGACACACGTGCGTGAACTCGTCTTTACCGGCGTGCGTAGAACAGGTGAGGCTCCGGTCTTGCGCAGGCAGGGACCGCGGCCTACACTTACGAGAAGTAAGCAACTCGCCAGTCCCCAACGGCACGGACGCTGATCCATCGCGATCCCCAGAAGGCCTTCCCCATGAAGACACCGATGAGCAGGTTCCAGATCCACGACGAGCTCACCGCTCCGGAGGGCTCAGTCGCGGTGCTGCGCGGCGCGCTCGCCGGCGGCGGCCAGCTGCCGAACTTCCTCGCCGCGCTCGCCGGCTCGCCCGCGGCGCTGCGCGGCTACGCGCGCTTCCGCTCGGAGCTGCGCCGCGGCGCGCTCGACGTGCCGACGCTCGAGCGCATCTCGCTCGCGATCGCCGAGCACCACGGCTCACAGCCCGGGATCGCGCTGCACAGTCGCACGGCCCGCCAGGCCGGCCTGGCGCTCGACGAGGTCGCACTGGCCCGCGAGTTCAAGTCCAACGACGCGCGCGCCGCGGCGCTGCTGACCTACCTCGAGGCCGTCGTCGAGAGCCCGGGCCGCCCACCGATGCACCTGCACGAGGAGGCGCGCGAGGCCGGCTGGAGCGACGAGCAGATTCTCGAGGCGATCGCCTACGTCGCGCTCGAGCGCTTCACCGCGATGGTCAACGTCGCGGGGGACGTGCCGGTCGACGGCTCCGTCGAGGACACCCGGAGCCTGCGGGCCGCGTAGCGGATGGGATCCGCGGAGGACGGCCTGCGGCCCGCGCCGCGAGCCGGCGGGCGTGCGAGGCGGACGCTCGTCGGCACAGCCGAAGGCCGGCCCGCCTGCTGCCCCTACTACCACCGGGCGGTCGAGCTCATCGGACGCCGCTGGACGGGAGCGATCATCAGCGTCCTGATCCAGCGACAGCCGCTGCGCTTCGGTGAGATCGCCGAAGCCGTGCCCGAGCTCTCCGACCGGCTGCTGTCGGAGCGCATGAAGGAGCTCGAGCGCCACGGCGTCGTCGTTCGGACGGAGCGCGCGGGCCGTCCCGCGCGCGTCGAGTACGCGCTCACGGAGATGGGCCGCGACCTCGAGCCCGCGGTCCGCGAGCTCGAGCGCTGGGCGCGGCACTGGATGGTGTAAGCCGCCTGGGACAGACGGCTGTAGGGCGCCTGGCCCGGTGGGCGTCTGGCGAGCTGCTCGCCCAAACGGCGGACAGCGATGACGAGACGACCGGCTAGCGGGTCGCCCAGGAACGTTGCGCCCGAGGTTTCGGGTGCAACGTTTGTGGGCGGCCCACTAGGCTCCCGCCCATGAGTGACGACCGCCCCAAGACGCCCGACGACGTCAAGGCGATCGTCGCCGAGCGCGACATCCGCTTCATCCGGCTGTGGTTCACGGACATCCTCGGGCAGCTCAAGTCGTTTTCGATCAACCGCGACGAGCTCGACGACGCCTTCGAGTCCGGGATGGGCTTCGACGGATCGTCGATCACCGGCTTCAACGCGATCGAGGAGTCCGACATGCTCGCGATGCCGGACCCGGCGACGTTCGCGATCCTCCCGTGGCGACCGGAGGAGCAAGGCGTCGGGCGGCTGTTCTGCGACGTGCTGACGCCCGAGCGCACGCCCTACGAGGGCGACCCGCGCCACGTCCTGCGCCGCGCGCTGCAGCGTGCGGGCTCGATCGGCTTCGACAGGTTCAACGTCGGCCCGGAGCTCGAGTACTTCCTCTTCAAGGACTCGCAGGGGACCGAGGTCCTCGACAACGGCGGCTACTTCGACCTCACGACACTCGACGCCGGCTCTGACGTGCGGCGCGAGACGGTGCTCGCGCTCGAGCAGCTCGGCATCCACGTCGAGTACACGCACCACGAGGTCGGCCCCAGCCAGCACGAGATCGACATGCGCTACGCCGACGCCATGAAGATGGCCGACGACTGCATGACGTACCGGATCACCGTCAAGGAGTACGCGATGAAGTACGGCTGGCATGCGACGTTCATGCCCAAGCCGCTGTTCGGCGAGAACGGCTCCGGGATGCACACGCACATGAGCCTCTTCAGGAACGGAAGCAACGCCTTCTTCGACGCCGACGACCCTTACTTCCTGTCGGACACCGGCAAGGCCTTCATCGCCGGACAGCTCAGGCACGCGCGCGAGATCTCGTCGATCTTCGCCCAGTGGGTGAACTCCTACAAGCGCCTCGTCCCGGGCTTCGAGGCGCCCGTCTACGTCGCGTGGAGCCGGCGCAACCGCTCCGCGCTCGTGCGGGTGCCGCTCTACCACCCCGGCAAGGAGAACGCGACGCGGATGGAGCTGCGCTGCCCTGACCCCGCCTGCAACCCGTACATGACGTTCGCCGCGCTGCTGCACGCGGGCCTGGAGGGCATCGAGAAGGGCTACGAGCTGCCCGAGCCGATGGAGAAGAACCTCTACCACCTGTCGCCCGACGACCGCCGCCGGCTCGGCATCGAGCAGCTGCCCGAGACGCTCGGCGAGGCGATCGAGCTGACCGCGGAGTCCGAGCTCGTGCTGCGCGCACTCGGCGAGCACATGTTCAACCGCTACGTCGAGATCAAGCGCCGCGAGTGGGAGGACTACCGGGTGCAGGTCAGCCAGTGGGAGCTCGATCGCTACCTGCCGGTCCTGTGACACCCGCAGCTCGGGAGTGAGCGCCGTCGATGCATCCGGCACGCTGACGCTCGGCGCTGACGTCGAGGTGCATCGGCTTGGCTACGGCGCGATGCGGATCACCGGCCGGGGCGTCTGGGGGCCGCCGCCGGATCGCGACAGCGCGCTCGACGTGCTGCGGCGTGTCGTCGAGCTCGGAGTCGACCTGATCGACACCGCCGACAGCTACGGTCCGCACGTCAGCGAGCAGCTCATCGCCGAGGCACTGCATCCCTATCCCGACGGGCTGACGATCGCGACGAAGGGCGGCCTCGAACGCAGCGGCCCGGGCCAGTGGGGGCGCAACGGCCGCCCGCAGCACCTGCGGGACGCCTGCGAGGGCTCGCTGAAGGACCTGCGCGTCGAGCGGATCGAGCTCTACCAGCTGCATGCGCCCGATCCCGAGGTGCCCTACGCCGAGTCCGTCGGCGCGCTGAAGGAGCTTCAGGACGAGGGCAAGATCCGCCACATCGGCGTCTCCAACGTCTCCGTCGAGCAGCTCCGGGAGGCACGCGCGATCGTCGACGTCGTGTCCGTCCAGAACCGCTTCAACCTGACCGACCGCGGGTCGCAGGAGGTGCTCGACGTCTGCGAGCGCGACGGCCTCGGCTTCTTGCCGTGGTTTCCGCTCGCGGCGGGAGACCTCGCCGGGCCGGGCGCCGTCGTCGCCGAGATCGCGCAGGAGCACGCCGCGACGCCCGCCCAGGTCGCGCTGGCCTGGCTGCTGCAGCGCTCTCCCGTGATGCTGCCGATCCCGGGAACCGGCTCCGTCGCGCATCTGGAGGAGAACATCGCCGCCGCCGAGCTCGAGCTCGACGAGCAGGAGCTCGCGCAGCTCGAGGACGCGGTGTAGCGCCGGCGCCTACTGGGCCTTGGCGAGCCTGGACGGCAGCCAGATGCTCGGGCCGATCTCGAACGTCAGCGCCGGGACGAGCACCGAGCGCACGAGGAACGTGTCGAGCAGAACGCCGAACGCCACGACGAAGCCGATCTCGGTGAGGAAGACGAGCGGCAGGACGCCGAGCACGGAGAACACCCCCGCGAGCACCACGCCGGCTGACGTGATCACCGCGCCGGTGACCGCCAACCCGCGCAGCATCCCCTCGCGCGTGCCGTGACGCAGCGTCTCCTCGCGCACGCGCGCCATCAGGAAGATGTTGTAGTCGATCCCCAGCGCGACCAGGAAGATGAACGCGAACAGCGGCAGCGAGGGATCGCTGCCGGGGAAGCCGAAGACGACGTCGAAGACGACCGCGCCGACGCCGAGCGCGGCGGCGTAGGAGAGGATCACGGTCGCGATCAGCATCAGCGGCGCGACGAGCGCGCGCAGCAGCGCGATCAGGATCAGCAGCACGACGACGAGCGCGATCGGGACGATCACCCTGTTGTCGCGCGCCGCGGCCTTGCGCAGGTCGTACTCGACGGCTGTGCCCCCGCCGACGAGCGTCGCTTCGCCGCCCGCGCGCTTGGCGGCCGCGCGGATCGCGGGGATCAGCTCAAAGGCCTCGGTCGAGAACGGATCGGGCTCGAGCACGGCGGCGAGCAGCACGCCGTCCTCGCCGCGCTTGACCGGACGGACCTCGCTGACGCCGGGCGCGTCGGCGACGGCCGCGCGCACGGCGTCGACGCGCGCGGGGTCGGGCACGATGATGTCGGTCGGCGCGTTGGCGCCGCTGGGGAACGACTGCGCGAGCAGCTGCTGGCCCGCGACCGCCTCGACCTCGTCGCGGAAGCCGTTGCCGCTCGTCAGGCCGTCGTCGAAGTTCAACAGGCCCAGCGACAGCACGAGCAGTAGCGCCACCGTGCCGACCCACACGCGCCGCGGGCTGCGCACGACGCGGTCGCCGACCCGTCGCCAGGCGCCGTGCATCTCGTCGGCGCCCTCGGTGCCCAGCCGCGGCACGCGCGGCCAGAACGCGCCGCGCCCCCAGATCACGAGCCAGGCGGGCAGCAGCGTCAGCATCGCGAGCATCGCGACGGCGACGCCGAGCGCGCCGACCGGCCCCAGCCCCGAGGTGCCGTTGACGTCCGCCAGCGTCAGGCAGAGCAATGCCGCGATCACCGTCATGCCGGACGCGAAGATCGCCGGCCCCGCCGTGCGCAGCGCGAGCGCCATCGCCTCGTGCCTGTCCTCGTGGCGGCGCAGCTCCTCGCGGTAGCGCGCGACGAGCAGCAGCGCGTAGTCGGTGCCGACGCCGAGCACGAGAATCGACAGGATCGCCGAGGACTGCCCGTTGACGGTGACGCCGAGCTCCGTCAGGCCGTAGCCGATCGAGCGCGTCGCGAGCTCGGCGAAGATGATCGCCAGCAGGGGGATCCACAGAAACACCGGGCTGCGATATATCAGCGCCAGCAGGACGAGCACGAGCAGCAACCCGGCGCCGAGCAGTACGCCGTTGATGCCCTCGAAGACCTTGATCTGATCGGCCGCGTAGCCGGCGGGTCCGGTGACCTTCGCCTCGAGGCCTCCGCCCGGATCGCTGACGCGCTCGCGGACCGCCTCGACGGGGTCGAGGATCGTCGCCGCTTCGCCGTCGCCCGTGATCTGCGCCTGCACGATCGCCGCGCTGCCGTCCGCCGACAGCAGCGGCTCGCCGAAGGGCGAGGTGGCGCGCAGATCCAGTCTGTTGAGCGCGGCGCGGTCGCCGGCGATCCTGCGTCTGTCGGCGCGCGTCAGGCCACCTTCGCGACGGTAGACGACGACCAGCGGCGCCAGCTCGCCGCCCTGAAAGCGCTCGGTCGCGGCGAGCGCCCTCGTCGACTCGGCCTCGCCGGGCAGAAACGACGTCGACTCGTTCTCCTCGGCGTCGGCGAACCTGCCCGGCAGGTCGGTCGCGAACGACCCGACGATGGCCACGATCCAGATCGCGGCCACGACCCACTTCGCTCGTCGTCCGGCGGGCGCGGTCAGCATCGACGCCATCGAGCACTTCTACTGCATGGTTCGGCCGCTCACGTCGTAGAAGCCAGCAGTTCTCGCAGCTCGTCGGGCTCCGAGACCGGCCGCTTGCAGGTGAACCGCTCGCAGACGTACGCCGCCGCGCGCCCGTCGAGCGGGGTGCGCCCCTCCAGCAGCGGCACGCCCGCAGCATCCTCGCCGTCGCCGCCGGCGAGCACGAGGTGGGGGCGCAACTGCGCTCGCACGACGCGCGCAAGCGCCGTCACGTCGCCGCCGACGAGCGCGACCTCCTGCGTCGGCGCGAGCTGGAAGTCAAGCGCCTGCAGGAGGTGCCCGAACGCCAGCGGCGAGCGCCGCAGGAGGTCGCCGAAGAGCTGCAGGACGCCGACCGCGGCCTGCTCGTAGCGTCCCTCGCCGGTCAGCGCGGCGAGCCGCAGCAGGCCGAACGCAGCGCTCGACTGGCCCGACGGGATCGGCGAGTCGTCGATCTCCTTGCGCCGTGCGACGAGCTGCTCGTGGTCGCTCGAGGTCTGGAAGAAGCCGCCCCGCTCGGGGTCTCCGAAGCGCTCGACGATCTCGTCGCCGAGATCGCGGGCGGCATGAAACCAGCGCGCCTCGAAGGTCGCCTCGTAGAGCGTCAGGAGCGCCTCGAGCAGGAACGCGTGATCCTCGAGGTAGCCGTTGAGCTTCGCCTCGCCGGCGTTGTAGGTGCGCAGCAGGCGGCCGTCGGGCGAGCGCATCTCGTCGAGCACGAACGCCGCGGCGCGGCGCGCGGCGGCGAGGTAGTCCTCGCGCTCGAGCACGGCGCCGGCCTCGGCCAGCGCAGCGATCATCAGCGCGTTCCAGGCCGTCAGGCGCTTGTCGTCAAGACCCGGACGGATCCGCTCGGCACGTTTCTCCAGCAGCGTCGCGCGGATCCGCTCGCGCACCTCCGGCGCGGGCTCGGTGCCGCGCGACTCGAGGATGTTCGCGCCCTCGAAGTTGCCGCGCGCGCTGGCGCCGAACCAGGCGATCGCCTCGTCGGCGTCGTCGCCGAGCGCGTCGCGCAGCTCATCGAGGCTCCAGACGTAGAACTTGCCCTCGACGCCCTCGGAGTCGGCGTCCAGGGCGCTGTAGAACGCGCCCTCGGGGCCGGTCATCTCGCGCAGCGCCCAGTCGAGCGTCTCCTCGGCGGTGCGGCGCAGGACGGGATCCCCGTCGGCCGCGCCGCCGCTGACCTGCCAGCCGTGCAGGTAGGCGCGCGCGAGCAGCGCGTTGTCGTAGAGCATCTTCTCGAAGTGCGGGACCGTCCAGGAGTTGTCGACGGAGTAGCGCGCGAAGCCGCCGCCGATCTGGTCGTGGATGCCGCCCGAGGCCATCGAGCGCAGCGTGTAGAGGGTCATCGCAGTCTCGCCGCGGCGCAGCAGGAACTCGATCGTCGAGGACGCCGGGAACTTCGGCGCGCCGCCCCAGCCGCCGTTGCGCGAGTCGAAGTGCGAGCGCAGCTGGTCGACCGCGTCGTCGAAGATCTGCGCGCTCAGCGGGCCTTCGGCGCTCTGCAGCCGCGCGGCGCCCGAAAGCCGAGCCGCCATCGCGTCGTTCTGGGCACGGATGTCCTCGCGCTTGGTCTTCCAGGCCTCGGCGACGGCGCTCAGCACCATCGGCCAGCTCGGCATCCCCTGGCGCGGCTGCGGCGGGTAGTACGTGCCGGCGTAGAACGGGACCTGCTCGGGTGTGATGAAGACGTTCAGCGGCCAGCCGCCCGAGCCGGTCATCAGCTGGACGGCCTCCATGTAGAGCGCGTCGACGTCGGGGCGCTCCTCGCGGTCGACCTTGACGCAGACGAAGTGCTCGTTCATCAGCGCCGCGATCTCCTCGTTCTCAAAGCACTCGCGCTCCATCACGTGGCACCAGTGGCAGGCCGAGTAGCCGATCGAGACGAGCAGCGGGCGGTCGAGCTCGCGGGCGCGGGCGAGCGCCTGCTCGCCCCACGGCTGCCAGTCGACCGGGTTGTGCTGGTGCTGCAGCAGATACGGCGAGGTCTCGCCGGCGAGAGCGTTGGGCATCGCGACTGCGGCTACCCGTCGTGGCGCAGGCGCTAAAACCGCATCCGCGATCAACGCGGCAGCGCAAATGGGTAGCGTCTCGCCGCGTACCCCAGCTCACCCCGAGGAGCGAAGCCAAACGTGTCCCAGCATCGCGAGCCCGTCACCGCAATCGGTGCGCCGGCCGCCATCGGTCCCTACAGCCACGGCGTCCGCGCGGGCGGCCTGTTGTTCTGCTCCGGCCAGATCGCGCTCGACCCCGAGTCGGGGGAGCTCGTCGGCGCGTCGCCCGCCGAGCAGGCGACGCGTTGCCTGGAGAACCTGCAGGCCGTCTGCGCCGCGGCGGGCGCCGGGCTCACGGACGCCGTGCGCTGCACGCTCTACATGACCGATCTGGGCGCGTTCTCGGAGGTCAACGACGCCTATCGCGCGTTCTTCGCGGCCGACCCGCCGGCACGGGTCGCGATCGGCGTCGCCGCGCTGCCGAAGGGCGCGCAGGTCGAGATCGACGCGATCGTCGCGCTGCCGAGTTAGCCCCGCCCACCTGCGGTCAGCCCTGCTCGCGCAGCAGCGCGCGCCTGACCTTCCCACTGGCGGTCTTCGGCAGCTCGGCGGCGAAGTCGACGCGGCGCGGGTACTTGTAGGGCGCGGTCTGCTGCTTGACGTGCTCCTGGAGCGCGCGCGCGAGGTCGGCGGAGGGCGCGAAGCCGTCGCGCAGGACGACGACGGCGCGCACGACCGCGCCGCGCTCGTCGTCGCGCGCGGCGACGACCGCCGCCTCGGCGACGGCCTCATGTGCGACGAGCGCCGACTCGACCTCGAACGGGCCGATCCGGTAGCCGGCGGAGATGATCACGTCGTCCGTGCGTCCCTCGAAGAACAGAAACCCGTCCTCGTCCTGCGCGACGCGGTCGCCGGTGCGCCACGGCTGCGCCGTCGGGTCGCGCGATGCGGGGTCGCCGACGTAGCCCAAGAAGAACGTCGGAACCGTCGCGGGGTCGACGACGAGCTCGCCGTCGTCGATCGTGAGGGCCACGCCCGGCAGCGCCGGCCCCATCGATCCCGGCCGCACCTCCGTCCCCGGCGCCATGCCGGTCAGCTGGCCGGTCTCCGTCTGGCCGTAGCCGTCGCGGATCTGCAGCCCCGTCGCCTCCTGCCAGGCGCGCAGCACGTCAGGATTGAGCGCCTCGCCGGCGGCGACGATGCCGCGCAGCGAGGAGAGCGGCCGCAGCGTGGCCCGCTTGGCGATGACGCGGTACTCCGTCGGTGCCATGCAGAGCACGTTGACCTTCTCGCGCTCGAGCAGCTCGAGGCGCTCTGCGGGATCGAAGCGCGCGTCGTGCAGGAGCGCGGCGGCGCCGCGGATCCACGGCGCGATGAAGGCGTTGCGCGCGGACTTGCTCCAGCCGCTGGCCGCCGTGCACCAGACGACGTCGCCGCGGCGCGGCGCCAGCCAGTGCTCGGCCTGGAGACGCTGGCCGGCGAGGTAGCGCTGGCCGTGGACGGCCGCCTTCGGCGCGCCGGCGGTGCCGCTCGTGAACGTGATCAGGCAGCGATCCAGCGGCGACAGGTCAGCGGGCGGGGGCGGCTCGACGCCGACGCGCAGGTCAGCCAGGCCGGGCAGCCAGACCGTCGGCCCGCTCCAGCCCGACTCCCGCAGCACGTCCGCGTTTCGCACGTCGCACACCACCACGCAGGGCCGGCAGACGGCGATCCGCAGTGCCAGGTCCTTTGCGCGCAGCTGCTCGTTGCAGGGCAGTACGACGTAGCCCTGGCGAAAGCACGCGATCATCGTCGCGACCCAGTCGGGCCGGTTTCCGACGAGCGTCAGGATCGTGTCGCCGCGCCGCACGCCGTGCTCGCCGTGCAGGTGCGCGGCGAGACCTCGCGCGGCCCGCGCCAGCTGTCCGAACGACCACTCGCGGCGCGCCCCGTCGCGCGCCAGCTCGACGATCGCCAGCCGTCGCGAGGGGGCACGTTCGACGACGTCGACGGCGAAGTTGCCCATCCGGCGGCAGTCTTCCAGGCGCCTCGCCCCGGCCGCGCGCGGATAAGCTGGCGACGCCGCACAACGCCCGGAACTTCCTGATCCTGGAGAGCGTCACGTCATGGCCGTAGCCCCTGCCTACAGCGAGTACACCGACGAGCAGAAGGACATCATCGCGATGGTCCGCCAGTTCGCCGACGAGCAGATCCTGCCCAACGCCGAGCACTTCGACCACGAGGACGAGTTCCCGCAGGACATCGTCGACCAGATGATGGAGCTCGGCCTCTTCGGGGTCACGATCCCCGAGGAGTACGGCGGGATGGGCCTCGACCTGACGACCTACGTGATGATCGTCGAGGAGCTGTCGCGCGGCTGGATCTCGATCTCGGGGATCATCAACACGCACTTCATCGGGTCGTACCTGCTGATGAAGTTCGGCACCGCGGAGCAGAAGCAGAAGTACCTCCCCGAGATGGCGACCGGCGAGTGCCGCGCCGCGTTCAGCCTGTCGGAGCCGGAGATGGGCTCCGACGTGCAGGCGCTCAAGGCAACGGCGAAGAAGCTCGACGACGGCGCCTACGAGCTCAACGGCCAGAAGATGTGGGTCACGAACGGGCTGCGCTCGAAGATCGTCTTCGTGCTCGTGCGGACCGACCCGAAGGCCGACCCGCCCTACAAGGGCATGTCGTGCTTCATCGCCGAGAAGGAGCCGGGCGTCTCGGAGAACACCGGCGAGTACGCCGGCTTCATCGTCCCGCCGCCGCTGCGGAAGATGGGCTACAAGGGCGTCGAGTCGACGGAGCTCGTCTTCGACGGCTACCGCTGCCCCGCGGAGAACATCCTCGGCGGCGAGCAGGCGGGGATGAACCGCGGCTTTCAGCAGATGATGGACGCGCTCGAGGTCGGCCGCGCGAACGTCGCCGCGCGCGGCGTCGGCATCGCGCAGCGGGCGCTCGAGCTGGCGCTGCGCTACTCGCAGGAGCGCAAGGCGTTCGGCAAGCCGATCGCCCAGCACCAGGCGATCCAGTTCAAGCTCGCCGACATGGCGACGCAGATCGAGGCCGCGCGCCTGCTGACGCGCAAGGCCGCGCGGCTGAAGGACGCCGGCGAGAGCTCCGAGCTCGAGGCCGGCATGGCGAAGCTCTTCGCCTCGGAGGCCGGGCGCTTCTGCGTCGAGGAGTGCTTCCGCATCCACGGCGGCTACGGCTACTCGAAGGAGTACGAGATCGAGCGCCTGTATCGCGACGCGCCGCTGCTGCTGATCGGCGAGGGCACGTCGGAGATCCAGCGCATGGTCATCGGGCGCAAGCTGCTGCAGCGCAACAAGATCTGAGCGCGCGTGTTCCGGGGTGGCGTGCCCCGCCTGCGCACCATCCCGACCGCCCTGCTGGGCACGCTCTGCATCGCAGGCGTGGCCGGCGCGAGCCACACTCCCGGAGGCGGCTGCAAGAACTGCGCCGACCACAGGTACTGGCCCACGATCGACGGCGTCCTCAAGAAGGCCGCAGACGGTCCGGCGGCGCTGACCGGCACGAGCCGCTCAGACGAGCTGCTCGGCCACCACGGGTCAGACGTCCTGCGCGGGCGGGCCGGCTCGGACGTGCTGTGGGGCGACTTCGACCCCAGCGGGCAGCCCACGCGCCAGCACGACAGGATCCACGGCGGCGCCGGCACGGATTTCATCTACGGCTCGCACGGCACGAACACGATCCATGCCGGCGCCGGCAACGACGTGATCTCGGTGCACTACGGCCGCGGGCTCGTCGACTGCGGACCCGGTCGTGACATCTACCACGTCGCGCGCTCGCGGCGGCGCGGATACAGGTTCCGCAACTGCGAGAAGGTCGACCTGCGCCCCGAGAAGGTGCGCGGCGGGCCGTTGAAGCCGCTCCGGTAGCGCTCCGCCGGCGCTGCGAGATCGACCGATCTCGGCGACCGGCGGCCATTGGACCGAATATTTTGGTTAGGTAGCGACATGAGCGCGCGCCGCTGGCTCATGCTCGTGGTCGTCGCAGCCACCGCGCTGACGCTGCTCGTGAGTGTGACGTCGATCGTGCGGGTCGCGTACCGCAGTCCGTCGCTGCACGTCGCCGTCGAGACCGCTGCTGCGCTGATCTCGCTGCTGGCGGCGCAGCTCATGTACGGCCGCTTCCGGCGCAGCCTCGCCCGCAGCGACCTGCTTCTGACCGCGGCGCTCGTGCTGTTCGCGGGCGCGAACCTGCTGTTCTCGGCCATCCCCGCGATGGCGAACCTCGGACCGGGTCCGTTCGAGACCTGGGCCCCGGCGGTCAGCCGCGGCCTCGCGGCGGCGCTGTTCGCGGCCGGCGCCTTTGCGGCTGTGCAGCCGGTGCGGCGACCTGGCCCGGCAGCCAGGCGCATGCTTGCTCTGTGCGCTCTCGCGCTCGGCGTCGTCGCGGGCGCAACGGCGTTCGCGGGCGATGCCCTGCCGCTCGCGATCGACCCCGGACTGTCGCCCGAGGCGTCGTCGCGGCCGCGGGTCGTGGGCGCGCCGTCGCTGCTCGCGCTTCAGCTGCTCGTGATGACGCTCTTCGCGGCCGCGGCGATCGGGTTCGCCATCCGTGCCGAGCGCACGTCGGACCCGCTGACGCTGTGGTTCGCGATCGCCGCCACGCTCGCCGCCTTCGCGCGGCTGAACTACTTCCTCTTTCCCTCGCTGTACACGGAGTTCTTCTATGCCGGGGACGTGCTGCGGCTTGGGTTCTTCGTCGCCCTGCTGATCGGCGGTGCCCGCGAGATCCGCATCGCGCAGCGCGAGCTCGAGCAGGCGGCCGTGTTCGACGAGCGCCGGCGGCTGGCGCGGGAGATCCACGACGGCATGGCCCAGGACCTCGTGTTCATCGTGCAGCAGGCCAGCGCCCTGGACGGCAGGGACGGCGACCCGGAAGCCGTCGCCGACATCGTCACCGCGGCGCGCCGCGCCCTCGACGAGTCGCGCGGCGCGATCGCGGCGCTTGTGCGTCCGACCGACGAGCCGCTCGCGCAAGCGCTCGCGCGGGTCGCCGAGGAGACGGCGGGACGTTGGGGCGCCAGCGTCGAGTCGGACATGGTCGACGGCTTCGAGCTGTCGCCGCCGACGCGCGAGGCGCTGCTGCGGATCGTCGGAGAGGCCGTCGCGAACGCGGCACGCCACGGGCAGGCACGGCGGATCCGTGTCGAGCTCGCGCAGCGGCCGCAGCTTCATGTCCGCATCGTCGACGACGGTGTCGGGTTCGACGCGACGTCGCTGAAGGAGCTGCGCGGCCGGCACGGGATCATGGGGATGCGCGAGCGCGCCGAGCAGGTCGGAGGCCGGCTGCATGTCGAGTCGCGACCCGGGGAGGGGACCGAGATCAAGGTGCTGCTTCCGTGAGCGAGCTCGTACGCCTGCTGCTCGCCCACCAGGACGCGCCGACGCGCACGGGGATCCGGCTTGCGCTCGAGGACGACGGCTTCGAGATCTGCGACGAGGCGCTCGACGCGGGCGCGGCCGTCGAGATCGCCGTGCGCGACGAACCCCAGGTCTGCCTGATCGACGAGACCCTGCCGGGTGGCGCGATCCTCGCCGTCGACGCGATGTACCGCCGGCTGCCGGCCACGAAGCTCGTCGTCCTGACGGACTCCGAGAGCCCGAAGTCCCTCCTGGCAGCCGTCCGCGCCGGGGCCTCGGGGTACCTCCGCACGGACCTCGATCCGACTCGCCTGGCGGCGACGCTGCGGGGGGTGCTCGACGGTGAGGCGGCGCTCTCGCGGCGCCTGACGTTCCGCTTGCTCGAGAGCCTGCGAACGCGCGAGCGTGGGCGCTCTGCGCCGACGACGCCGGGCGGCCCTTCGATGACCGACCGCGAGCTCGAGGTGCTCGAGCTGATGACGGAGGGCCTGCGCACGAGCGAGATCGCCGCGCGTCTCTCGATCGCCGAGGTGACGGTGCGCCGCCATGTGTCGTCCGCGGTGGGAAAGCTCGGCGTCGCCGACAGGGCCGCGGCGATCGCGGTCCTGACCGGTCGTGAACGCGTGTGAACGCATCTGGGTCGCCCGGCCCATTGCGGATCGTCGCGCGCCGAGGAAACTGCATTCCATGCACCCGGACCTCGCCCCCATGATCCAGCGCGTCGCCCGGCTGCGCGACGAGGCGGCGCGCCCGGCGCCGCGACAGTCGCTGCTGGACGAGATCGAGGACGCGCTGTCAGAAGGCTACGGGCAGGCGCTCGAGGGCGACGCCTGGTCGATGACCACCGAGCAGCGCCTGTACGAGCTCATGACCGACGCCGACGTTCCCGCCCGCGGGCGCAAGCTGCGCGCGCTGGCGACCGAGCACGCGCGCTTCCAGAGCAGCGTGCTCGCGCTGCGCAGCGATCTCGCCGCGCTGCGGCGCGACCGCGACCGGCTGTACGCGAGCTCGCCGTCGCCGTCAGGCTGAGCGCAGGTCCTGCTCGTCGACGAGGCCGAGCCGGACGGCCATCACGGCGGCCTGCACGCGGTTGTCGACGCCGAGCTTCTCGAGGCTGTTGGACACGTGGTGCTTGATCGTGCTCGCGCTCAGGTGCAGCCGCCTGCCGATCTCGGTGTTGTCGTGGCCGGCGACGACGAGGCGCAGCACATCGATCTCGCGCGGTGAGAGCTGCGGCGTGGCAGCGGGCGGCGCGTCGGGCGGGCCGTGGCGCCGCAGGCGCTCGAGCAGGCTGCCGGCGACCGCCGGAGCGATCAGCAACTCGCCGGCGGCGGCGCCGCGGATGCCGCGGATGATCTCCGGCAGCGTCGCGTCCTTGAGCAGGTAGCCCGAGGCGCCCGCGAGGATCGCGTCGAGGACCGCCTCCTGGTCGGCGGTGACGGTCAGCATCAGCACCGAACTCGACGGCGAGACGTCCAGCAGCGCGCGCGTCGCTTCGACGCCGGACATCCCCGGCATGTTGATGTCCATGACGACGACGTCCGGTCGCAGCTCGGCGGCGCGCTGCACCGCTTCGTCGCCGCGTCGGGCATCGGCGACGACGACGAGGTCGCCGTCTCGCTCGAGCAGGCGTCGCAGCCCGGTCCTGAAGAGGTCGTGATCGTCGACGACCATCACGCGGAGGGAGTCCTCCGACGGCGTAGCCGCGCGCGAAGCCGCTGTGTCCTCGGATTCGTCCACCGACGGCATCGTAGGGCGCAAGCGCGTCTGACGTTCATGCAGTTGAACGCGAACCACCCGATCGGCCTATTGCCCGATCATCGGCTTTCGGCGAGGCTGCCGACGACAAGCAGCAGCCGTGGCAGCAGGTCCGGTCATAGGGGGGCCGGTCGAGCGGGCGGCGGAATCGAGGACGACGTCGTGGCTCTCGTCTGCGGCCGGCGTCAACGACGAGAGGGGTCTCATGTCGATTCGGGTGTGCATCGCGGATGACCATCTGCTCATCCTGAGCGCGGTCAGACGCGCACTGGAGACCGCCGACGGGATCGAGGTCGTCGGGGCGACGCAGCGGGGCGACGAGGTCGTCGCGCTCGTCGAGCGGCAGCGCCCCGACCTCGTGCTGCTCGACCACCGCATGCCGGGCGCCGACGGGATCGCGTGCCTGAAGCTCATCAGGCAGCGCCATCCCGAGATCAAGCTCGTGATGCTGTCCGCATCAGAGGACTCGGCGCAGATCGCGGAGGCGCTCTCCGCCGGCGCCAGCGCCTACATCGGCAAGCGGATCAACCCCGACGATCTTGCGTCCACGTTGCGACAGGTCGTCGCCGGCGTCGTCTACCAGACTGCGCCGGATACCGATCTCGCTGTCAGCGACGCCCCCGTGCGCCCCTGCGACCTCACGCAGCGCGAGCTGACGATGCTCGAGGCGATCTCGCGCGGCCTGAGCACGAAGGCGATCAGCCGCGAGCTGTGGATCAGCGAGAAGACGGTCAAGTTTCACCTGACGAACATCTACCGCAAGCTCGGTGTGCACAACCGCACGGGCGCGATGCGGTACGCCTATGAGCACGGGCTCGCGGCGTCGGCTCCGCCGCTTGCGGAGCTCGCGGTCGTATCGGCCTGAGAGACGGCGAGGGACTTTCCGGCGGACCCACGCTCATCAACTACCCTCCCCGCCGTGCCCGCCGAGAAGACAGAGGACGCAAAGACCCTGATCGAGACCGCGGTCACCCGCTTCCTCGCGGAGGTGCCGGCGCTCGCGCCGCTGAAGCTCGTCGTCGCGGTCGAGCTGCGCGGCCGGGGCGACGTGCAGATGTACCGCCTCGAGCTGGGTGGGCGGGATGACATCAAGGTCACGAAGGGCATCGCCGAGGACGCCCGCGTGCGCGTCGAGATGCCACGCGCGTTCTTCAACGTGATGGCGAAGGAGGCCCATGTCGCCGACTGGCGCGAGGCCTTCACCTACGGTCAGGCGAAGGCCACCGGCGTCGAGCAGATCCTCAAGCTGATCGTGCACGTCGTCGAGAAGCACGAGGAGCGCCAGCGCACGCGTCGCGCGCGCCACTGAACAGCGCTGGCGGCACGCCGCCGCGCCTACTCCAGGGCGGCGCCGCCGTCGTAGATCTTGATCACGCGCACCGCGTTCTCGCCGACCTCGAGATGCGCGATCTCGAGGCACAGGCGGCACAGCACGCACTCGTCGACGTTGCGCTGCACGATCTCGAGCTCGCCGTCGCTCGGCTCGCTGTAGATGTCGACAGGGCAGACCTGCGACAGATGACCGGCGAGCCGCGGCTCGGAGGCCAGCGCCTCGTCGTCGACCTCGATGCCGATGAAGATGCCATCGGTCCTCACAGCGGAGAACCTCCCCTGACCCACGCCGGCACGCTGACGCCGGGCGGCGGCTTGTGCTCGACGTGCGCCGCCAGCTTGGACTTCATGATCTCCGGGATCTCGGAGATCTCCTCGGCGACGGTGATGCCGGCGTCGGCGAGCCGCGCGATCTTCTCGGCCGCGGTGTCCTCCTTGCCCTCGACGATCGTGCCGGCGTGGCCGAAGCTCATGCCCGGCATCTCATCCATGAAGCGTCCCGCCATGAACGCGACGATCGGCATCCGGCAGTCGTTGTCGACGACCCACTGCGACAGCTCGGCCTCCATGCGCCCGCCGGGCTCGGTGTAGATGACGATGCCCTCCGTCTGCTCGTCGGCCTCGAAGAACGGCATCAGCTCGGCGTAGGTCGAGCCGATGATCGCATCGCCGCCGATCGACACGGCGGTCGACTGGCCCAGGCCGGCGGCCGTCAGCGTCGAGGACATCTCCGTCGTCATGCCCCCGGAGCGGCTGATGACGCCGATCGGCCCGGCCGAGTACGCCTGCGCGGCGTTCTTCGCGGGGCCGCCGATGCCGCCCATCTTGACGACGTCGGGGACGATGACCCCCAGGCAGTTGGGCCCGATGATGCGCGCGCCGCGCATGTTGGCAAGCTCGACCATCTGCGCGACGTCGCGGCGCGGGATGCGCTCGGTGACGACGACGATCAGCTTGACGGCGTTCTCGATCGCCTCGAAGACGGCGTCCTTCGTGAACGCCGGGGGGACCGTCACGACGGAGCCGTCGATCGGCCCGCCGTGAGCCTCGACGCACTGCGCGACGGTGTCGTAGACCGGCACGCCGTGGACGTCGCGCCCCTTGCGGCCCGGCGTGACGCCGCCGACGATCTTCGCGCCGGCGCCGTAGTCCAGGCACTCGCGCGTGAGGTTGACGGCTTCGCGGCCGGTGATGCCCTGGACGATGAACGTCGTGTCGGCGCCGATCAGGATGCTCATCGCGAGGAGCTGCCTTCGGGTTCGACGCTGGCGACGGTCGAGCGATGACGCGCCGTCATGAGCCAGCCTCCGCGGCCGCTGCGACGGCGTCGGGGCCGGTGATCTTCACGACCGCGCGACGGGCGGCCTCGTGCATCGAGACCGAGCGGTCGGCGTACTCGATGCCGTACTTCTCGAGGATCTTGAAGCCCTCCTCCTCCCACGCGCCCGGGATCCGGAAGATCGCGATCTTCTCGGCCGGGTCGAAGCCGAGCTCCAGGCAGGCCTTGATGACGCCGCGCGCGACGATGTCGACGCGGGTGTTGGAGACGATCGACATCATGACCGCGATCTTGTCCACACCCGGCTTGGTGAGCACGAGCTTCGCCAGCCCGCATGCCTTGTGAACCGAGGGGTTGCCGCCGATCTCGCAGTAGTTCGCGGGCTCGCCGCCGTGCGCGCGGACCGCGTCGAAGAGCGTCAGCGAGCCGCCGCCGGCGCCGATCACGAGCCCGATGTTGCCGTCGAACTCCGTCACGTTGCCGGCCACGCCGCGGTGATCGGCGCCGTCGACCTCCTCGCCGGCGAGCTCGAAGTCCGTCGGCTCGCGCGCCAGGCGCGTCTCGTCGTCGCCGACGCCGAGGTCCTTCAGCAGCCCCTTGTGGCGCCCGCGCGCCTCGCTCTCCATGTCCATGTGCGCGTCGAGCGCGACGAACGTGCCGTCCTTCATCTCGCAGAGCGGGTTGATCTCCGCGAGCACCATGTCGTTGTCGACGAACAGCTGCGCCAGTGAGCGCACGATCGGCGTCAGGCGCTGCAGCGCCCTGCCGGTCACGCCGGTCTGCGCGATGCACTCCTTGGCCTGGTAGTCGGAGATCGGCAGCAGGTTGGAGATGTGCACGCGACCGACGTGGTCGGGGTGCTGCTCGGCGACCTCCTCGATGTCGATGCCGCCCATGTCGCTGAAGAGGATCACCGGCTTCTTCGCCGTGCCGTCCCAGACGACGCCCGCGTAGTACTCCTGCTTGACGTCGGCCTTCGGATCGACGAGCACGCCGCGCGGCATGTGCCCGTTGATCTCCAGCTCGAGGATGTCGGCGGCGTGCGCCTCGGCCTGCTCGGGCGTGTCGGCGAACTTCACCCCGCCCGCCTTCATGCGGCCGCCCGTCAGGACCTGCGACTTGATCACGGTGGGACCGCCGATGCGCTCGGCGATCGTGCGCGCCTCGGCGGCGTCCGTCGTGAAGCCGAAGTCCGTGACCGGGATGCCGGCCCGCTTGACGATCTCACGGGCCTCGTACTCGAAGAAACGCATCTGCTCCTGACCTGCCGTTGGGCCGACGTACCAGCGCTGGACCCTATCGATCAGGCCGCGGCGCCCTGCATCTCGTAGGCCTCCGCGAGCTCGGGGTCCTTCCTGGCGAGCATCTCGGCGAGGTCGACCATCACTCGGCACTGCTTCCAGGTCGCGTCGTCCTGCATCTTGCCGTCGATCATGTGCACGCCGCGGCCGTCGGGGATCGCCTCGATGACCTTCTTGGCGAAGCGGACCTCCTCGGGATCGGGCGAGAAGACCTTCTTGGCGATCTCGATCTGCACCGGGTGCAGCGACCATGCGCCGACGCAGCCCATCAGAAACGAGGCGCGGAACTGGGCCTCGCAGCCCTGCACGTCCTTGATGTCGCCGAAGGGGCCGTAGAACGGCAGCAGGTCGCGCGACGCGCAGGCGTCGACCATCCGCCCGATCGAGTAGTGCCAGAGGTCCTGCATCGCGCTCGCGCGCGGTGCGTCGGGGTTGTCCGGGTCGGGATCCTCGATCGTCCGGTAGCCGGGATGCCCGCCGCCGACGCGGGTCGTCTTCATGCGACGGCTGGCGGCCAGGTCGGCGGGGCCGAAGCTCATGCCCTGCATGCGCGGGCTCGCAGACGCGATCTCCTCGAGGTTCGAGACGCCGAGCGCGGTCTCGAGCAGCGCGTGGATGAGGATCGGGCGGTCGAGCCTCGCCTTCGCCTCGAGCTGGGCGAGCAGGCGGTCGACGTAGTGGATGTCCCACGGGCCCTCGACCTTCGGGACCATGACGACGGAGAGCTTGTGGCCGATCTCGCCGACGAGCCGCGTCAGGTCGTCGAGCACCCAGGGCGACTCGAGCGAGTTGATCCGCGTCCACAGCGCGGTGTCGCCGAGATCCATCTCGCGGCCGACGGTGATCAGCCCCTCGCGCGCGGCCTCCTTGCGCTCGACCGGCACGGCGTCCTCGAGGTTGCCGAGCAGGATGTCGACCTTGCGCGCGATGTCGGGCGCCTTGGCGACCATCTTCTCGTTCGAGAAGTCGAGGAAGTGGATCATCCGCGACGGCGTCGCGGGGAGCTCGTGCAGCGGGTCGGGCGCGCCGATCGCCAGCGGCTTGAAGAAGGCTCGGGGGTTCTTCACGGGGCGGCTCTCCAGGGTCTCGGGGCGGCGGGTCGACCCGCAAGCTATCGAGGCGCGGGCACGCTCGTCGGGGCGTGACGAATGACCGGCGCCGAACGCCGGTCATTCGTCACACGCTCGCGCCGGCGGCTGCGGGGCGATCTGTTCATGCGATGGATGAACAGTTCGACCCCGTCGGAGACCGCGAGCGCACGAGCCAGTGCGTGCCCTGCGACCCGCGCCTGCGCGCAGCGCCTACGTGCCACTCGCTGTCGCCGTTCGGCATGATCCGCGGGCTGCTCGACCCGAAGGAGAACGATGAGCGACGACTTCAGCACCGACCAGGCCGAGCGCGAGGCGTCCGGCGCCCACCCGTACGGCCGCTACCTCGAGGAGTTCGAGGTCGGGGCGGTCTACAAGCACTGGCCGGCCAAGACGGTGACGGAGACCGAGGACCACCTCTTCTGCCTGCTGACGATGAATCACCACCCGCTGCACGTCAACGACGTCTACGCCGAGGCGTCGCAGCAGGGGCGCAACGTCGTCGTCGGGCCGATGGTCTACTCGCTCGCGCTGGGCATGAGCGTCTCCGACGTCAGCGGCAAGGCGATCGCCAACCTGCAGACCGAGGAGCTCAAGCATCCGGCGGCGGTCTTCCACGGCGACACGCTGTTCTGCGAGTCCGAGGTGCTCGAGAAGCGCGAGTCCCGGACCAAGCCCGACCGCGGCACGGTCCGCGTGCACACGCGCGTCCACAACCAGGACGGCGTGCTCGTCGCGGAGTTCAAGCGCCTCGTGCTCGTCCCGCGCAGGGAGCACGGGACGCCCGCGACCGAGGGCGACGTCGAGTAGCTGGGCAACGACGAGGGGGCGCCCGCAGGCGCCCCCTCGCTCTCGACTTCGTCTCGTCTCGTCTCAGGTCAGCAGTGCGCGACCAGGTGGAACGGGCGGTCCGCCGCAACGGCGGGGTCAGTGGCACTCGCGGTCAGCACGGCGACCGTCGTGTTGCCGCCGGTGACGACCGGGGTCGCGGTGATGTGGCCGAACTCTGCGCCGGTGATCGTTGCCGATAGCGCGCAGTTGCTGAGGTTGCCGGTGAAGGTGACCGCGTAGACGCCAAGCCCGGTGCGGGTCACGCCGCCGCTCGTCACGCCGCGGCTGGCGCCCTCGCCCGTCTCCCCGCTGGCCGTCACCTGCGCGAACGGCGCCAGGCTCGCAAAGGACGCCGAGTCGCGACCGTCGAGCGTGTCGGCGTCGAGCTTGGTCTTCGCGCGCGCCGCGGCGATGATGTCCGACGCGTCGAGGCCGTCGACCTCATCGGCGTTCAGGCCGAGGGCGACGCCGGTCGCGTTCGTGATGAACGGCCGCTTGGAGTCGCCGCCGGCTCCGACGGAGAACAGTCCCCCGACATCACCGTTGCTCGCGTTGAACTCGAACGCATAACCCGTCGACAGGTTGTTCGCGCGCAGGCACGGGTTCTGTGGCAGCGGCTTCGCGGCCGAGCCGCCGGCCTTGGAGCGGCAGCCGTAGATCGCGCCGCCGCCGCTGGCGGAGAGGTTGGACTGACGGGTGGAGTAGCCGCCCTTCAGCGCGGTGGTCGACCTGATGTTCGAGATGATCTCGGTTTCCTGGGTCGTCGTGCCGTTGCGCACGCCCTGACGAACGGGATCACCAGTCCCTGCCGCGGCGAACGGCGCCAGGCACAGGACGAGTAGGCCGGTTGCCGCGACGACGGAGCGCGTCCGCGGCGCGCGAGCGGCCAGGCGGCGCTTCTTGGGCTCTTGCATTGGAGCGGTACCTCACTTCTCGGGGAACGGGTCTTGTGCTCTTCAATTCCGACCCGCCCAGCTCGTCGAAGTTGCGGCAGGGGGTGCTCGGGGCTGTCAGCGAGCAGACCAACCCGACCGGCTCCCGCGCTGCCGTCGCAGACGCGGTCGCGCCGGTGCGCCGCGCAACCGCCGCTGTCCGCGCGGGCGATCGGACGCCCATTGCGCGACAATCATCAACACAGATGCCGCCAGCAGACGAGGAGACAGCGTGAGCGACACGACGACCGTGCCGACCAAGAACCAGAAGCTGATCGAGTGGGTCGACGAGATTGCGGGCCTGACGAAGCCCAGGGACGTCCACTGGTGCGACGGGTCGGCGGAGGAGTACGACCGCCTGACGCAGCAGCTCGTCGACGCCGGGACCTTCACGAAGCTCGCCGATGCCAAGCGGCCGAACTCGTTCCTCGCGCGCTCAGATCCCGGCGACGTCGCGCGCGTCGAGGACCGCACGTTCATCTGCACGAAGACCGAGCACGGCGCCGGTCCGACGAACAACTGGACCGATCCCGGCGAGATGCGCGAGAAGCTCAACGGGCTCTTCGACGGCTGCATGGAGGGCCGCACGATGTACGTCGTGCCGTTCTCGATGGGGCCGCTGGGGTCGCCGATCGCGCACATCGGCGTCGAGCTGACCGACTCGGCCTGCGTCGCGGTGAACATGATGATCATGACCCGCGTCGGCGCCGCCACGCTCGACGTGCTCGGCGAGGACGGCGAGTTCGTCCCCTGCGTGCACTCCGTCGGCATGCCACTTGGCGAGGGCGAGGAGGACGTGCCCTGGCCGTGCAACGCCGACAACAAGTACATCGTCCACTTCCCCGAGACGCGCGAGATCTGGTCCTTCGGCTCGGGCTACGGCGGCAACGCGCTGCTCGGCAAGAAGTGCTTCGCGCTGCGGATCGCGTCGAAGATGGCGCGCGACGAGGGCTGGATGGCCGAGCACATGCTGATCCTCAAGCTCACGTCGCCCGAGGGTGAGGTCAAGGTCGTCACCGGGGCCTTCCCGAGCGCCTGCGGCAAGACGAACCTCGCGATGCTGATCCCGACGCTCGAGGGCTGGACCGTCGAGACGATCGGCGACGACATCGCCTGGATGAAGTTCGGCGACGACGGCCGGCTCTACGCGATCAACCCCGAGTCGGGCTTCTTCGGCGTCGCGCCGGGCACGGGCGAGGACACGAACCCCAACGCGATGGCGACGATCGAGAAGAACACCCTGTTCGCCAACTGCGCGCTGACCGACGACGGCGACGTCTGGTGGGAGGGCATGACGAAGCAGCCGCCGGCGCACGCGATCGACTGGAAGGGCAACGATTGGACGCCCGACTCCGACGTGCCCGCGGCGCATCCCAACGGCCGCTTCACGACGCCCGCCGCGCAGGATCCGGCGATCGCGCCGGAGTGGGAGGACCCCAAGGGCGTCGCCGTCGACGCGATGATCTTCGGTGGGCGGCGCGCGACCGTCGTGCCGCTCGTGACCGAGGCGTTCGACTGGGAGCACGGCGTCTTCATGGGCGCGACGATGAGCTCGGAGATGACGGCGGCCGCGGCCGGCGGCATCGGGCAGCTGCGCTTCGACCCGTTCGCGATGCTGCCGTTCTGCGGCTACAACATGGCCGAGTACTTCCAGAACTGGCTCGACATCGGCAATCGCGAGGGCGCGCAGCTGCCGAAGCTGTTCTACGTCAACTGGTTTCGCAAGGACCCCGACACCGGCAGGTTCCTCTGGCCCGGGTTCGGCGAGAACTCGCGCGTGCTGAAGTGGATCTTCGAGCGCTGCGCGCAGACCGCCGAGGGCACCGAGACCGCGGTCGGGATCGTCCCCGCCCCCGGCGAGCTCGACGTCGCCGGCCTGGACATCTCCGACGAGGATCTCGCCGCGGTGGTCGAGGTCGACCCCGAGGCGTTCAAGGCCCAGCTCCCGCAGATGCGCGAGTTCCTCGCGAAGTTCGGCGACGACCTGCCCGCCGAGATCAGCGGCCAGCTCGACGCGTTCGAGAAGCGTCTGGAGGCGGCGTCGTGATCGCGCTGTTCAAGCGCTGGCTGCGCATGCGGCGCCGTAAGAAGGCGCGCCGCTAGCAGCCGCTCGTCCGGGACCCAGACGAGCTCGGTCTGCGCGCCGGCCCCGGGATGCGGCGAGCATTTCCCGCCACGCCAGGTCGGCGCCGACGGCGTTGTACGTCCCGGTCGCCCGCGCCGCCGTCATGGCCACCACGAACGCCGCGAGGTACGGGCGTCGATCAGCTGGATCGGCCGTTCCGGCGCCGCGGGCGCGAGGATCCCCCGCCGCGCGCGCCGGCGCACGCCAGCGCGTGCTCGACGAGTGACGGCCGGTCCCTCCGAGGACGAGCAGCCGCATCGGGCGATTCTGGCAAGTCGCTCCTCATCGCCGCGCGGGCGGTACGTTGCCCGACATGGCAACGCAGACGCAGGACGACGTCGACGAGGTCGTTCCCGGCCGCGAATGGGCGTCTGAGCTCTACCGGATCGCGAACGACCAGTTCGATCGCGCATCGTCGCTGCTCGACCTCGACGCGGAGTTCGTCACGCGCCTGAGTGAACCGCGCCGCTCGCTCGTCGTGAACTTCCCGGTGCGGCTGGACTCCGGCCGCGTGCTGGGGCTGACCGGCTACCGCGTGCAGCACACGCTGACGATGGGCCCGACGAAGGGCGGCTTTCGCTACGGACCCGACGTCTCGCTCGGCGAGTGCGCGGCGCTTGCGATGTGGATGACGTGGAAGTGCGCGCTGCTAGGCCTGCCATACGGCGGCGCGAAGGGCGGCGTGCGCTGCGCGCCGAGCGAGCTGAGCGTCGCCGAGCTCGAGCGCGTGACCCGCCGCTACGCCGCAGAGCTGATCCCCGTCATCGGGCCCGACCGCGACATCCCGGCGCCCGACATGGGCACCGGCGAGCGCGAGATGGCGTGGTTCATGGACACGTACTCGCAGATGGTCGGGCACTCCGTCTTCGAGATCGTCACCGGCAAGCCGGTCGTGCTCGGCGGCACGACGGGCCGGCGCGAGGCGACCGGGCTCGGCGTCGTCTACGTCACCGAAGCGGTCTGTGAGCGCATCGGCCTGGACCTGCGCGAGGCGCGCGTCGCGATCCAGGGCTTCGGCAACGTCGGCGCGGTCGCCGCGACCGAGCTGTACGCGATCGGCGCGCGCGTGGTCGCCGTGTCCGACCACACCGCCGGGCTCGTCGATCCGGACGGTCTGGACATCGCCTCGCTCGTGCGCTGGGTCGAGGCCAACGGCGTGCTCGACGGCTATCCCGACGCGCGCCGGGTCGGGTCGGCGGACGTTCTCGAGGTGCCGTGCGAGATCGTCATCCCGGCCGCGCGCGAGCGCCAGCTCACCGACGAGAACGCGCCCCGGCTGCAGTGCGGGATGGTCGTCGAGGCCGCCAACGGCCCGACGACGCCGGAGGCCGACGCGATCCTGCGCGAGCGCGGCATCCTCGTCGTGCCCGACGTGCTCGCCAACGCGGGCGGCGTGACGGTCTCCTACTTCGAGTGGGTGCAGGACCACCAGCGCTACTCCTGGGACGAGCTCGACGTGCAGGAGCGCCTGCGCCGCCAGCTGCGGGCGGCGTTCGGGCGCGTCATCGACGCCGCCGACCGGCTCTCCTGCGACTGGCGGATGGCGGCGCTGTCGGTCGCGATCGAGCGCGTCTCCGAGGCCGCCCGGATGCGCGGCATCTATCCCTGAAGGCAGCGCTGGTCCTCGCAGCCGCCGGCAAGCGGCGCGCCGTCGGCCGCCCGTGCACCGGACGCGAGCGCTCTAGATGGTTGATTCCACGGGACGGCCCGTGTTTGTCGAGGGTTTCAGAGCAGCA
>JAUJOT010000005.1:323394-420703 GCA_030447505.1 Solirubrobacteraceae bacterium | reverse complement strand
CCCGAGGCTCTGCCTTACTCTGCCCCCTCGCGGGTTTGCGATCGCGCTGTCGAGGTTTACGTCCCTGCTCGCCGTCGTCGGGGAGTGGGTCCCCACCAACCGCGCGCACGCGGGCCCCGCCGGCGCCGCGGTCGGGCGCGCCCCGCCGCGCGCGTGCTGCTACCGGGACATGCGCCCGCCGGTCTTCTCACGACGCGGGATCGCCAACGCCACCCTGCGGCTCGCCGGCGTCACGCCACAAGACGAGGTGACAAGCGCGTTCACGCGCGACGAGGTCGCCGGCCTGGTCGAGCAGTCACGCCGCGAGGGGCTGCTTGACGCGCACGAGGGACGGCTGCTCGTCGGTGCGCTGAAGTTCGAAGAGCGCGACGCCCGATCCGTGCTCATACCCACGCAAGACCTCGTCACCGTGCACGACACCGTGACACCCGCCGAGCTCGAGCAGCTCGCCGCCCGAACCGGCTACTCGCGCTTCCCCGTCCGCAAAGACGGCGAGCTGATCGGCTACCTGCATCTCAAGGACGTCCTGGAGTTCAAAGACCTGCACCGCAACCGCCCGATCGCCCGCTCCTGGATCCGAGCGCTACCGACCGTCAGCCACAACGATCGGCTGCGCAAGATCCTCAGCACGATGCAGCAAAGCGGCGCCCACCTCGCCCGCGTCACCGACGCCAACGGCAGCACGATCGGCGTCGTCGCGCTCGAGGACGTGCTCGAAGAACTCGTCGGCGAGATCCGCGACGAGGCCGGACAGACGACGCGAACGCGCCGCCGCCCCGCGTCCCGCACCGCCTGACGCGGTGAGCGCAGCGGGACGCAAGATCACGGCATTTCGAGCGCACTGAAGGGTACCCGCCGTGCCGGTTAGGGTTCGTCTTAAGGGGTGTGGCGGTGACGATCGTGTCGCCGCGTTCTGGAGGAGGTAGCAATGGCGTTTGTCTGCTTTATGCGTTCGTTTCCCGGCCGGCTGATTCGGATCATCGCCGGCGGCGCGCTGGTCGCCGTTGGCCTGTTCGTGATCAAGGATCTCGGCGGCCTGATCGTCGCCGCTGTTGGGTTGGTGCCGCTCAGCGCCGGCATCTTCAACTTCTGCGTGTTCGGACCGCTGATGGGTCTGGACTTCATGGGCAACCGGCGCGCCCGTGCGCACTGAGCGTTTCCGCCGATCATGTCGCGCGGCCGGCGCAGGCGCAGCCGTGCTGCCGCACTCAGCGTTGCTGTGCGCGGCAGGCCGCGCCAGATGCGGCTGAGGTGTTCAGCGATCCGCCGGCTTTCGCGGCGGCTGGTCTTCGACGATCGCCGTGCTGGCGCTGATCGCGCTCAACGTGCTGACGCTGACGGCCGGCGTTCGCGATCGGCCCGGGCCTCGATCGGCCCGGGCCTGTGCGCGGCGCCGAAAATGACGCGGCGGACATGCGCGCCTGGCGACGGTGATTGCCCGGTGACGACCCGTCGCGTCGCGCGCCGCAACGCCGCGGGCCACACCGGGATTGTGCTGGCGACCCTACGGGATGACGACCGCGATCAGGATGATGTTGGCGGTCCAGGAGAGCTTGATGTTGGTCTGCCGGTCTTGCGCTCGATGGCGTCAGAGAGCGTCGGCAGGACCGTCACGACGTCCGTCAGCCCGACCTGCACGCTGCGGAGGTTGGCGGGAGCCGCGCGCAGCTGGCGCTCGACGGCGTACGCGCCGAAGGTCACCTCCGCGAGCGTGGAGACGA
Source organism: Solirubrobacteraceae bacterium (assembly GCA_030447505.1). Classification (GTDB taxonomy): domain Bacteria; phylum Actinomycetota; class Thermoleophilia; order Solirubrobacterales; family Solirubrobacteraceae; genus CADCVQ01. The sequence continues at coordinate 418,982 of JAUJOT010000005.1, read as the reverse complement.
TCGAGCGCAGGCCCGCCGCGACGACGATCAGATATACGCCGAGAACGCCAACGAGCGCAACGATCTCCACAACGGTGATGACGGTGAGCGTGGTCTTGCTCATCGATGCCCTCCAGCCACCAGAGCCGGCAGGCCGATGACCACCCTAGCCAGGATGGCTCGCGGGACGGCCTTCGGCGTCACTACGTCAGGCGACAAGCTGTCTTCTCCTTTGTCGATGGTCGTTTACGCTTAGACGGGCGTCGCTCAGTAGTTGGACACCCGCCGGTGCCCGGTTGACGCCGACGGACGGCGCCGACTTCAAGCGCGAGCTCGAACGGGCCACGCCGCGCGTGGTCCGTATGGCGCAGCGGCTGGCGCCGGCCGGCACGGACGCTGAGGATCTGGTGCAGGACGTGCTCGAGCGGGCGTGGGCAGCGCGAGCGAGCTTCCGCGGGGATGCCGCCCTCGCGACGTGGCTGCATCGGATCCTCGTCAACCGTGCTGTCGATCTCGGGGCGCGAGCGCTGCCTCTCGCGCTGCACGTCGACTTGCTGTCCGAGGCGCAGCTGATCGACGTCGAGGTCGAGGATCCGGAGCGCGTTGTCGACCGTGCCGCGGACGCGGAGCTTCTGCGAGCGGCGCTGTCGCGCCTGGAGCCGATGGATCGCAGCGTCCTGGTGCTCTACGACGGCGAGGGCTGGTCGGCTTCGGAGATCGCGGAGACCATCGCGATCAGCACTGCTGCGACCTATAAGCGGTTGCAGCGCGCGCGGCTGCGACTGACGCGCGAACTTGCTGGCGAGCCGCCGCAGCCGGTGAGCGACACCAGCGTGTGCCGGCAGGCTCGTGTGGCGCTGTGGGACTACCTCGACGATCGACTTGACGGGCCGACGCGGCAGTTCGTCGACTCCCACTTGCGCGACTGCCCGCGGTGTCCGCCGTTGATCCAGGCGCTCGTTGGCCTGCGCTCGACGCTGTCCTCGTCGCCGGCGCCGGCGGTTTCGGCTCGCCTGAAGGCAGCGCTCGAGCAACTCGTCGAGTAGGACCCGCGGCGCCGACGTGCTTTGGCTATCTGCGTGCCGCAGCGGCGAGCGCTGCCGCTGTTTCGGCGCGTCTGCGGGCCGTCGAAGTTGCCTCGCCGCGCCCCCCCTTGGGAGCCGTCCGCTCGGCAGCGATCTCACGGCGCGTGCGCACCCCGTCCCCCGAAACGGCGCCAGCGGCGGGTACCAGCCCTGGATGCCGTGCTGTGGGTTGCGCGAGACGCCGCGGCGTGTTGGCGAGTATTGTGCTTCAAGCGATCGGTCGCCGGCGGAAGCGCACTTCTGCATGACCGTCATCGCGATCGGTGAGTTCGACGTCAAGCCGGGGGCGGAGGCGGCCTTCGAAGACGCCTTCTCAAACCGCCCGGCAAGTGAGCCGCCGACGGGCGCACATGCCGTCGACTTTGGTCGCTCGCAGGAGCATCCGGGGCGCTACCGTCGCGTGGGGATTTGGCAGAGCCGCAAGGAGTGGGAGCGCTTCCAAGCGGCGGACGGCCAGAAGGGGTTGTGGAGCCAGGTGCGCGAGCACCTAGGCACGGCGCCACGGTTTGAGTTCTATGAGTTGCTCGAGCAGGGTTGCTTTGCTGCGGTGCGCAGCCATACGCCGCGCATCTCCGCTTGTGGTGGCAGCTCGCAACGTCGAGCAGCTCGCGGTCGCGTATGCCTCGGCGCATGCGGCGATGATCCGCGGTTGATTCTCGGCCTCCGCGACAGATACATACGGTGTGGGGTGCGCGGCGGCGCGACGGTAGGCGCAGGTGGCTCTTTGATTACTGCTGCGCTCGCTGGAGCGGCAGGCCGGCCGCGCCTCCTATGCCCGCCAGCGCCGGCGACCTCAGCCGGGCCGCGCGGGGCCGGGCAGTTTGGGCGGTGGGCGTGCTGGCAGACCTAGATTGCGTTCGCGGTGACCGCGGCCGGGCTGATCGGCTGGTGAGACGTGCGGCGCGCCGGGCGCCACCGGAGGCGACCACGCGCGCCCGGCTGGCCGCCCAGTCTCCTGCGGCACCAGGCCCCCGCGAACGGAGGGAACCGTGTCATGACGGGCGCGTTGGCGGCAGGACATGCGGCTCGCCGAGCTGGCGATCTAGCGTCGCCAGCGGTCACGCGAGGCGCCGCGCGACGCCGGCGATGTGGGGAACCGGACCCGACAGAAACCGCCGGCACTGTTCGATCGCGAAGCCGGCCTCCTCGATGGCCCGCGCGGTGTCACGCGAGAGGTGGCACCCGGCCCCCACACGTGGCCAGAGGCCGGAGTCGTCGAGTGCGCGTTGCAGCGTCGCGACGCATCCGTGGTGGGCGACGACATGCTCGTAGAACCGAAGCTCGCCGCCAGGACGCAGCACGCGCCGCAGTTCGCCCAGCGCGACCGGCTGCGCGGGTACGGAGCAGAGCACGAGGCAGGCGACGGCGGCGTCATAGGACGCGTCGGCGGCGGGGATCGCCTCGGCCGTCGCGTCCACAACGCTGATCGGCACGCTCGCGTGCGCCGTGGCTTGCCGCGCACGGCGCTGCAGGCGCGGTTCGGGTTCGACGGCAACGACTAAGCGCACCGCCGGGGGGTAGTGGCCGAAGTTCTCACCGGTGCCGGCTCCGACCTCGATGACGTCGCCGTGCAGGCCGGCGAGCAGCTCGGCGCGGTCCTGCGCGGCGACGGCGCGGCTGGCGATGAGCTCCCACACGCGCGCGAACACCGGATGGTCGCGGCGCGACCGGCCGCTCGCAGCGATCATCGCGCTGAGCGTGTTGAGCGACAGGTTCGCCAACGCCATCGCGCGTGCGACGGCATCAACCTGCTCAAGAGCGGCCGGCGAAAGATGATTGCGCGCGACCTGCTCGACTTCGGGGGACGGCGGTGCGCGGAACCTGCGCTCAGCGCGCTCGGTGGCATAGACGACGGCGGCGCGGCTGTGCTCGTCGAGCGCGGCGAGATCAGCGAGGCCGATCGCCCTGAGCTCATCGTCCGTAACGCCACTTCGAAGCGCCCAGCGCTCGTGCACGCGTGTGCAGCCCTGGCAGGCGTTTGCGCGGCTCACGGCGACCATCACGCGCTCGCGCAGCGCCGGCTCGACGCCACCGCGGTAGGCGCGGAGGAGCGGAACGCTCGACTTCGCGAGCGCGGCAACGTCACCGAGCATTTCGCGGGGCGAGGTGAACGTTCGCGGGCTGCGCGCTACAGCGCTCGGCGCCGCTCGGCGCGCCGCGCCTGCGCTCTCGCCGGGCGCTTGGTCCCGCGAGCTACTCGTGGCCATGGTCGCGCATCGGTCCGTCGCCCCACGGCATCATTGAGGCGCCGGCGATCATCGCGAGCAGCAGCGCGACGCCGGCCCAGCCGAGGACGATCCCGGTGATCGCCGTCCGTCGGCTTGTTTGCCTGCCGCCGGAGGCGTCGATCTGGCCTTTGCGATGTAGCCGAAGACCAGAGCCAGGATCGACCCGAGCCCCATCAGCCATACGATCCCGAGGACGAGCGAGGCGACGGCAAAGCCATTGGTCTCGCTGGCCGCAGCCGCTTCGCCGCGCGTTGGCTGTGCTGGTTGGTGTGCTGGCTGTTGCGTCATGTCTAATGATGCCGGTACCCGAGATGCCTCTGCGCGGCGCTGTGCGTCATCGCGCTGACGGGCCGGCGGCGCGAGCGCGTGAGCCGTCGATGGGCAGCCCGAGTGTCATCCAGTCGTGGATGCCGCCGCGGTAGTAGCGCAGTTTGTCGGCCGGATAGCCGTGGTCGAGCAGGGCGTGCACGGCTTGCGGTGTGGCGGGGCATTGCGGTCCGTTGCAAAACAGGACGGTGACGTGCTCGCGGTTGAGCTCGTCGACGCGCGCGGCGATCTGCTCGTGTGGGATGCCGCGCGCGCCGGGGATGGTGGCCTGCTGGTGTTGTTCTGGGTGGCGGGTGTCGATGAGCGGCAGGCCGGCTTGGAGGTGCTCGATGACGTCGAGCTCGGCGATCGTCTGTACGCCGGCAGCGATCTCGAGCGGTTGGATCTGCCCCCAGGTCGAGTCGACGATCACGTAACCGGCCTGGTCGGCGTACTTGGGGACCATCATCCGCTCTGTGGCGCGGCTGGCGCGCTGGATCTTCATGCGCTGTCTGCGGTGATGTTGAGGTGGGTGTGCAGGTCGATCGGGTTGGCGACGCAGTAGACGCCGGGGCAGTGCTCGTCGGCGATGCGCTTGATCTCCTGCAGGCGCTCGGCGGGGGCGTCGGCGTCGACGTCGAGCTGCCAGTCGATCTGCTCGACGGGGGCGTTGTCGGTGACGCCGAGCGCGCGGCTTTGGTCGACGCGCGCTTCGGCGCGGGCGCGCAGTGCGCGAAGCTCGATGCCCTGGCGGGCGGCCTCCTGGGCGTAGGTCATCGCGTAGCAGGCAAGGCCGCCCCAGAAGCAGTAGGCCAGCGGGTTTGGCGCCGATCCGGTGCCGCCCATCGGCGGCGGGAAGTCAGCCTCGAACGTCACCGCGTCGCCGTTGGGGACGGGGATCGTGGCGCGAAACTGCGGGCCGTCGGCGACGTTCCATTCGCCGTCGAAGCTGACCTGCTGCGCGACGGCTGAGGGGTCCTGGCGCGCCTTGTCGATCGTCTTGTTGAGGGCGTCGATGTTGACGTTGTGCATCTTGGTTCTCCTCTTGTCGGTGACTTAGTTCCCCGGCGGGCCGCCGAAGAACGCCGAGCTCGCGATCAGGTAGACGGCGACGACGGTGACGAGCGTGGCGAAGCCGCGCGCGAGCGCTCGCTCGGACACGCCCTGGCCGAGCCGCGCGCCGCCGAGCGCTCCGGCGACCATCGCCGCGGTCATCGCGATCGTCACGTCGGCGTCGATGCTGCGCCCGGAGGCGAAGTGCACCGCTGCGCCGAGCACGCCGGTGGCGGTGATGATGGCAAGCGAGGTCCCGACGGCGCTGTGCATGGGAAAGCTCAGCGCGACGGCGAGGACCGGGACGACGACGAAGCCGCCGCCGACGCCGAGAAAGCCGGTCAGAAAGCCGACGAGCGCCCCGAACCCGACATCCCAGGCCGGACGGATGGCGGGGCAGCGCTCCTCCGAGCCGGCCTGAATGGTCTTCTTGTGCGCCGTGGCGTAGGCGGCGATGAGCATGACGACGCCGAACGCCGCCAGCAGCGCTCGCCCGCTGACGGCGTCGCCGGCGGCGGTGCCGGCGACGATCCCGGGCAGGGCGGCGGCCGTGAACAGCCCCGCATGGCGCCAGCACACGTTTCCGTGGCGCGCCTGGTCGGCACCGCCGGCGATCGCCGCGACCGTCACGATCACCAGCGATGCGGTGACCGCCTGCTGGGCGCCTGTCCGAGCACGTACGTCAGGACCGGCACGACGAGGATCGATCCGCCGCCGCCGAGCATCCCCAGCGCGACGCCGATCGCCAGGCCGAACGCGACGGCGAGCAGCACTACTAGGCGGTGGGATCGGGGCTGATGCGCTCGCGGTCGGGCGCCTGGTCGCCACTGTCCTGCTGCGGTTGGGGCTGCTCGAGCGGCCAGCCGCGCCGTCCCCACGTCGGCACGCCGCCGTCGACGACGTGCAGCACGTCGTGGGCGCCGTGGCGCTGAAGCAGGCTGGCTGCCACCGCCGACCGCTGCCCCGAGCCGCAGATCGCCGCAACCGGTCGCTGCGCGTCGAGGCCCGCGGGCAGCTCGTGCAGGTCGTGATAGGGGGTAAACAGCGAGCCGGGGATGTGCCCGGCGTCCCATTCGGACTGCTCGCGGACGTCGAGGATCTGAAGCTCGTCGTCGCGCTCGTAGCGTTCGTGTAGCTCGGGGACGGTGATGCGCGCCGCGCGCTGCACGTCGCGCTTCTCCTCGCGCCACGTCGTCAGGCCGCCGGCGAGATAGCCGGCGATGTTCGTGATGCCGACTGATCCGGCCAGCGCGACGGCTTCCTGGGCGTCCTCGTCGTCGCGGCCGACGAGCACGATCGCCTGGTCGGGGTCGGCCAGCCAGGCGAGCTTGGAGCCAAAACCGGCGCGCAGGATCGTGATCAAGATCGCGCCGGGGATGTGGGCGTCGTCGAACTGAAGCTCGGTGCGCACGTCGACGATCAGGGCGCCCTCGCTGCGCTTCTGCTCGACCTGGCGCGGGGTGAGCGGGTGCGCGTCGGCGGTCGCGGTGACCAGCGGGCCGCGGTTGATCGCGACGATGTTCTGAAAGTTCGGTGGCTGCGGACCGAGCTTTCGGATCGCCTGCTCGACAAAGCGGTCCTCGTCGTCGATCGCCAGCGTCGGGTTGTGGTCGCGCTCGTAGCCGATCGTCGAGGAGACCTTGAGGTCCATCCCCGGCCCGCCGCACAGCGAGCCGCCGAGATGACCGGGCCACAACTCGGTGCGCTCGTCGAGCGACAGCAGCTTTGCGTGCAGCGACTGGTAGATGCCACGCGCGCCGTCCTCCTTGTCGATCGCCAGGTCCGGCCGTGCGACGTCGCCGACGAACAGCGTGTCGCCGGTCAGCACCGCCCACGGCTCCTCGCCGCGGCGGCTGTCGATCAGCGCGAACGCGGTGTGCTCGGGCCGATGACCCGGCGTGTGCAGCGCGCGCACCCGCACGCCACCGAGCTCGAGCTCCCAGCCATCGTCAAACGGCTCGTGGTCGTAGTCGGGCTTGGCGTCGCGGTGGATGTGGATGCTCGCGCCGGTGGCGGCGGCCAGCCGGCCGTGGCCGGAGACGTGATCGGCGTGGTTGTGCGTCTCGAGGATGTGCTCGATGCTCACCCCCAGATAGCGCGCCAGGCGCAGGTACTCGTTGATCTCGAGCTTCGGATCGACGACAGCGGCCACCCCCGCCTTCTCGTCACCGATCAGATACGAGGCGCAACCGAGGTCGTCCTGCGTGATCTGGCGGAAGATCATGCTGTCGCCTTCAAGTCGCTGATCATGAGTCCGAGCGTAGCACGCCTACAACCGTGTAGTTGTGTTTGCAATACAGCTAGAGCGTTGTCATGCTACCCTTGTTGATCTGATGAGCACGTCGTTTCCCCATCCGCTCCCCGACCCGCTGGTCGACCTGATCGCCGCGCGCTTCCGCGTCCTCGCCGACCCGATGCGGATCAAGATCCTCGATCGGCTTCGCGAGGGCGGAGCGACCGTCAAGGAACTGACCGAGGCGACCGGATCCTCACAGCAGAACGTCTCCAAGCACCTCGGCGTCCTGCACAACGCCGGCCTGGTGTTCCGTGAGAAGGACGGCCACTTCATCCGCTATGTATGCGCGGACCCCGGCGTCTACGAGCTCTGCGAGCAGGTGTGCGGCGGACTGCGCCGCCAGCTCTCCGCGCTCGAGGAGATCCTCGGCGCGACGCGCTGAACGCTGCCCAAGCGACGTCCGCCTGACGGCTGTGCTCGCCGGCGTCGCAGCGCTGCTTGCTGGACTCCTGCTTGGCGGGCTGGCGGCGGGCCGGTGGCGCCGACTTCCAGGCTTCAAGCGCCAGTGAGAATCTGTGCCCGCTTCAGTCAGGGCGGACAGGGCCACGAGCGCGTCCCAACCGCCGTTCGTTCGGCTGTGGGACGTCGATCGCCTGGTTTGGCCGGTTCAGCGCGCTCCTGATGGGACGGGGACGGCGAGTTGTCGGCAGATCGCGCGGGCGGTGCCGGTCGGGATCTCGCGGTGCCGTGGGACGGGCGCGCGTACGTCGGCCGGCGGGTTGTGCCAGATGGTGTGTTTTGCGCCTTCGCGCAACACCTCGCAGCCGTGAGCAGCGAGGTGGCGCTCCAGCTCGCGGCGTTTCAAGCCGCGGCGACATCGATCGTCAGTTGCTCGACGTGTCCGCCGCCGATCGGCGGCTCGCGGCCTTCATCGCGGTAGGAGGCAAGCATCTCGTGTGCCGCGTCGAGCAGCATCGCCCGCGCCTCGTCGACCGTGCGCCCGCAGGTGACGACCGCTGGCCACTCAGCCAGTTGAGCCATCGTCCAGCCGTCCTCATCGGGCGTGAAGACGGCGGTCAGCGTCAGCGGCTCGGTCACACCGTCAACGGTACCGCGCGACTGGTTTGGGAGCCATGGATCCCGGACAGCAGCCCTCAATCCGCACAGCAGGCTGTCGCGGCAGACTTGCCGCTCACGCAATGTGGCGGTGGCCGCTCACTTATCGAGTCGTGGTTGTGCTCCCCTGCTGTCGGCGTCGGGTATCGCGTTCGATCACTCGGTACACGGTGGAGCGTCCGACGCCGAAGAGGTCGCCGAGCTCGGCGGTGCTGTGCTCGCCGGCGTGATGTAGCGCCACGAGGTGTGCCTCTTGACGGGCGTTGAGCTTGGGCTGCCTGCCGCGCAGGCGTCCTTTGGCCTTGGCGACGCGCATGCCCTCGCGGGTGCGCAACCGGATCAGGTCAGACTCAAACTCCGCGACCATCGCCAGCACGTTGAACAGCAGCCGGCCGACGGGGTCGGTCGGGTCGTGCACCGACCCGCCGATGCTGAGCTTGACCTCACGCCTGGTGAGGTCCTCGAGGATCTCGCGGGCGTCGGGCAGCGACCGTGCGAGTCGGTCAAGCTTCGTGACAACCAGGGTGTCGCCGCCGCGGCACGCGGCGAGCGCCTCGCGCAGCCCCGGGCGTTCACGATTGGTGCCCGTCAGTCCGTGGTCGACGTACGTGCGCTCGGCGCTGACGCCGAGCGCTGCCAGCGCATCTCGTTGCGCCGTGAGGTCCTGATCGTGGGTTGAGACGCGGGCGTAGCCGACCAGCAGCGCTGACATGAGCTCCTCCTTCAGGATGAGCCCGCCGCGGGCCTCCGTCGCAGAGCGCTTTAAGGTCCCGAACGAGTCGAGCACGTTCTGTGCCGGCGGTCCCGGGCAGGCGAACATCGCAGCAGCGTCCGTCATCCGACTTCAGCGTGGAGCCGTCCCGCTGAGGGACCGGCATGGGGGTCGACCTCGAGCTCCTCGAGACTGCCCCATCCAGGCGAAAGCGGAAGCGTCGGCGGAGGTGGCGACCAGCTCGGCGGGCGTAGTCATCGATGACTCGCGCCCGCCGCTCGGCGCGGCAGCAGCTCGATTTGCCGCAACCCGGCAGCACTTCGGGCGACCGAACCCACGAGCACCAGCAGAACGCCAGGCAAGGCGAAGACTGCAGTGAACGAGACCGGTATGCAGTCCATGCCGCTTTCGCCCGCGGGGCAATCCGTCGGTTGGAGAGTCTCGTAGAGCATCGGCACAGCGAGGCCGAGGAAGAACACCGCTACCAGCACAGCCCACCGCGGCTTCAGCCAGCCCGCCGCCAGCAGCGCCGAACGCACCGCAGCCCTTGACGGCTGGATCTACCGCTACAACCATCACCGACGACACGCAGCCATCGGCCGACAACCACCGATCAGCCGCCTGAACAACCTGCTCGGGACCTACAGCTAGCGCGACCCCGCCACGGTCGGTGCGGTTGGCCGGCGTGGTCGAAGATCGGCGTGTCGACGGCCTGCGCGGAGCATCGTGCTGACGTGCAGGTCGGGCAGTTCGGCCCGCTCGTAGGGCAGCGCGTCGGAGAACGCGCGCGCGGCGAACTTGCTCCGGGCAGTACGAGCTGACCGATGGTTAAGCCCGCTTTGGCACGAACTCCTCGTAGACGCCAAGATAGATGCGGTATCGCTGGTGCCGGGTAGACGGCCTGCTGGAGGCGAAAGGAGGCTAGGAGTTCATGCGCCAGGACCGTACGCAGACGTATCGCGCCAAGGGGGCTGCGATCACCGGCTTTCCGCCGGATCGCACGGCGCTGTTGGTGATCGATCCCGTCAACGACTTTCTCTCTGAGGGCGGCGCGGCGTGGGATCTGACCGAGTCGACGGTCAAGAAGAACGATGTCGTCGGCAGCTTGCGGCGCGTCATCGACGGCGCGCACGAGCGCGGCGTGGCGGTGCTCTTCGCGCCGATGGCCTACACCGAGGAGGACTACGCGCACCATGAGCTGCAGCGCCGGACCGGAATCAACCGCTTGATGTTCGAGCGGCGGATGTTTCTGGCCGGAACCTGGGGCGCCGACTTTCATCCCGATCTACGGCCATCCGAGCAGGACATCGTGCTCGAGCCGCACAAGGGCACCGATGTCGTGCAGACCGATCTGCCCGAGCACCTGGAGCGCTTGGCGACTTCGCACGTCGTGATCTGCGGGATGACCGCGAGCATGTGCTGTGAGTCGACGGGCCGACACCTCGCCGAGCACGGCTACGACGTCACCTTCCTGTCGGACGCGATCGGCTCAGACAACCTGCCCTCCTACGAGGCCTCAATCCACCTCAGCTACCCGCTGATCGCCAACGCGGTGATGGAGGTCGACGAGTTCCTTGCCGCGATCGCGCCCGATTATGCGCAGGACCCGCTGCGAGTCGGCGACACCGTGTACGGCTCAGACCGCGGCAAGATCGGCACGATCGACGAGATCGTGCGGGGCGATGCCGACACCGCCGCGCACATCCTCGTCAAGCGCGGGCTGATCCTTGACCGCGACATCCACATCCCGCTCGACGCGATCGTCCGCCGTAGCGGCACCGACGTCTTCATCAACATTCCCAGGCTGGTCGTCGGCAAGATGCCGTGGGACGAGCCGCCGTCTGCTGCTGCCGCGCGAGAGAAGCAGGGGCCGCCCGCCGCGCAGGTCGAGCATCTGTACGGCTCGCGCTCGCCCTCACGCCGCCAACACGACCCAACAGCAGCGGCGCGCGATGACTGAGCCCTGTGGGTCGGCTCCTGCCAACGGCAGCTACGCGTTCGGCGTACCCGCTCAGCTCGCGAAATGCGGCAGTTCCGTTTCGCGAAGCAGGCATCGCGAACCTGCTGTAGGCGAAGTCCTACTTTCTCGATGAGATGCTGATCGTCGCGATGAAGGGCGGTGTCAACGGCCATCGGTTTCTCCCCAGCTACGGCCATCGGTTCCCCCATTGGCGGACACGTTGTCTCCCCACTGGTGGCCATCGGTTCTCCCCAGCGCGCTGTCGTCGCGAAGCCGAGCCCGTAGGGCGAGGCGAGCGGCGATAGCGCGCTGCGCGCGTCAGGTCAGGGGCCTCACCCCCTTGCCGGCGGTTGCTTGCGCCAAGCGGTAGGAGTCCGTCCCGTCGGTCAGCAGCACATGCGCGTGGTGCAGCAGCCGGTCGACGGTCGCCGCGGCGAGGGTCTTGGGCATCAGCTCGTCGAAGCCGGCGGGGTGGATGTTGCTGGTCAGGGCGATCGAGCGCTTCTCGTAGGCGGCGTCGACGACGCGGAACAACGCTTCAGCGGCGTCGGCGGCGACGGGAAGCATCCCGACGTCATCGATCAGGATCAGGTCGGCGCGGATCAGCCGGCCGATCGCCTTGTTCACGCTGTCGTCGGCGCGGTGGCGTCGCAGCAGCGTCGCGAGGCTCTCCAGTGTGTGCCACGCGACGGTCTTGCCCTCGTCGATCGCGGCGTGCCCGAGCGCTTCGGCGAGGTGGCTCTTGCCGGTCCCCGACGGTCCGCAGATGCAGAGGTTCTCCGCCCGGGCGACCCACTCCAGCGTCCTGAGCGCCTGCTGGGTGGCTTGTGGGATCGGTGAGGCGTTCTCCTTCCACGCGTCGAACGTCTTGCCGGCCGGCAACCCGCTCGCTCGGCGACGCATCCGGATCGTCGCGCGGTCACGACCGGCCGCCTCCTCGACCAGAAGGACGCGCAGGACTTCGGCGGGATCCCAGCGCTGCGACTTGGCTGTCGCGAGGACCTCGGGGGCCGCGTGGCGAACGTAGGGCATCCGCAGCCGGCGCAGCAGCCGGTCGATCTCGGCGGGCAGCGGCGGAGCGATCGGCGTCTTGACGCTCATCGCGGTGTCCTCATGCGGTCGGCGTGCTCGGCGACCTCGAGCAACTCGAACGCCAGTGCCCTGGCTTGGCAGACCAACAGCGCGACCGCCGCCGGGCGCAACGCCCGGTCGCCGCGCGAAGCGTCGGTGAGGATCACGCTGACATCTTGGCGGCGGCCCCCGTCGGGCAACGGGTCAGACTGCTCGGGATCGATCAGCACACGGATGCTGGAGTAGTAGTCGGTCATCGCCCGTAGCCCTCCCACGCCGCCGTGGAGCGCTGCAGCGACTGCTGCTCGCTGGCCTTGGCAGGAAACGCGATCACCTTCGCGCTGTCGTGGTGGGCGAGGATCGCGGCGAGATCGCCGTCAGCGAAGCGCCCGGCATCCGCCGCGGCCCGCAGCGCCTCGTCGACCTGGCCCGAGCCGTGGAGCTTGGCGAGGTCGACGGCTTCGGCGAGCTTGCGCCGCACCCGGCTCGCGCCGGCCGCGGCGGCGGCGATCAGCCACGCCTCCGCGCCCGATCCGATCGCAAGAAACGCCTCCTCGTCGGCGCTGCGCGCGCGCGGCTTGCGCTCGATCGCGCCCGCAGGCCTGGGCGGGTAGTGGCGCTGGTCGATGCTCGGCTGGCCCGGCGTCGTCAACGCGTGCCGCGCGACCTCACGCGACCCCGCCTCGCCATCGGCATAAACGACGACGAGCTTGCCACCCTCAGCGCGCGCCCACACCCGCTCGTCGACGAGCGTCGACGGGACGGAGTAAAGCGCGCCGCCGACACTGATCGTCGACTGCCACGACACCCTGCGCGTCTCACCGAAGCAGACCGTGTGCGCCATCGTCGGCAGCCGGTGCAACCTGTCGCGTTCCTCGGCGAGCATCACCGCCGGCGCGCGCCGCGTGATCCGGTGCTCGCGCGTGTTGACGCGCTCACAGAACACGGCGCACGCCTGCTCAAGCTCGCCGAAGGACGCGTAGGCGTCGCGCAGGTTGTGATCAGTCGGGACGAGGTCGGCCTTGGCGATCCGAACGGTCGCCTCCGAGCCACCCTTGCTCTCAGGGTCCGCCGGCACGCACGTCGCGATCGTCAGACCGTAGTGGCGGCCAACCGCCACGATCGTCGCGTTGCGGACCGCGATCCCGCAGACATGATCAACCGACACCGTCTTCTCGTTGTCAGTCAGCGCGTACGTCGGCGCGCCACCGAACGCCCGCAACGAGCGGTCAAGCGCCATCACCACCGACGCCATCGTGCGATCACGCAACGCCAGCACGACGCGGTAGCGCGACCACGCAAGCCAGGCGCAGAACAACACCGTCGAGCGCCCCTCGACGACCGGCCCGTCGCCGTAGTCCCACTGCATCCACAAGCCCGGCTCGACGACCCACGGCCTCGTGCGGCGCCCGTGCTCGGCGCGCCACCGTCGCTTCGCCTCAGCGACCGCGCGGCGCGTCGTGCGCTCCGAACCCATGTAGCCCATCGCGACCAGTCGCTGATGCGCCGCGTCCGCGCGGATCTTCCCGCGCGACCGGTCCACCCACTCCTCGATCTTCTCCGCGAACGCGTCGATGCGCGGCCGCGGCCGCGTCGGCACGGGCAGCCCGCCGCCGGCCTCGTCACGAGCGCGCACCCAGTGCGCGACCGTCTTGTGATCACAGCCCGCCAGCTCCGCAGCGCCACGCAGCGTGCCGGTCAAATCAAACGCCTCCAGGATCTCCATCACTTCCTCCGAGCTCTTCAAGCCGGACCCTCCCGCACGCGCGTCGATGACAGGACGCGCCGGTCAGTACCGGCCGATCAGGACAGAATCGTGGGGAGAACCGATGGCCACGGGCGGGGAGATCCAGCGACCGCCAGCGGGGAGATCCGATGGCCGCCTACGGGGAGATTCCCATGGCCGCCGTCAGGCGGCCTGACGACAGCCGAGAAGACGCTGCTTGACTGCGGCGAAGAAGAACAGGTCCGCGAGTTTCGCCAGGTCTTCGAAAACCAGACGTCCGAACGGCTGAGCGACATCGTCGAGGAGCTGACCGGCCGCAACGTCATCAGCTACCAGTCGCAGACCATGTTCTCGCCCGACCGCGTCGTGGAGATCTTCGTCTTCGACGACGAAGCAAGCTCGAGTCCATCAAGGCCACCGCGCAGGGACAGCTGCGCGCAGAGCCGATCGGCGAAGTCGCCAACAAGACGTCGGGCTCGACGAACTCGCGTCAAGCGGCTTAGGCATCGCGCGCGTCTCGCGCCCGAGCGGTTAGCGGGGGCAGGCCCCGACGACCGCCGCAGGCGCCCACCGGTTCCTGCCCTCCCAAAACGGCTCAACGCTGAGCATCGGCGCGGATACCCGTGCTGGCGCGCCTCATTCATGACTGTGCTGTCGGTCCGGCGAACGCCCGTCAAGCTTCCCCGGGACGGATGACGCGTTGCTGGCTAGCTGCGCCGGCAAATGCTCGTCCTCGTATCCGTCGCGGCGACGTCGCCGTCGGCCGTCTCTTCGACCCCGCTAAAGCTCAGCGCACTCGCCCTGCTCGTCCACGATCGTCCGCTACAACACGATCTACCTCCAGCGCGCCCTCGCCACCTCGCCGCCACCGGCGACCGCCTCGACGACTCCGACATCGAGCGCCTCAGCCCGCTGCGCACCGACCACATCACGCTCACCGGCCGCTACCGCATCGCGCTCCTCGAGCCGCTACCTGACGGCGGCAACTACCGCGAGCGCAACACGACGCCGGCCATCGCGGCCCGGTTTTCCGCACGAACCCTCCATACACCCCTTGCCGGCGAGCGAGCGATGCGGCGGCTGCGCACCGCTCGCGCGACGCGTACGTGGCTACGGCACGTCGCGCTGATGCGCGTTGAGCGGGGCTTTGAAGTCCAGCGCGAGGTTCGCGACCAACGCGTCCAGGCCGTCGCGGGCGGCCAGCGCGCGTTGGCGTGCGGGCCCGGGATGGTCGAGCAGCTCGGCGAGCAGGTCAAGCTGCGCGCTGCAGCCAAGCGTTGCGGCGTGCGGCGCGCAGGCGCTCGTCAGCTCGCCGGCGATTTCGAGGACCGAGACGGCGCGCCCGCGGACCGGATCGACGAGCTCGGCCTCGACGCCGTCGCGCGCGGCGAGAAAGCGGTTCTCGTCGAGGACCTCGGGAGCGTGCACGAGCGCCGCGTCGGCGTGGCCGTCGACGAGCTCAAGGCCCGCACGAGCGACTGCACGAGCGCGACGAGCGCCGCCGTCGCGCTCAGCGTCGACTGCGCGTCCATGATCCGGATTTCGACCGTGCCGAGCTTGGGCTGCGGGCGCACGTCCCACCACAGGTAGGTGGGATCGGGAAACGCGCCGCAGTCGAGCAGCAGGTCGACCGCTCGCACATACTCGCCGTAGGAGCCGAAGGCGCGCGGGATCCCGACGCGCGGGAAGGCCTGAAACAGCGGTGTGCGCGCCGATGCGAGGCCTGTATCGCGGCCCTGCCAAAACGGCGAGTTGGCCGACAGCGCAAGCAGCAGCGGGACGTGCGCGCGCAGGCGGTTAAACGCCGCGATGCCAGCCTCTCCGGACGGCAGCCCGACATGGACGTGCAGCGCGAACGTCCGCTCCCTGCGCGCAAGCTCGCGCATCGAGCCGTACACATGCTGGTGGCGCTCGCGCGAGGAGACCTGCATCTCGTGCCAGACCGCGGAGGGATGCGTGCCCGCTGTAGCGGCGACGAGGCCGAGGTCGTCGAGCACGCCGTTGAGCACAAGGCGCAGCTCACTGAGCTCGGCGACGGTGGCGCCGACGGTCGCGTGCACGCCGGTGCGCAGCTCGACCACGCTGGCGTGCGTCTCCGAGCTGGCGTAATCGCACAACTCCTCGGGCCACGCGGCGAGCACGTCGTCGATCGCCGGCGCCAGCGCATACCCACCGTGCAGATCAAGCAGCATGACCTCTTCTTCGATGCCAAGGTCGTAGGCCGTCGCGTGGCCGTGGCGCCACTTCGACCACGGCGCGGGCGGTTCGGCGTGCTCAGGCGCCACCAAGGACCCCGCCACGATAGGACGCGGCACCGTCGGCAAATCGCGGACGCGCCTGCTCCGGCGCGCCGATCATGCTCTCGCTGTGCCACTGCACGGCGACGCTGAACATGCGATCTGTCAAGCCCTCGTCGCATGCGGGACGCCAGACATCCGCAGTATGCGTCACGGCGGTCAGTATGTCGCGCCGGCCATCGCCCCGCTTGGCGTCTTCGCGACGCCTGCGCGCGCCGTCACCCTGCGCGTCCGCGCCGGCAGGGGCGAGCGACGGATCTCGACGGACGTCCCTCAGCGGGACCGGCTTATCGGACGCTGACCTCGATCGATAAGACGGCTCAGTTAGGCGAAAGGAGCAGTCAGACGGTTGACGAGGCCGTGGTCACGACCGCTGCGCGACGGCCAGGACGTAGGAGCTGCTGACGGCGAAACCGTCGGGCTTCTCGTTGGCCGCACTCAGCATCTCACGAGCGCGGTCGACGATCTGGGTCTGCACGTCATTTTTCCCTTGGGCCTCGAGCATCGCTCGCAAGGCGGCGCTGATCGGGTGATCGATGAACTCCCCCCGCAGGTAGTCGTCGACGGAGACGGCCGTGAAGACGTGAGAGTGCAGTTCGATGTCCACGTTGAACCCGTGCGGCGCCAAGAGCGCCGAAAGCGCGTCGTGGTCATGCCAGGCAAAGGGCGGTCGCGTCGCGGGGGCGTCGAGCGCCGCCATCGCCGTGTCGCGCGCCATGCGCGTGACCTCGCTGATCGGCCCTATCGGCAGCCATGCGCTGAGCACGATGCGGCCGTCCGGGGCGGTGACGCGGGCCATCTCCGCCGCCGCTGCGACGGGATCGGGCGCGAAGATCACCCCGAACACCGAGAGCAAGACGTCGACCGAGGCGCTTTCCACGGGTACGGCCGCGGCTTCCCCGACCGCGAAGGTGATGTCGGCGCCGTGATCGACGGCACGCGCGCGGGCGACGTCGAGCAGGCGAGGGGCCGGATCCACTCCGGTCACGGTCGCTCCGCGCGCCGCCGCCAGCAGCGCCGCGTTGCCGGTGCCGCACCCGAGATCGAGCACGCGCTCTGAGGCCTGCGGGGCAGCCCGCTCGACGACGACACGCGACGCAGCCGCCAGCTGCGCCGCTGTGCACTCGTAGTGGCCCAACCCCCAGTCAAAGCGCGGCGGTTCAGCGCCAGCCCCAATCACAACAGGAGCCTAACCACGCCAACTCCTCCTTCAAGACAGAAGCGGTAGCCAGCGGCGAGCAGGGTGTGTTTGGTTCCGCATCCGTCCGGCTATCGAGAAGCTTCAGGCGGGCGCCGATCGCCGCCTCGTCCCGCGATTGGGCCGTCGAAATCGGTGTCCGGCTCGGTCCCGCGACAGACGCGCACTTAGCGCAAAAGCACACGGCCGCCGCGGTCCCAGATCTGGTTCCTCCCGCGGCACAGCGCGGCTGTGCTCGACTCGCGGCTCCCACTGCAGCCGCGTTGCCGCGGCCGGCGGGAGCCGAGCGACTCGTCGCACGGTCGCGCGCTCCGCGGCGATGACGCCGGGTCGTACATCTGTCCGGGGCGCAACTTGCGTTCAGAGCCGTCGTTATGCCGGTGATCAGCAACCGAAAGGAATCTCGTGGTCACCGTTCGCTCGACGCGCCTCAGGGCCGCCACCACGCTGCTTCGCAGCGTCCATCGTCGCCGGAACGTCGTCGTGGCGATCGCGATCGGCGCGGCGGTCTCGACCGCACCCCCGAGCGCCGCCGCGGCGACGACGTACGCGCAGCTGGCTGCCGGTGATGGCTATACCTGCGGGCTGACGAAGGGCGGGCGGATTGTCTGCAAGGGCTACAACCGCTACGGGCAGACCAATGTCCCCAGAGGCCGCTACCGCGCCGTCGACGCAGGCCCATTTTCGCTGACGTGCGCGCTGACGCGGGCGCGCCGCGCGCGCTGCTGGGGCTTTGGGCGATCGGGTGAGACGAAGGTCCCGGCCAGCGGGATCTACGCCAAGGTCGCGGCCGGCAACGGCCTGGCGTGCGCGATGACGAGCGCCGGCAAGGTGCGCTGCTGGGGCAAGGCGGCCAGAGGCGCGACGCGACCGCCCGGAACGTTCAAGCAGATCTCGGCCGGTGATGGCGCGGTGTGCGGCCTGACGAAGGCCGGCAGGATCCGCTGCTGGGGAACCGCGAATCACCCGCTGGTGGTGAAGGCACCCGCCGGCACGTTCGCGCAGATCAGCCTGAAGTACATCCATGCCTGCGCCGTCGCGACGGACGGCAAGGTCGTCTGCTGGGGTGACGCCGACGCCGGCGCCGAGCAACCACCGGCGGGCAGGTTTCGGCAGGTTACAGTCGGAGCGCGCCACTCCTGCGCGCTGTCGCCGGCAGGCAAGGCGGTCTGCTGGGGAGCGCGCGCGAAGAGCACAAAGGCTCCCAGCACAACCTTCAAGCGGATCAGCGCCGGCAACACGCATACCTGCGCGCTCACGCGGACCGGGCGCGCCGTCTGCTGGGGCAGCAAGCGCGCGTTTCTCTGAAGCACGACGCGCGACGCGCCCACGTCGCCAAGCCACCCGCCGGACGCGGCCCGACCACGATCGCAGCGACGTGGGGTGCTGGTAAGAATCGTGATGCGGCGATTGACGAAATGGCGGCTGGTGACACGGGGACGTAATGGCCTCGGGGATCAGCGCTCGCAGCCGGCGATCAGGCGTGCGATGCGGGCGGTCGCCGGCGGCGGGGAGGATCTGTCGCGCTGGACGTGCTCGAGGACCTGCCGATCGCTCAGCCTGGTTGGGAGGACGCGATCGGCGCAGGCCTGGTCGGCGGCGGTCAACTCGAATTCGCCGTCGACCACGTCCTCGATGAGTCGGGCACGCAGGTACGACGCGCCGCGGGCACCCGTCCCGGGCGCGTTCAGGCAGCCCAGCAGCGTCTGCCCGATCACGGTCTCGCCGGCGGCCTCGCTGCCTCGCCACACGGCGCGGACGAGCCGATCGTTGTGCGCAGCGATCTTCGCGTCCACGCAGCGCCGGGCCGCGCCCACGCGAAGCCCCGGCTCGTCGGCCGTCAGCTGAAGCTGGTGCAACGTGTTGCGCGAGTAGACGGCGCGAATGAAGTCCGTGCCGACGTCGTCGATGCGCCACGTGCGGCCTTGGCGCGCGAGCCTGATCGTCCCTCGTGCGCCCGTGAGCGTTCCGCCCGCGAGCTCAACGTCTGCGCTCGCCGTCGCGCCGCGGACCACCACGCTCTGACGCACCCGCGGCGCCAGCGGCCGCGACTGTGGCGAGGGCGCTTCGCGGCGCCGGCAGCCCTGCCGGCTGCCGTACGTGGCTCGCACGTAGCGCGCGGTGACCGCCCGCTCGCAGCGCAGCCGCACGCTCTGCGTCGTGGCCCATGCTCTCACGACCTGCTCCGGGGCCCGCGCAGGAGCGTCGTCGACGGCGTCGTCCGCCGCGCCGCACGCCTGCAGCGCGAGGGCCAGCCCGATCGCCGCGCACGCGAGCGTTCCGCGCCCCGTCACGCTAGAGCTCGATCTGGCCGGTTGAGGTGATCGAGATTGGTTCAAAGGAGGCGTGCATCAGCGCCAGATCGAGGAGAGGGTCGCATGCGTTCCTATCGTCGCCGCCGCCGCCGAGCATGAATGCCTGAGCGGGGTCGCGTCTACAGGCCGACCTCTATCGCGACGCGCGAGCGGTAACGTCAGGGACACTGGTCGAGTAGCCGGTAAGGCGGGGGACCGGTCAGGCTTCGATACGTCCGGCCCCGCGGGTTCAGCCCCGAAGTCCAGACCAGCACTGGCAATTGCGGTCGTCCCACGGCCGAACCTCAGCCGGGACCCGGAATTTGACGGTCCGTTCGGTGTCAAGCCGGACCCGGACACCCCTGAGCGAGCCTTCAGTGGACGCCGATGCCGGTGCGCCCCGGAGCTTTCTGCGTCTGAGCTCGTCCCACTGTCGAACCTCTGCGGGGACGGCTCTGCGGCGGACGGACCGATCACGGGCCGCTGTCTGCAGCTGGCACGCGGTGACAGGGCTGCGGCGCTGCGCGATACTCCGCATGTGCCCGGCAGGACGCGTATCGAGCCGGCCGCGCGCTTGGCGCACCAGCGCGGTCCCGAGCCTACGGACACCACCCCGGTCTGGGGCGCTGCGGGTCCCACGCCATGAGCAGGCGGCGGGAGTGGACGCTCGAGGGCGACGGCGTCATCGACATCCGTCGCGACCGCGCCGGCGTCCCGCTCGTTCGGGCAAGCACCCATGCCGATGTCTTGCGCGGTCTCGGGCACTGCCACGGCGTCGACCGCGCGATGCAGCTCGTGCTCACGCGGATCATCGGGCAGGGTCGCGCCGCGGAGCTGCTGGACAGCAGCGATGAGATGCTCGCGATCGACCGCTTCTTCCGTCGGATCAACGTCGTCGGCGGTGTGGAGAGCCAGGTAGAGACGATGTCCGCCCGCCATCGCGCGCTGCTCGACGCATATGCCGACGGCGTCAACGGCGCGCTTGGCGCCCACCGTCCGTGGGAGCTGCGCCTTCTGCGCCACCGGCCCGAGCCGTGGACGGCCGCTGACTGCGTGCTGATGGGGCGGATGGTGGGCTACGTCGGGCTCGCGCAGACACAGGGCGAAGCCGAGCGCTGGCTCGTGCAGCTGCTCAGTGCAGGCGTGCCGGTGTCGATCCTCGACGAGCTGTTCGGCGGTCGCATCGCCGGCTTTGACTCGACGCTGACGGACGGGCTCAGGATCGAGGAGCCGCTCGTGCCGCAGGAGGTGCTCGCGCACCCCGCCGTGCCGGCGGCGGCCGCCTCGAACAGCTGGGCGGTGGCGCCGTCGCGCACCGCGACCCGGACGGCGATGCTCGCCAACGACCCGCATCTGGAGATCAGCCGGCTGCCCGCGGTCTGGTATGAGGCGCAGCTCGAGGGGCCGCATGGCTGGCTTGCCGGCGCGTCCATGCCGGGGGCACCCGCGATCCTCGTAGGCCGCAACGACGCCCTCGCGTGGGGCGTGACCTACGCCTACGCTGACACGATCGACTCGTGGGTGCAGGACTGTCGCGACGGATGCGCGCGCCGCGAGGTCGACGGTGAGGAGCGCTGGGAGCCGTTCGACGTGCGCGAGGAGGTCATCAGACGTCGCGGCGGCGAGCCTGTTCGCATGACCTTCTACGAGAACCGGCATGGGACCCTCGACGGCGACCCGCACGTCAGCGGGCGATACCTGTCGACGCGCTGGGCCGGGCGTGACTGCGGTGCCGCATCACTGGCCGCCGTGTTGGAGCTGCCGCGCGCCGGCACCGCGAGCGAGGGGGGCAACCTGCTGAGCCGCTTGGAGTGGGCGTTCAACTGGGTGCTCGCGGATGCCGACGGCTCGATCGTCCACCGGATGTCCGGCCGCCTCCCGCGCCGGCGCGCGGGCGCGAGCGGCCTGCTGCCGCTGCGTGGGTGGAACCCGGCCGACGACTGGCAGGGCTTCCACGCTTCCGACGACCTCCCGCGGCGCCTCGATCCGCCAGAGGGGTTCATCGCGACGGCGAATGAGGATCTCAACGCGTTCGGGATTGCGAAGCCGGTCAGCCTGCCCGGATCCGCGTACCGCGCGCAGCGAATCGCTGAGCTGCTGGGGGCGCGCACGGACTGGTCGATCGAGGCGCTCGGTCGCTTGCAGATGGACACCCTGTCCACGCAGGCGCGGCGGTTCATGACGGTCCTTGCGCCGCTGCTGGCCGACGATGAGCGGTTCGCAGCGATCGTGCGCTGGGACGGCTCGTATGACGATCCCGCTGGCGTCGCATGGTTCGAGGCCTTCTACGACGCCGCGGTTGCGGCGGTGCTGACGTGGGTCGGTGGCCCCCAGGCGGCGCGCTACGCGATAGCCGAGACCGACCTTATCGCCAACTTCTTCTGGCTCGTCGACGACGTCCTGCTCGGCGCGAGCGGCGCGTGGGCCGGGGATGAGGGTCGCGACGCCGCGCTGCGCCGGCTCGCCGAGTCGGCGCTCGGCGCCGCGCCTGCGACGCTGCGCATGACGATGCGTCATCTGGTGCTCGGCGGGCGCGCGCCGCGCTGGCTGGGCTTCGACCACGGCCCGGTCAGGCTGCGCGGTGGCAGGGCAACGGTGCACCAGGCCCAGCTCGTGCGGATCGGCGGTCGCGAGCTCACCGTTGGCCCGTCGATCCGGCTTGTCACCGACCTCGCGCAGAACATCATCTGGACGTCGCTGCCGGGCGGACCCTCCGACCGGCGCTGGTCACGCTGGTACACGAGCGGGGTGCGCGACTGGGCCAACGGTCGGCTGAAGGCGATCCGCCGTCCCGGGACTCGCTGATCGGTCCGACGCAGGCGCTACCACGTGGATGAGACCGGCGCGAAGCAGCTGAACGAGACCCGAACGAAGCACGAGGAGGAAGCGGTTCGCCCCCCGCCCGAGGGAGACCTCCGCCCGCTTCGCGAGCCACTGGGTGCGCCCGTAGTGCCGTCGGGTTGAAGCGACACGGGCGGCACGGGGCGCTGTCTTGGTGGCTCTGCAGCAGCCGCCGAGGCGGGACCACGAGTTCCCGTGCGCCATGGGCGCCGGCTACGCCCTCGCGGTGATCGCCGACGTGCTCGTTCACGGCTGGGGTGACAGCGACGAGACGGCGGCCGAGCCCGCCTAAGGACCGCCGGCCCGCACGCAAGCCAATTCTGCCTCTAGCGCCACTCTGTCGTCGCGCCGGTTCTCATGCCGCCCGACTTCCGTGATGTCCCAGCCGAGGTTCGAGTGTGGGACGAGCCGACGGTATCGGGCCAGCCGCGCGCACGGCCGTTCGCGTCCCGCTGGAGGACCGGCTTCCGGTCGGCGCGCGAGTGCTGCAACCAGGGCGAAAGCGGCATCCTGTGAGACATGCAAACGAGCCCGCATGGAATCGAGCTCCACGACGATCCAATCCTCCTGCGGGCGTGGCGGGAGGACGACGCGGCGGCGGTCTATCTAGCATGCCAAGACCCCGAGATGCAGCGCTGGCTGCCGGACCTGCCCCGGCCATACACGAATGACGATGCCCGCGCTTTCGTGTCAGGAGCGCTCGGCCTCGGCCGGTACCAGTTCGCCGTCTGCGAGCACGGGACGGTCGTTGGGTCGATCGGGCTGCGGTCAGGCAAACACGAGACCGGCCACATCGGCTATTGGTGTGCTCCCGACGCCCGGGGTCGGGGCATCACCACGCGGGCCCTCCGGCGAATCTGCCGCTACGCGCTCGACGAACTGCATCTCGAGCGGCTTGAGCTGATTACCGACAGCGCCAACGTCGCCTCCCACCGCGTGGCAATGAAGGTCGGCTTCCAACGCGAAGGGGTCAAGCGATCGCACCTGCGGCATCCGGATGGACAGCGGCGAGATTCAGTTCTCTTCTCGCTGCTGCCTGGGGAGCTGCGCTGACGAGCCATTAGTAGGCCAGGGCAATGCTGCTCTGAGGGAGGACGGGACTCTCGACGTGGCAGCGAGCGACGCCGCCGTTCGCCCCGGTAGGCGTTCGGCAGTGGGACGAGCCGACGCGTCCGTCGGCGCGCGGCCGGGGCTTATCGGCGTTCCGCTGGGGGACCGGCTTCGGGACTATCAGCTACTTGTACGCCTTGGCGGCGCTCGCCGGCCCCGGCGAGCTCAGCCGAGCGACGGAGCGGTGTTGCGATGCTGCCCCGTATGAGGCAGCGGCGGACGTTGGCATTGGGTGGACTGGTCGGGCCTTCAGCGTTCGTTGCGGCGTGGGCGACGGCGGGTGCGTTGGCGGACGGGTACTCGCCTGTCGAGGAGGTGATCAGCCAGCTTGCCGCCGTAGATGCGCCGACGCGCTGGCTCATGACGGCGGGGTTCGGATGCTTCGGGGCCGCGGTGCTTGCCTACAGCGTGGCGCTGCGCGATGCGCTCGGGGGCAGCGCGTGGGTCGCTGCCGCAGTCTCCGGCGCAGCCACGGTCGGGGCCGGCGTGTTTGCGCTCGGTGCGTCGTCCGCGACCGACGTCGTCCACGGCGGATTTGCAACGGTCGCGTACGCGTCGCTTGCTCTGACGCCGGTTCTTGCCGCCCGCCGGCTTTCAGCGCGCGGATATGAAGCGGCTGCGACCGCCTCGCGCATCGTCGGGGTGCTGTCGGCCGGCTGCCTCGTCGCTGCGGCGTTCGTCCCGATCGAGGGCCTGATGCAGCGCGCGGGACTCACGCTGGCGCACGCTTGGATTGCCGCGTCGGCGAGCGCCATCGTCCGCGGACAGAGGCGGAGCGCGCCTTTCGACTGACGGCGCGACCTGCGTCAGCAGGCGCGCACGTCGAAGACACAGGAGGGGCGATGTCCGCGGGCGGTTCACGCTGCCGACCCTGCCTCCCAACGTCCCCAGCGTTCGAGCAGCGGGCTGTCGAGGCGCGGCGGTGCTTACGAGGGCTCGCCTCGCGTGGTATGGGGGCCTTCTCGGCGGCTAAGTGGCCTGGTACTCCGCCTGAATCTGGGGCGGCCGTTGCGGGCAACGACTGCACGCGCGATCGAGATGACTTCCGCGCGCCTGCGCGACCAAGGTTGGCTTGCGAAACAGCCCTGGCGAGCGCGGCCTGTGGCCGATGCGGCAGCACTGGGCCGCGTCCTCCTGTTCACACCCAGGCCGCCGACGTGGACTGTGGAGCCCAGAGAACACGTAGTTCGGGCGGCTTGCGAAACACCAGCCCGCGTGGCGCGCTCGGGGCGGCCGGGTCCAGGCGCAGAGCCGGCAGGCGGCGGAGCAGCCGCTCCAGCGCGGTGTTGGCCTCCAAGCGCGCTAGGTGCATCGCGATGCATGCGTGCGGTCCGTGCGCGAAGGCGAGGTGCCGGCGGGCGTTGTTGCGCGCTACGTCGAAGCGGTCGGGGTCCGCAAACACTTCGGGGTCGCGATTGGCGCCGGCGATCGAGACGCGCACCAGTTCGCCGCAGCGGATTGGGGCGCCGGCGAGCTCGATGTCGGCGGTCGCGTAGCGGTCGACGATCGCCGCGGCCGGTTCGAGGCGCAGCGACTCCTCGACCGCGTTTGCCAGCAGCCCGGGGCTCGCGTTGACGCGCGCGAGCTGCTCGGGATGGGAGAGCAGATGCCAGACGGCGTTGGTGATCATGCCCTCGGTCGTCTCGATGCCGCCGAACAGCAGCACTGCTGCGTTGGAGATGACGCGCTCGCGCTCCAGACCGCCCGCGTCGCTGGCCGCGGCCGCCAGCAGCGACGTGCCAGGATCGCGGTCGAGCGCGGGGGCGATCGCGGCGGACAGCGCCGCGTAGGCGCCGCGGGCATCGGCACCCAGCGGACGCCCAGCGGTGAGGTCGGTCACTGCCGCGACGATCCGTTCATACCAGCCGAGGACCGCCCCCGCGTCGGCGTCCTGAATGCCGAGCGCGCGCGTGACGACGGCGACCGCCAACGGCCCCGCCAGACTTCGCCGCAGCTCAGCGCCGCCAGCGCGCTGCAGCTCGTCGATCAGTCGCTCGGTCTCCTCTGACACCAGCTGCGTGAAGCGCGCGTGCACCGCGCCGCGGCGAAACGCCTGGGCGAACGGGTCGCGGTGGCGGCGGTGCTCCGCGCCGTCGCGCGTGAGCATGCTCGGCCCGACCACCTGGCCCGTCGAGAAGCGCGAGTCGTCGACCGTGAACGTCTGCGGGTCGCGCATCACCTGCATCGCGAGGTCGCAACGCGTGACAAGCCAGCCCTGCACAGCGGGCACCCAGGACACCGGCTCGCGCTCTCGCAGCCGCGCGAGCAGCGCGTGTGGGTCTCCCTCGAGCTGTTCCAAGCTCACGCTGGCGCCAACCGCGAACCGTCTGGTCCTGCCCCCTCGCACATCCATCGCACGACCATAAGCGCCGCCACCGCGCCCGGGACACCCGTACCGATAGCCGTTCGGCTGCGAGACGTCGCACCGGCATCCGGCCGCCGCTCGGCGGCGGGACACGTTGCCTGGAGGCTCTCGAAGAAGCCGTTGAGGCCGCCAAGCCTGCGCTGGCCTCCGCGCCCTGAGGCGCTGAGGCGTCCGAGTCGGAGGTCACGATGGTGCGATGCCTCACGCAACTTCGTTCAAGTGTCCGCACTGCGGGCACGTCATGGGGTCCGGCCCGCACGGCCCAAACTTCACGCCGGTTCCGTCGCCTGGCCCGGTCATGTCGGTTGCAGTCATCTTCTCCTGCACGGAATGCAACGCCGCCATCGGCGCGGCCTGGACGCCGCAGCCCTAGCGCGCCCGCGCAGGGGTTGGCGCGACGTATCCTGCCCGCCTCCAAGCAGGCCGGTGCGGGGCCGCGCCATCCGGAGCCATTCGGCTGTGCGACGTGTCGGCGGCGCGACAGCGCTTCGCAGTCCATTCGGAGTCCACCCAAGGACCGGCTCGCCTCGCGTGGCCGGGCTCGTCTTTCCTGCATCTTGCCGAGCACGAACGAGCGCTGCACGCGCGGTAGCCGTCCGGCAGCCCTCCAGGGCGCGCGAGCGGTCGAACGGGCTACGCGGGCGCGGCGCCTCGAAGCAGTTCGCTCGCAGCTGCGGCGACGTCGTCAGCGTGCTCGATGTCGACGGCTTCGACCTCGAGTTTCTCGAACACCGCCCTGGCATCGTTCACCGCGGCGGCGTTCTCGGTCTTCGCGGGCGGGATCATCACTACGGCGACGTTCACGTCGTGCGGGATCTCGATCGAACGCTCGCCCAGCTCTACGGTGCCGCCTTCATCCTTGATGGCGCGTACCGTCCATCCCCATGCGCGCACGTTCTCGGCGAGCGTGTCCTGATCGGCGACGCGGAACGACCACGTCTGCGTCAGCTGTACGACACGCCCGTTGGCGACCGCGAAGTCGATCCGCTCGCGGTGGTCGCCAGCATGCGCGACGACCCGCTCGTGCACATCGTGGGCCTTGGCGAGACCGGCCGCCCGGTACGCGCGCCGCACGGCCGCCAGCGCCGGGTGCTTCGTGTTCTCGCCGCCGCGGTGCGGCGCCGGGTCCACGACGAGCTGGGCGAAGATTTCGTCGAGGGCTTCGGTCGTCGAGTCGGCGAGCACCGGCGCTGGCGGCGAGAGCTGCACGACGTTGCGGTAGCGGCCCCACAGATCCGCAAGCCATTCCTCGCTTAGGAGGGTGTCCTCGGCTGGCGTGGGCTGCTCGATGGCCGCCTCGTGCGCGTCGACCTCCCGCCCGAGCTGATCCATGAACGCCCATACCGCCGAGAGGCTGCCGCGCTCGTCGAGCCGGCGGGCGCGTGCCGGGTTGGCCACCTGCCGGATCTCCCACTCCGACGACTCGTCGCAGCCCGCGATCGCGCCGACGTTGATGAACTCACCCCGGACCGGATCGGGCACATAGCGGATCAACGAGTAGACGTGCTTCATGGACGGACTAGTTTCGCACGCAGAGCCCGCAACCTGCTCGCCACCGCCGGCGCGCGCTTCTGCAAGTAGTCGCCCAGCGCCTCAAGGTCCTCGTCGAGCACCCGCCACTCATCGGGCACGGACTCCAGGATCGACGTGATGTCGTCGGCTGCAACGGCGTCTAGGGCGTCGGCGAGGCGGCCGAGCTCGTCGACATCGAGGCCGTCAGCGGGGAGCGCGAGCTCGTGAGGCTGGTGCACGTTCGCCCTGAGGTCGGCCGCCCTCCAGTTCTCGCCTCCGGGGGGGAAGTAGTAGCCGTGGTCGTGGCTGTAGAGGCGGTGTTCGTCAGTTTCGACGGCTAGCCACTGCTGGTCGTCGCCCCAGCACCAGTCGAACAGAGCGAAGACGCCGGCGTGGCGCCTCGCATTGTCGTCCTCGTTGCGGTAGAGGAGGTGGGGGCGCATCTCCACCACGTCGGGAATCGCCTGCGAGGCGCTGCCGATGCCGGTGCGCAGCTCGGGTCCATTGACGACCTGGAAGCCGTCGAGGTCAGCCGGGATCTCGATCGGGCGCACCGTGCATACTGGCGCTCCGATCAGCGCGCCGACCTGCGAGACGACGTACTCCGTGACGAGGATCTGGCTGCCCTGCGGGTTGTTCGGCGCCTTCACGTACCAGCGAGCGCCATCGGACGCTAGGACGGGGAACGCCTGCGACCCCGAGTTGGGTTGCGCGGGGCCGAGCACGGCCCGGATCGACAGCTTGGCGTCCGTCGGACGCCCGGGCACTGCCTCGGACTCGTTGTCTTCACCCGCCACGGCGCGCATCCTACGATCGCGAAAGGCGGCCGGCCCGACGCGCGACCCCCTGCCGCCCGTGGCGGCGGTGCTGGATTCGCGTTACAGGCTGCGGCTTCCGGGCCCTCACGGAGCCGCAGCCTTCAGCGCTCGACAGCACGGGTCTGCTGCGCGATCGGCGTTCAAATTCGTCTCCGCACCGCCAGCTTCCGTCGCAGCGGCTCTCGTTCGCCGTGCGTCGCGGCGAGGGAGAACCGTCGACGGCTGCCTTGAATGCAAGCGTGATACGTCGGTCGCCGACAGCAGCGGCGTCCCGGTAGAGGTTCCGAATCGGCACCGAGTAAGAAGAGCCACGATGGGCGCACGCGCCTCCTTTCCGCGCCGGGATGATGTGCCCGTGATGGAGGACTTGGAGGACTTCCCCGAGCGGCCTGACGATGACGAGCTCCTGCTTGAGAGTTCGACATGCTCGGCGTCTTGGACGAGAACGTCGTGCTTCTCGCTGGCCCAGTCCACCCCCGCGTACCGCTCCGCCACGGCTGTCTCCCCTCAATCGAATGCGCTTCACAGCGCCCCGACCGAGAGGTACCGTTGCGGGTGCTCATTGACGGGCCCTCACGGGGGCTACGTCCTGTTGCCGCTTGCGGCACCTCGCCCCGCCGGGAGGAGCACGTCTCACAGTGGCCCTGCACCGGGCAAGCACCGCGGGCTCTCACCCGGCGGGGGTCGAGGCACTGCGAGGATGACCAATGAGCGCCGCAAAGGCGACGGACGGATTCCGCTTCACGGCGGCGGCGACCAATAGCGATTAGTCGCTGCGCGAGCCTCCGCCGGCGACTGCTAGGGGTCGCGCTAGCTGTAGTTCCTGAGGACGTTGTTCATCCGGGCCTCCCTGGAGGCTGGTGGTTACGAAGCCCCAGCACCAAGGAGACACCGGATGAAGTTGCACGCTAACGCGCGGCTCAGCGTGATCGGCCGGCAGTTGCTTGTCGATCGAATCGAGAGGGAGAGTTGGAAGGTCCGAGACGCCGCACAGAGCGTCGGGATCTCTGAGCGGACCGCCCGGAAGTGGCTCGCGCGGTATCGCACCGAAGGGCCCGATGGCTTGATCGACAGGCCGTCGACGCCGCAGCTGGTGGCCAACCGCACCGACGAGCGGACGATCGAGGCGATCGCGGCACTGCGACGGTTGCGCTTCTCGGGGCCAGAGATCGCCGAGGTCCTTGACCGGCCGCTGTCGACGGTCTCAGGGATCCTCACGCGGATCGGGATGGGGCGCCTCGGTCGCTTGGGCTTGGAGCCCGCGGAGCGCTACGAGCGCCAGGTCGCCGGTGAGCTGATCCACATCGACGTCAAGAAGCTCGGCCGCATCCACGGCGGCGCGGGCAAACGCATCACCGGGCTCCAGCGCAACCCGCGACGCACACGCAAAGACAGCGAGGGACACAACCGCAGGATCGTCGGCTGGGACTACGTCCACGTCGCGATCGACGACGCCACGCGCCTGGCCTACGCCGAAGTCCTCAGCGACGAGAAGGCAACCACCGCGATCGGGTTTTTGCGCCGAGCGATCGCGTTCTTTGAGAGCCACGGCATGACCGTCTGCGACCTGCTTACCGACAACGGCTCGGCGTACCGCTCAGCCGTTCACGCGATCGCCTGCAGAACGCTGGGCATCCGCCACCTGCGCACCCGGCCACGACGCCCGCAGACCAACGGCAAGGCCGAGCGCTTCATCCGCACGATGCTCGCCGGCTGGGCCTACGGCGCGATCTACGCCACCAGCGCCGAACGCACCGCAGCCCTTGACGGCTGGATCTACCGCTACAACCATCACCGACGACACGCAGCCATCGGCCGACAACCACCGATCAGCCGCCTGAACAACCTGCTCGGGACCTACAGCTAGCGCGACCCCTACTAACGCCTGACGCAGACTTGTGGTCGGAACCCCGAGGTCAGCGTAGGCACCCGTGGGACGGCACGTCGCACCGGCGCAGGGCTGGACGCGACGCTCGTCGCCGCCGTCGCCGCCTGAGCACCGCGCCCACGGTCGCGCCGTAGGCGACATGGTCGAGCACCTGGGGCAGCTGGGGCAGCGCGCGGATGCGCGGGTAGCGGCGGCCGACGACCCCGAGGTCCAGCGCGGCGATCGCGAGCCCGGCAAGGCTCGCGTAGCTGACGGTCCGCCGGCGCGGGAGGACCGCGGCGAGCAGCAGCGCCCAGCCCAACGACAACGTCACGTGGACCGGGATCGCGGCGAGCGCGAGCGCCAGCGGCCGGCGCTCGCGCCCGAGCAGCAGCGTGCCCGCCGCGAGCGTCGCCTCGAGCGGGCTCGACCGTGTCGCGATCGCGTGCAGCGTCGAGGGGGCGCCGCTGAGCACGGCTGCGACGGCGCCCGCGATCAGGCCGTCCTCGAGCGTCGCGTGGTTCACGGCGCCCACGGTAGTGGCACCTGCCTGGACGCACGTACAACTGCAACTGTGACGCGCGGTACGATTGCGGCCTCAGCCACGGAGAGCGGGGGAGTTGCCTTGCGCATCAAGATGGTGTCGCTGGAGGATGGGATCACCTCCTGCGGCTTTCGAAAGATGGCCGCGTTCGTCGCGCGTATCAACGAGGACACGGAGTCCTGCTACGTCTCGACGAACCGGTACCGCAACATCCGCAACGGCCTGCGCGGCACGTTGGGCAGCGCCGGCTCGCTCGAGGACGAGGACATCGACCTCGCGGCACGCCACCTGATCGAGGCCGACGTCGTCGGCTTCTCGTCCATGACGGGCTACGCGGAGCTCACGCGCCGGCTGATCACGCGCGTCAAGCAGCTCGACCCCTCGACGTTCGTCATCTGGGGCGGGATCCACGCGATCATCCAGCCCGAGGACGCGATCCTCGCCGATGTCGATGCGATCTGCACCGGCGAGGGCGAGTTCGCCTTCGAGGAGCTGCACGGGCTGTTGAACGACGGCCGCGACCATACCGGCGTGAAGAACTTCTGGTTCAAGCAGCCCGACGGAAGCGTCATCAAGAACCACTTCCTGCCGCTGATGAGCGTCGAGCAGATGGAGTCGCTGCCCTTCCCGCAGTACGGCGAGGGGGAGACGATCTACGAGACGGGCCAGGGCTTTCGCCCGATGGACGCCCGGCACTACATCGACAACGACGGCCTCAGCTACACCACGCTGTGGTCGATCGGCTGCCCGTTTCACTGCACGTACTGCGGCAACACGAAGTTCATCTCAAACGATGCGAAGTACAAGCGCATCCGCCACCCGAGCGCGCGCTACATCGTCGACGAGGTCAAGACCGCCCGCGCGCGCTTTCCGCACCTCAGCCACGTCTCGTTTCACGACGACAGCTTCATGGCGATCCCGTACCGCGAGATCGAGGAGTTCGCCGAGCTGTGGAAGGCGGAGCTCGACCTGCCGTTCGCCGTCTACGGCGTGATCCCCAACTACGTCAAGCGCGACAAGTTCGAGCTGCTGACGTGGGCCGGGATGAACCGCGTCCGGATGGGGATCCAGAGCGGCAGCCGTCGCACGCTGGACTTCTACAAGCGCCCCTCGCCGCCGGAGAAGATCCTCGCCGCGGGTGAGATCAATGCGTCGTTTGCGCCGAAGTACCACATCCCTCCGGCCTACGACATCATCACCGACAACCCGATCGAGACGCGCGAGGACATCAAGGAGACGCTGCAGCTGCTCTACGACATGGACAGGCCCTACACGCTGTTCATCTACTCGCTGAAGGTCATTCCGAACACCGAGCTCGAGCAGGCGATGAAGGAGCGCGGCGTCGACATCGAGGAGATCTCGGCGACGTTCATGGCGATCCCGCCGCGGCTGGCCAACCTGCTGCTCTACGTGCTGACGATGTGGCGTCCGCCGGAGTGGCTGTGGAAGCGGCTGCTCAAGCGCGTCAAGGCGAGCACCGAGGAGCAGCGGATGTACCCGCGCCTGGGTCGCCTGCTGCGCGGGATGTACCTCTCGCGCCGCGCGATGAGCCACCTCGTCAAGCTCGACTTCTCGGCGATCCCGGGGCGCACGGGCTACTACTTCTGGCGCCTTGGGCTGATCGGGATGTGGCGCAAGCACATGACGCGCCGACTGCCGCGCCCACCTCGGCCCGAGAAGGAGATCGCGCGCGAGCAGCGCGCTCAGAAGATCGCGGCATAGGCTCCGCTCGCACGACGCTGAGCGGTCTTTCGGCGTCTTCGTCCTGGACGACCTCATCCTGCGCGACGGCGCGGTCTGCATCGCGATGGTGGTTTCGCGGCGAGCCGGCCGCCGGCGCCCTACGAATCCGTCAGCGCCGCCACCCCCGGCAGCACCCGGCCCTCCAGAAACTCCAGCGCCGCGCCGCCGCCCGTCGACAGGTGCGTCACCTCGTCCTGCAGCCTGAAGCGCGTGATCGCGGCACCGGAGTCGCCGCCTCCGACGACCGTGATCGCATCGCTGTCGGCGACCGCGCGGGCGATCGCGTACGTCCCGGCCGCGAAGGGCTCGATCTCGAAAGCCCCGACAGGCCCGTTCCAGAAGACGGTGCCCGCCTCGCGGATGATCTCGGCGTAGAGCGCGCGCGTGCGCGGACCGATGTCGATCGCCTCCCAATCCTCGTCGATGTCGATCGGGTCGGCCACGCGCAACTCGGCGTCGGCCGAGAAGTCGTCGGCGATCACGACGTCGACGGGCAGGAGCAGGCGGCCCGCCGTGGACGGCTGCCCGAGCACCTGGCGCGCCGCGTCGAGGCCCGGCTCGTCGCACAGCGAGCGGCCGATCCGCTTGCCCTCGGCGACGAAGAACGGATAGCTCATCCCGCCGCCCAGCAAGACGGTGTCGGCGACTTCGAGAAAGCGGTTGATGACGCCGAGCTTGTCGGCCGCCTTCGCGCCGCCGAGGACGGCGACAAGCGGGCGCTCGGGCTCGTCGAGGAGGCGCACGAGCGTCCGCACCTCGCGCTCGAACAGTAGCCCGGCGGCCGAGCGCTCGACGTGGTGCACGACGCCCTCCGTCGACGCATGCGCGCGATGCGCCGAGCCGAACGCGTCGTTGACGTAGGCATCGGCGAGCGCGCCGAGACGAGCCGCAAGGGCCGGGTCGTTCGTCGTCTCGCCCGGCTCGAAGCGGATGTTCTCGAGCATCACGAGATCGCCCGCGGGGATCTCGTCGAGGCTCGGAGCGAGCACGACGTGCTCGCCGAGGAGCCCGGCAAGGTGGTCGGCTATCGGCCGCAGCGACCACTGCGGGTCGCGGCCCTTGGGCCGGCCGAGATGCGAGACGAGCAGCACGCTCGCGCCGCGCGCGCGCAACGCGTCGAGCGTCGGGATCGCAAGTCGTATACGGGTGTCGTCCGCGACCGCGCCTGCGTCGAGCGGGACGTTGAAGTCGACGCGCACGAGCACGCGCCGTCCGCCCACCTCACCCAGCTCGTCGAGGTTCCTCAGATCTGTGCTCGGCAGATCGGTCTCGTCGCGGGTCAACGTCACAGTACCGCTGACTACCCGCCCTGCGCATCGAACGCGCGTCGATCGGCGTCCGGCGCGCTCGCTGCGCCAGCCGTCGGGGCGACACGTGATTTGCGCCGCGAGCGGGTAGGGGACCCGAGACCCGACGAATGGAGACGAGCCATGCAAGAGGAACAGGTCGACCAGCAGGCCGAGGCCACCGAGGAGCCGGCGGGCGGCGCTGAAGGCGCCACAGGAGGCTCGGGCGACAGCGAACTCGCCGCGACCGTCGACCAGCAGGCCGCGGCGTCCGACGGCGCAGCCGCCGAGGCGGCGCCCGAGGTGCCCGACGACGCCGGCGACAAGATCGCGCGTGCGCAGGAGCACATCAACAAGCTCGACATGGACGAGGAGCGCGCGGCGGCCAAGCGGGCCATCTAGGCAACGCTGCAGCACCGCAGGCGCGGGCCGGGGCACGATCCCGGCCCGCTAGGCGGCATGAGCAACGGCTGGTTGACCTTCCGGCGCCCGATCGGCAGGATCGCGCAGCGTGACAGAGCTGCTCGTCGCAACGAAGAAGGGTCTGTTCGTCCTCGAGGGCAGGCCCGGCTCGGCGTACACTCAGGTAGCGCGGGCGAGCCGGTCGAGTACGCCATGCGCGATCCACGCAGCGGTCGGCTGCTGGCGTCGGTGACGAGCCCCTTTTACGGTCCCAAGATCTGGTTCGCGGACGAGGCCACCGGGGAGTGGAGCCAGGCGCAGGGCGTCGCGCTTCCCGAGGGCGGCGACGCGGCGCTCGAGCGCATCTGGACGATCGTCGCGGGCGAGGCCGACGGGCTCGTCTACGCCGGCGGCGACCCCGGTGTGCTCTTCGAGAGCCGCGACGGCGGCCGTTCGTGGCAGCTGAACGCCGCGCTGTGGGAGCACCCGTCGCGCCCGTCCTGGTCGCCCGGCGGCGGCGGCCTGTGCCTGCACTCGATCGTGCCCTGGCCCGGTCAGCCCGACCGCCTGATGCTCGGGATCTCGGCCGCGGGCGTCTGGCTGACGCAGGACGCCGGCCGGACGTGGGAGCGCGCAAACGCGGGTCTGTCCCGCGCTACGTGCCGGAGGACACGCGCGCGCAATCGACGGACCTGTGCGTCCACAACCTGCAGCGCGCGCGGAAGAACCCCGAGCGGATCTTCATGCAGTTTCACGGCGGCGTGTATCGCTCCGACGACGCCGGCCGGACGTGGGAGGACGTCGCCGCCGGCCTGCCGTCGGACTTCAGCTTCCCGCTGGCGGTCGATCCGGCCGACGCGGACAGCGCGTTCGTCATCCCCCTGACGGCGGACAGCGACCGGGTCACAGCGGGCGGGAGCCTGCGGGTCTACGAGACACGCGACGCCGGCGCGAGCTGGAGCGCACGCGGCAACGGACTGCCCCAGCAGGACGCGTACCTGACGGTCCTGCGCCATGCGTTCGCCGGCGCCGGAGAGGGCGCGAAGCTCGAGCTGTACTTCGGAACGACGTCGGGCCATGTCTTCGGCTCCGGCGATGCAGCGCAGACGTGGTTCGCGGTCGCGGACTGCCTGCCGACGGTGCACAGCATCGCCGCGTCGCAGCGGTCAGGCTCCGGGCAGCCCGCCCGCCGGCGATAGGCCGGCGGGACAGGGCGCCGTGCGCTCCTGACGAAACGCGGTCGTCTAGCGGTGCTCGAGGCGCCTGCGCTTGGGACCTGCTCCCAGCCCGGCACGCTCGCCGATCGCGAGCAGAGCAACCGCGGCGATCACTGCAACGACGAACCCGAAGACGTTGAGCTCCATGATGTCGCCGCTGCCAATGGCGTTGGCGACGGTGCCTCCGACGACCGAGCCGAGCACGCCGAGGGCGAGCGTCCACAGCAGCCCGATCCGCTGACGGCCCGGAAGCAGCAGGCGGGCGAGGAGGCCGATGATGAGTCCGGCGACGATGAATCCGATCATTTGAGGTGCTCCTTGCGAGAAGTTGTGCCGGCAGGGTCCAAATACCCGCCGCGCGCGACCGTTAAGCGGCGGCGAAGCGGACGCTGACGCGCATGTCGTCGTCCGCGTCTGCAGCGAGGAACGTCAGCAGCCGCATTCCCTCCTCGGCGAGCGCGATACGGGCCGTGCGCGACATCTCCGCGAAGGGCGTGATCTCGAGCGTCAGGATGCTGCGGCCGCGGATGATCCGCCACGATCCGTGCACGAAGCCGTCGATCAGGAACGTCTTCGGCGACAGGCTGCGGCGCTGCGGCGCGCCTGCGACGATCCGCGCGCGGTCGGCGTGGGCGAGCGCCGCGTTGTCGAAGTCGGGCAGGAAGCGCGGCGGCGCGGGCGTCTCCGGGTCGGGCAGCGCGCCGTCGGCGACGTCGAGCAGCTCGCGTCCGTGCTCGTCGCGGAAGCTGCGCAGGATCGGGCGCAGGCGCTCGATCGCCGGACCGAGCCCCGTCATCCCCGACCACGCCCTGATGTCGGCTGCCGTCGCGGGCCCGTATGCCCCCAGATAGCGGCGGATCAGCTCGTCGGGCTGGGCCTCACGCTCGAGCCGGCGGCCGAGCCAGCGCTGCGCCGTCGTCTGCACGCCGCGGCCGTTGCGTCCCCAGATCCCGCGCGGTGGGACGTGGACGAGCGGCGCGAGCGCCGACAGCGCGTTACCGAGGACGCGCGGCTCGTGCCTGGGCCAGTCGGCGACCAGCAGCCGCCCGATGTCCCCGAGCGTGCGCGCTTCCTGCTCGACGAGGCTGCGGCCCTGCTGCTCGAGCCGTCCAGATCGACCCCGTGCAGGTGCCGTCCGAAGCAGGCCTGCATCCGGCGCTCGATGGCCGGTTGCAGGACGGGTCGCAGCGTCATGCAGTCGCGGGCGGTCACGGCGTGCAGCGTCCAGCGCATGAGCGCGATGCGGACGACCTTGCGCGCGTGCACGAGCGACGACAGGTCGTCGGGGTGAAAGTCGATCAGCCGCGACCAGAGGCCGATGTACGGGGCGCTCGGATTCTGCGACGGCATGCCGACGAGATGCTCCAGCGCGGCAGTGGCGGAGAGCTCGTGGCGTCGCAGGAGCAGCTGGCGGTCCAGCAGCGCCCGGTTCAGCGCGCGCGGCCCGAGCACGGCGCCCGGCTCGGGAACCGTGCGCGTGGCGACTGCTGGTCTTGTGAGCACCTCGTCCACTCCTGCGACCCAGCGTACCCGCGACGCGCGCCGTAGTCCCCGAGGCGCCCCCGCGCGGAGGAGTCCTGGCGCGTATGGCGGGTGAATCAGCGGCGGGTCACGGACTGGCTCGACGGCGGCGCGCGCACGGACCTCTGGCGCCCCCGTGAACCGGCCGCGGCAGCGGCTCGACCGAGCCGACCTAGACTGCGCGTGCATGTCGTCCGCCGCCGACGAGGGGATCGATCCCGCGGAGCTCGAGACCTGCCTGCGCGTGCTCGCGCAGCTCGACGAGCTGCCGGTCGAGCATCCCGACGCCGTCGCACTGCGGCATGCGACCTCGGCGCTGTTCAAGAACGTGAAGTTGCGCCGCCGTGCAGAGCGACGCGCGGCGATCCTCGCCAACGACACGGCCGTGACGGCCGCCACGGCAACCGGCGCTCCCGGCCGCATCGACGACGAGACGCGGGGCCGGCCGCTCGTCGCGGGCGGCGGCGGCGCCAGCGCGGGGACGCTGCTGCAGCCGCGCGGCTGTTATGTCTGCAAGGAGCGCTACCTCGAGGTCGACGCCTTCTACCACCAGCTCTGTCCGGTCTGCGCGGCGCGCAACCACGCCCGCCGCGACGCGCGGACCGACCTGACGGGGAGGCGCGCGCTGCTGACCGGCGGGCGCGCGAAGATCGGCATGTACATCGCCCTGCGCCTGCTGCGCGATGGCGCCCACACAACGATCACGACGCGCTTTCCCCGTGACGCAGCGCGCCGCTTTGCGGCGATCGACGACAGCGCCGAGTGGCTGGATCGCCTGCGCATCGTGGGGATCGACCTGCGCGATCCGCGCCAGGTCGTCGCGCTCGCCGACGGCGTCGCCGCGCAGGGACCGCTGGACATCCTCGTCAACAACGCCGCCCAGACCGTGCGCCGCTCGGCCCAGGCCTACGCGCTGCTCGCCGACGCCGAGGCCGCGCCGCTGCCCGTCGGTCCGCTGCCGGAGATCGTCACGGCCGGTCCAAGCGGCCGCGCGGCGGATCGCGAGCGCCTGGGCAGCGATGCTCGCGCGCACTGGACGTCGACGCCGCAGGCGCTCGCCGAGCTGGCGCTGGCGGCCGGCTCGGCCGCGGCGCAGCGGATCGCGAGCGGCAGGGCGGTCGACGCCGGAGGCCTCGTGCCCGACCCGCACGCCGTCAACAGCTGGATCCAGCGCGTCGACGAGGTCGACCCGATCGAGCTGCTCGAGGTCCAGCTGTGCAACGTGACGGCGCCCTTCGTCCTCGTCGGCCGCCTGCGCCCGGCGCTCGCGGCATCGCGAGCGCGGCGCAGGTACGTCGTCAACGTCTCCGCGATCGAGGGGCAGTTTCATCGCGGCTACAAAGGGCCCGGGCATCCGCATACGAACATGGCCAAGGCGGCGCTGAACATGCTGACCCGGACGAGCGCGGAGGAACTGCGCAGCGACGGCATCCTCATGACCAGCGTCGACACCGGCTGGATCACCGACGAGCGCCCGCAGCCGACGCGGATGCGGCTCGCGGGCGAGGGCTTCCACGCGCCGCTCGATCTCGTCGACGGCGCTGCCCGCGTGTATGACCCGATCGTTCGCGGCGAGGCGGGCGAGGATCTCTACGGCTGCTTTCTGAAGGACTACGAGCCGGCGCCGTGGTGAGTGCCGGACCGGGCCGCGCCCGTCAGGATCCGATCGAGAGCTGGGCGGTCCAAGCGGGGGCGATCCGGCTGGCAGCGCGCGCCGGGGCTGCGCGCCGTCGTCCTGTCTGTACGCGGTTGCTGCGCGCGCGCTGATCTGCAAGGGTCCAAGAGAGCCTTGTGATCGCGGACGCGGGAGGGTCTTGTGAGCGATTTGACCGCCGGCCCGGCATCCGCCGGCGCTCGCGAGGGCGGGAGCGGTCCCTGGAACGAGGGCGCCCCACCGCCGGTGCTGTTGGCGGCGCTCGCCGCCGCCGCGCTCATCGCCGTGACGCTCGTCGCCCTGTTCGGGGGACTCGCTGGCGGGGGAGACGACGCCGACGAGCCGATCGCCGTCCGTCCTTCCGGCGCGACGCCGGCGCCGGCCGAGGAGCGCGTCGCGCTGACGGTCTCGCTGCAGGGCGGCGGCAGCGGGGAGGTGCGGATCTCCCCCGGTGAGATCTCGTGCAGCGAGTCCTGCGAACACGACTTCGCGACCGGCACGCGCGTGACCGTGACCGCCGACGCAGCCACCGGATCGACGTTCGAAGGGTGGAGCGACGCCTGCGACGGGACCGCGCGCTGCTCGATCCTGATGGACGAGGAGCGTTCGCTCAGCGCCAGCTTCGAGAGGGAGCGCGCCGAGCCGCAGTGCGTCGAGGGCGCTGCCGAGGACGACCCGGCCTGCAGCGACGAAGACCTCGACGCGCCGCCGGACGAAGACCTCGGCGCTCCGCTCGACGAGGATCTCGATGCGCTGGACGGGGCGCCTGCGCCGGCCGCGGAGTGTGCCGACGGCCGCGACAACGACGGCGACGGGCTGACCGACACAGAGCAGGATCCCGACTGCCTGAGCGGCGACTCGGAGAGCGGGACGTCGACGAGCCCGCGGCCGACGCGGCCGCAGTCGGATTGCCGGGACGGCAAGGACAACGACGGCGACGGGCTCACCGACACGGCACAGGATCCCAACTGCCTCAGCGGCAGCACCGAGGCCGACTGAGCCTGCGACGCTCGCGGGCGCTCGTCACGCGCTGCGAGCGCGCGACGAGCACCGACATGACGGCCGTCGGCTGTGTCAGGACGTCGAGCTGCCCGCCATCTCAGACTGCCGCTCGCCGGCCTGGCCATGCTCCTCGTCGCCGCCGTGCGGCTCGATCTTCTGCGGTGCGCCCTCGGTCGAGATCCGCACCTTGCGCGGCTTGGCCTGCTCGGCGACCGGCACCGGAGCGTCAGCACACCGTCGTGGTAGCTGGCGCTGATCCGCTCGCCGTCGAGCGTGTCGCCGAGCAGCAGCTGGCGCGTGAACACGCCCTGCGGCCGTTCCGAGACGACGATCTCGTCTCCCTCCTGGCGCGCGAAGCGGCGCTCGCCCTTGACCGTCAGCACGTTGGGGTCTGTCTAGCATCGGAGCAGAACTGCGGGAGTTCGGTTATTGGAAGTACAGGACCGGCGGCCGTCAGCGGTAGGTGGCGAGCGTGTCGCGCCTCGGCGCGAGGTGACGGGGTGGTCGCTCTGGGTGGATGTGGTAGAGACCGTTGAGGTTGATGTGGGCGTGGATCGCGGGCGAGAGCCGTGCGAGGGCGATGTCGTCGAGCGGTCGGCCGGCGGCGCGTTCGCGTTCGACGATGGCGTTCATGTGGTGGGTGTTCCAGGTCACGATCGCGCTTGAGACGAGCGCGAGGGCGGCGGCCTGGGTGCTTTGGCGGTCGAGGGTCTGCAGGCGGATGCGGCCCTCGTTGCCGTAGAAGACGGCGTCTTCGAGCGCGAAGATGGTCTCGCCCTTGTTGAGCTGGCGGTGGATTCCGCGACGCTCCGCGGGTCTGGTGAGGTAGCGCAGCACGAACTCGGTCTTCACGAGACGCCCGTAGTCCTGCAGCGCAGCGGCGACCGTGCTGCGTCGCTGCTGGGCATGCAACCTGGCGACGAGGAGGCTCGTCGTCACAGTGCCCTGGTCAAGCGAGCCGGCGACCCTGAGCAGGTCGTCCCACTGGGCGAGGATGAGGTCGAGCTTGACGCGGTGTTTGAGCAGCCGGCCGGCGGGGCTGTCATGGACGCGCCCGGTGTGCCAGAGGCGGGTGTCGGGGAGGCCGGCGAGGCGTGGCGCGAACTGCAGGCCGAGGAGGTCAAACACGGCGAAGATGATGTCGCTGTAGCCAGCGGTGTCGGTGCTGTGGATGCGGATCGGCAGCTGGCTGCGGTTGTCGAGGATGCCGTCCAGTGCGTAGGTGGCGTCGCGGACGGTGGTGCGGATCACGCGCGTGGCGAGTGCGTGTGCTGGTCGGAGATGAAGGCGTAGTGCGTGAGGCCGCGCTCGCGGCCGAAGTAGCGCGGCAGCGCGCGGGCTTGTTGGCTGTCGGGGCTGACGCGGCGACGTTTGCCGTCGCTGCTTGACCGCTCGCCGGCGCCCATCCGTTGGGCGAGCGCGATCGTCGACTGGTGATCGACGATCCGAGCGGTCGCTGCTTCGAGCGTTTCGTGGCGCAGGTACCACTCGCTCGTCCAGCCGACCTGGGCTGGCGAGAGGTCGCTCGCTCTGGCCATCCGGCCGCTCCCGAGGTTGCACCCCTGCGCGATCAGCGCCGCGAACAGATGGCGCTCGTGATCGCAGCGGCGCGGTGTCGAGCCGCCGGCGTGCGTGAGCTGGCGTGTGAAGCCCGTCCAGCGGTCGACCTCGATCAGCAGGTCGGGCAGGTCGATGACCGGCAGCTGGTTGGCGATCTCCTTGGCGAGCTCGTCGACGTCGGGCTCACGCGGCTCGGCGCGCAGTCGCTTGACCATGAGGTTGCCGTGCTCCCCGATCATCACGTCGGCGTCGGAGGCCTCCAGGTCGCGATCGAGCACCTCGCGATGCTGGGCGGTGCGCTCGAGCAACAGGCCGACGCGCTCATCGGCGGCGGACGGAAGGTCAAGCTCGTGCAGCACGCCGGGTCGCGCGCTCGGCCAGTCGGCGCGAGAGATCAAAAAGCGCTCGGGGTCGGTGTAGCGGCGGCTGCCCTGCACCCAGATCTCGCCGGCCCGCAGCGCCCCGCGCAACTCCGACAGCAGGCACAGCTCCCAGTGATGACGATCGATCCCGCCCTCCGGTGGATGGACGTACGGTCGCCAGCTGCGCGGCACGAACGCGACTGGGGCGTCGTCGGGGACCTTGCGCGCGGCGCGGCGGTTGAGGTCGCGCAGCACGTCGACGGCGGCGAGGAGCTGCTCGCCGTCGGGGTTGGCGCGCAGCCGCAGCGTCGCCAGGACGCCTGGGGCGAACTGGCGCGCGGCGTTGTAGCGCTCGCCGAGCTGCTCGACGTGGTTGTCCTCCAGGGGCCGCTTGATCTCGGCGGCGAGGTCCAGTGCGAGCTGCAGCTCCTCGGGGGTCGCTCGCTGCCAGACGGCCTGGCGGACGTGCGGATCGGGGATCTGCGGGTCAAGCAGGATCTCCAGCAGCTCGCCGAGCAGCACCACGGATGCGTTGGCGCTGTCGGCGACGGCGAGCTTGAGCTTCACCAGCGCGCCGCGGGCCTTGGCATGCTGGATGCCGATGCCGTCGTCGAACAGATCGACGATCTCGTCGGTAATGCGCGCTGCGGCCTCGGCGCAGAACGACAGCAGCGCCGGGTGACGGAACACAGCGTCGCGGCGGCCGATCGCCTGACTGGTCGCGTGACGCACGTACTGCGCGAGCATCCGCCGCCGGTTCGCCGGGATCGCCGTCAGATCCCACTGCTCGGCTTGAAGCGTGCGGAGCAGCTCCAGCCTTGCGATCGACTCGCCGATCCGCCCAACCGATCGCGTCTCCTGCGCGAGCTGCTTGATCGGCGCGCACGTCGCGCCGGGGACGACCACGAGCAGCCGGTCGAGTGCTTGCTCGAGCTCGGGCGTCAGGAGGGTTGCGACGCCGCGGTGGATCTCCTGCTCGCCGTCGCTGCGGGCCGCGGCAACGATCCGCTCAAGCACGGTCAGCCCGGGGCGCACGAGCCGGTAGCGGCGCAGCCGGTCGACGGCGCTGCGCAGCAGCGCCAGCGGCCCGTCATGGCCGAGCGCGCGGTCGGCGAGCCACGTCCGCAGCGCGTCGAGATCCTCCGCGCGGCAGGGACGGAAGGCACTGATCGCGATGGCCTGCGCGATGTGATCGGCGCGCGCGTGGCGCTCGGCGTTCAGCCGCGCGGGCGCAATCGACGACAGCGCGATGTCGAGCTGGCCTGCAACCAGTGCCGCGGCCGGCTCGGGCAGCTCGTGCAGCGCCGCCGGGACGAAGCCCAGCCAGCGCAGCGCTCCGACGGCGACCGCGATCGCGAAGCGCCCGTGGATGTCGCGGTGCACGGCGATGCGTTCGAGCTCGTCGTCGGCGAAGGTGAAGAACGCCGCCAGCGAGGCCTCGTCGATCTCCTCCGGGACGCGCTCCCACTCGGCGCGCTGGCTGGCGGTCAGGATCTCGACGGGCATCAGAACTCGATCTCCAAGTCACTGACGGCCTTCTCGCGGTCGGCCGCCGACGGCAGGCTGTAGCGGCGCGTTGTCTCCAGCCGTCGGTGGCCGGCGAGCTCGGCGACGAGCACCAGATCGTTGCCGGCCCGCACCAGGCCGGTCACGAACGTGTGGCGCAGCACGTGCGCCGACAGCTCAAGCCGCGCCCGCGCGGCGACCCGCCGCACAGCGAGATCGATCGACCGCGACGACAACGCACTTCCCGTCCGTGACACGAAGAACGCCGTCTCGTCGATCAGAGCGATCTTCCTGCGCTCGTCGACCCACTCGTCGAGCATCGAACGCACGAGCGCGTTGAGCTCGACCTCGCGATACGCCTCGCCCTTCCCTGAGCGCACCACGACGACGCCCTTGCGCGCCGAGACCCGAACGTCAGCGAACTGCAGCGCGGCGGCCTCCGACAAGCGCAGGCCGGTGAACAGCAGCAGTGCGACGATCGCGCGGTCACGCGCCGTGCACTCCTCCGCCGCCTGCAACAACAGCCGCTGCTGCTCGACATCCAGCGCGCGCGGTGCGCTGCGCGGGAGCTCCTCGCGGCGCACGATCGCAGCGCCGAGTCCGAGGAAGCGAAACAGGTGATCCATACCGGCGAGCGCCTGGTTGACCGACGCCGGCGACAGCCCGCGGTCGACCTTCATGTAGCGCTTGTAGTCGCGGGCCGCGAGATCCCGCGCGCGCGGCGCGACGAGCGCGTCTCGCGGCCCCGCGTCGCGGTCATCGAGCCAACCCACGAACGCGGTCACGGCCGCGAGATAGGCCCCGCGGGTGCGGGCCGACAGCGGCTGCTCGGCAAGCCACGAGGCGTAGTCGGCGAGCACCTCCGCCGGGTCGCGCTTGTTGATGGAAGCCGATTCGTCGTCGTGTCGATGCCCCATCCGCGCATTGATAGAAGCCCGGCCGGACGGAAGCTGCGATCAACGCGTGTTAGCCGAAGTAGCGACAGTGGTTACGCATCCGGTAGCGCCGTCAGTACTGGAGAGCGCCTCGGGTGCGGCTAATGGTGCTCAAGCAGCGCCACGGCTGCGGTTATCCCAGCCTGGTCGCGGAGGTCTCGGACTCGATTCATCTGCGCGTTTTGCCGGATCGCGCTTCAGCGAGCGGGTGTGAGGCAGGCTGGGTCTGACGGAGACTTCCAAAGGAGGATTTCGGTCCTCGGGAGAGGAAGCACTCGTTATGGCCCGTCCGAAGAAGTACCCCGATGAGCTCGTGGCGCGCGGTGTGAGGCTGGCGCTTGAGAGCGGCCGTCCGATCGCGCATGTCGCCGCCGACCTGGGAATGCATCCCGAGACGCTGCGCAAGAAGGTGCGCCAAGCCGAGGCCGACAGCGGCTCTCGGCCCGATCTGCCGACCACCGCGGAGCGCGAGGAGATCCGCAAGCTGCGCGCCGAGAACTTCGAGCTGCGCAGGGCCAACGAGATCCTCAAGTCCGCGAGCGTGTTTTTTGCGACCGAGCTCGACGCAGACCGAACGAGGTGAGCCGCTACATCGACGAGCACCGCGGCCGCTTCGGCGTCGAGCCGATCTGCCGGGTCCTGGGCGTGTCGGCGTCCGCCTACTACCACCGTGCCACTGGCAAGCGCTCTGAGCGCGTCGTCGGCGACGAGCGGCTGCTGCAGACGATCCGTGAGGTCCACGCCGGCAACTACTACGCCTACGGGTATCGCAAGATGTGGCTGGCGCTCAGCCGCGCCGGCGAGCAGGTCGGTCGTGACCGCGTCAAGCGCCTGATGCGCCAGCACGCGATCCAGGGCGCCAAGCGCCGCGGCAAGCCGTGGCGCACGACGATCTGCGATCCG
The DNA here is from genome assembly GCA_030447505.1 of Solirubrobacteraceae bacterium. Lineage (GTDB taxonomy): Bacteria > Actinomycetota > Thermoleophilia > Solirubrobacterales > Solirubrobacteraceae > CADCVQ01. The sequence continues at coordinate 374,573 of JAUJOT010000005.1, read as the reverse complement.
GCGGCGCTGCGTGCCCCCGACCTCGTCGATCGCGACTTCAGCGCCGTGCGGCCCGACGCCTTGTGGCTGGCCGACTTCACGTACCTGCGCTGCTGGGAAGGCGTCGTCTTCTTCAGCTTCGTCACCGACGCCTACAGCCGCCGGATCGTTGGCTGGCAGTTCGCCAACCACATGCGTACCGACCTCGTCCTCGACGCCTTGCGGATGGCCCTCACGCGTCGCCAAGACGTCGCCGACGTGCAGCTCGTCCATCACTCAGATGCCGGCTCGCAGTACACCAGCTACGCGTTCAACCAGATCCTCGACGATCACGGCGTGCTCGCGTCGATCGGCTCTGTCGGCGACGCCTACGACAACTCGATGGCCGAGAGCTTCGTCGACACCTTCAAGACCGAGCTGATCTCAGACCGCGTCTGGCGCACACAGACCCAACTCGAGCTGGTGGCCGGACCCCGTTCTTCGGTCCACCTGCTGTGAGAGCCGGGTGGATGTAGTACGGGCACGTGGCCGGACCCCGTTCTTCGGTCCACCTGCTGTGAGAGCCGGGTGGATGTAGTACGGGCACGCTAGGTGCTGCCGCGGACGGAAGCCTGCCGCGGAGGCGAGCCCGGAGGGCGAGCCGAGCGGCGGGCTTCCGTCCGCGCGCGTCCGTGCGGTGAGGGTCAGGCGGCGGGTGCGGGTAGCGTCCAGGCAGCAGCGAAGACGGCGGGAGCCTTGCGGCCAAGGGCGGAGTGCGGCCGGTGGCGGTTGAAGTCCTCGCGCCAGTCCTCGATCACGACCCGGGCTTCGGCGAGGCATGAGAACAACTCGAGGTTCAGCAGCTCGTCGCGTACGCGCGAGTGGAAGGACTCAACGAACGGGTTCTGCCACGGTGCGCCGGGGTCGATGTAGCTGGTCAGCGTGCTCTGCGCGGCGCACCAGTCGATCAGCGCGTTCGCGGTCATCTCCGGGCCGTTGTCGCAGCGGATATGCGTTGGGGCGCCACGGACCGCGACGAGTGCCTCCAGCACCGCGACGGTCTGATCGGCGGTGACGCTGCGGGCTGTGTGCATGACCAGCGCCTCCCTGGTGAACTCGTCGACGACGTTCAAGAGCTTCAGCACGTGGCCGTCGGCGGTCTGGTCAAACTGGAAGTCAAACGCCCACACGTGCCCGGGGCGCTCGGCACGCAGCAGCTCCTTGGGGGCGGTGGCGTCGCCGAGCCGGCGACGCTTGCGGGTGCGCTGCGGGACCCGCAGCCCTTCCTCGCGCCAGACGCGCTGCACGCGCTTGCGGTTGATCTCCCAGCCCTCCTGCTGCAGATGCGTGTGCGCCTGGCGGTACCCCCACCGCGGGCGCCTGGCCGAGAACGCGCGCAGCTCGGCACGCAACGCCTCATCATCGCCGGCGGGCATCGGCTCGCGCCGCTGCGTGGAGCGATGCTGACCGCAGACCCGGCAGGCCCAGCGCTCGCTGACGTGCAGGCGGTCGCAGAGCATCGCGACCGCCGCCCGCCGACGGGCCGGGCTCACCAGTTTCCCGAGCAACCTCCTTCAACGCCTGACACTCCAGGGCCTGGTCAGCCACGATCGCCTTCAACCGCGTGTTCTCACGCTCAAGCTCCTTGAGGCGCTTGACGTCATCGGCCTTCATCCCGCCGTACTGGTTGCGCCAGCGATGGAACGTCTGCTCGGAGACCTCAAGCTCCTTGCAGAGCTCCGCGATCGTCTTGCCCTCGCTCAGCATCCGCTCCGCCTCGCGCAGCTTGCGGATGACCTGCTCGGGAGTGTGCCTGCGTCGCTTCATGCGTTGGAGTCCTCGCTGCCCATGATCGTGGGCGAGAAGTACTCTCACAAGCACCGGACCGAACCACCGGGGTCACGCCACACGCTAGGTGCTGCCGCGGACGGAAGCCTGCCGCGGAGGCGAGCCCGGAGGGCGAGCCGAGCGGCGGGCTTCCGTCCGCGCGCGTCCGTGCGGTGAGGGTCAGGCGGCGGGTGCGGGTAGCGTCCAGGCAGCAGCGAAGACGGCGGGAGCCTTGCGGCCAAGGGCGGAGTGCGGCCGGTGGCGGTTGAAGTCCTCGCGCCAGTCCTCGATCACGACCCGGGCTTCGGCGAGGCATGAGAACAACTCGAGGTTCAGCAGCTCGTCGCGTACGCGCGAGTGGAAGGACTCAACGAACGGGTTCTGCCACGGTGCGCCGGGGTCGATGTAGCTGGTCAGCGTGCTCTGCGCGGCGCACCAGTCGATCAGCGCGTTCGCGGTCATCTCCGGGCCGTTGTCGCAGCGGATATGCGTTGGGGCGCCACGGACCGCGACGAGTGCCTCCAGCACCGCGACGGTCTGATCGGCGGTGACGCTGCGGGCTGTGTGCATGACCAGCGCCTCCCTGGTGAACTCGTCGACGACGTTCAAGAGCTTCAGCACGTGGCCGTCGGCGGTCTGGTCAAACTGGAAGTCAAACGCCCACACGTGCCCGGGGCGCTCGGCACGCAGCAGCTCCTTGGGGCGGTGGCGTCGCCGAGCCGGCGACGCTTGCGGGTGCGCTGCGGGACCCGCAGCCCTTCCTCGCGCCAGACGCGCTGCACGCGCTTGCGGTTGATCTCCCAGCCCTCCTGCTGCAGATGCGTGTGCGCCTGGCGGTACCCCCACCGCGGGCGCCTGGCCGAGAACGCGCGCAGCTCGGCACGCAACGCCTCATCATCGCCGGCGGGCATCGGCTCGCGCCGCTGCGTGGAGCGATGCTGACCGCAGACCCGGCAGGCCCAGCGCTCGCTGACGTGCAGGCGGTCGCAGAGCACCGCGACCGCCGACCGCCGACGGGCCGGGCTCACCAGTTTCCCGAGCAACCTCCTTCAACGCCTGACACTCCAGGGCCTGGTCAGCCACGATCGCCTTCAACCGCGTGTTCTCACGCTCAAGCTCCTTGAGGCGCTTGACGTCATCGGCCTTCATCCCGCCGTACTGGTTGCGCCAGCGATGGAACGTCTGCTCGGAGACCTCAAGCTCCTTGCAGAGCTCCGCGATCGTCTTGCCCTCGCTCAGCATCCGCTCCGCCTCGCGCAGCTTGCGGATGACCTGCTCGGGAGTGTGCCTGCGTCGCTTCATGCGTTGGAGTCCTCGCTGCCCATGATCGTGGGCGAGAAGTACTCTCACAAGCACCGGACCGAACCACCGGGGTCACGCCACTGGCGATCGTCGAATGGGTCGCCTGGTTTAACAACGACCGCCTGCACGAGTCTCTGGGCGATCGTCCCCCTGCCGAGGTGGAAGCACTCTACGACGAGCAGTACCGTCTGACTCCCTCTCTCAATCAATGAAGAGAGGAACCCACCAAACCCGGTCTCCGCGAAACCCAGCCCGCCTCAATAGGACCCAGGCGACGAACGGCCTTGTCGTGCAGCGGGTGCAGATCGGGGAGTACGTCACACCCGGCCTCCCGCTCGCCGACGTGTGGTGCAGTGACGACAGGCGCGAGGCTCTCGTCGCCTCGGGGATCGAGAGGTTCGGCACCGCCCGGCCCTCGTCCGCCGAGCTCAACCGGATCAGCATCGCGAGGCAGTAGATGAAGGTTCCGAGCGTCGCCTGGCTGAGGCGATCGGCCCGAAGCCGCGCAGGACGCGCGGGCTCAGCTGCGAGGACGCCAGCGTGAACGCCACGACCGTGACCGAGAAGGACAGCGTCGCGCCACCGAGACGGTGGCAACCATCGCGAGGACGCGGGCAGCCCGAACGCCTCAGGCAGTCAGACAGCGAGCAGCGCGGATCTCAGCAAGAAGTCGCGTGGGTGTATGCGCGGCTTCAGCTGGTGAGGGTGCGTACCGCGCGCAGCAGGTCGCGGCGGTTGACAGCCGGCGCCGAGGAAGCCAGGGCCGTCTCGGGCGACTTCGGCGACGGGGACCGGGCGGTAGAGCACGCGCCAGTCGCCGACGCGCAGGGGCAGACAGGGCGCGGCGGGTCAGCTCTATCCGGGGCCGCGCCGGGCTGATCGCGGCTGACGAACGGCGTCGCGCTCAGGCGTCGGCGGCGTCGAGTTCCTCGAAGAGGTCGGCCGCGTTGCGGGTGCGCCCCCCGGCGAGGTCCGCGTCCGCCGTGGTCATGTCCGCGAGGTATTCGGGCGCGCGAGCGAGGACCACGTCTTCCAGGTCCGCCCTCGTCGATCGGCACGACCGCGACAACCGGCGCGCCGTGTTTGGTGATCAGCGCAGGCCGGCCGGTGCGCGTGACCTCCTCGACCACGCTGTCGGTGTTGCGCGACAGCTCACGATGCTCACGATCCCCATAGAACGAGAGCGTACGCACAACTGTCAGACAGCTCGAACGTGCTGGGCGCGCGCGTTCGCTGCCGTCTGGCAGCGCCGGCAAGGTTTCGCGCCGGTCGCCGAGCGTCTGGCGGTTGCGTCTGCTGTTCGTATGGCGTCAGCCCACGAGCTGGATCGTGCGGGAGGCAGCGCCGAGTCTTCTGTCGCGACCGTCGCGGAGTGTCGCGGACACCTGCAGCCGCACCCCGCGGCGCACGCGACGCAGCCATGCGCGGGCGCGCCGGTCGACACGCAGCGCGGCGGTGGTGCTGCGTCCGGCGGTGAGCGCGTGGTCCGCGCGCGCGACGACGCGGCCGCGCATGCGGATCGTCACGTTGAGCGTTCCGCCACGGCGCGCGCGCACGCGGATGCGCAGGGTTCCGCCGGCGGCCACGTGGCGTCTGCGGGCGCGGTCGGGTGTCGAGAGGGCGAGCAGCGACGACGCCGGGGCCGAGCGCCGGCGCGCAGCCAGCGGGTCCGGCAACAGCACGGATGCGGGCAGCGCGGACCGATCCGCGAGCGCCGGCGGCGCGCCGGAGGGCGGCGCCGTCGGCACAGGAGCTGGAGACGGCGATCCGGCCGGCGGCGAGCTCGTCGCCGACGCCTGCCTGTCGGCGATCGCGGCTTCGCCGAGCTTGGCCTCCGCCGCATGGAACGCTTCGATCGCCGTCGACGAGACGCTCCCGTGTCCCCACGAGACGGTACCTGCCGGCAGGATCAGCGCCTCGACATGCGCCGCCCGGTCCAGCGCCCGCTGTGCGGACGCGAACGAGGTCGCCTGCGACGGCGCCAGCAACCAGTCGTGCTCGCCGACGGCGACGAGCAGGCGTGCCGCGATGCGCTGGCGGGCGGGGCTCATCGCCGCGAGGTTCTCGGCTCCGAACGCGGCGACGGCGAGGTTGTGCGTCGCGATCGGCCCGGTCGCCCAGCGGTCGCCGGTGAAGGGGTCGTACGCCTGCTCGGCGGCGAGCGCGGCGAGATCCGTGGGGCCGCTCTGGCTCACGACGCAGTCGACGGCGTCCGGCCGCAGCGCGGCGGCGAGGAGCGCGAGATGGGCCCCCGCGGACGTGCCGACGAGGCAGAGCGGCTGGCTGTCGAGGATCCGGGCGCGGATGTGGTCGACGAACGCGACGACGTCTTCGATCGCGCCGCCGCATGCCCGGTAGCTGGCGTTGACGGTCCGCCAGCCGCGGGCGCGCCAGCGATCGGCGTCCGGGCGCATGCCTGCCGCTGCCCACGAGCCGGTCAGCATCCATCCGCCGCCGTGCAGCAACAGTACGACGCCGCGCTCGTCGTGGTCGGCGGTGAGTGGGCTGCCGGTTTCACTGTAGGCGGGGCCTTCGCCGCCGAGCGCGCCGCTCGTGACGCCGTCGGGCAGCGGCTGCGCCGTTGCGCCCGCCAGCGGTGCGCAGATCGAGTCTCGGGCGCCGGTGTTCATGCCGCCGTCCGCGATCGCCTCGAGTGCGACGCCCTGCGGCGCGAGCGGTGACGGAAGCCCGCGGTCGGACAGCGGCAACGACGCCGTCGCAAGACCTCCGGGCGTCCAGGACGAGGCCGCGCGCTGCCAGCCTCCGGTGCTGCTGCGGCGCAGGACTTCGACCACCCCGGTGGCCCAGGCGGCCTGCGAAGCCGGCGGCGCCGCGATCTGCCGGCTGGCGATCGGCGCCTCCTCGGCCGTCGCCTCGGTCCGCTGGCGCGTGTCGACGTCGCGCTGACTGCAGTCCGCTGCCGGCGCAGTGTGCAGCACGTGGGTCTGTACGCAGCTGACGAGCCGAAACTCGGCGCCCGCTGCCAGGGACACGGCGGGCGCGCTGATCGCGACGAAGACGTCGCCGCCTTCGGTGCGCGTGGCCAGTTCCGCGTCGCCCAGCGACGGCCCTTCGGTCCCGAGCGGCAGTATCGGCTGCAGGAGCACGTCCGCGCTCGCAGCGGCCGGCGACAGCGCGAGCATGACGAGCGGCACGAGGAGCCAGCCGGCCCGCGAACGCCGGCGCCCCCCGGACCCAGTCGACGTCATGAGGCAGCGCGCATCGCTACTACGGAGCTTTCAGAACTTCGAAGGAGCGCATCTCACCGCGGACCTGCCGCGGGCCATAACCCGTGAACAGGACGTAGGAGTGCAGCGTGCCGTCGCGGGCGGCGATGTCGCTGCGCACGTCGGCGGGAAGGGGAGAGGCGAGCCGCCAGCGCCCGTTGCGGATCCGGACGCTCACGTCGTGGCGCCGTCCGCGACCGCCGCGCGACCAGTCCAGCTGCACCCGTACGACGCCGCGAGCGTGCGAGGTGACGGTGCCGCCGGCTACGAGGCGGCCGGCGGCCAGCCGCGGGCGCTGCGCCACGAGCTCGGCGCTGCGGGAGGCGGCGCGCAGGCGGACGTCCTGCCCACGCGTACGGTCGTTGCCGGGATAGTGCAGGGTGACGATGCCGGTCGCCCGCCGCGCCTGCGCGCGCGGGATCGTGCGCACGATGCGCTGGCGGTCGCTGCCGGACCGGATCGTATGGCGGAACCGCGTGCGGATGCCGGCGGCCTGGAAGGTGACGGTGATCGCGCCGGTCGCGCGCTTGCTGATCGGCGCCAGAACCTCGAGCGTGCGCTGCTTGGCGCGCACCCGTGCGCGTTTGACCTCGAGCTTGGCGGGCTCCTTGCGCGGCGCGCTGGGAACTCGTGCGTCTCCGAGGGTGGCGCCGGCAGGCGCGTCGGCGGTCGGCGCGGCGGGCCGCGGCGACGAGTCACCGGTGCTCGGTGCGGTCGTCGGCTCCGCGCTGCTCGCTGGCGTTGTCACCGCACCGGTCGGGCCGTCGGTCGCGGGTTCGGGCTCGACCGTGAACGTGTGGCTGGCGCTCGTCGCCTCGTCGCCATTCGCCGCCCGTTGACGTGCGCGCGCGGTGTAGGTCCCGCTCGCAAGCGCCAGCTCCTCGGGCAGCGTCGCCGACCACGCTGCAGCGCTGCGCGTGGCCGTGAGCTGGCGGACGGTCGAGCCGTCGGCGGTCGATCCGGCAAACACGTCAACTTCGACGAGCTCCGCGTCGCCGGCGGCGTCGCCTGCACGCCCGGAGAAGGTCGGGGTGGCGTCGCCGGTCGTGCTGCCGTGTGCGGGCTCGATCAAGGTCACCGCGGGCAGCCGTGTGTCGGCGGCGACAAGGTGGCCGAAGTAGCTGCTGCCCGCCGGGCGCAGCGGGTCCCCGGTGAACCCGTAGCCGCCGTCCGCCGTGCTGCGCGCCTCCGCGTCGGCGCGCATCCGCTCGATGATCTCGGCCGGCCGGATGCCGGCGCACGGCCCGCGTGCACCGGCCTCGCCGAGGCACAGTGCGACTGCGCCGGCGACATGCGGCGCCGCCATGCTCGTGCCCGACAGCGTGCTGTAGCCGCCGCCCGGCCAGGTCGAGCGGATGCAACTGCCGGGCGCCGCGATCGTGTGATCCGACGCGGCGCTGGTCAGCGCGAAGTTGGAGTAGCCGGCGTACGTGTCGTCGGCCGAGGAGCAGCTGGGCCCGAGGCCGCCGGGCTGGCCGTCGCTGTCGGAGACGGCAGTCACCGTCAGCACCTCCGGATAGGCCGCCGGGACGTCGGGCTGCTGCGCGTGGTCGAAGTCCCAGCCGTCGTTGCCGGCCGCGACGACGTAGCTCGCCCCGGCCGCCGTCGAGGCGCAGATCGCCTTGTGCATCGGGTCGCTCGTCGTCGCGCACGTGCCGAGCGCGGGCCCCGGCCCTCCCAGGCTCATGTTCACGAGCGGCACGTCGTTGGCGGAGACGCCGTCGGTCAGCGTCTTGGTGACCCAGTCGATCCCGCAGATCAGCTGCGACGTCGTGCCCGACCCCTGGGCGTCGAGCACCTTGACGGCGAAGACGGTCGTGCCCGGAGCGACCCCGACGACTCCGGCACCGTCGTTGCGCGCCGCGATCGTGCCGGCGACGTGCGTGCCGTGCCCGTTGTCGTCGTCGGCGGATGCCGCGCCGTTGATGCAGTTTCTGCCGTCGACGGCGTCGAGGTCGGGATGCTCGAGGTCGATGCCGGTGTCGAGCACCGCGACGTTGACGCTGCTGCGCTCGCGTGCGGTGCTGCTGGTCGCCGTCTCGATGCGGCGCACGCCGGACGGCGGCAGCGGCTCACCCGGCGCCAACGGCACCACCGCCAAGGCCCTCACGGCCCGGTCCTCGGTCACCGCAGCGACCTTCGGATCCGTCCGCAGGCTGTCCGCCTGCTCGGCTGTCAGCGTCGCCGCAAATCCCTTGACGGCGCTGGAGTAGCGCAGTCTGGCGTGGAAGCCTTGAGACCGCTCGCGGCGCCTGGTGGCTGCGGCGGCGTCATCGACGCTCTTGTCGTAGAGCACGATGTACCGGCCGGCGGCGGTCGCACGGCCGATCTTCGTGCCCGACTGCGCTTCGACGCGCGCCGCGAGCGCCAGGCCGGCGACGAGCAGCAGCGCGCAAGCGATCAGAGCGAGACGCAACACCGCTCACTGTATCGGCGGCAAGCCATCGCGCGCGTAGCGCAACGCGCGTCTCACTGGACGTATGAACATGCTGTGGTGGTCGTCGCGCCGGCCGCCACGAGCGATCTGACCTCCGCCGGCCACGTGATGCGCGGGCGCTCAGGCGACGCGCTGTCTGTCTAGTCGCGGACGGTCCAGTCCGTTCGTTCGCCGCTGGTTCGTCCGCCGCTGCTGTCCTCGAGACGTCCGGGAATCAGCGCGTCGGCGAGCGGGACATCGCGCTTGACGACGCGCACGCCGTAGACGTACGCGAGAACTCCGCCGAGCGAGCCCCCGATCACCAAGAGGCCGAATGCGGCGATGCCGAGGATCAGCCCGAGCGTCGTGACCTCACCGTCGATGTAGCCCGGCCGCTGCGCCAGCCAGGTTGCGGCGAAAAGCGCCGTCGCGAGCAGCATCAGCAGCAGGTGATACGTCCCGACCGTGCGCGCTGCGCTGCGCTGCGGTAGATCGAAGTAGTCCAGCAGGCCGGTCAGCGTCGTCGGTATCGCGACGATCAACCCGCCGGAGATCGCCAACAGCGCGCCCTTCGCCATCGCCTCCTCCTCGAGGCCGACCGCGCCCGCGATCAACATCGCGACGCCAACCGTGTACGCCCCGACGCTGGCGCCGGTCAGCGGCGGATGCGACGGCTTGCCGCTGAAGCCCTTGATGAGCGACATCAACATCGACATAGCGAGCAGCCTACGCCAGTACGGCCGCTCCGAAACGAACCTGTCACGTGGCCGCTGCAAGTTTGACGCAGTGGCGCCCTCGCGTCCGCTCGCTCCAACCTCGTGGCTGCCGCGAAGCGAGGAGCCCGGCGTGGCGGACGCCAACCACGGCTCATGCCGCACCCGAGGACGCGTCGAGCGCGACGAAGCGGTCCCAGCGCTCGGCGATCCAGGCAGCCATCGTCTCCTCGTCGGCGCGGTTCTCGCGCGCGACACTCGCCGTCTTCGCGTCGCCCGCGCGTTCGGCCAAGCGCTCGAGCATCTCGTAGGCCGCGATCTGCATGTGCTCGGCCGCGTAGCCGTCGCGGGCGTTCTTCGTCGCCCTGGCGCTGCGCAGCTGATCGGTGAATCCCTTCGCCGTCGCCTTGAGCGTGGCGCCGAGATCCTTCGCGCTCGACGCGTCGTGCCCGTGTTCTTGAAGACGCTCCTCCAGCCGCCGCGCGTGCAGCTCGGTCTGTCGCTTGTGAGCGTTCAGCGCGTCGAGGAACGCGCGGTCGGCCGTTGTCGTGATCATGCTCTCCAGCGCCTCCAAGACGTCGATCTCCATCGCGTGTGCGTCCTCGAGCGCTTCGAGCAGCTGGCGGGGCGGTGCGGACGTCATGCGAGCCTCCGGGCGGTCGGTCGAGTCGCATCAGCCGTACCTTGCGCTGAGTCCCGATACTCCGGCTCGGTCCGAAGGCTGACGTCCGTCGTGCCCGAGCGGCGCGCCCGCAACCGCTCCGAAAGCGCCGTCCCGCTGACGGGCGATCTCGCCATCTCGACCGCTTGTCCTTCCCGGCGTGCCGCCGTCAGGAGGCGCGCTTGAAGTTCATCCGCTTCACGACAGGCTTTCCGGGCTCGAGCGGCGGCATTTCGTGGACGGCGTCCTCATCCAGGACGCGTTGCTCGCCATCGACCAGACTGACCGCCACGACCTGGCAGTCAGCAGGAAAACCGCCGAGCTCGCGGATCTCCGCGACGGAGATCGTGTCCCTGCCCCAGGGATGCGTCTGTCCCTCGATCGAAACCTCGTAGCGTGCGCCGGCTGTGCCTTCGGTGCTCATGATCGCCCCCTTGTCGTGCTTGGCTGTCGAACTCGTCGTGCTTGCAGCGGCTTGCGGCCGTCAGCCGCTCGCAGCGGCGGCGCCGGCCACTTGCTGTGCAGCCTCCATGGGGGCACCTACCCCGTTTCGCAGCGGTCACTACACGACGAGCCCGTCCGAGCTCGTCGCGTCGCACGGGCGCCGGAGCCGTCCGTCCGTCATACCATCTCGTCCGTGGCTGAGCGATCGCGCAACCTGCGAAGGCGGCGCCTGGCGTGCATCGTCGCGTTGGTTGCGTTGGCGGGCTGTGGCGAGCAGGCGACAGAGCCGCGGCCTGGGCAAGAGGACGACCCGGGTCCGATCCACGTTCACGGTCTCGGCGCCGACCCCGCCGATGGGGCACTCTTCGTCGCGACGCATACCGGCCTGTTCCGCGCCGCGGAGGGTCAGCAACGTGCTCGACGCGTCGCGGGTCGCTACCAGGACACGATGGGCTTCACCGTTGTCGGGCCGAATCGCTTCCTCGGCTCCGGGCACCCCGACCTGCGCGAGCGCCTACCGCCGTATCTGGGCCTTATCGAGTCACGCGACGCCGGGCGGACGTGGCGTCCGGTGTCGCTGCAGGGCGAGGTGGACTTCCACGTCCTCGAGGCCAGCGGCGGGCGGATCTACGGCTACGGCTCGGACTTCCAGTCCCGCCGGCCGCTGTTTCTCACGAGCGCCGACGGCGGACGCCGATGGCGTCGGCTGGACGCGCCCGAGCCGCTGATCTCGCTCGCGATCTCACCGGCCGACGCACGCGAGCTGATCGCGGCGGGCGAGCGCGCGGTCTTCCGCTCACGCGACGGCGGCCGCTCATGGTCGCGGCTGGACGCTCCCAGCGCCGGTCTGCTCGCCTGGAACGGGGACGGCGTCTTTCTCGTCGCCGGCGACGGGCGTGTCTGGCATGCGCGGCGCGCTACGACGACGTGGGAGGTCGCCGGGTCGGTTGGCGGGCAGCCGGCGGCGTTCGACACTGGCCGCGCCGACGAGCTGCTCGTCGCCCTCCACGACGGCGTGATCCTGCGGTCGAGCGACGCCGGACGCCGCTGGACCGTCCGCTCCAGTCCACGTTGAGCCGAAGCCGCCGGCGCTCAGCGACCGCCCGTCGCGCTTCCGGCCCGCCGCTCGCGTCGAAGTTTCCGCCGGCGGCAACTGACGGGTAGCGTCTCGGTGGCGATGCTCGCGAGCGCGCTCATCAGCGGTGGAACAGGCGGCCTCGGCGCCGCCGTGACGCGCGCCTTCCTCGACGGCGGCTGGCGCGTCGTCGTGCCGGTCTTCGACGAGCGCGAGCGCGAGCGCCTGCCCGCGCACGAACGGCTCGTGCTCGAGCCCGCCGACCTCGCGGACGTCGCCGCGACGAGCGCTGTGGCACAGCTCGCGGCGGCCGATCCGGACGCGCCGCTGCGCGCCGTCGTCAACCTCGTCGGCGGGTACGCCGCGGCCGGCCGCGTGCACGAGACGCCGGTCGAGGACTACGAGGCCCAGCTGCGCCTCAACCTGCGCCCGACCTACCTCGTCTGCCATGCCGCGATCCCGCATCTGCAGGCCGCGGGCGGCGGCGCGATCGTCTGCGTCTCCTCGCGCGCGGCACTGAGGCCGTTCGCCGGCGCGGCGGGCTACATCGTCGCCAAGGCGGCGGTGCTCGCGTTCGTCGACGTGCTCGCGACCGAGTACCGCGACGACGCGATCCGCGCCAACGCGATCCTGCCGAGCGTCATCGACACTCCCGCCAACCGCGCCTCGATGCCCGACGCCGACCACAGCCGCTGGGTTGCGCCGCAGCAGATCGCAGACGTCGTGCGGTTTCTCTGCGAGGACGGCTCGGGCGTCGTCAGCGGCGCGCACGTGCCCGTCTACGGCCGCGCCTGACAGCGGACCTCCCTCACGGGGTCCGCCGATTGCCCAGTCAGGCACAGCCGCCAACCGACGCGGCCGGTCTTACAGCGCTCAGTCGGGGCGCAAGACGAACAGGCCCTGCTCGATCCCGCTGACGATCACGATCCCGGACTCGAAGTACGGATACACGCTCCAGGCGCCGTTGAACTCCGCGTCGTCGTCGTCGGGGTAGATGTCGAAGAAGGCGACCTCGCGCAGCTCCCCGTCGGCGATCCGGGTGCTGTCGAGGATCCGCAACCCGGCGCGGTAGTTGGCCTCGTACACGCGGTCGCCCTTCGTGTACAGGTTGTGGTCGATCGCCGCGGTCGCGGCGCGGTGTGCCCCGATGACCGTCGGCGCCCGCAGGTCGGCGACGTCGAAGATGTACGTCGTCGTGGGAACCCCGCTCTGCTGCTCGTCGAGTTCGTCTCCGAGCAGGAAGAAGCGCTGATCCTCCGTCAGCCAGCCCTGATGCGTGTAGGCGGCGCCCTCGTAGGGCGTGCGCGACAGCGTCAGCGGGCGCCGCTTGTCCGTCACGTCGGCGATCGTGAGCGTGTCCTCGTTGGAGCTGAAGCAGACCTCGCGCCCGGCAAAGCGCGAGTCCGGGCCGCGGTAGATCACGCACTGCGTGTCGTGCGTGTAGCCGTCGTCGGAGACGCAGCCGGCGAAGATCGGGTTCTTCGGCGAGCGGATGTCGATCATGTGCAGCCCGCCGGCGCACGTGTCCGTGCCGACCGCGTACGCGAAGCCCGTCTCGTCGTTGATCGCGATGTTGTGCGCGTTGCCAAAGCGCGCGTAGTGGGCGTCCTCCGTCCACGTGCGTGGCTCGGTCACCCCGCGCAACCGGGTCAGGTCGAAGACCTGCATCCCGTGGCCGGCCTTGTCGGCGACGACATAGGCGTGGTCGGCATACACCTTGACGTCGCGCCAGACCGCGAACTCACGGTCCTGCTGATGGGACGGCAGATCGCCCAGGTACACGGGCCGATCGGGCGTGCCGACGTCGACGAACGCGGTGCCGGTCGTCTTGCCCATCAACGCGTACTCGCGTGCGGTCTGCGGATCCGTCCAGCCCCAGATGTCATTGCCCTCACCGCCGCCGATCGCGCTCAGCGGAAGAAAGCTCTCGAGCGAGACCGCCCGGCAGGGAAACGGCCCTGCGAAGCCGTCGCTGCAGGCCACGCTGAAGAGCGGCTCGGTCGGCACGTCCAGGGCGCCGCTCGTCCGCGCGCGACTCTCGCGAATCGCGTCGGCCAGCGGCGCCAGCGGCGCATCGCCGTCGAGGCGCTCAGCACACATCCGACCTTCGTTCCCGCTGGCGCCGTTTCCATGCTTTGTGATGTCGCTCGCCTGACGAGACGTCATGTAGATGCACCTCGCGTCGGTCTTCTCGACATGCGTGCGCCGTCAGGGGAGCGTGTGGTCGGCGGGCAGCCGCGCCATCGGTCGGGCTTCGTCAGCGGAGCGTGAGCTCGGCCGCCGGCAGGTCGCGGACCAGGTAGCGCTGAGATGCGCGCAGCGCGACGTTTCGGCGTTCGCGCGCGAGTGCGAGTGCAGCGAGCGCGTCGTTGACCGAGTCGGGCAGCGGTGGCGGCGCGCCCACGTATATCTCGGCGAAGAGCGATGCCGCCGCGACCGAGCGCGGCTGTGACGGGCGCCGTACACGTCGCGCCAGAACGGGGCAGCTCGCGCACCGTGGGGTGGACCTGCAACACGTCTTCTTCTGCTTCACGGCTGATGCAGCCTAACACCAAGTTAGGGCTACCTCGTTAGGTCGCCCAACCGCCGATCGCGGGGTATCCGACGGACTCAAGGCAAGCCCTACTACGGAGGTCACGATGCCCTCAGAGCGATTCGCCGCGGCCCTCAACGAGCAGGTTGGGCGGGAGTTCGCCGCCGCCCACCAGTACGTCTCGATCGGCACGCATTACGAAGACCAGACGTTTCCGCGCCTCGCGCACTTCTTCTACGAGCAGGCCGAAGAGGAGCGCGGGCACGCGATGAAGATGGTCAAGTACATGCTCGACACCAACTGCGCCGTCGATCTCGGCGCGGTGGCCGCGCCGACCAACCACTTCCAGAGCCACATCGAACCGATCAAGCTCGCGCTCGAGCAGGAGCGCAAGGTCACGGTCCACATCAGCGAGCTGTTCGAGATCGCGCGCGAGACGAAGGACTACCAGAGCGAGCAGTTCATCGAGTGGTTCCTGCAGGAGCAGGTCGAAGAGGAGTCGACGATGCAGGACCTGCTCGCCGTCGCCGAACGGACCCGCGAGATCCCGATGCTGCTCGAGGAGTACGTCGCCCGCGAACACGGCGGCGACTGACGAACGTCGCGTCCACATGACCGCCGCCAACGACTTGGCGCAAGGCGAGCGCGCGAGGCTCTCGCGCTCGCCCTAGCGGGCCACGCAGGAACGTTGCGAAGCACTAGCGGTGCTGGTCTACGGCGCGCTGTGAGGGGTGCGCGGCGACGGCTTCGCGCAGCCGGCTCGCGTTGGCGTCCAGGTAGCGGCTGGTGGTCGCCAGGGACGCATGGCCGAGCAGGTCGCGTAGCTCGACGACGTCGGTGCCGTACTCGATTGCCAGCGACGCGAAGCTGTGGCGCAGGGCGTGCACGAGCGCGCCGGCGGGGACGGCGGCGCGAAGGCCGGCGCGGCGGTACAGCCGCTCGATGACGTACTGGATCCGCCCGCGCGTGAGCGCCGTGCCGTCATAGTGCACCAGCAGCGGCGCGTTGGGGTCGCTGAGAGCGTCGTCGCCGTGGCGCTGCGCCCGGCTGTCGAGGTAGCGGTCGATGACGGACTCGAGGCCGGGCTGGATCGGGATCGAGCGGTCCTTCTTGCCCTTGCCGGTGACCTGCAGGCGGCGCGCTCCGGTAGGGCCGGTGATGCTGTCCAGGCGCAGCGCGATCCCCTCGGCCAGACGGATCCCGGTCACGCAGTACAACGCGACCAGGGCGACGTCGCGCTCGGGCCAGCGCTTGGAGCGCTTGGCCTGCGGGTCCGGGGTCGCGGCGGTCCCAAGCAGCGTCTCAGCGACGTTCTCGTGGCGGATCGCGCGCGGCGCGCTATGCGGCAGCTTGGGCTTTGGGACCTGCTTCATCGGGTTTCGCTCGATCGCCTCGTCGTCGACGAGATAACCGAAGAAGCGACTCCACGTGCCCCAAGCGCGGACCATCGAGCCCTCCGCGTGATCGGACGCCCAGGCCGCGAAGCCGCGGCGCATCGCGCGCGCGTCAAGCTCTGCGATCGTCAGGCGCTCGACGGTCGCCTGATCGCCACGCAGCGTCGCGATCCGCGCGCCAACGCCGAGCAGGTCGCTGCGATAGCCGTCGATCGTGTGCTGCGAGCGCTTGGCGGCCTGCAGACCGGCAAGGAAATCCTCGACACGAGCGAGGAACGATTCGTCGGCAGGGGCCATCTCGGCTTCTTCGCGCGTCGCGCGCGTTTTCCTGCATTCGCATAGTTATGCAGCGAATCGGAGGCAGTTGTGGCGAGGTTCAGCCGACCGGTGGCGTCGGAACGCCCGTCGATGAACAGCCCATTTGCTGGGACGATGCTCAGCCCTCACCCATCGCGGCCCTCGTGAGGTGTGCGATCCCCAGCGCCGTTTGCGTGCTTATCCAGCGCTCGCATCGCGCCGCGCATGGTCGCGTCGCGCCACTCGTAGTACGTGCTCTGGGAGATCTCGTGCTCCTCACAGACCTCTTGCACCGAGCGCTCGTCACCGGCGGCGCTCATCACGATCTGCACCTTGTCACGGGCGTCAAGCCCAGCGGCGCCGTCGCGCCCGTCAGCCGGGCGAGCAGTCGGTTGCGATGGTGGATCCTGCTGCGGGGTTTCGCCGGGCTCGTCACGGACGAGGTGGCCGCCACGAAAGGTACCGGCGGCGATCGCCATGCCGGCCGCGACGAGGATGATGTCCTTGAGCACGTACTGGCCCTCCAATGTCGGGGCGCCGTGCGGGCCGCTGAACAGCCGTCCGGGGAGCAGCACGAGCGGGGCGAGGATCCCGATGAACTCCACAGCCAGCAGCCAGACCGCAACGCGCATCCAGCGGTTGACGAGCAGACAGACCCCGATGAAGCACTCCAGCGTCGCGATCGCGACGATCGCGACCCGCCACGGCACCACGCCGAACGTCAGCAGCTCGGTCGTCTTGATCGACAGGCCCTCCGCCGGGCTGACCCCGGGAAAGAACTTCAGGAGCCCGAAGCCCAAGAACACGGCGCCGACGGTGAGCCGCAGCGCAGTGATGCTGTGGCGCACCAGCACGCCATGAAGCTTCTCCTCGACGGTCTCAAAGGTGTCGCTGAGGCTCATGATCACATCTGCGCGAGCGGCGCGCCGACCGGTTCAGTGGAACGTGCGAAGCGAACGTTACGATCACGTATAGCAGGGCGGCCTTGTCGGCCGGGCCAGTGCGTGCCGAGGCCTTCGCCGCAGAAGAAGACGCCGAACGAACCTGAGCAGCACATCGAGCCCCCGTTTCAGCTCGGTCTCGGTGGTGCCTGCCAGTGGCTTGTGCGGCCAACGCGCCGGCGGCGAGCAAGATCAGGGTCGCTGCCGCGGCGGAGCCCGGCAAGCCGGCAGCTGCTGCGAAGGCTCCGCGAGGTCCCCCGCGGCGAGGGCGCTCACGCCGCCGGACGATCCTTCGGCGCGCCGACCTTCACGTCGATGCCCTCGGCCATGAAGCACCTCGTCCTCGACGAACCGGACATCGGCCACCTGCCAGCTCGGTGCCGCCAGCCCGCGCAGCCACCGCGCGGACTCAAGCGGCTGCTCGTACGCCCAGACCGCATCCTCGACGGCGTCGTCGCCGGTCGCAGCGAGCAGTAGGAGGCGTCGCCCTTGAACGGGCA
Source organism: Solirubrobacteraceae bacterium (assembly GCA_030447505.1). GTDB lineage: Bacteria > Actinomycetota > Thermoleophilia > Solirubrobacterales > Solirubrobacteraceae > CADCVQ01. The sequence goes on along the minus strand of JAUJOT010000005.1, from coordinate 357,285 downwards.
GTGCGTGACGCTGTCGCTGCAGGACCACGCCGTCGAAGTCGTCCCACGGTGAGCGTCACCGCCCTGCGTCTACCCCCGGCCCCGCTACGCCCGATCACGCGGCGGCTCACAGCGCGCAAGGCCGAGGCGGCTGGCTACGCGGTGGCGTCATTGATCACCACGCGGCCAAGGACGCGCGGACCGCGAGGGCAGATCGACCCGGCGCTACGCCGCGCGGCGAATGGGACGGGGCCCCGCCGCCGCGCCGCCGCGGTTACGTCAGACCTTGTTGTCTCATCTGCGACTGCGTCCGCGCCGACGAGATCAGCCCGGTCGTCAGCAGGATCACGCCGTTGACGATGTGGTTGACGTTCTCGAGGTCGCCGGCGCCGGTCATCGAGATGATCGTCAGGTTGTCGGGCGCGACGGTGCCGATCACGAACGCCGTGATGTAGAACAGCCCGACGCCCATCACGGCGCCCTCGGCGGTAGGAGTCGAGAAGCGCGTCGTCATCACGATCAGAAACGCGCCGATCGTCATGTGCACGAGGTTGTGCATCGGATTGATGCTGAAGCCGAGCAGCGCCTCAGGCGTGTTGCGCAAGAAGTTGTCAAACCCGGTCACGAAGAAGCCGATGATCCCGATCGCGACATAGAACCCGCCGATGATCGGCCCCACGCGCTGCGCCAGACTCGTACCCATCTCAGCCCCTCCCGCTCGAATGTTGTTGCCCGCACCACGCGGCCCGAACCGCTACGTGCTCGGCGTGCCCAGCACGGTAAGACATCGGCCGATTGCGCGCGCGCCAGGTTGCGACCGCTCGCGTCGCGCCGCTTCCCGCGCAAGGCGGCCATCGTAGGCCGCCTGCCGGACGTTGCCAGAGCGCTCTGCGGGCGAAAGCGTAAGAACTCGAGCCGCGGCGACGCTGAGGTCCGCATGAGCACCGTGAACTCGGTTGGGGCGCGCGTCGTCGCGCTGGACGACGACGGTCTGCTGCAGTGCGACGAGCGGCCGCGGATCGACCGCGAGGCCGCCGAGCAGGCCGTGCGCGATCTGCTCGTCGCGCTTGGCCGCGACGTCAGCGACGAGGGGCTGCGCGACACGCCGCGCCGCGTCGCCGGCGCCTATGCCGAGCTGCTGTCGCACGAGGCGGTGTCGCTGACGACGTTCGCAAACGACGAAGGCTACGACGAGCTCGTCGTCGTTCGCGAGATCCCGTTTCACTCCCTGTGCATGCACCACCTGCTGCCCTTTCACGGCGTCGCGCACGTCGCCTACCTGCCCGGCGAACAGATCGTCGGCCTGTCAAAGCTCGCGCGCGTCGTCGAGCTCTACGCCCGCGAGCTGCAGCTCCAGGAGCGCCTGACGATGCAGATCGCCAACTGCCTGCAGGAGCACCTGCGGCCGAAGGGCGTCGGCGTCGTGCTCGAGGCCGAGCACCTGTGCATGTCGCTGCGCGGCGCGCAGAAGCCCGGCACGCGCACCACGACCTCCGCGCTACTCGGACTGCTGCGCGACGACGCCCGCACACGACAGGAGTTCTTGTCGCTCGTGACCGCGAGGTAAGAATCGTGCGTTCGGTGACGCTGATCGCACTGCACATCTCTACGCGACAGGAGCGACATGGCTGAGACAACCGGCATCGACGACGCCGAGCTCTCCGATCAGCAACAGCCGACTCTGAACGGGCGCGTTCGGATGGATCCGCGGGCGCTCGTCGATCAGATCGCGTCAGCGCAGCAGCTTGATGCGATCGCCGCGCCGCTTGCGCGTGCGGTCGGACGTGCGACCCAGCCGACGCCGGTCAAGAACGCGTTGAGCGGGACCTGGCTCGGCCATCAGCTGCATCCTGTGCTGACCGACGTCACGATCGGCGCCTGGTTGAGCGCCGCCGCCGTCGACGTCGTCGGCGGCGCCACGGGCGCCGACAGCGCCCGCCGGCTCACCGCGCTCGGAATCCTCTCAGCGGTCCCGACCGCGGCCAGCGGGCTGTCGGACTGGGCGGAGACCTACGGGCCCGACCAGCGCGTCGGCGTCGTCCACGCGCTCGGCAACACGGCTGCGCTCACGCTGCAGATCGTCTCCTACGGCGCCCGCCGCCGCGGCCGACGCGCGCTCGGAGCGGCGCTCAGCATGACCGGTCTCGGCGTCGTCGCGGCCGCGGGCTACCTCGGCGGCCATCTCGTCTACGGCCGCGGGGTCGGCGTCAATCACGCCGCCTTCGAGCACCGGCCCACGGACTGGACCGACGTCGCGAGCGCCGACGCGCTCGAGGAGAACGCGCCGCTGCGCGTCGACGCCGATGGAGTGCCGGTCGTGGTGGTCAGGACAGCGGACGGACTGTTCGCGCTGTCGGCGACCTGCGTCCACGCGGGCGGACCGCTCGACGAGGGGGAGCTCGTCGACGGCTGCCTGAAGTGCCCGTGGCACTCGAGCATCTTCCGGCTCGTAGACGGCCACGTGATGCGCGGTCCGGCCGCCGATCACCAGCCCGTCTGGAAGGCGCGCATCCACGACGGTCGCGTGCAGGTGCGCGCCGACGACTGACGCCGTCTGCGGGGTCACGGAGATCGCGTCGAAGGCATCTGGCCGACCGGCTCGCGCGGTGCTGCGCGTCGGCGGCCTGAGCGGCGTCATGCGCCGGGGGGCAGCCAGCCGTCGTCGAGCAAGGTCTCCCCCGTGTGATCGACGATCGCACGCGCGCATGGCAGCCCGAGCCCGAGCGCAGCGATCGGCTCGATCGCAGACGACAGGTTCGGCGGCCGCTGTGACGCGTCATGCGCGTCGGACGCGATCACGACTCGGCTGGTGGCGCGGATGACCTGCGCTGCCCGCGCACGGACGATCTCTGCCGAAGCGCCGTTCAAGGAGCTGGCGGTGACCTGCGCCCAGGCGCCGGCGTCGAGCAGCCGGGCCAGCGGCTCGCCGTCGGTCCAGAGCCCGGCGCTGCGCTCGGGGTGAGCGATGACGACCCCGTGGCCGCGGGCGCGGATCTCGTCGAAGGCCGCGAGAACGACGTCGGCTGATCCGCGCCAGGGCGCCTCGAGCAGGACCCACTGACGGCCGGGCGGCCCGCAGGCGATCGCGTCCAGCCGCTCGCCGTCGAGGCTCCAGAGGTCGGCCGCCTGCAGCTCTCCTCCGGGGAGCACGAGCAGTTCGATCCCGGCGCCGTCCAGTGCGTCTTGAAGCGCCGCGGTCCGCTCGGCGACCTCGAGCACGTCGAGGCGGTCGACGTGCGGCGTGGCGACGATCCGTCTCGTGCCGTCAGCCACTGCCTTGCGCGCGACGTCGAGGCTCTCCTCGATCGTTGCGGGTCCATCGTCGACGTCGGGAAGGAGATGGGCATGGATATCCGCGCGTCCTGCCTCGATCGCCCGGCTCATACCGTCGCCGGCTCGAGCGGCTCGGTGGCCGAGCCGCGGTCAGCCGGCGCCCCCGCACGGGCGTAGACGGCCAGGATCCGATCGAGCATCGCCTCGTGCGAGAACTCCGAGCGAGCGCGCGCACGTCCGGCGGCGCGCAGGCGCGATGCGAGCTCGTCATCCTCGAGTACGCGCAGCAGCGCGCGCGACAGGGCGGCGCTGTCACCTCGCGCGACGAGCAGCCCGTCGCGCTCGTCGGCGATCTGCTCGGGGATGCCTCCGGCGGCGCTCGCGACGATCGGCACGCCGGCCCACATCGCCTCCACGATGCTCAGCGGCGTGCCCTCCGCCAGGGAGTGCACGGCGAGCACGTCGAAGCTGCCCAGCAGCTGACAGACGTCATCCCGGAACCCCAGGAACTCGACGTTGGCGCCGAGCTCCAGCCGGCTGGCGCGCGCCTTGAGGGCGGGGCGCAACGGACCGTCGCCTGCCACGACGAAGCGCACGCCGGGGACACGCTCGCGCAGCGCGAGGGCGGCATCCAAGAGCACGTCGAGCCCCTTCTCGGCGACCAACCGGGCCACGACGCCGACGGTCGGAGCGCGACCGATGCTGCTCCGCACGGCGACGGCTGCGACAGGCGGAGGCACCGCGTTGCGAATCACGCTGATCTTCTCTGCCGCCACGCCGCGCTCGCGAAGCCGCCGCGCGATCGCGTCGGAGACTGCGATGACGTGCACGGCGCGACCATGAGACCACGAGCTCAGCTGCAGCGCGAACCACGCCTGCCACGGCGCCTCCGTCTGCTCGGTGACGACCAGCGGGACGTCCGTCCTCAGCGTCGCCAGCGCTGCCGCGGTGACCGACGCGTAAAGATGCGCATGGACGAGGTCGAACCGCTCGCGCCGCACGAGCCGCCGCAGCCGCCACGCATAGACCAGGCTCAAACGCCGCTTGACGAGTCGACGCGTCAAGCAGCGCAGCGGTACGCCGGCCTGCTCGAGATCCGACGTCAGCGGCCCACCGATCGAGCAGGCCACCATCACCTGCTCGCCGCGCGCCGCAGACGAGCGGGCGAGATCGACGACATGACGCTCCGCGCCGCCCACGCCCAGCGAATCGACAACGAGCAGGATCCGTCGCACGCCGGACTCATTACCCCACCGACAGCGCCTCGCAAGCCCGTCTCGATCAAACGCCTGGATCGGTCCGAGCAGGCGCGCGGCGAGCGCGCCTCGTAGATGCGACGCGCGGCGGACCCGGCGGGCCCGCCGCGGCGCGCCGCTGCGGCTACGTCAGACCTTGTTTCCTCATCTGCGACTGCGTCCGCGCCGACGAGATCAGCCCGGTCGTCAGCAGGATCACGCCGTTGACGATGTGGTTGACGTTCTCGAGGTCGCCGGCGCCGGTCATCGAGATGATCGTCAGGTTGTCGGGCGCGACGGTGCCGATCACGAACGCCGTGATGTAGAACAGCCCGACGCCCATCACGGCGCCCTCGGCGGTAGGAGTCGAGAAGCGCGTCGTCATCACGATCAGAAACGCGCCGATCGTCATGTGCACGAGGTTGTGCATCGGATTGATGCTGAAGCCGAGCAGCGCCTCAGGCGTGTTGCGCAAGAAGTTGTCAAACCCGGTCACGAAGAAGCCGATGATCCCGATCGCGACATAGAACCCGCCGATGATCGGCCCCACGCGCCCTGCCAGACTCGTATCCATCTCAGCCCTCCCAGTCGAAATTGATGCCATCACGCCGCGCCCGACCGCTGCGTGCTGGCGTCCCCGACAGCACCGTAACATACGAGCGCGCACGCGCCACGTACTAACCCCTCAGCGCGTCGTGTCGCTGCTGGCGACGTCGATCCGCATCGCCCGTGCCAGTCCGCCTCCGAGGACATGGTCCTTGGTGCCGAAGCGCACGGTCAGCGGCCCGTCGAAGGGCTGGCGGTCGATGACCTCGAGTTCGTCGCCGAGCGCGATTCCGCGCCCGTCGAGGTAGCGCAGCATCTCCGGGTCGGCGTCCGAGACGCGCACGAAGCGTCCCCGGCCCCCGACCTCCATCGCGGCGAGGCTGCGGGTGTCACCTTCGTCGATGACGAGATTCGCGTCGGGGATCGGGTCGCCGTGCGGGTCGTGGGTCGGATGTCCGAGCTTGGCGGCGATGCGCGCCTCGAGGTCCTCGGAGATCACGTGTTCGAGGGCCTCGGCTTCCTCGTGGACGCGGTCCCACGGCACGCCGAGGTGTTCGGCGAGGTACAGCTCCAGCAGCCGGTGGTGGCGCATGACCGACAGGGCGACGCGTTCACCTTCGGCCGTCAGCTGCGCGCCGCGGTACGGTTGGTGTTCGGCCAGCCCGCGCTCGGCGAGTCGCTTGATCATCGCCGACACCGACCCGGCGCTGACGCCGAGGCGCTCGGCCAGGGCGTTGGTCGTGACCGTGCCTTCGCCGCGGCGAGCGAGGGCGTAGATCGCCTTGGCGTAGTCCTCGATCGCCTCGGACAGCCGCGGCTGGTGGACCACGGGCATCACGCGGTCACCAGCAGGCCGGTCATGTAGAGGACGGCGACGCCGGCGAGGATCCCGCCGACGCTCGCCGGGTACAGGGCGCGGCCGGCGCGGTCGCGGATCGCGGGGACGAGCTGCACGATGACCTGCACAATGGCGCCGATCCCGACGCCGATCAAGAGCGCCGCGAGCTCCGGGTTGAAGGCCGACGCGCCGATGATCGCGCCCAGGATCGCGGGAGCGCCGGCGATCAGCCCCAGCATCGCCAGGCGCGCCAGCGATGGGCGCCGGTGGGCGCTGAGGGGAGCCACGATCGCCAGGCCCTCGGTCGTGTTGTGCAGCGCGAAGCCGAAGACCAGGAACGCTCCCAGAGCGAGCTCGCCGACTGCGTAGGCCGAGCCGATCGCCAGCCCCTCGCCGAGGTTGTGCAGTCCGATCCCGATCGCCACGAGCAATGAGAGCTGGAAGGCGCTCGCTCCCGTCTCGCGGGCGCGCGCGCCGCGTTCGCGCAGGACGCGATCGAGCGCGACGAGCCCGAGGTAGGCGGCCCCGGCGCCGATGAACAGCAGCACGGCGCCGCCGAACGCGCCGCTGCCCGACTCGGCGATCTCTGTTCCCTCGAGGTAGGCGTCGACGGCCAAGAAGCCGAGCAGGCCGATCGTGACCGCCATGAAGAAGCGGATCCAGTGCTCGCGCACGCGGCGCAGGAACGGCAGGAACAGCATGCCGAGCGCGACCGGGATGACGCCGACGTAGAGCCCGAGCAGCGCCATCAGCCCGTAGAAGCGGCCGTCCGGGGTCGGCGTCTGCACGGCGACGGGAATCTCGTGCTCGGTGGTGGCGCCGGTCTCGCTGACCAGGGTGACGAGGTACGGCGAGTCGGGTTGCCACGGGTAGTCGAGGGTGAACGTCTCGGTGCCGTTGCGACCGATCTGGTTTGCGCTGGTCCTGTAGTCGACGTAGGCGTCGTTGACGAACATCTGGGCGACGGTCACGTCGTCAGGGCCGGTGTTGCGCACGGTGAGCTCGATCTCGCCCGGCCGCAGGACGGTGCGCTCGACGGCGATCTCCTCGACGGGCGGGCCGAGCCTCTCGCCGAGCGTGTCGCCGCCGACGGTGAGCAGCGCCGCGAGCGCGGCGACGATCAGCACGAGCGGGATGGCCCCGAGTGCCCAGGCGGGCACGCGGCGGCGGGTGGCGCGCGGGGCGTCGACCTGGGGCTGGGAGTGGCTGTTGGCTTCCATCAGGCCACCTCGAAGAAGCCCATCCAGCCGAGCTCGGCGAACTCGGTCTTGTGGGCGTGGAACATGAACATCCCCTTGTGCGGGAAGCGCACCTCGAGGATCCCGCGCTGGCCCTGCATCTGGCTGATCGTGTCGGTGAAGTCGGCCGGCTGCAGTCGCGTACCGGTCGGGAAGTACTCGAAGAAGTTGCCGTGCAGGTGGAAGGAGTTGATCGGGTCGTACTCGAGGATGTTCGCGAGGTAGATCCGCACCAGCTCGCCCTGCCTGACCCGCACGGGCTCGTTGACGTGGTGGAAGGCGATCGAGTTGACCGCGTAGACCTGGTTGCCCTCGGCGTCGAAGTTCGTGTTGAAGCCGTTCATCATCATCATCAGCTCGTCGGCGTCCTCACGCCCCTGCTTGGGGTCGACGATGAACGCGCCGTACATCCCGCGCGCGATGTGCTCGGCCAGCGGACCGACGTGGCAGTGATACAGGTGCATGCCGAACGGCTCGGCATCGAACTCGTAGACGGTGCTCTTGCCGGGCTCGATCATCCCCGCGCCGACCTCCGGAACACCGTCCATCTCGGCCGGGTGGATGCCGTGGAAGTGCATCGTGTGCGGGTGCGACGAGCCGTTGACGAAGCGGATCCGCAGCCGCTCGCCCTCCCGCGCCCGCAGCGAGGGACCGGGAACGCGGCCGTTGAACGTCCACGCCGGGTACTTGATCCCCGGCGCGACCTCGATCTCCTTGTCGGCGGCCACCACCTCCCATTCGCGTAGCGTCCGACCGCTGGCCAGCCGCCGCGTCCTGCCCATGTCGAAGTCGCGCAGGATGTCGGTCGGGTTGAAGCCGTTGGCGCGATGATCGACGGTCGCGCCTTTGCGCATCGTCGGGCCCTTGGCGCCCCCGCCGTGGCCCTTCGCGCCGTGGCCGCCGCCACCGCGATGCCCGGCGCCGGCGTCCTGCGCCGCGGCACGACCGCCACGTGGGTCGAGCGCCGTGAACGCTCCGGCGGCTGCCAGCGCGCCGCCGCCAAGAAGTTGTCTACGATCAACCTTCAAGTCGTCCTCCATAAGAATCAGGTTGTGGTAAGCCTAAAGATAGCTCGTGATGCATGTCAAATCAGGTCTGGAGCCCAGCGCTCGAGGCGCTTCGGCGCGATCGCGCTCGTCGCCCTCACGCTCGCCGCCGCGGGCTGCGGTGGAGCTGACGCGCCCGCGCGCTCGGTGCGACTCGACGCCGCGCGTGACGGCTCGCTGCGCTTCGAGCGAACCGCTGCGCGTACGACGTCAGGGCGCGTGGCGATCGAGATGGCCAACCCGTCGGAGGTCCCGCACGCGATCGGTATTCGCGGCAAGGGCGTCGACGAGACCGGCGAAACGGTCGGCAACGGCGGCACCTCGCGCGTCGAGGCCGATCTCGAGCCCGGAACCTACGAGCTGTTCTGCCCGGTCGGCGGACACGAGGAGGCGGGCATGACGGCGACTCTCGTCGTCGAGGACTGATGTCGAGCGATCTCCAGACAGCCACGCGCGCCCTCGAGGCGAGCTGCTGAGGAGCGCGTCGTCGTCTGCGCAGCGTTCGGGTCCTCGCGCGGGTTCGCCTCAGGCGTCTGCGTGAAGGGCAGCTGCGCCTTGCAGCCTGCGCTGCTGGTTTGCGACGTACCGCAGGCGCGTAATCGAGGCTCGGACGATCCGCGACACCTGCATCTGGCTGATCCCGAGCAGTGCAGCGATCTCGCGCTGCGTGAGGTCCCGCTCGAAGCGCAGGCGCACCACCTCGCGCTCGCGCGGCGATAGATAGCCCAGCAGCCCGTCGAGGACGATGCGGTCTTCGGCACGCGCGTAACCGTCATCGCTGACGCCGAGCGTCTGGTGCAACGCCTGTTCGTCGTCTCGGTCGGCGCCCGCTGCCTCCAGCGACAGCCCGCTGCGCCCGCCGCGTGCCTGCATCGCTTCCAGCACCTGTTCGTCGCTGCCGCCGATCGCTACGGCGAGCTCGCGCACCGTTGGGGCGCGGTCCAGCTTCTGTCCCAGGCGCACAGCGGCCGCTTCGACGCGCAGCGTCAGCTCCTGCACCTCGCGCGGCGGCCGAACAACCCACGTGCGATCGCGGAAGTAGCGCTTGAGCTCGCCGATGATCGTCGGCACCGCGAAGCTCGTGAAGGCGTGGCCACGTTGTACGTCGAAGCGATCGACGGCCTTCACCAGCGCCAAGGCCGCGACCTGGACGAGGTCGTCCAGCGGCTCGCCAGGACGCTCGTACCGCCGTGCGACCGACCGGGCGAGCGGCAGGAACCGCTCGATCAGCTCGTCGCGAGCGCGGCGGTCACCGGCGTCGCGGCGAGCGAACAGCAGACGATCCGTGCGGGCGCGCGAGACCCTGCGATAACTCGCGGCGCGAGTCGCGTCGGAGCGCGGTTCTGTGCGCTCGAGCATCGTCCTGCCTGGCTTCGAGACAGCACGATCCGGCGTCTGATGGAGGGGCATGGCGTCGATGGCAACAAGCGTCTGGCGGCGATGACGACAGCCGTCTTGACGCACGAGACGTACGTCAGCAGCTGCGGCAAGTGGCACGGCTACCCGGGCTGCGATCGGAGCGACATCAACGGTCTGCCAGGTGACAACGTGACGTGCGCGACCCGGACGCCGCGGGACACACGCTCGCTCCGGCTCAGCACCGCGATGTCGGCGGCACGGGATCGCGCCGCTCACGCTCGCTACGCAGGATCGGCAGGCGGCCGGCGTGCTGCCAACCGCGCACGGCGAGCGCCGCGAGCGCCGCCGCTTCGACCCAGAAGGGGATCCGCAGCCCGTCTGACGTCAGTGGCCACAGGATGGCGGCGCCACCGCCGGTGGCGACGTCGCGCATCAGGTGAGCCATGACCCCGAATGCGATGCCTGCGGCGATCGTGCGCGCCCGTCCGGCGAGGACTGCTGCTGCAGCGCCGTTTTCGCCAGCCACGCAAAGCCGTACCGTTGGGAGGTGTCGCGGCATCCGATCCCGCTGTTCTGGCGGCTGTTCGTTCCGAACGCCACGGTCCTCGGCGTGGCATGCGCAGTGCTCATCGTGGAGCCGGCCAATGGGCGCGTTGCCGCGCTCGTCGGCGGCCTGACGATGATGCTCGCGGTGAATCTCCTGCTGATGCGCCGCGCGGTGACGCCGCTGACACGCCTCACGGCGCTCATGCGTCGCGTCGATCCGCTGCACCCGGGTGAACGGATCCCCCTGCTCGGACCGAGCTCGGAGGTGACGGTCCTGGTCGAGGCCTTCAACGAGATGCTCGACCGACTCGAGGCCGAACGGCGCGACAGCGGCCTGCGCGCGCTCAGCGAACGCGAAGGCGAACGCCGCCGGCTTGCCGACGAGCTGCACGACCAGATCGGCCAGACGCTGACCGCGATCGCCCTCCAGGTCGGAAGGCTGCTGGATCGCACGCCGCCCGAGCTGCACGACGAGACGATTGCGGTTCGGCAGACGATCCTGGCCACGATCGACGACGTGCGCACGCTCGCGCGGCAGCTGCGTCCAGAGGCACTTGACGCGCTCGGGCTCGCCCCGGCGCTGACGAACCTCGTCGAGCGCCTCGCCGAGCAGACGGGGATGCGCTTCGCGCGCAACCTCGACCGCCAGCTCCCGCCGCTCGGAGCCGACGCAGAGCTCGTCGTTTACCGCGTTGCCCAAGAGGCGATGACGAACGCGATCAGGCATGCCGGCGCAACCACGATCTGGATCTCGCTGCATTCGACGGGCGGTGCCGTCACGCTCGAGATCGCCGATGACGGTCGCGGCATCACAGAGTGCAGCGGCGATGGAAGTGGCCTGCGCACGATGCGAGAGCGCGCATTGACGATCGGAGCCGAACTCGCTATCGGCGCACGCGGCGATCGCGGGACAAGCGTTCGGCTCGCCGTCAAGGCGGAGGAACCGTGAGCCGCTCTACGATCCGCGTGCTGCTGGCCGACGACCATGCCGTCGTGCGCGCAGGCCTCAAGGCGCTGCTCGATGCCGAGCCCGGCTTCGACGTCGTCGCCGAGGCCTCAGACGGTGCCGAGGCAGTGCGTGCCGCCCTCGCCGGCGACATCGACCTCGCGATCCTGGACGTCTCGATGCCGCGACTGACCGGCATCCAGGCAGTGCGCCAGCTTGCCGAGCATCGACCGAACCTGCGCACGCTGATCCTGTCGATGCACGACAACGAGCAGTTCTTCTTCGAGGCGCTGCGAGCGGGCGCCTCCGGCTACGTGTTGAAGACCGCTGCGCACGAGGATCTGATCGACGCCTGCAGAGCCACGCTTCGAGGGCAGCCGTTCCTGTACCCGCGGGGCGTCGCAGCGCTGGTTCGAGAGTTCCTCGAGCACGGGCCCGACGAGACGCAGCTCGATCCACTGTCGCCTCGCGAAACCGAGGTCGTCAAGCTGATCGCCGAGGGACTCAGCGGGAGAGACATCGGTGAGCTTCTGCACATCAGCCAGAAGACCGTCGAACGCCACCGATCGAACATCTTCGAGAAGCTCGGACTCAAGGATCGCGTCGCGCTGACGCGCTATGCGATCCGTCGCGGCCTCGTCGAGCCGTAGCGGTCGCTGGCGCACGTATCGCGTCGCCGCGTCACGCGACTGACAGGCGTCCGCCGGCGGCCATCGCGGCGGGTACGTGACGAGGATGTCGCCGGAGCGTCTGCTGGAACTGCTCGTCGACACCGACTCGGTGGCGGGCCTGGCGGTCACGACGTTGACGATCGTGTTGATCGCCGCCGCAGCTCGTCTGGTCGCGATTGCGCTCGTGCGCCGACGATTCGCCGATGACCAATATCGGCGCTACTGGTCGGCGAAGATCGTCACCTATGTCATCGTCACGATCGCGCTGGTCGCGCTGATCGCGCTGTGGGCCCCGCTCGGCGGCCGCCTCTCGGTGATCATTGGATTTGCCACTGCGGGCGTGGCGTTCGCGATGCAGGAGGTCATCGGGGCGCTCTTCGGCTGGGTGAACATCCTCGGCGGCCGGATCTACACCGTCGGCGACCGGGTCGAGGTCGCGGGCGTTCGCGGCGACGTCGTCGACATCACGCCGCTGCGCACGACGCTGTTCGAGATCGGCAGCGAACCCTCCGCGAGTGCAGGCGCGTCAACGTGGGTCAGTGCGCGCCAGCCGACGGGCCGGATGGTGACCGTCTCGAACAAGAAGACGTTCACCTCGCCCGTATTCAACTACTCCGCGCATCTGGACTGGATCTGGGAGGAGGTCGTCTTCGCGGTATCTCGCGACGACGACTGGCAGGCCGCCGAGGCGATCGTGCTGGAGGAGATGTGTGCCGACGAGCCGGAGCTGCGTCGCGAGGGCGAGGCGGCGCTGACGCGGCTGGGCGAGCGTTACCTCCTGTCGCGCTCCGAGGTCGAGCCGCAGACCTACGTCCGCGTCGCCGACGGTGACGTGGAGATCGTCGGGCGCTTCGTGACCGCTGTGCGTGGCGCGCGGCGCGCGAAGGACCGCATCGTGCGGCGGGTCCTGGCGCGCTTCTGCGAACACTCGATCGCCCTTGCCTACCAGACCTACAGCGTCGCGTTCGATGGTGACGTCGCCGCCGCGCGAGACGCCGCTCAGCCGGCAGCGCACGGACCGACGTCCGCCTGAGCTCGCGGGCGTGCGGCGCCGCCGACGTCTCCGTCGTGGCGCGCGTCGTCGATCGCGCTCGGCGGAGAACCGGTGAGCAGCCAGGTGCCGTCATCACAGCGAGCGATCTCACCGCGTCGCGCCAGCCCGTTGAGCGCGCTGGAGGCTGTCGGGCGCCGCATGCAGGCAAGCTCGGCGAGCATCTCGTGCGTCAGGCGCACCGGCAGGTGGACTCCGTCGGGGGTCACTCGCCCCCACCGGTCCGCGAGATGCCATAGCAGCATGTGCAGCCGTAGATCGGCGTGTCGCACGTGCACGATCGCAAGATTGACCGCGAGTGCGTGCGATCGCTGGATGCTGCGCGTCAGAAGCTGCGCCATGATGCTGGGCCAGCGGCCGGCGATCGTGCAGAAGCGCTCGTCGAGAACTGCGACTGAGGCACGGTCGAGCGCCATCCACGACGTGGCGTGCGACAGCGAAGCATCGGCATCGTCCCACGGACGAAGCAGGTCTCCGGCGCCGACGAGCTCAGGACAGCGCCTGCCGTGAAGCTCGACCGTCCGGATGACGAGGCCGTCGAGGACGAGCAGCCCGAGCGATCGGCGCATTCGGCGGTCTTGCAGCGGGGGCTCCCATGGTCCCGCGTCCAGCCACAGCTTGGGCACGACAACGCGCTGCCTGAGGAAGTCGGCGGTCTTGGCGTCGACGTCCGCGAGCAGGCCGGGTTCGACGTTGAAGACGCGAACCACGTCTTGGCGCGGACTGAGCGGGACGACTGTCTGAGCCAGCCCCGCCGCAGCGGTGGCGTGGCGCTCTCTGCTGTCGGCGATCGCGATCGTTGCCATTGCGGATTGCACGTCCTTCCCTTTTCTACGGTTGCAGACCTTCTAACCCGCGCTGTATGAGTCGACGCTGGGGGACTCCCCCCATTCGCGCCGGGCGATGACCCCCATCTAGGCGACACGACCGCGGGCAGCGGCAACCGGGCGAGGAGCGGTGCACGGAAAGATGGCGCGATTGCGTTCGCCCCGGCCGTCAGCGGGCGGACACTGGCAGAGCACGTATCTCCCTCTTTGGGCAGTAGTGCGCGAAACCCGATGGAAGGAATCGCGATGACTGATCCAGCGCTCGTGCGCCCGTTGCGGCGGCGCGTCTTCTTGCAGGTCTGCGGGACGGCCGCTGCCGGCGTCGTGATCGCCGCTTGCGGCGACGACGAAGACGAAGGCGCCGCTACGACGGCGACGACGCCCGAGCAGGCCGACGTCACGCTCGACTTCTCGCAGGTCGCCGGCGTCCTCAACTACGCCTATGCGCTCGAGCAGCTCGAGGCGGCGTTCTACACGCAGGCGCGCGAGACCGTCGCGAAGCCGACGGAGACCGAGTACGGCCGCGTGATCGACGCGCTGAAGGGCCACGAGATCGCCCATCGCGAGTTCTTCAAGGAGGTGCTGGGCGACGACGCGGTCGGGGCGCTGGAAGTGAACTTCTCGGAGGTCGACTTCGACGATCAGAAGAACGTGCTCGAGGTCGCATCGACGTTCGAGAACCTCGGCGTCGGCGCCTACAACGGCGCGGCGAAGTTCCTCGCGCGGATGGGCAAGGATGCGGCAGTGCCGCTGATGGCCGCTGGTGACATCGTGTCCGTCGAGGCGCGACACGCGTCGGTGATCAACGACCTGGTGGGGAAGTCGTTCGCCCCTGAGGCATTCGACGACGCGCTGGAGCCGGCCGCGGTGCTCGAGGCCGCGGCGCCGTTCCTGAAGACCACCGTCCGCGTCATCAACGCATAGGAGCCTTGCAATGAGCAACGAAAACATCTTCTCGACCGTCGACGCCGACATCGCCGAGCAGATTGCGACGCGGCGCGGCGCGCTCCGGCGCTTCGGTCTGGCGGCCGCCGCCGTCTCGGTTCCCGTCGCGTTTGCGGCCAGCGCCCGTGCGGCGTTCGCGCAGGACGGCGGCGCGATGCCGAAGCAGGTCGTCGACGTCCTGAAGTTCGCGCTCACGCTCGAGCGGCTCGAGAACACGTTCTACGAGCAGGCGCTGGGGACCGACGGGCTGATCCCCGCCGACACGCGCGAGATCTTCGAGACGATCCAGAGCCACGAGTCCGAGCACGTCGAGTTCCTCGAGGAGCAGCTCGGCGACGAGGCGGGCAAGTCGCCGCAGTTCGACTTCACCGCCGGCGGCATGTTCACGCCGTTTGAGAAGTACGAGCAGTTCCTGCTGCTCTCGCAGGCGTTCGAGGACACCGGCCAGCGCGCGTACCGCGGGCAGGCGCCGAACCTCGCCGAGTCGCCCGACGTGCTCACGGCGGCGCTCACGATCCACTCGGTCGAGGCCCGCCACGCCGCACGTGTCCGCCGGCTGCGCGAGCTGTCCGGCTGGATCCCGCAGTCCCAACCGGGCGCGCCGAAGGCCGTCCAGCCCGTCTACGAAGGAATGGGCCAGACGAAGAAGTACGGCGTGAACGTCCCGCAGGTCTCGACCGTCAACGCCAGGCAGGTGACCGAGGCGTTCGACGAGCCGCTGACCAAGCAGGAGGTCCTCGCGATCGTCAAGCCGTTCCTGAAGTCCTGAGGACGCGGCAATGCCGGCGATCGGACCTCTCGAGCTGATCATCGTCCTCGCCCTCGCGCTCGTCATCCTCGGTCCGAAGCGGCTGCCCGACGCGGGGCGGTCGCTCGGCCGCGGGATGCGCGAGTTCAAGCAGGCGATCACCGGCGGCGACGACGACGACGAGCAGCGCCCCCGCGACGCGCCCTCACTCGAGTCGAAGCGCGGGGCAAGCGCCTGACGGGCCGGGCGGCATGACAAGCGTGGCGGCGAGCGTTCGGGACTGCGCCGGCCTCGCCGCCTCGCTGCTCCTGCGTGCTCAGCGCACGCGCTGATCGACCGCGGCGCGGTCGGCCACGAGTACGAGTCCCTCCTCGAGGCGCTCCAAGCGCTCGTCGGGCAGGTCGCCGCGGATCTCGCTTTCGAGCTGCGAGACGTCGAGCCGGCGGAACTGCCCGACGAACTGCCCGACATCGCCGGGCGCGATCCCGTCGTCGACGACCTCGCGGGCGCGGCTCGTCAGCAGCACCGGGACCGGCGCGATCCCGAACTCGCGCCCGCCGACGAGGATGAGTTGATCGCCGAGGACGTCACGCACCTCGGCGCTCACCGCCCACCGCTCGCCGACGACGTCGTCGGGCTCCCGCAGGATCTCCTCGAGCGATGCGCCCAGCCGCGGCGCCTCCCCGCCGGCGGCGAGCGCCGCGACGTAGACAACGAGCAGCACGACGATCACCACCGCGGCGACCGCCACCGCTCGGCGGTCGCCGGAGTGAGGACGGCGATCGGCGACCGGGCTCGCGCTCACGGCGTGGCCATCTCTTCGCGGGGCGCGGCGAGGATCGCGGCGAGCACGCGGATGCTGTCGCGCAGCGGCCGGAACGCGCTCTGCTCGTCGCCGTAGACAGCCGGGATCGGCACCCACGCGATCCGCAGGCCGAGGCGCGTCGCCGCGGCGAGGTGGTGCGTCTCGGCCTCGAAGCCGCCGCCCGGAAGCGGGACGGCAGCGAGCGCCTGCGCGGTCAGCAGGCGCATTCCACACTGCGTGTCGGGAAGCTGGCGCGCGGTCAGGAGGCTCAGCAGCGCGCTCGACGCGTCGTTGCCGATCCGGCGCACGACCGGCATCGCGTCTCGTTGCCCGCGCCGGTTGCCGATCACGACGTCGGCGTGAGCGGCGGCGCGCACGAACGCCGGGATGTACTCCGGCGGGTGCTGGGCGTCGGCGTCGATGAACACGACGAGGTCCGGCGGATGCTCGTGCTGCAGCAGCGCGGCCGCACCGAACGCCAGCGCATCGCCCTTCGCGGCCGGCGGCGGCCGGTGCAGGACATGCACGCGGTCGCCACCGAGCGCGTCGAGCATGCGGCGCGTCCGTGGCGGGGCGGCGTCGCCGACGACGAGCACCTCGTCGACGTGCGCGAGCGTACGCGCCACGACGTCGGCGACCTGATCGTCGTCGTGGCAGGGGACGAGCGCGGCCACGCGGTTGCTCATCGGCGCTGCTCCCGGTCCTCGCGCGCCGCGCGCGTGAGCGGGACGAGGGCAAGGAACGCCGCCGCGCCCTGCAGCAGCACCCCGCGGTAGCTGCCGGTCAGCTGGACCATCAGACCGGCCAGCGGCAGGGCGACGGCGGCGGCGACCGCGCGGACCGCGAAGTAGACGCCGCTGAAGCGGCCGGCGGCATCGCGCTCCACGAAGCGCGAGAAGTAGGGGAAGCCGAGCGTGTTGACGAGCCCGAACCCGAATGCGGCCACGGCGAACGGCAACAGCACCGCCCCGACGTCGTCGAACGCCGCCGCGAGCGTCAGCCCGGCGCCGAGCAGTACGGCGCCGGCCAGCAGCGCGGGCTGGACGAGACGCGGCGACAGCCGGCCGGCGGTCAACATCCCCGCGCCGGCCAGCAGGCCGACGCCGCCGAGCACGAACGAGGACTCGGGCGTCTGGAGGTCGAGCACGTCGCGCGCGTAGAGCACGAAGAACGTCGGCAGGGCGACGTACGCGAGGACCCAGAGACCCTGGGCGAGGACGACCTCGCGCGCCCCGGGCCGGCGCACGACGGCCAGCAGGTCGCGCGCGCTCGGCCGGCGGTCGTGGTCGCGGTCGCCGGCGGCATCCGTGGCGGGGTCGCGGCGGATGAGGACGCGCACCGTCGGGACCGCAAGCACGAGGACGGCGGCGGCTGCCGCAACGAACAGCAGTCGTGGCGACGCGGCGATCAGGACGCCGCCGACGACCACCCCGAGCAGGCCGCCGGCCGAGCGCTGCAACTCCTGCGCGCTCGTGGCGGCGGGCCGCGCTTCCTCGTCGAAGCGCGCGGCGATCGTCGCGCGGTGGGCGGTCAGCGCGCCGCTGAGCCCGAGGTACGTCGCCAGCCCGGCCAGCGCGAGGACGAGGTACGAGCTGCCGGTCCCGACCGCGATCGCGGCCAGCCCGCCCGCCGCGAGCAGCGCCCCGCCGATCAGGAACGGGACGCGCGCGGTCCGCCCGCCGCGGCGGTCGCTCCAGACGCCGACGACGAGCGGCGCGAAGAACCCGGCGAGCGGGTTGACGAGCATCACCGCGCCGATCAGGCCGGGGGCGTCGTTGATCGCCTCGAGCAGGACCGGGAGGTACGTCGTCGTGACGGCCCGCGCCAGCCCGACGGCGAGCGCGGCCGCGCCGAACATCGCGAGCATCCCGACCGCCGGCCGCGCCGGTCGCAGATCCGCAGCGTGCGCAGAGCTCATGGCGAGTGCGGGGCCGCGAGCCGCAGCCGGCCGCTTTGCACTCTGATCGTCGCGGTCGTCGTGCCGAGCGGAACGCCGTCGCACGCGAGCGGCAGCGGGCGCCGGAGCGCGGCCTCGACACCGCGACGCCAGCCGCCGCGCGGCGTGGCGAGATGACGACCCCGGTACGTGCGAGCGAGCATCCCGACCGCGGCGCGGCGCGTGGCCGCACGCACGACGACAGCCTCCAGACGACCGTCGGCCGGACGCGCGGCGGGGTTCACCTCGAAGCCGAAGCCGAACAGCGAGAGGTTCGAGACGAACACCTGCGCCGCCGGCCCGCGGTACGCGATCCGGCCGTCCAGCTCGAGCTCGACGTCATAGGGGCGATAGCGCGCGAGCGTGGTCACCAGCGTCCTCAGCCCGCTCAGCAGGTCACCCGAGTTCTCGCCCTCGTAATCGCCGCGCGCGTCGGCCTGCAGACCGGCGCTCAGTCCCTCGACGCAACGCCGCTGGCCCGACGGCGTCTCGACGAGCAGGACGTCGAGCGGGCGCGCGGGACAGCAACAAGCGACGCGCGCGGCTTGCCCGACGTCCTCAGGGATGCCGAACTGGCGAGCGATGTTGTTCGCCCGGCCGGTGGGGACCAGCGCGAGCTCGGGCAGCTCGAGCGGCGCGTTGACCGCCGCGTGAACGCTGCCGTCGCCGCCGACGAGCACCGCTCGCCCGCCCGACGCCCGTCGCAGCGCCTCGTGAAGATCGTCCTCGCTGCGGGTCATGACCGTCCGCGGACGTGCGCAGTGCGCCTCCAGCGCTCGCGCCACGGTGTTCGCCGTCCGCTCCGGGTCCTCGATCCCACTTGCATTGGCGTTGACGATCACGACGATCGGCGTGGAGCCGGAGGGCGCTCGGGTCGCGACTGACGGCTGCGGCACGGACAACTCCCTACCCCGGCGACTCGCGGACGTGGCACTTCTGTAACTCGCCTGACGCAGCCGACGAGAACCGAGAACCGTCAGCGCGCTGACGCGCGCCGCTCACAGCGTCGCCCCCGGGTAGTCGCTACAGCAGGCGTGCCCGATCAGCATCAGTCCCCGCACTCGTCTCCTGCGCCCCAGCGGCGAGCGCTCCTGTGGTACGTCGCGGCCTGGCTTCTCGCAGGTGCGATCGTCGCCGTGATCGGGCTGCAGCTCCTCCCTGGGCCAGACGTCGAGGAGGTCAGCGTGCCTCCGGTACAGGAGACGAAGCTCGAGGATGCCGCGACGGCCGCCGGGTGCGAGCTGCGGCACGACATCCTAGGACGAGTGCAAGACCCTCCGGTTGCGGGGCCTCGGACCACGGCCCCCACCCGCCCCGGCGTCTACACGAAGATCCCGCAGCAGACGGCGCTCATCGGGGCGCTGCGCCGCGGGATCATCGTGATCCACTACCGCCCTTCGCTTCCGCGAGAACAGATCGAGCAACTCGAACGCCTGCACGAAGCGCTCCCCGAGGGAACGATCGTCACGCCGAACCCGAAGATGCCCTACGAGGCCGCGGCGACCGCCTGGCAACGGCTGCTCGGCTGTCGCCGCTTCCGGGAGGAGAGTATGGACGCCATGCGCTTGTTTCGCGGCCGCTACATCGGCTTGGGGCCCGATAAGTGACCCGACGGCGCCTGTGGCGAGGCGTGCCGCTTGCCGCGCTCCTCATCGCCCTCGTCCTGGGCATCTGGCTGGGTGGCCATCCGCGCGTCCTGCCCGGACCGCTCGCAGACGTCCTCGTCGACGGCGAGGCGCTCGCGGTTGCCGGCGCGATCGAGAAGATCGACGACAACTACATCGATGAGGTCGATGCCGGGCGGCTCGCCGACGCCGCGATCGCCGGCGCCGTGCGCGCGCTCGACGACAAGTTCTCCGGCTACCTCAGCGAAGAAGAGTACGTCCGCTTCAACGATGCGACGCACGGGCGCTTCCAGGGCGTGGGGATCACCGTCAGCAGCGTCGATGCCGGCCTGCGCGTGCAGCGCGTCGTCGAGGACTCGCCGGCCGAACGCGCGGGGATCCGGCGTGGTGACGTCGTCGTCGCAGCCGCCGGCCGATCACTGGCCGGTCGCCCGGCAGACGTCGCGAGCGCGCTCATCAAGGGTCCCGCGGGCAGCCGCGGGCGCCTGCGGATTCGACGCAATGGCAAGACCTTCGTCAGGCGTGTCCAGCGCGCGACGATCTCGGTGCCGGTGGTGCAAAGCGACCTGCGCCGCGCGGGCGGCCAACGGGTCGCACACATCACGCTGTCGGCGTTCAGCTCCGGTGCGCGCGATCAGCTCGTCGACGCGATCCGGAAGGCGCGCGATCGCGGTGCGAAGGGCATCGTGCTGGACCTGCGCGGCAACGGCGGCGGCCTTGTCAAGCAGGCGCAGCTGGTCGCCAGCGAGTTCCTCGATCGCGGCGAGATCGTCACCACGCGTGGGCGGGCGGTGCCGGATCGCAGCCTGTCAGCCGTCGGCGACCCCGCCGCGCGCGAGCTGCCCGTGGTGGTGCTCGTCGACGAGGGCACCGCGTCGGCAGCGGAGATCGTGACAGCCGCGCTGCAGGACCACGAGCGCGCGACGGTCGTCGGCATGAAGACCTTCGGCAAAGGCGTGTTCCAGACGCTGCTGCCGCTCGACAACGGTGGTGCTCTGAACCTCACGGTCGGGCGCTACTTCACCCCGGATGGACGCAACCTCGGCGGCGACGGCATCAAGCCCGACGTCCGGGCGAGTGACAAGGCCGACACGAAGCGCGACGAGGCGCTCGCCGCCGCCCTGCGGGTCCTGGCCCGCAGCCTGTAGACGAGCTCGCAGACGGCCGGCCGGCTGCGCCCTGCCAGCGGCGCGCGTGGCGAGCGCCGTCTGGTGCTGCTGTGCGCTCCTGCGAGCCGTCTTCCGCCGGACATCTCCACGCAGCGCCTGCCGTCGCCGGGCGTCACGGCTGTGTGAGCAAACGACATCAGCAGGCGACATCGACACGATGAAGGCCCGCCTCGGCGCGAAGCGGACCCGGCGCGAGGAAGCCGACGCCGCCATCGATCAGACCGACCCGTTCGCCGTTCCGCTGGCGACGAGACGGCACGAGATCAAGGGCTCGACCACGCTGGTCGCGTTGTCTGCGGCGTAGCTGCTCGTATCTCCGTTCGTCCTGCCCTACGAAGCCGGCGACGCCGTCTGGAACCCGGTGCTCGCCGGGGCCGCCATCCTGCTCCTCGCGGTCGTTCGCGTGACGATCGGGATCTGGCGGAGCTGGATCAGCCTTATGAGCAACCCGCCCCACCTCGGGGCTGGCCACGCCCGATCTTAGACAGCGGCTCCCCACGACGAATCAACGGTCCTGCGGTAACCAACCCGCGGATATCAGCCTGACCGCGCGTCGCGCCCAGCCTGCCGGACCGCCACCCACCCAGCCGACCACACACCAACGCAGAAGCGCCTATGCGCCACCTCGACGACCCCCACTTGACAAACAGGTCTCCATCCAGTGTTTATCGCCGTTGACGAATGGGCTGGACGCGCCCTGATCGAACTGTTCGCCTCGGGGTCGACTGTCTAACTGGCCGAAATCGGCGCACCGCGTTAGCAGAAGGGGGCAATAAGCGCGGCTTGATGGCGCACCGCAGCGTTTGGCGGCAGTGCGAAGTAGGGCGGCGGTGGCCGCTGCTACTGGCTGGCATGGAACGCAGCCGTCACCGACGCCGCGCGCCGCGACTGCTCCTTGCGCAAAGAAGCAACCGTAAGGCCAGCTGCACCCGCCACCGTCGCAGGCGCATACGGGATCTAAATGCGCTGGCCCCATAGGGATACCACGACGGCCCTTATGCCTGCGCTACGACCGTGACCCCGCCGCGCCGATGCTTTGCACCCGGATATCAGCGCGTTAGGCTCGCGCGGTGCCCCGCGAACGTCCATATGCGGCGGAGTGGATCTAATGAGTCCCGGGCCAAGGATCCTGAGAGTTTCGCCCGGAAGGCGTCGGTCCCTTCCGAGCAGGATCCGGCTCAGCCGAAGTACACCGAGCCTCTCCGGCAGATCACAGACTTGGCGGCCGTGCGCGTAATCACCTTCCTGCTTGAGGACGTCGACAAGGTCAACGCGCAAGTCCAGGAGCAGTTCAACGTCTTCGAGATGATCAACAAGAGCGGCCTGCTGGTCGAGCAGGAAAAGCTCGGGTACCACAGCGTGCACTACTTGGTCGGCTTCACCCCGCAGAGGCTCGCGATGCCGGAGTACGCCCGGCATCGCGACCTAGTCATCGAGATTCAGGTCCGGACCATCCTCCAACATGCGTGGGCGGAGATCGAGCACGACATCCAGTACAAGGCCATCGAGACGATCCCAGCGGTCGTCCGACGCCGCTTCATGGCGCTCGCCGGACTGCTCGAGATCGCCGATCGCGAGTTTCAGGCCGTCTCTGACGAAGACCAGCGCGTTCGCGTCGCGGCTCTCCGTCACGTGGAACTCGGGGATCTGGCGGCCGTCGAGGTCACGCAGGAAGCGCTGAAGGCCTACCTCGATCGCAAGCTCGGCGCCGATGGGCGCATGACTGCGTTCAGCTACGAGTTCGAAGCCCGCATCCTTCGGCGCCTCGGCTTCTCGAACCTGCACGAGATCGATGACGCAATCGCCGGCTATGACGACGATCGCATCAGTCGGCTGCTCCACGGCAACCGCCAGGGTCAGCTCACACGCCTGCAGGACGTTCTCCTCGCGAGCCTTGGCGAGGAGTTCATCGACCGGCACCCCTGGACACACGGCGAGTATGGCGAGCACTGGCGACGGCGGCTCGCGCAGCAGCTCGAGCGGCTCCGCGACGCCGGCATCGTGCCTCGGCGCGACCAACCCAAGGGAACCGAAGCGCAGCAAGCATCTGGCACGGATGGCGCTGCCCCCGCGTAGCGCGCGGCGAATTCGGCGGCTGGTCGCGCCGGTGGCGCCGCCTTTCGCCGACGCGCGCGCCAGCGCTGGCGGCCAACGCCGTCAGGCGGCGACGCGGCCCGCGCGGCTTAGCTTCATGTGAGGGCGATAGGCGGCGCTTCTGCCACGCCGAACACAGCAGCGAGCTCGGGGCGACGCCTAACTGCGCTTAGACGAAGGCCCAGGCGCTGGGCTTCTTCAAACGCTAGCGGAGCGCCCTAAGAACAGCCACCGGCCGCTTCGACTAATGCGGTCCGCCGATTTCGCCCAGTTAGACAGGCGACCCGGCCTCGCGTGGCGGAGCGGGATCTGCGTTGTCAGTCAGGGGACGACGACGCGCAGTGCGGCGATGCGCAGATCCTCTACCGCGTGGACGGTCAGCGCGACGCCGTCGATTGTCACGCTGTCGCCGATCTGCGGCCGGCGTCCGAGCTCCTCGAACACGAGCCCCGCAAGCGTCCGTGGCCCGCGATCGGGAAGCCGGGTGCCGAGCGTTTCGTTGAAGTCGTCGATCGTCATTGAGCCTGCGACCTCGACGACGTGCTCGTCGATGCGCCGGACTGTCGCGTCCGGTAGGTCGTACTCGTCTTCGATCTCGCCGACGATCTCCTCGAGCACGTCCTCGAGCGTCACGATCCCCAGCGTCCGTCCGTACTCGTCCGCGACGACGGCGATCTGCTCGCGCCGTTCTCGAAGCTCGCGCAGCAGCGCGCCGACGTCCTTGGTCTCGGGCACGACGAAAGCGGGGCGGGCGAGCTGCGCGACGGTGGCCGGCCGGCGGTCGCGCGCGGCGACGACGACGTCGCGCACGTGGACGACGCCCACGACGCGGTCAAGCGAGCCGCGCGCGACGACGAATCGCGTGTGCGCGGCGTGCAGCGCGGGGTCGACGGCGGCCGCGGGGGACAGGTCGGCGTCGAGCCATGCCACCTGCGATGCGGGGACCATGAGCTCTGCCGCCTCGCGCGCGGCGAAGTCGAACACGTTGTGCAGCAGCTCCTCCTGCGAGCGCGCTATGACTCCCGCCTGCTCGGCCTCGTCGACGGCGGCCCGCAGCTCCTCCGGCGTTCGGATCTGCTCGCCAGCGACGACGTTGCGGATGCCCAGCGGCAGCAGGACGAAGCGCGCGGACTGCTGGAGGAATACCGCGAGCGGCCGCAGAGCGCTGCCGATCAGTTCGATCGGGCGGGCGACGAGCACGGCGAGCGTCTCGCCGCGGTCGAGCGCGAGCGCCTTCGGAACGAGTTCGCCGAGCACGACGGTGACGTACGTGACGATCGCGAACGCGACGAGGAACGACAGCCACGAGGGCAGGTCGCCGCCGAGGAGGTCCCGCACGAGCGGCTCGCCGATCGCGCCGGTGAGGATCCCGATCGCCGTGATCCCGATCTGGACGGTCGAGATCACCCGCACGGGGTCGTCCATCAGCCGCAGCGCGGCAGCCGCGCCGCGGCTGCCGGCTTCGACGCGCTGCGCGAGCCGGGATCGCCGGGCGGTGACGACCGCGTACTCGCCGACGAAGAAGGCGTTCGCAGCGACGAGCCCGAGGATCGCGAGTATCCGCAGCAGGTCGCTCACCTGGCCACGATCATGACGGGGCGCGTGGCGACCTCGACCACCTCGCCGGGCAGCGCCGCCCGCCCGGCCGGCATGTTGAGCCGACCGGCGCCGACACGGCGACTACCACGGCGGCGCGTCCGGGGAACAGCTCGGCCGCGGGCTGGACGAAGCCGAGGAACCGGTGCAGCCACACTCCACGGGCATCCCATCGCGCCGTGCGCCCAGCGCCGACCGCGCCTGGAGTAGCAGGCGTTTTCTGCCGCGCTCGGTCAGCTCAATCGCGCAGCTCAACCCGCCAGGCCGCCGATCACGATCACATCGCATCGGCGCTCTCGCTCATGTCCGCTCGGGTTCCTCGAGCACGACGTCGTGGGCGTCCTTGTCGGTGCGCAGTCCCTTATAGGACGGGTGGCGCAGCATTAGCTGCGAGGTCCACTCGTTGAACTCGATCTCGGCCACCAGCTCGGGCTCTGCGAACTGGGCGCCGCGCTGCGGCTGACGGCCCGTGAAGGGCGAGCTCGCGCCGTCGGGGCCCGCTTCATCGAAGCCGACGAGCAGCGCGCCGATCTGGTTCGTGCGCCGCCCCGCGCCCGGCAGCCACCCGCCGATCACGAGCTCCTGGCGCCGGCTGTGCTTGATCTTCAGCCATGTCCGACCGCGTTTGCCCGGTTCGTAGCGCGAGTCCAGCCGCTTGGCGACGATCCCCTCCAGCTGCTGCTCGCCGGCCGCCGGAACAGCGCTGCGCCGCCACCGCCCTGATAGGCGGGAACCTGTCACGCGCCGCCCTCGAGGCCGAGCGCCTCGAGCTGCGCACGTCGCTGCGTGTACGGCGCGGCGAGCAGGCTGCGGTCGTCGAGGTGAAGCAGGTCGAGGATCACGTAGACGACGGGCACGTCGCGGAGGCGGCGGCTGATCACCTGCTTCTGCGTCTGATGCATCCGCTGCTGAAGGCGCTCGAAGCTGGGGCGGCCTTCGGCGTCGAACCCCACGATCTCGCCGTCCAGCACAGCAGCGCGGGCGTCGACCGCAGCGCCGAGGGCGCCGAGCTCCGGGTACTGGCTGGTGATCTCCTTCAGCCGCCCGGCTCTGCAGCCGCACGCGGCCGGCCTCGACGTACGCGATCCGCGCTCGCCGTCCCAATTGACCTCATAGCCCCAGCCGTCGTCGTCGTCAGGGAGCTGCGCGAGCGCCGCCATCATCGGCACGATCTGCGCGGGCAGCGATGCGCCCCCGCGCTCCGCGCCGACGTCGGTTCGCGGCGGCACGCCGGGTACGCCGCTAAGCAGTCGCCGCGACGAACGCGGTCACGCTTCCGTCGGGCGGGGCAACTGCAACGCAGGCAGGAGGCGCTGCGACGGGGTGCCGGCGTGTTGTCTGCTTGAGCCGGTGCGGCGACGTCTCCTGTCAGGGCGACGACAGCGCAGACGCCGTCTTCGATGATCTGGCGGTTAGGGGGTACGTGAGTCGTGTGGACAGCAAGGTGCCAACGTGCAGCCACTACGGGCGGATCTGTTCTTCGCGTCTGTCGGCGGCCGTCTGTGCGGTCGTCGCGGTCGTCGCGGTCGCGACGGCCGTGGTCGGCTGCGGTGAGGAGGAGACTGGCTCGCCGACGAGCGACGGGCGTCAGCCGTACCTCTCGGTGACAGAGGTCGAGTCTGTGCTCGAGCGCACGATGCTTGCGCTGGTGCGCACCGGCGGCGGCGATACGAGCACTGACCGCGAGGGGCTGGTCGAGCGCGTCCGGGAGGCCGATCACTCCGGCCGCGAGTTCGAGTTGTGGGTGTGGAGCAGCCCGCGGATCGCGCGGCGCGAGCGGCCGTCGCTGTTGGCGGCGGCGCAGGAGCAGCACGGCGACGACGCGCGGGCGATTCGCGCGGCGAATGTCGTCGCGGTCTTTCCGGACCGGCCGGAGTCGGTCGATGTCTACCGGGTCGCGGCGGAGGCGATCAGTCGGCTGGGCGCAGCGTGCGTCCGCGGTCGCGATGCGCCTGAGCGGCTGCGCCGGCTGTGCTTCGGCGGTGACGCGGTCCCGCCGGCGGGCGAGGGGGTCGATCGTGACGAAGCCGAGGGAAAGGGAGACGCGGTTGTCGTCGATGGCTTGCACTACCGGCCGCTGGTGGCGCGCCGGTTGAACCCGAACATCGTGCCTGACTCGCGCATGGTGCCCAACCGCCGGCCGCCCGGCAAGCTGTGGTTTGGTGTCTTCTTGCGCGTCTGCAACGAGACCGGCAAGACCCGCACGGCGTCGTCGCGGCTTGCGCTCGTCAACGCCTTCGGCGCGCGCGTCAAGCCGGTCGAGCTGCCGCAGAGCAATCCGTTTGCCTACGACGCACAGCAGATCAAGCCCGACAACTGCCTGCCGCGCGAAGGCTCGGTAACCGAGCGGGCCGAGGACGGCGCGCTCGTGCTCTTCGCCGTCGACAACGCGTTTCTGACGAACTTCCCGGTGGCGCTTGAGGTCGAGGGGCCCGCAGGGAAGCGCGAGCGCGCTGTGCTCGATGTCTGAGGACGTGGACTGGCTGACCGCGAGGTGGGCACCTTGGAGGACGCGCTGGAAGAGCTCGTCGGCGAGATCGAGGACGAGTTCGATGTGGAATTCCGCCCAGCGGCGCTACTTGCGGCCGTTGAGGTGGCTGTCGGCATGGACGGCCGCGCCGGTGCGGTGAGGCCCCCCAGCCGCGACCACGAGCAGTGCCCCGGCGACAGCCAGAAGCACGGCGGCGAGCTTGAGATCACGCACCAAGGAGTGGCGCCCCGCACTCCCGAGGCTGCGCGACGTCAGCGAGCTTCGCCTACACCGCATCGGCAATCCAACCGGCTGCCGGTCGACGCGCTGATGACCTCCAAGATCCGGTCGGCGCGCATCATCGACCGCTACGACGACTTGCTGCGCACCGCCGGCTCGCTGAAACGCGGCTCGCTGCCCGCGAGCCTGCTGATCAGCCGCCTACAGGCCGCCTCGTCCGCCGCCGCGCTCGCCGAGTGCGGGCGCCTCGTGCGCACCAACTTCCTGCTCGCCTACCTCGCCGACGCCCCGCTGCGCCGCCGCATCGGCGCGCAGCTGAACAAGAGCGAGACGATGCACGCCCTGCACCGCCACATCGCCTTCGGGGCAACGCCAGCAGCTTCCCGCCGACGAAGACGACCACCGCCGCCACGCCCTCAGCCTCAAGCTCGCCAGCAACGCGATCCTCGCGTGGAACACCCGCGACCTCACCGCCGCGATCGACGAACTCCGCGCCACCAGCCCCGGCCTGATCAGCGACGACGCCCTCGCGCAGCTCAGCCCCGTCGGACGCGCCCACGTCAACCCCAATCGGCGCTACCGCTTCGACACCGCCGCCACGCCCGCCGAGGGACGCCTACGACCGCTCCCCGACCGACCGTCCGGAGAGGAACCCGTCCGGCCAAGCCGGCCAATCCCCTTCAAGGGCGACAAACATTAAGCAACGCGATCCGCGCCGTTGCTAGCGCCCCCCCGCCCCCCCAAGCTGTCCATCACCGGACAGCGCCCTGACGGCTGAATGGCAACCGTCGTCGTCGGCGCTCTGCAGAAGCAGCCCCTGCCAGCAAGCGGCCCTGCGCATCGCCGCCTGCCGATGCAGCGATCGCGCTGTCCTCGCGGCAACCGCTCGTCGCGTCAGCGGTGCGCGCGCTGGTCGGCGTGTAGGCGTGCGTAGCTGTCGGTCACCAGACGCTGGTCGGCCTGGTGGGCGGCGAGGTCGGCGGCTTGTTCTGCAATCAGCTCGGCCTGGCGGTCGATCTCCTCGCAGGAGCGCGCCGACCCAACGCACTCGCGCAGATCGGCGAGGAGCTCAAGCAGTCGTACGGCGAACGATGGGCGGTGGGCCGCGTCGCGACGAACCTGGTCAAAGCCCAGCAGCACGAGCGTGTCGAGCGTCGGTGCGATCGCTCGCAGCCGCGCGACTCCGTCGCCGTCGACTCGCAGCGGGTCGACCGTCGCGCGCTGCGCGAACCGCACAAGCGTGTCGGTCAGGGAGTCCATCGCGTTCTCGGCCGTCGTCGGGTCGTTGACGGACGGCGACAGGCCCTTCAGCGCGATGTCCGCGAGCTGGCGGACCGGAAACGCCATGTCGCCATCCACGACGCGTTCCTCCTCCAGCAAGAACGCGTCGCTGACGCTGCGCGCGTCGATGTCGCGATCCTCGTCGCAGTAGATCACGGCGAGCACTCCACCGGTCAGCACGAATGTGCCGACAGCGCGGCGCTGCTCGACGAATGTCCCCATCGACGCGGCCCACCTGACGATGTTCGCACCGTCGACAGACGCGATGTACCCCGCGCGTGGCGCACGAACGTCGACCGACATCGCGACTCGTCCCACCTGTCGGCGGCTTGTCGCGCCGCTGCGCCGCGTGGCGCGTCGCCGACACCTTGGGGATACGGGTTGGCGATCGACTCGTGCCCCTCGGCAGCGATTCGCCGGATCACGACCGAGGCGTTCAGCGAGCGCACTGCGTGGTGCAAGAAGACGACGAACAACCCCAGCGAGGCGCCCGCCAAGAGCATCGCCAGCGTCACGGAGAGCTCGGGCACCGGCCGGTCTGTTTCGTCGCTGACGGCGCCCAGCACGAACAGCGCGTACGTCGCCGTTGCCAGCAACAGCGCAAGCACCGCCTGGTTGAGCGGCTGGCGCTGAAAGCTTCGAAGCACGCGCGGGCTGAGCTGCTGCGAGGCCAGCACCAGCGCGACCGCGATGATCGAGAAGCTCACGCCCGCCACCGAGACGCCGACGGTCACGATCGCGGCCAGCACAGTGCGCGCGGTGTCCTCGTCACCGCTCATCGCGATCGCGTCCGGGAGCGTCAGATGCGCGTCGACGACGGGCGCGAGCAAGCCGCAGCCGACCGCGACGACGATCGATAGCGCCGGCAGAACCCAAAACGACTGTTGCGCCAACCTCAGACGCGCGATCAGCTTATGCACGCTGCGGGACTACCCGTAGGCCGGCAAGCGCAACTGGTAGCCGGCAGATCGGCGCGTCGCAAGATCCTCCTTCTCTGCGCCGCAGCGGGCAGGCCGAAGGCGCGATCCGGCGGGATCTCCTCGTGCTCGTGCTGATCGTGGCGAGTCCGCTCGTCGCTACCGCCGCACGACCGTGATCGGGCACGTCGGTCCAGCTGCTCGAGCGAGCCGGGCGTCCGCGGTGAGCAGCTCGCACGCGAGTGCCTCGGCCAATGCGACATAGGTCGCGTCATACGCCGTCAGGTTCTCGCGCAGCTCCCAGATTCTCGACAGCAGGCCGACCGCGGCGAACCGGCGCAACCCCAGCCGCGCCCAGCGAGCAAGCGCCACGCCGGCATCGTCCGCGCCGATCTCGCCGCGCAGCAACAGCACCCGAACAGCATGAGCGACCTCTGAGTCAGCGACATGCGGTACGGCAACACGTTCGGTCGCAAGCGATCGCCGCGCATCCCCGTCGTTCAAGAGCGCGAGCACCGCTGCGGACGCGTCGAGGACGATCACCGAGCCGCGCGTCCAGCCTCGACATCGGCGATGACATCCTTCGCCGACACGTCGAGGTCTGGCAGATCGCCGAGCAACGCATGATTGCCCGCGCGCCGCGCAGCATGACTCAACTCCCGCAGCGCAAACGCCGACACCGTCAGTCCCTCTCGAGCAGCGAGCGCCGCCAGACCCGCACTCACCTCGTCTGGGACGTTGCGCAGATAGAGCGTCTTCATGTCGCGGATGCTAGCAGCGTGCGGCTCCTATGCAACAGGCCAGTCGCGGCTGGGTCGCGTCCCGTAGCGGCTACGGGTTGAGTCGACCGCTTCTCCCGCGTCTCGTTGCTCAGATGCGCATGTCCTCGGGGACCTGTTCCGGCGCGTCGTCGCCGCGCGAGACGACGATCTCCTTCAGGCGCTCGCCCGTCGACTGATCCGATCGCCGCGGGTGACCCGCGAGACGGACGACGAGCGCCCAGGCGCACAGCGCAAGTAGTCCGCCGACGAGCCAGCCGGCCAGGACGTCGGTCGGATAATGCGCTCCGAGGAGCACGCGCGACGCGCCGACGGCGATCGTCACCAACGCGCCGAGTGAGAGCGCGATCGCGCGGACGCCGGCGCGGTGATCGCGCGAGAGGAGGACCGCGAGCGTCATGTAGAGGGCGGCCGCCGAGGCGGCGTGGCCGCTCGGGAAGCTGAACGACGCGTGCATCCCGAACCCGGTCTCGGGCCGCGGCCGCTCGATGACCTCCTTGACGACGGCCACCGCGACCTTGGTGAGCGCCACCGCGAGCGTGACGGCCAGCGCGGCGCGCCAGCGCCCGACGAGCAGCAGCGTCACCACGACGGCGATGCCGGCGAGCAGCAGCGGACTGCCGCCCAGGTCGGTGACGGCGAACACGTTCTCCTGGATCCCGCGCGTACGGACCTCGCCCTGCAGCTCGCGCACGACCTCGGCGTCGAAGCGCTCGACGGCGTCGATCGTCCGCGCCGCGATTCCGAGCGCTACGGCGAAGAGCAGCATGACTCCCGCCCACGCGAGTGGCGGGATCATGGCGAGCGACAGGCGCAAGCGATCCCATCTGTCCATCGCTGCGTGCCTTCCCGCCTGGGCAAGGGCGTCGCGGCGTGCGTCAGGGCGCTGACAGGACGCAGCGCCAGGGCGCGCGCACGGGAACAGGCCAGCGCGTGACCGAGATCGCGTCGAAGCCCCGACCGCGGCTGGCGCCGCCCACGCCGCCGTCCGTCGAGCCGGGATGGTCGCCACGCCTGACCGCCCCGTCGGGGGGCTTCGTGCGTCGGTGGCTCGCCCTCCTCGCCGGCGTCGTCGCCGCACTCGCGCTGCTCGGGCTCGCCCTGCCGCTCCTGGCGCCGGTCGACCGTGCCGTGTTCGACGCGGTCAACGCCCTCGGATACGGACCCGACGCCGTCTTCGAGCTGCTCGACCCACACGAGCGCCTGTACCGCGGCCTGCTGCTGCTGGCGATGACCGTCGCGTTCGTCCTGCGCGGGCCGTGGGTCGCCCTCGGGGTGGCCGTCGCGCTGATGTCCGCGGCGACCGCGTCCTACGTCCTGCTCGAGGCGATCGCCCTGCTGAGCGACCGGCCCCGCCCGCAGGCGGTGTTCGCGAACATCCTCAAGCCGGCCGGGGCCGACTGGGCGCAGGCGTCCTACCCCAGCGGTCACGTCGCGGTGGCCACGGCGATGGCGGCCGCGAGCGCGCTCGCGCTGCCGGTCCTGCGGTGGCCGATGGTGCTCGTGGCCCTGGTGATCGCCTGGAGCCGTATCGCGTTCGGCGCGCACTTCCCGCTCGACGTCCTCGCGGGCGCGGTCCTCGGCTATGCGGCTGCCGCGTCCAGCGTCGCGCTCGCGATCGGCCTGGGCCTCCTGCCGCGCCCGCCCGAGGCGACGCGCGAGGACCCTCAGGTCGCGCGCTGATCGACGGCCGCGTGGCGCGAGCTCGTCCGCCTGGCGCCCTGCCCGACGGAGAGGCGCCACGTCATCACGAGACCGCGCTCGAGACGCGCGCTTGCGTGCCGCCGTCGGCCCTCGCGACGTCGTCCGTTCGGCGCTGCCAGCCGTGTCCGGGGTCCTCGCGCGGCAGCACCCAGAGCTCCTGTACGAGCACGACGAGCGCCGTGAGGATCGGCACGGCCAGCAGGACGCCCATGAGCCCGAACAACTGGCCGATCACGACCACGCCGATCGCGAGCAGCGCGGGGTGCAGCTGCACCGCCTTGGACATCACGAGCGGGACGATCACGTTGCCCTCGATCTGCTGGATGAGCGTGTAGACCGCGAGCGTCAGGAGCGCAAGCTCGACCGACTGCGTGAGCGCGTAGAGGACGGGCGGGATCGCGGCGAGGATCGGCCCGAGGTACGGCACGATCTCGAACAGCCCGGTCAGCAGCGCGAAGACCAGAGCGTGCTCGATGCCGAGCACGGTCAGCGCGGCGTAGGTCAGCGCGCCGGTGAGGACCATGTCGACCGCGGTTCCCTTCAGCCAGCCGAGCCAGCTCGTGCGCAGGCGGCACAGGATGTGCTCGGCGTGTCGCCTCCCCTCGGGCGGGACGAGCCGGACGATCCCGCTGACGAGCGGACGCGGGTTGACCGCGGCGTAGATCGCGCTCAGGACGACGAGCACGATGCCCCCGAAGAAGGCCGCCGTCGTGGTCAGCACGTCCCGGGCGCGTCCCGCGAACCGCGTCGGGTCGTCGACGTAGCTCTGGACGAAGGCCTGGATCTCGAAGCCGGCCCGCGCGGTGTCCGTGTTCGCCGCCAGGCCGAGCTGCTCGCGGACGCGCGCGACGACGGTCGGTAGCTGGTCGAACGCCCCGCTCGGCCTGCGTCACGAGCGTCGGCGCGATCAGGTACCCGAACCCCACGACCGCCGCGAGCGTGAGCAGGACCGTGCCGATCGCGCCGACGGGGCGCGGGACGTGGTGGCGCTGCAGCCAGTCCGTGACGACGGTCAGCGGCAGCGCCACGATGACCGTCAGCAGCACCGCGAGGAGCAGCACGGTCAACTGCCAGAACAGGGTCCAGGCCGCGAAAAGCAGGCCCGCGAAGAGCACGACGCGATACGGGAGCGCCAGCCGCATGAGCCAGGGGTTAGCCCGTACGCGGCGCCATGATCTCGCGGCGGTCAGAAGACGGACAGGCGCGGCGCCGCTCCGTCGAGCTTCGCGGGGCGGCACGCGCAGCCGCAGCTCGGTCGTGACGTGGGGCATGGGAGCTCGTATCCCGCGACACGCACGCTCAGCTTCGCGTCGCGCCGGTCGCGGAGCCGGGCGACTTCGACCCGCCCTTGAACCCGACGACGTACCGCGCATTCACGACCGGTAGCGACGAAACCTCCTTGTCGACTTCGTCACGATCTGGGTCGAGCTCCTCAAGCCCGACAAGCGGGAGCAGGGCTCCTGGCGCGACCGCTGGCGACGGTGGGTGCGACCGCGAAATCCTTCCCATCAGTGACTCGTCGTCTCGATGTCGTTTGAGCCGGCGACCTCCCCAACGGGTTGATGGAAGGACGGTTGCCGAGGGCGCTGTCGGTGCGCCGCCTTCGTCGAAGCCCGCACGAGATCGGCGCCGGTCCACCCGCCGTCGTGCAGCGGCGGCGCGGCGGCAGGTCGTCGCTGCGGGCGGGCAACGCAGCGGGCAGCCGTCATCTGGTCCTGTCGCGCGGAGGTTGCGCCTTGGCCACTGGCATCGCAGGTTCCATCTCGTCACCCGGTCCTGTTGTCCTTCGATCTTGTCCGAGGGCCTCGCGGCCCTGCGTCTCGTCACCTGTTCTCCGGTGCTCGACGCCACCAACCTGGGCGCCAACGCCCATAGAGCGTCCCTGCGACCCTCACACCCCTCGAGGACGCGGGGCCAGTCCGCTCGCTCGCGAGATGGCGAGCTGGATGTCCGGCTGGACGAGGCACTCGGTGGCCTCGAAGGCGAGCTGCTTGCGGTCTCAGAACGCCGACACGCCGACGCAGTAG
>JAUJOT010000005.1:176392-323294 GCA_030447505.1 Solirubrobacteraceae bacterium | reverse complement strand
GGCCTCGAAGGCGAGCTGCTTGCGGTCTCAGAACGCCGACACGCCGACGCAGTAGCGATGCCGATCGTGCTGCCTCACGCCGCGCGGGTGCCCGGATCGAGCGTCAGGTCGACGAAGTGATCCCAGCGGTCGGCGATCCAGGCCGCCATCGCCTCCTCGTCGCGCCGGTTCTCGCGCGCAACGCTCGCCGTCCGGGCGTCGCCCGCGCGCACGGCGATCTGCTCGAGCAGGGCGTACGCGCCGATCTCCGCGTGTTCGGCTGCGTAACCGTCACGAGCGTTCTTGACCGGCTTGGCGTCGCGAAGCTCGTCGCCGAACGCCTTCGCCGTCGCCTTCAGCGTCCCGCCGAGATCCTTCGCGCTGGAGGCTTCCTCGCCGTGGTCGGCCAATCGCTCCTCCAGCCGCCGCGCATGCTCGTACGTCTGGCGCCTGTGCGCCTCCAGCGCAGCGCGGAACTCGCGGTCAGACGTTGTCGCGATCATGCTTTCGAGATCCTCGAACGCGTTGACCTCCATCGCGTGCGCGTCCTTGAGCGCTTCGACCAGCTGGCCGGACGGGCTGGTGGTCATGATCAGGCTCCTGTCGTCGGTGTTCTGCGAACGCCATACCTCGCTGCGGCGCGTCCGGCGCGAAGCGGTCCGCCACCTGACAAGGGTCGGCCCCGGGGGCACGTCGACTCACTCATCGGGGCGGTGGATCACGATGATGCCACGGCGGATCGCGCCGATCTGCGCCGGCTGCGACGGCGCTCCGCTCGTGGACGCCGGGGCGGCTCGTCGGCAGCCGGCTGGGCGAGCATGCCGCCCGACGCGAACCGGTGGCCGTGTCTGTGGCTGACCGCGAGGATGGCCGATCGGACGGCGTCGGTGGCGCAGACGCAGGCCGAGCGCTATGACGTGCAGGTCGACATCGAGGTCGCCGACCGCGCCAAGTCGCTGCTGCAGGAGATGCAGGCGGGGGCAGGCGCCGCCTGAGTTACGACTCGCGTTGCCGCTCGCGGACGACGTTCAGCGACGGGCTGATGATCCCATTGAAGCAGCTTCTGAGGAAGCGAACCGAAGGCGGCCGGGCTCGCCCGGCCGCCTTTGCATGCCTCAACTCGAGCAGTAGCGGTTACTTCGCTAACCGCCGGGCTGGAAGCGCTCGGCGACGAGGACGTACTCGTAGTCGCCGAACTCTCCTCCTCGTCGATTCCGATCTCCTCGAACAGGTCCGCGGCGTCCGCGTTCTGCGGGAGCTCGATCGCGATGAGCAGCCGCGCCGTCGAGCCCTCGATCAGCGTGCCCGTCACGGCCCGTGAAGCCCGGCTCGGCGTTCATCGGACCGCTCGCGCCGATCACCAGGACGTCGTCGTCGAGCGCGACCGCGCGCGGCGACAGGATGTCGTCGGCGTCATCGACGCTGACGTCGCGCACGGTCAGCCGCGGCGCGAGGTACTCGCCCGGCGAGTCGGTCAGCTCGTCCGCACTCAGCGCGGTCTGCTCACCCTGCTGTCGTGCGGTCGTCGGGACGAGATCGACGGCACTGGCCATCAGCACCGGCCGCTCGCCGAAGGCGGCGTGAGCGGCAGCGGCGCGACACGCGCGCTGGCGTCGCCGCCACGCGGCGAGGCCGAACGAGAGGGCGCCGATGGGCCAGCTCAGTACCGAGCGCCCGCGTAGTTGGAACGAACATATGAGCCGGGCATGCTGCTACCCGCTGGGGTGGTTGAGCCGGCGGTGGCCCGACGGCCGATCATCGGCCGGGCGACACGAGCGCCGCGAGGAGACCGACGGCGGCGATCGCGGTATGGAGCAGGTTGTCGGCCGTGTTGATCGGGATGACTCCCAGGACGTCGTCGCCGTCGACGAAACCGATGACCGTGACGACCACGTAGACCAACGCGAACGTGAGCGCGATCGTCTTGGCCAATCCGCGCGACGCAGCCGCGAGCAGCAAGACGAGGCCGCTCGCCAGGTGGAC
This sequence comes from Solirubrobacteraceae bacterium, assembly GCA_030447505.1. Taxonomy (GTDB): domain Bacteria; phylum Actinomycetota; class Thermoleophilia; order Solirubrobacterales; family Solirubrobacteraceae; genus CADCVQ01. The sequence continues at coordinate 321,332 of JAUJOT010000005.1, read as the reverse complement.
GATGTTGTGCCAGCCGTTCACCTCGAGGCCGAGGAGCAGATCACCGTTGATCAACTCGCCGTCGTTGAGGTCCAATCCGAGCGTGGCCTCGTCGAAGCTCGCGTTCACCAGGAAGCCGAGCGCGCCGGCCGCGAGCAGGGCGAGCCCGACGAGTAGGCAGTACCACTGCGCAGGGGTGCGCGACTTGCTGACGTCAGCGCTGTGTGCACCTGTGACTGAGGCTTCTCGGGCCATGGCAACTCCTCCTGCGATCTGTGCGGTGGACGCCGAAGGCATATCCACTCATCGCGTCTTCCCACGCCGGCGGTTCGCCGGCTGACCACCTGCCGCCGCTGGTGTCCGCTGGAAGACTCCCGCGTGTGCGGCAGCTGCTCGGAGACCTCGACGAGTGCGCGCGCCGCCGGTCTTATCTCCTGCGCTTCGGGCGGCGCTCCGGCTCGCGACGGCTCGCGCTTGCGCGCGTCACAGGCCGCTCCGAATCGATCACTTCAACACGGTGCCCGCTGCTCGGCGTGGCGTCCATGTCAAGTCGCTCAGGCGCTTGCGGGAAGCGCGGCACGGCCTGCCACCGACGGCGTTACCGCACCGCACCCCCGGCCTGCGCGCGCCAGCTCGTCCGGCGCCACCTTCACCCTCGGATCGATTGCCCGCTTGTGCAATCGCGGCGTCTCGCAGGTGGGAGTTCGATTCGCGCGCCGGCGATCGCTACCGGCGCCTGACGTCGCCCTCGGCCTCGATCTGCTCCTTGCGGATCTCGCCTTCGACGGTCTCCTCGCCGACCTCGCGTTCCTTCTCGAGCCGGACGCGCTCCTTCGGAACGACGCGCTTCTCGACGACCGGCTCCTCTTCGTAGAGCGTCACCTCGTGCTCCTCCTCGTGAAGCGCGGGGCCGGCGAGGGCCTCGTCGATGTTGGCGTCGGTGATCGGCTCGCGCTCGATCCGGACCTCCTCGCGTGACACCGGGACCCGCTGCTGCACCTCCTCGGTCACGATGTACTTGCGCAGTCGTGCCCGCCCCGTCTCGCGCTCGCGGCTGCCGACGACCATCTCCTCCTCAGACCGGGTCATCGCCGTATCGGTGTTGGGGCCGGACGTGTCGTGCCCGACTGGGGCATCGAAGGCTTGCGCGTCGACCGTTCCGAACGCGATCTCGTAGTGCTCGTAGAGGCGACGCTCCTGCTCGGGGCTGAGCTCGCCGTCGGAGTCGACGTTCGGCGCGTCCTTCACGGTGTCCTTGGTGTAGGGCACCATCACGTGGTCCTCCATCTCCGATGCGCCGGCGATCGGCACGAACGAGACGTTCATCCCGAACAGCCCGGTCTTCACGGCCAGCCACTCCGGCTCGCCCGTCGCGTCGTCGAGATAGATGTCGGTGATCGAGCCGACCTTCTCGTGGCCCTCGCCGTAGAGCTCCCGGCCCAGCCAGTCGCGTACTTCGTCAACGGTAGTCAACTTCGATACTCCCTTCGGTTGCTGCTCGGCATTGCCACACCCGTATGTCCTCTCGGGCACGTGCAGATTGGGCCGCTGTCGCCCGCGTGACGCCGCTGGCCGGGCCGCAGTCACCGTGATGACGCGCCGCGTCCGATGGCTGACGTGCGGGCGAAGCGCGCAGCCAGCGGGAACCGCACCGGCATGGCTGACTACGACGCGATCGTCATCGGAAGCGGGTTTGGCGCAGCGTGCGCGGCGTACGCACTCGCCGGCGCCGGTCAGCGCCTGCTGATGCTCGAGCGCGGAACGGGCGTCGCCCGCGGCCCGCAGGCGTCGCTGCCGCAGGCCAGCGCCCAGCTGACCTCGCACTTCTGCGCCGACGTGGCGCAGCGGGCGGACGGCTCGAGCGTCGGCGGGTACGCCTGCGTGGGCGGGCCGTCGGTGTTCTTCGGCGGCGTCGCGATGCGGATGCGCGTCACCGATTTCGCGCGGTCCGCCGAGATCGTCGCGGGCTCCGGCGCCGAATGGCCACTGCGCTACGGGGACCTCGAGCGATCGTATGCCCACGCCGAGCGACTGCTCGACGTCGCCGGCGGCGACGGCGATCCGACGGAGCCACCACGGTCGGCTCCCTACCCGCAGGACGCGGCCGACCTGGGCCCCGTCGCGCGCCGGATCGCGCACGCCGGGCGCCGGGCCGGGCTGGATCGTTCCCGCTGCCCCTGGCGATCAACCATCGCAGCGATGGCGCGCGGCCGAGCTGCATGCGCTGCGGGACCTGCGACACGTTCGCGTGCGCGATCGGCGCCAAGAACGACGTCGCCACCCGGCTGCTCGGGCCGCTCGTGCGCCGCGGTGTCGAGCTGCGCGACGGAACGCAAGCCACGCGGCTCGTGGCGGAGGGGCGGTCGATCGTGGCCGTGCGTTAACCCGCGACGCCCGCGCGTATTGAGCTCGTGGGTAGTTGCTGCGGGTACGAGCGCCTCGAGGAGCGCGACGCGGTAGCGCCCTCAAGGAGCGCGATCGGTAGCGGCCGGTGAGCGTGATGTGGTCGGCCGCGAGCGGGCTCACCGTCTCCCCTGACGCTAGCTTCCGTCGCCGATCGGGGGCTTGGCTTTGACTTTTGTCGACGGTCTGGTGGACGGTTGGGGCCTTCAGCACCGGCTCGTTGGACGTAGCCGGTTTGCGACTCGGCGGTGTGCGAAGCGAACGCCTTCTGTGGCGTGGTGAACATGCCGGCGAGGTAGGGCCGCGGCCGACGGAGTAGGCGCTACGGGTGTCTAGCGTTCGCTGCGGGGCTTGGGGCTCAACGCGATCTTGCGCAGCGGCTTGATGTGCTTGCCGATGAAGCTCATCGTTCCGGCGCCGCCGGCGCCAAGGTCGTACTCGACCACGCCGCGCCGACCACCGCGACGCGGACCGCGGTAGCCGTCGGCGAAGGACGCGAGCAGATGCGGCTTCTTGTCGATGCCGCCGGCGACGGTCCCGCTGCCGTCCTGGGCCAGCAACTCGTCGATGGCGCGCTTGAGCGTCGGCACGTGCGTCCACATGCAATAGAAGGCGACCTTGCCCTCGACATCAACCAGAAACGACGGGTCGGCCATCTCCGCGCTGTACTGGCGGTGCACCGTGCCCTGGTAGTCGTCAACGAGGACCGGCCAGTCCAGGCCCTCCAGGCGCTTGTACTCGCGGGCGCCCTCGACCTTCTCCTCATACGTCTCGTAATGGTGGCGATCGCCGCCGGGGTGTGCCTGGCGGATGAAGACGTCGAGGAACTGCACCCGATCTGCGTACCACTCGTGAAGCTGTTTGAGCGGCTCGACCGAGCCGGTGGTGATTGGTCAGGTGCCGCTGCCCATGTGGATCAGCAGCGGCCGGCCGCTGAAGCCCCCAAGCGTCACCCTCTTGCCATCGGTGGACTCGAGGTCGAAGTCCGGCGGCGCCTCGCCAGGACGCAGACCGGCGCCCTTCATCGACCGCCAGACGTCGCCGAAGATGTGCTTGAACCAGAAGTGCTCGTAGTTGTACTGCCGAAGCTGCTTCTCGCTGCCGACCGGCGCCTTGTCCGCCGATGTCATATTCGACATCGCCACCGACTACCCGCCGGCGCTCCAGCCAAATCGCGCCGCTGACCGACAGGAACATCGCGCTGCTCACCGTCATCGGCCATCATCTTGCGCATCGCGGCCTCGGCCTGCGCGTGCCAGGCATCGGAGCGTCAATCGGGCCGCGACGAGGAGAGCACCGGGGGCGGGGCGGGCTTGGCCCCCACCGCGCGCGCGTGCATGAGCGCAGCGCCCAGCAGCGCCGACGACGCGGCGGCGGCGGCGGCGAGCACCTCGAGTGCGGCGGGCGTACCGATCGCGTCGGCCAGCGCCCCTCCCCCGAGCGCTCCCGCGACGAACCCGAGGTCGCGCCAGAAGCGGTAGACGCCGACGGCAGAGGCGCGCTGGCCGGCGGGTGCGGCATCGCCCGCCGCAGCGAGGAGCACGGGATAGGCCAGCGCGGTGCCGGCACCGAGGACGGCAACGCCCGCGACCCAGCCGGCCACCGATCCCGCGGCAGCCAGGAGCAGGAGGCCGCCGGCCTGGCAGAGCAGTCCGGCGGCGATTGGCCGCACGCGTCCGGCGCGGTCGCTGAGCGCGCCGGTGAGCGGCTGCAGCGCGCCCCAGACGGCGGGATAGAGCGCGGCGATCGCCGCCACCGTCGCGGTTCCGAGCCCGCGGTCGATCAGGTAGACGGGCAGCAGGCCCCAGGCGACGACGTCGGCGACCTTAGTCACATGACCGGCCTGGCAGATGGCAGCGAATCGCGTCCTTCCGCTCTTGCGCGCAGGCCCGGCGTCCTCAGCCGCCGTGAGCGGCGGACGGGTCTCGGGCACGAGCAGCGCCGCGGTGGCGAAGCCCGCGATGATCAGGGCGCCCTGCAGCACGAAGGGCCACGGGCGCGTGCCGAGGTCGGCGGCGAGCCACCCCGCGGCATACGCGATGAGCGCCGCGCCGCCGTAGCCAAACAGTTCGTTGAGCCCGACGGCGAAGCCCCGGCGGCGGGCGCCGGCGACGTCGAGGTGGATGAACAGCGACGTCGACCAGCAGAGGCCCTGCTGGGCGCCGAGTAGCAAGTTCGCCGCGACGACGACCTCCCATGCCGGCGCGACAGCGATCAACGCCGGGACGGGGAGTGCCACGAGCCAGCCGCCGAGCAGGACGTTGCGGCGTCCGTAGCGGTCGGCGAGCCTCCCGGCGATGAGGTTCAGCGGCGCCTTCGCAAGCCCGAACGATGCGATGAAGGAGACAGCCGCGGTCGTCGAGGCGAGGCCGAATTCCCCCTTTGCGAGTAGGGGCAACACGGCGCGCTCGACGCCGACGGTCGCGCCCACGAGCGCGACCTGCAGCAGCAGCAGCCAGAACGTGCGAGGTTTCGCCTCAGCCCGGGCGCGATCGCCTCGGCACCGCCCGCACGCGGCGGCGAGCGCCGCGCGCTCACGGCTAGCGACGACGGCGAAGGAGACGCGGCATTGGCGCATTATGTCTGCGAATCGGCTAGGCGCACCCTTGCCGGCCGCGGCCACGACGGCGACTGACACTCAGCTTTGTCTCGCGTAGATTTGCGGTCGGAACCCCGCTACGTCGCCAGCGCTACCTGCGGCCCGAAACGCTCGCCGCCGCGAACGCGCGGATCGTCGACGTCCACGCCAAGCTCCCGCTCGCCGACCCGACCGAGCAGCATTACGACGACCTCCTGCGCGTCGCCGGCAGCCTGCTGCAGCGCCACACGACCGTCAGCCAGCTCGTCCGCGCCCTACGCAGCCACACCCCCCACCTCGCCTCGCTCGCCCGCGCGCTGCAACACGTGGGCCGCGCCGCGAAGACGATCCACCTGCTGGACCACTGCAACGACCAGCCGTTCCGCCGACGCATCCTGACGTCCTCTACAACACGTGCACGAGCCGGGAAGCCGACAGGAGCGACGCCAACGGGTAAGCGATGCATCGCAGGACAGCCGAGGCCAAGACGACAACGGAGGTGATCACGTGGCGAAGACCGGTGGATTGCGCTACCTCGACGTGCGCGGCGAGCGCAGGCGCAGCTCGTTCGGGCTCGCGTCGAGTCCGCTGCTGGGGCGGATGTCGAGCCGAGGGAGCGCGCCGTGAGCCGCGTCGTGGTAGTCACCGGCGCGTCGGCCGGCGTCGGTCGCGCGAGCGCGCGCGCATTCGGGTGCCAGGGCGCGAAGGTGGCGCTGCTGGCGCGCGGCCGGGGCGGCCTCGAGGGCGCGGCGCGCGAGGTACGCGCGAGCGGCGGCGAGGCGTTGATCGTGCACGTCGACGTCTCCGACGCGGCCGCGGTCGATGCCGCCGCGTCGACCGTCGAAGACGAGCTCGGCCCGATCGACGTCTGGGTCAACGCCGCGATGACGGCAATCCTCGCGAAGGTCACCGAGACCAGGCCGGACGAGTTCCGGCGCGTCGTCGAGGTGACGTTCCTCGGAAGCGTCTACGGCGCGATGGCGGCGCTCAAGCGGATGCTGCCGCGCGACCACGGCAAGATCGTCCAGGTCGGCTCGGCGCTGGCGCGTCGCGGCATCCCCCTGCAGGCGAGCTACTGCGGCGCCAAGCACGGCTTGCAGGGATTCGTCGAGGCGCTGCGCACCGAGCTCATCCACGACGCCAGCAACGTCAAGCTGACGATCGTCCAGCTTCCCGGACTGAACACGACGCAGTTCGGCTGGGTGCGCACGCGCGGGCTGAGCCAGCACCCGCAGCCCGTCGCGCCCATCTTCCAGCCGGAGGTCGCCGCGCGAGCGATCACCTGGGCGGCCGATCACGATCGCCGCGAGATCTGGGTCGGGCGCTCGACCGTGAAGACGATCGTCGGCAACTGGCTTGCGCCCTCGTACGTCGACCGCTACCTGGCCAAGCACGCGTTCAAGGGCCAGCAGATGCAGGACAGGCCGCTCGCCGACGACCGCGAGGACTACCTGTTCGAGCCCGTCGACGACGACGAGGACCGCGGCACGCACGGCATCTTCGACGAGCGGGCGTCATCGTTCAGCCCACAGCTCTGGCTCAACCTGCACCGCCGCGAGCTGCTCGCCGCCGGCGGGATCGCGGCCGCCACCGGGATCGCTCTCGCCGCCATCGAGCGCGAGCGGGGATGACAACGACGTGGCGCGAGACGGCCGCAGACGTCGGCGCGCGCGAGCGCGGGCGGCTACAGGTCGCGGCGGACGAGCAGCGCCGCGCGCTCGATGACGCGGCCGCCCAGCGGGCGGCACTGCCAGGACCGGCGATGCACCTGATCGCTGTCTCGAAGGTCCTCCTCGAACGCATCCTGCAGCTCTCGCGACAGCCGCGCGTCGGCGGCGAACACGACGAGCTCGTCGTCGAGCAGCAGCGACCGGTCGTCGACGTTCGCCGAGCCGACCGCCGACAAGCCGCCGTCGACGACGATCGTCTTGGCGTGCAGCATCGCCGGCCGGTACTCGTGGATCTCGACGCCGGCCTGCAGCAGATCGGCGTACAGCCCCTGCCCTGCGCGCCGAGCGGCCGGCCGGTTCGAGTGCGCGCCCGGCAGCAGCACGCGAACGCGGACGCCGCGCAGCGCCGCCGCGCTGAGCGCGTCTCGGATCGGCCGCGGCGGCACGAAGTAGGCGGTCGAGATGTCGAGCGCCGAGCGCGCGGAGACGATCGTGGTCCGCAGCGCGCGCTCGAGCGGCGACGTCCCCGTTCCCGCGCGCGAGCGCAGCGCGAGCATCGGCGCGCCGGCGCCGCCGACCGCGCAGACCGGCTCCGGCGGTCGCCCGGAGCGGCAGGGCAGCTCACCCGTGGCCTCCAGCCACTCCTCGAAGAAGGCGCCGAGCACGTCTTCGACGATCGGGCCGCGCAGCAGGAGCTCGCGGTCGCGGAACGGGCGCGAGCGCTGCGAGCGCCGCCAGTCGTCCCCGATGCCGACGCCGCCGACGAGCGCGAGCTCGCCGTCGACGACGACCAGGCTGCGATGCAGGCGCCGGTTGAGCTGCAGCGGGTGGCGCCACGGGGTGCGCGCGAGAGCGACGTCGACGCCGGCGCGGCGCATCGACGACAGCAGAGCGGAGCGTGTCTTGAGCGCCTGTACGCCGTCGAGCAGCACGCAGCACGCGAGGCCGTCGCGAGCGCGCGCGGCGATCGCGCTGCCGACGTCCTCGGCGATGGCGCCCCAGAAGACGTGAGCCGAGAGGGCGATCTGCCGTCGAGCGCCGGCGATCGCGTCCAACAGGGCGGCGAAGGTGCGCTCGCCGTCCTCGAGCAGAAGCGCGTGATTGTCGTCGCTGACGCGCGCGCCGCTCAGCAGGGCGAGCTCGCGCAGGCGTCGCAGCGCGTCGTCGCCGGTTCTGGTCGCGGCGTCTTCGGAGTCTGCCATGGCAACGCCTCTACCCGCGAGCGCGGGCGCCAGCCGAGCGGCGTCATGCCGTGCGAGCGAGGGTCGTGACGCGCCGCGGGCTCCCGCCCGGGCCGAGCGCTCCGCCGATCGTCCAGGCGTTGCGCCTCAGCCGCGATCCGCTCGGAACGCTGGTCGAGGCGCGCGAACGCTACGGCGACGTCTTCACGCTGCGCTTGTCGCGCGTCGGGACCGCCGTCGTCGTCGCGGCGCCGGACGCGCTGGACGTGCTGCTGCAGGGCGACCCGCAGATCGCCCATGCCGGCGCCGCGCGCCGTCGCCTGCTGCCCGTCCTGCCGCCTGGCTCCGCCCTCGGCGCCGACGCCGCCGCGCACCGAGCGGCGCGCGCTCGTCTGCTGCCCGTCCTCGCGCAGTCCCACCTGGAGGCATCGAGCGCCGACATCGCCGACGTCGCGCGCGAGCACGTGGCCCGATGGCCGCTCGGGCGGCCATTCGCCCTGCTGCCGCGCGTGCGGGCGCTCGCGCTCGCCGTGTTCGTGCGCGAGGTCCTGGCGGTGCGCGAGCGACACCGCGCTGCCGCGCTCGAACGCGTCGTGCTGCGGATGATGTGGTCGCCGCTCGTCGCCCCCGGAGTGTGGGTGCCCGATCCGCACGGCGGTCCGATCGGCCGCCTGGAGTGGTCGGTCTTCCGGGCGCTGCGGCGGCGAGTGGATCGCCTGCTGCGCGAAGAGCTGCAGCGCCGGCGGGCTCGATCCGCGGTCGCCGGCGCGGACATCCTCGCGACGCTGGTCGACGCCGGCGGCGAGGTCGGCGACGAGGTCGTCGTCGACGAGCTCGTCGGCCTGTTGATCGCCGCCGTCGAGCCGATCGGCGTCGGGCTGACCTGGATGCTCGAACGCCTCGCCCGCCATCCGGCGGTCGTCGATCGCATCCTCGACGAGCGCGGCGGCGAGGATCGCATGACGCGCGCTGCGATCCTCGAGACGCTGCACACGCGCCCGGCGATCGTCGACGCCGCGCGCGAGCTGACGACGTCGGTCGAGGTCGGCGGCCACGAGCTGGCGCCCGGCACGTCGGTGATCGTCGCGATCCCGCTCGTGCACGGTCTGCTCAGCACCCCTGGCGCGCAGTCGTTTCGCCCGCAACGCTGGCTGACCGGCGAGGCGCCCGGGCGTTCGCTGCCGTTTGGCGGCGGAGAGCGCGCCTGCCTCGGGGCGGCCTTGACGATCGTCGAGGCACGAGCCGTCGTCCCGACCGTCCTGGCGCGCGTGCTGCTCGCTGCGGCCGGCGCCCCCGAGCGCGTCGCCCTGCGCGGAACCGCACTTGTCCCGCACCGCGGCGGCCGCGTCGTGGCGACTCAGCGTGCGGCCCCGTGACAGGGCGGCGACGGAGCAGCCGTGCCGTGTCATCGCGAGCACGTGCGGTGCACGTGACCGCCCTGACCGGGTAGCCAGCCGTCACGAGCCACGAAGAGGAGCAGCCCTATGAGCAACGCGCCCGTCCTTACGTTCAGCCGTCCCGCCGCAGGCCCGTCCGCTCGCGCAGCCCGAGGGCGCGACGGCATCGGTCGCAGCAGCTCGAAGGCCGCCGAGCGTGTCAGCGACGACCTGCGCCACGGCGTCAGCGAGCACCTCACGCGCCGCCGGCGCCAGACGGCCCTGATGCTCGGCGCGACCGCCGCCATGGGCGTGATCTCGCTGTATCAGACCGGGATCCTGCGCCGGCTGCCGGACCCGCCGCTGCCGGGCATCGATTCCGACAAGGTCGACGCGTCCGGCGAGGCGTACCAGGTGCTGCGAACGCCCGACGCGAACCTGTCGATCGCGAACTACGGGGCGACGCTCGCCCTGATCGCGATGGGCGGCGCCGACCGCGCACGAGAGATGCCGCTGATCCCGCTGCTCGCCGCGGGCAAGCTCGCTTCCGATGCCGCCGGCGGCGTCTGGCTGACGGTCGAGCAGATCAGCAGGCACCGCGCCCTGTGCGCCTACTGCCTGGCGGCCGCCACAGCGACGGTCGCTGCCCTCCCCCAGGCGCTTCCGGAAGCGCGCGCCGCGTGGCGCCAGCTTCGCTCCTAGCAGGTCGAACACCAGCCCGACGCCGGCCGCGCCGCCCTCCGGCGACGGCGACGACCCCGGCTATGCGTAGGCCGCGAACCCCGCGCCGGGGACGGTGAGGCGCACGGCGCTGCCGTTTCGGGCTTCGACCGCGAGCGCCTCCCCGATCTGCGCCCTGTCGGTGGAGTACAGACAGCGCAGGGAGTCGCCGGGGGCGTGCAGCGCGGCGTCGATCGTCGTCCAGGCGGTCGAGGGCTGATCGATGTCCGTATTGACCGCGAGCAGGACCTCCGAGTCGACGAAGATGCGTGACCATGCGACGACCGATCGCAGCTCACCGGCGATCGGCTGCGGAAGTCCGAAGTCGGTGCCGTTGCCCGAGATCTCGCGCAGGTACTGGCGGCCGCGGCGCAGCTCGATGCGCTCTCGGCGCAGTGCCAGGATCTTGGCGAGCTCGCGGTACAACGGCGCGTCCTCGTCGAAGCAGTGGCGACCGCGGCTGCGGAAGGGCCCGAAGTCCCCGCCGAACATCGCCTCACGCAGGTAGCGATCGTTGCCGCCCTCGCCGTCGAAGCCCTGCTCGCTGCCGTAGTACAGGCAGGGAATGCCGAGTGTCGTCGCGTTGAGCGCCAACACGTTGAGCGCGAGGCGCCGACCGCGCGCGTCGGCGCAGAAGCGCGCCTTCGCGTTGCCCTTGCGCACCTGGTCGTGGTCGTCGTAGAGGGTCACGACCTTGTCGCGAAACCAGACGTGTGAGTCCTTGCGCACCAGCAGCGAGTTGCGGAAGAGGTCGAAGTACTCGCGCGGGTCGCGGTAGCCCTTCACCATCCACTCGAGCTTGTCCGGGATGTCGTCGATTCCCAGCGCGGCGTCAAGGCCCGTCTCCTCGAGCGTCCGATAGGCGCGCCCGCGCCCGCCCGTGATCTCCCCCACACAGAGGAAGTTCTCCTTGCCGAGCGACTCCGCAAACTCGTGGATGGCGGATGCGAAGATGCGGGTGGCGCCGAGCTCCATGTGCTTGACGGTGTCGATGCGGAACCCGTCGAGATCGGCATAGGCGATCCAGTACTGGTAGATGCGCGCCATCGTCTCCAGGCTCGGCGCGGGCCGGAAGCCGTCAGGTGCCTCCTGTCCGTCGGCAGCGAACGCGCGCTCGCCGAGCGTGACGTTCTTCAGCTCGAAGAAGTCGCCCTCCAGGAACTCGGGGTCGTGATCCCAGCTGTCGATGCGCCCGTGTTGGGTGAACGTCTGCGCCGCCTGCAGTTCGGCGGGCCAGACAGCGGCGTCCGGCCACGCGCTCGGGCGCGCAGCAAGGTCGACGGGACCCAGGGGCAGCGTGGGCGCGCCGGTGACGTCGCGAAAGCCGGCAACTCGGTAGCGCCGTCCATCCCATCGCGGGTCCATGAAGGTTCCGCCGCGCCCGTCGGACGTCGCGTAGCGATCGGCGTCATACGCGAAGACGTCGCCCGTATGGTTGACGATGATGTCCAGGATCACGCGGATCCGGTGCGCGTGCGCCGTTGTCACCATGGCGCGCAGGTCTTCCCGCGTTCCGAAGTGCCTGTCGACGTCGAGGAAATCCTGGATCCCGTAACCGTGGTAGCTGTCGCGCGCCGGGACCTGCTTGAGGACGGGGCTGATCCAGAGGGCCGTCACGCCGAGGCGCTCGAGGTAGCCGAGCTTGGACTGAAGTCCACGTAGCGTGCCGCCAACCCAGCGAGCGCCGGCCTCCCTCCAGGCCGTCGCGTCCGGATCGCTTCGCACGGCATTGCCGGCGTCCTCGGCGCGGAAGAGCGGCGTCGAGCCGCTCGCGACGACGCTACCGTCGTTGTCTCGGTAGCCCTGCTCCCGGCCGTCGGAGAAGCGGTCGAGCATGAGGAAGTAGAGAACCTCGTCCTCCCAAGCGGCCGGCGAGGCGAAGAAGCTGCGGTCGCTCGTCAGAGCATCGAAGTCCAGGTCTGAGATTCGCTGCAGTTCCATGCGTCTCCTCTGATCGGCGGGCGCCTGTCAAGGTAGTCGCGCGATCTCCCGCGCGAATCGGCGAGGTCATGGCAGCACCAGCCTGTCTGCGCTGCAGCGCAACCGGCGAGGCGCCGGCGAGCCGTTGGAGGGTCAGCTGCGTACGAGCCGCGAGACGGCGGCGGTGAGCTCGGCTGTCATCTCGTCGCGACGCTGCTCGTCAAGCGTCCCGGCGGTCATGCAGTGTCGCACGTGCTCGTCGAGCACGCCGAGCGCGACCTTGTCGATCGCCGCCTTGACGGCGGCGGTCTGCTGCAGGACATCGATGCAGTAGCGGTCGTCGGCGATCATCTTCGCGATCCCTCGTACCTGCCCCTCGATGCGGCGCAGGCGCTTGATCAGCTGATCCTTCTCGACGGTGTAGCCATGCATGGGCGTGTCGGTCTCAGACATGCCTCAATAATACTCCCCCCTAGTACTTGCGCAACACGTACTGGTCCTGCTACGGTGCCCGTTACTACTCCCCCGGGGTATCTGAAGAAGGAGCGACGCGATGCAAGCGACAGCGATCCAGCACCACGATCAAGACCATGAGATGCCGACTTCCGGCAACGCCCTGACGACGCTCGCGCTCAGCGCGACGCTCCACTGCCTGACCGGCTGCGCGATCGGCGAGGTGCTTGGCATGGTGATCGGCACGGCACTCGGATTCTCCGACCTGGGAACCGTCGCGCTCGCCGTCGGACTTGCCTTCCTGTTCGGCTACGGCCTGACGAGCCTGCCGCTGCTGCGTGCCGGACTGCCGCTCGCCAGCGTGATCTCGATCGCGCTCGCCGCCGACACGCTCAGCATCGCGACGATGGAGTTCGTCGACAACGCCATCATGCTCGGCGTCCCCGGCGCGATGGAGGCCGGCGTCGGAAGCGTGCTGTTCTGGGGCAGCCTTTCGTTTGCGCTCGTCGTCGCCGGTGCCGTCGCCCTCCCCGTCAACCGCTGGCTGATCGCGCGCGGCAAGGGCCACGCCGTCGTCCATCAGACCGGCATCCATGGCGGCCCGTCACCGCGCGCCGTGGCGGTCGTCGCGACGGCCGCGTTCATCTTCGGATCCGCGGTGCTCATCGCCGAGCTCCTCGACGGCTCCCCTGGCGAGGGCGGTCACGCGAAGACGGCCGAACGGTCGCTTGCACACCAAGCCGTCCGCTAGCGCTGGCGCGCCGCCAGTGCGTCGCCGAGGTTCGCCCCCTGCGCGACCAACTGACGTTGCACGTCGTCGGGCGCGAGGTCGCGCGGCGCGACGCCGGCGTGTGCCGCGAGCGCGGCCGCGACGCCTGCGGCCTGCCCCGTCGCGAGCGCGATCGGCGTGACGCGGTAGGAGGAGTGCGCCTCGTGCGTGCCCGAGATGCAGCGCCCGGCGACGAGCAGCGCGTCGACGTCGCGCGGGATCAGGCAGCGCAGTGGGATGTCGTAGGCGCCACCGACCGGGAGGCGTTCCAGCAGCGTCCCGCGGCCTCCCTTCGGGTCGTGGATGTCGATCGGGTACGAGCCACGCGCGATGACGTCGTCGAAGCGCCGCGAGCGCAGCACGTCGTCGGCCGTGAGCTGGTACTCGCCGCTGATGCGGCGCGTTTCGCGCACACCGATCTGGGTGCCGCTCTGTACGACGTATGCCTCCTCGAAGCCCGGCACGCGGTTGCGCAGGAAGCGCATGATCTGCTCCATCTGGTGGCGCGCGAGGCGCTCGGCATGCGTGAGGTCGAACACGTCGATGCCGAGCACGCCCGGCACTCTGGTGCTGTTGACGATCAGCTCGTGTTCGTGCGGCGTCGCGAAGAACAGCACGTCCTCGCGTGGCAGATCGAGCTCGCCCGCCGCGCGCGCCTGCTCGATCAGCTCCCAGAGTCCGGACACGCCGTGCCACTGGTCGGGATGCTCGCGGACGTAGCCTTGGAAGTGCTCGCGCTGGAAGTCGGCGACGCGGAACATCAGCGTCATCGGCTGCACAAGGCTGTCGTCGCGCCCGATCTCGTAGCCGGCGCCCGCGGCCGCGGCGAGATCGCCGTCGCCGGTGGCGTCGACGATCACCGACGCCGGTACGACGAGCGGCCCCGACTTCGTTTCGAGCACCACCCCTTCGGGCCGGCGCGGCTCGCCGGTCACGCCAGACGCAAAGGCGTGCAGCAGGTAGCGCACGCCGGCCATGTCGAGCAACTCGAGCGCGGCGGACTTGTAGGCCTCGGGGTCCAGCGGAACGGTGTATCCGGTCTCCTCGCTGGGAGCGACGGCACCGCGCCTGCGCAGCAGCAGCTCCATGAGCTCCAACAGGACTCCGCCCACGACGGGCTCACCCGGCCCGTGGTCGCTGGGCAGCAGCCGAAGCGGCTCGTCGACGCCACGCGCGCGCGCGCCGCGCACCTCGTTGTGCCAGGACATGAGCGGCATCACGAGTGCCACGGTCGCGTTGCCGCCGAGAAACCCGTAGCGCTCGACGAGGACGACGTCGGCGCCGGCGCGCGCCGCGCCGCCCGCCGCCCCGATACCGGCCGGCCCGCCGCCGACGACGACGACGTCGGGGCGCGCCGCGACGGTCGCGCTGCGCGCAGGCAGCGTGACGCGCAGCGCCCGTTCAGGACGCTGCAGCGGAGGCACGGGACTCGAGGAGATCGACGATCAGGCGAACGTTCTCACGAGCCGCGTCGCGCAGGGGCGACAGAGATTCGTCGATGTGCGTGACCTGCTCGTCTCGGCGGTCCCAGAGGCGGTCGATGTGCGCCAGCAGCGCACCGGCGTGACCTGCGCGCTCGGGATCGGGGGAGCGAATGCCGAGCGACTCGAGGAAATCGCGCACCTTCGTGGCGTAGGGCAACGCGGCGACGGGCACGCCCGCCGTCGTGGCGAACACGAGGAAGTGCAGGCGCATCCCAACCGCCAGCTCGAGACGCTCCATCAACCCGCGCAGCTCACGCGGGCCGTAGCTGCGCTTGAGCACCCAAGCGTGCTCCGGAGCCGCCATGCGTCCCATGACCCGATGCGCCTCGCGGATGTCCTTGCGCTCGAGCGGGACGAAGACGACCTGCGCCTCGAAGCGGTCGATCATGAAGTCGGCGGCGTTCGCGAGCAGCGCGTGGTACTCGCTCGTGGGCGTCTCCGACATCGCGCGGCCCGCCTCGCGCACCGACATCCCGATCAGCCGCTGCCCATCGGACAGGCCCTCGCGCTCGAGCATCCGCTGCGTGAACGGCTCAGGCTCGAGCAGCAGCGCGGGATCTGCCGTGACAGTGATGTCGCGCTCCACGCCGATCTCCTCGAGCAGCCGCTTGGCCGCCGTCTCGCGGACGCTGATCAGCTCCATCTCGTTGAGCACTGCCGCAACCGATTCGCGATCGGCTGGACGCTCCAGCGGCCCGGCACCGATCGCATATGTGGCCGTCGCGACGCCGACTTCCTGAGCCAGGCGCACGAGGCGCAGGTAGAACTCGGCCTCGCGGTCATACAGGATGCCGCCGCCGCCCAGAAGCATGAGATCCAGCCGCTCGATCTCGGCCAGAAGGTCCTCGCGGACCGCCTCGCGCGCTGCCACGACGCGTTCGACATCGTGATGACGCTCCGTGTGGGTGCAGTTGCGCGAGAAGACGACGATCTCCACCCCCGCGACCGCCGCGCGCAACTGCGCGATCGCAACGGTGAGGATCGCCTCATCGCCGGCATTCAGCCCTCCATAGGAGCCGACCAGCCCCACCACCGTCGCCATCTCGCTCGACTACCCGGACGAGACGAGTGCTTAGCAAGATAGGGCCGAGGACGGGACCGCAGAAGTCGCGGCGGCGATTGGATGCGCAGCTACGCGAGCGCGCGTCCTGCGCTGAAGGCTTCGATGCGGCCGTCCGGCGTCACGAGGTGCACGGTGTGGTCGTGCACGAACGCTTCGCAGGCCTCGGAACCGAGTGCTGCCGCCGCCAGCAGCGTCCCGCCGATCCCGTAGACGTCGCGGACAACCCCGAGCTTCAGCAGAGCGCGCGTCTCGTTGCGGACTTCGCCACGACCGGCGCGCAGCAGCGTGCGTAGGTCCTGGTGCTTTCCGTGCGCCGCTACGACGATCGCGATGTTCTCGATCTCGTCGGAGGTCACCGCGGCGAGCGCACGTGCGCCCTGCAGCGAGATGTGCCGCAGAACGAATCCGCTGCCGCCAGGGCCGATCACGACCGGGATCCCGTAATCCTTCGCACGCGCGACATAATCGGCCTCGGGATTGGATTCGATCGCCAGCACGGGAGCCCCGAGTTCGCGAAGCAGCAGGCACAGGCGCAGTCCGACCTGGCCGAGGCCGACGACGACGACATGGTTTGAGCGCGGCAGGCAGCGGCGACCGCAGATCGCGACGAGGCGGCGATCGAGCAGGCGATTGACGACGTCTGCCGTCAGCAGCGCGGTGAACGCGAGCGCGGTGAGCATCATCGCCGCGGACACCGGCTGAAACCAGCGCGGTCCCTCGTCGACGAGGTGGTTCGGCCCGACCGTCACGATCGTCTTCGTCGCCGTGTAGAAGGCCTCGGCCAGCGATTCGTGCAGGACGAGCATCGTCGCGATCACGTCGATCAGCAGGACGAGCAGAAATCCCAGCATGCCCGCGACGAGGATCTTCGCGCTCAGCTCGTGCGGGCGCAGCACCGCGCCGACGCTCGCGCCCCAGCGCGCGGCACGACCACGACCGGGAAGGTCGATCGGACCGAGCTCGGGGCCGTCGGCGCCGGCGCGCACGGCGCGCAGCCCGTCCGGGGTGCGATGCACCGACAGCAGATCGTCATCGAGGCATGGGCCGGCAAGCGTCGGAACGACGATGTCAGCCATCGACATGACACGGACGTTGCGCACGGCGCGGCCGAGTTCGACCGCGACGTCGCGGTCGAACACCGTCACCACGAGCGGAACGCCGGGACGAATCCCCTCGACCACGAGCGCATTGCGCAGCGACACGTGATCGTCCTTCGAGATCACGACCACGGTGTCGACCGGATGGCCGAGCGCCGTGCGGATCGCCGGATGACTCAGCTCGCGCAGGTTCGTGACGATCGCGCCGCCGCGGCGCAACATGCGGTGCGTCACATCGGTCAGCTCGTCGTTGCCGATCAGCAGGATCCGCTTGCCGTCCCGCTCGCGCGCGAGGTGACCTTCAGCCATCCGCGGGAAGCTGGCGGGGGGCGCGCGCGGGGTGTCTGTGCACACGCCGCAGGAACGCGTCGTGGCTGTCGCGTTGGTCGTCATCGGCTTGGATCTCGTCGAGATGGCGGTGCCCCTTCCTGGTAGCCCATCGAACCTGCGGCCCGCGGCCGGCCTCATCCAGCGCGACTCAACCCCGCCGTCGCGCTCGAGCTCGCACGACGTGCGCGCGACGCTGGCCGGATCGATGCTGCCCTGATGCGCACCGCCGCAGCGCGAGCCGTAGCTCGCGCCAACCATCGAGCAGCAGCAGCAGCAGCCATGCCATCGCCAGCCCCCTTGTGAGACGCAGCGGCGGGAGGTCGAGGCCGCAGGCGACGCGAAGGGTATCGAGCGCAGAGACCCCGTTCCTATTCGCGAGAGCCCGACGCGACGACGACCTCCGCCGGCGGGCGCGGCGGCGAGAACAGGTGCCCCTGGCCGAGGCGGCAGCCGAGCTGCTCGAGCAGCCGGCGCTGGCGCGGATTCTCGATGCCCTCCGCCACGACTTCGAGGCCGAGGCTCTCGGCGAGCCCCAGAATCACCTTGACGAAGGCGACGTCGCGGCAGTCGGCCTGCAGGGTCTCCACGAACGAGCGGTCGATCTTCACCTGATCGATCGGGAAGCGCTTGAGGTAGCCGAGCGCGGAGTAGCCGGTTCCGAAGTCGTCGAGCGAGATCCGCACCCCGAGCTCGCGGACCGACTGCAGATTGCGAACCTGCAGGGCGCCGGCCCCGATCAGGACGCCCTCGGTGAGCTCCAGCACGAGGGCGCGGGCGGGCAGCCCGTAGTCAGCCAGCGTGGCCGCGACGACCTTCGCGAGGTCGGGGACCTCGAGCTGCAGCGGAGAGACGTTCACCGACATCGACAGCTCGGCGCCGTCGCGCCGCCAGTGCGCGAGCTGCGCACAGGCGCAGCGCAGCACCCATTCGCCGATCCGCACGATGTCGCCGGTGCGCTCCGCTGCCGGGATGAAGACGATCGGCGAGACCACGCCGAGCTGCGGGCTGGTCCAGCGCGCCAGAGCCTCGAAGCCGACGTGCGCCCCGCTCTCGAGATCGACGATCGGCTGGTAGGCGACGTGCATCTCGCCCCGGGTGACGGCGCCGTGCAGCGCGGCCCGCAACCGAAGCTGCGCCGCGGCGACGTCGCCCGTGTCCTCGCCGGTCGTCCGCACCGCCGCGGAGCTCGACTTGGCGCGGCACATGGCGGCATCGGCGGCCGAGAGCAGGTCGGTGCCCGAGGTGCCGCGCCTGGCGCCCGCCAGACCCACGCGGGCGGTCACGCCGACGAGCTGGCCGTCGATCTCGAACGCGATCCTGGAGACCGTGTCGCGCAGCCGCGCCGCGAACCGCATGACCGCGGCCTCGTCGCCCATGTCGCCCCCCACGACGGCGAACACATCGCCGCTCAGGCGTCCGACCAGATCGCGCCCGCGCACGGCCGCTCTGAGCCGCGCGCCAACCTCCTCGAGCACGCTGTCGGCCGCGGCGGCACCGTAAGCGTCGTTGACGAGCCTGAAGTCGTCGAGCCCGATGCAGATCGCGCCAACCGTCTCCGACTCCTCAGGTGCGGCGGCGTGCAGCAGCTGGTCAGCCTGCGCGGATAGGAGCGCGCGATTGGCGAGGCCGGTCAAGCGATCGTGCAGGCATTGCTCGGCGAGTGCCCTGCGCAGCTCCAGATGGGCGATTACCCCGGCCGCGAGGTCGCCGAGGATCCTGAGCTCCCGCTCGCTCCAGTCCCGCGGCACGCCGTCGATCGCGCAGAACGCGCCGACCGCGTGCCCGTCGGAGAGTACGAGCGGCATCCCGGCGTAGGCGATCACCCCGAGATCGCGGATCGCGAGGTTGTCGGCGACGAGCGGATGCTCGCGCGCGTCGGCGATGATCAGCGGCTGCCCGGACGCCACGGCGTGTCGACAGAAGGAATGGCTCAGCGGCGTCTGGCGAACGTCGGCCAGCTCCCCTGCGAGGCCGCACTGGCTCTTGAAGAACTGACGATCGGCGTCGACGAGCGAGACCAGCGAGACAGGAACGCCCAGCAGCTCGGTCGCCAAGCGCGTGTAGCGATCGAAGTCCTGCTCAGCCTCCGTGTCGAGCAGGCCGAGATCGCGCAACGCAGCCAGTCGCGCCCCATCGAGCACCACCTCGTGCGGCGCCGCGGGCTGCCGACCAGCCAGGCGGTCCTCGCCGATCTCGGTCTGATCCTTGCGTGCGAGCATGCGCCTGTTCTTGAGCATGGAGCGGATATCGGCAGCACTCGCTGAAGCGCGAGCGCCAGACGGCGCCAACCGACACCTGTTCCGTTAGCGCGACTCGCGGCACGAGGTCCGGTGCTCGGGTCGGTGTCAGCAAGGGCAAACCAGGTTGCGGCTGGGACCTCGCGCTGCGGTCAGGAGGCGGGGTGTCAGCTTCGGCGTGCGGCCTCGGAGCTTCCCGGCTGCTCGTGTGACGGCGAGGCCTTCGCTGGAGCGCATGCTGATAGGGGCGAGGTCGCCGGGGACGGGGCTCGCCGCCGCCACCGAGCGGCGTGCTCGCTAGCTACTTCCGGCGGAAAAACTCGCCCGGCGAGGTTGGTCGGGTAGGCGAGAGGCGCCTGGCGTCGCGCGGCGTGGCCGACTGTCGCTGATCTCCTCTCGCCCCCCATCGAAGCGTGCATGCGGTTCTCCCGCACACGGGTCACCGACGTTCTTCACCGTCGGCATTCAGCGTCCCGTGCGCCACGGCCGGTTGGGTCGGCGGCGCGACGATGGTTCCGTTGAGGCTGATCAGGCCGTAGCGGTCGGCCGGGAGTTCAGAACGCTTCCGGGCGGTACCACCCGGCGCGCTGGTGGCGGTGTGCCAGCAGCAGTGCCAACCGACGGCCGGCGTGCTTGACGATCTGATCGAACTGGACGGTCGAGTTGCCGTAGCGGAAGTAGCCCGCCCAGCCGCGCAGGAACCGGTTGAGGTCCTGCACGACTTGCTCGACCGGCCAGCGCAGTCGGTCTCGCGCCGTGAGCTGTCGCCGAAGAACGCGATGAGCACCTGGCCGGACCCCGTTCTTCGGTCCACCTGCTGTGAGAGCCGGGTGGATGTAGTACGGGCACGCTAGGTGCTGCCGCGCGGACGGAAGCCTGCCGCGGAGGCGAGCCCGGAGGGCGAGCCGAGCGGCGGGCTTCCGTCCGCGCGCGTCCGTGCGGTGAGGGTCAGGCGGCGGGTGCGGGTAGCGTCCAGGCAGCAGCGAAGACGGCGGGAGCCTTGCGGCCAAGGGCGGAGTGCGGCCGGTGGCGGTTGAAGTCCTCGCGCCAGTCCTCGATCACGACCCGGGCTTCGGCGAGGCATGAGAACAACTCGAGGTTCAGCAGCTCGTCGCGTACGCGCGAGTGGAAGGACTCAACGAACGGGTTCTGCCACGGTGCGCCGGGGTCGATGTAGCTGGTCAGCGTGCTCTGCGCGGCGCACCAGTCGATCAGCGCGTTCGCGGTCATCTCCGGGCCGTTGTCGCAGCGGATATGCGTTGGGGCGCCACGGACCGCGACGAGTGCCTCCAGCACCGCGACGGTCTGATCGGCGGTGACGCTGCGGGCTGTGTGCATGACCAGCGCCTCCCTGGTGAACTCGTCGACGACGTTCAAGAGCTTCAGCACGTGGCCGTCGGCGGTCTGGTCAAACTGGAAGTCAAACGCCCACACGTGCCCGGGGCGCTCGGCACGCAGCAGCTCCTTGGGGGCGGTGGCGTCGCCGAGCCGGCGACGCTTGCGGGTGCGCTGCGGGACCCGCAGCCCTTCCTCGCGCCAGACGCGCTGCACGCGCTTGCGGTTGATCTCCCAGCCCTCCTGCTGCAGATGCGTGTGCGCCTGGCGGTACCCCCACCGCGGGCGCCTGGCCGAGAACGCGCGCAGCTCGGCACGCAACGCCTCATCATCGCCGGCGGGCATCGGCTCGCGCCGCTGCGTGGAGCGATGCTGACCGCAGACCCGGCAGGCCCAGCGCTCGCTGACGTGCAGGCGGTCGCAGAGCATCGCGACCGCCGCCCGCCGACGGGCCGGGCTCACCAGTTTCCCCGAGCAACCTCCTTCAACGCCTGACACTCCAGGGCCTGGTCAGCCACGATCGCCTTCAACCGCGTGTTCTCACGCTCAAGCTCCTTGAGGCGCTTGACGTCATCGGCCTTCATCCCGCCGTACTGGTTGCGCCAGCGATGGAACGTCTGCTCGGAGACCTCAAGCTCCTTGCAGAGCTCCGCGATCGTCTTGCCCTCGCTCAGCATCCGCTCCGCCTCGCGCAGCTTGCGGATGACCTGCTCGGGAGTGTGCCTGCGTCGCTTCATGCGTTGGAGTCCTCGCTGCCCATGATCGTGGGCGAGAAGTACTCTCACAAGCACCGGACCGAACCACCGGGGTCACGCCACACCCAGGGCCCGACACGCAGTAGCCATCTCGGCAGGATCCCGAGTCCGAGGAACAGTTCGTTGTCATCATGAAGTGGACTCCGATCAACGCCGTCTCGTCGGGCAAGACGTCGTTGGTGATTGACGAGGCGAGGCGTTTCGCCGGCGGCTGATCGCAGGTAACGGCACGAGACAGCGATTAGGCTTCGCTTGTGCGACCGCCTGAAACAGCGGGCGAGAGTCATGTTGGCGCAGGCCGCGGTGGCTACGGTGCGGCGGTGCTACCACCGCGACCGCTGGACAAGCATCATCTAGCCATGCACGACGACGAGATCACCTCGGACGAGCTCGACGAGCTCATCGACAAGGCCGAGACGTTGCGCGTCGACCGCCCCGGCGATGGCACCCAGCTGGGCGCTTGGACATCTGCGAGCAAGGGTAATGCGGCCGGCGCGCCCCTCGCCCCGGGTCGCCGTGCCCGAGGCGGTGCTCGGGCTCCGGGGCGCGCAGCGCGTTTCGTACGGGGACCGACCTCAACTCTGCTGCGGCCGACGCGCTCCGAGCCGGCGCGCACGCAGCCTGACGCACACACTCCCGCGACGTCCGCGGAACGGGTGGAGCCCCGGCGGCGCCGTCGGGGTTGTCGTTCCGCTGGCGGGAGTCCTGCTGAGGGACCGTTGCATGGACGACCGGCGGGTTCTTGACGGCAGCCAGCGCCTGAGGGTCACAGCTCAGCGGTGACTTCGGTGACGTCCCGGGGCAGTCAGGTCGGACCTCGTAGGCTTTCTCTGAGGCCCTCTACAGCCGAATGATCCGCCGGGCTCAAGCCTGCGGCTTGCGTGCACGCACGATCGCGGCGGCGGCGTGCTTGTGGACGCGGTGCGTCTCGCGGATCTCGACGTCGACCAGGCCGGCGTCGGCGAGCGAGCGCTCGAACTGCAGGCGCGTCAGCGCACCGGCGACGCAGCCGGTCCACTGCGCCATGTCGGCGCGCGTGGCCTCGTCCATGTCGGGGTCCGCGACGACGTCGGAGATCGCAAAGCGCCCGCCCGGACGCAGGACGCGCGCGGCCTCGCGCAGCACCTGCGGCTTATCCCCCGAGAGGTTGATGACGCAGTTGGAGATGACGACGTCGACGCTGGAGTCCGGCAGCGGCAGCTGCTCGAGGTAGCCCTTGACGAACTGCGCGTTGTCGATGCCCGCTGCGGCGGCGTTGGCGCGCGCGAGCTCGAGCATCTCGTCGGTCATGTCGAGGCCGATCGCGCGTCCGCTCGGCGCGACGCGGCGCGCGCTGATGAGGACGTCGGCGCCGGCGCCCGATCCGAGGTCGAGGACGACGTCGCCGTCGTGCAGGTCGGCGACCGCGGTCGGCACGCCGCAGCCCAGCGAGGCCTGCACCGGCGCGTCGTCCGCGCCGTCCTCGCTGTCGTAGAGCGAGCCGCCGAAGACCTCGTTGCCGGCGGCGTCCTCGAGGCCGACGGGCGCGCAGCACGACGAGCCGGCCGCCGTGGCCGGACCGCAGCACGACGACGCCGGTTCGGCCATCGGATCGACGGCCGCCGCGCCTCCGGCGATGGCCGTTGCGGCGGCGGCGTAGCGCTCGCGCACGAGCTCACGGATGTCGGTGTCGGTCAGCTCAGCCATGCGGACAGCTCCTTCAGCGCATCGGGACAGACGTAGTAATAGGCCCACAGCCCGCGGCGCTCGGAGTCGACGATCCCGGCCGCGCGCAGCTTCGAGAGGTGGTGAGAGAGCGTCGATTGTGAGATGTCGAACAGCGGTACGAGCTCGCAGACGCAGACCTCGCCGGCGTGGCGGCGCAAGACGTCGACGAGCTGCAGGCGGATCGGGTCGCCCAGCGCCTTGGCGACCTCTGCCATCCGCGCGGCGTGCGCGCGTTCGACGTCGGGATAGACGACCGGTTCGCAGCAGCGCTCGCCGGCGGCGCGCTTCTTCTTCGGCATCAGCTCCAGATCGACCGCCATCAATCCAGATATACCGATTGAAACGACATCTGTCAATCGATACGGTGCCGCCTGTCACCGTGCAAGGCAGGAGCTCATGATCCCCACCCGCATCGCGATCAACGGCTTCGGCCGGATCGGCCGTCTGGCATTGCGAGCGGGATGGGACCGCGACGACCTGCAGTTCGTCCACCTCAACGAACCGCATGGCGACGCCGCGACTGCCGCGCACCTGTTGGGCTTCGACTCCGTGCACGGCCGTTGGGATCGCGAGGCGATCGGCGAAGGCGCGACGCTCACCGTCGACGGCGCCGCACTCGCCTACAGCAACGTTGCTGCCCCGGGCGACGTGCGGAACGAGCATGGCGCCGAGATCGTGCTCGAGTGCTCGGGCAGGTTCCGCACCATCGACTCGCTCACGCCCTACTTCGAGCAGGGCGTGGGGAAAGTGGTCGTCGCCGCACCGGTCAAGGACGAGCGCGCGTTGAACATCGTCGTCGGCGTCAACGACGACCGCTATGACCCCGCTGTCCACGACATCGTCACGGCAGCGTCGTGCACGACGAACTGCCTGGCGCCGCTCGTCAAGGTGATCCACGAGGGCATCGGGATCCTGCGCGGCTCGGTCACGACACTGCATGACATGACCAACACGCAGACGATCGTCGACGCCCCGCACAAGGATCTGCGCCGTGCACGGGCGGCGTCGGTCTCGCTGATCCCCACGACGACCGGGTCGGCGACGGCGATCGGGCTGATCGTCCCGGAGCTGCAGGGCAAGCTCGACGGCCTGGCCGTCCGCGTCCCGCTGCTCAACGCCTCGCTGACCGACGCCGTCTTCGAGGTCGCGCGGGCCACCACGATCGAGGAGGTCAACGCACTGATGAAAGCCGCCGCCGATGGGCCGCTGGCCGGGATCCTCGGCTACGAGGAGCGCCCGCTGGTCTCGGTCGACTACAAGGACGACCCGCGCTCGGGGATTCTCGACGCGCTCTCGACGATGGTCACCGACGAGACCCAGGTGAAGGTCCTGGCCTGGTATGACAACGAGTGGGGCTACGCCAACCGGCTCGTCGAGCTCGCCGCAGCCGTCGGCGCACGACTCGAGCGGTAGCGCGATGGAGGCGGCCCAGGACAGCCGGCGGACGGCGGACCTGCGCAACTACGTCCTGGTCACCGGCGCGTACTGGGCCGACACGATCACCGACGGCGCGATCCGGCTGCTCGTCCTCTTCTACTTCTACGAGCGCGGCTACAGCCCGATCGCCGTCGCCACGCTGTTTCTCTTCTACGAGTTCTTCGGCATCGTCACGAACCTCGTCGGCGGCTGGCTCGCCGCCCGCCTCGGTCTGCGATTCACGCTGCTCGGCGGCCTCGCAACGCAGCTGCTGGCGCTCGCGATGCTGCTCGTCGCCCCCGAGTCGCTGCTCGTCGTGCCGTACGTGATGGTCGCCCAGGCGTTCTCGGGCATCGCCAAGGACCTGACGAAGATGAGCTCCAAGAGCGCGATCAAGCTCGTCGTGCCAGAGGACGCCTCGGGCCAGCTCTATCGCTGGGTGTCGCTGCTGACGGGATCGAAGAACGCGCTCAAGGGCGTCGGATTCTTCCTCGGCGGCCTGCTGCTGACGACCACCGGCTTCCACGCCGCCCTCGGCGTGCTCATGGGCCTCGTCGCAACCGCGCTCGTCGTCGTGCTGGTGCTCATGCGCGGCGACCTCGGCCGCCCCGACCGCAAGGCGAAGTTCCGCGGCATGTTCTCCAACAACCGCTCCGTCAACGCCCTCGCCGCCGCCCGGATCTTCCTGTTCGCCTCCCGCGACGTGTGGTTCGTCGTCGGCGTCCCCGTCTACCTGCGCACCGAGCAGGGCTGGAGCTTCTGGCAGGTCGGAACGTTCCTCGCCGCGTGGGTGATCGGCTATGGAATCGTGCAGGCCGCCGCACCGCGCCACATCCGCGATCCCGACGGACACACCGCGACATGGCTCGCGTTCCTGCTCGCCGTCTTCCCGGCAGCGATCGCGATCGCGCTCGCCGCCGGGACCGACGGGACGCTGGCGGTCGTCGTCGGCCTGCTCGTGTTCGGCCTCGTGTTCGCGCTCAACTCGGCCGTCCACAGCTACCTCATCCTCGCCTACGCCGACGGCGACAAAGTCGCGATGAATGTCGGCTTCTACTACATGGCAAACGCCGGCGGACGTCTCGCCGGCACCGTCCTCTCCGGCGTGCTGTACCAATGGATCGGCCTTCAGGCCTGCCTCTGGGCATCAGCCGTCTTCGTGCTCGCAGCAGGCGCGCTGTCTCGCTCGCTCCCGGCGGGTCGCGCAGCCGCAGGCTGGCGACGCGCACCGCGCCGACGGCGCTCGATGGCAGGCTGAGCGCGCGAACATCTGAGCTCGACGTGAGCGAGTGGCGGCTACCGGGTTTGGAGCTACCTGCTTGGGCGCTTACGTCGGTGTTGAGCGGCCCGCGCGTCCGCGCGTTGCGGTGGCGCTTCCGGCGAGCCGGTCGTAGTGCTCGAGCGCAAGGCCCGAGCCGACCGCGACGCAGGTCAGCGCAGATTCGATGACGTCCGTCGCGATCTCGGTTTCGGCCTCGACGAGGCCGGCCAGGCCGCGCAGCAGCGTGCCACCGCCGGCGAGCAGGATGCCATGGCGGGCGATGTCGCTGGCGAGCTCGGGCGGGGTCTGCTCGAGCGTTTCGGTGATCGCCAAGAGGATCTCTCGCAGCGGCGCCCGGAGTGCCTCGCGAACCTCTTCGCTGTGCAGCTGAACCTCGCTCGGCAGGCCGGTGATCAGGTGGCGTCCGCGTACCGGGAACGTCAATTCGTCGGCGAGCGGGTGCGCCGAGCCGATCGCCAGCTTGATCGCCTCCGCCGTGCGCGAGCCGATCGCCAGCTGATGGGCGCTGCGCATGTAGTGGCCGAGCGCCTCGTCCATCTCATAGCCGCCGACGCGGATCGAGCGCGACAGGACGATGCCGCCAAGTGAGATCACCGCCACCTCGCTGGTACCGCCGCCGATGTCGACGATCATCCGCCCGACAGGTTCCTCAATCGCCACCCCGGCTCCGATCGCCGCCGCGATCGGCTCCTCGATCAGCTGCACGCGCCGTGCGCCGGCGGCGAGCGCCGCCTGCTCGACGGCTCGCTGCTCGACCTCCGTGACGCCAGAGGGGGCGCAGACGATCACGCGCGGGTGAGCCCAGCGCCGATCGAGCACGCGGGTGATGAAGTAGCGCAGCATCTGCTCGGTGACTTCGAAGTCGGCGATCCGCCGTGGCGCAGCGGACGGACCGCCGAGATCGTCGCCGGGGTGCGCCCGATCATCCGCTCAGCGTCGGCGCCGACGGCATGCACCTGACCGCTGACGGTGTCGATCGCGACGACCGAGGGCTCTGCGACGACGATCCCCTCGCCGCCGACGTAGACCAGCGTGTTCGCCGTACCGAGATCGATCGCGATGTCGTGAACCCCAAGCGTCGGCCCCAATCGCCGCCGCGACGTCGCGCCCCGCGAGCGATCTCTGCCAAAGCGCACCCAGACAGCGTGTCAGACTCGGCGGTGACGTTGTGCGGGGTGCGCTCGCTGCGGGTTCGCGCCCGCGCGTGCTCCTTCGACGTCCGGCGCTCCTGATCGTCACTCCTGCGCGGACGCTACTGCCGCGCCGTCGGCGGACGTCGCGCGTTGGTCGGCGCGGCGTTTCGTCAGCGCGTGGCCGATGACGACGATCGCCAGCAGCGCGACGCTCGTCCATTGCGCGTTGTTGAGACCGAGTGCCAGCTGCGGGCTGTCGCCGCGCAGGAAGAACTCGAAGAACCGCCCCGCCGCGAAGAGGCCGAGCACGAGCCATGCGAGGTCGCCGGGCCGCTTGAAGCGGTGGCGCAGCGGCCAGATCACGGCGAAGATGATCGTCGCCAGCAGCACTTCGTAGAGACCGCCGCTGTGGTAGGCGAAATCGGGGTTGGGCGTCAGCGCGTCGGGGTGCGAGTTGCGCACGGCGAGCAGGAACGTGCTGCGCTCGCCGTAGTGCTCGCCGTTGATGACGTCGCCGATGCGGCCGATCGCGACGCCGAGCGGAAGCCCGGCGGCGCCGGCGTCGAGATAGCGACCGCTGAGGCCCGTCCGGTGCACGTAGCCGGCGATCAGCAGTGCGGCGAGGATCACGCCGCCGTCGAACGTGAACCCGTTGCTTCCGATCAGCCGGTCGGGCGCGAGCAGCGCGCCCGGGTCGTGCTCGAGGAGATAGAAGATGCGCGCGCCGACGATGCCCCCGACCGCCGCGAGCGCGGTGAAGGTGTACATCGGCTCGGGCGACAGGTCACGTTCGCGCAGCCAGCGTGCGGCGGCGAGGCCGCCGATCAGGATGCCCAGCGCGATCGTGATGCCGTGCCAGGCGAGCGTGATCGGTCCGAGCTCGATCGTCGGATCGATGCCGATCGTGATGACGGCCATGGTCGAGATGCTCACGAGCAGGCGCGGCGGCGCCGGATCGGCCGGCGCCGCACCGCGCGGCCCTCAGCCCGAGTGTCCGGAGCCGTGATCGCCGTCCTGCGTGCCGCCGTCGGAGGAGCCGCTGTCGGCGAGGTGCTTGCGCATGTCGGCGATCTCGCGCTGCTGGGCGTCGATGATGTCCTGCGCGAGGGCCTTGAGCTCGGGGTCCTCGCCCTTGGCGAGCTCGACCTCGGCCATCTCGATCGCGCCCTCGTGGTGGGGGATCATCATCTTGATGAACGCTGCGTCGAACGGCTCAGCGGTCTTCAGCTTCGCGGGGTCGTCCTCCATCCCCTTCATGTGGTCGGGCACGCCGAGCGAGCCGCGCTTGACGCCGGCCTGCTCGAGTTCCTCGTCCTCACGGCGCATCGTCGCGATCTCCTCGCTCTGCGAGGTCGCGATGTCGTCGGCGAGCTGTTTGACGAACGCGCTCTCGCCGCGCTGCTGAGCGATCTTGGCCATCTCGATCGCCGACTCGTGGTGCGGGATCATGTCCGCCACGAACGCGCGGTCGACGCCGTTTCCGCCGGCGCCCGACGCCGAGCTGCTGCTGGTTTCGTCGTCGCCGCAGGCGGCGACGGCCAGCGCTGCGGCAGCCGCGAGCGCCGCCAGCGTGCTTGTGTTGATGAGTCTCATTGAGTGGTGGGTCTCCTTGGTCTTCGGTTGATCGGGCACACGCGATCCGCGGCGCGCATGAGGCGCGTCGGCGGTCAGCTGCCGATCAACGCCGACTGATGCAGAGCAGCACGAGCGACGAGAGCGAGCAAGAGCGCCGGCGGCGCAGCTCGGCTCGTAGGGCGATCGGGCTCACGTTCGCGAGCGTACCCGGCGGCGCGGGCGCGAAGTTCCGATCACGGCTGCGCACGCGCCAGCTACTCCCTCGGACGGCCGCTGCGGGGCACGCGTGACGCCAACATCGCGACGTGCGGCGTGCGCGATGCCGGACGGCGCGTTAGGCTGCGTGGCGTTGATGCGCCGAGTCTCGCCGGGCCAGTGCCGGTGGGAGCGGGGGAACCGGGTCGTTGGGGCGAATCGGCTTCTGTGCAAGCCGTAGCGCGCTGGTTGCGTGCGAGCCCGTCAGCTCACCTCGTAGGCGCCTGGAGACAGGAAGCTGACGATCGCCCGGACCGTTCACCGACTGATGCGCCGCGCCGTGGCCGTGACGCTGCTCGCCGTGCTTGCGATGCCGGCGGCGGCGCTCGCGCACGCGTCGCCGCGCAGCGGTGGCGCACGGTACTCGAAGCCCGAGGTCAAGACCCTGAAATGCGGGACGGGCGAGCAGACCAGCTGCCCGCGCGGGTATGTGCTGCGCTTGAGCGGGGAGAACCTCGCGCAGACGCGAACGGTGATCTTCCTCGGTGCCCGCGGATCGCGTGACGATCGTCGCGCGCGCCCCGAGGCCGCCAGTCCGCACCGCGTGCTCGTCACGGTCCCGGCGTCAGCGCGCAGCGGCAGGCTGCGCGTCCTCGCCGCCGACAGCGCGGCCGCGGGCCCGCGCCTGCGGGTCCTGCCGCCGGCTGTCGCGCCGCCCGCGACAGCGCCGGTCGCAGCGCTGCCCGGTGTGTTCCCCGTTCAGGGCGCGCACGACTACGGCAGCGAGATCAACCGCTTCGGCGGCCCGCGCCGGCACCAGGGGCAGGACGTTCTCGCCGCCTGCGGCACACCACTCGTCGCCGCGCTCGCGGGCCAGGTCACGCTGACCCGCTTCCACGCTCGGGCGGGCAACTACGTCGTCATCAAGGCCGACGACGGCACGAGCCAGGCCTACATGCACTTGCTCGCCCCCGCCGCCGTCGAGCAAGGACAGCGCGTCAGCGCCGGCCAACCGCTCGGTCAGGTCGGACAGACCGGCGCGGCCAGCGCGTGTCATCTGCATTTCGAGCTCTGGACTGCACCTGGGTGGCACGAAGGCGGCGAACCGGTCGACCCGCTCGCGCTCCTACAGGCCTGGGACACGCCCCGCTGACGGCCGGGCTCGGCTGCGCCGGCGGCGGCGGCACTACGGATAGGAGTGCGTTTCCCTCGCCAGTCGGCCGAAGCGCTGTCTGAGCCCAAGCGCGAAGCGCCTGCGGGCATTCGCTTGAACGCGAGCGCCAACGACAGCCTCGACGTCCACGGTAGGCAGGGACACTTGACCGCCGACGATCAGCCTGCCCTCCGCGAACGAGGCGGCGAGCGCGTCGTGCGCCGCCGCAGCCGTCCAGTCTTCGCCGTGCGAGTCATGGCTGCGCTCGACGAGCCAGAGCTGCTGCGTGGCGCGCTCGAGGTGCAAGCTCGCCTCGTAGCCCGGCCTCGAAACGGAGGCCACAGCGGGACCCAGGCCTTCGCCGGACAGGTCAAGGTCTCGGTGCTGATCTGCGGACAACGCGTCCCTCAGTTGCAGTTCTCAAACGTCTTGTCGTCCGAGCCCGACCGCTCCTCGCTCAGCGCCGCGCCTCCTGCCAGGCCGGCGGATCTTCGGCAAGCGCGTCGGCGATGACACCCGTGGCGAAGGCATATACCGCTTTGTGCAGGACATCGACGATCAGCTCGCGGCGCGGCCACGTCCAAGGAGGGGCGCCCTGCCCGGTGATGTTCTCGAGCGTCTGGTCGTTCGCAAGGCGGATGACGGTGAACATCGCCGACGCGCGCGGGCCGCGCAGGCCCCCTTCTGCCATCAATCCCCGCCAGGCTCCGAGGAGGATCGCCTGGCCGATGTGCATGCCGAGGTTCATTGCGCGCGGCTCGCCGTCGGGCTGCCGGCCGAGAAGGCGCTGAAGCGTGTGCGCCGGCATGTACGAGTCCGGGCGGCCGGTGAGGCGCTGCTCGATCTTCTCGCCGAGCGTCATCACCGCGACGCCGCCGGCCCCGGCGACCATTCCCTTCCATGTGCCGGCTCGGACGCGGCCGGCAACGTCGATCGAGCGATGGCGATCGTGGCGGATCCAGCGTGAGCGATCGAGCATCGGAGCTCCGTTCTCGGTTCGTTGGGATCGAGCGCGTTCGAGACTCGCGCTGGGGTACCCGGCCAGGTGAGTCAAGAGCGCGGCTGCCGTCGGCTTACGTTGCGCGCGTGGCGGCGCGCGAGGCCGAGGCGGCAGGCCACCGAACGCCGTCACGAGGCGCGGTTGGTGGGTCTTTCAGCCGCGGGGCTCGCGTTGCGGCGTCGGCGCGTGCCTGTGAGGATGCACGGTCAGTGCGTGAGGCAGACGGCAACGGCGACCCGCTCGGGGTCGATCCGGAGGCGATGCGCGCGTACGGCTACCGCACCGTCGACATGCTCGTGCAGCGGTTGTGCGATCGGTCGATTCCGCCGCTGCGCCGCGCGTCGCCGCAGGAGATGCGCGACCGCCTGTCCGGCCCACCACCGGCGGCGGGTCAGGACTTCGACGCGATCCTCGCGCGCCTCGATCGCGACGTGCTGCCGTTCATGAGCCGCGGTGACCATCCGGGCTTCTTTGCGTTCATCCCGTTCTGCGGGACGTGGCCGGGCGCGCTTGGTGACTTCATCGCCAGCGCCTGCAACATCTACGCCGGCTCGTGGATGGAGTCCGCCGGGCCGACGCAGCTCGAGCTCGAGGTGCTCGCCTGGTTCAAGCAGTGGATCGGCTACCCCGCCGGCGCCGGCGGCGTGCTCGTCGACGGGGGCTCCGCCGCAAACCTGACGGCGCTGGCGTGTGCGCGCGAAACGCTCGTCGGCGACATGTCGGCCGACCTCGTCGGATACGTCTCCGATCAGGCGCACTCGTCGCTCGCGCGCTCGGCGCGCGTGCTCGGCTTCCGTCCCGAGCAGCTGCGCGTGCTCCCGACCGACGCGCGGTTTCGGATCGATCCACGCATTCTCGCCGCGGCCATGGACGCCGACGTGCGTGCCGGCCGGCGGCCGCTGTTCGTGGCGGCCACTGCGGGCACGACGAACACCGGCGCGGTCGACCCGCTCACCCCGCTCTCCCAGTTGTGCCGGGAGCGCGGCGTATGGCTGCACGTCGACGCGGCCTACGGCGGGTTCGCGGTCTTGACCGAGCGCGGGCGCGAGCTCCTGCGCGGCCTCGACGCAGCCGACTCGGTAACGCTCGATCCGCACAAGTGGCTCTACCAGCCGTACGAGTGCGGCGCCCTGCTCGTGCGTGATGACAGCGTTCTGCGGACTGCGTTTCAGATGACGCCCGATTACCTGCAGGACTGCTGCGCCGGCGACGAGACGAACCTCTCCGACCGCGGCCTGCAGCTCACGCGCAGCGCGCGCGCCCTGAAGGTCTGGGTTTCGCTGCAGTACTTCGGAGTCGACGCGTTCACGGCGGCTGTCGATCGCTCGCTTGACCTCGCAGAGCGTGTGCGCGAGCGCGTCGACGCCGCCGATGCGTTGGAGCTGACGGCGCCGGCGTCGCTCGGCGTGATCTGCTTTCGCCGCCGCTTTCCGGGAGCGGCGAACGAGGACGAGGTCGACGCCCACAACGCTGCGCTGGTCGTCGCGCTGGAGCAGAGCGGGCTCGGACTCGTGTCGTCGACGATCGTCAACGGCCGCTACACGCTGCGCGTGTGCGTGCTCAACCACACGACCGGCGCCGACGACGTCGATCGCCTGATGGACTTCTTGCAGAGCGCCGAGCCGACGACGCTCGCTGCACCTGCGGCGGCGGGCACGGTCGCCCTGGCGGGCGCGTGCCAGCGTGATCACCCGATCCCCGCGACGCCGCTGCGGCGGCGCAGCAACGGCGGCGGGGGATGATGAACGAGATCACACGTGACCACCCCCCGATCGCCCGCCGGATCCGCCGCGTCGGGCTGCGGCGGCTCACGCGCAACAGACGATGAGCGCGCTTCAGTCGCCGGCCAGCACGTACGCGAAGATGAGCGGGGCGACGATCGTCGCATCCGATTCGATCACGAAGCGCGGCGTGTCGATCGACAGCTTCTCCCAGGTGATCTTCTCGTTGGGCACGGCGCCGGAATATGAGCCGTAGCTCGTCGTCGAGTCGCTGATCTGACAGAAGTAGCTCCACAGCGGCGTGTCGACGAGGTCCATGTCCTGGCGCAGCATCGGCACGACGCAGATCGGGAAGTCGCCCGCGATGCCACCGCCGATCTGAAGAAAACCGATCGCATTCTCGGCCGACTCCACGCGGTACCACTCGGTCAACGCCATCATGTACTCGATCCCCGTGCGCACCGTGTGGACATCGCGGATCGTGCCGTTGAGACAGTGAGACGTGTAGATGTTGCCGCTCGTCGAGTCCTCCCAGCCGGGCACGAAGATCGGCAGGTCCTGCTCGCTCGCGGCCACGATCCAGGAGTCGTTCGGGTCGATCTGGTGGTGGGGCTCCAACCGTCCGCCGCGCAGGATCCGGTACAGGAACTGATGCGGGAACAAGCGCTCACCGGCTTTGTCCGCCGACACCCACTCGTCGAGGATCGCGTCTTCGATGCGGCGGATCGCCTCCTCCTCCGGGATGCAGGTGTCGGTGACGCGGTTGAGGTGGCGCTCGAGCAGCGCCTGCTCGTCCTGCGGCGTCAGCTCACGGTAGTTGGGGACGCGCACGTAGTGGTCGTGCGCCACGAGGTTGAAGACATCCTCTTCGAGGTTGGCGCCGGTGCAGCAGATCGCATGGACCTTTTCCGCGCGGATCATCTCGGCGAGCGAGATCCCGAGTTCGGCGGTGCTCATCGCGCCGGCCAGCGTCAGGAACATTCGCCCGCCGTCAGACACGAGCTTCGCGTAGCCCTCTGCTGCATCTATCAGCGCGGCCGAGTTGAAGTGGCGGTAGTGGTGGCGGATGAACCGCTTGACCTCCTGCGCGTACTGCATCGCGGCTCAGCCTCCGTTCACTGCGTAGGTGATGGTCTTGTAGACGAGCTTGGCGACGGCGAAGTCGGCGGCGTGCAGCGCCGGCTGCGGCGCCAACTCGACGCAGTCGACGCCGACGATCGAGGCGCTGCGCGCGGTCGTGCGGACGACGTCGAGCACCTCGCGCCATCGCAGCCCGTCAGGCTCGGGCGTGCCGGTCGCCGGGACGACTGCGGGATCAAGCCCGTCGACGTCGATCGTCAGATGCACGCGACGGCCCTCGAGCCGGTCTCGCAGCTCCTCGTGCCAGGCGCCGTCCTGCACCTCCTGCGCCCACCACACGCGCACGCGCTCGGGGTGCCCGCGCGCGAACGCGACCTCCTCGGCGGCAGCCGAGCGCACGCCGAACTGCAGCACCTGCTCGACGCGCGGGTCGTCGAGCATCCGCCGTGCGACGCAGGCGTGGCTGTAGCGCGAGCCCTCATACGTCTCGCGTAGATCGCAATGCGCATCGATCTGCACGACGCTGAGCGGGCCCTCGAACGCCTCGAGCAGCCCGCGGCTGACACCGGCGCTGATCGTGTGCTCGCCGCCGAGCGCGACCACGAGCTTGCCGCTCGCCGCAGCCCGAGCGACCGCGGCGGCGATCTGCGCGACCGCCGCCTCGGGATCGTCGGCAGCGAGCTGCGGCGCGTCGAGCGTGTGGACGCCGTATTCGAGCGCGGGCTCGTCGTCGTGCTCGCGGTCGTACAGCTCGACCTGCTGCGAGGCCTCGATGATCGCCGCCGGCCCGCGTGCCGTCCCGCCGCCGTAACTGACGGTCGCCTCGAGCGCAAGCGGCAAGACGAGGACGCCTGCGCGGTCGAAGCTCGAATGGCGCTCGTCGAGACCAAGGAAGTTACCGACGGTCATGGGACGGCAATCTTCGCTCACCCGCCGCCGCCGACGCCCACCGACGCCGGCCGGTGCTCGGCGTGCTCTGCGGGTAGCCCAGCGCCGTGTCCTCCCGCCTCCTCCTCGCCCTGCTGACCGCGCTCCTCGCCCTCTCGGCCTGCGGCGGTGACGACGAGACGGGCGGCGCCGCCGGGACCACGGCGACGACGCCGCCGGCGGCGCCGGCAGCGCCGCGGACGACGACGCAGCGCCGCGAACGCCTCGCACGCAGCGACGGCGCAGCGCGCGTCGAGACCGTGGCCACCGGCCTCGAGGTGCCGTGGGACATCGCCTTGCTGCCCGACGGCCGCGCGCTTGTCACCGAGCGCCCCGGACGCGTCCGGCTGCTCGGCGCCGACGGCAGGCTGCGCGACGAGCCGCTCGCGCGCGTCGACGTCTCAGCGCAGGGCGAGGGCGGTCTGCTCGGCCTGGCACTCGACCCCGAGTTCGAGGACAACCGCTTCGTCTACCTCTTCTTCACCACCGCGGACGGCATGCGCCTGGCCCGCTACCGCTTCCGCGACGGACGCCTGACGGAGGACGCCGTGATCCTCGGCGACATCGAGGCGGGGGCGATCCACGACAGCGGGCGCATCGCGTTCGGTCCCGACGAGCGCCTCTACATCGCGACAGGCGACGCCGGCCGCCCCCAGCTCGCACAGGACCCGGACTCGCGCAACGGGAAGTTCCTGCGCATGACGCCCGAGCAGTACCGCGGCGAAGGCGGCGAGGCGGAGATCGTCTCGCTCGGCCACCGCAACCCGCAGGGGCTGGACTGGGAGCCCGGCAGCGACCGGCTCGTCGCGACCGAGCACGGGCCCGCCGGCGACGACGAGATCAACGCCATCCGCGAGGGCCGCAACTACGGCTGGCCGGAGGTCACGGGCGCCGACCACGGCGACTTCGCCGCGCCGCTGGTCGTCTACCCGGAGACGATCGCGCCGTCGGGCGCCACGTTCGTCACGCGGCCCGGCTCCTCGTGGACGGGTGATCTCCTCGTCGCGGCACTGCGCGGCGAGCAGTTGCGGCGCGTCCCGCTCGACGGCAACGGCGACCGTGGCGAGGCGCTGTTCGAGGGCCGCTTCGGCCGCCTTCGGACCGTCGTCGAGGCGCCCGACGGCTCGCTGTACGTCCTGACGAGCAATCGCGACGGCCGCGGCGACCCGGTCGCCGAAGACGACCGCATCCTGCGGATCGTGCCGCCGCGGGGATGACGTAGGACTCGACGATCGCCGCGGCCGCCCGCGCGGCTACAGGTTCGTCTGCTCGACGGTGCCGCTCGGGTGGACGCTGACCACGCGCAGCGTGTCGTCGCCGGCGCACGTGAAGGCGTGAGCGGTCCGTGCCGGGACGACCACGATGTGACCTGGCCTGACGGCGAGCTCGTCGTTGCCGACCGTGAAGGCCGCCGTGCCGGCCTGCACGACGAACACCTCCGGGTAGGGGTGCAGGTGCAGCGACGGACCCTGCCCGCGCTCGTAGGCGGTGACGAAGATCGAGACCGCCACGTCTTCGCGGCCCTCGAACAGCGCCGCCGTCGCGCTGCGCCGCAGGTCCTCGATCGGGATGACCGTCGCCATGCGCGGCAGGCTAGTGGACCCATCCGCAAGTTCGTCGGGTTATTAAAGGAGGATGCGGGCCCGGTGTCGAACGTGAGATCGTGGCCCGGACCAGCCGCTACCCGATCGAGCTTGGCGAGGCGGATCGTGATGAGCTTGCGCGGCGCGCGGGGACGCCGACGCTCGCGTATCGCGATGTTCAGCGCGCGCGGATGATCTTGTACGCAGCCGAGGGTCTGGCCGACAAGGAGATCGCGGTGCGCTGCGATTGTCATCCGGATGTCGTCAGCAAGTGGCGACGAAGATTCTGTGAGCAGGGCATCGAGGGGCTGACCGACAAACCACGCGCGGGCCGCCCGCGCCGTTTTCCCCGCAGCAGGTCGCCGACGTCGTCGCCGTCGCGTGCGAGCTGCCGGTCAAGCACGACCGGCCGCTGGGACGCTTCTCGCGCACTGAGCTGCATCGCCTCGTCATCGAGCAGGGCGTCACCGAGGCATCGGCGACGACGATCTGGCGCTGGCTGCATGACCGCTCTTTAAAGCCGTGGCAGCAGCGCTCGTGGATCTTTCCGCGCGACCCCAACTTCCAGCCGAAGGCGGGCCGCGTCCTGGATCTGTACGCGCGCCGCTTCGAAGGCCGGCTGCTGCATCCCGGCGAGTACGTCATCTGCGCCGACGAGAAGTCTCAGCTGCAAGCGCTCGCACGCCGCCACGAGACGGTTGCACCAACGCCCGAGCACCCCGCGCTGGTTGAGTTCGAGTACAAGCGCGGCGGCACACTGGCCTACCTCGCCGCGTGGGACGTCCATCACGCCAGACTCTTCGGGCGCTGCGAGGCGAAGACGGGGATCGAACCGTTCAGACGGCTCGTCGAGCAGGTCATGAGCAGCGAGCCCTACAAGTCGGCCAAGACCGTGTTCTGGATCGTCGACAACGGCTCAAGCCATTCCGGCAAGACCTCGATCGCCCGCATGCAGGACACCTACGCCAACGCACGCCTGATCCACCTGCCGGTCCATGCCTCGTGGCTGAACCAGATCGAGATCTACTTCTCGATCCTGCAACGCAAGGCGCTGACACCCAACGACTTCGCAGACCTCGACGCGCTTGCCGCGCGCATCACGGCCTTCGAGGAGCACTACCGCCAGATCGCCAAGCCCTTCGATTGGACCTTCACCCGCGCCAAGCTCGACGACCTCCTGGCCCGCCTCGCCGACCGCGAGCCGCACCTCAAGCTCGCGGCCTAACCCAACGAACTAACGGACACGTCCACTAGTGGGCCGCCCAGGACCGCTGTCGCTTCACGAGCAGTTCCTGCTGTGCAGCGGGTCAGCGGCAGGCGCCGGCGTCTGGGCGGCGCCGCGCCGTCCGGTGGCTGACCGTCTTGGACAGCGCGGTTGCGTCGCGGGTATCCGCCAGCGATGACGCTCGTACCCGCGCACGCGCTGCATGCGCTCGAGCCCCTGCTGTTCGCCCCCGCGTTCGCCGTGATGCTGATCGCGATCGTGCGCTATCACCGGGAGCGCCAGGGATTGCAACGCGAGATCACAGCGAAGCGAACGCGCCCGGCGAGCGATCACCGCGGGTACGCCCTGACCCCCAGATCGGAGGACTGATACATGACCGCAACACCCCAGACCAAGAAGGAAACGACCGGGCGGACGCTGGCGCAGACGTTCTGCCTCGTGTTCGGGATCACGCTGCTCGCCGTCGGCGTGCTCGGATTCATCTTCGGCGGAACGAACTTCGCGACCGGCACAGCCATCCAGGGCGAGGAGTTCATCGTCTTCGAGGTCAACGGCTGGCACAACATCGTGCACATCGCCTCGGGCCTGCTGCTGCTGCTCGCGGCGCCGAACGGCCCGCTGGCCGCGACGACCGCGACCGCCTTCGGGATCGTCTACGCGCTCGTGACCGTCTGGGGCTTCATCGACGGCAACGACGTGTTCAACCTGATCCCGGTCAACACGGCCGACAACCTCCTGCATGTCGCGATCACCGCGAGCGCGCTGTTCGCCGGCATCACGGCGGGTGGCCTGATGGCGGCCGGCCGGCGCGAGCGCTCGGCGCGCCAGCAGCCGGTGACGTAGAAAGCGGCGCCCGCGTCGCGCCGTCGTGCGCGGCGCGGGCGCCCCGGCTTGCGAAGGTCGCTCGCGCGGGCAGCGTGCGGGGGACGGCGCAACTTCCGGTCGCGTTGCCTCGTTCACGCCGCATGCCTACTCTCCGCCTCGCCCCGGCCGTCGCCGCGCTGGCGTTGGTACCGGCGTCTTCGGCGCTCGCCGCGGCGCCGTGGTCGCCGCCGGCCAGCGTCACGACCGGTAGCCCGCAGCTCGCCGAACCGACGATCGCCTTCAACAGCAACGGACGCGCGCTGCTGTCGGTCCGCATCACGAGCCAAGCCCAGGGCGTACCGAGTCGCGGGTTCAGCCGCCTCTTCGGTCAGCAGCCCGACGGCAGCTTCGCCGGCCGCGGCCGCGTCGTGCTCGCCGCGCCACCCGCCGTGTATGGGCGAAGCCGCCTCGCGCTTGTGCGTCTG
Organism: Solirubrobacteraceae bacterium; assembly: GCA_030447505.1. Lineage (GTDB taxonomy): Bacteria > Actinomycetota > Thermoleophilia > Solirubrobacterales > Solirubrobacteraceae > CADCVQ01. Next base: position 282,696 of record JAUJOT010000005.1, on the reverse strand, counting down.
CCGCTCGCCGCGGGCAACCTCACCGCAGACGACCTCGAGCAGCCCGAGAGCAGCCTCGGCTACAGCTTCGGCCGAACCGGAGACGAGCTCGAGGTCGACCCGGGCGCCTACCGTCGCCTCACGACGCGCGCCGATCGCAACGACGTCGCGATCGCGGCCAATGACCGCGGCGACGTTGCCGCCGTCTGGGTCGAGCACCTGTCCGGCCGTGACCACCTCGTCGTGGCGCTGCGCCGCCCCAACCGGCCGTTCGGGCGACCGGCGGTGATCGTCGGTTCGGGCTTCATCAGCTCGCCCGCGGTGACGTGGAGTGCCGGCAGCGATCTGCTCGTCGCCTACCAGCGCTCGATCTCGCGTCGAGGGCGCCCCACCGAGCGACGCGTCGAGGCGCGTGTCCGGCGCGCTGGCCACAGCTGGGGCAGGCCGCAGCGGCTGGGTGCGTCGAGCGGCTTCAGCCAGATCTCGGTCGCGGCCGCCCCGAACGGCCGCATGCTTGTCGCGTGGGGTACGCAGGATCTCGGCGAGGAGGCCAACACGCCGTGGATCGTGCGCGCCGCCCAGCGCCCCGCCGGCCCGCGCGCGTTCCGCGCCGCGCAGGACCTCGAGCGCAGCGAGGGCATCGAGCGCCCCGCCGGCCGAGTCGCCGCCGCACTCGCACGCGACGGCACCGCGACCGTCGCCTGGTCGAGTATCACCGGGGCAGCGTCGCGATCGGGCTTCCCTGCGCGTGTCGCGACCGCCCGGTCGTCGCTGCGCTTCGGCGCACCGCAGACGCTGTCGCCCAACGCCGCCGTCGGTGACGTGACAACCGACGACCGCGGAAGCACCCTCGTCGTCTGGACGACGCTGCCCATGCCCGGCAACAACCAGACCACAGACCAGGTCTTCGCGAGCCTGCGAGCTGCCGACGCGGCGACCTTCGCCGCGCCCGAACCGGTCAGCCCGATCGAGCGCGCCGATCTACCGCGCGCGGCCTTTGACCCCAAGACAGACCGTCCCGCCGTCGTCTGGATCAGCCGCACGAGCGAGACCCGACAACAGCTGCGATTCGCGGCGCGGACCGGATAGCGAGAAACGTCGACAAGGGCTGCTACGACGGTTCTTGCCGGTCTGCGTCGGTGAGACCGGCGGCGGAGAGCGCCGATGCGTCGCTCGACACCGTCGCGCAGGATGCTGGCCCTGGTCCTCGCTGAGGCTTGGAGGCGACGGCGGCCGCCCTTGGCGCCGAGCCGAGCGCGGCGCCAAGGGCGCTAGCGGCCGAGCAGTCGAGCGATTGCGAGCCCGACCACGATCACGACGGCCGCTATCAAGAGCAGCGTCACGAACGCCGCTTCGAGCACCGATCCAAGCCCGAAGATCGCGATCAGGGCAATGAGCAAGATCAAGAAGACCACGTACGGCTGCTACCCGGTGAGCGACTCGGACAATCCGGGCAAAGGCGCTCGCATACCCGCTCGTCGGAGGACAGCCGGCTGCGGCGGCGCGGCGCCCGCGGGACGGTCACCTCATCCGCGCGCGTCGACGTGGCCCGCCGAGACGTACGGATCGCCGAGCGCGGTCGGCGCCTCGGCCAGCACGGCCTCGCGGTCCTCGCCCAGCAGCGGGCGCAGCTCGGATACCTGTAGGCGATCCAGCCTGTCGACGATACCCCTGACGGTGACGCGCTCGCCGCGCTTGACCTCGCCCTCGACGGCATCCGGCTCTGGTTGCACGATGATCGCCTGCTCGTCGCCCTGCAGCAGGAAGCGATCGTCGTCGAGCGGAACGGCCTGAGCCGTGAGCTCGACCGCCTTGCGGTGAAAGAGCGGCGGGGTGGTGACGATGGCGTCGACCGAGACCTCGAAGGGCCGCTGCTCGTCGTCGTCCTCGAACGGCTGGACGACGGCGAGCACGGCGACCGCCAACCCGATCACGAGCACGACGGCGAGGGCGACGAGGGCGATGCGCACCGCCCTCGCATCCCCCGCACACAGGACGCGCCCACGCGGCGCGTCACGCAGATGACGCGACTGCGCATCGGCGCCCTCCTCGGCGAGGGCGCCTCAGCCGCTGCCGGTGCGCCGCAGCACGAATGGGAAGCCGACCCCGCGCACGACCGCCAGGTCGAGGAAGGCGAGCCCGACCAGGGTCCGCTCGTCCCACCCCCGGAACTCATCACGAATCCAGCGGTAGGGCGGCGTCTCCTGCGGCCGGTACGTGCAGACGAGCGCCGGACCCCCGTCATTCAGCGAGGAGGCGATCCGCGCCACCATCGGCTTGACCTCGTTGTGGCGCACGAGGTTCACGACACGAGCCTCGATCGCTCCGCCGCCAGGCGGCTCAAAGCGCTTGCCGTGCCAGCCGGCAAGACCGGTCGCGGCCATGCCGTATCGACACGCCAGCTCATACGCGCCGGGCTGCGGAAAGGAACCGCTGTAGTCGCCGGCGACGGCGCTGAGCTCGGGTGCCGGCAGCCGGCGAAAGCGTCTGCGCAACTCGCCGTGCGAGTGCTCCTCGGGACGCTTCGACATTCTGCGAGCGTACCGATCGGGTCCGGTTGAGCGGACACTTCGCGACGTTGCAGCCGCAGAACTCACTGGAAACGCGGCGCCGCCGCAGGTGATCTTCGAGCGGTTACGCTGCCTTTGTCCCAACTGTCGAGGAAGCGACCGACCGGGTCGTCCGCCTCGCCCTCGGCTCGCTGTGAGCACGCAGGCGTCAGTTGCGCAGCTGCTCGAGGATCGTCGGGTCTCGGATCTCGCTGTCGCGGGCGAGCATCAGGATCTTCGCGACCGGTCGAGGACGGGCCGGCGTCCTCTGCGGTCACCGTTATGACGTCGAACTCGAACCGTCGCTCAACCGGAGCGACTGTGTCGCCGGTCGCGCGATTTCGTGCCCGGTCTAGGCGGCCTGCTCGCCCGAGCTGCCGTTCTCGCCTGTCGACCTAGTGGGCCTAGGCGATCTGGCGTCGCCGCGGCTCGTGAGGCAGGCGGCGACCGAACAGGCGCCGGCGATGCGGGGCGTCGGGCGCCGTCAGCGCCTTCTGCATGTCGCTGAGAATCGCCTTCTCGGAGCGAGAGGCGACGAGCGGCTCAAGCAGACCTTCGGTGTGCACGTACGTGCGTCGACCCTCGCCACGGTCGCCTTCTTCGACGGGAACGAGCGCGACGATCTCGTCGGCACGGACGAACTTCCCGTAGCCGAGCGGGACCATGCCCGTGGTGGTAAGCGTCATGCTCCAATTCTAGCCTCGGCAGATCGCAACTCCGGCCCACTTGCCGCTGAAGGAGCCACCCTGAGCCGAGGCACGTTCAAGTCGCGCTCGAATCGCTGACTGATTTGCTGTGCGAAACGCGACTGGCGCCGTCGGGGGCCAAGCCCCGGCTTGCAGCCTGGCCCCCGACGGGCTGCTACGCGGCGTCCTTGGGCTTCCAGCCGCGCCCTTCCTTGACGACGAGTCCGTCCTCGGCAAGGCTCGGGAGCACGCGGTACAGGTAGTTCTGCTTGATGCCCATCTTCTCGGCGATCTCCGGGATCGTGATGCCGGGGCTCGCCCTGACGAGCGCGAGCGCTTCGGCCCCCCGGGTGCCGCTGCCCTTGGGACGGCCGCGCCGCCCGTGCGAAGCGCCGCGCTTGCGCGTCGGGCCCGTGGCGTGGGCGGAATTGCGTCGCGCCGATCCGGTCGACGTCGTGGGCGTCGCCGCTGTCGTCGAGACACCGTCCAGCGCGGCCGCGGCGGCCTCCAAGCGCTCATATTCGTCGACGAGCGGCCTGAGCTCCTTCAGCCGCGCGCCGATCTCGTTTCGCTTCTCATCTAGGAAGTCTGCTGTCGCCATTCTACGTCTCCCCGTAACGGCAAGTGGACAATTACCGTCACCAGCGTACCGCGCACGGCTTCCGATGCGCTAGCTTCGGGTAGATCGCGACGAGATCGGAACCGGCCGATCCGCGCCGACTCGTTCGGATACCGCCGGCGTGCCGCGAACGCGTCGCCGTCGACCGCGCGCGGTGGCAGGTCTCGCGCCTGGCCTGTCAGGTCGCCGACGCGCCATCGGCCGCGCTGCGCAGCGCGGCGATTTCGATCTGCCCATCCCGAGCATCGCCTGCATGGCGCGTTGGGGCGCCGCGGGTCCGGATCGGCGAACAACTCCTCCATCCCGTCGGCACGACCTGCCATACAAGCCGTACCTGTCCTTGAGCCAGCCGCACGCCCTTCCTCCCCGCCCTCCGACAGCCGTTCCCAGTAGTAGTCGACCTGGTCCTGATTCTCGCACTCGATCCCGAACGAGACGGCCTCGTCGAACGTGAACCGCGGGCCGCCGTTGATGCCCACAAACCGCTGACCATCCAACTCGAACTCGACGGTCATCACCATGCCGGCGGGTCGCGGCCCCGCCTCGGTGTAGTGGGTGACGTTCACGAGGCGCGAGTTCTCGAAGACGGAGGTGTAGAAGGCCGCGGCCTGCTCGGCCTCGCTGTCGAACCACAGATTCGGGGTGATCTTCTGCTGCATGTCGCTGCCTCCTCGCTCGAGCGCAAACGCGCTCCCGCGATCGATACTGCAGCTGTAGACCCCCGCACGGGGAGAAACTGATCGGCCTTTTCAGGCCACCGGATCTCATGTCGGATCGGGCGGACGCGGGCCGGCGAGTTCAGTCAGGACGAGCAGACGTGGCTCGACGCGCGACCGGGTACGCCGCGACCATGCCCGATCACGCGCCGGACCCCGTCAGCGCGGCGGCCGCTCCTGAGCAGCAGGTCGTGGCGTCGCCCCCTCCACACCCCGACTACCCCGGCTACCGCGTCGAGCCCGGCACCCCGATCCGGTTGGCGGACCTCTCGCCGGACGAGACTGAGGGGTACGCGGCCAAGCGCGACGTCAAGGGCGAGCTCGCCGCGCACCGCGAGCGCATCGCCGAGCTGCAGGCGCGGCTGTACGCCGAGCAGCGCCAGAGCCTGCTCATCGTGCTGCAGGCGATGGACACGGGGGGCAAGGACGGCGCGATCAAGCACGTCTTCCAGGGCGTCAACCCGCAGGGTTGCCGCGTGTGGTCCTTCAAGGCACCGAGCGTCGAGGAGAGCGGCCATGACTTCCTGTGGCGCTATCACCACCGGACCCCCTCGCGCGGCATGATCACGATCTTCAACCGCTCACATTACGAGGACGTGCTGGTGGTGCGCGTCAAGGGCTTCGTGCCCGAAGCGGTGTGGCGACCGCGCTACGACGCGATCTGCGACTTCGAGCGCACGCTCGCGCGCGAGAACATCGTCGTCCTCAAGTTCTTCCTGCACATCTCCAAGGACGAGCAGAAGCGCCGCCTGCAGGCGCGCCTGCAGGACCCCAACAAGCACTGGAAGTTCTCCTCCAACGACCTGAAGGAGCGCGCGCTCTGGGACGACTACCAGCGGGCGTTCGAGGATGCGCTGAACGCGACGTCGTCCGCGTACGCGCCCTGGTACGTCGTGCCCGCCAACAAGAAGTGGTTTCGCAACCTAGTGATCGCACGCACGATCGCCGACACGCTCGAGGCGATGGCCCCGCGGTTTCCGCCGGCCGAGCCGGGGCTCGACCAGATCGTCGTGCCCGACTGACAAGCGACGAACCATGAGCCGCGCCGTGTGTGCGCCACCCGCGTCGGCGGGTACTCCAACTGCGAAGTGTCCACCGCGACCACACGCCAGCTGCGCGACCGAGGGCCCGCAGTACCGGAGGCCATCGCGCGATTGCGTCACGCCGTCGTCGACTTCGCTGCGCGCGGCGGCGCAACCGCTCGCCAGCGCGAAGACATCGCCCTGGCGGTCTCTGAGGCACTGACGAACGTCGTCCAACACGCCTACGCGCAAGCGCCCGTCCCCGGGGTCATGGCGGTGCAGGCCGCGATCAACGACGGCTCGCTCGAGCTCGTCGTCTGCGACGACGGCGCCGGGATGCCGCCACCGGCCGATCGCCCGGCGAGCGGCCTTGGCCTGGCGCTGATCGCGATCATCGCCGACAGGCTTGAACTGAACGACACGACGCGCGGCACGCGCGTGCGCATGACGTTCGCGATCGGTTGAAAAGCAGCCAGGCCTCGGCGGCTATCGCCGACCGATCTGGGCGCGCGAACCTTCGCGAGGGTGGTGAAACCCGTATACCATCCGCGCTGTCACGCGCTTCCACGCGGGAGCGCGCCGACGGGACGCGTCCGCGAGGACGCCGTTGCCACGAGGTGGTAGCGACCAGGACCCGTGAACCACCAAAGGGAGGCTGTGCATGGCCGACGCAGTGCCTCAGCAAGGCGAGCCGTCGCGGGCCCGACAGCTGATCGAGCTCGGTGGCCTCAGCGTGTCGTCTGAACGCGCAGGCGCGGTTCACGGGATCTGCCTGTTCGGCGAGCTCGATCTCGCCACCGCCGACGTCGTTCAGGACGAACTGACGCGCGCCGAAGCAGGCGACGCCAGCTCAATCGTCGTCGACCTCTCGGGCCTGACGTTCATAGACTCCACCGGGCTGCGGCTGCTCGTCAGCGCCGCCGCCCGCTCGCGCGCAGACTCTGACCGGCTCGTGCTGCTGCGCGGAGGCGCCGCGGTGCAACGCGCGATTCAGCTCACCGCGCTCGAAGACCAACTGCCGTTCGCCGACTGAGAGCGAGCCCCCGACGGCTGCCATAGCTTCAGGCTGGCGGCGTTCGGGCCCGAGACGCCTGTTGCAAAGAAATCTTCTGGCATTCGCCGACCCGTCGCGCGTTGACCGGGGTTTATAGAGCTGCGGTTCGGATGTAACGAAGCCGGTACGCGTGCGGCGGTCCCGCGCGAGGCGACGAGTTGGGGGATGCAGCGCATGGCGACTGGTACGAAGGCTGCCGCGCGCGCACGCGCCGACGCTGCCGCGAGCGCGCCCGCCGACAGGCGGCGCGGCGGCCGTGCGTGAGCAGTTCGTGGGACTCGCATGAGCCCGGACGAGCTGTCTCCGGCAGCCAAGAGGTTCCTCGCCGACCACGTCAACAGCGTCATGGCGCTCGAGCTGCTGCTGCTGCTGCGCCGCGAGCGTGACAGCACGTGGACCGCAAAGACCGTGACCCGCGAGCTGCGCTGCGCCGAGACCTGGGCCGCCGCGCAGCTCGACGCGCTGCACGCCGTCGGCCTGACGCAACCGGATGCAGCCGTCGACGGCGGCTATCGCTTCACCCTCGACGAGCAGCAGGCATCGGTGCTCGATGAGATCGCCGACGCGCACCGCCGCCGTCGGTCGAGCATCATCCGGCTGATCGTCTCCTCGCTCGACAGCAACGTGCAGTCGTTCTCAGACGCATTTCGCCTACGCAGGCGTGACTGATGGCAGAGGTCGTGTACGCGCTGTGCGCGGTGCTCAGCAGCGCCTGCGCGCTGCTGCTCTATCGCGCCTGGCGCCGCACGCGCGTACGGCTGCTGTGGTGGAGCCTGCTGTGCTTCACGTTGCTCTCCCTCAACAACGTCCTGCTCGTCGTCGACCTTGTGCTCGTGAAGGGCACCGACCTCGCCGTCGCGCGCGCCGCGAGCGCGCTCGCGGGGCTGCTGATGCTGCTCTACGGACTGGTCTATGACCGCAGCTCCGCGGGCTCCCCATGACCGTCGCCTTCCTCGCCGGGGCCAGCACGCTCGCCGCGGCGGCGATCGCGCTGGCCTTCCTGCGGGCGTGGCGCGACTCAGCAGACCGCCTGTTCTTGCTCTTTGCGATCGCCTTCGCCGTCTTCGCCGCCAACCGCCTCGCGCTGGCGGTGCTGAACGACGAAAGCGAAGCGCGCACGCTTGTCTACCTCGCCCGAGCCGTCGCGTTCGGACTGATCCTCGTCGCGATCATCGACAAGAACAGGGGCAGCGGTGCCCGCGCATGAGAGGACGCGCAGCGGTCCGACGCGCCGTTCAGCTCAGCGCCCTCGAGCGACGCCGACGCCAGCAGGCTCAGGCGCCCCTGCAGCGGTTGCCGTGAACCCTTCGCGGTGATCGCCTGGTCGTACCTGTCCGAGCCGCGAGCGCCTACGGTCAAGCGAGCTCAACCGACGAATGACCACCAGCTTCCGATCTCCCCGACGCCGCCTTCTGACGCTTGGCGCACTACTGATACTCGGCGCCGGCGCCGCCGCGCTGGCAGGCGGCCCATCACCCACCGGGCTGGAGGACGCATTTGCGGGAGCTGGCGCGCCTGGTGCGGTCGCGTTCATCGCGCTGTACGCGGTGCTCACCGTCGCCCTGGTCCCCGGCTCGGCACTGACGATCGCGGCGGGCGCGATCTACGGCCCGGCCGTGGGCACGCTGGTCAGCGTCACGGGCGCGCTTGGCGGTGCGACAGCCGCGTTCGCGCTTGCCCGCCGGACCGCGCGCGCGTCATTGGAGCAGGTGCAGGGCGAGCGAGCGGCCCACATCCAGCAGCGCCTGCGCGAGCACGGGCTGCTCTCGATCATCGCGCTGCGGCTGGTCCCGCTCGTCCCGTTCAACGTCCTGAACTACATCGCCGGTGCGAGCGCGCTCCGGGCGCGCGACTACGTCGTCGGCACGGCGGTCGGGATCGTCCCCGGCGCAATCGCCTTCGCGACGCTTGGTGGCAGCGTCCACGACCCCGGCTCGCCCGCTTTCGTCATTGCGGCGGCACTGGTCGTGGTGCTCACGCTCAGCGGTGCGCTCGCGGCACGGCGACGCCCGGCGAGGACGCAATCAACCGAGTCGCTGGGTCCCGAGCTTCGCCGGCTGGCATGGTCGGCGGCGTTCCTGCTGACCGTCGTCGGGACGCTGTTTGCGTCGGGCCTCTATCACTGACCCCGCGTGTCATCGACGTCGTGAATCCCGATGCCCACCTGACGCGCGCGCCGCGCATGGCTGCGCGAGCCTCGTGAGCAACAGCTACGACCTCGTGGTGCTCGGCGGGGGCACGGCCGGCCTCGTATCCTCGACGATCGCCGCGGGGGCGGGCGCACGCGTCGCGCTGATCGAGCGTGAGCGGACGGGTGGCGACTGCCTGTGGACGGGGTGCGTGCCTAGCAAGAGCCTGATCGCGGCGGCCGGGCTCGCGCACCGCATGCGTCACGCGGGGTCGGTCGGCCTCGCGCCGGTCGAGCCCGAGATCGACTTCGCGAGCGTGATGCAGCACGTGTCGCGGGCGATCGCTACCGTCGCGCCGCACGACTCGCCCGAGCGGCTGCGCGCCGCCGGCGTGGAGGTGATCGAGGCACGGGGACGCTTCGTCGCGCCGGGGCGAATCGAGGTCGCCGGGCGCACGCTGCGCTGGCGCACGGCGATCATCGCGACCGGCTCGCGGCCGGTCGTCCCGCCGCTCGTCGGCCTGGCGCAGGCCGAGCCGCTGACGACCGACACCGTCTGGGACCTGCGCGAGCTGCCCCGGCGACTCGTCGTGCTCGGCGGAGGACCGATCGGCTGCGAGCTCGCGCAGGCGCTCGCGCGGCTCGGTTCGCACGTCACGCTGGTCGAGATGGCCGGTCGCGTGCTCGTCAAGGAAGAGCCGCGCGCGAGCGCGCTGATCGCCGCCCGCCTGCGCGGCGAGGGCATTGATCTGCGCACCGCGACGCGCGCCGCAGCGATTCGCGATGGCGAGCTGCTGCTCGACTCCGGCGAGAGGATCGCATTCGATCGGATCCTCGTCGCCGCCGGGCGGGCTCCGCGCACGCGCGATCTCGGGCTCGACAGCGTCGCCGTGACGGTCGACGAGCGCGGCGGGGTCGTGGTCGACGATCGCCTGCGCACGAGCGGGCGCGGCATCTACGCCGCCGGTGACGTGACGGGGCTGCTGCCATTCACACACGTCGCCGCTCACCACGCGCGAGTAGCGGCTTCCAATGCGCTGTTTCACACGCGCTCGCGGGTCTCGCGCACGATCCCGTGGGTCACGTTCACCGACCCCGAGGTCGCGCGCGTCGGGCTCTGCGAGGCGCAGGCGCGCGAGCGCTGGGGCGCCCGCGCGCGGATCGCGCAGTTCGACTACGTGCGGTCGGACCGCGCTATCACGTCCGGCGAGGCATACGGGTTCGCCAAGCTCGTCGCCGATCAGCGCGGACGCCTCGTCGGTGCCACCGTCGCGGCGCCCGCCGCCGGCGAGGCGATCGCGGAGCTCACCGCCTGGGTCTCGCAAGGCGCGAAGATCGACGTCGTATCGCGCACCGTGCACGCCTACCCGACCCTGGCCGAGGGCTCCGCGCGCGCCGCCGACGAGTATCTCGCCGCCCGCTACTCCAGTCCATGGATGCGCGCGGTCGCGCGACCCGTGCTCGCCGCGTTGCGCGCGCTGGACGGTCCGCGATGACCACCCCGCCCGGAAGGCAGCGAGCCCTCGGCCACACGTGTGAATCGTCTGTGGGGCCGGCGCCGCATGGACATACCGGAGCCGTTTCCGTGGATTCGCAAGATCCGTGACCACGTCGCGTTCCGGGGAGCCGTCGAGATCCGAACATGAGGCGTTCGCCGCACGAAGACCCGCCCACGGCAGTGCTCTCGCGGTTCGGGGAAGTCTTCGTTCTGACAGCCCGAGCTTCGAGCGCGACGCGGCGTGGTAATGAGGCCTGATCAACGACAAGGAGCGAGATGACGACGCAAGTGACGCCGCTCGGCGCGGTCGGGCGGGGCTTGGCCGCCGGCGCCGTGGGCACCGCCTTCATGACGCTGGCGCAGGAGCTGTCGGCCAAGCTGCAGTCCTCCGGCGACGCCGACCAGCAGAGCGACGACCAGCAGGGCGACGATCAGCAGGGCCACGATCCGTGGGAGCAGGCATCGATGCCGGCCAAGGTGGCGCGGCGCATCAGCGAGGGCGTGTTCGAACACGAGGTCTCGCCCGAGCGGATTCCGCTGCTCACGCACGGGATGCACTGGGCGTACGGCACGGGATGGGGCGCGGTCTACGGGCTCGTCCAGGGAACGTTCGGCGGGCGTTCGCTCCGGCGCGGCTTGACGTTCGGCAGTGGTGTCTGGTCGATGTCCTACGTGCAGCTCGTGCCGATGGGTCTGTATGAGCCGCCGTGGAAGTACCCTCCCAAGGGGATCGCGATGGAGGTGTCCTATCACCTCGTCTACGGCCTTGGCGTGGCCGGCGCGTACCGCCTGTTTGACAGACGGTGAGCGACCCCGAAGCGACCCCGGCGATCGGCGATTACGGGCTGCTGGGCGACTGCCAGAGCGCCGCGCTGGTCAGTCGCGAAGGCTCGATCGACTGGTGGTGTCCGTCGCGCTTCGACGCGCCGAGCGCCTTCGCCCGTCTGCTGGATCCGGACGCAGGTCACTGGTCGATCAAGCCGGCGGGCGCGTTCGAGGTAGACCGTGCCTACGTCTCGCAGACGATGGTGCTCGAAACGATCTTTCGCACCGCGAGTGGCGTCCTGCGCCTGAGCGACGCGCTGGCGCTGGGCGCGGGCGAGCGCGGCCACGAGATCGGGCAGCGCTCACCGCACGCGCTGATCCGCGTGGTCGAGGCGGTCAGGGGAGAGGTCGCGGTGTCCGTCGAGTTCGCACCTCGCCCCGAGTACGGCTTGGTCGAGCCCGCGCTGGTCGTCGACGATGGCGCGATCGTGACGATCGGCGGCGCCGCGCGGCTGTTGCTCTCAAGCAGCCGCGACCTCGTGGTCGAGGGCAGCAACGCTCGCGCGGAGTTTGTCCTGTGCGCCGGCGAACGTCGCGGCTTTGCGTTGCAGCATGCGTCCGGGATCATCGGCGAGCGGCCCGCGCAGCTTGATCCGGACGCCGCACTGAGCGACACGATCACCGCTTGGCGCTCATGGTCAGCCCTCCACAAGGGCTACAACGGGCCGTACACCGAGCGCGTCAGGTCGAGCGGCCGCGTCCTGCAGTGTCTGACCTATCAGCCGAGCGGCGCGATCGTCGCAGCGCCGACGACATCGCTGCCCGAGCAGGTCGGCGGCGCCAGCAACTGGGACTACCGCTTTTGCTGGCTGCGTGACGCAAGCCTGACGCTGAAGGCGCTGTGGGTCGGCGCCTGTCCCGACGAGGCGCAGCGGTACTTCGCGTTCATGGCGCGCGCCGCCGGCGCGCCCCGACACGGCGAGCATGTGCAGATCATGTTCGGCGTGCAGGGCGAGCGCGACCTGACCGAGCACGAGCTGGGCCACCTGCGCGGTTACCGGGGCAGCGCGCCGGTGCGCGTCGGAAACGACGCCTGGCAGCAGACACAGCTCGACGTGCTCGGCGAGGTCCTCGAGAGCGCGTACGTCCTGCGCGAGCAGCTCGACGAGTTCGACGAGCTCACGATGGAGTTCTTGCGCGGGCTTGCCGACCGCGCGGCCACGACCTGGCAGCAGCCCGACGCCGGCATCTGGGAAGGGCGCGAGGGCGAGCGCCAGTACGTCACCTCGAAGCTGATGTGCTGGGTTGCCCTGGACCGTGCGCTCAAGCTCGCGCCCCGGCTCGGCGCCGAGCGTTCGGTCGAGCGCTGGTCACAGGCACGCGACGAGGTGCGCGGCGCGATCCTGGAGCAAGGCTGGCACGCCGACGTCGGCGCGTACACCGGCGCGTTTGGCTCCGATCACCTCGATGCAGGTGTGCTGCTGATGCCGATCGTCGGGTTCGTCGCGGCCGACGACGCGCGGATGAGATGCACGATCGCCGCGATCGAGCGGCAGCTGACAACCGACGGGCTCGTCCGGCGCTGGACCGGCGCGGGCGGCGAGGGCGCATTCGTCATCTGCTCATACTGGCTGGCGCAGTGCCACGCGCTCGCCGGCGACGTCGCCCGGGCCCAGGAGGTGTTCGACGCGGTCAGCGCGCACGCCAACGACCTCGGCCTGCTCGCAGAGGAGATCGACGACGACGGCCAGCTGATCGGCAACTTCCCGCAAGGCCTCTCGCACATCGGGCTGATCAACGCCGCATACGCCATCCAACGAGCGCTCGAGCGCTGAACCACGAGCGAGAACGATCGGCAAGCGACGCGTCGTCGCGAACGGCGTCTGCGTCACCAGCCGCGGCGCAGACGCTCGATCACGCCGTCGGCGACGCTCGGCGGCGGCTCTTCGTGCCGCCCCACCAGCTCGCGCAGCATGCCGCGCAGCGTCGCGAGTACGCGCGAGCACTCGGGGCACATCCCGGTGTGATGCTCGACGCGCCGCCGCTCGCCCTCGGAGAGCTCGCCGTCGAGGTACTCCGACAGCCGCGCGGCCGTCCAAGGCCATTCGACCCCTCCGTCCGCGCGTTCGATTCACGCCGTGGACGCCGGCGTCAGCCTGGAGTGAACCGTTTGCCGCCATGCGGGATCCAAGGCGCGTCTGATGCGCGACCTCGAAGGCCAGCAGTTCGACATGCGGGAGGAGAGCCGATGATCGGTACGTGTCCGTGACCGAGCCTGTCCGAACTGCCGACAAGCGCGTCATCCAGGGCCTGCTCTTGATCGGCGGCGCCGGGCTGCTCGAGTTCTCGGCCGGCGCCGATCGGATCGCCTTCTACTGGACGCCGCTGATCATCGGCACCATCTACCTGCTCGCCGCGATCGTCGACGGGCCGCGCGGCGGCTACTGGGCGACGGCGCTCGGTCTGACCGGCTGGGGACTCGCGGTCGCCTACATGGGCGCAGTCCGCCCGCCGGAGGTCGACGTCGCCGGCGTGTACCTCGTTGGCGTCGGCCTCGCCGGGCTGGCGGCGGCGCTCCTACGAGCGCGCGGGTTCGCGGTCAGCGAGGCGGGACTGGCGCTGACGATCGTCGGCGCCGGGATCGTGCTCGCATTGAGCCTGCGCGTGGACGCCCTCGTCGACGCGACGACGTACGCGGTCGCGATCGGCGCCGTCGGCACTCTCAACGTCGCCGGCGGAGGCTGGCAGCTCGCGGCGCGACGGCGTTGCGACGACCGGGCCGAGCGGACCTGACATCACGAGCTTCAGCGCCTTCACGCAGTCACCTTTGACCTGCGCTTCGCACGCTGAAGACGCACAGTAGGCGAACGTCGTGAGCGCGCGGCGACGGCGTCGCTGATCCGCTCAGGGTGGCCGGCAGAACGGCGTGCGCTGCCGTCTGGATCGGTCGGGGGCGCGCCGTGATCGCCGCTTGCGGCGGCGCCCGGCAGCGAATACGGTCGGGTCTTCCCGGAGTCATGCAACACGAGGAGATCGACCATGGCCGTTGGTGTCGTTCAGGACTTCGCTGGCGGGACGCTCGATAGGTACGACCAGGTCATCGAGAAGATGGGCTTGTCGCCCGGCGGCACGGCTCCTACAGGCAACCTGTTTCACTGGGTGACGCAGACCGAGGACGGCGTCAGGGTCACCGACGTGTGGCAGAGCCGCGAGCAGTTCGAGCAGTTCGCTCAGGAGCAGATCGGGCCGATCGCCGCGGAAGTCGGCGTCCCGAATCCACCCCAGGTCTCGTACTTCGAGGTCCACAACTATCTGACCGGCGCGTAGGCCGTCGAGAAGGTGCACCGGCACTGGTTCGCCTGGTTCGCGGAGTGGTGCTGCGGCGGAGGATGAGCGCGTCGCGACGATTGCGCGGGGGTACGTTCACTGCAAAGGCTGCTGCCCGACAACGATCGGAGAAGGAGAGAGATGCGCGCTGGATCCACCGAACCTGCACGCCGGATCACCGTCGAGCCCGTTCGCCGCCCGGCCGTGGCGCCCGCTGAGCCCGACCGACCGGCACAACCTGTCGCGCCGCCGGAGAAGGCACCGGCGTGATCGACGACGTCCCGCTGCTGCCGGCGGAGGTCGTCGGGTACCGCGCGTGGCGGATGGGCGACGACGGCGAGCTACTGCCATACGTGTCGGTGCACGGCGGCGGCGTCTGGGCGCCAGGCATCGTGACGGCACGCTGCGAGCACGCTCACGATGCGCCGGCGGTCGGCTGCTCGTGCGGGCTTCACGCCGCCTACGAGCCGCCCGACCCGTGCCGCGACGGCGGCTTCGGGCGCAACCACGCGGTCTACGGCGCGATCGTCTGCTGGGGCGAGATCGACACGAGCTCGACGGACTTCCGCGCGCAATACGCGCGCGTCGTGAGCCTGGCCTTCTGGCGGATGCAGACCTGGCACCAGACCGAGCTGATCCGCGCAACGGCTCGTGCGTACGAGGTCCCGTGCGTCGAGCTTGCCCAGCTCGCGGCCGTGGCCGGCGAGTATGGCGAGGAGATCCCGCAGGCGCTCCGCGGGCTCGCGCCGGCCTTCGGCCCATAGCAACCGGTGACCGCGGCGGCGCCGCGGCGGGCGCCGCCCCTGCCCCGTGCCGGTCAGGCTCCGACCGGCCGCAGCACGTTGTCGTAGACGTACTCCCCGATCGCATTGCCGGAGATGAACCCGTGGTCGCCGTCCCACTGGAAGTGGACGCCGAGGTAGACGCGGCTGCGCGCGTTCTCACGGGCGGCCTCCGTGAAGCTGTTGAAGCTCCGCTCCACGCCGCCGGGCAGGTTGGGGTCCTCGGTCCTTACCGTGAACGTCACGTTGTCGGTGCCGAAGTAGCGCCGCATGATCGCGGCGTGAACCGCTGCGAACGTCGCATGGCCCGACACGTACGCCGGGAACGACGGCGAGAAGTGCTTGCCGCTCGCCGGGTCCTTCGACAGCGGCTTCCACTTCGGATCCTCGGCCGTCGCCGGGTTGCCGTCGGTCGTCGCGTGCTGGATCGCCGTCTCCGGGCGCCAGAGGTCGAGGTTCGTGTCGTACTTGGCATCCCAGGCGCAGATGCCCGCGTCCGCCATACCGAGGGCCACGAGCGCGAACAGACGCGCGTTCTGAACCGTGTCCAGCCCCTTCTGATCGGACACGCTCTTCGTGACCTCGAAGAGCTGACCGGGCGGCTTGTAGGTCCCGTCGAGATCGTTGGCCCAGAAGAACGCGATCTCGCGCTGCTCGGGCGTGCGCGTCACGGAGGAATCGCTGCCGAGCTTCTTGACCTCATTGAACTGCGCCGCGTACTCGGCGCTCTTGAGCATCTCGGGCTTGTAGGCGTAGCCGCCCGGACGCGGCGGGCGAAACGACTGTCCCGAGGGGATGCAGAACGGCGTCACATGCCCCCAGTTCGGGGTCGCCGCGTCGCCGGAGCCGGTCGGCCGCCAGTCGCCCGGCTGCGCCCCGCTGACGTACGGCGCCTTGTCGTCTGCGCCGTCCCCATGGCGCTTGGCGAGCATCGCCGCCGCGGCGGCCTTGCCGACGGCCTCGCCGGCGGCGATCTCGGGTCCGGCCGGCAGCGCCTTGATCTCGTCCATGAGGATCGTCGCGAGGGGCACCGTGGTGGCCGGGAACGCGGCCACGAGGGTGTCGTGCGCCGCGTGCGCGACCGCGGCCTCGATCGACGCCGTCGGCGCCGCCGGCACCGAGACGAGGTAGGGCTGGTGGGCCGACGGGGCGATCGAGTTGACCGCGTCGTACATCGCCGCATGCATCATCGCGCCGCCCCGGGCGATCGGTCCCGGCGCACCGCCGAGCTGGCGTACGACCTTCAGCAACACGTCGTTCCAGTGGGTGATGGCATCCGCCATGAGCTTCTCCTGACGCTCGAGAGTCGGCCGCCGGACTGCGGCCCCTGTCGAGACAGAGCGCGCCCCGGCCCCCGTGATACAGCCGGTGTGACGATTCGCTGAACGACGCCGTCGGACCCTGGTGGCGCCGAGCCTGATCGGTGATCGTCACGTCACCGTGAGACTCTTGTCGCAGACACCGCCGCCACCGCCGTTCCGGCGCGAGTCCTGGCGCAGCCCGCTGCGCGGCCCCTGGCTGGCGTCGGTGCTCGGCGCCGCGCTGCTGGCCGGCATCCCGATCGTCCTCGTGACGGGCCTGCTGTCCTACGCCGCGTACGAGCCGGCGCTCGGGCGCAACAACCTGATCGGCGACCCGGGGTTCCTGGACTTCTACGTCTTCTCGTGGCCGACGAACCCGAGCTGGCTGTACGCACTGACCCAGGGCCTGCACGTCACGGTCGGGATCGCGCTCGTGCCGATCGTGCTCGTGAAGCTGTGGTCGGCGATGCCGCGGCTCTTCGAGTGGCCGCCACTGCGCTCGCCCGCGCACGCGCTCGAGCGGATCAGCCTGGCGCTGCTGGTCGGCTCGACGCTGTTTCAGTTCGCGACGGGAATCCTCAACGCGCAGCTCTATTACCCGTGGAAGTTCTCGTTTCTGGCGGCGCACTTCTACGGCGGCTGGGTCTTCATCGCCGCGTTCGTGCTGCATGCCGTGCTGAAGCTGCCGGCGATGCGCCGCTCGCTGCGCGAGCGACCGCTGCTCGACGAGCTGCGCCGGGGCCTGGACGAGACCGTGCCGGAGAGCGGCGACTCGGCGCTGATCCCGGCCGCGCCGAGCGCGCCGACGATCTCGCGCCGCGGCGTGCTGGCGCTGACCGGCGGCGCGTCGCTGGGGCTGCTCGCGCTGACGGCCGGCCAGTCCGTCGGCGGGCCGCTTCGCGAGATCGCGCTGCTCGCGCCGCACGGGCGTGACCTCGGCAGCGGACCCAACGACTTCCAGGTCAACAAGACCGCCGCCTCGCTGGGGATCACGCCGGCGCAGACGGGCGCCGCGTGGCGGCTGCGCGTCGACGGCGGCCAGCGCCCGCTGGAGCTCTCGCGCGCGGATCTGCTCGCGCTCACGCAGCACGCGTACGAGCTGCCGATCGCGTGTGTCGAGGGCTGGTCGACGACGCAGTCGTGGAGCGGCGTGCGGCTGCGCGACCTCGCGGCGCTGGCGGGTGTCGAGGCGTTCGACGAGTTGTACGTCGAGTCGCTGCAGCGCGGCGGGAGCTTTCGCCGCGCGTCCCTCAGCACCCGTCAGGCGGGCGATCGCCGCTCGCTGCTCGCGCTGCGCGTCAACGGCGCGGACCTGTCGCCCGACCATGGCTTTCCGGCGCGGATCGTCGTGCCGGCGCTGCCGGGCGTGCACTGCACGAAGTGGGTCGCGCTGCTCGAGTTCCGGGGCACGCGCGCATGAGCCTGCGGCGCGCGTACGGCGCCGGGCCGCTGCACCTGCTGAGCACGCTCGCGGCGCTGGCGCTGGCGGCCTACGCGTTCTCGCGCGTCCTCGCCGGCGCACAGGCGGCGAACGTCGTGCTCTGGTTCGCCGGCGCGGTCGTCGTCCACGACCTGATCGCGTTTCCGCTCTACACGGCGCTGAACCGGCTGGCGCTCGGCCGCAGCATCCGTGCCGTCAACCACGTGCGCGTGCCGGCACTGCTCAGCGGGTTCGCGTTCATCGTCTTCTTCCCGCTGATCGTCGGCCTCGGTCGCTACGAGCGCGCGACGACGCTGTCACAGGACGTCTACCTCGCGCGCTGGCTGCTGCTGACCGGCGCGCTGTTCGCTGCGTCAGGCGTGTTGTACGCGCTGCGCGCGCGGCGCGGCTGACCCTCCGCGACGAGGCGGGCGAACCAGCGCCGCGCGTCATGCCAGCGCTCGGCGACCGCGAATCCGGCGGCCTGAGCGGGCTCGTCGATCGCCTCCACCCCGATGTAGGCCCAGGCGAACGGCTCGCTGCGCCGGTCGCCGAGCTCGAGGCGGATCTGCTCGCTCGTCGCCGCGACGCCGGGCGGGGCGAGCTCGGCGAGCACCTCGCCGCCGGGTCGCAAGAGCTCGCGTAGCCGCGCGAGCAGCAGGTCAGGCGCGCCGCCGATCCCGATGTTGCCATCGAGCAGCAGCGCGCTGCCCCAGATCCCGGCGCCCGGGATGCGGGCGAAGACCGAGGCCTCGATCGCCGGCGCGCCGCGCAGGCGCGCGACGCGAACGGCCGCGGGCGCGATGTCGACGCCGAGCGCGAGGTGGCCCCGGCGGGCGAGCGCCAGGACGTGGCGGCCGGGGCCGCAGCCGACGTCGAGCACGGGCGCCCGGGCGCGGTCGAGGACGGCTTCGTCGGCGGCGGCCAGCGGGCCGCGCCAGCGATCGAGCGCGAGTCGGATCGCGCTGCCGTCAGGGCGCCTTGCGCGCAGCGTCGCGCTCTCGTCCGCGAGTGCGAGGCCGTAGACCTCGGCGGCCGACGCCGTCATGCTGCCGTCGCGTCGTGCAGGCCGATCGCCGCGAGCGTGCGAGCAAAGCGCGTCCGCGGCGCGAGCGCCGCGACGGCGCGAGCGTCGCCGATGTCGTCGACGTCACGCAGTTCGGGCAGCTCTCGCGTCGCCAGCTCGAGCGTGTGCAGCCGCCGGCGCTGGACGGCGCACGTCTCCCGATGGCTCATCGGGACGCCGCTGAACACCGCGTCGTCGGCTGTCCGCAGTCCGATCGACCAGTAGCCGCCGTCGCGGGCGGGGCCAAGGACGGCGTCGGCGGCGGCGAGCTCGCGGAGCGCGTGCGCAAGCAGTTGCGGCGTCAGCTGCGGCGTGTCCATGCCGACGACGAGCGCCGGCCCGTCCAGGTCGGCGAACGCGGCCGCGAGCCGGTCGGCGAGGCCGCCGCCGCGCTGGGGGATGACCTCGAAGCCGGGCCGCAGCCAGCCGCCCGGCTCCCCGTCGAGGACGACGACGCGCCGCGCCGCCGGACTTGCGGCGACCGCCGCGAGCGTGTCCGCGAGCGCCGCCGCCGCCAGTGCCGCGGCCTGCTCCGGGGTGCAGGGCGGGCACAGCCGCGTCTTGCTGTGCCCCGCGACCGGCGCCTTGGCGATGACGGCGATCGCGCTCACGCGAGCACCGCCGCCATGTCGCGGACCGCGCGCAACGTGCCGCGTACGGTTCCGGTCACCTTCGAGCGCCCGGAGCGTGCCGTGTAGCGGACGTCGACCTCCGCGATCCGCCAGCCCTGCGCGGCGGCGCGAAGCACCATCTCCAGCGGCCAGCCGAAGCGCCGATCGATGATCTCCAGCGCGAGCAGCGCGTCGCGCCGCGCCGCGCGCATCGGGCCGAGGTCGTGCAACACCAGACCGCTGCGCCGGCGCAGCTCGAGCGTCAGGGCGCGGTTGGCGAGCCGGGCGTGCGGCGCCATCGCGCCGCCCTCGGCGCGGCGCGCGCCGAGCATCAGATCCACGCCACCTTGCAGCAGCGGGCCGGCGACGCGCGGCAGATCGAGCGGATCCAGCGACGCGTCGCAGTCCATGAAGCACACGACGTCATCGGTCGCGGCGACGAGGCCCGTGAAGCAGGCGGCGCCGAAGCCGCGCTGCGGCTCGTGGACGACGCGGGCACCGAGCGCCGCGGCGATCTGCGCCGAGCCGTCGCGCGAGCCGTTGTCGACGACGAGCGGCGTGTAGCCGGGCGGCATGCGCGAGAGGACCCAGGGCAGCGCCTCTGCCTCGTCGAGCACCGGAAGCACCACGGTCGGCATGGCGCCGACACTACAAGCGCGGCCTCGACGCTCGATTACGAACTGGGAAACGACGGGGACGTCGAGCTGTTCGCAGCGCCGGCGCGGCCGTAGCCTGCGGATCGTGGAAGTCGTCCTCGAGCGCGCTGCGATGCTCGGCCGCAGAGCGACGGTCGTGTGGCCCGTCGTGGCCGCGATCGCCGCTTGGGCGCTCGTCGTCCTCAGCGGCCACCTGCTCGGCGCCTCGCTGTACGCCCGCGACCCGCTCGTCCACATCGGCGCACCGCCGCTCGTCGGCAGCTTCGACCTTCGCCTGTCGGCGCGCGTGCTGCCGGCGCTCGCACTTGGCGCCGCCGCGGTCGCCTACGCGCCAGCGCTGGCGGCGCGCCTGGGCTGGCGCGCGCTGCTGGCGGCGAGCTGGACGGCTGCGGTGGGCTGGACCGTCGCGCTGGCGGCGACGGACGGTTGGCAGGCGCTTGCCGCGCCGCTTGCGACGAAGTACGAGCAGCTCAGCGCGGTCGCGCTCGTCGGCTCGCCGGGGCGCTTCCTCGAGACGTTCGCCGACGTCCTGCCGAGCTACGCGACGCACGTCCAGGGGCACCCGCCCGGCGGCGTGCTCGTGCTGTGGGCGATGGACGGCGCCGGTCTCGGGGGCGCCGCGGCGGCGGCCGTGCTCGCGATCGGCTGTGGCGCGATCACGGCGCCCGCGGCGCTCGTCGCCGTGCGCACGCTGGCGAGCGAGACGCAGGCGCGGGCCGCGGCGCCGTTCGTCGTCTTCACCCCGGCCGCCGTCTGGATGGCGACGTCGCTGGACGCGCTCTACGCGGGCGTCAGCGCGGCCGGCATCGCGCTCTTCGCCCTGGCGTCCGGTGCGGCGGCGCACGGTCGCCGCGCGGCGCTGCTCGCGCTCGCCGCCGGGCTCGTGCTCGGCGCGGCGCTGATGCTCAGCTACGGCGTCGCGACGCTCGCCGCGGTCGTCCTGGCGATCGCCGCCGGACGCCGTCGGCCCGCGGCCGTCGCGTGGACGGCAGCCGGCGTCGCGGTCGTCCTCGCAGCGTTCCTCGCCGCGCGCTTCAACTGGCTCGAGGGCCTGCAGGCGACGCGCGAGCAGTACCTCGCGGGCGTCTCGCGGCGGCGGCCGTACGCCGACTTCCTCGTCGTCTCGCTCGCGGCGTTCGCGCTCGCCGCCGGCCCGGCGATGGCCGCCGGTCTCGCGCGGCTGCGCGAGACCGGCGTCTGGCTGCTCGCCGGCGGCGCGCTCGTCGCGCTCGTCGCCGCCGACCTGTCGGGGATGTCGAAGGGCGAGACCGAGCGCATCTGGCTGCACTTCGCGCCGTGGCTGCTCGTGGCCACGGCCGCGCTGCGGCGGTCGCGTGGCTGGCTTGCGGCGCAGGTCGGGCTCGCCCTCGCACTGCAGGTCGCGGTGCGCTCGCCGTGGTGACGCCACGATGAGTCGCGTGCTCGTGACCGGCGGCGCCGGCTTCATCGGCTCGCACATCGCCGACGCGCTGCTCGCGTGCGGCCACGACGTGCGAATCCTCGACTGGCTGCCCGCCGCCGCGCACTCCGCGCGGCCGGACCACCTCGACCGCGCCGCCGAGTTCGTCCACGGCGACGTGCGCGAAGCCGCCACCGTCGCCGCCGCGCTGGGCGGCGTCGACCACGTATGCCATCAGGCCGCGATGGTCGGCCTCGGCACGGATATCGGCGACATCGCCGACTATGTCACGCACAACGGCCTCGGCACCGCGGTGCTGCTGCGCGAGCTTGCGCGCGGGCACTTCCGCGGGCGGCTCGTGCTCGCGTCGAGCATGGTCGTCTACGGCGAAGGTCGCTACTCGTGCCTCGAGCACGGTTTCGTGCGGCCCGGCCCGCGCGTCGAGGCGGACCTCGCCGCGGGTCGCTTCGAGCCGCCCTGCCCACAGTGCGCCGCCTCGCTGCAGCCGCACAGCATCCCGGAGGATGCGCCCGCCGACCCACGCAACGTCTACGCCGCGACGAAGCTGCACCAGGAGCATCTCGCGGCGGCGTTCAGCCGCGAGACCGGCGTTCCCGTGACGGCGCTGCGCTACCACAACGTCTACGGGCCGCGGATGCCGCGTGACACGCCGTACGCGGGCGTCGCTTCGATCTTCGCGAGCGCGGTCGCGGCCGGGCGCGCGCCGCGCGTGTTCGAGGACGGCGGGCAGCTGCGCGACTTCGTACACGTGCGCGACGTCGCGCGCGCGAACGTCCTCGCCCTGACGGCGCCCGAGGCCGTGACCGGTGCCTTCAACGTCGCAAGCGGGACGCCGCGCAGCGTCGGCGAGATGGCCGCCGCGCTGCATGCCGCCGGCGATGCCGGCGCGCCCGCGCCGGTCACGACGGGCGACTACCGACTCGGCGACGTGCGCCACGTCTTCGCCGGCACGCGACTGGCCGCCGAGCAGCTCGGCTTCCAGGCTCGCGAGCCGTTTGACGCCGGCATCGCCGAGTTCGCCCGCGCCGCCCTGCCCAGCGCATGAACAGTCGGTGAACGGTGCGCTCGCGCGATGTGACGAACGGCTCCCCCTGCGACACTGCGAGAGCCGATGGCGACCGCCGAACACGCACGCGGGCAGATCCTCGTCGTCGACGACGAGCCGACGATCACCGAGGTGCTCTGCCGCTACCTCGATCGCGCCGGCTACCAGACGCGCACCGCCGGCGACGGGCACGCCGCGATCGCGGCGGTCCACGAGCAGGCGCCGGACCTCATCGTCCTGGACCTCATGCTGCCCGGCATGGACGGCCTGGAGGTCATGCGCCGCGTGCGCGAGCGCGACCGCGACCGGACGGCGATCATCCTGCTGACCGCTCGCGGCGAGGAGTCCGACCGCGTCGTCGGGCTGCGCCTCGGCGCCGACGACTACGTCGTCAAGCCGTTCTCCCCCGCCGAGCTCGTCGCGCGCGTCGACGCGGTGCTGCGGCGCCTGGACACGACGCCCGGTCACGAGCCGCCGCTCGAGTTCGGCCAGCTCGTGATCGACCCCGCCGCGCGGCGCGTCACCGTCGCCGGCGACGAGGTGGCGCTCACGCAGCGCGAGTTCGAGCTGCTGCTGTTCCTCGCCCGCCACCCCGGGCAGGCCTTCACGCGAAACCAGCTGATGGACCTCGTGTGGCGCTACTCGTTCTACACCGACACGTCGACCGTCACGGTCCACATCCGGCGCCTGCGCGCGAAGATCGAGCCCGACGCCGCGCGGCCGCGCCACGTCGACACCGTCTGGGGCGTGGGCTACCGGTTCTCGCCGTGACGCGCAGCCTGGCGTTCGCCGCATCGGCGGCGCTGGTCGCCTCCGCCCTCGCGGTGGCCGGCTACGGGTCCTCGGCCGGACTGACGAGCCTGCTGATCCTCATCCCGCTCGGCGTCGCGACGGTCCTCGCGGCGCACGCGATCGTCGCGACGCGCGCCCGGATCGGCGGGCTGCGGCGCCAGTTCGCGCTGCTCGCGGCGGTCGCCGCGGCGCAGCTGGCGCTCGCCGTCGGCGTGTTCGTCCAGCTCATGTTCGTCTCGGGCCACGACGCGTTCTTCACCGCGCTGCTCGCCGGCTACAGCGGCGCGCTCGGCCTGTGGGCGGGGCGGCTACTCGGACGCCGCGCGCTCGCCGACGTCGACGCGCTGCGCACGACGCTCGAGGCAGTCGGCCAGGGCCGGCGCGACGTGCGCACGAACCTCGCCGGCCGCGACGAGCTCGCGCGACTGGGCGCCGACGTCGACGCCATGGTCGCGACGCTCGGCGCCGAGGAGCGCGCGCGTCGCGGGCTGATCGCGGCGGTCTCGCACGACCTGCGCACGCCACTGACGTCGGTGCGCCTGCTCGTCGACGCGATCGACGAAGACCTCGTGACGGACCCGGAGATGCGCCGCGCGTACCTCGAGCGGATCTCGACGAACGTGCACGCGCTCAGCGCGCTGATCGACGACCTCTTCGAGCTCTCGCGGTTGGAGTCCGGCGACATCCGCTGGGAGATGGAGCGCGTGATGCTCGACGAGCTCGTGCAGGAGACGATCGACGCGATGCGCCCGCACGCGCAGGCGGGCGCGGTCGCCGTGCACGCAGAGCTCGCGCCCCGACTGACGGCAGCGCGAGCGAACCCGGAGCAGATCCAGCGCGTGCTGTTCAACCTGATCCAGAACGCGATCCGCCACACGCCGGCCGACGGCAGCGTCGTCGTCCGCGCCGTCCCCGCGAGCGAGGACGCGATCGAGATCGAGGTCGCCGACTCCGGCCCCGGAATCGTCGGCGACGAGCGCGACCGCGTCTTCGAGCCGTTCTTTCAGGGCGGCGAGCGCGGCTCCCGCTCGAACGGCGGCGCCGGCCTCGGCCTCGCGATCTCACGCGCGATCATCGAGGCGCACGGCGGGCGAATCTGGCTTGCCGACGCCGAGCGCGGCACGTCCGTGCGCTTCCGGCTGCCCTGCGAGACGTGAGGCCGGCCAGCCGCGCGCTGGCACGGTCGCTTCCTTCAACGGTGATCAACGGCTGCTTTACCGTCGTGCGCATCGTCCCCGGGGTCCCGCGCGCCGCGCCGACGGGCTTGCGCCGCGGCGGGGGCGGGTACACTGCGGCCCGTCGCCATGGCCCCGAGATCCGCCCTGCTCCTCTTCGCCCTCGCGCTGGCCGCCGCCGTGCTCGCGGCGCCCGGTATGGCGCTCGCGGCAGGGGCGCTGCAGCCGGGCTCCTTCGTCAGGACCGACACGGGCGAGTGCACGCTGAACTTCGCCTACACCGACGGCGCGAGCACGTATCTGGGCACCGCCGCGCACTGCGTCGGGGGCGTCGGCCAGGTCGCGCGCGACAAGGACGGCGTGCCGTTCGGCGAGGTCGCGCTGCGCGGCGACCCGATCCTGCTGGCCGACGATTACGCGTTGATTCGGGTGCGTGCGAGCGAGCTCTCCCGCGTGAGCCCGCGCTTGAAGGGCAGCCCGCGCTACCCGACCGGCTTCACCGTCCCGACCGACACCCGCAACGGCGATGCCGTCCAGCTGTCGGGCTTTGGCCTGCCGTTCCGGCTGCTGCCTCTCACCCAGCAACGACGGATCGCGCTGATGGGCCGCGACAACGGCTCCTCCTACCAGGTCATCGGCCCGCTCCTGCAGGGCGACTCCGGGGGCCCCCTCGTGCACGTGCGCACCGGTCGGGCGCTCGGCATCGTCAGCCGGCTGTGCGTCGGCCTGTGCACCGCGCAGGGTCCAACGGTGCAGGGCATCCTCGCGCGCGCGAAGGCGCGCGGACTCGTCGTGCGCCTCATCGCGCCCTGACCGCGCCGCCGCGAGCAAGACCGCGCTCGGCGCACGCGCGAGCAGTCGCTGAAGGGCGCGTGCTCCTCGGGCGCCGCCCCGTAGCTCTATCCGTCGGCGCAGGCGGATCGTTGCGCGACGGTGTGGGTCATCGCCGCCACGGCGCGGTAGGGCTCGCGCCGGCCGGCCTGCTCCTCCCTCCGCCGCGATCAGCATCGCGAGATCCGCTGGCGGTTGCGCGCGGTGCCAGTGATCGCAGAAGAGGCGCACGCCGTACCAGGCCAGCGTCCGAGCTCCGACTCGCTTCAGCGCCCGGCGGACGCCGCGGGGATCGTCTGCGCGGACGTCATCGATCCGCGTGGCCCAGCAGCGTCGGAGCAAGCACCTCGTGATGGAGCTCGAGCGCCGGCAGCACCAGCTCGCAGGTCCGCCAGGTCGCGGTGAAGCCGTGCAGGCATACGAGCGGAGAGCCCGATCCGCCGCGGTGCGATGCGGTGAACGTCATATACATGTCAACGGCCATCGGTTTCTCCCCAGCTACGGCCATCGGTTCCCCCATTGGCGGACACGTTGTCTCCCCACTGGTGGCCATCGGTTCTCCCCAGCGCGCTGTCGTCGCGAAGCCGAGCCCGTAGGGCGAGGCGAGCGGCGATAGCGCGCTGCGCGCGTCAGGTCAGGGGCCTCACCCCCTTGCCGGCGGTTGCTTGCGCCAAGCGGTAGGAGTCCGTCCCGTCGGTCAGCAGCACATGCGCGTGGTGCAGCAGCCGGTCGACGGTCGCCGCGGCGAGGGTCTTGGGCATCAGCTCGTCGAAGCCGGCGGGGTGGATGTTGCTGGTCAGGGCGATCGAGCGCTTCTCGTAGGCGGCGTCGACGA
This sequence comes from Solirubrobacteraceae bacterium, assembly GCA_030447505.1. GTDB lineage: Bacteria > Actinomycetota > Thermoleophilia > Solirubrobacterales > Solirubrobacteraceae > CADCVQ01. The sequence continues at coordinate 256,419 of JAUJOT010000005.1, read as the reverse complement.
CGCGGAACAACGCTTCAGCGGCGTCGGCGGCGACGGGAAGCATCCCGACGTCATCGATCAGGATCAGGTCGGCGCGGATCAGCCGGCCGATCGCCTTGTTCACGCTGTCGTCGGCGCGGTGGCGTCGCAGCAGCGTCGCGAGGCTCTCCAGTGTGTGCCACGCGACGGTCTTGCCCTCGTCGATCGCGGCGTGCCCGAGCGCTTCGGCGAGGTGGCTCTTGCCGGTCCCCGACGGTCCGCAGATGCAGAGGTTCTCCGCCCGGGCGACCCACTCCAGCGTCCTGAGCGCCTGCTGGGTGGCTTGTGGGATCGGTGAGGCGTTCTCCTTCCACGCGTCGAACGTCTTGCCGGCCGGCAACCCGCTCGCTCGGCGACGCATCCGGATCGTCGCGCGGTCACGACCGGCCGCCTCCTCGACCAGAAGGACGCGCAGGACTTCGGCGGGATCCCAGCGCTGCGACTTGGCTGTCGCGAGGACCTCGGGGGCCGCGTGGCGAACGTAGGGCATCCGCAGCCGGCGCAGCAGCCGGTCGATCTCGGCGGGCAGCGGCGGAGCGATCGGCGTCTTGACGCTCATCGCGGTGTCCTCATGCGGTCGGCGTGCTCGGCGACCTCGAGCAACTCGAACGCCAGTGCCCTGGCTTGGCAGACCAACAGCGCGACCGCCGCCGGGCGCAACGCCCGGTCGCCGCGCGAAGCGTCGGTGAGGATCACGCTGACATCTTGGCGGCGGCCCCCGTCGGGCAACGGGTCAGACTGCTCGGGATCGATCAGCACACGGATGCTGGAGTAGTAGTCGGTCATCGCCCGTAGCCCTCCCACGCCGCCGTGGAGCGCTGCAGCGACTGCTGCTCGCTGGCCTTGGCAGGAAACGCGATCACCTTCGCGCTGTCGTGGTGGGCGAGGATCGCGGCGAGATCGCCGTCAGCGAAGCGCCCGGCATCCGCCGCGGCCCGCAGCGCCTCGTCGACCTGGCCCGAGCCGTGGAGCTTGGCGAGGTCGACGGCTTCGGCGAGCTTGCGCCGCACCCGGCTCGCGCCGGCCGCGGCGGCGGCGATCAGCCACGCCTCCGCGCCCGATCCGATCGCAAGAAACGCCTCCTCGTCGGCGCTGCGCGCGCGCGGCTTGCGCTCGATCGCGCCCGCAGGCCTGGGCGGGTAGTGGCGCTGGTCGATGCTCGGCTGGCCCGGCGTCGTCAACGCGTGCCGCGCGACCTCACGCGACCCCGCCTCGCCATCGGCATAAACGACGACGAGCTTGCCACCCTCAGCGCGCGCCCACACCCGCTCGTCGACGAGCGTCGACGGGACGGAGTAAAGCGCGCCGCCGACACTGATCGTCGACTGCCACGACACCCTGCGCGTCTCACCGAAGCAGACCGTGTGCGCCATCGTCGGCAGCCGGTGCAACCTGTCGCGTTCCTCGGCGAGCATCACCGCCGGCGCGCGCCGCGTGATCCGGTGCTCGCGCGTGTTGACGCGCTCACAGAACACGGCGCACGCCTGCTCAAGCTCGCCGAAGGACGCGTAGGCGTCGCGCAGGTTGTGATCAGTCGGGACGAGGTCGGCCTTGGCGATCCGAACGGTCGCCTCCGAGCCACCCTTGCTCTCAGGGTCCGCCGGCACGCACGTCGCGATCGTCAGACCGTAGTGGCGGCCAACCGCCACGATCGTCGCGTTGCGGACCGCGATCCCGCAGACATGATCAACCGACACCGTCTTCTCGTTGTCAGTCAGCGCGTACGTCGGCGCGCCACCGAACGCCCGCAACGAGCGGTCAAGCGCCATCACCACCGACGCCATCGTGCGATCACGCAACGCCAGCACGACGCGGTAGCGCGACCACGCAAGCCAGGCGCAGAACAACACCGTCGAGCGCCCCTCGACGACCGGCCCGTCGCCGTAGTCCCACTGCATCCACAAGCCCGGCTCGACGACCCACGGCCTCGTGCGGCGCCCGTGCTCGGCGCGCCACCGTCGCTTCGCCTCAGCGACCGCGCGGCGCGTCGTGCGCTCCGAACCCATGTAGCCCATCGCGACCAGTCGCTGATGCGCCGCGTCCGCGCGGATCTTCCCGCGCGACCGGTCCACCCACTCCTCGATCTTCTCCGCGAACGCGTCGATGCGCGGCCGCGGCCGCGTCGGCACGGGCAGCCCGCCGCCGGCCTCGTCACGAGCGCGCACCCAGTGCGCGACCGTCTTGTGATCACAGCCCGCCAGCTCCGCAGCGCCACGCAGCGTGCCGGTCAAATCAAACGCCTCCAGGATCTCCATCACTTCCTCCGAGCTCTTCAAGCCGGACCCTCCCGCACGCGCGTCGATGACAGGACGCGCCGGTCAGTACCGGCCGATCAGGACAGAATCGTGGGGAGAACCGATGGCCACGGGCGGGGAGATCCAGCGACCGCCAGCGGGGAGATCCGATGGCCGCCTACGGGGAGATTCCCATGGCCGCCGTCATATACATACGCGGACGCTACCGGCAGCGGAAAGCGGTCCGGCAGCGGCTCTGTCGGAGGCCCTGGCGGCGGCCGACGAAGACGTCAGAACTGTCGAAGCCGGCTCTTCCCCTGCTCGGACAGATCCAGCAGCGCCTTGAACTGCGCAGGCGTCAGCGGCGCGCTGCGACGAAGCGCACGAGCCTCGGCACGTGTAAGCCCGAACTGCGCATCGGGCGTGTCCGAAGTCGACGGTACGACGTTGGAGGCTGTCGGTCGCTCGCGCGCCACGCTGGCCCCTTTCCTTGCCGATGAAATCCACGTCGGATCCGCAGCGCCCCCGCCAGCGTCGCCGAACGAGCTTTGACTTCGGACGTTAGACCGCCTGTCAATCCCGTCCGCGAAGGCTGGTCGCCGACGGCGAGAATGACGGCGCGAGCTCGAGGTCCTCTCAGCTGGCCAGCACCTGCGGACTGGCTTCCTTGATCTTCTGGACGGTCCATTTCATGGTGCGGATCGTTTCGGGATGGCACGCCGTGACCGTCTCGAGCAGCTCCGGGTCGCTGACGGCCTGGGCTCCCTGGCCGAGGACGGTCCAGGCCAGCGAGGCGCGCGCCGCGGCAAGGTGCAGCTCGCGCAGATCGCGCAGCAGCAGCAGGCCCGGCTCGGGGCGTTGCCCGAGAAGCTCGCTGCCTTTCTCGCGTACGCGTGCGAGCACCCCGCGGTCCTGCTCTTCTTCGACTGCGTCGGCGTCGAGGTCGAGCTCGTAGCGTTCGGCCTGTTCGGCGAGGCGGTGCACGTGGCGGTCTGACCATCCCGAGAGCGTGCGGGTGAGGTGGTAGACGTCGTGGTCGGCCTTGTGGCGCTCGCCGACGCGCAGCAGCTCAGCCGCCAGGTCGGTCTCGGCGTCATGTGTCTCGCGCAGCGCGACCTCGATCTTCATCCGGCGAGTTCCTCTGTGGCCTCGGCCGCCGCTCCACCGACGGTCGGCGTGATCGATGCAATCGGCTGCGACGCGGTCGTCGTCGGAGCCGGTGCGGCCTGCCCGTCGGCGTCGGCGACCTTCTCGATCCGGCACGCCGCCGTCTTGAAGAGCGGCTGCTTGGAGGCCGGATCCCACTGCGTGATCGTCATCTCGTTGGCCGCGCGGCGGTGGTCGTCGGCGGACCCGTTCGAATCCCAGTAGCCGTAGTGGAAGGGAACGAAGACGACACCGGGCCGGATGTCGGTGATCCGCGCGGGCGCGCGCACGACGCCGCGGGGAGCGACGACGTCGACGACATCGCCCTCGGCGACGCCGTGCCCCTGCGCGTCGGCCGCCGACAGCTCGACCCAGACGTCTGGGGCAGCGGCGGCGAGCTGCGGCGCGCGCCCGGTCTTTGTCCTCGTGTGGAAGTGATACAGCGTGCGGCCGGTATTCAGCCGCAGCGGATACTCCTCGTCCGGCGGCTCGGACGGCGGGAGATACTCGGCCGCCTTGATGATCGCCTTGCCCGTCGCGTTGAGCGCGCGATACTCGTCGGACTCGACCGCCGTCCCTGTCACGAGGTCGCGGCCGTAGGACTCGCAATAGTCGGGGTCGGCGTAGAAGTCCTGCTCGGTGTACAGCCGTTCGCGTCCGTCGGGGAACTGCTCGTTGCACGGCCACTGCGTCTCACCGCCGGCGCGCAGCTTCTCGTAGGAGAGGCCGGTGTAGTCACAGGGCCGGCCGGCGGAGCACGCCTGCCATGCCTTGAACGCCGACTCGGCGTCATGCCACTTGATCAGCGGCTCACCGTCCTTGTCGCGGAAGTCCATCCGTCGGGCGTAGTCAAGAAAGATGTCCAGGTCCGCTCGCGCCTCGCCCGGCGGCTGTACCGCTTTGCCGCTGTGATGGACGGTGCGATCGGTGTTGGTGAACGTGCCCTCCTTCTCCCCCCATGTGGCCGCCGGCAGGACGACGTCGGCCAGCTCGGCGGTCTCGGTGACAAACAGATCCTGCACGACCACGAAGAGATCCTCCTTGGCCAGGATCGACCGGATGCGGTCAAGCTCGGGCAGCGAAACGGCCGGGTTGGTTGCGCTGATCCACAAGAACCGGATCGAGCCCTGCTCGGCGTAGCGGAAGATCTGCATGGCGTGCGTCGGCGGCGCGTAATGCGGGATCGCGGTCGCGTCGACGTTCCACAACTGCGCGAGCTGCTCGACGTGCTCGTCGTTGGCCCAGTTGCGAAATGCCGGTAGATCGCCGTTGGCGCCGCATTCGCGAGTGTTCTGGGCGGTCGGCTGACCGTTCATCTGCAAGATCCCGCCGCCGGGCTTGCCAAGCGCCCCGCGCAGGAGGTTGATGTTGTTGATCTGCACGGCGGCGGCCGTCGCCTGATGAGACTGATAGACGCCCTGCAGGCACGTCGACAGGATCCGATCGTGCGCGCCGAGGATCTCGGCCGCCGCACGAATCTCGTCGGCGCCAACGCCGCAGATCTCCGCCGCCCATTCGGGGGTGCAATCACGAACACGCTTCAGCAGTTCGTCATAGCCGAGAGTGTGCGCGTCGACGAATGCGTGGTCGACCTGATCGTCGCTGATCAGCTCGTGGAGGATCGCGTTCAGCAGCGCCAGGTTCGTGCCGCTGCGGACAGGCAGATGCACGTCCGCGTGGCGCGCCGGGACCGTGCGGCGCGGGTCGACCACGACGAGCTTGGGCGGGTCGGGCCCCTCGAGGCGGTCGAGCATCCTCGCCCACAGCGTCACCTGCGTCTCGGCGACATTGTGACCGACGAGAAACAGCACGTCGCAGTGATCGACGTCGGCGTAGGAGCCCGGCTGCCCGTCGCAGGCGAAGGTCTCCTTGAGCGCTTCGGCGGCGGTCGCGGTGCATAACCGCGTGTTGCCGTCGATGTGGTTCGTGCGCAGCCCCGCCCGCCCGATGACGCCAAGCGTGTAGTACTCCTCCAAGAACAGCTGGCCCGTCGTATAGATGCCAAAGGCGCTGGGGCCCTGCTCGCCCAGCAACTCGCGCGACCGATCGACGATCGCGTCCATCGCGCTGCCCCAGTCCGTTTCGACGAGCTCGCCGCCGCGGCGGATGAGCGGGCGCTCCAACCGCTCACCCGATTCGTTGGCCTGCCAGCCGAACAGGTCCTTCGGCCCGAGGCGACCGTGGTTGACGCGGCTGTCGGCCCGGCCGCGCACCCCCACCATACGCCCGTCCTTGACCGCGACATCCATGGCATCACCGTTGGAATGCAGAAGCGAAGCCGTCGGAACCCACTGCTCGACCTCGTCCGAGGTGACGCCGTCGCGCAGGAACGTGTCGACGCGCACTGGCCACGCGCCACCGCGCGGATACGGCGTCCGCGAGCCCCACGGATCGGCGATGCGATCTGGCACGACCGCCGGGTACCCGCGCACAGCCCAGATCAGCCGAAGCGCGGCTGGGCCCGGTGCGCCATTTCGTGTGGGCTGCGGTTATGTCAGCGGGCGGTAGGTTCCGAAGTACCAGCTGTTGCCCTCGGGATCCTTGGCGCCATAGTCGCGTGAGCCGTAGTCGGTGTCGCGCAGCTGCATCGTGATCTGCGCGCCGGCGGCCTTCGCACGGTCGTGGTGGGCGTCGGGGTCGGCCACGACGACGTAGGTCTGCGCGTGGCCAGGCTCGCCGATCCGCGTCGGCGCGGGCATGATCACGTCGTCGCCCAGTCTGAGCTCGACGTGCTGCAGTTCGCCGTCCTCGCCTTGGTGCAGCTGATGGCGCTCGAAGCCGAAGGCGTCGCAGAGAAACTCGATCGCGGCGCCCAGGTCGCGGTAGGGAATGATCGCTGAGATGGTCGACATGAGCGCGACGCTACGCGGCGACGCCGAAGCCGTCTTGAACATTTATGACCGACGCGGCAAAGGCTGCCGGTGCGCGGCCCGCGAGCGCGCGAAACTCGCGGTTGAGATGCGGCTGGTCGGAGAACCCGCAGATCGCGCTGACCTCGGCCGGCGGCGCCCCGTCTGTCAGCAGCGCTGCCGCGCGCTCGAAGCGAAGTAGACGAGAGAAGGCCTTGGGGGTCATCCCGATCTCCTCTCCGAAGCGGGCCGAGAGGTGGCGCGCGCTGCAGCCCAGCTCCCGGCACAGCTCGGCGATCGGGACGCGACCGCTCGCCGCATTCAGCCGCGACCAGGCATAGGCGACGTCAGGGCGCGGTAAGCGTGGCTCGCGCAAGCGGCGCAGCAGGAATCCGTCGAGGGCGGCGAAGCGGGCCGGCCAGTCCCCCAGCTCACCGAGCTGCTCGGACAGCTCGTCCTGAAGCACGTCGTCGAGCGCGACCGTCTGGCCGGTCAGCTCACGCATCGGCAGCCCGAGCAGCATGCCGGCGCCAAGCGGCGTGAGGTTCGTCTGGACGCCGGCCTGGCGGCCGTCATCGCCGACGACGACGGGAGAGTCGTACAACCCTGCGACAAACGACGTATGCGCCGCTCCGTCGACATCGATCGCCGGACCCAGCCCGATGATCAGCACGATCCCGGCGTGTGGCACCTCGAGCCGGCGCACCGGCGCGCGCATCGCCTGCCGATAGCCCTCGTAGCCGCCGCGGACATAAGGGCGCAGCAACGGGTGAGGATCGCGCCGCACGTGCTCCCACGACCCACGTTCGCTGTCTCCGTCGAGAACCACCGCCGGATTCTCTCGCGGCCCGGCGTACGGATCCAGCCGTCGGCGTCGGACGCGACTACCGGCCGTTGGGAAGCAACGCGCGCGCGTTCCGATCGCCGGTCGCTGCGCTGAGCGTGGCGTTCGGCGCGGTCACCTGATCGACGGTCACGATCGCCCCGTGCTGGAGGTATTCGACCGCCGCGAAGCTCGCTCGCGAGGCCGCCGCGCTGGAGCCCGCGCAGGCGTCGCGCGCGAGCCGGATCCGGTAGTCGTGCTGGTGCGCGTCGACGCAGGTGTAGTGGACGCAGACGTCGGTCAGGTAGCCGCAGGCGACGATCGTCTGGACGCCGAGGCCGCGTAGCAGCAGGTCGAGGTCGGTTGCGAAGAAGGCGCTGTAACGGCGCTTGCGGATCGTCCACTCCCCGTCCGCCGGTCGCAGCTCGCGCACGAGCTCGGTGCCGGGCGCGCCCTCGAGGCAGTGCACCGGCTCTTCGCCGTCGAGCTCGCGGCCGAAGTCGACGAGCTGCGGCCGGTGCACCTCCTGGGTGAAGATCACGGGACGTCCCGTGGCTCGCGCCGCCCGCAGCAGCCGCACGATGCCGGCGAGCGCGTCATCGGCGCTGCAGGTGTCCGTCGAGCCGGCCTCGGCCATCGCCAGGAAGTCGACCTGCGCGTCGATGACGACGAGGGCGAGCCGCTGCTCGTCGGCTGCGGCGATCACGACGCTTGGAGGGCGCCCGGCGACGCCAGGCGATGGCAGGCGAGAACCCGGAACGCGAAGGCGACATAGAAGCCGACCGTGGCCGTCGAGACGAGCGTTGGGCGCCTGCTCGGCGCCAGGACGGGTCTGCGGTTGCGCAGCACTCTCGCCACACTCCCAGCCCCGCGCGCGCCTCACATCCGACGTGCGGTACACAATGCGCGACCGACACCTGGCCCGGCTGTACAACCGCGATGCGGCGGTCAGAGCGCGAAGCCCGCAACGCGCCGACACTTGATGATTGCGCCGTGATCGGGTAGGCGGTCTCGCGTGGACGGGATCCTCTCAGCACGCAAGCGTCGCCGGTCGGCGGTCTCGGCGCCCGCGCTCTGCGCGCTGGTCGCGATCGTCGCCGCATCGACCCTGGTGACCGGCTGCGGGGACGAGGAGTCCGCCGCACCCGCGATCGACGAGCAGCAGCCCCATCTGTCGGTGGCTGAGGTCGAGTCCGTGCTCGAGCGCGGGAGGCTCGCCGTCGTACGCACCGGCGGCGGCGACACGAGCGCCGACCGCGAGGGCCTCGTCGACCTCGTCCGCTACGAGAGCCAGTCCGGCCGCGAGTTCGAGATCTTCGTCTGGGAGACGCCGCGCATCGCCCAGCGGCAGCGGTCCTCGCTGCTCGCCGCCGCGCGCGCGCAACACGGCGAGGACGCGGCCGTGCTCCGCGCGGCGAACGTCATCGCGGTCTTCCCGGGCCCCCCGAGCAGGATCGACGCCTACCGCGCCGCGGCGAACGCGATCAGCCGCCTGGGAGCCGCGTGCATCCGCGGCGCCGGCGCCGAGGAGCGGCTGCTCCGGCTGTGCTTCGGTGACGACGCCGTGCCGCCGCAGGGCGAGGGCGTCGACCGCGACGAGGCCGAGGAGGCGGAGGACGTGATCGTCGTCGACGGGCTGCGCTACGACCCGCTGATCGCGCGGCGGCTGAACCCGAACATCGGCCCCGACTCGAAGATGCTGTCGGGCCGACGCCCGCCCGCCGGCAGGTCCTGGTTCGGCGTGTTCCTGCGCGTCTGCAACGAGCACGGGGGCAAGACAAGGACGCCGTCTGGGCGGCTCGCGCTCGTAGACGCCTTCGGCGAGCGGCGCGAGCCGTACGAGCTTCCGCCGGACAACCCGTTCGGCTACGACCCGCGAGCGATCGAACCCGAGCGCTGCCTGCCGCGAGACGGCTCGGTCGCCGAGCAGGTCAACGGAGGCGCGCTCGTGCTCTTCGCCGTCTCGCGAGCGTACCTGAGCAACCGCCCGATCGCGCTCGAGGTCACCGGCGACGGCGACACGCCGCGGCGCATGCGGGTCGTGCTCGAGAGCTGAGCGACGCGGACAGGCGCCATCGCCGCGCCAGCAGGCTGAGTGATCGGCGCGGCGGGTAGTCAGTCGCGGTGGCACGAGACCTCCGCGGCGCAGTCGTCGTCATCACGGGCGCTTCCAGCGGCATCGGCAGAGCGACCGCGCTTGCCTTCGCACACGAGGGCGCGCGGCTCGCGCTGGCAGCGCGTGCCGAGCCGCCGCTGCAGGAGGTGGCCCGGGAGTGCGCCGATCTCGGGAGCGAGGCGCTCGCGCTCGTCACCGACGTTCGCGACGAGGACGCCGTCGAGCGGCTCGCCGCGCACGCTGTGCGGCGCTTCGGGCGCATCGATGTCTGGATCAACGACGCCGGCGTGATCGCCTACGGCCGCTTCGAGGATCTGCCCTCCGACGTCTTTCGCGCCGTGATCGAGACGAACCTGCTCGGACAGGTCAACGGCGCGCGCGCAGCGCTACGTCGCTTTCGTGAGCAGAACGACGGCACCCTGATCACCGTGTCGTCTGTCTGGGGCTGCGTGACGTCGCCGCAGGTCAGCGCGTACGTGACGAGCAAGTTCGCGGTCCGCGCGTTCAGCGACTGTCTGCGCCACGAGCTCGCTGACAGCCCCCGTATCCGGGTCGCGACGATCCTGCCGCAGGCCGTCGACACGCCGATCTTCGCGCACGCAGCCAACTACAGCGGTCGGCACGTGCGACCGATCCCGCCCCTGCTGGACCCCACGCAGGTCGCTCGCGGCATCGTGCAGTGCGCGCGCTCGCCGGCGCGCGAGGTCACGTTCGGCCGTCTCGGGCGGATGCTCGAGCTCTTCCATGCCGTTGCGCCCAGGATCTACGGACGCACGATCGCGCCGGGCTTCGCGGCCGGCAGCTTCGGCGCCGCGAGCGCCGCGCGGACTGCCGGCAGCGTCCTGCGGCCGACGACGCACGCACTCCGCGGGGGCTGGAAGAGCGCGCATCGGCGCGAGCTGATCAGGGCGCTCGTCGCCACCGCGGTCACGTCCCTGCGCGGCCTGCTGCCACGGCCATCTCGCTCTCGCGGCTCCTGACAGGGCGCGGCGGGCGGCGCCACGATGGCCTCGTCACGGCGAGGACGCCGCGCGACTTCTACGACGAGCACGGACGCCTGCCCGACGAACGGACGCGACGCGGTTCGCGCCGCTGCGCGATGGGTACGCCACGCCTCTGAGACGAAGGTCGAGGGGGTCCGCCACCACCGGAGGTACGTCGAGCATGTCGATCAGCGATGCGCCGCAGCAGATCGCGCAGACCGTCGAGGAGCCCTACGAGGGGCACGCCGACAGGTATCGCCCGTTCGGCGGCTATGCCGTGCTGGTCGGGGCGTTCGGCGTCTCGATGGCCGGTTTCCTCGTCGCCGCCGAGCGGCGTCACCGGCTGCCGGAGCGCTACCCGCTCGAGGACCTCGCGCTGCTCACGGGCGGGACGTTCAAGCTGAGCCGGCTGATCGCCAAGGACCGGGTGACGAGCGTGCTGCGCGCGCCGTTCACGACCTTCCAGCACGACAAGGGACACGGCGAGGTCGCCGAGGCGGCGCGTGGCCGCGGGCTGCGGCGGGCGCTCGGCGAGCTGCTCGTCTGCGACTACTGCATGGGGCAGTGGGTCGCCGCCGCATATGTTGCGGGCTACGCCGTCGCACCCCGGCCGACGCGGGCCGTTGCGGCGCTCTTCACGGTCTACGGCGCCGCCGATGTCCTGCAGGTGCACTACGCGCGGCTGCTGGAGAGCAACTCGTAGCTCTTGCGCCGGCGGGAGGGTCGCCGGATACGCGCTGACCTTCGCGCCCCGACGAGCGGCAACGGCGACATCACACAGGGCTGAGTCAGGCTGACTGCGGCCAGAAGTCGCAGTCAGCGACCTCGAGCAGGTTGCCGGCGGGATCGTTGAAGTAGAACGAGCGCGCGCCGCCGCCCCAGTCGCTGTCGTGGACGATCTCAACCCCGGCGGCCTCGAGGTGCTCGCGCCAACGCTCGTACTCGCCACCGCCTGCCCGCAGGCAGGCATGCCCGGGACCGCTCGTCCCGTGGCCGGCGATCGGGCCGCCCCGCTCCGACAGCCGCCCACGGTCGAAGAGCAGCAGGACGCCCGTCCCAACCCGGAACGCGACGCCGTCCTCCCACGCCGCGACCGCCGGAAGCCCAAGCAGATCGCCGTAGAAGTGCTCGACTGCCTCGCGATCCCCGCCGTCGTGGTAGAGCGCCGTCTCGAGTACGCCGACGAGGCTGCGAGCCTGCACGTGTCTCAGGCTACCCGCCGACGGCGGCGTCAGAAGCCGCGGTCGGCGCGCGACAATCGCCGGATGCGAGGAGCCGCACGGGGGCGCTGCGGCTGATCCGGCATCCGAGCGTAGAAGCGGCGTTCCGCTGCGGGCCTGGCGGGGGATCACGACGTCGTGCCCTCCCTCACGAACACTCGCAGCAACGTGGGCCATCGCGGCCTCGTCCGTCCGCGCCGGGGCAAGCTGGTGGCCGGCGTGGCGGCGGGTCTGGCGCGGCGCTTCGGCGTCTCCCCGACCCTCGTCCGGATCCTCTTCGTGGCGAGCATGCTTCTGCCCGGCCCCCAGATCGTCGCCTACCTCGCGCTCTGGATCATCATGCCCAAGGAAGAGCGGATCTGAGTACGCCGAGCAGGCGGGATCGGTGCGTCCTGTGGACGAGCTTGAAGCGGCAGGTCGAGCGGCGTAGGGTCGAGCCGTGACGATCCTGCGCACGGTCCGTGTCGCCGCGATTCAGGCGACGCCCGTCATCCTCGATGCCGAGGCGACCGTCCTGAAGGCCGTCGGGCTGCTCGGCGAGGCGGCGCAGGCGGGCGCTGAGCTTGCCGTGCTGCCGGAGGTCTTCGTGTCGCTGTATCCCTCCAACGCCTGGGCGCATCAGGCCGCGACGTTCGGCGGCTCTGACGAGCTGTGGGAGCGCATGTGGCTGAGCTCGGTCGACGTTCCCGGGCCCCTTGTCGACGAGCTCGTCGCGGCGTGCCGGTCGCTTGGGATCGATGTCGTGATCGGTGTCAACGAGCGCGAGTCCGAACGGCCCGGGACGCTCTACAACACGATGTTGTGGCTTGGCCCAGACGGTCTGTTGCACAAGCACCGAAAGCTGATGCCCACGCAGCACGAGCGCCTGTTTCACGGGATCGGTCGCGGCGATGATCTGCGCGCGGTCGACACGCGTTGCGGGCGGGTCGGCGGGCTGATCTGCTGGGAGAACCGGATGCCGCTCGCGCGCTACGCCGTGTACCGACAGGGCCCGCAGATATGGGTGGCGCCGACGGCCGACGACTCCGACGGCTGGATCGCGCAGATGCGCGCGATCGCGATCGAGTCGGGCGCGTTCGTCGTTTCGGTCCCGCAGTACATTCCGCGCGCCGCGTTCCCCGCGGACTTCCCGCTGGCGCTGCCCGAGCGCGAGGTGTTCGGCAACGGCGGCGCGGTCATCGTCGAGCCGATGTGGGGCAAGATCGTCGCCGGACCGCTCTATGGCGAGGAGGGCATGCTCGTCTATGACTGCGACCTGCGCCTCGGGCTGCACGCCAAGCGCGTGTTCGACGCCGTCGGCCACTACTCGCGCGACGACGTGCTGAGCGACGGCCGCAGCCCGGCCGTCCCCGTCGACGTCGGCCCGGCGCCCAGCACGCAAGCCACCTGACGCCCGGTTTCCGAACGCGGAGCCGGCGACCCGCCTTCACCCTCGACGCGTCAGACTCCTGCGGCGATGGCTGAACGCAAGACGATCGACGAACTGCTGGCCGAGGCCCGCGCGGGCCTTGCGCGCGTCGGGCCACAGGAGACGCGCGATGCGATCCGCGGCGGCGCCCTCCTGCTGGACATCCGCTCTGAGTCGCAGCGCGCGGCGGACGGCGTCGTACCGGACGCGGTCTGGTTTCCGCGCAACGTCCTCGAGTGGCGCTGCGATCCCAGCTGCGACGCGCGCGACGAGCGCGTCGGCGGCTTGGAGCGGCACGTGATCGTGATGTGCGACGAGGGCTATCAATCGAGCCTTGCTGCAGCGATCCTGCAGCAGCTCGGATTTGCCGGCGCAACAGATCTTGTCGGCGGCTTTCAGGCCTGGCGCGCGGCGGGCCTGCCGGTTACTCGGGCGCCTTGACTCGAGCGGCGGAGCTCACCGCGTACTTGGGCAGACCTCACCGCATGAGACGCCGCCGGCGCGCGACCCGCGCGATCAGGAGTGTGAGCGCACGGCGCTGCCGCCGACGCGGGGCGGCTGGCGGTAGGGGGTCTCGACGAGCGATGGTCGCGGGCACGGCCGTGGCCGCGACGGCGGGCGCTGTCGCGGCACGCGCGCTGTGGTGGGAGCCGCGGCGCGTGCTTCTGACGCGTCACGAGATCGCGCTGCGCGAATGGCCGGTGGCACTTGACGGCGTGCGCGTGGCCCTGATCGCGGACCTTCACACGGGCGCGCCGCATGTAGGTCTGCGCAAGCTCGAGCGAGTGGTGGCCGGGGGTGAACCGCGTGCGACCCGAGCTCGTGGTGTTGCTGGGCGACTATGCCGACCGCGAGGTGGCGCTGGCGACAGCGATTGCTCCGGAAGCCGTGGCGCAGCGGCTGGCGCAACTGCGCGCGCCGGCGCTCGCCGTGCTCGGAAATCACGATTGGGACCAGTGGGGCTCGCGCATGCGTGACGCGCTGTGCGGCGCGGGACTGACAGTCCTCGAGAACGACGGCGTGGCGCTGGGCGTGCGCGGATGCCGGCTGTGGGCAGTGGGACTGGCCGACGCGAGCACCCGCTCGCCCTCGTTCGAGGCAGTCTACGCGGTGCCGGACGGCGAGCCGGTACTCGTCCTCTCGCATGACCCCGACGTCTTCCCGTTCGTGCCGTCGCGCGTCGCGCTCACGCTCGCCGGGCACGTGCACGGCGCCCAGGTCAACCTGCCGCTCCTGCGTGCGTGCGTGACTCCATCGCGCTATGCGGCCCGCTACCGCGCCGGTCATGTCGAGGAATGCGGGCGCCACCTGTTCGTGAGTCGCGGGATCGGCACCAGCCGGCTCCCTGTGCGCTTCCTCGCCCCACCGGAGGTCGCGCTGCTGCAGCTACGCGGCGCCTAGCACGTGCAGCAGCCGGTGGCGCAGCCGCGCTAGTGGGTCGCCCCCGCAAAGCGCCCCCTGCGGCTGCTCGGAGAGGCTTACTGCACCTCGATGAAGGAGTAGATGTGTCGAGAAAGCCGAAGAGCACGATCGGCGGCCAGGACGGAGGCCTCGCGCCCTGGCGTCGCGTTACGCTTGGGGAGTGACCGAAAATGTCGAGGAGCGCGCGGAGCGCGGCCGAGGTCTGCTTGCGCGGATCTCGAACGAGATGGTCCGCGCGCAGAAGAAGTTCTTCGGCAAGGGCCCGACGCAGGCGAAGTCCTACCTCCTCGACGACATGCTGTTCATCGTCATGCGCGGCGGCATGACGACGGCCGAGAAGACGATGCTCGAATTCGGACAGCGCGACCAGGTGCGCCAGTTCCGCCAGCTGTTCGAGAACGAGATGTCGGAGCGGCTGACCGACATGGTCCAGGAGCTGACGGGCCGCAAGGTGCTCACCTCTCAGTCCCAGGTGATGTTCGACCCGGACATCGTGGTCGAGATGTTCGTCTTCGACGCGCAGGCCGACAAGGCACACCGCGCAGCGACCGCCGCCGGTCAGACGCGCGACGAGAGCATCGGCGAGGCGACCGACGAAGACGCCCTCGACGAGCCCTCCGTCTCGGGGCAGTAAACGAGCACCGGCGCCCGACGCAGCGTCCGTCGATCTCTTCGAGCGTGTCCTACTTCGCGCCGATGTAGTTCAGCCAGACGTGGTCGGCTCGCTCGAAGACGACGTAGTTGCCATGCGGGCTCGTCACCGGGTTGGCGGCCGGCGACGTCGCGCCCGTCCGGGCGAGGAGCAGGCGCGTGCTGTTGGCCTGCAGGAAGAAGGCGATGTCCTGAACGCCGTTCACGTCCCGCCCCCGCGTCGTGTCCCACGCGACGTCGGCGGCCGCGGTCTGGAAGAAGACCCATTCGCCGGCGGCGGTCAGGCTCGGCGCGGCGCTCGGCCCGGCACCCGGCGCGCCCGAGTCCACGCGCGACGCGAGCCGCCTGTCGACCGCGCTGGCGCTCACGGTGGCACGCACGACCTGGGAAGCGCCGCGCGGGTCGGCGCCGATCAGGTCGGGTGCGCTCGTGGCGTACGCGACGATGCTGCCGTCGACGTTGGACGCCGGGCTCGTCGAGCGTCCGTTTCCGGCCCTGCCGGCGTCGTTGCGCGAGATCAGCTGCGTCGTCATCCGCAGCTGCTGCGCGCGGCGGCGGTTGACCCGCAGACCGTAGGACCGCACCATCACACGCTGGTAGATGTCAGGCGCGCCGTTGCTGTCGCCGGGCGCAAGGTTGCTCGCGTCCGAGGCGAACGTCAGCGCGCGGCTGTTGGTCGAATATGCGATGTCGTAGGAGTCCCCGTTGCCGGGCTGGCGGGCGGTCGCGGAGGCGAGGAACGTCAGGCCCCTCAGCGCGCGGTCGATTCCCTTCGAGCCACCGATCGCGCGCACGTAGACCTGACGTCGCCCCGCCGGCGAGGGGCGCGTGACGGCGCTGCGCCAGGATCGGCTGCGCGTGCGCGTCAGCGCGAGGTCGCCGCCGTCGGAGACGAACGCGACCCTCGTGCACAGACCGTTGACGGCGACCTCGGAGACCGTGCCACCGGACTGCCGGCCGCGGCTGTCGAGCGAGACGCGGATCGTGCGCCCGCTGCGCAGGTCGCGGACGAACGCATCCGGTCTGCCGTTCGTGTCACCCCGGACGAGGTTGCTCGCCGCGGAGACGAACGCCACGCAGCGCGGCGCGACGCGTGACGTGCCGCCCAGCGATGGTCGGCCGGAGGGCCCATTGGCCGGTTGGCCGTTCATCCCGGACGATGCCAGCGTGATGCGTCCGAACTGCCACGGCGTGCCGTTGTCGCCGTAGCCCGCCGCGCGCCTGACGACGTACACGTTGGTGCCACCGCCGGCGCCCGCTACGAGGTTCGTCGCGGCGGACTCGAACGCGACCAGCCGCGCGAAGCGCTTGTCCTGCGAGATCACGACGTTGCGCGACGGGCCGTTCGCCGACGCTCCCGCGGCGTTGCGCGAGATCAGCAGGAGGTCCTGCCCCGGAAACTGCGCGCGAGCGGGCGCAGCGAGCACGCCCGCGACGACGACGACGCCGACCAGCACGATCCGCCACATCGTCGCACCGTAGCGACGATCGCCGCGATCCGCTGCCACGTCGTCGACGGCGAGCGCGCGGCGCGACGCCGATCGCGGCTGACCTCCGTGACGGCGAAGAACGACGGCGCGAGCCCGTCGACCCCGACGATCCGTGCTTCCGCCGAAGCCGACGGGCCATGCGCCGTCGCTGCGCTTGAACCGCGCGCTGCGGGGAGAGTGCAGGCGCGCCGGCATGCTCGCGCACGCAGCTGCAGCGGATGTGAAGGTCTTGAGAACCTGCGACGCGCCCGGGCGCCGGAGGGTTTGCGCGCGATGCCGCGACCGCGAGCATGTGCGACGACGAACATCTTCTTGATCTCACACGCCCCGTCAGGCAGGCGCTTGAGGCCGCCGCAGCAGACCGCGGCAGCGGCCTCGAAGCCGACGACGAACGTCCCGCCGAGCGTGTCAGCGGTGCGGCTGCATCTACACTCGCTGCCGGCGTGACCCCCGGGCTCCCGCCCCCGGATGCCGATGCTCGAACAGCGCGAAGTCGCCGCATACCTGCTCGCTCGCGGGCTCGTCGCACGCCGATCGGTCGTCGCCGGCGCACTGCGGATCGCCGACGTCTCGAGCCGCAACCGCAACTTCCGCGTCAGCGGCGGGCGCGGCGAGAGCTACCTGCTCAAGCAGGGGATCGTCGCCGACAGCGCCGAATCGCTCGCCAACGAGGTCGCGCTGTACCGCCGGCTCGCCGCGGCGGGCGGTCCGCTCGCCGCGGCGATCCCGCGCCTGTACGGATTCGATGCGGCGCGCGGCGTCCTCGTGCTGGAGTGGATCGCCGACGGCGAGGATCTCTATCGCCACCACGCGCACCGCGCGCGCTGCTCGGTCGCGCTGGCGGCGGCGCTGGGTCGCGTGCTCGCCGCGGTGCATCGCGTGGCGCCCGACGGCGAGGAGCTGCGACGCGACGCGCCGTGGGTGCTGTCGCTGCATCGTCCGCGCCTGGACGCGCTGCGCTATCTCAGCGCTGCGAGCATCGAGCTGATCAAGGCGATCCAGCGCGACGCGCCCTTCGCGCGCGGCCTCGACGACCTGCGCGAGGACTGGCGCGTGGAGGCGCTCGTGCATCGCGACGTGAAATGGGCCAACTGCATCGTCGCGCGCCCGGGCGCGATCAAGCTCGTCGACTGGGAGATGGCCGGCTGGGGCGATCCGGCGCTCGACGTCGGCTCGGCGTTCGGCGAGTTCCTCGGCTGGCGGCTGCGCTCCAGCGGCGACCGGCGCGCGGCGCGCGAGCCGGCCATCGCGGCGTTCTGGCGCGCGTACGCGAGCGCGCGGCGGATCGACTCGGAAGGTGCGCGCGAGCTGCTCGTGCGAGCGGTTCCCTACAGCGCTGCGCGGCTCGTGCAGAGCGCCTACGAGAAGACGCAGGAGACGGGACTGCTGAGCGAGCGCGTCGCGCGCGGCCTCGCGCTCGCTCGCGACATCCTGCTGGCGCCGCGCGCGGCGGCGGACGAGCTGCTGGGGATCGCGGCGTGAGCGACCGCTACGAGACGCAGCTGCTCGCTGCGCTCGGCGCCGTCGCCATACGCCCGCCCGCCGCGTACCTGTGGTTCGGCCGGCGCGTCGCGCTGGCGCCGGGCGCGTCGCTCGTCGCGGCGCTCGCGCAGCGGCTGCATGCCGACTTCTACGGGCCCGGCGAGCCGCGACCGCAGCGCCACCGTCGCGTCACGGCGCCGTCCGGCGAGGGAGCTGCGTTCGTGCGCACGCTGTCGCAGGCCAACTGCGGCCGCGGGTCCTGGCAGCGCTGGCGGGTGGCCGCGCTGGAGGAGGACGCGGTCGCCGTCGTGCGCCCCGACGGCCTGCGGCTGCTCGCGCCACTCGACGACTGCCGCGTCGACGGCGCGCTCGCCGACGTCCGCGTGCCGAAGGAGCTCGCGGGCCTCTCCCCCGGCGTGATCCGTGCGCTCGGCGACGCCCCGGCGTCGCGCGCCGACGAGGATCTCGTGCGGCTGTGCTGGAACCTCGCCGCGGCCGGCGCGGTCACGTTCGTCGCTCGCGTGACCTACGCGCTCAACCAGGCCGGCGTGCCCTTCGTCCTCGAGCTGCTCGACGACCCGGCGCGCTACGGCGACCGTGCGGCGGCCGACCTGCTGCTCGCCCGGGCGCACTTCGCGACCGCGATCGTGCTGCTGCGACCGCTGCTGCGCGCGCTCGCGGCGCACCTGTCCGACGGGGCGCCGGCGTTGACGAAGCCGCTCGCGCGCGGGCTCGCCGTCGCCGAGGAGCCGGGCCGCGGCGAGCGCTTCGGGGAGCACCGCTGCCGGCTGCTGGCCGAGGCGATCGTGGCCGCCAGCGAGCAGGGGCTGCGAACGACGGACGAGCGGCTGGCCGTGGTGCGCGAGCGCTTCGACGCCGCCGCCATCAGCCTGAAGACCCCCTACCTGCAACCCGGATCGAGCGATGCGTACGACGCTTCGTAGCATTCCGCCGCCGCGCCCTCCGAGCCGCGGCGCCGACCTGCTGGCGACGGCCGCGGGGATCGGAGAGCGGCTCGTGCGCGACGCCGTCTGGTATCGCGCGCAGTGCAACTGGGTTGCGCTCGAGCCCGGATCCGCGCGGCCCGTGCACCGCGCGCTCGAGCCGCAGCTCGGCGCCGGGACCGCGGGCATCGCGCTCTTTCTGGGGCAGCTCGCTGCCGCCAGCGGCGACGGCGCTGCCCGCCGCAGCGCGCTCGGCGCGCTCGCCCAGGCGCTCGCGCACGCCGATCGGCTGCCGGCGCACGGGCTCTACGCGGGACGGATGGGCGTCGCGTACGCCGCCGCGCGCTGCGGGCTGCTGCTCGGCGAGGAGCGGCTCCTGCAGCGCGCGGCGCGGCTCGCGCGCGCCCGCCGAATGCCGGATGAACCGGGCTTCGGCATCGTCGCGGGCAGCGCCGGCACGATCGCCGGGCTGCTCGCGCTCGCGCGCCTGCTCGGCGACGAGCGCCTCGTCGCGCGCGCGCAGCGGCTGGGCGACGCGCTCGCCGAGCGCGCCCGGCGCGGCCGCGAAGGCTGGTCGTGGCCGAGCCCAGGCGAGCGCCGTATGCACGGGCTGTGCGGCATCGCCCACGGCGCTTCCGGCGTCGCGTGGGCACTGCTCGAGCTGCACGCCGCCGGCGGGCAGCAGCGCCACCGCGACGTCGCCTTGCGCGCGCTGGACTACGAGCGCCACTGGTTCGATCCGACGCAGGGCAACTGGCCCGACCTGCGCGGGATCGAGCGCCGCGAGCGACGTGGCTCGTTTCGCCCGCCGTTCTGCACGACGTGGTCGCACGGCGCGCCGGGGATCGCGCTCGCCCGGCTGCGCGCCTGGAGGATCCTCCGCGACGAGCGCTGCCGCGGCGAGGCCGCGACCGCCCTCGCCGGCACCGCGGCGAACGCCGATCTCAAGCTGCGCACGCCCGGCGCCGACTTCACGCTCGGGCACGGGCTTGCCGGCAGCGCGGAGGTGCTGCTGCTCGGCGCCGAGCTGCACGCCGACGGTGTCGCGCTCGCGCAGCGCGCCGGCGAGATCGCCGCCAGCCGCCATGCCGCGAGCCTCGACGGCTGGCCGTGCGGCGTCACGGGCGCCGGGCTGATGCCGGGGCTGCTCGGCGGTCATGCCGGGATCGGGCTGTTCTACCTTCGCCTGCACGACCGGACCGTGCCGTCGCCGCTGCTGATCGGCGCGCACGTCTGCTGACCGATGGCGACCGCGCGCAACCTCGTCAACCTCAAGTCGGTCGGCAAGGGCTACGGCAGCCGCTGCGTGCTGCGGGACGTCACGCTCGGCGTCGCCGCCGGCGAGCGGATCGGGATCGTCGGCCGCAACGGCGACGGAAAGTCGACGCTGCTGCGCCTGATCGCGGGCGCCGAGCAGCCGGACTGCGGCAACGTCACGCGTGCCCGCGACCTCGATCTCGCGCTGCTCGCGCAGGGCGACGAGCTCGACGAGCACCGCACGATCCGAGACGCGCTCGTCGGCCGGCGCGCGGACCACGAGTGGGCTGCCGACAGCGCGTTTCGCTCCGTCCTCGACGGGCTGCTCGGCGGGGTCGGGCTGACCCGATTCGCGGACGGGATGGATTCGGCGATCGCCGCGCTGTCGGGAGGCGAGCGGCGCCGGATCGCGATCGCGCGGCTGCTGCTCGACGGCCCCGAGCTGCTGCTGCTCGACGAGCCGACGAACCACCTCGACCTCGAGGCCGTCGACTGGCTCGCGCGCCATCTCGCGGCGCGGCGCGGGTCGCTGCTCGTCGTCACCCACGACCGCTGGTTTCTCGACGCGGTCTGCACCGCGACGTGGGAGGTCAGCGGCGAGACGGTGCACGCGTACGACGGCGGCTACGCGGCCTACGTGCTGGCGCGGGCCGAGCGCGAGCGGCAGGCGGCAGCGCGCGACGAGCGCCGGCGCCGGCTGCTGCGCAAGGAGCTCGCGTGGCTGCGCCGCGGCCCGCCCGCGCGCACGAGCAAGCCGAAGTTCCGCGTCGACGCCGCCAACGCGCTGATCGCCGACGAGCCCGCGCTGCGCGACAAGGCCGAGCTGCTGCGCTTCGCGACCGCCCGTCTCGGCGACAAGGTGCTCGACGCGGTCGACGTCTCGCTGGCCTTCGGCGACAACCCGCCGCTGCTGTGCGGCCTGACCTGGCGGCTCGGGCCCGGCGACCGCGTCGCGCTCGCCGGCATCAACGGCTCGGGCAAGACGACGCTGCTCTCGCTGCTGGCCGGCGCGATCGAGCCCGACGCGGGCGAGGTGCAGCGCGGCGACACGGTGCGGCTGGCACGGCTGTCACAGGACAGCGCCGAGATCCCCGGCCACCTGCGCGTGCTCGAGTCGCTCGAGGAGGTCAAGGACGTCGCCACGCTGAGCGACGGCCAGCAGATCACCGCGAGCATGCTCTGCGAGCGCTTCGGATTTCGCGGTGACCTCGCGCGCACGCTCGTGCGCGACCTGTCCGGCGGTCAACGGCGCCGCCTGCAGCTGATGCGCCTGCTGATGGCCGAGCCGAACGTCCTGCTGCTCGACGAGCCGACGAACGACCTCGACATCGAGACGCTGACGGCGCTCGAGGACCTGCTCGACCGCTGGCCGGGAACGCTCGTGATCGTCAGCCACGACCGCTACTTCGTCGAACGGGTCTGCGACGACGTCTACGCGCTCGTCGGAGACGGCGCGATCCGCCACCTGCCGGGCGGAGTCCAGCAGTACGTCGAGTCGCGGCGGCACGCGGCCGCGGCGGGTGCGGCGCGGGCACCCGCACGCGCGTCGTCGTCGAAGCCGCCGGGCACGAGCCTCGGCGGCGGCGCGATCCGCGCGGCGCGCAAGGAGGTCCAGCGCCTCGAGCGCGTGGTCGACCGCCTCGCGGCGCGCGAGGGCGAGCTGCAGGCCGCGATGGTCGCAAGCGCCACCGACCACGCGCGGCTGCGCGAGCTGCAGTCAGAGCTCGAGGCCTGCGTCGCAGAGCGCGAGCAGGTCGAGGCCAGCTGGCTCGAAGTCGCCGAGACGCTCGAGGCGTGAGGGGCGCGGCGCGCGCGACCCACTAGACGCGATCGACGAGACGATCGAGCAGCGCCACCTGGCCCTGCACGATCTTCCGCCGGGCGGTCGCGAGATCGAACCACTGCACGCGGTCGACCTCCGCGAACGCCTGCCGCCGGCCCGAACGCGGCGGCCATTCCAGCTCGAACGTCCCCGGGAGCAGCTGCTCCGGGTCGAAGTCGCCCTCGACGGCGAACGCCACGACCAGCTTGCCCGCCTTCTGACGGATCTCGCCGAGCTCGAGCAGCGGGCCGTCCGGCGGCGCGTGGCCGAGCTCCTCTTCGAACTCACGCAGCGCGGCCGCCGACGGCTCCTCCCCCTCGTCCAGCTCGCCCTTCGGGATCGACCAAGCGCCCTCGTCCCTGCGCGACCAGAACGGACCGCCCATATGGCCGAGCAGCACCTCCAGCACGCCGGCGCGCTCGCGGAACACGACCAGCCCGGCGGACGTCTTCATGGCGCCGAGTGTCGCAGCGGGGGCGCGCGGTCAGCCCGCGGAGCGCGCGCGCTCAGGCGCCTCGCTGGCGCGCGCGACGAGCGCCTCGAGCAGCGCCGGGAAGCCGCCGGCGCGATGCGCGGCACGCTGAACGCCGGCCCCGCCACCGTCCGCGAGCAGCCCGGCGAGCCCGTCGAGCTCGCCCTCGCAGCGCAGCTCGCGCGCCGCGGGCCGCACCCGCTCGACGGTGTCCTCCAGCAGCTCGGCGACCGGCCGCAGTCGGCCGTCGTCATCGGGCAGTGTCGCGTCGACGCCCGCGCGGCCGGCACGGAAGGCCGCCTCGTCGAGGATCTCCGCGGGCGGCCCCTCGACCGGCTCGGCCTCGGCCTCATGACGGGCGAGGGCGTGCACCGCGGCCGCAAGGGCAGCCGTGTGCTGGGGCGAGACCTGCGTGTCCAGCGCGCGGATCTCGACCGTGCCGAGGCGGGGATGAGGTCGCAGCTTCCACCAGTGAAACGTGTAGTCGGACACCTCGGCGACGCGCGACAGCCGCTCCGCCGAGCGCATGAAGTCGTCGAAGTCCGCCATCGCCGAGGGTACGCCGGCGCGCGGCCACGATCGCAGCGTCAGCTCGCGCGACGAGGCCAGCCAGGTATCGCGACCGTGGCGAAACGGGGAGTTGGCGGCCAGTGCCTCCAGCAGCGGCAGGTGGCGGCGCAGCCCGTTGAAGACGCGGATCGCGGTCGCGGCGTCGGGCATTCCGACGTGGATGTGCAGCGCCGACACCGGCGTCGCGCCGGCGTCGCCAAGCAAGTGGTGGATGCGCTGATAGCGGGGCTTCTCGGTGATCTGCGATTCGCCCTCGCAGGCGGTCGGATGCGTACCGGACGCAACCACGCCGACGCCCGTGGCCAGTACGGCGCAACGCAGCTCGCACAGCTCGGCGACCGCGTCGGCGACCGTCGAGCAGACACCCGTGATGAGCTCGATCTGACTGCGATGAAGCTCGTTCTTGACGCTGCCGCGCTCGAGCTCACCGAGCTGCTCGAGCACCTCAGGGGCGGAGTTGACGAGCCGTCCGTCGGCGCGATCGACGACGAACAGCTCCTCCTCGAGTCCGAGCGAGAACGGCTCCTCTTCGCCGAAGTGTTGCTGTTCATCCGCCACGCAGCGCGCATACCCGCAGGACCGCGCGATCACCCGCGCTGCGGCCATCTGTCGATCGTGCGGGCCGCGGACGCGCGTCGCGCGACCGGCTGCGTGAGCAGGCGGCGGTCGTCAGTCGTTCGCCGGCGCACGCGCCAGGCCGCGCTGCTGGCGGCACAGCCTGCAGAGCACCTCGACATCCTCGTGGCGCTCGGCGTCGTGCTCGAGGTACTCGTGCGGGCGCTCGCCGGCGAACCAGACGTGACCGCACTGGTCGCAGGGCCGATCGTTGGGATGCGGCCACTGCTCGGGGTGGCGGTTCTCGCCGGTCATCGGCTCGAAGCCGCACGTGCCGCGCCCTGGCGCGCGCTGAGATCGCCGCTGGCGACCTTGAAGGCGATCGTGTCGAGGTAGTCGCGGCGCCCGTCGCGGGTGCGCTTGGTCGCCTGGCCGGGGGTCACGGCGAGGTCGGCGAGCTCGCGCGCGGACTGCGGGTCGAAGCAGCGCGCCTCGAGCCACTTCGCGGTCTCCTCGTCGTCGAAGCCGGCGTCGCTCCAGGCCTTCGCCGCGATCTGGGGGTCCTCGCCACGGTCGGCCAGCTCGCCGAAGCGGGTGATCGTGTCAACGCTCGTGCGAGACCGTGACCAGTGCATCGCGCTGGTTGTACCTCATTCGTCACGCGCGTTCACAGCCGCTCGAGCTCGGCCCGCGCGCGCACGAGCTCCTCGGCGGCCTCCTCGGCCTGCGCCCGCGCCGCGGCCAGCGCCTCGTCGGCCTCGGCGAGCGCCTGCGCGGCGTGCGCGCGGCGCTGCTCGGCCGCCCGCAGCGCATGGCTGCTGCGCTCCGCGCGCCGCCGCGCCAGCGTCTCCGCCGAGCGGGCCGCCTTGCGCGCGGCGGCCCGCTCGCGCTCGGCGCGCTTTGACTGCTCGGCCTGCTCGCGCGCCTCGCGCTCGCGCTTGGCGCGCTGCGCCTTCGTCTGCTGCTGCTCGACGGCAGGGGCAGCCTTCTGGGGTTTCGCGGGCGCGGCTTGCGACGCCGGCGGCGCCGGCGCGAACACGGACTCGCCGAGGCCGAGACCGACGTGGCGCAGCTCGCGTTCGAGACGCCCGCGACGTACCTGCTCGCGCGCGTCCGCGTCGAGCGCCGCGGCGTGCAGCGTTTCGGCGACGCGCTCGACGACCGCCGCGCTCAGCTCGTGCCCGTCGGAGTCCAGCAGCCCGCGGGCAGCCGCGAGCAGCGTGTCGACGGCCGCCCGCTCGCGCTCGCCGGCCGCCCGCAGGGCGCGGCCGTCGGCGTTGCCGGCGAGCAGATCCGCCTGCGCCTGACGCAGCGCATCGCCCGCCTCGTAGAGCTCTGTGACGGCGGCGCCCTGGGAGCGCACGAGCTGGTTGACGGCCCACGCCGCGACCGACGGCTTGCGCAGCGCCGCGACCGCGGCCGCCGCGTCGCGCTGCTTGTCGGCTCGCAGCGCGCGGGTCAGGGCCGTCCGCTCGGGGATGAACTGGTCGAGCGGCAGCCCGTAGAGGTCGTCCGGCTGCATCGCACGCATGGTGCCTGCCGCGCGAGCCGCGCGCCAGCGCGCCTGTGCGAGGTTCTGGTGGTAGTCGGGCAGCGTCGCCGCGTCGCGCAGCCAGGCGTAGTCGGCGAGCGCGTCCTCGATCCGTCGGCCTCGGGATCTGCCTTCGGCTGCGCGAGGTCCTCGATCGCGAAGCCGACGAACAGCCCGACGAGATCGCTCGCGGTCACACGGTCGCGTCGCCATACTGGCCTTTGGTGCCCTCTCGCGTGATCCTCTTCTCGACGGACTCCTGCACGTACTGCGAGCACGCGAAGTCGCTGCTCAGCAAGCGCGGCGTGCACTTCGAGGAGGTCAACCTCAGCGAGCATCCGGAGCTTCAGTCCGAGCTGGCCGAGGTCACGGGCCTGGAGAGCTTTCCCCAGATCGTCGTCGACGGCGAGCCGCTCGGCGGCCTCAACGAGCTGCGGGCGGCCGAGAAGAGCGGGCTGCTGGCGTCCTGGAGCGCGGCGTAGGCGAATAGACGCGGGGCACGGGCGAGCAGCGCTGCGGCCATGAGTACGATCGCTGCGTGTCGACGATCCCGCCCCAACAGACCTTCTACGACGCGGTCGGCGGCGAGCCGACGTTCCAGCGGATCGTCGCGCGCTTCTATTCGCAGGTCCCTGAGGACGAGGTGCTGCGAGCGCTGTATCCGGAGGAGGACCTCGGGCCCGCCGAGGAGCGACTGCGGCTGTTTCTGATCCAGTACTGGGGCGGGCCGACGACGTACTCCGACGAGCGCGGGCACCCACGGCTGCGGATGCGCCATGCACCGTTTCGGATCGGCCCGGCGGAGCGCGACGCGTGGTTGCGCGCGATGCGCGTCGCCGTCGACGAGGCAGGCCTCGAGGAGCCCCACCGCGAGCAGCTGTGGTCCTACATGCAGTCGACGGCGAACCACATGATCAACAGCCCGTGATGAGCGCGCGTCGGGACGGATACGTGCTCGTGATCGCCCGGAGCGAGTCGGACACATAGGATGGCCGGCATGGCGATCGTGCGACTACGCGGACAGCTCGAGAAGCTCGCAGGGGCGTCGGAGCTGAGCATCGAGGGCGGCAACGTCACCGAGCTCCTGCAGGGGCTCGAGCGGGAGCACTCCGGGCTGGAGGGCTGGATCCTCGACGAGCGCGGCGTGCTGCGCCGCCACATCAACGTCTTCGTCAACGGCGAGCCCGCCGAGCCGGACGCCGCGGTCGAGGAGAAGGACAAGATCGAGATCCTGCCCGCGATCTCGGGCGGATGACGCCGCCCGGATGACCGAGCTGCTCGTCGGGACCCGCAAGGGCCTCTTCGTGCTCGAGGGCGAGCCGGGAGCGGAGTTTCAGGTCGCGGGCCGCGCGTTCGTCGGCGAGCCGGTCGACTATGCGGTGCGCGAGCCGCGCAGCGGCCGCATCTTCGCTGCCGTCACGTCGCCGTTCTGGGGGCCGCGGATCTGGTTCACAGAAGACGCGCCGGCAGCCGGCGACTGGCAGTCGGCGCGCGGGGTCGCGCTGCCAAAGGGCGGCAAGGACGCGCTCAAGCGCGTCTGGGTGATCGCCGCGGGCG
This sequence comes from Solirubrobacteraceae bacterium, assembly GCA_030447505.1. Classification (GTDB taxonomy): domain Bacteria; phylum Actinomycetota; class Thermoleophilia; order Solirubrobacterales; family Solirubrobacteraceae; genus CADCVQ01. The sequence continues at coordinate 229,869 of JAUJOT010000005.1, read as the reverse complement.
AGGCCGACGGGCTGCTCTACGCCGGCGGCGACCCCGGCGTCCTGTTCGAGAGCCGCGACGGCGGCGAGACGTGGGCGCTCAACCAGGCGCTGTGGGAGCACCCGACGCGGCCGCGCTGGCGGCGCGACTCGGGCGGCCTGTCGGTGCACTCGATCGCCCCCTGGCCCGGCGCGCCGGACCGCCTCGCGCTGGCGATCTCCGCGGCCGGCGTCTGGCTGACCGACGACGGCGGCGCAACGTGGAGCCACGGCAACGAGGGGATCGTCGCCGACTACCTGCCCGAGCAGGCCCGCGCGAGCGCGATCGATCTCTGCGTGCATCATCTCGAGCGCGCCCCGAAGCGGCCCGAGCGGCTGTTTCTGCAGTTTCACGGCGGCGTCTACCGCTCCGACGACGCGGGCCGCTCGTGGACCGACATCGCCGCCGGCCTACCGCATGACTTCGGGTTCCCGGTCGTGCTCGACCCGGCCGATCCCGACAGCGCGTTCGTCATCCCGGTGACGACCGAAGACCGCGTGACCGACGGCAGCGTCGTCGTCTGGGAGACGCGCGACGCCGGCGCGACCTGGATGCCGCGCGACCGCGGTCTGCCGCAGCAGAACGCGTGGCTCTCGGTGCTGCGCCAGGCGTTCGCCGCGACCGGCGAGGGGCCGGAGCTCGAGCTGTACTTCGGCGCCACCTCGGGCGAGATCTTCGGCTCCGGCGACGCGGGCGCGAGCTGGTTCGGCGTCGCCACGCGGCTGCCCGCGATCGCGTCGCTGCGCGCGGGCTGAGCGGGCGCCTGATGCAGCGCTCGCGCGAATGCGACATACGCTCCACGCGCAGGATGTCCGCCTCCGCCGATCCCAGCGCTTCGCGCGGGTGAGCGGACCGATGCGGGCCGGCATCACCCGCCGCACGTGAGCGCCGCGCTGCGCCACGTCGACGCGGCCGCGATCGCCCGCGATCTCAGCCGCGCCGTGCGCGTGCCGAGCATCACCGGCAGCGAGCGGGCGATGGCCGCCGAGATCGTCGCCCTGGCGGCGCAGCTCGGCCTCGACGGCGAGCTCGTCGAGTTCGACCTCGAGGCGCTCCGCGCCGCCCCCGGCTACCCCGGCGAAGAGGCACCGCGTAGCGAGCTCGTCGCCTCGATCGTCACGCTGCGCGGCGCCGCCCCCGAAGCACCGCGGCTCGCGCTGAACGGTCACATCGACGTCGTCCACCCCGGCACGGAGTCCTGGCAGCGCGATCCCTGGTCGGGGGAGATCGGCGGCGGTCTCGTGCACGGACGCGGCTCGCTGGACATGAAGGGCGGGCTGATCGCCGCGCTGCACGCGATGGGCGCGCTGCGCGCCGCCGGCGAGCAGCTCCCCGGCGACGTCGTCCTGCAGGCGGTGGCGTCCGAGGAGGACGGCGGGCTGGGGACCTTCGCCGCGCTGCAGCGCGACGCCCGCTTTGCGGCCGCCCTGATCCCCGAGCCGACCGAGCTGCGGATCGTCTGCGCGCACGGCGGCGCGCTGACCTTCACGGGCACCGTCCGCGGCAGGACCGCCCACGCCGCGCTGCGCCGCGAGGGCGTCTCGGCGATCGACCGCTACATGCCGATCCACGCCGCCCTGCACGAGCACGAGCGGGCGGTCAACGCGCGCCCCCGCCACCCGCTGCTCGTCGATCACCCGCTCCCCTATCCCCTGCTCGTCGGTCGCCTGCAGGCCGGCCGCTGGTCAAGCCAGGTGCCGGAGCAGCTGACGTTCGAGGGACGCCTCGGCGTGCCGGTCGGACAGCCGCTCGAGGACGCGCGCGCGGACCTCGAGCGGGTCGTCGCGGCGGCGGCCGACGACCAGGGACCGCCGGTCGAGATCGCCTGGAGCGGGGGTCAGTTCGCGCCCGGCCAGACTGCGCTCGACGATCCCTGGGTGACGCTCGTGCAGCACGCGGCCGCCGCGGAGCTCGGCACCCCGCCGCCGCTGATCGGTGTCGGCTACGGCGCCGACATGCGCCTGTTCGGCGCGCGCGGCATCCCCTGCGTGCTGTTCGGCCCGCGCGGGCTCGAGCTCGCGCACGCCGCAGACGAGCACGTCGCGATCGCCGACCTCGAAGCGGTCGCGCGCGTCATCGTGCGCTGCGCGCTGGCATTCGCGCGCCGCTGACCTACCGCTCGCGCAGCGCGCGCAGCGTGTCGCGCAACGCCTCGAGCCCGGTGTGGCGCGGTCGCCAGCCGAGCTCGCGCTTGGCCTTCTCGGCGTCCATGATCGCCGGGCCGCGGAGCGCCTCCGCCCATCCGAGCTGCGGCGGCGCGAACGGCAGCGCGGCGAGCAGTCGCGCGACGGCCTGGATCGGCGCCGGCGGCACGCTGACCGGCAGCAGACCGATCTCGCGCGCGACGTCGATCGCGGTCAGCACGCCGTCGGCGGCGATGTTGTAGGCGCCGGGCGGGCCGGCGCCGAGCACGCACAGCCGCAGCGCCTGCCCCACGTCGTGCTCGTGGACGAACTGCACCGACAGCGGCGGCACGAGCGCCGGAAGGGGCAGCGGCAGCCGCAGCGCGAGCGACGCCAGGCGCTTGGCGAGCGGCGCGACACGCTTGGGGAGCAAGGTCTTGGCGCCGACGCTGTGCGGACCGAGCACGATCGTCGGGCGCAGGAGGTAGAGCGCGATCTGCGGCTGGCCGGCAGCCCTCTCGTGCAGAAGCTGCTCGATCTGCGCCTTCTGCTGCCCGTAGAAGAGGTGCTCCGCGGGCCGCGTCGGCCAGTCCTCGGTCACGCACGCGGGGGTGTCGCGACCGAAGCCGTAGGCCGCCACGGACGACGCGTAGACGAAGCGCCGAGCCCCTGCCGCGGTCGCGGCGGCGAACGCGTTCAGGGTGCCCTCGACGTTGATCGCGCGGATCGTCCGGCGGTCGTAGGCGCCTCCGGTGATCACGAACGCGAGGTGCACGACGACGTCGGCGCCCGCGAACGCCTCGTCGAGCGCGGCCCGATCGCGCACGTCGCCACGGCGGTACTCCATCTTCGTCCAGCCATGCTCCGCCGCTTCGAACGGGCGCCGCGCGACGCCGACGATCCGGCCGATGCGCTCGTCGGCCTGCAGCAGCGGGACGAGCCCGAAGCCGAACGTGCCGGTCGGGCCGGTGACGGCGATCGTGAGCGGTCGTCCGCGCGAGGCCACGCCGCGACGGTAGCGTCCTGACCGATGCAACTCGCGATCGTCAGCGATACGCACATGCCCCGCGGCGCGCGGGCGATCCCGCAAGCGTGTCGCGAGCGCTGCGCTGCGGCCGACGCGATCCTGCACGCCGGAGACCTCTCCGACGTCCCGGTGCTCGAGCTTCTGCGCGAGCTCGGCCCGCCCGTCCACGCGATCCACGGCAACGTCGACAGCGCCGCGCTGCGCGCGCTGCTACCCCGCCGGCTCGAGATCGAGCTCGCCGGCGTCCGCGTCGGCATGACGCACATCCCCGGACCCGCGACGGGCCGCCTCGAGCGCCTGCGCGGCGACTTTCCCAGCTGCGACGCCGTCGTCTTCGGGCACACCCACATGCCCGAGCACGCGGAGCGCGACGGCTTTCAGATCTTCAATCCCGGCTCTCCGACCGAGCGGCGTCGCGCGCCCGTGCACACGATGGGCCTCGCGACGATCGCCGGCGGACGGATCGCGTTCGAGCTGCTCGTCCTCAGCTGACGCAGACGCCGCGGGACGGCGCGGCAGATCGAACCGGTTGATCAACGCCGCCCTGATCGCGGCGACCGCCACAGTTCGCGCCGGCGGACGGTATCGCGCCTGACCTGTTGCTCGCGCAATCATCTGGTACGATTCTTTGTTGCGTCGAGCGGGCAGCCCTTTCGTGTGGGCCGCTCGTGGTTCGGCTTGACCGCCTCCTCTCCCTTCTTCTGTCGTGCCGCGCCTGATGGTGGTAAGGGGCAGACGGGTCGAGGTGGGTCGCGGACAACGGCGCTACGACAGATCTGAAAGGGAACGCATGGCCAGGACTACCACAACGACGAGTGCGCGCCGCCGCGGCGAGCACAGCGCACCCCCCAAGCGCCCCCGGCGCCGGAGCCCGGCCGAGGACGGGAAGCACGGCGCGCGCGTCCAGGCCGAGATGACAGCCGATTCGCTGCAGACCTTCCTCAATCAGGCGTCGCGCTACGCGCTGCTGACGGCCCCCGAGGAGATCGAGCTTGCCAAGCGGATCGAGCGTGGAGACATCGCAGCAAAGGACCGCATGATCAACGCGAACCTGCGCCTCGTCGTCTCACAGGCTCGCCGCTACCAGGGTCTGGGTCTGCCGCTCGGCGACCTCGTCCAGGAGGGCACGCTCGGGCTGATCCGCGCCGCCGAGAAGTTCGACTGGCGCAAGGGCTTCAAGTTCTCGACCTACGCGACACTGTGGATCCGGCAGAGCATCCAGCGCGGTCTGGCGAACACGTCGCGGACGATCCGCCTGCCGACGCACATCGAGCAGCGCGAGCGCAGGCTTGCGCGCGTCGAGCGCGATCTGACGGCGAAGCTCTCGCACGACCCGTCCGACGAGGAGATCGCCGCGGCGGCCGACATGACCGTCCCCGAGATCCTCGCGCTGCGCGAGGCCCGTCGTCACGTGACCAGCCTCGACGTGCCGATCGGCGACGACGGCGACAGCAACCTGGGCGACTTCATCGCCAGCGAGCGGCCGGATCCGAGTGCCGAGGCGGAGTCCAGCGAGCTCGAGCGCACGGTCGCAGACGCCCTCGGGCGCCTCACCGGCGAGGAGCGCCGCGTCGTCGAGCTGCGCTTCGGGCTGCGTGATGGGCGCGAGCGGTCGATCGAGGCCACGAGCCGCGAGCTCGGGCTCAGTCGCGACCGCGCGCGTCAGATCGAGGAGGCCGCGATGCGCAGCCTCGGCGACGAGCCGTCGCTGGCCGGCCTGCGCGAAGCCGCGTAGCAGCGTCGACACCTGCGCAGCATCCTGAGCGCCCGCAACTGCGGGCGCTCAGTCGTTGCGGTGGCGGCGCCAGCACACGCGTCCGCACGTTCTCGTCATTGGGCTTCTGGGTCACGCTGCAACGGCGCGTGTCGCGTCGCTTGAGTCGACCCGCTCGTGTCTGGCTGGCCGCCGTCAACCCCGTGCCGAACGAGCGGTGCTGCTGCGCTGGCGAAGCGTCAGCGCCGTTTGTGGCCGGTTCGTTCGTCGTCGCGCAGGACGGCTTCGCGTTCGTAGTACTCGTCGGGGCTGATCTCGCCGTCGGCGAGCCGGTGCTGAAGCCGCTCGCGTGCCGTCGGCTGCCGGGGTTCGCGGGGCTCTCGGGTTTGGGTTGCGCGGATGCCGAGGTAGACGGCGACGCCGATGACGATCGCCAGCACCAGCAGCCCGATGAGCATCATCATGCCCATCCCGCCCATCATCTCCATGTCCATCATCGCGAGTCCTCCTGCGGTCGTCGTGCGGCGCCCAGGATGCGCGGCGCGGCCGGCGCGACGAGCAGCGTCTGGCGGAAGTCAAATCGGCGGCAGTTCTCGATGTCAAAGCCGGCGCGCCGGATCGCGGCGGCGGTGTCGCGGTCGGCGTGACAGCCACCCCCGATGAGCGGCCAGATGCCGCTGCGGGTCAGCGCGCGCTGCAGCGCGGCGAGCCGCGGTTGGTGGGCGAGGACGTGCTCATAGAAGCGCAGCTCGCCGCCGGGACGGATGACGCGACGCAGGTCGGTGAGCGCCGCGTCGACGTCGGGCACCGTGCACAGCACCGACGACACGACGGCAGCGTCGAATCCTTGATGCTTGAACGCCAGCTGGCCGGCGAGGCCGTCGACGACGTCGACGCGGACCGTGGCCTTGCGTGCGGCCTCGAGCGCGCGCTTGCGCAGGTATGCCTCGGGCTCGACGGCGACGACCTCGTCGACCGTCGAGGGATAGTGCTCGAAGTTCAGGCCGTTGCCGGCGCCGAGCTCCAGCACGCGTCCGTGCAGGCCGGCGAGCAGCTCACGGCGGTGCTCGGCCTCACCGGCCTCCTCGGCCCTCGCGCTCATCCGGTGATAGACGCGCGCGAAGATCGGATGCTTGACCGTCTCGCTCATCGGTCCTCCTAGGACGCCGCCGTGGTCCGCATCGCTGAGTTGGCGCCGCCGCCGCTCGATCGCCTCACGCTGCCGTCTGCCAGCGCCGCAAAGGAACTCGCTTCTCGTCGGCGATCACGCCTCGGCTGACCGCCGATCGAGCTTGCGTACCGCGGCCCAGCGACGCGGTCGCAGCGCCCGCCGCCGCTCGTCAGGCTCCTGACGCGCCCGTAGCGAGCGCAGGACATCCGCTTGCTGCCGTCATCTGGTGCCGCCGCGCTCATCTGATCGTCAGGACGTTGTCGTGCGCACGGTCCAGCTGGCGCCGCCGTCGGTCGATCGCTTCACCGTGCCGTCGCCCAGCGCCGCGTAGAGCCCGTCCTTCTGGGCGATGAACGCGGCCGGCTGTCCCCCGATGTTGCCCTGGGTCTGCCAGTTGGCGCCGGCGTCGGAGCTGAGCAGCACCTGGCCTCGGGCGTCGACGAGGTACAGCCGGTCGGCCGTTGGCCAGGCCAGCAGCCCGGCGACATCCTCACGTAGCGGGCGCCAGCGGCGCCCCTCGTCGGGTGAGATGAAGATGCCGTTCTCCGTCGAGGCGATCAGGCGGGAGGCGTTGGCCGGCTCGATCGCGAGTCCGAAGACGCCGGCGGGTGGCGTGCGTTCGTCCCACTTGCGTCCGCCGTCGCGGGAGACCATCAGCCGACCCTGCGTGCCGTCAAAGCCATAGATCCTGTTGCCGGCGTGCTCCAGGACGTGGAAGTCCGCCTCGCCGAGCAAGGAGACGTTCTTCCATGTCTTGCCGGCGTCGCGCGACTCGATCAGCCCGAGATTGCCCGGAAGGTCCTGATCGGGTCCCGGGTGGCCGGATCCGATGAAGTGGTCGGGCCCGACGACGGCGAAGCCCATGATGTCCTGCTCTGTCTCGCCGACCTGCTCGGGTCGCGTCTGATCGCGCGCGGCGGCGAACAGGCCGTTGTGGGTCGCGATGAACAGGCGGCCGTCGGCCGGGTTGATGCCAAGGCCGTGAATGTGCTCCAGCGCCGGGCCCTGCGCGTGCGCCGCAGCGTCTTCGCCGCCGGCGCCCGCGGATGTCGACTCGTCGTCGCCGCAGGCCGCGAGAAGGCTTGTGGTGGCCAGCAGCGCGAGGATGCCCAGCAGGCGCCGGACGGTGCGCGCGTTAGTAGTCACGGTGCGCGAGGCGTCGTAGCTGTTCGCGGCGTTCGGGATCGAGCTGGTCCATCTGGCGGGTGAAGTGCACGAGCGCGGCGTCGCCGTAGTTGTCGACGAGCGCGCCGACCTCGGCGGCGGCGCGCGCCTCGAGGTACTCGTCGCGGGTCATCGCCGGCTTGTAGATGTCGGTTCTGCCGTCGCGGCGCCGGATCAGCAGCCCCTTCCTGTCCAGTCGCGCCATCGTCGTCATGACCGTCGTGTACTTGCGCTGCTTGTCCGAGCGCTTGTTGAGCGCCTCGAGGACCGAGCGGACGTTGCATTCGCCGTGCTCCCAGATGAGCTCCATCAGCTCGGATTCCAGCTCGTGCAGCGCCGGTGGGACATTGCTCGAAGCGGGCGACATCAGCGCTGCACGCTCACGTCGCGCGGTCGCTGCGCCGGCTCGTCGGCGGAGCCCGCGCGGGCAACCTGCGTCGCCAGCGCGCGTTGGCGCTCGCGCAACGTGTCGATCTGCGACGCCTTGCGCGGCGGGCAGCAGGCGGGGCGCCTGCCGCGGCGCATCTCCCACAGCATGTACAGCGGGCAGACCAGCGCGGCGGCGACGATCACGATCAGCAGCGTGGTCGTCACGAGCGCCCAGCGACCGGCTCGTCGCGGCCTTCGACGCGCTCAAGCTCGGCGCCGAGGCGGCGATGCTCCTCGCGCAGCTGCTCGACGCTCACCGGGTGGTCAGGCTGCTCCGCGGGCGGCTGCTGGCGCATGCCTTTGGCCATGAACCACATCATCCCGCCCATCACTACGGGGCAGGCCAGAAACGCGAGTGCGAGGACAATGCCTTCCATCGGTGCTCTCCTTTGTACGAAGACCTGCTTCTACGATGCAGCATAGTAGACGCGCTGGGCGACGTTGCCGCCCTTCGCGCCCAGCCGTCTCGACGTGCTGTTGGCATGTCAGGCGACGGCTGGCTGCGGGGCGGGGGCTGCTGCCTGGCCGACGCCAGGCGAGCAGCGCTGCGCCGACGAGCGCGAAGGCGGCCGCGAACAGTTGCGGCTGGGTGAGCCCGACGACGATCTCGTCGTTGAGGCGGATCAGCTCGACGAGAAAGCGCGCCGCTCCGCTGAGCAGCAGGTACAGCCCGAACAGCCGGTGTGGTGCGAGGCGGTCGCGCAGGCGCCAGAGGATCGCGAAGAACACCAGTCCCGCGAGGGTTTCGTAGATCGGCGTCGGGTGCACGCGCTCGGTCGTCGGCACCTCACCATCGGGGTAGGCCATCGCCCACCGCAGGTCGCTGGGCTGGCCGTAGGTGCCGTCGCCGGCGACCGGCGACGTCGGCGCGCGCGCCGCGGCGATCGAGCTCGTGGCGCAGCACCAGCCAGGCGGCGACGAATGCCAGCGCGATGAAGGTCCCGTAGGCCTTGACCTGCAGCGGCCCGAGCCCGAACAAGACGGGGCGCATCAGCGCTCGATGCCGCCCGGTGCGGGCGCGTCCTTCGGGCCGTAGCTGACGACGATCCGCTGCCCGTCGCGCAGCTGCAGCCTGCCGAAGGCGTCCGACGGGTTGCCGTCAACCCACATGCGGACGGTCTTGTTCGCCATCGCGCGGTGCGGCCCGAGGCGGTCCTTCGAGAACGCCACTCCCCAGATCGAGAAGAACTGGCCGAGCGTTGCGCGCTCGAGGCCCTCGACGTGCAGCTTGCCGGTGGCGTCATGGGTGTGCAGCCCGGCCATCTGCATCGCGTCCTGGTCGGGGTCGATCCCGATGTTCGCGGGCACGGACACCTGCTCGCCGTCGACGTACACCCACAGATGCGGATGCGCATGGGTCTGCGAGCCCATCGCCTGCATCATCGTCGGGATCTGCGCGGCCTCGCGGCGCGCGTCAAGCCCCTCGTAGTGTTGTCCGAACGGCCCCTTCATCGTGGCGGCCCGCGACGCGCTGCTGTCCTCGCCGCCAAACGCAAGCAGCGCCGTCACGGCGCTGATCGCCAGCAACGCCACGCCACCCGCCACGATCGAGCGGCGCGCACGCGTGCGACGCTCAGCGCGCTGCGCGGCCCGCTCGCGCTCGACGCGCTGCTGGCGGCGACGCTCCTTCTCGGCGACGCGGCCACTCATCGCCCGCCCCGGCCTACTACGCTACGTAGTTGCATGACCGAGAGCGTAGCTACTTCGACTACGCACAGTAGTAGCTAGCGCAGCGCGCGACGCGAAGCGCCGGCCGGCGGCCGGCAACCAGGCCACCTGACCGACCTACTAATCCTCGTCGTAGACGGTCTGGCAGACCGCTACGATGGCCCTCTATGGCCGGTTCAGATCCGATCTTCATCCCGCCGGCGCTGCATGAGCTCGAGTCCGAGGTCATGGAGGAGGTGTGGGCCCAGGGCTGCGTGACCGTGCGCGGGATTTTCGAGGCGCTCAACGCGCGCAACGACAAGCAGCGCGCGTACACGACGATCATGACGATCATGCAGCGCCTCGACGAGAAGGGCCTGCTGTGTCGCTGCCGGCAGGGCAAGAGCGACGTCTACGAGGCCTGCATGACGCGCGAGGACTATCTGCAGGCGCGCGCCGCAGCGGAGGTCGGCGCCGTGGTCGAGCAGTACGGCGACGCGGCGCTCGTGCACTTCGCCCGCCGGATGGCGTCGCTGGATCCCCAGCGCCGCCAGCAGCTCAACGAGCTCGCTCACCGTGGGTAAGGTGCGCGCGGTCTTTCTGCTGCAGGTCTCGCTCGGCGTTGCCGGCGTTGCGAGCGTCGGGTTGGCGCTCGCGGCGGCCGTTGGCGGCGTGTCGCTGCGCCCGCCGTCGCCGGAGGCGCTGTGGGCGGCGTGTCAGGCGGTCGTGATCCCCGACGTCTCGCTTGCCGGCGCCCTGTCGCTGGTTCTCGGAATGCTGTCCTTCGCCGTGATCGGGCTGGCGCTGACGTCGGCCTGGCGCCAGCTGCGCGCCTCACGCCGCTTTGTGCGGGCGCTCGACATCGTCGAGCGGCGCTCCGTCGGCGGCGCGACGGTCACGGTCGCCGACGAGCAGCAGCCCGTCGCGTTCTGCGCTGGGCTGATTTCACCCCGGATCTACGTCTCGAGCGGGGCGCTGGCGGCGCTTGACGGCGACGAGCTGCAGGCCGTCGTCACGCACGAGCGCCATCACGCGCGCCATCACGACCCGTTGCGGATCTTCGTGGCGCGCGTGCTCGCCGACGCACTGTTCTTTCTGCCCGCCGCGCGCCGGCTCGGCGAGCGCTACGCGTCGCTGGCCGAGCTTGCAGCCGACCGCGCCGCCGTCCGCGCGGCCGGTAACGCCGCGCCGCTGGCCTCGGCGCTGCTGTCCTTCGAAGCGGCCGACCCGGCGGTCGTCGGGATCGCCCCCGAGCGCGTCGATCACCTGATGGGCCAGCGCGCGGCCTGGGAGCTACCGGTAATGCTCCTGGCCTGGTCGTCGATCGCGCTCGTCGCGGTCGCCGCCGTGGCGCTGCGCGTCAGCGCGACCGCCTCGACCGAACTGAACGTGCCGCTGCTCTTCGCGCAGTCCTGCATGCTCGCGATGGCCGTCGCCCCGCTGGCGATCGGCGGGTTCCTGCTGGCGCGCAGACGCACTCGTTCCGCGCGCTCCGGCGCCTCCACGACGGGCTGAACGCGCGGCCGCGAGCGCCTCCGGCCCAACCGGGTCCTCGTCGAGCAACGCCGCGAACGAGACGGGCAGCCCGTGCCAATCGTGGATCGTTCGACGACGGCACCGCAGCAGCCGCCGGCGTCCCGCGCACGCGCGTCCGATGATCGCAGACCTACTACACTGTGTAGTGGACGCGAAACGAGGAGCCGCAAATGCGCCTACGACAGATCCTTCCCACCGCCGCTGCGATCGCAGGCGTTGCTTTGCTCACCGCCGGCGGCGTCGCGGCCGCGACGTCCGATCACTCGTCCAGCGTCGAGTGGTCCGGTCAGATGATGCGGGGCGGCGAGATGCGCGAGATGCACCGCCAGCACATGCGCGACCCGCAGATGCGCGAGATCCACCGCCAGCACATGCGCGACCCGCAGATGCGCGAGATGCACCGCGAGATGATGTCGAGCGAGTCGCCGATGGGCTCGATGCACCGCAGGTGACCTGATGGCTGCCACGACCGACACCCGCATCGCCGAGCATCGCGGTGACGCGGACGTGCTTGACCGCACCGAGCTGGCGATCGACGGGATGAACTGCCCCTCGTGCGCCGTGCGCATCGAGCGCGCGCTGACGCGTAGCGAGGGCGTCGCCGAGGCCGGCGTCAACTTCGCCACCGCCCATGCGGAAGTGATCTATGACCCCAGGGCCGTCTCGGTCGAGGATCTGCAGCAGCGGATCGTCGCTGCCGGCTACTCGGCCTCGCCGGCGGCTCCAGAGACACGCGACGCCGAAGACGTGCACGACGTCGAGCGCGCCGAGTGGCTGCGCCGAGTCGTCATCGCGTGGCCGCTGGGACTGATCGTGATGGCGCTGGCGTTCGCCGCTCCGGAGGCCGGCTGGGCGCGCTGGGCGAGCTTCGCGCTGACGATCCCTGTCCAGTTCTGGGCCGGCTGGCCGATCCTTCACAGCGGCGCGCAGCGCGCACGGCACCTCAGCGCCAACATGGACACGCTGATCGCGATGGGCACCCTGGCGGCGTTTTCGTACTCCACCTACGAGCTGCTCGCGGGCGGGCATCTGTACTTCGAGACGGCCGCGCTGCTGATGGCGTTCATCCTGCTTGGTCGCTACTTCGAGGCGCGCGCGAAGTCGCGGGCCTCGAGCGCGATCCGCAGCCTGCTCGAGCTCGGCGCGCACGAGGCCCGCATCGTCGTCGACGGTGAGGAGCGAACGGTTCCCGTCGAGGCGGTCGAGGCGGGCATGCTCGTGCGGGTGCGGCCCGGCGAGAAGATCCCCGTCGACGGCATCGTCGTCGAGGGCGCCTCGGCGGTCGACGAGTCGATGCTGACGGGCGAGTCGGTGCCGGTCGAAAAGAGCACCGGAGATCAGGTCGCCGGCGCGACGATCAACGCTAGCGGCGCGCTGCTGGTTCGCGCGACCGCCGTCGGGCGCGACACGGCGTTGGCGCAGATCGTGCGCCTCGTCGAGCAGGCGCAGGCCGGCAAGGCGCCGGTGCAGCGGCTCGTCGACCGGGTCGCGGCGGTGTTCGTGCCCACCGTGCTCGCCGTCGCCGCCGCCACGTTCGCCGTCTGGTGGCTGGCCGTCGGCGATCCGGCCGCCGGTCTGCTGGCGTCCGTCGCGGTGCTGATCATCGCCTGCCCGTGCGCGCTGGGTCTTGCGACCCCGACGGCGCTGATGGTCGGCGCCGGCCGCGGCGCGGCGCTCGGCGTGCTGATCAAGGGCGGCGACGTGCTGCAGCGCTCGCGCAAGGTCGACACGGTCGTCTTTGACAAGACCGGGACGCTGACGCGCGGGCAGATGGCGCTGACCGACGTGCACGCCGGCGACGGCGAGGACGAGGACGAGGCGCTGGCCAACGTCGCGGCCGCCGAAGCGCTGTCCGAGCACCCGATCGCAGCCGCGGTCGTCGCCGGCGCACGCGACCGCGGCCTGGCGTTTCCCGACGTCGCCGACTTCCTCTCGATCGCCGGGCGCGGGGTCCGCGCGCAAGTCGGCGAGCGGACGGTGAGCGTCGGGCGCCGCGCGTTCATGGCCGACGAGCAACTCGCCCTGCCACCCGCACTCGAGACGGCCGCGGCCGAGCTCGAGAGCAACGGCCGGACAGCGATCTTCGGCGGCTGGGACGGACGCGTGCGCCTGGTCGCCGGGGTCGCCGACACCGTCAAAGACGAGGCCGCTGAAACGGTCGCGGCGCTGCACGACCTCGGGCTGCAGACGGCGATGATCACCGGAGACAACGCCCGTACCGCGCAGGCGATCGCCGACGCGGTCGGGATCGACCGCGTGATCGCCGAGGTGATGCCGGCCGACAAGGCCGACGAGGTCCGCCGGCTGCAAGACGAGGGGCGCGTCGTCGGAATGGTCGGCGACGGCGTCAACGACGCCCCCGCGCTCGTCCAAGCCGACCTCGGGATCGCGATCGGCACCGGCACCGACGTCGCGATCGAGTCATCAGACCTGACGCTGATCTCCGGCGACTTGCGCGGCGTCGTGACGTCGATCCGCCTCGCGCGCCAGACGTTCCGCGTGATCCTGCAAAACCTCGGCTGGGCGTTTGGCTACAACACCGCGATGATCCCGCTCGCCGCCGTCGGCCTGCTGCACCCGATCCTGGCGGGCGCCGCGATGGCGCTGTCATCTGTCAGCGTCGTCTCCAACTCGCTGCGGCTGCGCCGCTTCGAACAGCGCCGCGCGACCGTGCAGGCCGCGCCGGCCAGCTGACCGCCCGCAACACGCCAGTCTGCTGGTGTGCGTGCGCGTGCTGGCGCGACTCCGCATGTGCGCGGTCGCGGGGAGGCTGGTCAGAGAGACTGAAAGAAGTTCAGGCTGAGACGGTCAAGCAGCTTCTGCGCTTCGATGTTCAGCCAGAACAGCTGATCGGTCAGCACGAGCACGCCGATCGCGATCAGCAGCGCCCCGGAGGCGACTTGGATCGCGGCGTGGTGGCGGCGCATCCAGCCAAGCCGTTGACGCCCCGCGCTGTAGGCCAGCGCGGACAGCAAAAACGGGATCGCCAGCCCCGCCGAGTAGATGCTCAAAAGCGCCGCGCCCTGCGCGGTCCCGGATTGGGCGGCGGCGAGGCCGAGGATCGCGCCGAGCGTCGGGCCGACGCACGGCGTCCAGGCGATCGCAAACGCCGCGCCGGCGAGCGCCGGGCCACCGCGGCCGGCGGCGCGCTCGGTCAGCCAGCGCGGACGCCACTCCCGGCTGCCACGCGCAAAGACGGTCGCGGTGACGAACAGCAGCCCCATCGCGACGATCACGACGCCGGCGACCGTCTCGAGCGTCTGCTGGTTGTCAAACAGCAACTGCCCGAGCAGGGTGGCGCTGAGCCCGAAGACGATGAAGATCGCCGAGAACGTCGAGACGAACAGCAGGCTGCGCAGCATCACCCGGCGCCGCTCGGCGCCAGCGGCGGCCTGCCCGGCTGTCGTGCCGGTCACCGCGGCGAGGTAGCCGGGAACCAGCGGCAAACAGCACGGCGAGACGAACGACACAAAGCCGGCCGCGAACGCCAAGAAGACGGTCGGCGCCTCGATCACGGCTCAGGCGGACTCGTCGAGCAACAGCCGCAGGTCGTGCGCGATGTCCGCCGGCGCCACCGGCACCCCGCCGGAGAACTTCGTGCGCCAGCGGCCCTTGCGATCGACCAGCCAGATGCTCGCCGAGTGCGCGCTGTTGGGATTGCCGCGCGGCTGCGGCGCCGCGTAATGATCGCGCCACACCGGCTGCAGCTGCTTGGCGTCGCCGATCAGATAGCGGAAGTTGTCGGGCATCCGCAGCTTCGCCAGCCAGCGCCGCACCGCGGCGCGCGTATCACCCTCAGGGTCGGCGCTGACGGCCAGCACCGTGACCTCGTCGGCGCGCGACCCGAGCTGCTCGAGCGCCTGCTTGAGCTCGACCGCGATCAGCGGGCAGACGTCATCGCAATCGACGTACAAGAACGTCACGACATACGGCTGGCCCTGCAGCCGCTCGGTATCCACCCGTCCGCCGCGAGCATCGGCGAGCGCAAAGCGCGGCGCGGGCGTGCCGGCGACGCCGTCCGGCAGGCTGCCGCCGCGAAACGGCGACCGGTCGCCCTCGACGATCGCGAAACCGTTGTCCTCGTCCGGCTCTTCTCGGCTGGCCAGCGCGACGAGCCCGATCGCCCAGAACGCCAACAGCCCAGTCACCGCGGCCAGCAGCAGCCGCTTACGCCGATCAGACGTCAACCCCTACCACCCCCGTGACGCAGTCGGCGGCGTGGCTGTCAGCGCTCGCGTTCACGCGCCTGACCTTGCTTGTCCGCATGCCGCTTCTCGTCCCGCCTCGGCCATCATCTACGAGCTAGCGTAGTAGAAGTCATCGGACAGTTCGCCGATCCCCTGCCCGGCCCGGCGCGACCACCCGGCCGGTCATCGCGGCCTCGAGGCCGGCGCGCATCTGCGGCTCGCGAATCAATCCCACGACGTGTGCGACGACGCGGCCGTCGCGCGACAAAAAGAAGGTCTCCGGCAACCCCGTCGTGCCCCACGCGCGCGCCGTCGCGTCGTCGGGCTCACGCACATTCGGATAGCTGACCCGAAACTCGTCTAGGAAGCGACGCGCGTCAGAGCGCGCGTCCTGCATGTTCAGT
This sequence comes from Solirubrobacteraceae bacterium, assembly GCA_030447505.1. Lineage (GTDB taxonomy): Bacteria > Actinomycetota > Thermoleophilia > Solirubrobacterales > Solirubrobacteraceae > CADCVQ01. The sequence goes on along the minus strand of JAUJOT010000005.1, from coordinate 214,449 downwards.
CCCACAAACACGATCCCATCAGAGCGTGCCTGGCGCCAGCTGGCCTCCAGCAACGGGGCTTCCTTGCGACAGGGATCACACCATGAGGCCCAGAAGTTGAGCACCACCGGCGCGCCGCGCAGCTCGGCCAGCGACAAGCGGCCGTCGACCAGCGGTCCGCGCAGACGCTCCGCGAGCGGCCCCAGCTCCCCATCGTGCAAGACCGGCAACTCAAAGCCCGGCGCGACAGCCGCACGACCCTGCGCCAGCTGCCCGTCGATCGTGAGGTTCGGCGCCTGGCTGGCCAACCCGTAGCCCAGCAACGCGACGAACAACACGCCGACAGCAGCCGCGACAATCGCCACCACGGGCGGACGGCGGACCCTCATCCCCACCCGCGCCGGCCCACGACGACCCGACCCTCCGGGCCCGCGAGCTGCCTCGCAAGGCGCTCATCCTCGATCAGCATCTCGTCACGGCACGCCGATGACCGCCGGCGAGCAGCAGCGATCACCTTCGTCATCAACTCGATCGCGACCGCGCAAGCCAACACTGACAGCGCCCGCAAGCCCTCCATCACGCTCCTCTCAACAGCACTCCTATTGAGGGTAGTAGAGTCGTCGCCGGATGGGCGCCGCAGCCAAAGCGATGCCTCGCTACCGCTGGCTCTGGGTCTCGCTGGTCGCGAGCACGATCTACGTCGCGCTGCGATGGGTCAAAGCGCGACGCGCAGAGGTCGACGCCGGCATGGCGCCCGGCATCGGCCTCGGCGGCATCCACCTCGTCCGTCCTCAGCAATCACCGATGACGCAGCCGCTCGCGCACGGGCGCCTTGGCGACCGCCCACCCAACGTCGTCCTCCTGCACGGCCTCGGCGCCTCGTCCGCGATCTGGCAGCCCGTCGCCGAGCAGTTGGCCGCCCGCGGGCACAGCATCCTGCTGCCCGACCTGCTCGGCTTTGGCAAGTCGCGGCGCCTGGGAACCACATTCGCGCTCGCCGACCATGTCGACGCCCTCAAGCGACTGCTGCAACACACCGAAGCACAGCAGCCACTGCTCGTCGGACACTCATTCGGCTGCGCCGTCGCTGCCGCCCTCGCCGACGAGCAACCCGACACGGTCCACGCGCTCGTGCTCGTCTCGCCGCCCGCCTTCCGCGACGCCGACATCGCCCGCAGCCGGCTCAGCGAGCGCGGCTGGCTCGCGCGCCAGTTCATCCTCGGCACGCCCGCGGCAAGCCTCGCCTGCCAGACGATGTGCCTCACGCGCCCACTACTCGCACGGCTCGCGCCACGCCTCGCCAACGGCGTCCCAGACGCCGTCGCACGCGACAGCGTCGAGCACACCTGGCCCGCCTACCGAGACGCACTCAGCGCCCTGCTCGACGACAACCCGCTCCCTGATGCGATCGACAAGCCGCGACGACCAACGCTCCTCATTCTCGGTGAGAACGACTCGCAGGCGCCGCCCGAGGACGTACTCGCGCATCCACACGAGCACATCCGCGTCGAGGTATGGCCATCCGACCACCTCCTACCCCTGCGCCACGCCGACCGCCTGGCCAACCTCCTCCACGCGGAGTTGCTGTCGCCGTCGCGTTCACTCCCAAGCGCCGCGTCCACGAGGTCGGCTTGAACGACGTGAGCAACAGCCGAGCGTCTGACGACACCAACGCACGGGGCCCACTACTAGGAGTCGTCGGGCTTGCGCAGCCTGATCCTTGGCTGGCGGAAGCGCCCGCTACGCGGCGGGGCGTCCGTCGTGGTCGGCTCCGGCGGCGGCGGCTGCCAGGCCGGCGCTTCTGCAGTCGCTGGCCGAGGCTCCTCGGCGGCCGGCTCGGGTGTCGGAGGCTCCGTCGCTGCGGGTTCGGCCGGCGCGGCGCCGCCGAGCCGGATCGTCCCGTGGCCCACCTGGCCGACGCTCATCGTCTGCAGGCCCTCCGGCTCCGGCGCCGCGCGGGCTTTGGCGATCGGCACGGTCAACAGCGACGGACCCGCCTCCGCGCCGCCGGGGCCGGCTGCCTTCTCGCCGCGCCGGCCGCGCGCCACGACGAACACGCCGAGCAGGATCGCAACCACCGCGATCGCCGCGGTCGGCGCGTCACCGAGGGCCGCCAGAAGATGCATCCAGGGCAGCCTAAGGGTCGGCCAGGTCGTACACGTCGGCTGCCGCGCCGGCCATGAGACGCGCGGCCAGCTCGGCCTTCAGCACGTCGAGGTGCGCCTCCTCCTGCTCGCTGCGCCCGTCCTTGCGCGCGAGATCGATGAACTCCTCGGTCACGAAGCCCTCGCGCAGCAGCAGCGTGACCGAGCGCTCAGCGAGGCTGACCTCGAACACGAAGCGCTCGAGCACACGGCCGCGCTCGGGCCGCGCGAGACCGGGATCGAGCGTGAACCGCTCGCCGCTCACGGCGCGCGTCACCGCCTCGAAGCCGTCCCGCGCGCCGGGACCGCCGAAGGCCGTGCGGACGGCGACCTCACGCCGCTGCGGCGGTTCGTCCGGCGACAGGATCGAGAACGCCCGCTGCAGCACCTTGAACGCCGCCGCGACGCCGCCGGGCGAGCCGGGCCCGTGGTACTTCAGCATGTCGTCGAACGAGTAGGCGATCGTCCGCCCGCGCTCCTGCACCTCGATCGTCTCGGTCATCGTCTGCGCGCTCGGTAGGTCAGCATGCGACATGAATACCCCGACGGCACCTCGGCACGCAGCGCGGCGACGGGCGTCAGGCGGAGTATCCCGCCCATCGAGACCCGAACACGTGCGCATCCGCGAGGCCGAGCGCGTCGCCGAGCAGCCGGCGTGCAGGCGTCGCCGCTGGCATATCCGACGTTCCCGACGTCACTGAGGATCAGCTGAGCTCGCGGTCCCGCACTTAACGACTCGGCCACGCGCAAGCGGGTAGCCGCCAACACATGACCACTTCGCAGAAGGCCAAGATCGTCCAGTACCTCAACGAGGCCCACGCCACCGAGGTCGCGCTCGTGCGCGTCCTCCAGGAGCAGATCGCGCTGACGCCGCGCGGGTCCTACCGCAGCGCGCTGGAGACGCACCTGCGCGAGACGCGCGACCACGCCGACCGCGTCGCGCAGCGGCGCGACGAGCTGCAGGGTGGCGGCGACGCGATCGGCACGATCGTCGGGTTCGCGCAGGACGCCGTCGGCCAGGCCCTGGCGCTCGCCAAGACGCCGATCGATCTCCTGCGCGGCTCCGGCGGCGAGGAGAAGGTGCTCAAGAACGCCAAGGACGCCTACGCCAGCGAGGCGCTCGAGATCGCGACGTACATCTCGCTCGAGGAGCTCGCACGCGCGCTCGGCGACGAGCAGACGGCGGAGCTCGCGGCGGCGATCCGCGGCGACGAGGAGGCGATGCTCGAGCGCATCCAGAGCCAGCTGCCGGACCTGACGAAGGCCGTCGTGGACGCCGTCATCAAGGGTCGCGGCTCCTATGACGCCGCGCAGACCGGCGTCGCCGACGCCGCCGGCGACGCCGTCGAGGAGACCAAGAAGACGGCGCGCAGCGCCGCCGACAGTGCGAAGCGCAGCGCGCGCCAGGCCCGCCGCGTACCCGGCGTCGCGCAGGCCGAGGGGGCCGCGAAGGGCGCCGTCGCCTCCGAGGAGGATCTCGCGATCCCCGGCTATGACTCCCTCAGCACCGACGAGATCGTCGAGAAGCTGGCCCATCTCTCTCAGGTCGAGCTCGCGAAGATCGACGTCTACGAGCGCAAGGAGATCGGCCGCAAGGCGGTGCTCGACCGGATCTCCTCGCTGCGCGGCGACGAGCCGTGGCCCGGATATGACGAGGCGAAGGTTCAGGAGATCGTCGAGCGGCTACGCGACGCAGACGACGAGCTGGCCGGCCGCGTGCGCGAGTACGAGCGCGCGCACAAGGCCCGCGCGACGGTGCTGCGCAGCGCCGAGCGCGAGCGGTCGCACGCGTAGTACACGGCCTGAAGTTCTGCCCCGGGCGCGAGACGCTCGCCCGCTGCGGTCGGTCACATCTCCGCCGCGAGGTCTTCCGGCTGCCCTGTGGTTCATACTTCGCGTGTGAGCGGGGGGAGCGCCGACGTCAGGGGCTCTTGACTCATTAGGATTGTTGCGAGGTGACGCCGGCGGTCGGATCCGGCCGCTTGCGGACCTCGCTCGTAAGCGGGGAACGAGGGGAGAAGATCGGATGACGACGCAGTCGCCAACGCTGGTGCGGTGCGAACGCTGCCGAGCGGTGATCAGCAGCGCGGAGGCAACCGACATGATCCGCCACGGCGTCCCCTGCGGGGTCTGCGGGGGCACGCTGTCGCTGTGCAGTGGCCGGGTGCGCCGCCCGGATGCGGACGCCCGCCCTGCTTCCGCCGAGCGCCGACTGCTCGGCGTCCTGCGCGAGGCCGAGGGCCGGCCGGTCGGGCTGCATGCGCTCGCCGAAGCGGGAATCGAGGATCCCGCGAACGCGATCTACGAGCTCGAGCGCGCCGGGCACCGCATCGAGCGCGAGTACGCCGAGGTCACCAGCGGCCGGCGCCGTCTGCTCGGCTACCGGCTGCGCCACGCGCGAACCGTCAGGTGAGCGTCTCCCAGCCCAGCAGCTCGACGTAGTTACGCCTCAGCTCGTCCCATGCGCTCTGCAGCTCGCGGCGCGCCGCGTCGAGGATCTCCGGCGGCGCCGGCTCGGGCTCCCACCGATTCTTGATCGGTTCTGTGGCGACGAGCGACATGACCTCCTGCGTCGCGGTGCGCAACCGCTCGTGGGCGCGGCGCAGCCGCCGGCGCTCGTCCTCCGTCAGCTCCTCGGGCGCGCTCGGCATCGGCGCCCATCATGCCAACTATCGTTGCCCGGTCAGACGCGTGAGCCGATCGCGGCGAGCACGCCCTCGGCGATCCGCCCGGGACGCGCGCCGATCCCGGTGACCTTGGAGGCGTCGCCGCGGGGATCGACCTCGAGCACCTTCGCGCCCGCCTGCACCGGGACGCCGTCGTGGACGAGTCCGCGCAGGATCCCGGTCAGCGGCGCGAGCAGCGGCACGTCGCCGATCGCCGCAACCGCCTCGCCGGCGCTCACTCGCTGCGCGATCTGGGCCTGCGTACGCATCACCCCCGCGACCGGAGCGTAGATGAAGCGGTCGCGCGCGTGGCCGTCGAAGTCGCGCGGTTCACCGCCGAGCTGCCGCGTCGGGCCGTGCTCGACGACGGCGCCGAGCTGCTCGCCCCACTGCGTCTCGATCGCGAGGTCGGTCGTCGTCCCTGCAACGAAGCCCGGGCCGAGGCCGATCGTCAGCGGCGCCAGGCCGCGCTGCGGCTCGGGCTGCGCGCGCTTGCGCATCCGCGCGTCGACGAGCACTGCAGGCTCGACGGCGGCCAGTACGTCCTCAAAGGGCGCCGTCGTCAGCAGCACCTCGCCGTCAGCGCCGCCGCTGCGCAGCTCGTCGACGGCGGCCACCAGCCGCGCCGCGACGCCCGCGAGCTCGCAGGCGCCGTCGAAGATCGCGTCGGCGAACGCCATCCCGCGCCGCGGCGCGGCGGGCAGTGCGACGTCGTGGATCACGACGGCGTGGCCGCTGCGCAGCAGCAGATGGGCGACCGCCGAGCCGACGTCGCCGCTGCCCTGGATGAGCACGCGCGCCACGCCGCGGACGCTAGCGCCGTCGGCTAGCGAGGCGCCCGACGATGGCGCGTGCGAGCGTCTGCGCCGAGCCGGGCGCGTGGTCGATCGCAAGCTCGCCCAGCGCTCGAGCAGCAGGCGGCCCTCGTCGTCGAGCGCACGTGCTCGGCGCACGTGCGATCGCGACGCGCGGCGACACGTCGAGGGCGCGGGCCGCTACCCGACGAACTCGATGTCGACGGGCTCACCGGCGCGCAGGACCTCGCAGTCCTCGGGGACGAGCGCGAGCACGGGTACGCCGAGCATCGAGGTCAGGATGTGCGAGCGCTGGTCGCCGTTGGGCGTCACGTGCCAGCCGTCGTCGTGCATCTTGGCGGTGCAGCGGATCACCGACGTGCGGCCGATCGTGCCGGGCAGGTCGATCTCGGCGACGCCGCGCGCCGTGTGCAGCGTGAGGTCGCGGCCGAGCATGCCGTAGATCGCGGGCACGAGCAGCACGCGAAACGCCGTCAGCGCCGAGGCCGGGTTGCCCGGCAGCGCGAACGCGAGCGCGCCGTCGGGCGCGACATAGAGACAGACCTGGCCACCGGGCTTGAGGCTCACGCGGCAGAAGACCTGCTGCGCGCCGAGCTGCTCGAGCGCCGGGCGGACGTGGTCGTGCGGGCCCACCGAGACGCCGCCGACGGTTGCCACGATGTCGGCGCCATCGAGCGCGCGCTCGAGCGTCGCGATCGTCGAATCGCGGTCGTCGCCGACGCGCACGCTCGTGACGATCTCGGCACCGGCGGCGTGCGCCGCGGCGGTCAGCGCCGGCGCGTTGGCGTCGCGGATCTGCCCGGGCTCGAGCTCGGGGCCGGGCGAGACGAGCTCGTCGCCGGTGCTGACGAGCGCGATCCGCGGCCGGCGCACGACGACCGGGCGGGCGATGTTCACCGCCGCCAGCGCGCCGATCTCGGCCGAGCCGAGCAGCGTGCCCGCGCGCAGGATCGTTTCACCCGCGCCGATGTCCTCGCCGGCGTAGCGCACGTCGTTGCCGGCGCTGACCTCCTCGTTGACGATCACCGCACCGTCCTCCACGTCGGTGAGCTCCTGGCGCACGACGGCGTCGGCGCCGTCCGGGACGACGGCGCCGGTCGACACTCGGATCGCCGTGCCGCGCTCGACTGGCGCCTGCGCAAGTGCGCCCGCGCGCGCCTCGCCGACGATCTTCAGCGCGACGGGGGCGTCCGCGGTGTCGGTCGCGATGACGGCGTAGCCGTCCATGCCCGACGAGTCAAACGGCGGCAGGTCGTTCGGCGCGACGGCGTCCTCGGCCAGCACGCGGCCGAGCGCGTCGCCGAGCGCGACCTGCTCGCCGGGCAGGCGCGAGAGCTGCTCGAGCACGAGGCGCCTGGCCTTGTCGATCGAGATCCGCTTCGGTTCGGCGCCCATCAGAAGCCGGAAGGTATCGAAGCGCGCCGTCCGGGCCAGGGTCGACGATCTTGCCCGCAGCGACGCCGACGCGGTGCCGTGGCGCAGGACGTCGAGCGCGAGCAGTCCGATGATCGCCAGCGGCACGTCGCTCGTAGAAGTACGGGTATGCATACCGCTGCTGCATCGGCTGTGCGCGTGGCGCTCGGATTCGGGTATGCACGAGACTGCGACCTCACATGATCGTCTACCACGGCACCACCATCGACTGCCTCGAGGGCATCAAGCGCGAGGGCCTGCGGCCCGGGACCTACGTCGCGCCGAACATCGCGCTGGCGCGCGACTACGCCTATGACCGCGCGATCACGATCGGCGCCGACGCCTGCGTCGTGTTCACGCTCGACGTGCCCGACGCGACCGTCGAGCGCGTGGAGGCGTGGTGGTGGACCGGCGAGCAGCTGCTGCTGCCGCTCGGCTGCACGCCCGAGTGCATCCTCGAGATCGACGACTCCGACCCGCGGGCCTATCAGGCTGTCGAAGGCGAGCGCTAGTGCGCGACCACCAGTACCGCCGCCGGAGCTTCTGTGGCGCCGAACGCAAAGCCTCTGCACCACGCTGTCGAAGCCTCCCCGTACGTCCTTGACAGCGGACGCTCCGACGGCCACGATCTGCCCGTGCCGATCTACGACTACGCCTGCGTTACCTGCGACGAGCGGTTCGAAGAGCTCGTTCGCTCAGATGCAAGGCCGCCTCCCTGCCCGTCCTGTGGCAACGACGAGACCGAGCGTCTGCTGTCGACGTTCCTGACGCCGAACATGGCCTCCGGCCAGCGCAGGTTCCAGCGCGACGTCGGCGCCGCGATGGCGCAGGTGGGCTGCTGCGGCGGTGGCGGCTGCGGCACCCACGCAGGCTGACGTTCCGCCCGCGGGGGCGTAGATGACGGTCGACCTCGCCGAGCTGCGTCCCGAGGCGATCGAGGCCGCCGACGCGCGGGCGCTCGCGCTGCTTGCCGACGGCCAGCCCGACGAGGCGGTGTCGCTGCTGCGCGGGATCGTCCACCGCGCGGTCACGAAGCACGGCGACGAGGACCTCCTCACCGGCATGGCGCAGTCGCGCCTCGCCGAGATGCTGCGCCGCACGGGCGCCCCCGAGGCCGAGCAGCTCGCCGCGCTGACCGACGCGATCAAGGCCTTCTCGGCCTCGGTCGGGCCAAGCGATCCGCAGACGACGGCCGCCTTCGGCCGGCTCGCGCATGTGGCCTTGGCCGCGCAGGCCGTCGAGATCGCCGTGACGGCGGGGATGCAGGCGATCGGCGGGCTGCAGGCGCGCGGAGAGGGCGAGACGCCGGAGGCAGGCGGGATCTACGCCGTGCTGGCGATCGCCGCTGCCGCGCGCCGCTCGCCGGCCGCACCGGGCGCCGCCGAGCGCGCGTACCGGTTGACGGCCGCCGCCGGCGGCGACGACGCCGACCGCCGCCGCGCTCTGGCCGCGTGGCGCTCGCTCGGGCAGCCGCGCCGGATCCCGATCACCGACGAGCTGTCGCTCGTCGCCTTCGGCGCGCCACCGCAGGTCGTCGTCGAGCTCGACCATGTCGCGCAGGACGGTGCGCTCGATCAGCACACGCACGGGCTTCGGTCCGAGGCGGCGCGGGCGTTGCGCGAGCAGATCATGTCGCCGCCGTTCGCCTATCGCGCGTCTGCGGGCGGGTTTGAGGTCGTCAGCCGCTCGGGTGGCGCGGCGGCGGTCCGGTTCGAGCGCGATCTGGAGGTCGTGCTCGAGCCTGCTGAGTTCGCAGTGCTGCGCGCCGGGCTTGCCGAGGCGCTGTCGGGCGGTCGTGGCGGTGGCGAGCCGGGTCGCAACGACCCGTGCTCGTGCGGGTCGGGGCAGAAGTACAAGCGCTGCTGCGGGCGCTGACCCCGCCGGGCGACCGGCTCACTGCGCAGCAGCTGCGGGCGGGCGATCCGACAGCGGCGTGAGGATCGCGTAGCCGATGAGCGCCGCGGCCGCGAGGACGAAGATCGCGACGCGACTGGCGTCGAACTTCGACAGCCCGGCAAGCTCGGTCATCACGAGGATCGTGCCGCCCCACAGCACGAGCGGTCCGAACCCCGTCGACAGCTTGCCGACGAGTGCGTACAGCGCGAAGTCCTCGCCGCGGCGCTCCTCGGGCACGAGCCGCAACAGGAACACGCGATCGACGGCCGACAGGGACCCGAGCGCGACGCCGATCAGCGGCCCGAGCACCCACAGCAGCGCGCTCGAGCCGGTGCCCGCGCCGACGACGAGCGCGGCGACCGTCAACGCCAGGGTGCCGAGCACGACCCGGCGCGGGCCGATCCGCTCGGCCAAGAGGCCGGCGCCGACCGCGCCGGCGATCGCCGCGACCGTCGCGACCGCCAGCAGCAGGTCGATGTCGCGGCCGTCGAAGTCGCCCGTGCGGCGGGCGTAGACGGTCATGAACTGCAGCACCGTCGCGATCGCGTCGACGTAGAAGAAGCGCGCCAGCAGCAGCCGCCCGTGCGGCTCGCGGCGCGCGCGGCGCACCGTCGCGGCGAGCTGCGCGAACGGGCCGGCTGCCGGCCGCTCGCCCGGCTCGCGGTGCTCGCGGACGAGGAAGAAGAGCGGCAGCGCGAACAGCCCGAACAGGATGGCGCCGGGCACGAACGCCCGCTGGGCGTGGCCGTCGGTTGCGATCGCGCCGATCAGCGCGAGCGCCGTCAGCGAGCCGAGATAGCCGACTGCGACCCCGATCCCCGACACGCGCGCGCGGCGGCGCTCGGGCGCGACCGCGCTCAGCAGCGGGTGGTACTGCGAGTCGGCGGTATTGAAGGCGTACGTCGCGAGCGCACCGACGACGAGCGCGAGCAGGACCGACTCGACGATGCCGAGCAGCCCCGTCGCCGCGGCGCACAGCAGCGTGAACACGATCAGGATCGGCTTGTGGCGCCCGCGGCGGTCGGCGAGCGCGCCGATCAGCGGCAGCGTGACGACGAGCGCCAGCGACACCGCAGCGACCATCAGACCGACGTAGATGTCCGGCTGCCCGCGCTCCTCGACGATCCAGTCGTTGAAGTAGCGCGTGACGACGACGAACGAGAAGATCGTGTTCGCGAAGTCGTAGAGCACCCAGCCGACCACCGGCGGGCTCAGCAGGCGCCAGCGGTCGTGTTCCTGCACGCGCGCAGGGTACGCGCTGCACGCCTGCGACGAGCGCACTGCCCGGATCGTCGGCGCCACCATGCAGCAGTAGGCTTCCGCGATCTCGACCGCCCCGCCCGAACCTGCCTTTCGGATCGACGTCCGCTTCCAGGGTGGCGTGACGACCGCGCAGCGCGGCGCGTTCGAGACCGCAGCGCGGCGCTGGGGCCAGATCATCAGCGCCGACGTGCCGGCGGTCGTCATCGGCGGCGAGACGATCGACGACGTGCGGATCGACGCCGAGGGCGCCTCGATCGACGGCCCCGGCTCGATCCTCGGGCAGGCCGGCCCGCTGGCCCTGCGGCCGGGCAGCTTCATCCCCGCGACCGGCATCATGTCGTTCGACAGCGCCGACCTCGCGCAGATGGAGGCCGACGGCAGCCTCGTCAACGTGATCGTCCACGAGATGGGCCACGTGCTCGGCTTCGGCACGATCTTCGATCGGCTCGGCCTGATCAGGGGAGCGGGCGGCGACGACCCGCGGTTCATCGGCGAGAACGGCCTGCGCGAGTACGCCGCCCTGCTCGCGCCCGGCGTGCTCCCGCGCGGCGTCCCGCTGGCGAACGTCGGCGGCCCCGGGACGCGCGACGGTCACTGGCGCGAGGAGACGTTCGCCAACGAGCTCATGACGGGCTTCTTGAACGTCGGCGCCAACCCGGTCAGCCGGGTGACGATCGGCGCCTTCGAGGACCTCGGCTACAGCGTCGATTACGAGCGTGCCGACGCGTATCGGCTGCCGACCGGGCAGGAGCTGCAGGGTCTGCAGACGAAGCGCGAGCTGCACGGCCATGACTGCGTCGTCCTCGTTCCCGAGCAGACCGTGCTGCCCGAGAGCGCGGTCGTCAACTGATCGCGTGCCCCGGGCGCTGCGGCGGGCGCGGGAGAAGCGATCGCCGCGCGCCGCTCAGTCGTCGAAGCGCACCGTCAGCCCGGAGGGAAACGGTCCCTCGAAGCGCAGCCTGCCCGCGCCGCCGCGCGCGCGCCGGAGCCGAGGTCCCTCGAACAGCGCCTGCGCCATCGCCGGCAGCTGCGCGCGCACGATCTGCTGGCCGTAGCACGTGTGCATCCCATAGCCGAAGAGCATGTAGTCGCTCCACGGCCGGTCGACCCGGAACTCGTCCGGCGAATCGATCGCGCGCTCGTCGTGCATCGCCGACAGCGTGGCGGCGAAGACCGTCGAGCCGGCCTTGATCCGCGTCTCACGGTCGGTGCCCTGCGCGATCACCGTGTCCTGCGCGACGTAGCGCAGCAGCGCGAAGTTCTGCGGGTTGAAGCGCGACGCCTCGAAGCAGTAGGCGGCGACGAGCTCGCGGTCGCCTGCGCGCGCGGCCTCCTGGGCGCGCTCGAACTCGTCCTCGCGCTCGAGCAGCTCGTCGACGATCCGCGCCAAGGCGTTGGAGATCGTCGGGATCCAGCCCGTGATCATGCCGAGGATGTTGTGACGGATCGCGACGTCGTGGAGGTTCGGCTCACCCTCGTCCTGATAGCGCAGCAGCCGCGTCAGGACGTCGTCGGGCAGGTCCTCGCCGGCCTCGAGCCTGCGCTTGCGCGCCTCGATCAACCCGTCGAGGTGCTCGCGCCACAGCGCCGCGTCGGCCAGCGCGCGCTCGCGCACGGTCGGCAGGTTGCCGACGTTGATGAAGAGCTCCTGGAAGATGTTGCGCGCCCAGCGCAGCTGCGTCGCCGTGTCGGGACCGGGCGTGCCGAAGTACGCGCTGATGGCGCTGTCGATCGCCGGGTCGGCGAGTTGCGAGACGACGTCGATCTGGCCCTCGTCGCGGCGCGCGGCGACGAGCTCGTGCGCGGTCTCGTAGATCCTGCTCGCCAGCAGCGGCAGGTCCGCGCGCGTCACGGCGCGGTCCATCGCAGCGTGGTCGTGGTGATAGAGCGGCACGTCGTCGACGCCGAGGATGAACGGGCCGGTGACAGCCTCCATCTTCGGCCCGTAGAGGTCGGCGGTGAAGCGCGCGGGATCGCTCAGCACCTCCTTGACGTCCTCGTTGAGCGCGACGATCGTCACGCCCCCCGGCAGGCTGACGATCGGGTCGAAGCGGCGCATCGCCGCGAACGACTCGTCGGCGTTACGGTCGGCGAGCACGCCGACGAGGTCGGACACCTTCTCGGTCAGCTTGTCCTTCCGGTCGCCGAGCGTCTCGGCGGCCTGCCTGATCTCGTCGACGATGCCCATCTGACGCCTCCTCTCTGAAGAACGGCGGCTAGCCGGCGGTGCCGTCGGCAAGCGCCGCCAGCGCGGTCATCCCCGGCACGAAGAGGTACTCGCCGCCGCGCGTGCGGACGAAGACCTCCTGCGGTGAGAGGAAGAACGGCGGCTTGCCCGGGATCGTCATCTTCCCCGTGCCGTGCGGGTCGCCGAGCAGGAAGTCCTTGTCGTGCCCGAGCCCGAAGATGTTGCCCGCGTTCAGCCACTGCACCTGCACGCCCTCGAACTGCCGTGAGATGCTGGCCTGGAAGCTGACGAAGACGAGGCCGCGGTCCTCGCCGTCATCAGCGGTCACGCCCTCCGGCAGCACCTTTCCGTACGGCATCCCGCGGCGGATCATGCGGTGGCGGAAGCTGAGGTGGCCCTCGAAGCCGAGCGCGTCGCGCGGATTGGAGCGGCGGATGTGCGCGCCCAGCGGGCAGCGCATCCCGTCCTTGTCCTTGTCATAGCGAAAGTCGTTGCCGCCCGGCGTCTGGGGGTCGAAGCTCGCGGGCGCCTTGTCGGGGTACTTCACCAGCGGCGCGCCGTTGGTCCAGCGCCCGACGACCTTCGCCGAGAGCGTGTGCTCGTCGCCGCCCTCGTAGAGCTTCGCGGCGTCGCGCATCACGCGCCGCCACAGCGCCACGTCCTGATAGAGCTTGCGCCACACCATGTACGTGCCGCTGCGCCCGAGCGGGGCGGCGGGCGCGTTGGGCAGGCGCTTCTTGGGATCGACGCGCGTGTCCTCGTCGGGGTAGCCGAGGATGAACTCGCCGGGCGCGAGCGCGCGCCACTCGCCGTCCTTCAGCGGCACGCCGCCGCCGCGCGCCTTGTCGTCGCTCGTGCCCTCGATCGCGGGCTGCGCGAAGCCGTCGGCGTAGCCGAAGTGCTCGCGCGAGCCCGGCAGCAGCTCCGTGTCGGCCTGGTAGACGATCCGCAGGCCGCCGGCGGCGTCCATCGCCGCCTTCATCTTGCCCAGCGCGCGCTCGTGGTCGGAGGTTCGCTGGGCGTTGATCGTCAGCAGGATGTGGGCGTCGCCGCTGCCCAGGCCCGGCTCCCAGCTCTTCGGGTCGCTTGGCCCGACGTCGCCGAGCAACGCCGAGCGGCTCGACATCCCGTCGCGAAACTCGCGCGAGAACGAGCCCACGACCTCCTCCGACACGCCGAGCGCGCGCAGGCCGCGCGCCGTGACGGAGACGTTGAGCGTCGTCAGCGGCTTCTCCCCCGGCGGCCACGGCGCGGCCGTCGTGACGTGATCGACCACCCCTGTGAACCAGGCGCGCGCCTGCTCGGGCGGACACTCGATCTTCATGAACGCGTAGGTCGTGCAGTCGTAGTCGTTGCCGTAGGCGCGCAGGATGTCGCCCTGGATGTCGCCGAGGTCCATCCGCACCGAAGCCGCCATCAGCGCACCGCGTCGAACTCGGAGAGAAACGCCTTCTGCAGCGCGTCGGGCTCCATCGCCTGCGCCCTGATCGCGAACTCGATCAGCTTGTCGCGCTGGCGCAGGCTGCTCTTGACGGCGCCGACGGTCGCCTGGCCGTAGGCGGCGAAGAACATCCCGGTCTTGATCTGGTTGTGCTCGAGGTACCTCTTCAGCGCGGCGCCCTTCGCGCTCTCGGGGCAGCCGACGCAGCGCCCCCAGATCTCCTTGGCCTCCGGCGCGAGCCTCTCGCACAGCTCGTCGAGGTAGCTGTCGAGATCGCCGTCGAAGTTGCTCGTGAAGATCAGGTAGTTCAGGTCCAGGTGCTCCTCGCGGCGCTGCTTCCACGTCGGGTCGTGGTGGAAGTCCGGCACGATCACGAAGCGACCGATGTGCGTGCGCGGCAGCTTTGCGAGCGGGCTGGGCCCGCGATCGCGCAGGCCGCGCAGGTAGTCCGCCAGCGGCTTCTCCTCGCCGGGCCTGACCGGCGTCATCGCCATGAAGGCGTAGGCCTGACCTGAGACGTTCGGCGAGGCCACCGTGCTAGAGCGCGTTCTGCGCATCGGTCAGGAACGCGCGATAGGCGGCCGCGAAGGCGTCCGGTTGCATCCGCTTGGCGTCGCGCCTGAGCGCCGCGAGCTTCTCGTCGAGCTCGAGCGCGCGCTGGATCATCGTGCTCGTCGCGTCCGGATAGGCGCAGTAGTAGTGGTCGGCCTCGGTCTCGTTGTCCTGGATGTAGCGCTTGAACGGCGCCGTCGGGAGTGGCTTGGGAAACCCGTACGAGGTGCCCCAGAACGCCGTCATCCCGCTCGTCAGGATGTGCGAGAACGCGTCGATGTACTCCTCCCAGCCACCGTTGAAGTTGCTCTCGAAGTACATGTGCGGGTAGCGGAAGCGCCCCTTCTTCTGCGGCGGCCCGTTGTAGGGCAGCTTGCCGATCACGCACCAGCGCGCGAAGTGGATGAACGACAGCTCGCGCAGCGTGGCGGTCAGCTTCGGAACGCGGCGCGTGACCTGAAAGAGCACCGGCAGGAAGAGGCGGCCCGGCAGCTTGATCGTGCTGAAGACCGTGATCGCGATCACCTGGCCGTCGTGGTTTCGCGGCTGCGTGCCGGTGGCGGTGATCGGACCGGGCGAGGAGGTCTGCACGCTCACGATGCAGCAACGTACGCGACCCGTTCGCAGCGCGTCAAGGGACGATCGGGCGCGCCGGATCGATCAGTTCTCCGACCGACGCCGGGACGCACCGCCCGACGGTCGCGGAGGCCAAAGATCGCCTGGCCTTGCTGCGAGCCGTCGGGCCGTCACCCGACGCGTTCACCTTTCGGCGACGGTTTCCAGCACCAGGCGCCGCCGTTGCCGAGGCCGTCGACGACGACCATCGCGGGGACGAGCTCGAGCGGTTCGTCGACGTGACCGAGCGTCTTCTTGATGCCGAGGGCGAGCAGGACGACGCCGGCGACCATCGGCAGGTGAAGGAAGCTGTATCCGTCGCGCGCGGTCACGTTGCGCTGTCGCCCGCTCAACGCGTGGAGACGGTGCTCGACGCGTGCAGGCGTGTCGTGCGACGAACACCGCCAGCCGCACCGCGCGACGCCCGGCGTCCAGTTCGTTCGTCAGCCACGCCTAGGCGCCCCACGCCCAACAGATCGCGGCCAGCACCAGCAGCCCCCGCCCGAGCCCGCCCGACGTCGGCTCGTCGGCCAGCCGCGCGGTGACCTGGGTGATCGCAAACACGAAGACCAGGTCGAAGAACAGCTCGAGCGGCTCGACGGGCTTCTCGGCTTCGGGCGCCGGCCCGGCGCCGACCGGTGCCATCGCCAGTGTCGCCTCGTCATCTGTTACTGCGACCGAACATCGGCCGCAGGATCTGCTCCTTGACGAGGTCATCGCGGCGGATGACCTCATGGACTCCGGCTGGGGCGATGACCGGGACGTCGTCGCCCGCCACGAGCTCGGTCAGGCCGCCGTAGTGATCGGGGTGCGTCTGCGTCAGCAGCACGGCCAGCAGCGGTTTGCCGATCTCGTCGACGCGCCGGCGAAAGGCACGGCTGTCGGAGACGGTCAGGGTGCTGTCGATCGCCACCAGACCCTCGCCGACGTCGACGAGGTAGGCGTTCACCAGCGCCCCCTCAGGACTCGACCGATGCCGGTGAATGACGGGCGTGGGCGAGGTGTCGTTCATCTGATCTCCTATCCGCGGACGAGAGCGCGCATGCACGCTCGCGGATCGGCGACGATGGTTCGGGAGGGATCTACACGACAAGTAGGCACTTTTGAGTGCCTCTAGGAACCGCCGGTTGCACGCGTTCAGGAAATAAGAGAATGGATCGCGACCTCCCCGTTCAACCAAACGTGCTCGATCAGAACTGCGAGTCACGCCAAGCGCTGGACCGCAGCGCCGACAAGTGGACCGCCCTGATCGTCTACGCCCTCCTGGCGGGGCCGAAGCGCCACGGCGAACTGCGCCGGATGATCGCGGCATCTCGCAGAAGATGCTGACGCAGACCCTCCGCAGCATGGAACGCGACGGTGTGGGCGATGGAGTACCTGCCCGAGGTGCAGGAAGCGCGGGCCAAGCAGGCAGACGAGGGCTGGCTTTCGCCGCGCTGAGCGGCCGCGAACGGGGCAGAACGCGCCAGCCGCCGGGGCAACCGCTAGCGTAGGCGTCATCTGTACTCGAGACGGGAGAACTCAATGACCAAGCAGGAGCTTGCACAGAAGGTCGCTTCGGACACCGGTCTCAGCGGTTCTGATGCAAAGGGTGCGGTAGACGCCACCTTCGATGCGATCGCCAGCGAGCTCGCCGCGGGCGGCGAAGTCGCGGTCGCGGGCTTCGGCAAGTTCAGCGTGAGCGAGCGTTCCGCCCGAGAGGGGCGCAACCCGGCCACCGGCGAGACGATCCAGATCGCCGCCAGCAAGGCCGCGAAGTTCTCGGCGGCCGCAGCGCTCAAGAAGGCGCTGAACTAGTCGGTCGCCGCGACGCAGACGTCCCGCCCTCCTTCGCCGCCGGTCCGCCATCGACCGGCTCGACGTTCGGCCCCGGTGGCTTCGAGCGGCCGGGGAGCTCGTCGTGTCAGGCTCAGGCTCGCAGCCCCGCCTGCGCCGCCAGCTTCGCGATCAGCTCCGACACCCTCCCGCCCTGCCACGCGAGCGGCGGCCGCCCCTCCTCCTCCACGACGAAGCGGCCGCGCGGCAGCAGCTCGGCGTAGCGCTGCGCGATCTCGAGCGGGTGGCCGGGGTCGGCCTCGTCGCGGCTGCCGATGACGAGCGCCGGGCACTCGATCTCCTCGAGCGCGTGCAGATCGCAGAACGGCGCCGACCGCGGGACCGCGTGCAGCGCGTCCGCGACGGCGTCGAGGTGCTCGTGCGCCGCCATCCGCTGGCGCAGCGCGCGCCCGACGCTCTCGCGCCACCGCTCGGGGATCCGCGGCACGCCCGAGGCCTCGGCGAAGCCCTCGATGCCGCCGCTGCGCAGCGCGTCGCTCAGCGCATCCCAGCGCGCGAGCCGCTGCGGCTCGGAGTGCTCGACGGGGTCGAATGCCGGCGTGATCGCGACCAGCCCCGCGACGCGCTCGGGCAGCTGCAGTGCCAGCCGCAGGCACGTATGGGCCCCCATCGACACACCGGCGAGCACGGCGCGGTCGATCCCGAGCGTGTCGAGGACGGCTGCCAGATCGCGCCAGAGGTCGGCATACGCGTAGGCATCGGGCGCCGGAGCCGGCGACGACGCGCCATGCCCGCGCGCGTCATACGCGACGACGCGATGCCCCGCCCGCCGCAGCACGCTTGACCCCATCACGACGTAGCGCCGCGACGCCGTCAGGCCGTGCAGCAGGACGATCGGCGTCCCCTCCCCCTCGTCGGTCACCGCGAGCGTCACGCCCGCGCCGGTGTCGATCGTCGCTGCGGCCATGCCGCAAGCCTCGCAGCACGCAAACACGCTGCTGCCCGGAAGCGGCGACAGCGCTCGTCTACGCTATTGCGCATGACCGTGATCGACGTCAGCGAGGCCGATTTCGACACCGAGGTCGTCCAGCGCTCGGCTGATGTCCCGGTCGTCGTGGACTTCTGGGCGCCGTGGTGCGCACCCTGCCGCCAGCTCGGCCCGGTACTCGAGAAGGCGGCAAGGGCCCGCGAGGGCGATGTCGTCCTGGCGAAGATCGACACCGACGAGAACCCGCGGGTCGCCAACCAGTTCGACGTGCAGGGCATCCCCGCGGTCAAGGCCTTCCGCAACGGCGAGGTCGTCGCGGAGTTCGTCGGCGCCCAGTCGCCCACCCAGGTCGAGGCCTTCTTCGACGGCCTCGTCCCGTCCGAGACGCAGCTGCTGCTCGACGCCGGCGACGAGGAGTCGCTGCGCAAGGTCATCGAGAAGGAACCCGCCAACGTCGAGGCGAACCTCGGCCTCGCGCAGCTGCTCTACCGCAGCGGCGACACCGACGCCGCGCTCGAGCGGCTGCGCAACGCCGGCGGCTTCCGCGCCGACGGGCTCGCGGCGCGGATCGAGCTCGAGCGCGCAGACGGCGAGCACCCGCGGATCCCGGAGGCGTTCGCCAAGCTCGACGCGGGCGACCACGAGGGCGGCCTCGAGATCCTCCTCGAGCAGCTCGCACGCGCCGAAGGCGACGACAAGGAGCGCCTGCGCAAGGCGATCGTCGCCGTCCTCGACGAGCTCGGCGTCGAGCACCCGCTCGCGCGCGACGCGCGCCGGCGCCTCGCCCAGGCGCTCTACTAGAAGCCTGGCTGGGACGGATCGCCGGTCGCGGCCGCCGCATGCTCGCGCACGAGCCGGGCGCTGCGCTCGGGCTGCTCCCAGAAGAACATGTGCCCCGAGCCCTCCAGGAGCTCCAGCCGCGCGCCCGGGATCAGCCTGGCGATGAGCTTGCCGTTGCTCACGTCCATCAGCCGGTCCTCGGTGCCGTGGATGACGAGCGTCGGCGTCTCGATCTCCCCCAGCCGCTGGCTCGTGTCGTGGCCCATGATCGCGCTGAGCTGCGCCATCAGCACCGGGGTCGGCGCGGGGTATTGGGCGGCGAGCTCGGAGTAGAGCTCGTAGGCGCCCTCCTGCTCGCCGTACTCGGCGGCGATCATGACCTCGTAGCCGACGCGCATCGTGCGCTCCTGGTCGCCCGACAGGACGGCCTCCGCGAGCATCCCGACGACGGTCATGTCGGTCATCGTCGCCTCCCGCCCACCGGGGAACGTGCAGCCGAGCGTCAGCGTGCGCACGCGCTCGGGCGCCTGCAGCACGAGCTCCTGGGCGACCATGCCGCCCATCGAGATCCCGACGACGTGCGCGGTCTCGATCTCGAGCGCGTCGAGCAGCCCGACGGCGTCCGCGGCCAGATCGGCGATCGTGTGCTCACCTTCGAGCGGCCCGCTGCGACCCGCGCCGCGGTGGTCGTAGAGGACGAGCTCGAAGCCGTCCTCCAGGCCGCCGAGGAAGCCCTCGCCCCAGTGCAGGCTGTTGCCGCCGAGGCCCTGGATGAGCAGCAGCGGCTGGCCCGCTCCCCGGCGCTCGTAGTACAGCTCCGTTCCGGCGATGTTGACTGTCGGCACGCCCGGAACGCTACAAGGGCAGTGCGAGCTGGTCGGCGCCCGATTGCGGCTGCGCCGTCTCGAACGCCGCGACGCGCACGCCGAGCAGCCGCACGGGGCGCGCCGGCGCGTACTCGCGCAGCAGCGCCAGCGCGACCCGCGCGACGACCTGCGCGTCGTTCGTCGGCGCCGCCAGCGTCCGTGCCCGCGTGACCGTCGTGAAGTCCGACAGGCGAACCTTGATCGCGACGTTTCGCCCGCGCCGGTCCTGCTTGCCCAGGCGCGCGCAGAGCTGCTGCGCGAGGCCCGCGAGGACCTCCTCGAGCCGTGCGCTGTCGGAGATGTCGTGGTCGAAGGTCGTCTCGCGCGACTCCGAGACCGCGATCCGCACGGGCGTCAGCGTCGCCGAGCCCTCAAAGCGCGCGCGGCGCTGCAGGTCGGGCCCGTGGTTTGCGCCAAAGCGCGCGACGAGCGCATCCGGCGGCGCCGCCGCCAGCGCGCGCAGCGTCGTGATGCCCATCTCCTCGAGGCGCTGCACCGTCTTCGGGCCGATCCCCGGGACGAGCCCCGGCGAGTGCCCGGCGAAGCGCGCGCACGCCTCCTCACGCCGAAGGCAGACGAAGCCGCGCGGCTTCTCGGCGTCGGAGGCGACCTTCGCGACGAGGCGGTTGGGCCCGATCCCGATCGAGCACTCCAGGCCCGTCGCCGCGCGGATCGCGTTGACGAGCCGGCGCATCGCGGCGCGCGGCGCGACGAGGTCCTCGAGATCGAGGTACGCCTCGTCCAGCCCGACGACCTCGACGCGTTCGACCGCCTCGCGGACGAGCTTCATCACCTCCTGCGAGGCTGCGCCGTAGGCGGCGAAGTCGGGTGCTACGAGCACGGCGTCGGGGCACAGGCGCCGCGCGCGCGCGGTCGGCATCGCCGAGCCGACGCCGTAGCGGCGCGCCTCGTAGGACGCCGTCGTGACGACGGCGCGCGGCCCGCTGCCCGAGACGATCACAGGCAGCCCGCGCAGCTCCGGCCTGCGCAGCAACTCGACGCTCGCGTAGAACGCGTCGACGTCGAGATGCGCGATCGGAGCCATGACCCTGAACGATGACGACCCGACCGGAGCGCTCGGGCGTGGAACAATCAGCGCATCGCCCGCGGCCACCGCATCCCCGCCCTCGACGCGTCCTTCCTGCAGCTCGAGAAGGCCGGCGCCCGCGTGCGCGTCGCGTCGCTCACCCGCGGGCGCCGCGTGACGCGCGAGCGCCGCCCGGTCGCGGGCAGCACGCGCTGATGGGCTCCTCGGCGATCGGCGCCAAGGCGTTGCTTGCGATCGCCGCAGCGGTCGTGACGGTGATCGGGGTCGCGGCGCTGGCGGCGTTCTTCGTCTCGCGCGACGACGCGACCGTCCCGCAGCAGGGCGACGGACCCGGTGTCGAGCGCGCGCCCGGGTCGCGGCCCGCGGTCAAGCCCGGCAACGTCGTGCTGCTCTACAGCGACGAGCGCCTGAGCAGGGACCTGCGCGCGCTCGCGACGCGCACCGCCGGCGCGCCGCGCGCCGCGCTCGAGGCCGTCGGACAGGCGGTCCTCGTGCAGCGTCGGCCGAACCTGACGGCGCCGGTCACGGCGGTCACGTCGACGCGGCGGCTGGAGGCCGCGGGACCCGACGACCCGAAGCTCGAGTCGTTCATCGAGTACTGGCTCGGGAAGGTCCGATGATGCAACCCCCGCTGCGCATCGCGCTGTCGCAGATGAACGCCGTCGTCGGCGACATCGCCGGCAACGAGGCGAAGATCGCCGAGGGCATCGCCGCCGCGCGCGACGCCGGCGCGCAGCTCGTCTGCTTTCCCGAGCTCGCGCTGACCGGCTACCCGCCCGAGGACCTGCTGCTCAAGGAGCACTTTCTCGCCGACGCGCGCGCGGCGCTCGAGCGGCTCGCCGAGCAGGCGCGCGCGATCGTCGCCGTCGTCGGCTATCCGGAGCGCGCCGAGGACGTCCACAACGCCGCGGGCGTGCTCGCCGACGGTCGGCTGCAGGCGAGCTACCGCAAGCTGCACCTGCCCAACTACGGCGTGTTCGACGAGTTGCGCTACTTCCAGCCGGGCCAGCGCGGCGCGACGATCGAGGTCGACGGCGTCACGGTCGGCCTGACGATCTGCGAGGACGTCTGGCAGCCGGGCCCGCCGCTCTCCGACGAGGCGCTGTCGGGCGCGCGCGTGATCGTCAACCTGTCGGCGTCGCCGTACGACGCCGGCAAGGGCGCCCGGCGGGAGCGGATGCTCCAGCAGCGCGCGCGCGACGAGCTCGCAGCCGTCGCGTTCTGCGGCCTGGTCGGCGGCCAGGACGAGCTCGTCTTCGACGGCCACTCGCTCCTGATCGACCACGAGGGCACCGTCCTCGCCCGCGCACCGCAGTTTCAGGAGGCGCTGCTCGTGGCCGAGGTCGACCCGGTCACGGTCGGCTCGGCGCGGCTGCGCGACACGCGCCGGCGGGCGCCCGCGGCGGCCGCTCACGGCAGCGTCGACCAGCTCGGGTCCTTCACCGTCGGCCGCCCGTCCGGCGCCCGCGCGCTCGACGCGGCGATCGCGCCGCCGGCGGCTGGGCTCGGCCCCGTCGAGGAGATCTACGCCGCGCTCGTGCTCGGGACGCGCGACTACGCGCGCAAGAACGGCTTCTGCCACGCCGTGCTCGGCCTCAGCGGCGGGATCGATTCGACGCTCGTCGCGCTGATCGCAGTCGACGCGCTCGGCGCGGACTGCGTCACCTGCGTGACGATGCCCTCGCCGTACTCCTCGAAGGCCACGCGCGGCGATGCACACCGGCTCGCGCAGAACCTCGGCAGCGAGCTGCTCGAGCTGCCGATCGAGCCGATGATGCGCGCCTTCGACGTCGGGCTGAGCGACGTCTTCGCCGGCCGCGAGCGCGATGTCACCGAGGAGAACCTGCAGGCGCGCATCCGCGGCAACCTGCTGATGGCGCTGTCCAACAAGTTCGGCTGGCTCGTCCTGACGACGGGCAACAAGTCGGAGATGTCGGTCGGCTACTCGACGCTCTACGGCGACAGCGCGGGCGGCTTCGCCGTCATCAAGGACGTCCCGAAGCAGCTCGTCTACAGGCTCGCCCGCCACCGCGACGAGCGCGCCGGTGGCGCTCTCGTGCCGTCCGAGCTCTTCACGCGCGCGCCCTCAGCCGAGCTGCGTGAGGACCAGCGCGATGACCAGTCGCTGCCGCCCTACGAGATCCTCGACGCGATCCTCGAGGGCTATGTCGAGCACGACCTCGGTCGCGAGCAGCTGCTCGCCCGCGGCCTGCGCGCCGAAGACGTCGACCGCGTCCTCGGGCTCGTCGACGTCGCCGAGTACAAGCGCCGCCAGCAGCCGCCGGGGATCAAGATCACGACGCGCGCGTTCGGCCGCGACCGCCGCGTGCCGATCACGAACCGCTATCGCGGCTAGCGGCGGGCGCGTGCTGCCTGGCCCGCGCGCCGGACGCTGTTGGTGCTCTCGGCGAGGCTAGCCGGCAGCCCGAGGCCGAACCGCGATCGTCATCCGCGCCAGCGCGCACAGACGCCCGGCGTCGTCGGTGATCTCGACGTCCCAGATCCAGCTCGTGCGGCCGCGATGGCGGCGGACCGCGCGCGCGTGGATCGTTCCTTCGCTGATCGGGCGGATGAACGACGTGTTGTTCGAAAGCCCCATCGCGGCCATCCCCGCAGGCATCACCACGACCGCCGTCCCGAGCGAGGCGAGCGCCTCGGCGACTGACGTCAGAACGCCTCCGTGGACAAGCCCGAACGGCTGCTTGACCTCGTCGCGGACTGCGACCTGGGCGCGCACGAGCTCGTCGGTGACCTCGAGCAGCTCGAGGCCGTAAAGGGCGTCGAAGCCGCCGGCCGGCAGGGACAGATCGCGACCGCTCATCGGTCGCCGGAGGCTACCCGCTGACAGCCGCGCAACGTGCCGAGTGCGCCGACGCAGGGTCGATGCACGACCTACTAGGGTTGCCCCTGATGGCCTCCATCGACACCCTCAACGACCGTCAGCGCGCGGTTCTGCAGCTGCTGCTGCGTCAGGGCAAGTCCTACGACGACCTCGCCGTCCTGCTGAAGACCGACCCCACCGGCGTCCGCACGCGCGCCCGCGGCGCAATCGCCGCCGTCGCACCCGACTCGAGCGAGATCGGCCCCGCCCGGCGCGACGAGATCGCCGACTACCTGCTCGGCCAGCAGACGGCCTCGCAGCGTGCGGCGACGCGCGACTACCTGCAGGGGTCGGCCGCCGGCCGCGCGTGGGCGCGCGCGGCGGCGACGGCGCTGGCCCCGATCGCTGGCGACGCGCTGCCCGACATCCCTGCCCAGCGCGAGGAGGTGGCGGAGGCGTTCGACGCGCTCGACCGCCGCGCGGCGCGCCAGGATGAGGTCAAGCGCAGCTCGCGGCTCGGCACCCGGCTGCTGCTCGCGGGCGTCGGCGTGATCCTCGGCATAGCGATCATCCTGGCGCTGGGCGTGGGCGGCGACGACCCCGCGTCGACGGCGACCACGGCGTCGCCCACCTCGACGTCAGCCGCCGTGCAGACGACGCCGACCGGCGACAAGTTCGTCGTCGTCGCGCAGGGCACCCTGATCGCGCCCGAGGGCGGCGATTCGGACGCCAAGGGACAGGTGGCGATCGTCCGCTTCCCCGACAACAACCAGTACCGCCTCGCGCTGCAGGCGACGGGGCTGCCGCCGAGCAGCGCGCGCGGTTCGGCCTACGGCGTCTGGCTGTACACGTCTGAGGACAAGAAGCAGTTCCTCGGCTTCCCCGATGCGACCGTCGGCGAGGACGGCCGGCTGGAGACCGTCAGCGAGCTGTCGCCCGGCACCCCGGCCTACGGCGCAGTCCTGCTGACGCGCGAGACGACCGAGAAGCCGACGAAGCCCGGCAACCTCGTCCTCGTGGCGCGCATGGTGAGTGCCGCCGACCTCGCCAAGCAGCGAACGCAGACGCAGACCCAGCCGCCGCCGACGACGACCCCGTAGCGCCGCTCGCCGGGCGCCGGCGCTGGCCGGCCAGTCGCCGGACGTCAGGATCGACGGCCGGGGATCGGCGAAGCGTCCGATGACTTCTACTACGCTAGCTCGTAGATGGCGACCGAGGCAGGACGAGAACCGGCCTGCAGAACCAGCAAGGTCAAGCGCGTGAACGCGATACCTGATCGGCGATCCAGAGCAGCTGCAGCCGCCGAGGACGCCGGCCAGGCCGCCCACCGCCGCGAGCTGCTGGCCGGCCTGCGCGGACGCGTGCTCGAGCTGGGCGCCGGCAACGGCCTGAACTTCGAGCACTACCCCACGACGGTCGACGAAGTGGTCGCCGTCGAGCCCGAGCCATACCTGCGCGAGCGCGCCGTCGAGGCGGCGCGCAACGCCAAGCTGCGCATCGACGTCGTCGACGGGCTGGCCGGCCGGCTGGCGTTCGCGGACGCGGCATTCGACGCCGCCGTCGCGTCGCTCGTGCTCTGCACCGTGCCCGACCTCGACGCGACGCTCACGGACCTGCGTCGGGTCATCCGCCCCGCCGGCGAGCTGCGCTTCTACGAGCACGTGCTCGCCCGCGAGCCGCGGCTGGCCGCGCTCCAGCGCGCGCTGACCCGGACCGGCGTCTGGCCGCTCGTCGGGGGCGGCTGTCACGCCGACCGCGACACCGTCGTCGCGATCGAGCGTGCTGGCTTTGCGATCCAAGACTGCCGCCGATTTCACTTCCGCCCGACGCTGCTCGTCGCGCCCGCCGCGCCGCGCGTCATCGGCAGCGCGCGACGAGCGCAGGAGGAGTCGTGACGAAACGAACTGGTCGGCGCAGCGTCCGTCGCCCCGAGAGCTACTCCTCGTCGTAGCGGATCAGCGCGTGCACGTCGTGCGGCGCGAGCGCGGCGCGGCCCGGCAGGAAGGCGAGCTCGATGAGAAACGCGCAGCCGACGACCTCGCCGCCGAGCTGCTCGACGAGCGAGCACAGCGCCCTCGCCGTGCCGCCGGTCGCCAGCAGGTCGTCGTGGACGAGCACGCGCGCCCCCGCACCGATCGCGTCCTCGTGCAGCTCGAGCACGCTCGTGCCGTACTCCAGCGAGTACTCGTGGCGGATCGTCCTGTGCGGCAGCGATCCCGGCTTGCGAGCCAGCGCAAAGCCCGCGCCGAGCTTGTGCGCGAGCGCCGGGCCGAACAGAAAGCCGCGCGCCTCGGCGCCGATGACGATGTCCGGGCGCAGGTCGCGGGTGAGCTCGGTGAGGGCCGTGAGCGACGTGTCGAGGCCCTGCGCGCTGGCGAGCAGCGGCGTGATGTCGCGAAAGACGATCCCCGGCTTGGGGAAGTCGGGAACCGAGCGGATGTAGCTTTCGAGCGAACCGTCGCCGGTCACGACTGCGCGCCGCCGCTGGACCTGGGGTGAACGGCGACGGTCACCGCTGATCCTCGCTATCCGGCGATCTTGCGCAGGTCGCGGATCAGCAGCAGGTGCTTGAGATGCGAGGCCACCGCGGCGAGGTTCTCGAGCGCCTCGAGCGCCTCCTTGCGGCGCTCGGGATTGCGCGAGCGCAGCGCGGGGGCGAGGATCTGCTGCAGCAGCGCCGCCTCACGGTCTGCGGAGGAGCGAAAGACGCGCAGGTTGCGCCCGCCGACGCCGTAGCGCGCGAGCTCGGTCACCGCGCCGATGATCTCGCGCTCGGTCTCGTCGTAGTAGTGCGTGCCGTTGCGCAGCTCGCCCTTGATGACGCCGTAGTCCTCGAGCTCGCGGACGAGCTCGGGGTTCGCGCGCGTCTCCTCGAGGACGTCGGCGAGCGGGTACATCGCGCCGCCGTCGGTGACCGACACGCTCGCCCGTCGCTTGCGCTTGCCGGCGACGGACTGGACGGTCGCCGCGACGGCGCCCTCGCCGTCGCCCGCGCGGCCGGAGGCAAGCTCCTGGCGGATGACGCGCAGCGGCAGGAACTCGTCGCGCTGCAGGCGCAGGATCGTGCGCAGGCGGACCACGTCGGACGCCGAGTAGAGGCGGTAGCCCCCGGCCGTGCGGCGCGGGTTGAGCAGCTTCTGCTCCTCGAGGTAGCGGATCTTCGAGATCGAGATGTCGGGGAACTCCTGGGCCAGGCCCTTGCAGACGGCGCCGATCGTCATCGACTTCTGCGGTGGCCCGTCGTCGGCCGCCGATCCCTCCGCGGCGTGCGCATTCGTCTCGTTCGCGGTCGCCATCAGCGCTGGAGGAAGGTGAGCTTGTACTTGCCGACCTGCAGCTCGTCGCCGTCCTGCAGGCGGTGCGTCTCGATCCGCTGACGATTGACGTAGGTGCCGTTCAGCGAGCCGAGGTCGTCCAGGTGCCAGTCGCCGCCGCGGCGGACGATCAGCGCGTGGTCGCGCGACACCGTCACGTCGTCGAGGAAGACGGCGCTGTCGGGCCGGCGCCCGATCGGCATCCGCTCGCCCTCGAGCACGAAGCTCTCGCCGACGCGGCCGCCGCCGGAGCGGATGACGAGCGCCGCGCCCTGCGCGACGACGTCCTCGAGCTCGACGGGGATGAGCTCACCCGTCTCGTCGATCCGATAGGTCGCCGTGACCGCGTCCTTCGGCGGATCGGGGATGCCGACGAAGGCACCGCACTTCTGACAGTAGTTGGCACCCTCGGCGTTGACGAACCCGCATTCAGGGCAGTGGTGCGCCATTACTCCTGCGTGTTGCGACCCACGAGGATGTCCGTCAACCGCTGGACGTCGGCGCCCGAGATGACGTCCTCGCCGGTCTCGTGCTTCTTGCGCAGCCGGTTGACGAGCTCGGCGCGGAGGATGTCGATCTTGCCGTGCAGGATCCGCCGGCGGTAGGAGACCTCGACCTCCTCATCGGTCAGCTGCTGGATGAGCTCCTTCAGCTCCTGGTTCGAAAGCGAGCCGAGGTCCGGGAACGTGTCCATCAAGAGAGGTCTCCTCCGTGGAAGGGGTGCCAACGCGCGGCTTCGGGCCGAGCATACCAGCGCAGGTCTTGCCTTCAAGCTGAGCTTGAGAGTCAAGCGCGGGGACCGAAGCGCCGCAACAACCTCTGACTGGACAGATGTCGTGCTTTCGCGGCCTTGCCCTCGATCGCTGTCTTAGGCTAGCCTAAGGCCGTGCTCATGCCCCCGACGCCGACGCGCAAGACGAGCCACGCGCCGCTTCTGACCGTGCTCGATCCCGCCAGCTGCGACGACTGCGCGCTCGCGCCGGGCTCGCTGCAGCGCGTGCGCCAGATGCAGGCGCTGCGCCAGCAGGGCTGGAGCCTCGACGAGATCGCGCTGCGCTTCGGCGTCTCGCGCGAGCGCGTGCGCCAGATCCTGCGTGCCCACGGCGGCCCTGACGCCCACGACATCGCCACCGCCCGCCGGCGCCGCGCCGAGGTCCGGGCCGAGGAGCGCGTCGCCGAGCTGCTGGCGCTCTGGCGGGCGGGCGAGCAGCCGCGCAGGGCCGCCGACAAGCTCGGCCTGCAGGCGGCTGCCTGCCAGAGCACGATCGAGCGCTTCGCGACCGACGTCGACCGTGCCGCGCGCAAGGCGAGCATGGCCGGCGCGCGCCGCGTGCAGACGTACAGCGACCACGACATCATCCTCGCGCTGACGTCCGTCAGCACCCGCGTCGGCCGCGTCCCCAGCGCAAAGGAGTACGCCGCGCACGCGCGGGTGCTGAACTACCCGAGCCTGCCGACGGTGCTCAACCGGATGGGCGGCTGGACGAACGCGGTGCGCGCGGCAGGGATGCAGCCGCTGAGCACGCCGGCGCGCGCGCGCACGCGCCGCTGGACGGAGGAGTCCTGCTGGGCCGCGCTGTGCAGCGTCGTCGAGGAGCTCGGCGAGATCCCGACCGTGGTCTCCTACGAGCGCCACGCCGCCGGCCGGCCCGAGCTGCCGTCGGCCGCGACGCTGCGCAACCGGCTCGGGCGCTGGAGCTCGATCGCGACGCAGCTCGCTGCGCAGCGCGAGCTCGCCCGCGTCGTGCAGCCGCCGGCGCAGCCGCTCTCAGCCGCCGCCACGTAGCGCGCGCAGCTGCGCGAGCGCCTCGCGCGCGTAGAGCACGACGGCGTAGTACGCCAGCGCAAGCCCGATGTAGAGCAGCACCTCGGCGAGCGCCGCGAGACCGACGAGCGCGAAGAAGATCGCCGACATCGTCGGCCACACGGCAAGGCGGCCGGGCCAGTTGATCTTCAGCTCCAGGCCGCGGCGCAGGGCGGCCTGGCCGAGGACGAGCAGCAGCAGCTCGCGTGCGACGAGGACCGCGATCGCCCAGCGCGGCAGCAGCTCGAAGTTCCAGCAGACGACAAGCCCGGAGACGACGAGCAGACGGTCGACGAACGGATCCAGCAGCGCACCGAAGCGGCTGTACTGGCCGGTGAGCCGCGCGGCGATCCCGTCGAGGTAGTCGCTCCACGCGACGACGGCGAACAGCAGCGCCGGGAGCGCGTCGGTCCCGCTCTCGGAGCTCAGCGCGAGCACGAGGAAGACCGGGATCAGCGCCAGGCGCACGAAGCCGATCGCGTTGGGGATCGTCCAGACGTTCCACGACTGGCCGCGACGCGTCTGCGGCGGCGGCGGTCCCGAGCGGTCCAGCCCGGCGAGCCGGCGGAACGTCAGCCGGACCTTCTCGACGGCCTGGTCGGCGGCCTCGCTTACGGGAGCGTCCGCCACAGCTCCGTCACGGCCTCGGCCGCGCCGTCCAGCGCAACGCCGCCCTCGACGTCCTCGAGGCCGCGCCTGCGCTGCGCCTCGGCGCGGCCGGAGTCCAGCGAGCGGCGGCCGACCGTCAGCCGCAGCGGGATTCCGAGCAGCTCGGCGTCGGCGAACTTCGCTCCGGGCCCCGCCGCGCGGTCGTCGAGCAACACGTCGAGGCCGATCGCGCGCAGATCGCGGTACAGCCCCTCCGCCGCGGCGAGCTCGCCGCTGCCGGACCTGCCGAGCGCGACGATCTCGACGTCCCACGGCGCGAGCGCGCGCGGCCACGAGATGCCCTTCTCGTCGGAGAACTGCTCGACCGCCGCAGCGACGATCCGCGCCGGGCCGATCCCGTAGGAGCCCATGACAATCGGGCGCTGGGCGCCGTCCTCGTCGAGGTACGTCGCGCCCAGCGGCTCTGAGTAGCGCGTGCCGAGCTGAAAGATGTTGCCGACCTCGATCGCCGGCTCGATCGTGATCGGATGCCCGCCGACGCTGTCGCCGGCCTCGACGACGCGCACGTCGACGCGCTCGAAGTCGAAGTCGCGACCCGGCTTGACGCCGCGCAGGTGCCGGTCGGCCTGATTGGCGCCGACGACGTAGCCGCCCTCGCTGTCGACCCCCTCGTCGAGCAGCACCGTCACGTCCGCGCCGACCGGCCCGATGAAGCCGGGCGGGCCGAGCCGCGCGCTGACATCGCCGTCGGTCGCCGCGCGCCACGGCGACCCGAGCGCGTTCGCGAGCTTGATCTCGTTGACCCGGTGATCGCCGCGCACAACCACCAGTACGAAGCCGCGGTCGTCCGCGATGACGATCGGAAACGCCTTCAGCAGCGCGCCCGCGGGCAGCTCGAGCAGCCGCGCCACGGCATCGATCGTCGTCGCCGCGGGCGTCTGCACGGCCTCCGGCGCGGGCAGCGGCGCCGGCACGTCGACGGGTTGCGCCTGCGCGCTCGCGACCTCCACGTTGGCCGCGTAGCCCGGCGCGAGCGCGACCTCGTTCTCGCCCGCGCGGCACGGCGCCATGTACTCGTGCGCCGCCGAGCCGCCCATCATGCCGACGTCGGACTCGACGCTGTACCACTCGAGGCCCGTGCGCTCGAAGATCCGCGCGTAGGCCGTTGCGTAGGCGTCGTAGCTGGCGCGCAGCCCGGCCTGGTCGCGGTCGAAGCTGTAGGCGTCCTTCATGATGAACTCGCGCGTGCGCAGGACGCCGGCGCGCGGGCGCGGCTCGTCGCGCTCCTTGACCTGGAAGTGGTAGAGGCTGAACGGCAGGTCGCGGTAGGAGCGCACGACCTGGGCGACATGCGTCGTCACGCACTCCTCGTGCGTCATCGCGAGCACCATCTCGGCGCCCTTGCGGTCCTTGAGCTTGAGCAGCTCGTCGATCTCGTAGCGACCGGTCCTGTGCCACGCCTCCGCAGGCTGCAGGACCGGCATCAGCATCTCCTGGCCGCCGATCGCGTCGATCTCCTCGCGAATGATCTGCACGACCTTCTGGTGCACCCGCCAGCCGGCGGGCAGCCACGACCACAGGCCGCTGCCGATCTGGCGCACGAGGCCGGCGCGGACCATCAGCTTGTGCGAGACCGCTTCGGCGTCGGCAGGCGGCTCGCGCTCGGTCGGGAGCAGCAGTTGCGAGAGGCGGGTCACGGGGAAGCAGAAGCCTACGCGGGTAGAGTCCGTGGCGAGTCCGCCGACCAGAGGAGAGACGCTTCATGGCCTTCGAGGTTCCGCCCCTGCCGTACTCCGCCGACGCGCTCGAGCCGCACATCGACGCGCAGACGATGACGATCCATCACGACAAGCATCATCAGGCGTACGTCGACAAGCTCAACGCTGCGCTGGAGGGAACCGAGCACGCCGACCGACCGATCGACGAGATCATCGCCGACCTCGACTCGATCCCCGAGGACAAGCGCACGGCGGTTCGCAACAACGGCGGCGGTCACCTCAACCACTCCCTGTTCTGGCCGTCGATGGGCGCCGACGGCGGCGGCGGACCCGAAGGCGACCTGGCGGGCGCGATCGACGAGGCCTTCGGCTCCTTCGACGACTTCAAGGGCAGCTTCGAGGCCGCGGGCGTCGCCCAGTTCGGCTCCGGGTGGGCCTGGCTCGTGCTCGACGGCGGCGCCCTCGCCGTGACGAGCACGCCCAACCAGGACAACCCGATCAGCACGGGGCAGATCCCGCTGCTCGGCAACGACGTCTGGGAGCACGCCTACTACCTGAAGTACCAGAACAAGCGGCCCGACTACCTCAAGGCGTGGTGGAACACGGTCGACTGGACGGAGATCGCAAAGCGCTACAGCGCTGAGACCAGCTGAACGGCCAGGCTTCGCGCTACTTCCGCCACACTCGACGTGTTGTACGAGCGGGACGGCACGAGGCCGTCCCGTTCGCGCGTTCGAACAGCCCACGTCTCGTAGGAGCTCCATGTCGCCCAGCACTCGCTCGATCGTCCTCGCGCTCGTCCTCGGGGCGCTGCTCGCACCGTCTGCCGCGCAGGCGAGCCCGACGCAGATGTCGATCATGATGGACGACGACCTTCTGGTCTATCGCGACGACAGCACCGCCGCCAAGACGCTCTCCCAGATGAAGTCGCTGGGCGTCGACACGGTCCGCGTCACGGTCCTGTGGAAGACGGTCGCGGAGTTCGCGAAGTTCACGAAGTCCGACCTCGCCAAGCTCAAGGGCAGCAAGAACAAGCGCGCCCGCGAGGTCGCCCGCCGGCAGAACAAGCGCTTCAAGCCGGCCAACCCGAGCACCTACCCGATCCGCAACTGGGACCGCTACGACAACCTCGTGAGCGCCGCCACCGACCGCGGCATCCGCGTCTACTTCAACGTCACCGGCCCCGGCCCGCGCTGGGCGCATGCGAAGAAGCCGAAGGGCTCAACCGCCCTGCAGTCGACCTACAAGCCGCGCGTGCGCGAGTTCAAGCTGTTCGTGACGGCCGTCGGCAAGCGCTTTGACGGCACGCACCGCGACGAGAACGGCTCGCGCCGCGCGCTGCCGCGCGTGAACATGTGGTCGCTGTGGAACGAGCCCAACCAGGGCGGCTGGCTGTCGCCGCAGTGGGAGAAGCGCGGCCGTCAGACGGTGCCCGCCTCGCCCGCGCTGTTTCGCAAGCTGCATCAGGCCGGCTACCAGGGCCTCGTCGCCAGCGGCCATCGTGTCGACAACAGCATCATCCTGCTCGGGGAGACCGCGCCGCTGGGCAGCGACGCGCAGACCGGCAAGTCTCCGATGCGCCCGAAGCAGTTCCTGCGCGAGGTGTTCTGCATCCAGCCCGACGGCACGCGCTACAGCGGTCGCGCCGCGAAGGTGCGCGATTGCGGCGACCTCGAGAAGGGACCGCTGTCGGCCAGCGGCTACGCACACCATCCGTATACGAAGAACCTGCCGCCGACCCAGCGCGACCCGCACCCCGACGCGCTGACGATGGCGAACATCTCCGAGCTCGGAACGCTGCTCGACGAGATGGCTGCCAAGACGCGCGGCGTCTCGCCGAACCTGCAGCTGTTCATGACCGAGTACGGCTTCGAGACGAACCCGCCGGACCCGTTCTCGGGCGTCCCGCTCGCAACGCAGGCGAAGTACAACATGATCGGCGAGTACCTCGCTTGGTCGAACCCGCGAATCGCGTCGCAGGCGCAGTTCCTGCTCGCCGACGTCGCGCCGGTGCGCCGGCGACCCAAGACGTCCAAGAGCTACTGGTTCACCTATCAGTCGGGGCTGTTCTTCCGGCGCGGACAACCGAAACCGGCGGCGTACGCCTACTCGTTCCCGTTCGCCGCGACTGCGACCGGCGTCGACCCCGCGACCGGCGCGCCGTCGTTCAACCTCTGGGGGCAGATGCGCTTCCTGCGAAACGGCGTCGCCGACGTCGTGCAGATCCAGTGGCGCCCGAAGGACAACTCGATCGGCTGGGTCACCGTCGGCGATCCCGTCGCGATCGACCACTTCGGCTACTTCACGGCGGCGCGGGTCGCCCCGGCTGCCTTGGCGGGCGAGTGGCGCGGTACCTGGCTGCGCCCGGACGGCAGCATCGGCTCGACGTCGATCGCCGCTGACGGAACCTGACGCACTCGTGATGCTCGCGCGGCGCCGGCTGCGGCCGGTGCTGCGCGATGCCTCGCGACCCGTCCTTGGCGCGAAGGCCGCCGCGCAGCGGCGCCACGCCGCTACGCGCGTGTGAAGCGCCGCCCGGCGACCGGCGAGACGTCCTCGTCGAGCGCGGCGAGGACGCCGTCGCCGCCGCCGTTGGCGGCGGCCTCGGCGGCTTCGAGCGCGGCGAGGCGCTCCGGCGTCAGCGCGGTCGCGTCCTCGTTGGCCTCGAGCCAGGCGGCGCCCTCGGCGGCGGCGCGCTCGTCGACGACGATCTTCTTCGAGGTCGCGTACCTGTCGATCTCCTCGAACAGGACGTCGACGAGCTGCGCGGTCGGCACCTTGCGAAGCGGCTTGCCGCGGCTGAAGATCAGGCCCTCGTCCTTGGCGCCGGTGATCCCGAAGTCGGCGTGCGAGGCTTCGCCGATGCCGTTCACCGCGCAGCCGAGCACGGCGACCTCGATCGGGTCCGCGTAGGCCTCCAGGCGGCGCTCGATCTCGGTCACGACCGTGTCCATGTCGAACTGCAGGCGCCCGCATGTCGGGCACGCGATCAGGACCGGGCCGCGCTCGCGCAGCTGCAGCGCCTTGAGGATCTCCCAGGCGACCTTGACCTCCTCCTCGGCATGAAACGTCGAGAGGCTGATGCGGATCGTGTCGCCGATCCCGTCGGCGAGCAGCGTGCCGAGCCCGACCGCGGACTTCAGGCTGCCCGACCACTTCGTACCGGCCTCCGTGATCCCGAGGTGCAGCGGGTGGTCGATCTTCTCGCTCAGCAGGCGGTTGGAGGCGATCGTGTTGGGCACGTTCGTCGACTTGATCGAGACCTTGAAGTCATAGAAGTCGAGGCGGTGCATGAGCTCGACGAACTCCGTCGCGGCGGTCGTCAGCGCCTCGACCGGGTTGTCGCGCTCGAGCGCGTGCAGGTGCTTGGGCAGCGAGCCGGAGTTGACGCCGATCCGCATCGGCGTGCCGGCCGCCTTCGCGCGGTCGGCGACCTCGGCGACCTTGTCGGGCCCGCCGATGTTGCCCGGGTTCAGGCGGATGCAGTGGGCCCCGGCGTCGATCGCCTTGAGCGCAAGCGTGTGGTTGAAGTGGATGTCGGCGATGATCGGGATCGGCGACTGCACGACGATCGTCTTCAGCGCCTCGACGTCCTGATCGCGCGGCACGGCGACGCGCACGATGTCCGCGCCGGCCTCGGCGACCTTGTGGATCTGGTCCATCGTCGCCCGCAGGTTCGCCGTCTCGGTCTTCGTCATCGTCTGCACCGCGACGGGGGCGCCGCCGCCGACCGGGACGCTGCCGACCATGATCTGTCGTGCTGAAGCCATGCCCCTGATTCTACGAGCCGTGCCCGCCGCGCCGATCACCGCGGCGCGGCTATCGTCGCAGGATGACCGACCGCGCGATCGAGGCGCCCGGCGACGGTGCCGACGCGCTCGAGCAGTTCGTGTTCGGCTATGGGTCGCTGACCCGCGGCTTCGGAGGACGGTCGGCGCGGCTGAAGGGCCATCGCCGCGTCTGGGGCGTGGCGATGGACAATCGCGTCACGATCCCCGGCTACAAGCTCTACCGCCGCCGCGAGGACGGCGGCCGGCCGGCGGTGTACGTCGCGTTCCTGGACATCGTCGAGGACCCCGATGCCGCGACCGAAGGCGTGCTGTTCGCGGTCGACGATGCGGCACTGCTGGCGCTCGACGAGCGCGAGCGCAACTACGAGCGCATCGACGTCAGCGACGCGGTGCAGGGAGCTGCGGGCACGGTCTGGACGTACCGCGGCAGCGACGCCGGCCGCGCACGGCTGCGGGCCGCGATCGCGAGCGGCTGCGCGGTCGTCGCCGCCGACTACGTCGAGGCGCTGCGCGCGACCTTTGCGACGCTGGGAGTCGAGGACGACCTCGCGCTCGGTGAGCTGCCGCCGATGGACCTCGAGCGGATCGACCTGGACGCGCGCTATCGCACGCCGAAGCCCTCGCCGCTGCTCAATCGTCCGATGTCGTTGGACAGCCCGACGTAGAAGAGGAAGAGCACGAGCATGAAGCCGACGATCGACGCGCGCTCCATCACCCGGAAGGAGATCGCGCGCCCGCGGACCTTCTCGGCGAGCGCCCAGAAGATGTGGCCGCCGTCGAGTGGCAGGAAGGGAAACAGGTTGATGATCCCCAGCGACAGCGAGATCAGCGCGAGGATGCTGACCGCGCGGACCGTGTCGAACTCGAGCGTCTGGCGCGTCGCCTCATACGTGCCGACGACGCCGGAGACCTCGCTGCGCGCCTGCTCGTCGAAGAAGAGCCGCACGATCCGGTCGACCGTGATCGTCGTGACGTTCCACATGCCCGTGACGCTGAGCTGCGCCGCCTCGGCAATGCCGACGTCGACGCCGCGGCTGCCGAATTCGAAGCCGATCAGCAGCCGCTCGGCCTGCTCGTCATAGCGCGGCGTCACCTCGAGCATCCGCCGCTCGCCGTCGCGCAGCACGACGAGCTTCACCGGCTGTGTCGCGGCGCAGCCCTGCTCGGGCTTTCCGGCGCAGGAGTGGCGCGCGATCTGATTGCGCAGCGCGAGCACGCGCTGCTCACCGCGCTCAGCGGAGATCCCACGTGCGTAGCCGGGCAGGCCGTCGACGGAGACGAGCCGATCGCCGGGCTGCAGGACGCCCTGCGCCGGGCTGTCCTTCTGCACCCGGTCGACGACCGGCTGGACGAGCTGCATCGGCCGCGACGCGAACAGCACCCACAGGATCAGGAACGCGAGCACGATGTTGACGACCGGCCCTGCCGCGATGACGACGATCCGCTTCCAGACCTTCTGGCGAAAGTACGCGCGGTGGGCGACCTCGGCAGGCATCTCCTCCTGCGGGCTCATCCCGGTGATCTTCACGTAGCCGCCGAGCGGGATCGCACCGACCGCGTACTCGGTCTCGCTGCCCTTCGGGCGCCACCTCGCGACGAGCGGCGGGAAGAACAGCGCGAACCGCTCGACGCGCATCCCGACCGCCTTCGCCGCCACGAAGTGGCCGAACTCGTGCAGGATGATCAGCGCGGCGAAGCCCGCGAAGGCCAGGAAATAGCTCACGAGCTCAGTGTAGGAGTCGCTCTGACCAGGCTTCGACGAGCTCCGCCGCGACCGCACGAGCCTCGCGGTCGGCCTCGTAGAGCGATTCGAAGGCGCGCACCGGGGCCGCCGGCAGGCGCTCGAGCGTGCCCTCGATGACCGCCGGAATCCCGAGAAAGCTGAGCCTTTCGCGCAGGAACGCGTGCACGGCGATCTCGTTGGCGGCGTTCAGCACGCAGGGCGCGGTGCCGCCCGCGATCGCCGCCGCGCGAGCCAGGCCGAGCGCCGGAAACGCCTCGTGGTCGACGGGCTCGAACGTCAGCGCGCCGACTTCGGTGAGGTCCAGCGCGCGCAGCGGCACGTCGACGCGATCGGGGTGGTGCAGCGCGTAGGAGATCGGCACGCGCATGTCGGGATGACCGAGGTGCGCGAGCGCGGCGCCGTCGCACAGCGTGATCATGCTGTGGACGATCGACTGCGGGTGGACGACGACGTCGATGCGGTCATAGCCGACGCCGAACAGGTGGTGCGCCTCGATGACCTCGAGGCCCTTGTTCATCAGCGTCGCGGAGTCGATCGTGATCTTGCCGCCCATCTCCCAGGTCGGGTGGGCGAGCGCGTCCTCGATGCTGACCTCGGCGAGCTCGGCGCGCGTGCGCCCGCGAAACGGCCCGCCCGATGCGGTCAGGACGAGCTTGTCGACCGTGCCCGGCGCTTCGCCGGCCAGCAGCTGGTGCAGCGCGGAGTGCTCGGAGTCGACCGGCAGGATCTGCGCGCCGGTGCCCTCGGCGAGCGCCATGACGAGCTCGCCGCCGACGACGAGCGACTCCTTGTTGGCGAGCGCTAGGTCGATCCCCTCCCCCAGCGTCGCGACCGTCGGACCGAGTCCGGCCGAGCCGACGAGCGCGTTGAGGACGAGGTCGGCGCCCGACTCGAGGACGAGCCGCACGAGCCCCTCCGCGCCGACCAGCACCTCGCCGTCGGTCCACGCCTCGGCGGCGCGCGCACCGGCGTCGGCGTCGGCGAGCGCGAGCCGGTCCACGCCGAACCGGCGCGCCTGCTCGATCAGCGCGTCGGCCGAGCGCTCAGCGCTGAGCCCGACGAGCTCGAGCTCGGGGTCGCGCGCGACGATCTCGAGCGCCTGCGTGCCGATCGACCCGGTCGAGCCGAGGATGAGGAGGCGCCGGGCCATCTGCCGTCATTCTCGCAGGCGCCGGCTCGCCGCTTCAGCGCCGCCGACCGCGTGCCCGGCTAGGGCCGGCTAGGGGCACAGCGGCGCGAGGTGGCGTTCGGCCGCGAGCAGGCATCGACACGCAGCGGCGGCTTGCCCCGGCGGATCGTGAAGCGCGTGTACTTGCCGAGGAAGCCCGGCTTCGTGACGAAGATCCGCAGGACCGTTCCTGAGCGCAGCGACCGCTCGAACAAGCGGAACCGGGTCGTCCTCGTGGTCGTCCTACGGGTCGACCTCGACTTGCGGCACGACCGGACGGGCCCGCGGCACGTGATCGTGACCCTCGACCCTCTCGGCGCCTTCACCGAGAGCAGGGTGATGACCACGCGGCGCGAGAAGATCCGCCCGCGCAGGCGCACCACGGGGAACGGGGACAGCAACGGCGTTCCGCCGCTCGCCGACGGAACCAGGAGCACCTGGGGATCGGTCTCGTCGTTATCGGTCGCGTTGACGCAGCCCCGGTCGGCGGCGTCGACCTTGCCGTCGAGGTCGTTGTCCTTGCCGTCCGCGCACTGCTGTGCGAGTGGCGCAGCCTGCGTGGGCTGCGTGGGCTGCGTGGGCTGCGTCGGCTGCGTCGGCTCGGTCGGCTGCGTCGGCTCGGTCGGCTGCGTCGGCTCGGTCGGCTGCGTCGGCTCGG
>JAUJOT010000005.1:0-176292 GCA_030447505.1 Solirubrobacteraceae bacterium | reverse complement strand
TCGGCTGCGTGGGCTCTGTGGGTGGCGGCGGCGGAGGCGGATCGGTCTCGTCGTCGTCTCTCCTCTTGCTGCAGCCCGGATCGGCCGGCCAGTCGATCAGGCGGTCGCCGTCGTTGTCGATGCCGTCGTTGCACTCCTTTGGCGCTGGCGGCGGGACTGCCTGCACAACGCCTGCGACGACTCCGGCGAGCAGGAACGCGAGCACGAGGACGAGCAGCGGCACGATGGGGCCGCTGAGCCGAAGAGTTGCGCGACAAGGCTTGGACACCGTTCTCCCTGGTTCTTCATGGACGCGCGAAGCTGCCCGCGCTCGACTTCCGCGGAGCGTCGCCAGGTCGACAAGACGACTCATCACGACGACCGGCACCCCTACGCTTGGACATGTCATCAACGTGCGGGGCCGCGTCCAACTTCCGCCGCTCGCGGTCAAGCCGATTCTGGCGCGTTGCCGCTACAGCAGCCGTCGCCGACTACAGCAGCGCCAGCCAGACGTAGTAGCCCGCCACCGTCGTGAAGAAGACGGCATCGAGGCGATCCAGCGCGCCGCCGTGAGCGCCGAACAGGCGCCCGGAGTCCTTCGTCCCGGCGTCGCGCTTGACGAACGACTCGAACAGATCGCCCAGCGGCGCCGCGACGGCGACGGCGAGGCCGAGCAGGAGCGCGTCGGTGCCCGACAGCCAGTCCTGATACGTGCCGGCCAGCCAGGTCGCCAGCAGCGCCGTGAACATCCCGATCAGCAGGCCCTCCACCGTCTTGTTCGGCGACACGCTCGGTGCCAGCCTGCGGCGCCCGAACCAACGCCCCCCGATGTACGCGCCCGAGTCGCCGACGAACGTGCCGACGAGGACGTCGACGATGATCCCGCCGCCGTGCGGCAGCTCGCGCAGGAGCACCCCGTGCGCGAGCGTCACCCCGATCCACGCGACGCCGAAGACCGTCAGCGCCATCCCGAGCGTGCCTGACCTGCCTTGCGCGACCGTGATCGCGAACAGCACGGGAAAGAACGCCAGAAACGTCAGCAGGATGTGGAAGCCCTCGCCGAAGTAGGCGGCGAGGATCAGCGCTGTCACGCCGACGAAGCCCGCCAGGCGAACCGGCTCGTGGTCGGCGTAGAGGTCGAACAGCTCGCCGAGCGCGATGATCGCCAGTGGCAGGACGCCGAGCGCGAACCAATACTCGCCGAACGCGACGATCGCGATCGCGTACGCGATCGCCGGCGCCGCGACGATCAGCCGCGCGGTCATCTCCGAGCCGCCGCCTCCAACTTCGCGGCGCGGTCGCGGCGCTCGCCGCGCCGGCGCCCGACGCCCGCCGATCCGGCCGCCACC
This sequence comes from Solirubrobacteraceae bacterium, assembly GCA_030447505.1. GTDB lineage: Bacteria > Actinomycetota > Thermoleophilia > Solirubrobacterales > Solirubrobacteraceae > CADCVQ01. The sequence continues at coordinate 174,964 of JAUJOT010000005.1, read as the reverse complement.
GGCCGCTGACATCAGCGGCCCCCGAAGCGACGGCGGCGCGCGCGGTACTCGTCGATCGACGCCTCGAAGGCGGCGCGGTCGAAGTCCGGCCACAGCTCGTCGCGGAAGACGAGCTCGGAGTACGCCGACTGCCACAGCAGGTAGTTGCTCAGGCGGCGCTCGCCGCTCGTGCGGATGATCAGGTCGGGGTCGTGCATCTCGGGCGCGTAGAGCAGAGCCCGGAAGTCCTCCTCGTCGCCGCCCTCGAAGCGCCGCGCCGCATCGACGATCTCGGCGCGCCCGCCGTAGTTGAACGCGACGAAGAGCGTGATCTTGTCGTTGCGGTCGGTCAGCTCCTCGGCCCACGCCATCTGCTCGACGAGCTTGGGATCGATCCCGTCGCGGCGGCCGAGGAAGCGCATCCGCACGCCGCTGGAGTGCAGCTCCGGCGTCTCGTCGACGATCCGCTCGGCGAACATCGCCATCAGCCCGGAGACCTCCTCCTGCGGGCGCGACCAGTTCTCGGTCGAGAACGAGTAGACCGTCAGCTCGCGCACGCCGAGCTCGCCGGCGTCGCGCAGGCGCTTCTTGAGGTTGTCGGCGCCGGCGCGATGGCCCTCGCCGACGGGCAGCCCACGCGCCCGCGCCCAGCGGCCGTTGCCGTCGGTGATGATCGCGACGTAGCGCGCCGCCTCGCCGCCCTCTGAAGCCACTAGCGGCCGTCTAGACCTCGAGGATCTCGTCTTCTTTGCCCTTCAGCAGGGCGTCGAGCTCCGCGATCTTGTCGTTGGTCAGCTTCTGCAGCCCGGTCTCCGCGCGGTGCTCCTCGTCGGCGCCGACGTCGCCCTCGTCCTTGAGCTCGCGCAGGTCGTGCATGACGTCGCGGCGCACGTTGCGGATCGCGATCCGGCCCTCTTCGGCGATGTTGCGGACCATCTTCACGAAGTCGCGGCGGCGCTCCTCGGTCAGCTGCGGGATCACGAGCCGGATGATGTTGCCGTCGTTGCTCGGCGTCAGCCCGAGGTTCGCCTCCGAGATGCCCTTCTCGATCGCCTTCATCGACGACTTGTCGAACGGCTGCACCGTGAGCAGCTGCGCCTCCGCGGCGTTGATCGACGCGAGCTGCCTGAGCGGCGTCGAGACGCCGTAGTAGTCGACGTGCACACGGTCCAGGAGGGCCGGGCTGGCACGTCCGGTGCGGACGGAGCCGAACTCGTGGTTCGTCGCCTCGACGGATTTCGTCATCCGCTCGGCTGCGTCGGCCAACAGCTCGTCGATCAGCTCACTCATCTCGCGTCACCACCACCGTTCCAACCTGTTCGCCGGACACTATCCGCTCGATGTTGCGTTCGTCGTTCATGTTGAAGACGTAGAGCGGCATCTCGTTCTCCGCGCACAGCGTAAGCGCCGTGTAGTCCATGACCCGCAGCCCGCGACGCAGGGCGTCCATGTGGCTGATCTCGCGGATCAGGGTCGCGTCGGCGTCCTTGCGCGGATCGCCGGTCAGCACGCCCTCGACGCCGTTCTTCGCCATCAGGATCGCCTCGGCGTGGATCTCGACGGCACGCAGCGCGGCGGCGGTGTCCGTCGTGAAGAACGGGTTGCCGGTGCCGGCAGCGAAGATCACGACGCGCCCCTTCTCGAGGTGGCGGATCGCGCGGCGGCGGATGTACGGCTCTGCCACCTCCGAGATCGTGATCGCCGACTGCACGCGCGTCTTGACGTCCTGCTTCTCGAGCGCGTCCTGCATCGTCAGCGCGTTGAGAACGGTCGCCATCATGCCCATGTAGTCGGCCGTCGCGCGGTCCATCCCGGCGGCCGCGCCCTTCAGGCCGCGGTAGATGTTCCCCGCGCCGACGACGATCGCGATCTCGATGCCGTGCGCGTGCACGGCGGCGATCTGCGTGGCGACGGCACGGACCCGGCCGGGATCCGTGCCGTAGTCGAGGTCCCCCATCAGCGCCTCGCCGGACAGCTTCAGCAGGACCCGCCTGAACGCGGGCTCGAAGGTCATCGCCCGGGCGAGGCTACTCGCCGACGGCGAAGCGGGTGAAGCGCCGGATGACGACGTTCTCGCCCGTCTTGGCCGAGAGGTCGGCGCGCAGCTCCTCGATCGTCTTGCCGTCGAACCTGTCGCCGTTGACGTGCGGCTGCTTGAGCAGGACCGTCTCCTCCATCCACTTGCGAAGCTTGCCCTCGGCGACCTTCGCGCGCACGTTCTCGGGCTTGTCGGCCGCCTGGCCCTCGAAGACGCGCAGCTCGGCATCGCGCGCCTCCGCGGGGATCTCCTCCTCCGAGACGTAGCGCGTCGTCGGCGACCCGGCGACGTGCATCGCGACGTCCCTGGCGAACGCGACGAACTCGTCGTTGCGCGCGACGAAGTCGGTGTTGCAGTCGACCTCGACGAGGACGCCGACCTTGCCGTTGGCGTGGATGTAGGACTGCACCGTGCCCTCGGTCGCGTCGCGGCCGGCGAGCTTGCCGATCTTGTTGCCGAGCTGCACGCGCAGCAGCTCGACGGCGGCGTCGATGTCGCCGCCGGTCTCCTGCAGCGCGCGCTTGCAATCCATCATGCCCGCGCCGGTCTGATCGCGCAGGGCCTTGACGTCCTTGGCGCTGATGTCACTCACTGGTCGGTACCTCGCTGTCGCTGACGATCTCGTGCTCGGGCGCCTGCTCGGGCGCCTGCTCGGGCGCCTGCTCGGGCGCCTGCGCGGCGGTGACGGGCTCGGCAGACGCGGCGGCCTTCTTGCGACGGCGCGGCTTGGCCGGTGTCTTGGGCGATTCCGGCGCAGGCGCGGGTTCGGCGGCCTCGCTGGGCTCGGTGGGAGGCGACGCCGGATCGGGCGTCTGGTCCTCGGCGGCCGGCGCCGGATCCGGTGACGTGCCCTTGACGTTGTCCTTCTGCGCGGGCGCGACCTCGGTGTTGGCGCCCTGCGCCACGCGCGCGTCTGCCGCTGGGCGCCCGCCGGCCTGCACTGCCGCGGCGACCTCGGCCTCGGCGGCCTGGCGGTCGCCGCCACCCTTGGCGTGCACCTTGACCGCGTCGGGGTCCTCGGCCGGCGCCGCGGCCGAGGCCGCCTCGGCCTCGGCCGCCGCGGCCGCGCGCGCGCCGCCTCGGCGGCCTCGCGCTCGGCCGTGGCGGCCGCCTCGCGGGCGGACTGTTCCTCGGCCTCGCGCCGGGCCCGCTCGGCGGCGGCGGCCCGCGCCTGCTCCTCGGCATCCTTGCGCTGCTGCTCCTCGCGGGCGCGGAAGACGCTGCTGCCCTCGCCGACGACCTCGCCGATCGCGCGGGTGATCAGCGCGCATGAGCGGATCGCGTCGTCGTTGCCGGGGATGACGAACTCGATGCCGTCGGGGTCGCAGTTCGTGTCGACGAGCCCGATGATCGGGATCCGCAGGCGCTGCGCCTCGCGGACCGCGATCTCCTCGACCTTGAGGTCGATGACGACCATCGCGTCGGGCGGACGCGTCATGTGCTTGACGCCGCCGAGGTTGGCGCGCAGCTTCGTGAGGTCTGCCAGCGCCCCCATCCGCTCGCGCGTCGGCAGCAGCGCGAGCTGCCCCTCGGCCTCGTAGCGCTCGAGGTCGTGCAGGCGCTTGATGCGCTGGTTGATCGTCTGGAAGTTCGTCAGCAGCCCGCCGAGCCAGCGGTGGTTGACGTAGGGCATGCCGGCGCTCTCGGCGGAGTCCTTGACGGCGTCGCGGGCCTGCTTCTTCGTACCGACGAACAGCACGCTGCCGCCGCGATGGGCGACCGCCGAGGCGAACTCCTGCGCTTCGCGCAGCAACCGCTCGGTCTTGAGCAGGTCGATCACGTAGATGCCGCCGCTCTCGCCGTGGATGAAACGGCGCATCTTGGGGTTCCAGCGGCGGGTCTGGTGGCCGAAGTGGACGCCGGCCTCCAGCAGCTCCTTGATCCCGATTTGGGCCATGGGTTCCTGCTCCTTGAGGTGATGCTGCGTGGCTTGAGGCCCACCCGGCATGCGCGCGACCCGGCGAGCGAAGCCGGGCAGGACCGCGTCGCAGATCCCGGTGGGATCGTTGGACGTTCTCTGGGAGCGACAAGTTTACGCAAGCTTCTGCGACGCGTTGCGTTGTGTCTTGTGCGGGACGAGTCCTCCCTTCCCCTACCTCCGGTGGGCTCGATCCGCGACGTCGGGTGGCGGGGCGGCCTCGGACGGGCCGCCTCGCCGCGTTTAACGGCCCGCCAGCTCCAGCGCCGCCCGCAGGTCGTCGGGCAGCGGCGAGTCGACGTCGACCGCTTCGCCCGTCACAGGGTGTGAGAATGCCAGCCGCGCGGCGTGCAGGAACTGGCGCCGCAGGCCGTAGAGATCGTCGCGCCCGTACTCGGGATCACCGCAGACCGGGTGTCCGATCGCACGCATGTGGACGCGGATCTGGTGGGTGCGGCCGGTCTGCAGCCGCACGCGCAGCAGGGTCGCCTGTGCCAGCACGCGCTCGACCTCGAAGTGCGTGATCGCGTCCTTTGCGGCGTTCGCATCCGAGTCCACCGACATCAGCATCCGCTGGCGGCGGTCGCGGCCGATCGGCGCCTCGATCGTGCCGCTGCGCGCCGGCGGCCGGCCCTCGACGAGCGCGAGGTACTCGCGCGTGATCTCCCGCGCGGCCAGCGCCGCCTTCAGCGCGCGGTGGACCGCGTCGTCCTTGGCGACGACGAGCAGCCCGCTCGTGTTGCGGTCCAGGCGGTGCACGATCCCTGCGCGCCACGCCTGCTCGCCGCCGGCGGCGCGCCCGAACAGCGCCTGCGCGAGCGTGCCCTCGCGGTGCCCGCGCGCCGGGTGCACGACCACGCCGGCGGGCTTGTCGACGACGAGCAGGTGCTCGTCCTCGTATGCGACGCCGAACGCCGCCACGGGCGCCTGCGCCTGCGTCGCCGCGACCGCCTCCGGAGCATCGTCCACGACCACGTGCTCGCCGCCGCCGACGCGATGGTTCTTGCGCACGGTCGCACCCTCGACGAGCACCCGGCCGGCGACGATCAGCCGTTGTGCGCGCGAGCGCGAGCCGAGCGGCTCGGCGAGCAGCACGTCGAGGCGCTCGCCGCCGGCGTCAGGCGGAAGCTCGAGCTCGATCGCCACGCTCGATCACCACCAGCAGGATGACGACGCCGACCGTGATCGACGCGTCGGCGACGTTGAACGCCGGCCAGTGGGGAAGCTTCAGGAAGTCCACGACCGCGCCCTCGCGGACGCGATCGACGATGTTGCCCAGCGCGCCGCCGAGCAGCATCCCCGTCGGCAGCCACATCAGCGGCTGCTGCGCGTGACGCGCGAAGTACGCCAGCAGCGCGCAGACCGCGATCGCGATGACGACCGCGACGATCGCGCCGGCGTCCTGCAGCTGCCCGAACGCGATGCCGCTGTTGCGCGTGTTGACGAGCTTGATCCCGGCGACGATCTGGCGCTCCTCGCCGCGCTCGAGCGCTGCGACGACAAGCGCCTTGACGATCTGGTCGGCCGCCAGCACGCCGGCCAGGACGACCGCCGCCCGGGCCCATGCGCCTCGCGATGACGACGCCGCTGCTGCCCGGGTCACCCGCGGATCAGCGGGACGATGACGCTGAAGCCGACGATCTGCAGGACGAGGATCGCCACGATCGGACTGACGTCGATCGGGCCGATCGGCGGGATGAAGCGCCGGAAGATCCCGAGGTAGGGCTCGGTGACGTCGCGCAGGAAGCCGAGCACGGCGCTTGACCACTTCGAGTAGGGGATCCGCCCGCCGAAGGAGAAGATGAGCGACGTGATGATGTAGGCGAAGATGATGATCACGTAGACGATGATCAACGCCGACACGAAGTCCGCAATCGAGTCGCGCACCGTCGCCACGACGAAGATCGGCGCGCCGGTCATCGCGCCAGCACCGCCTGCATCGCGTCGTCGAACGCCGCCCGCACGCCCGCGTGCTCGAGCGCGGCGAGTCCGCGTGCCGTGAGCCCGCCCGGCGAGGTGACCGCGCGCCGCACGGCGAGCGTGTCCATCCCGCGCGCCTGCAGCAGCGCGGCCGTGCCGCCGATGTTCGCGCCGACGAGCTCGCCGGCGAGGTCGGCCGGCAGCCCGGCGCGCACGCCGGCGTCGATCTGCGCCTCGGCGACGAGCGCCACGTATGCGGGCGCGCAGCTCATCAGGCCGGTCGCGATCTCCATCTGCGACTCGTCGAGGCTCACGACGAGCCCGACCCGCTCGAAGAGCGCGATCGCCTGTGCCTCGAGTTCGCCGTCGGCCTCGCCGTCGCGCGCGTGGCACGTGACGCCCTGGCGCACCTCGACGGGCACGCTCGGGATCATGCGGACGACCGGCGTCGCGCCGTACGCGCTGCGCAGCGCGACGAGCGGCACGCCGCCCAGGATCGAGATGACCGCCGCCGCCTGGCCGCCGAGCTCGGCGGCGACGCGTTCGAGCCCCGCCGGCTTGTGCGCGAGCAGCACCGCGTCGGCGCGTTGCGCAAGCTCCGCGTTGGAATCGAGGACCTCGCCGCCGAGCTCCTCGACGAGCGCCTCGGCCCGCGGCCGGTAGGCGTCATGGACGAGCACCGGGTCGCCCCAGCCGCGCGCGAGCGCGCTGGCCATGTTCCCCGCTCCGATCAGCCCGAGCCTCATGTCGTCAAGTATGAACGAGCCCTGCGGCAACGCCCTGACGAGGTGATCGCGGATGCCTGGCTGGGTCGGCAGCCGAGGGAGGGCGCGCCAGCACGGACCTCGGCTGCCGGGCCGCCGCGGCGCCGAAAGCGACCCTCACGACTGGTTGAAGAAGCCCTTTTCGATCAACTCGGCCTTCTCCTCGGCCGAGATCTGCACGTTGCGCGGGGTCAGCATGAAGACCTTGTGCGCGATGCGCTGCATGCCGCCGTCGAGCGCGTAGGTCAGGCCGCTGGCGAAGTCGATCAGGCGCTTGGCGAGGTCGTTCTCCGTCGCCTGCAGGTTCAGTACGACGGGGATCGACTGCTTGAACTTGTCGGCGACCTGCTGGGCGTCGTTGAAGGACTTCGGGATGACGAGGTGCACGCGCACGTCGCCCCCGTTGCGGGGCCGCTCGACCGGCCGCAGGACGGTCGTCGGGCGGCTGCCCCGCGGCTCGTCGTCGGCGAAGATGTCGTCGAAGTCGTCGCGCGGACGGCGGCGGGAGGACAGCCGGCGCACGTTCGGGCGCTCGCGGTAGCGATCCTCCATCTCGGCCTCGGGCTCGGGCGCCGAGCGCATCCGCGCATCCCGTTCGCGTTCGCGTTCGCGGGCGAGCTCCGCCTCGCGGCTTTGCTGGCGCTCGATCTCGAACTCGTCGACGAACGGGCGCTCCTCGGCGAGGCCGAAGTACACGAGCGCGCGATGCCAGGAGTCACGGAACGCCATACGACAGGAAAGGTTAGACCTCTGCGGGCGTTCTCCTGCACGGTGGCTACCGAAACAGCTGCGTGCCGATCCGCACGAGCGTCGCGCCCTCCTCGACGGCGACCTCGTAGTCCTGCGTCGTGCCCATCGACAGCTGCGACAGGCCGCGCTCGGCTGCGAGCTCGCTCAGCGCTGCGAACCAGCGCCGGCTGTCGTCGGGATCGTGCGCCAGCGGCGGCATCGTCATGAGTCCCGCGACCGGCACCGGAGAGCGTTCGAGAAACGCGTCGAGCTGCGCGGGTGCGACACCGTCCTTGCCCGCCTCGCCGGCGACGTTGACCTCGACGAGCACCCGCAGCTCGGGTGGCGCGTGCCTGGCGAGCTGCTCGAGCACGGAGTGCGTGCAGACGGAGTGGATGCAGCGCACGAGCGGTGCGATCTGCTTGACCTTGCGGCTCTGCACGTGGCCGATGAAGTCCCACTGAAACGCGTCGCGGTGGGCGGCGACCTTCGCCTCCAGATCCTGCGCGCGGTTCTCCCCGACGACCGTGATGCCGCCCTCTGCGACGGCCGCCAGCTGCGCCACCGGCACGTACTTGACGGCCGCGACGATCTCGACGCTGGCGGGGTCGCGGCCGGCGCGCGCCGCGGCCGCCGCGATGCGCTCGCGCACCTCGGCGAGGTTCGCGCGCACGCGCGCGGCCGTCAGCCCGCTGATCGGGTCATTCAATCGGCGTCGCCGTCGCCGCCGTCGCCGGCCACCCGCCACACGGCGCTGGCCTGGCGGCCGGTGTCCTTCGGGTCGTTGCCGCGGTCGCGGCGGTGCGAGTGAAAGAGGCTGCGCGGCGCGCACATCGTGCAGATGTCGACGTCGTGGACGTGGTCGAGCGGAATCCCGGCGTGCTGCAGCTGCAGGCGCGCGACGTTCTTGAGGTGGGCGTGGTTGCTCAGGCGCGCGGTGCCGCGCGGGTAGCGCATGAACGCACGGTGCACATGGGTGTTGACCTCATAGCAGCAGACGCCGATCGACGGGCCGATCGCCGCCTGGATCTCGTCCTCGACGCCGGCCTCGCGCAGCTTCTCGACGCCCTTCTTCAGCACGTCTGCGGCCAGCCCCTTCCAGCCGGCGTGGATGATCGCGACGCCGCCCGGCGCGATCAGCGCAACCGGTAGGCAGTCGGCGGTGACGACGACCGCGGCGACGTCCTCGAGCGTGGTCGCGACGCCGTCGGCCTCGACGGGCTCAGCGCCGGCGTCGGGCAGCTCGGTGACGATGCGCACGTCGGAGCCGTGCATCTGCTTGGACTCGAGCCAGCGTTCGGGCGGGATGCCGATCAGCTGCCCGACGCGCTTGCGGTTCTCCTCGACGGCGGGCATGTAGTCGTTCGTGTCCAGACCGACGTTGAGCTCCTCGAATGGCTCGCCGGAGACGCCTCCGCGGCGCGTGAAGAACAGCGCGCGACCGCCGGGCAGGTCGACGCCGATGTGGTCGCCGACCGCCTTGAACGGCGCCTTCAGCCGATCGCCCCAGATGTCCTCGGACTTCTTCGGCGTCGTCCGGCCTCTTCTATGCGTTGTCGACATCGCTTTCATTTGTAGCACGGCCTCGTGACGAGCCCGCGCCAGGTGGCTGCTGCAGCGCTGCCTGCAGCTCCGCCTCCCGCCCTTCGCCAAGCGCGCCGTCCAGGCGCAGGTCGAGCACCGCCTGCAGGCGCCGCCCGATCTCGGGTCCCTCGGCCAGCCCGGCCGCAAGCAGGTCGTCGCCGGTTATCTGCAGGCCGACGTGGCGCAGCTCGTCGAGCCAGCGCCGCGCGGGCTGCGCCGCGCCGCGCGCGCCGGCGAGCGCCACCGCTTCGACGGGCAGCGCGCGCAGCACGCGCGCGTGCTCCGACGGCGTGCGCGCAGCGTCGTCGAGCGCGGGCGCGTGCACGCACGCGCGCACGATCGCGCGCTCGGCCGCGCTGAACTGGAGGTCGGCGAGCGGCGCGTCGTCCTCAGCGGTCAGCGAGGCGGCGAGCACAAGCAGGTCGCGACGCCCCTCGCCGGCGGGCAGCAGCGCGAGCGCCCGCTCGATCAGCGCGCCGTCCGGGGCGAGCCAGGGCGCCAGGCCGAGCGCGACGGCCGAGCCGAGCGCCGCGACCGCGTCGGGCTCATTCAGCGCGAGGCGCAGCTCGTTGCCGATCCGCGCGCCCGAGACCGTCTGCAGCGCGCCGTCGGCGACCGCCTGCGCGGCCAGCGCCGCGGTGTGCTCCTCCAGCTCGAAGCCGAGCCGCGCGCCGTAGCGCGCGATGCGCCACAGCCGGGTCGGGTCGTCGGCGAAGCTCGCGTCGTGCAGGACGCGCAGGCGCCCGGCCCGCAGGTCCTCCTCGGCGTGCGCCGCCGCACGCAGCTCGCCGCTGCTGAGATCGAGCGCGATCGCGTTGACCGTGACGTCGCGGCGCCGCAGGTCCTGATCGATGCCGGCGGCGAACACCTCCGGCAGCGCGCCGGGCTGCGGGTAGATCTCGCCGCGGGCCGCCGCGAGGTCCCACCAGCAGTCGCCCGAGCGCAGCGTCGCGGTGCCGAAGCGCTCGTGCACGACGCGGTCGCCGTCGGCGCCCAGGCGCGCTGCCAGCGCGCCGAGATCGCCCTCGGTCACGACGTCGAGCTCACGCGGCTCGCGTCCGAGCAGCAGGTCGCGGACCGCGCCGCCGACGAGATGCACACCGTCGATCCCGGCCACCGCCTCGAGCAGTCGCCGGCCACACGGCAGCTCCCGCAGGCGCTCGCGCAGGTCACCCATTCCGACAGTGTCGCGCCCCGGTGCCGGTCACCGCGCCCGCCGATCCGGGCCCAGCCGGCGACCTGCCGCGGTCCGCGCGCGACCGGCGGGCGCGACCCGGCCGGTGTCTACCATTGGCCGCGTGACCCCTTCGCCCCGCGGCGAGCGTCCGCTTCCGCGGCTCGCGATCGGGGCCGTGATTCTCGTGCTCGCCGCCGGAGTGGCCCTGGCGGCCTTCGGCGGCACCGGCAACGTCTTCGACCCCGACGTCGGATTCGTCGACACGAACGAGGACCGGCCCTCCGCGACCGCGCCGCGCGCGCGTTCGAACGGCCATCCCGCCGACGACGGCTTCAGGTGGCCGAACTACGGCTACAGCAAGGCGCGCACCCATCATCTCCCGCTGCGCAGGGCGCCGCGACCGCCGTACCGCCAGGCATGGGCCGAGCGCGGCAACGTCCTGCTCGAGTTCTCGCCGGTGCTGTGCGGGCGGCGGCTGTACCTGCTCAAGAACAACGGCGCCCTCTACGCGATCTCGCGCAACACGGGCCGCGTGAGCTGGAAGCGCAAGCTCGGCGCGCTCGCGGCGGCGGCGCCGGCCTGCAACCGCGGGACGATCTACTCGGTTCTGCTCAAGCGCTCGCGCGGGACCGAGGCCGGACGTGTCATCGCGGTGGCGGCGCGCTCGGGCCGCACGCGCTGGTCGCGCAAGCTGCCCAGCCGGGCTGAGTCCTCGCCGCTGATCGACCGCGGCCGGTTGTTCCTCGGCACCGAGGACGGCACCGTCTACTCCCTGCGGGCGAGCGATGGCAACGTGCGCTGGAAGGCCAGGGCGGCCGGCGCCGTGAAGGGAGCGCTGGCGCTCGACGGCGGCAAGCTCTACTTCGGCGACTACGGCGGCAAGGTGCACGCGATCCGCCGCTCGGACGGCTCGAAGGTCTGGGAGAAATCACCGAGCGGCGGTCCGCTCGGCCTCGGGGACGGCAACTTCTACTCCTCGGCGGCGGTCGCGTACGGGCGCGTCTACATCGGCAGCACGAACGGCGACGTCTACTCGTTCTCGAGCAGCGACGGCAAGCTCGCGTGGCGGCACGGCACCGGCGGCTACGTGTACGCGTCGCCGGCCGTGGGCGAGGTCCGCGGCGGGCGCCCGACCGTCTACATCGGCTCCTACGACGGGCGCTTCTACGCCCTGGACGCACGCACCGGCAAGCCGCGCTGGATTCGCTCGCTGGGCACGAAGATCTCCGGCGCCGCGACGATCATCGGCGAGCTCGTCTTCGTCTCCGACCTCGACAAGCGCACGACCTGGGCGCTCGGCGCGCGCACCGGCAAGACCGTCTGGAAGACCCGGCGCGGCGGCTTCAACCCGGTGATCAGCGACGGGCGGCGGATCTACTTCACGGCCTACTCGTCGCTGTTCGCGCTCGATCCGAAGGGGCGCCCCTTCGCCGGGCGCACGAGCGTGAGCGGACGGCGAACGGCGCGGGCACAGCAGGCCGCCGCGCGCCGGGCGGCGCGTGCACGGCGCGCGGCGGCGCGCGTTCGGGCCGCACGGCGCGCCCGCGCCCAGCGCACGCGCCGGCTTCGACTGCGCTTCGCCCCGCATGGCCATCGCCACAGCGCGAGGACCGGCGACGGGCGCGGCTGCCACCTGCACCGCCATGTCTACAGGCTCGGCGACCAGGCGGTCGTCGTCAGGCACGACCACTGCCACGCGCACACGCGCGGGCGCTGACGGCCCGCGGGTGCGGGCGAGCGCTACGGGCGCACGGCGATGCCGGACGCGGCGAGGTGCTCCTTGGCCTGCCGGATCCGAAACCTGCCGTAGTGGAAGATCGACGCCGCGAGCGCCGCGTCGGCGCCGGCCTGCAGCGCGTCGGCGAGGTGCTCGAGCGTGCCGGCGCCGCCGGAGGCGATCACGGGAACGCCGACCGCCTCGGCGACGGCGCGGGTGAGCTCGAGGTCGTAGCCGTCGTTCGTCCCGTCGCGGTCCATGCTCGTCAGCAGGATCTCGCCCGCCCCGCGCGCAACGCCCTCGCGCGCCCACTCGACGACATCGCGACCGGTGGGCGTGCGGCCGCCTGCGACGTGCACCTGCCACTTCGCCGTTCGCGCTGCGGCGCCACGACACGCCTTGGCGTCGATCGCCAGCACCACGCACTGCGCGCCGAACACGGCCGCCAGCTCGCCGATCAGCGCCGGCCGCGCCACCGCGGCCGAGTTGACCGAGACCTTGTCGGCACCCGCGTCGAGCACGCCCTGCGCATCGTCGACGGAGCGGATTCCGCCGCCGATCGTAAACGGGATGAAGCATTCGTCGGCGACCCGCCGCGCGAGCTCGACCACCGTGTCGCGCTTGTCGCTCGTCGCGGTGATGTCGAGGAAGACGAGCTCGTCGGCGCCCTCGGCGTCATAGCGCGCGGCGAGCTCGACGGGATCGCCCGCGTCGCGGATGTCGACGAAGTTCGTCCCCTTGACGACGCGGCCGGCATCGACGTCGAGGCAGGGGATGACGCGCTTGAGGTGCATCCGCCGAGAGTAGCCCGGGCGAATTCAACGCCGGCGGCTCTGCTGCCGATATCGATGACCGTGAGGATCAGCGCTGCGCTCAAGGCCGCGATCGTCGCGCTCGCCACCGTCGCCTGGCTGACGCAGGCGCACGCGAGCGTCGGGCGCGCGCTCGCGCTCGCCGCCGGCGCCGCGCTCGTCGCCTTTGGCTGGATCGTGCTCTCGGCAGCACGTGCGGTGACGCCCGCACCCCCGGTTGCGCCCCTCGCCGAGCAGGCGTACGCCGAGCAGCAGCGCGTGCCGACGGGGCGCCCGGCACGGGACGTCCGCTGCCCCGCGTCCCACGCCGGGGCACGGCCGCGCCGATCGTCGCGCCGTTAGGTCTGCGCCGGGCCGGACTGCGCCTCGGCGAGCGCCGCCTGACCCTCCGCGACCGTGAACCGCCGCTCGTAGAGGGCCTTGCCGACGATCACGCCCGCGAGGTTGACCTGCCGCAGCGCCGCCAGCGCCTCGAGGTCCTCGCGACGGCCGATGCCGCCGGAGTACATGAAGGATCCGCGCACGAGGTCCGCCACCCGGCAGACCTCGTCGAGGTCGGGCCCGCCGAGCATCCCGTCCTTGTCGACGTTCGTGAACACGAACGTCCGCACGCCGCGATCCTGCATCCGCTCGATCGCCGCGGGGCCGGGCAGCTGCGTCGTCTGCGTCCAGCCCGAGGTCGAGACGAAGCCCCCGCGCGTGTCGATGCTGACGACGATCCGCTCGCCGAAGCGCGCGACGACCTCGTCGAGGAAGTCGAGGTCTGCGAACGCCGCCGTGCCGAGGATCGCCCGCGAGGCGCCGGCCGCGACCGCAGCGGCGACCGCGTCGACGCAGCGCAGCCCGCCGCCGTACTGGACCGGCACGCCGAGCTCGGCGACGACCCGCTCGAGGTGATCGAGGTTCTGCGGCGATCCGAGGCGCGCGCCGTCGAGATCGACCATGTGCAGGTGGCGCGCGCCGGCATCGACCCACGCGCGCGCGGCCTGCAGCGGGCTGTCGGCGTAGACCGTCTGGGCGTCGAAGTCGCCCTGCACGAGGCGCACCGCCCTGCCGTCGGCGATGTCGATCGCGGGATAGAGGATCACGATGCTGCGTGTACGGCCGAGCAGATGCCGACGAAGTTGCGAAGCAGCGCGAGTCCGTGCGTCGAGGACTTCTCGGGGTGGCACTGCGCGCCGAAGATGTTGTCGCGGACGACGAAGGAGCAGAACGGCGAGCCGTAGTCGCCGCTGCCGAGCACGATCGACGGGTCGTCTGGCTCGGGCACGAACGTGTGCACGTGGTAGAACGCGGCGGGATCGGGCAGGCCCTCGATCAGCGCCGACGGCTGCTGCCAGCGCACCGCGTTCCAGCCGATGTGCGGCAGCTTGAGCCCGCGCGGGTCCAGCCGCACGACGCGCCCCGGCAACAGCCCCAGGCCGCTTGCGCCCTCGTGCTCGACCGAGCGCTCGAAGAGCAGCTGCATCCCGAGGCACAGGCCGATCACCGGCTTGCCGTCCTGTGCATGCGCCCGCACGACGTCGTCGAGGCCGAGCGCGCGCAGCCGGCGCATCGCCTCGGGAAACGCGCCGACGCCGGGCACGACGAGTCCGTCGGCGCCACGCAGCTCGTCCGGATCGGAGCTCTGGGCGATCGGCGTCCCGACGTGCTCGAACGCCTTCGCGACGGAGCGCCGGTTGCCCATCCCGTAGTCGACCATCGCGATCGAGCTCATGCCGTCAGCGTGCCCTTCGTCGAGGGCACGCCGGTCTCCGTCGGATCGATCGCGACCGCGGCGCGCAGCGCGCGCGCGAAGGCCTTGAAGGACGCCTCGATCATGTGGTGCGCGTTCGTTCCCGCCTGCACCTCGAGGTGCAGGGTGATGCGGGCGTTGTTGACGACCGCGCGGAAGAACTCCTCGAGCAGCTCGTGCTCGAAGCCGCCCGTCTCGCCGGCCGGCAGGCCGCCGTCGGCGAGCGCGAGGAACGGCCGGCCGGACACGTCGATCGCGCAGCTCGCGCGCGCCTCGTCCATCGGCACGACGGCATGGCCATAGCGGAAGATCGCGGCGCGGTCGCCGAGCGCCTCGTCGAGCGCCTGCCCCAGCACGATGCCGACGTCCTCGACGGTGTGGTGCGAGCCGGTCTGCAGATCGCCCGTCGCCTCGACCAGGAGGTCGAGGCGTCCGTGGCGCGCGAGCAGGTCGAGCATGTGGTCCAGGAATCCAACCCCGGTCTGGCGGCTGCCGGCGCCGCTGCCGTCGAGCCCGAGCTCGAGCGCGATGTCGGTCTCGCCGGTGCGGCGCTGCCTGCGGGCTGTGCGGCCGCTGCTCATCGCGCGACCCCCCGGTTGTTGTGCACCGCGACGTCGGGCGGGCGATGACGCGCTGTCATGACGGCGCATTGTCCCCCACGCGCGCCTCCATCGACTCCGCGTGCACGGAGAATCCCTCGGCGCGCGCGATCGGCGCGCCTGCGGCGGCCAGCGCGGGCGCCGCGTCGCCGATGTGCACCTCGCTGATCCGGCGGCGAAACGCGCGCGGCGACAGGCCTGACGCGAAACGCGCCGAGCCGCCGGTCGGCAGGCAGTGGTTCGAACCCGCGACGTAGTCGCCGAACGCGGTCCCCCCGTTGGCGCCGACGAAGACGCAGCCCGCAGAGCGCACGCGCCGCGCCAGCCGCTCGGCGCCGTCGCCTGCGAGCTCGAGATGCTCGGGCGCGAACGCCTCGCTGAAATCGAGCGCCTCGCGCAGCGAGGCGGCCCGCGCGAGGACGAACGCCGCGGGTTCGCTGTGGGCGCGCTCGGGCGCGAGCGCCTCGAGTTGCGCCGCGAGCGCGTCGAGGAACTCGCCCGAGTCGCTGACGGCGACGACCGGCGCGCCCGGCCCGTGCTCGCCCTGGGCGAGCAGGTCGAGTGCGACGAGCCGCGCGTCGGCGCCTCCGTCGGCGACGACGAGCACGTCGCTCGGACCGTAGAAGCCGTCGATCCCGACGACGTCGGAGACCTGCCGCTTGGCCTCCTGCACGAAGAGACTCCCCGGACCGGCGATCACGTCGACGCGCTCGATCGTCTCGGTGCCGTAGGCGAGCGCCGCGACGCCGTGCGCGCCGCTCATCGCGTAGACCTCGTCCACGCCGCACAGCGCGCAGGCGCCGCGGATGGCGGCGTCGATCTGCGGCGCCGTCAGCACGACGACCTGCTCGACGCCGGCCGCGCGGGCGGTCACGACGCCCATCACGACGGTCGACGGGTAGGGCGCCTGCCTGCCCGGGATGCAGATCGCCGCGCGACGCACCGGCACCTCGCGCAGGACGACGCGGTGGCCCTGCGGCAGCGCGACCTCGACGTCGTCGCCGATCGCCGCGTCGGCGACGAGCGCCACGTTCGTGATCGCGAGATCGAGGCCCGCCCGCACGTCGTCGTCGAGCAGGGCCGGATCGAGCTCGCCCGGTTCGAGGCACAGCGACGAAGGCGGCGAAGCCCCGCCGCTGTCAAAGCGCGCGACGAGCTCGCGCAGCGCGCGGTCGCCGCCGTCGCGCACGGCGGCGACGATCTCGGCCACCGCGTCGCTCACCGACGCGGGCGCGGGCGCGAGCGCGCGCACGCCCGCCGCCGCCGCGGCCGGGTCGTTGCCGACTGCGATCCGCTCAAGCCGCACGCAGCTTCTCCAGCATCGCGTCGATCGCGGTCGCCTTGAGCTTGTGCGCGACCGGGTTGGCGATCAGCCTCGCGGTCGAGCTGAACAGCTCCTCGCGGATGACGAGGTTGTTCTCGGCCAGCGTGGTGCCTGTCGCCGTGAGGTCCACGATCGCCTCGACGAGGCCCGTCAGCGGCGCAAGCTCGACGGATCCCTTCACCTCGACGATCTCGGCCTGGCGGCCGGTGCGCTCGAAGTACGCGGCGGCGGTCTTGTGGTACTTCGTCGCGACGCGCATGACGCCGAGCCGCCGCAGCGCCTCGACCGCGGGATCGGGCCCGTCGACGGTCGCGAGGATCATCCGGCACGCGCCGTAGCCGAGGTCCAGCAGCTCGTAGACCTCGCGCTCGGGCTGCTCGGTGAGCACGTCCTTGCCCGTGATGCCGACATCCGCCGCGCCGGCCTCGACGTACGTCGGCACGTCGGACGGGCGCATCGTCACGACGCCGATGTCGGCGAACAGGAGCTTGCGGTCGTTCGTGCGGACCTCGCTCGTGTCGAGGCCGATCGCGTCGAGTCGATCGAGCGTCCCGCTCAGCAGCGCGCCGCGCGGGACCGCGATCGTCAGTCCGTTCGTCGGGCTCATAGCTCGGCGGCCCCCTGCTCGCCGTGACCGCCGGCAGACAGCGCAGTCACTTCGTCGTGCGAGCGCTCTTCCCCCGTCAGTGCGATGTGCAGCCGGTCGATCGTCAGCGCGAAGCCGACCGCCGGCAGGGGGCGCCCGAAGCGCCCGAGCAGATCGTCGTAGCGGCCGCCGCCGCCCAGCGGCGCGCCGAGCGCGGGGTCGTAGACGTCGAACACGGCGCCGGTGTAGTAGCCCATCTTGCGGATCAGGCCGAGATCGAAGATCACGCGCGCGGCGACCTCGGGGGCGAGCAGCTCGTAGACGCCGCGCAGCCCCGCGACCGCGTCGGCGACCGGCCCGTCGGCGTCGGACAGGACCTCCGGGCCGCCGCGCACCTGCGGCACGCGCAGCAGCAGCTCGGCGTCGGCGTCGTCGAGCGCGAGCCGGCCGAGCTCGGCTTGGAGCGAGACGAAGTCGCACCTGACGAGCGCGTCCATGAGTGCCTCGCAGGCGTCCTGCGCGATCGCGAGCGAGCGCAGCAGCGTCGGGTACAGCGAGGCGTCGCCAAGCCCGATCCGGTAGTCGCGCAGCCCGACGGCGTCGAGCGCGTGGCAGATGACGCCCAGCGCCTCGGCGGTGCCCTGCGGCGCGGGCGCGCCGACGAGCTCGATCCCGGCCTGCAGGAACTCGCGCATCTGGCCGCGGTGCGGGCGCACCCCGCGGTAGGCGTGGGCGAAATAGCAGAACCTCAGCGGCGGATCGGCGCTCTGGTAGCGCGTCGCGACGAGGCGCGCGATCGGCACGGTCATGTCGGTGCGCAGCGCGAGCACCTCGCCGTGTTCGTCGAAGACGCGGTAGGCGGGCGGCGCACCGCCGCCTCGGGCAAGCACCGCCTCGTACTCGAGCGCCGGCGTCGAGACCTCCCCGTAGCCGTCGACCTCGAAGACGGCGCGAATCGCCTCCGTGATGTCGCGCAGCTCGCGCATCTCGTCGGGCAGCACGTCGCGGGTGCCGGAGGGAATGGGCTGGATCTGCGGGCGCACAGGTGGCTGCCAATCTAGTGGGCCCGCTCCTGACGGGGGCACGAGAAGACGACGGACGGGCGGGCGGGGCAGCCCTTCTGCGGCTAGGAGTAGATCGGCTCGGTCGCCACGCGCTCGATGCGAGCCCCGAGGTCGCGCAGGCGCTCGTCGATGCGCTCGTAGCCACGGTCGATCTGACGGATGTTGCCGATCTCCGAGCGTCCGTCGGCGCACAGCGCGGCGATCAGCATCGCCATCCCGGCGCGGATGTCGGGCGACTCGAGGCGCTCGCCGCTCAGCCGCGAGGGACCGGTGACGATCGCGCGGTGTGGATCGCACATCGTGATGTCGGCGCCCATCAGGACGAGCTTGTCGGTGAAGATCATGCGATTCTCGAACATCCACTCGTGGATCAGCGCCGAGCCCGAGCACTGGGTGGCGAGCGCGACGGCGATCGAGGTGAGATCGGCTGGGAATGCCGGCCACGGGCCGTCCTGGACCTTGATCTTGTGCTCGCCGACATCGCGCGCGATGACGAGATCCTGCCCGCCGGGGACGATCACGTCGACGCCGTCGAGCTCGGAGCGCAGGCCGAGGCGGTCAAAGACGAGGCGGATCATCCGCAGGTCGTTGGGGATCGTGTCGCGGATGCGCAGCTCGCCGCCCGTGACGCCGGCCAGCGCCATGAACGAACCGATCTCGATGTGGTCGGGCCCGATCGTGTGGTCGCAGCCGTGCAGCTCGTCGCTGCCGTTGACCGTCAGCACGTTGGAGCCGATGCCCTGGATGTCGGCGCCCATCTTGACGAGCATCCGCGCGAGGTCCTGGACGTGCGGCTCGGAGGCCGCGTTGCCGATCACGGTCGAGCCGGGCGTGCGCGCGGCGGCGAGCAGCGCGTTCTCCGTCGCCATCACCGACGGCTCGTCCATGAAGACGTCGCCGGCGCGCAGCCCGCCGGGTGCGCGCAGGTCGATGTCGCGGCCGTGCTCGAACGTCGCACCGAGCGAGGCGAAGGCGTCGAGGTGCGGGTCCAGCCGCCGGCGCCCGATGACGTCACCGCCGGGGGGAGGCATCCGCACGCGGCCGAAGCGCGCGAGCAGCGGCCCGGCGAGCAGGAACGACGCACGGATGCGCTCGGACAGCTCGCGGTCGATGACCGCCTCCTCGGCCGAGAGGTCCGCCGCGCAGAGCGCGACCTCGTGGTCGGAGAGCCACGTCACGCGCACCCCGAGCGTCTCGAGGATCGCGAGCATCGCGCCGACGTCCTTGATCTTCGGGACGTTTCTGACCACGACCTCGTCCTCGGTCAGGACCGAGGCGGCAAGGATCGGGAGCGCACCGTTCTTGTTGCCGGCAGGCACGATCGTGCCGGACAGCGCGGTGCCTCCGTCGATGACGAACTTCTCCATGGGGGGGCGCCTACCGGCGACGGGAGCAGAGCCGAAGGCCTGGGCTAGGGTAACAGTCATGCCGACCCGGATTTCGCGCGACGAGGCGTGGTCCCTGCTCTCGGACTGGGTCAGATCGCAATCTCTTCGCCGCCACTGCCTCACGGTCGAGGCCGCGATGGTCGCCTTTGCGCAGCGCGACGGCGAGGACGCCGAGCTGTGGGGCGTCACCGGCCTGCTGCACGACGCCGACTACGAGCGCTTTCCCGACATGGACGACGGCCAGGCGGGGCACCCGCGCACGATCATCGCCGAGCTCGAGCGCCGCGACGCGCCGCCCGAGATGGTGCGCGCGATCGCCGCCCACGCGAGCTATCTCGGGGTGGCAGCCGAGTCGCCGATGGAGCGCACGCTCGTCGCCGTCGACGAGCTGTGCGGGTTTCTCGTCGCGTGCGCGTACGTCCGTCCCGAGGGCATCCGCGGACTGACGCCGAAGTCGGTCAAGAAGAAGCTCAAGCAGCCATCCTTCGCGGCCGCCGTCAGCCGCGAGGACGTGCGTGGCGGAGCCGAGCAGCTGGGCGCCGACTTCGATCAGCACGTCGCCTTTGTGATCGCCGCGCTCGAGGCGCGCGCCGACGAGCTCGAGCTGCATGGCCGCGACGCCGGCACTGCGGCCTGACGGCGCGGCGCTCAGTCGCCGGCCGCGCGTCCGTCGCCGGCGGCTGTTCGCGCTCGTCAGCGACAGCGTCCGGGCGATCCGTGCACGGACGCGACGAAGTCGGGCTTCGAGATGAGCTCCACGAACACGGGTGCCCTGCTTAGACGGGCGTGATGCGATCCCCAGAGCGGCCAGGTCCGCGAGCACCACCGCCCCCCGCGCGCACGGCGTCGCCGAAGGACCAGACCGCGGCGCCAGCCGCGTCGCCTCGCGCACGACGATGTTGCAGGCCGGGATCGCTGCATTGCAGGAGCTCCACGACCGGCGGGTGGTCGCTCGCGACGGCAAGACCTCAGGCGGAGCCTCGCGCCGAACAACGGCGTCGAAGCGCACGATCCGTTGCAGCCGAGCCGAGGTTGAGCTGCAATCGCCGGCCTTGTCGAGGACGCGCAGACAATCCGTCCGCCAGGATCCGTACCGTCGGAACACATGTTCGCTTCGATCATCTCTCGTCTCTCGCTTGCACTACGCCGCGTCGGTGCCCACCTCAAGGCCTTCGCACTGCTCGAGGAGCCCCGCTCGCCGCCCCAGCCACCGGCATGCGCCCTCTCGACCGCCCACGAGGCGCGCCCCCCACGCATCGTCCTGGTCGGCCTCTGCGACGCGGATCGTCACACGGCACCCGCGGTTGCCCACGTCGACGGCAGGCGCTCACGCTCGCGGGACCGACACAGGGCGAGGCGTCCGGGAACCGTGACCAGCGCGCTTCAGCCGTGTCGCACGCCACTGCGGCCGATCACGGCCGTCGCGCGCGCCGCGACGGTTTCAGAACAGGGGTGCCAAGACGGCGCGCCCACCAGACGGTTGCAGGCCAACCCGGATCACCAGTACGGGTATGAGCCAACCGCTCGTCGAACGCGGACACCGCCACTCTGTCTCGCGGCGCCAACGACGAACGGGCCGCCCTTGCGCGGGCGACCCGTCGTCAGACGTCAGACCGGCGGCGACCTACTCTCCCGGGCCCTTGCGGGCCAAGTACCATCGGCGCTGAGGGGCTTAACTGCTCTGTTCGGAAAGGGAAGAGGTGTTTCCCCCTCGCCATAGCCACCGGAAACTCGTGAGAGCCCTCCTGGAGGCCCTTCAAAACTGCACAGACAGCCACACTAGAACGGGTACCACGCCAAAATAAAACCGTCAAGCCCTCGACCCATTAGTACCGGTCTCCTTCACACGTCACCGCGCTTCCAGATCCGGCCTATCAACCTGGTGGTCTACCAGGGGTCTTACTCCCTCATGGGGATGGGAGAGCTCATCTCGAGGTCGGCTTCCCGCTTAGATGCCTTCAGCGGTTATCCGATCCGGACGTAGCTAACCTGCAATGCCCTTGGCAGGACAACAGATACACCAGAGGTGCGTTCATCCCGGTCCTCTCGTACTAGGGACGACTCCTCTCAACTCTCCAACGCCCACGGCAGATAGGGACCGAACTGTCTCACGACGTTCTGAACCCAGCTCGCGTACCGCTTTAATGGGCGAACAGCCCAACCCTTGGGACCTACTTCAGCCCCAGGATGCGACGAGCCGACATCGAGGTGCCAAACCGGGCCGTCGATGTGGACTCTTGGGCCCGATAAGCCTGTTATCCCCGGCGTACCTTTTATCCGTTGAGCGACGGCACTTCCACTTGCTACCGCCGGATCACTAAGACCTGCTTTCGCACCTGCTCGACCTGTCGGTCTCGCAGTCAAGCTCCCTTGCTGCCTTTGCACTCTACGCACGATTTCCAACCGTGCTGAGGGAACCTTTGTGCGCCTCCGTTACATTTTGGGAGGCGACCGCCCCAGTCAAACTACCCGCCTGGCACTGTTCAGCACCCGGATCACGGTGCGCTGTTAGACGTCCAATACATCAAGGGTGGTATCTCAAGGTTGGCTCCACACCAGCCGCAGCCGGTGCTTCAAAGCCTCCCACCTATCCTGAGCGAAATGCATCGAACGCCAATACCAAGTTATAGTAAAGGTGCACGGGGTCTTTCCGTCTAGCCGCGGGTACTCGGCATCTTCACCGAGACTGCAATTTCACCGAGCCCCTCGTTGAGACAGCGCCCAAGTCGTTACGCCATTCGTGCAGGTCGGAACTTACCCGACAAGGAATTTCGCTACCTTAGGACCGTTATAGTTACGGCCGCCGTTTACCGGGGCTTAGCTTCGCTGCTTCGGCTTGCGCCTAACAACTCCACGTAACCTTCCGGCACCGGGCAGGCGTCAGCCCCTATACGTCGTCTTTCGACTTAGCAGAGACCTGTGTTTTTGGTAAACAGTCGCTTGGGCCAATTCACTGCGGCCCCCTCGGGCTCCACGAGCAAGTCGCTTTACCCTACCGGGGCGCTCCTTATCCCGAAGTTACGGAGCAATTTTGCCGAGTTCCTTAACGAGGGTTATCTCGATCACCTTAGTATTCTCTACTTGCCCACCTGTGTCGGTTTTGGTACGGGCACGCGCGACCTCCCTAGAGGATTTTCTAGGAGGCATGGCGTCAGGGACTCGCCGGCTTAGAGCCAGCTGGCATCGCGCCTCAGGTTATGAGGCCCCGCATTTCACAGGGGCCTCCCCTACACGCTTACCCCAGGGCGACCATCGCCTGGGTTCCCATAGCCTTCCTCGTCCCCCCATCGGTCAAACGGTTGCGACGTGGTACAGGAATATCAACCTGTTGGCCATCGACTACGCCTTTCGGCCTCGCCTTAGGTCCCGACTAACCCTGAGCAGACGAACTTTACTCAGGAATCCTTGGGCAATCGGCGGAGGGGATTCTCACCCCTCTTTCGTTACTCATGCCGGCATTCTCACTTCCCAGGCCTCCACGACTGGCTTCCGCCGCCGCTTCACTGGCCTGGGAACGCTCTCCTACCGCGCGATCAGAAGATCGCACCCGCAGCTTCGGTGACTAGCTTGAGCCCCGTTACATTTTCCGCGCCCGAGCACTTGACCAGTGAGCTGTTACGCACTCTTTCAAGGATGGCTGCCTCTAAGCCAACCTCCTGGTTGTCTGTGCACTCGGACATCGTTTGCCACTTAGCTAGTACTTAGGGACCTTAGCTGGCGGTCTGGGCTGTTTCCCTTTTGACGCTGAAGTTTATCCCCCAGCAACTGACTCCCGGAGTAGACGTACTGGTCTTCGGAGTTTGCCTGAAGTCGGTAACCTGGTAGGGCCCCTAGTCCAAACAGTGCTCTACGGCCAATACGCAATTGATCCGAGGCTATACCTAAATATATTTCGGAGAGAACCAGATATCACTTGGTTTGATTAGCCTTTCACTCCGACCCACAGGTCATCCGCCCAGTTTTCAACCTAGGTCGGTTCGGTCCTCCACGAGGTCTTACCCCCGCTTCAACCTGCCCATGGGTAGCTCACCAAGTTTCGGGTCTAGCGCCCACGACTCAAATCGCCCTGTTTGGACTCGCTTTCGCTACGGCTCCGCTCATCGCTTAACCTTGCCGCAGACGGCTAACTCGCCGGCTCGTTATGCAAAAAGCACGCGGTCACATTCGAAAATGCTCCCACCGCTTGTAGGCACGTGGTTTCAGGTACTATTTCACTCCCCTTCCGGGGTACTTTTCACCTTTCCCTCACGGTACTAGTCCGCTATCGGTCACCTAGGAGTACTTAGCCTTGGAGGGTGGTCCCCCCAGATTCAGTCCGCGTTTCACGGGTGCGGACTTACTCAGGAACGTCTGACGGAAGGCCATGCAGTTTCGTCTACGGGACGGTTGCCCTCTATGGTGCGCGGTTCCACACGCTTCGACTACCACACGGCTTTGTAACTTCCGCCGAGCCGGTCACAGCTCGGACCAGACGTCCTACAACCCCGAATGCGCAACGCGTGACCGCTTGCACGCATCCGGTTTGGGCTGGTCCCTTTTCGCTCGCCACTACTCAGGGAGTCTCGTTTGATTTACTTTCCTCGGGGTACTGAGATGTTTCACTTCCCCCGCTTGTCTCCAGCCGGCCTATGCGTTCAGCCGGCGGCGACCCCGCATTACCAGGGCCAGGTTTCCCCATTCGGGCATCCACGGGTCATAGGCTATTCAGCGCCTCACCGTGGCTTATCGCAGCCGTTCACGCCCTTCATCGACTCTAGGTGCCAAGGCATCCACCATGTGCCCTTATTATCTTGACGGTGATCGAACCCTCAGCCTTCGCTGATGGTTCGGTGATACCCGTCGCCGTCGTGCTTATCGTCACGACGACGATACGTCGCCGTGGTTGGATACACGACGACGTGTGGCTACTGTGCAGTTTTCAAGGGCCGCAGGGAGACGCCCCGCAGGACTTGCGGGCCGGTCTCTCAAAACTCAACAGCATGCACCGGCTCGAGCTCGGCGGTATGCCTCGCTGGCCGGGCCAGGTTCGGTCGACGTACTAGGCCGCACGGTCGGGGGTCCGTCGTCTCGAGCCATCGCGACGAAGGCGATGGGCCGGCGACGGCGCCGTGCCGTACGGGCCCCTTGGTACAGGGGCTCCCTAGAAAGGAGGTGATCCAGCCGCACCTTCCGGTACGGCTACCTTGTTACGACTTCACCCCAGTCACGAGCCCCACCTTCGACGGCTCCCTCCCTTGCGGGTTAGGCCACCGGCTTCGGGTGTTGCTCACTCCCGTGGTGTGACGGGCGGTGTGTACAAGGCCCGGGAACGTATTCACCGCGGCAGTGCTGATCCGCGATTACTAGCAACTCCACCTTCATGCAGGCGGGTTTCAGCCTGCAATCCGAACCGAGACGCACTTTGAGGGATTCGCTCCACCTCGCGGTATCGCAGCCCTCTGTATGCGCCAATGTAGCACGTGTGTAGCCCTGGACATAAGGGGCATGATGACTTGACGTCATCCCCACCTTCCTCCGGTTTGTCACCGGCAGTCTCGCATGAGTCCCCAACTAAATGCTGGCAACATGCGACGGGGGTTGCGCTCGTTGCGGGACTTAACCCAACATCTCACGACACGAGCTGACGACAGCCATGCACCACCTGTGAAGGTGCCCCGAAGGGAAGCCGTGTTTCCACGGCGGTCACCCACATGTCAAGCCCAGGTAAGGTTCTTCGCGTTGCGTCAGATTAAACCACATGCTCCGCTGCTTGTGCGGGCCCCCGTCAATTCCTTTGAGTTTTAGCCTTGCGGCCGTACTCCCCAGGCGGGTCACTTAATGCGTTAGCTCCGGCACGGAGGAGTCGACACCCCCACACCTAGTGACCATCGTTTACGGCGTGGACTACCAGGGTATCTAATCCTGTTTGCTCCCCACGCTTTCGCGTCTCAGCGTCAATACCGTCCCAGTGAGCTGCCTTCGCCATTGGTGTTCCTCCTGATATCTGCGCATTTCACCGCTACACCAGGAATTCCACTCACCTCTTCCGGATTCGAGCCCGACAGTATCCACCGGCATTCCAGGGTTGAGCCCTGGACTTTCACAGCGGACTTATCGGGCCGCCTACACGCTCTTTACGCCCAATGATTCCGGACAACGCTTGCCCCCTACGTATTACCGCGGCTGCTGGCACGTAGTTAGCCGGGGCTTCTTCTGAAGGTACCGTCACCTCGGTCGGCTATTAACCGACGAGGCTTCGTCCCAACTGAAAGAGGTTTACAACCCGAAGGCCTTCTTCCCCCACGCGGCGTTGCTGCGTCACGCTTTCGCGCATTGCGCAAGATTCCCCACTGCTGCCTCCCGTAGGAGTCTGGGCCGTGTCTCAGTCCCAGTGTGGCTGATCGTCCTCTCAGACCAGCTACGCATCGTCGCCTTGGTAGGCCGTTACCCCACCAACAAGCTAATGCGCCGCGGGCCCATCCCGATGCGGAGGCCGAAGCTTCCTTTCGTCCGAAGACCACATCCGGTATTAGCCCGAGTTTCCTCGGGTTGTCCCGGTCATCGGGGTAGGTAACCCACGTGTTACTCACCCGTTCGCGGCTCTGCCCCGGGGCAAGCCCCGGTTCGTCGCTCCACTTGCATGTGTTAAGCACGCCGCCAGCGTTCGTCCTGAGCCAGGATCAAACTCTCCGTGAAGAACTGCTGAAGGGCTGGACCCGAAGGACCATCCCTTCGTCACGTAGAGCTGTCATGACCATGTGCGGCGCCGAAGTACACGCGGCACCGCGGTCCATGACGGGTTTCTTTCTCAGACCCCTCGCAGCCCGGCTGGGAGCGAGGGGATCGAACCTGGACGCACACCTGATCGCTAGGTGGCGACCAAGGTGCGCATGCTGTTGAGTTTTCAAAGACCGTCGCGCGCTCCCAGGGAGGGGACTCCTCCCGGAACCTGCGCTGAGGCGCGCCACCGCAGGGGCGACTCGTAGACAGGACGGGCCAGTATAGCGCTCCCGACGGGCCCTTGGAAGGGCTCCGTCGAGCACTGCAACCGGCGCAGCGCGCAGTATAGACAGGCCGCCGGGACGGACTCCCGTCCGCGCTGCCCGCCGGCCCGGCGCCACGCGGAACCCCTGCAAAGCCGCGCTACGCGGCGCGGCGCAGGCGCCGAAACCGGCGCTTGCCGACCTGCAGCACCGCGCCCTCGAGGCGCTCCGGGGCCAGGTCGATGTCGTCGGCGCCGAGCGTTGCGCCGTCGAGCTTGACGGCTCCTTGCGCCAGCTTGCGTCGCGCATCGGAGCGCGAGCCCCCGAAGCAGTCCGCGATCAGCGCGGGCAGGTGGACGGGGCCGTCGGTCGCCGCGAAGCTCACCTGCTCGATCTCCTCGGGCGTGTCGCCCTGCACGAAGACGCGCTCGAACTGGGCAGCGGCGGCGGCGGCGTCCGCGGCGGAGTGCAAACGCTCGACGAGCCGGCGCGCGAGCGCGTGCTTGGCGTCGCGCGGCGTCAGACGCGGGGGCATCCCCTCGCCGAGCAGGAGCTCGAACCAGCCGGGCATCGCGCGATCGGGCAGGCTCAGTGTCTTGCCGTAGATCTCCTGCGGCGGCTCGCTGACGCCGATGTGGTTGCCGGCTGACTTGGACATCTTCCGCTCACCGTCGACGCCGGGCAGGATCGGCATCGTCACCACGACCTGCTCGTCGACGCCATACGCGCGCTGCACGTCGCGGCCGAGCAGCAGGTTGAACTTCTGGTCGGTTCCGCCGAGCTCGACGTCGGAGCGCACCGCGACCGAGTCGTAGGCCTGCATGAGCGGATAGAGCAGCTCGAGGATCGAGATCGGCTCGCGCCCGGCGTAGCGCTTGGCGAAGTCGTCGCGCTCGAGCAGCTGGGCGACGGTCGTCGTGCGCGTGAGCGCGAACAGCTGCTCCATCGACATGTCCAGCCACTCGGCGTTGTAGCGCAGCTCGATGCGCTGCGGGTCGAGGACCTTCGCCGCCTGCTCGACGTACGTGCGCGCGTTGGCGTCGATCTGCTCGCCCGACAGCACCGGGCGGCTGGAGGAGCGCCCGCTCGGGTCGCCGACGCGCGCGGTGTAGTCGCCGATGATCAGCACGACGACGTGGCCGCGGTCCTGGAACTCGCGCAGCTTGCGCAGGACGACCGTGTGGCCGAGGTGCACGTCGGGCGCGGTCGGGTCCAGGCCGAGCTTGACGCGCAGCGGCCGGCCGAGCGCGAGCTTGCGCGCCAGCGCCCCGTCGGGGAGGCAGTCGACGGTGTCTCGCGCCAGAAAGGATGCGTCGTCGTCGGCGCGAGTCGTCACGGGGCCAATGCTAGAGTCCGGTCCGCCCTGGGCGCTGCCGCCGCCCGTCATCACAGGGCGCCACGGGGGTCAGCGCCGCTTGGAGCGGCCGTTCCCGCGTTCGCTATGAGCGACTCCGAACGTCCCGACATCCAGGTCCTCGCGGCTCCCCCGCTCGGTCGCCCGCGGCTGAAGCGGCTGCGGCTCGCGCTGATCCTGTTCGGGCTGTCGATCCTCGCTCTGATCTCGACCGCCTTCGGGATGATGATGGCGCTCGCGTCCGATCTGCCCGAGCTCGAGAACCAGCGCGGATTCCAGCGCGCGCAGAACTCGCTGCTCTTCGACGTCCGCGGCGACTACCTCGCGACGCTCGCCGACCAGGGCCGGATCATCATCCCGACGAAGGACATCGCGCCGTCGATGCAGCACGCGATCATCGCCGTCGAGGACGAGCGCTTCTACCAGAACGACGGCGTCGACCTACGCGGGACCGCCCGCGCGCTGTGGACGGACATCACGAACCGCAGCGCGCTGCAGGGCGGTTCGACGATCACGCAGCAGTTCGTCAAGAACGCGACCCAGAAGCAGAGCCGACGCAGCCTCGTCGAGAAGCTGCGCGAGGCCGCACTCGCCTACCACCTCACGCGCAAGTGGTCGAAGCAGAAGATCCTGACGGAGTACCTGAACTCGATCTACTTCGGCAACGGCGCCTACGGCATCGAGTCGGCCGCGCGGACGTACTTTGCGCGCTACCCCGACCACCTCGGTTGCGGCAGGCGCGAGAACCGCTGCGCGAGCCAGCTCAAGCCGCACGAAGCCGCGCTGCTGGCCGCGATGGTCGCCTCGCCGACCGCCTATGACCCGGTCGCCCATCCCGAGGCCGCGAGACGTCGGCGCAACGTCGTGCTGGCGAAGATGGTCGAGCAGGGCTACCTGACGCGCGTCGAGTACGAGCGCGGCCTCGACCAACCGCTCCCGTCGCGAGACCTGATCCGCCCGCGCGAGACGCAGTCGGCGAGCAAGTCCTCGGCGTACTTCGCCACCTGGGTGCGCCAGCAGATCATCGAGCGCTACGGCGCGCGCGAGGCGCTGCTCGGCGGCCTGCGCGTGCAGACGACGCTCGACCTCGGGATGCAGCGCCGCGCCGAGGACGCAGTCGGGCGCTGGCTCGGCAACCCGCCCTGGGGACCGAACGCGGCGCTCGTCGCGATCGACAACAAGAGCGGAGAGGTCCGCGCGATGGTCGGCGGGACGGACTACGACCAGGTGCCGTTCAACCTCGCCACGCAGGGCCAGCGTCAGCCGGGGTCGGCGTTCAAGCCCTTCGTCCTGGCGACCGCGCTGAAGCGCGGGATCTCGCCGAGCTCGACCTGGGTCTCGAGGCGGCAGGTCATCCAGGTGCCGAACAGCTCCGAGAAGTTCACCGTCAACAACTACGAGGACGCCTATTCCGGGGTCAGCACGCTGGCCCGCGCGACGACCTTCTCCGACAACGCCGTCTACGCACAGGTCGGTATCAAGGCGGGGCTCAAGCGCGTCGCGCGCACCGCCGAGCGGATGGGCATCCGCACGCCGGTCTCGAACAACTACGCGATCACGCTCGGCGGGCTGAAGCACGGCGTCACGCCGCTGGACATGGCGCACGCCTACCAGACGCTCGCGACCGGCGGCGTGCTCGTCACAGGCTCGCTCGGCGCCGATCGCAAGGCGCCGGTCGGCATCCGTCGCGTCACGCTGCGCGACGATCGCGAGCGCGTCGTGGACCGCAACCGCACGAGGCGCGACCAGGTCATTCCGAAGGACGTCGCGCAGACGACGACGCGGATCCTCGAGTCGGTCATCAGGGTCGGCACGGCGCGCGTCGCGCAACTCGGCAAGGTCGGCGCCTGGGGCAAGACGGGCACGACGGAGAACTACGGCGACGCGTGGTTCGTCGGCGCGACGGACAAGCTCACGGTCGCGGTGTGGGTCGGCTATCCCAACGAGCTGCGGCCGATGCGCAGCGAGTACCGCGGCCGGCCGGTCGCCGGCGGCACGTACCCAGCGCAGATCTGGCGCGACTTCATGCTCGCCGTGCTGCAGGCCGACCGGGATCGTCTCGAGCGCCAATGCGAGCGCGAGGAGGCCAGCCAGCAGAAGGACGACAAGCCCTCCAAGCGCTGTATCGACGCCGGTCTCGCGACGGATCCGACGAAGACGACGCCGGCCGCGCCGACCGCAGTGCCATCGGAGCCTTCTACGACGACGCCGCAGGGCACGCAGGACGACGGCGCGACGCCGACCGACGACGACACCCGCAACCGCGGCGACGACAACGGCGCGGCGGCTCCGCAGGCGCCCGCGACGCCGCCCGCGCCGGTGACCCCACCTGCGCCCGCGCCGGTGCCTCCCGCGACCCCTGCCCCCGACTCCGGCGGCGCGATGCCGCAGCCGTAGCGCCGCGGCGAGCCGGCGCGGTCGGGGTCAGGCGAGCAGGCCGCGCGGCCACGGCCGCGAGACATGGCGGCTGCCCGCGGCGCAGAAGCGCCACGGCAGCTCGACGGCGCGCGTGATCCCGATCCGCGAGCCGATGACGAGCGGTGGCTCGCTGCGGCCGGGCGGCGGTGGTCCGAGCTCGATCGGGCCGCCGAGCAGCGGCGTGGCGTTGAGGTCGAGCCCGATCCCGAGCGCCTGCGTGAGCTTGCCGGGCCCGGAGCAGAGCTCGGTCAGCGGCTCGCGGCCGCGCCGCTCGCGCATCAGGTCGGCGCCCGTGAGCGGCTCGAGCGCCCGGATCAGCACGGCGGCCCCGACGCCCGCGGGCTCGACGACGACGTTCAGCAGGGCATGGATGCCGTAGGAGCGGTAGACGTAGGCGACTCCCGCCGGCTCGAAGAGGGTCTTCGTGCGCGCCGTGATCCCGACGAACGCGTGGCAGGCGGGCTCGCTGTCGTGGTAGGCCTCGGTCTCGACGATCACGCCGCTCGTGCTCCCGTGCGTGATCGTGCACCCGACGAGCGCTTGGGCGGCCTCGACGACCGGCAGCTGCAGCGCACGCAGGTGAGGCTCGCCGGCGCCGCTCATCGCGAGCAGCCGGCTTGCGGCTGCACGCTGGGCGCGGCCGAGCAGGGACGCGCTGTCACGCCGCGTGCAGCGCCAGCGCGCTGCGGGCGGCGCCGAGCTGCTCGCGCACGCGCGCGAGCGCGGTGCCGCCGACGCTGACCTTCGACTCGAGCGACGAGGTCTGGGTCAGCAGCTCGCGGAAGGCGATCGGATCGAGCTGGTCGGACGCCGCCACGAGCTCGCCATCGGTCAGCTCGCCGAGCGAGCGCCCCGACTCCACCGCGACCCGCACGAGCCCGGCGACGATGCCGTGGCAGGCGCGAAACGGGACGCCCCGCTTGACGAGGTGATCGGCGACGTCGGTCGCTGCGATCAGCTCGTCGGAAGCGGCGGCGGACATCCGCTCGCCGTTGAAGCGCGCGCCGCGAATCATCCCCGTCGCCGCGGCAAGGCAGACATCGAGCGTGTCGACGGTGTCGAAGAGGTGCTCCTTGTCCTCCTGCAGGTCCTTGTTGTACGTCAGCGGCAGAGCGTGCATCACGCCGTGGAGGGCTGAGAGGTGGGCGACGATCCGCGGCGCCTTCGCGCGCAGCAGCTCGGCCGCGTCGGGATTCTTCTTCTGCGGCATGATCGACGAGCCCGACGTCCACGCGTCGGGCAGCGTGACGAAGCCGAACTCCTCGCTGGACCACAGGACGAGCTCGGCGCCGAGGCGGCTGAGGTGCGTCGCGCAGGTCGCAGCCGCCGACAGGTAATCGAGGGCGAAGTCGCGGTTGGAGACCGCGTCGATCGAGTTCGGCGCGACGTGATCGAACCCGAGCTCGGCGGCGACGGCGTCGCGGTCGGTGTCGAAGTTCACGCCCGCGAGCGCGCCCGCGCCGAGCGGCAGCGCCGCCGTCTGGGCCTCGGCGAAGCTGAAGCGCTCGCGGTCGCGCAGCAGCATCCAGACGTAGGCGAGCAGGTGATGTGACAGGTAGACGGGCTGGGCGCGCTGCAGGTGCGTGTAGCCCGGCAACGGCCAGTCGAGGTGCGCCTCGGCGGCATCGATCAGCGCCTGCGCGAGCGCGTCGACCGCGCGCGCCGCGTGACCGGCCGAGTCGCGCGTGAACAGGGCGACGTCGGTGGCGACCTGGTCGTTGCGCGAGCGCGCGGTGTGCAGCTTGCCACCGACCGCGCCGGCGATCTCCGTCACGCGCCGCTCGATCGCCATGTGGATGTCCTCGTCGCCGTCCTCGAACGCGAAGGCGTCCGCGACGAGCTCGGACTCGACGGCGTCGAGCGCCGCGAGCAGCGCGTCGCGGTCGTCGTCGCCGATGATCGCCTGCGCGGCGAGCATGCGGGTGTGCGCGCGCGACTGCGCGATGTCGTGGTGCCACAGGCGCCGGTCGAAGGACAGCGACGTGTTGAGGCGTGCGAAGACGGGGTCCTGCGGCTCCGAGAAGCGCGACATCGCGGGCGAGTGTAGTGGTGCGTACCTGCAGGATCGCGCCACTGGTTGCGAGAACCGCCCGCCCGCCCACTACCCTCCCGCGATGGCCGCCCAGCGCTATCCGCAGGAGGACTACTCGCGGCCGGAGGGCTCGATCGAGATCGTGCTCGTCCGCCACGGCGCGTCGGCGGAGGCCGTCGAGGATCAGCCGTTCGAACTGCTCGAGGGCCAGGCCGACCCGGCGCTGTCGGAGGCCGGCGAGCGCCAGGCGCAGCTGGTGGCGGCGCATCTGGCGAGCGAGCCGCTGGCGGGGCTCTTCGTCACGCCGCTGCGCCGCACCGCGCAGACCGCGGCGCCGCTGGCAGCGGCCACCGGGCTCGCACCGGTCGTCGTGCCCGAGCTGCGCGAGGTCCATCTCGGCGAGCTCGACGGCGGCGCCTTCCGGATCGCCGTGCGCCGCCGCGACCCGCGCGTCGCGGAGGTCTTCGCGCAACAGCGCTGGGACGTCATCCCGGGAGCCGAGACGATGGAGGGCTTCGCGCAGCGCACGCGCGCCGGGATCGAGCGGATCCTCGACGGCCTGGCGCCGGGGGCGAGCGCCGCCGCGTTCGTGCACGGCGGCGTCATCGGCGAGCTGTGCCGCCAGGCCAGCGACAGCCGGCCGTTCGCCTTCGTGCACGCCGACAACGGCTCGCTGACGCGAATCGTCGTGCTGCCAAACGGCGGCCGCTGGGTGCGGACGTTCAACGAGGGCGGGCACCTGCGCCTGTGACGTCGACCGAAGGTCGGAGCTTGCGACGACCGCAGGGCGAAACCGCGATCACCGCCCGAGGACCTCGCGCAGTGCCATCGCGACGCGCGCGATCTGGCTCTCGCTGAGCTGCGGGAAGAACGGCAGCGCGACCGAGCGCGCGGCGACGTCCTCGCATACCGGGAACTCGCCCGCGCGGTGGCCGAAGGTCTCGCGGTAGTACGTCATGAGATGGATCGCCGGCAGATAGGGCTTGGACTGCACGCCCCGCTCGCGCAGCGCACGGATCGTCGCGTCGCGATCGCTGCCGCGCGGGAGCTGGACGACGAAGACGAACCAGCCGCGGCGGTCCCCGCCGGAGTCCTCGCACGGCAGCTCGAGGCCCTCGATCCCGGCGAGCGCCTCGCGATAGAGCGCGGCGGCGCGGGCGCGGCCGGCGAGCATGTCGTCGAGGCGGTCGAGCTGCGCGAGCCCGAGCGCGCACGCGAGGTCGCTGAGGCGGTAGTTGAAGCCGAGCCGGTCGTGGTCGAGCCAGCCCATGTCCGGCGCGCGCCCCTGGTTTCGCTCCGAGTCGACCTGCGCCTTGACGGCGGCGTCCGCCGTCGTGACCATCCCGCCCTCGCCGGTCGTCAACTGCTTGTTCGCATAGAAGCCGAAGACGGCGGGATGGCCGCGTCCGCCGACCGCTGTCCCGTCGCCGTGGATCGCGCCGAGCGCCTCGCAGGCGTCCTCGACGATCGGCAGCCCGAGGCGCTCGAAGGCGGGCAGGTCGGCCGGATAGCCGAAGACGTGGACGGGCAGCAGCGCCGTCGTGCGCGCGGTGACGGCAGCGGCCGCCGCGTCGGGATCGAGATTCAGCGTGCGCGCGTCGATGTCGGCGAAGACCGGGCGCGCGCGCTCGAAGACGGGCGCGTTCGCGCTGGCGACGAAGGAGAACGGCGTCGTGACGACCTCGTCGCCGTCGCACACCCCGGCGGCGCGCAGCGCCAGGTGCAGCCCGGCGGTGCCGCTCGACACCGCACAGGCGTGCGAAACGCCGAGGCGGGCCGCAAACGCCTGCTCGAACGCGAGCACGTGTGGGCCAAGCGAAAGCTGGCCCGAGCGCAGGACCTCGAGCAGGGCGCCCTCCTCGGCCTCGCCGAGGACGGGCCGCGCGAGCGGGATCTCGTCGGTCGCCGGGCCGACGGCGTTCATCGCGACGACGCGCCGTTGCTCGTCGAGAAGCGCGCGATCAGGAGCATCGCTGCTGCTCCCTACGGCGCCGCGGCGCCGCGCACGCGGCTCGGCTGCTCGGCGTACTCGAGCGAGTCGACGAGCGCCACCCAGGAGGCCGCGATGAGGTTCGTCGAGACGCCGATCGAGCCCCACGTCTGCTCACCGTCGGTGGCGTCGATCAGCACTCTGATCCTCGCGTCCGAGCCCTTCGTCTCGTCGAGGATGCGGACCTTGAAGTTCGTCAGCCAGGTGTCGGCGAGATGCGGGTGGGCCTCGGTTATGACGGCGCGCAGTGCGGCGTCGAGCGCGTGCACGGGCCCATTGCCCTCGGCGTAGCTGACAAAGCGCTCGCCGTCGACCCAGATCTTGATCGTCGCCTCGGTCCTGACCTCGCCGTCGGCGTGCTGCTCGGCGGTCACGCGCCAGGACTCGAGGCGAAACAGCGGTTCGTAGTCGCCGGACTGCTTGCGCAGCAGCAGCTCGAACGAGCCGTCGGCGGCCTCGAACTGGTAGCCCTGATGCTCGAGCGCCTTCATCCGCTCGAGCACGCGCGCGGTCGTCGCCGCGTCGAGCTCGAGGCCCGCGCGCTCGGCCTTGTCGGCGACCGTGCCCTTGCCCGACAGCTCGGAGATGAGCAGGTCGCGGCGGTTGCCGACGAGCGCCGGGTCGATGTGCTCGAAGGTCGACGCATCTGCTCGGATGCCGGCCGCGTGCAGGCCCGCCTTGTGCGCGAAGGCGTTCTTTCCGACGTAGGGTTGATTGGCCTCCGGCCGGCGGTTGAGCAGCTCGTCGGTGAAGTGCGCCGTCTCGGTCAGCAGGCGCAGCTGCTCGTCGGAGACGACGCGGTGACCCATCTTCAGCTGGAGGTTGGCGATGATCGTGATCAGGTTCGCGTTGCCGGTGCGCTCGCCGATGCCGTTCATCGTGCCCTGTACCTGGGTCGCGCCCGCCTCGACGGCGATCAGCGTGTTGGCGACGGCGCAGCCGCCGTCGTCGTGGCAGTGGATGCCGATCGCCATCCCGGGCAGGGACGCCACGACGTCGGCGACCGCGCGCGCCACGTGACTCGGCAGCGAGGACCCGTTCGTGTCGCACAGCGCGAGGCGCTCGGCGCCCGCCGCGGCGGCCGCGCGCAGGCACTCGATCGCGTAGTCGTGGTCCTCGCGCAGGCCGTCGAAGAGGTGCTCGGCGTCGAAGGTCACGCGCTTGCCCTCCGAGACGAGAAAGGCGACGGACTCGGCGATCATCGCGAGGTTCTCCTCGCGCGAGACGCGCACGACCTTCTCGACGTGGTTGATCGACGTCTTGCCGACGATCGTGCAGACGGGCGCGAAGCACTCGGCGAGCACGCGCAGCCCGGCGTCCTCGTGCGCGGCGACTGCGCGCCGGCGCGTCATGCCAAAGGCGGCGATCGTGGCGTGCGCGAGCGGCTCGTGCTCGAGCAGCGCGAACAGCTGCGCCTCCTTTGGGTTGGACGACGGAAAGCCGGCCTCGATCAGATCGACGCCGAGGTCGTCGAGGCGGTGCACGAGGCGCACCTTCTCCTCCGCGGTCAGCGACATGCCGCCACCGCCCATGCCGTCGCGCAGCGTCGCGTCGTAGAGCTCGATGCGAGTCATGCCGTCAAGCGGTCAACTGACCTTCGCCGCGGCGCGCGCGGGCACCGGGTCAAGCCACTCCCGGTAGCGCTCGTCGCGGCCGAACAGCGCATCCTCGAAGGCGCTCTGCACCGCGCGCGTGAGCTCGCCGGGCGTGCCGTCGCCGATCATGTGGTCGTCGATCTCGCGGACGGGCACGAGCTCGGCTGCGGTGCCGGTCATGAACACCTCGTCGGCGAGGTACAGCTCTGCGCGCGCGATGTCGCGCTCGATGACCTCGATGCCGAGGTCGCGCGCGATCTGCATCGCCGACCTGCGCGTGATGCCGTCGAGGATCGAGGCGGCCGGCGGCGGCGTGACGATGCGGCCCTCCCAGACGACGAAGATGTTCTCGCCGGAGCCCTCGCAGACCTGACCGCGGTCGTCGAGCAGGATCGCCTCCTCGTAGCCGGCCTTGAGCGACTCGATCTTCGCCAGCACGCTGTTGAGGTACTGCCCCGACGCCTTGGCCGTCGGGATCAGCGAGCCGGGGCTGATCCGCCGCCAGCTCGAGACCTTCGCGCGGATGCCGTTCGTCTTGCCCTCCTCGCCGAGGTAGGCCCCCCACTCCCAGACTGCGATCGTGACGTCGACGGGCGCCTCGAGCGGGTTGAGGCCCATCTGCCCGTAGCCGCGAAACGCGATCGGCCGGATGTAGCAGGAGCGAAGCCCGTTGCGGCCGATCAGCTCGTGCGTCGCGGCGCGCAGCGCCTCGACGTCGTAGGGCAGCGGCATGTAGTAGAGCTCGGCGGAGCGGCCGAGGCGCTGCAGGTGCTCGCGGTGGCGGAAGACCGCGGGCCCGACCTCGGTGTCGTAGCAGCGGATGCCCTCGAACACGCCCGTGCCGTAATGCAGCCCGTGCGTGAGCACGTGAACCTTCGCGTCCTCCCAGGCGACGAACTCCCCGTTCATCCAGATGAGGTCCGCTTGCTTCACTGAAGGTGGTCTCCTAGAGATTGTCGAGAACGGCTCGCGTGGCCTCGGCCGTTGTGGCCCCGCCGCCGAGGTCGCGCGTGCGCAGACCGGCGTCGAGCGCGCGATCCACGGCCGATTCTACGGCCACGGCCTCGGTTTCCCAACCCAACCCGTGGCGCAGCATCAGCGCGGCCGAGAGGAACATCGCCAGCGGGTTGGCCGCGCCGGTGCCCGCGATGTCGGGCGCCGAGCCGTGGACGGGCTCGAACAGGCCGGGGGACCCCGACCCCGCCCGCCCCTCGCCGAGGCTCGCGCTCGGGAGCATCCCGATCGAGCCGCTGATCATCGCCGCCTCGTCGCTGAGGATGTCGCCGAACAGGTTCTCGGTGACGATCACGTCGAAGTCGGCAGGGCGCGCGACGAGCTGCATCGCGGCGTTGTCGACGAGCAGGTCGGTGAGCTCGATGTCGTTGTACTTGGCCCTGTGGATGGTGTGGACGACCTCGCGCCATTGGCGCGACGTCTCCAGGACGTTTGCCTTGTCGACGCTCGCGACCTTCCTGCGACGCGTGCGCGCGGCGTCAAAGGCGACGCGCGCGATGCGGTCGACCTCGTCGACGGAGTACTCGCAGAGGTCGCTGGCGCTGCGCGCCGTGCGCGTCTTGGCGCCGAAGTAGATGCCGCCCGTCAGCTCGCGCACGACGAGCAGGTCGGTGCCCTCGATGCGCTCGCGCTTGAGCGGGCTCGCGCTGTAGAGCGCC
The DNA here is from genome assembly GCA_030447505.1 of Solirubrobacteraceae bacterium. GTDB lineage: Bacteria > Actinomycetota > Thermoleophilia > Solirubrobacterales > Solirubrobacteraceae > CADCVQ01. The sequence goes on along the minus strand of JAUJOT010000005.1, from coordinate 137,606 downwards.
GGGACGGGACGCACGGGGCGCAGGTTCGCGAACAGGCCGAGGCCCTTGCGCAGGCCGAGCAGGCCCTGCTCGGGGCGCGGTGCGTCGGGATCGGTCGTGTCCCACTTGGGGCCTCCCACCGCCGCCAGCAGCACCGCATCTGCGCGCTTGCAGGCGGCGAGCGTGTCGTCTGTCAGCGCGGTCTCGTGCAGGTCGATCGCGGCGCCGCCGAAGGCGTGCTCCTCGAAGGAGAAGTCCTCGCTGATCGTGCGCAGCAGCTCGAGCGCCGGCTTCATGATCTCGGGCCCGATCCCGTCTCCGGGCAGGGTGACGATCGTGGGCATGGCGCGGGAGGGTAGTGGCTCAGGGCCTTTCGGCCTCAGCCGCGCCGGGCGACGACGTTCAGGCGCACGTAGTCGAGCAGCGGGCGCTCTCCGAGGCGTGCCATCACGGCGTCGAGGAAGCGCCCGCGCTCGTCGTCGGCGAGACGCTCGAGGTGGGGGCCGAGGCAGACCGTCTCCAGGTACGCGCGCGGCTCGTCGGGGGTGACCGGCCAGGCCTGAAGCCAGCAGCGCACGTCCGCGAATCCCGCCGCCCGCAGGCGCGCCTCGGTCTGCTCCGGCCCTGCGAAGTTCCAAGGGCGCGGCCAGCCGGCGAAGCGGTCGCCCAGAGCACAGTCGGCGGCGGCCTGCAACGCCGCCGCGTGGACGCCGGCGACGTTGCCCTCCCCCCCGCACTGCACGCTCATCCGGCCGCCTGCGCGCAGCGCCGCCGCCAGCGCGGCGAACAGCGCGTCGTGGTCGGGCAGCCAGTGAAACGTGGCGTTGGAGAAGATCGCGTCGACCTGCTCGCCAGGCGCGAGCCGCAGCTGCGCGAGGTCGGCCTGGCGCACGTCAGCGTCGCCGCCCAACTCCTCGCGCGCGCGCGCGACCATGTCGGGTGACGCGTCGACGGCGATCACGCGGCCCTGCGGCAGCCGCTCGAGCAGCAGCCGTGTGACGCGGCCCGAGCCGCAGCCCGCGTCGAGCACCGTCTCGTCGCCGTGCAGCTCGAGGCGATCGAGCACCGCCGCGGCCATCGCGACCTGCGGGCCCGAGACACGGTGGTACGCGTCGGCGTTCCAGTCCCGGACGAGCCCCACCTCTACAGGGCCGTCGTGACAGGTCCGCGACGCTCGCGCTCGCGCTCGTAGGCGGCGATCGCCTCCTCCTGCTGGAGCGTCAGCGCGATGTCGTCGAGCCCGTTGAGCAGCCGGTGCTTCGTCTGCGGATCGATCTGAAAGGAGGCGACGGCATCGCCGAAGCGAACCTGCTGATGCTCGAGGTCGATCTCGACCGGCTGGGTCGGATCCAATTGCATCAGCTCGCGCACCTCCTGCTCGGAGAGCGCGATCGGCAGTAGCCCGATCTTCGTGCAGTTGGAGGCGAAGATGTCCGCGAACGACGGCGCGATCACGGCCTTGAAGCCGTAGTCCTGCAGTCCCCACGGCGCATGCTCGCGGCTCGATCCGCAACCGAAGTTGCGGCCGGCGACGAGGATCGGGTTCTTCGGCAGGTCCCAGCCGGGCTCCTTGGCCCAGTCGTGGAACAGAAACTCGCCGAAGCCGGTCCGCTGCACCCGCTTGAGGAACTGCTTGGGCATGATCTGGTCGGTGTCGACGTCGCTGCGGTCCAGCACGCTGACGGGGCCGCTGAACGTCTTGATCGCCTGCATGGCTCAGCTCCAGTCCCTGACGTCGACGAAGCGGCCGGCGATCGCGGCGGCGGCCGCCATCTGCGGGGAGACGAGGTGCGTCCGGCCGCCGCGGCCCTGACGGCCCTCGAAGTTGCGATTGGACGTCGACGCGCAGCGCTCCCCGGGCTCCAGCGTGTCGGGATTCATCCCCAGGCACATCGAGCAGCCCGCACCGCGCCAGTCGAAGCCGGCCGCGCGGAAGATCTCGTCGAGGCCCTCGCGCTCGGCCTGCGCCTTGACCTGCGCCGAGCCCGGCACGACCATCGCGTGGACGCTGTCGGCCACCGTCCGGCCCTTGACGACCTCCGCCGCGACGCGCAGGTCGCCGATCCGGCTGTTCGTGCACGAGCCGATGAACACGCGGTCGACCGCGATCTCCTCGATCGGCGTGCCGGCCTCGAGGCCCATGTAGTGCAGCGCGCGCTCGTGTCCCTCCGTCGTCGGCTCCGGCACGGCCTCGGCCACCCCGGCGACCATGTCGGGCGCGGTGCCCCAGGTCACCTGCGGGCTGATCCTGCCTGCGTCGACCGTGATCTCGCGGTCGAACGTCGCGCCCTCGTCGCTGCGCAGCTCACGCCACGCGCCGGGGATCTCGATCCCGGCGTGCTCGGCGACCCACGCGAACGTCGTCTCGTCGGGCGCGACCATCCCGGCCCGGCCGCCGCCTTCGATCGTCATGTTGCAGACGGTCATGCGGCCCTCCATCGACAGTGACGCGATCGCGGGCCCGGCGAACTCGACGACGTGACCTGCCGCGCCGTCGACGCCCATCTGCCCGATCGTCGCGAGGATCAGGTCCTTCGCGGTGACGCCGAACCCGAGCTCGCCGACGTAGCCGATGCGCATCGAGCGCGGCTTGGGCGCGACGAGGCACTGCGTCGCGAGCACGTGCTCGACCTCGCTCGTGCCGATCCCAAAGGCCAGCGCTCCGAACGCGCCGTGCGTCGCGGTGTGGCTGTCGCCGCAGACGATCGTCATCCCCGGCTGCGTCACGCCGAGCTCGGGGCCGATGACGTGCACGATGCCTTGGCGCTCTGAGCCCAGCGAGTACACGGGGATGGCGAACTCCTCGCAGTTGCGCTCGAGCGTCTGGACCTGCACGCGGCTGAGCTGGTCGGCGATCAGCGCGACGGTTGGAGTGCCGTCGGTCGGCACGTTGTGATCGGCGGTGGCGAGCGTGCGATCGGGTCGGCGGACCCTGCGGCCGGCGAGCCGCAACCCGTCGAAGGCCTGTGGGCTCGTGACCTCGTGGACGAGGTGCAGGTCGATCCACAGCAGGCCCGGTGCCACCTCGTGGGCGGCCCAGATCTTGTCGAACAGCGTCGTCGGCTCGGCTGCGTTCATGCGGTCAGCTCCTGCGTAGGCCGGCGCAGACGACGGCGAGCAGGATCGCGTCGTCGCTGCCGGGGTTCTCGAAGTGGTGGGGCAGGTCGGCGTCGAAGGTGACGCAGTCGCCCGCCGCCAGCTCGTGGCGCTCGCCGTCGATCTGCAGCACGACGCGCCCCTCCTGGACGAGCGCGCTCTCGCGGCTGCCGGCCTCGTGCATCGGCGGATCGCCGGCGCCGCCGGTCACCGCGCCCGGCGCCAGCACGTGGCGCGAGAGCTCGGCGCGCTGTCCGGGCAGCGGCGGGGTCAGGATCTCGGCGCTGTGGCCGGTCGTGGGCTCGCTCGTCCCCGGCCGGCGCTCGCTCGCACGGACGATCGCGACCTGGCCACCCTCGTCGAGGCGCAGCAGCTGCGACAGGCGCAGCTCCAGGCCTGCCGCGATCCGCGCGGCGATCGCGAGCGTCGGACTCGTCTCGCCGCGCTCGACCTGGCTGAGCATCGGCGCGCTGACACCGCTGCGCTCGGAGAGGTCGCGCAAGGAGAGCGCCATCGCGTCGCGCAGCGCGCGGATCCGCGGGCCGATCGGGTTCGGATGCTCGATCGTGGTTGCCATACGTTTGTACGCTATCGCATACAGCCGGTCCTGGTCTGATCGAGACTTCGCGCCGCTGGCGGTCGACGCCCAGCGCCGAACCAGCTCTTGATGACGCTTGCACGACCTCTCTCCGAGCTCGGCGCGGCCGCGCGGCGGTGCTCGAAACCGGAGGGCGGCCGGGGGTACGCTGATGGATCGTGGCGGACGCCTGCCTGACACCCGACGTCCTCGTGCTGGCGAGCGGTGGAACGCTCGGCGAGGCCTGGACGAGCGGCCTGCTCGCGGGAGTCGAGGACGCCACGGGGCACGACTTCCGCACGACCGAGTCGCTCGTCGGCACGTCGGCGGGCTCACTCGTCGCGGCGGCGCTCGCCGCGGGTCAGCGACCGCGCCGTCCACGCCAGTCCGCACTGCTCGGGCTGCCGTCCGGCGACGCGGCCGCGGACGTCGCCGCGGAGACGTCCTCGCGGCTGGCCGCCCAGTGGTTGCCGCTGCCGCGCTCGATCCTGCGCAGCGTGGGTCGCGAGGCGGTGCGGCTCGCGGGCGTGGCGGCGACGCCGCTGGCGCCGGTGGCGCTCGCCGCCGGCTCCAGCGGCAGCACCGCGCTGCGCGCCGCGCTGCTCGGGCGCGTGCCCGGCAGCGACACCTCGCTGCAGGCGATCCGCGAAGGGATCGAGCGGTCCGGCGCGCGCTTCGACGGGCGCCTGCGCGTCGTCGCAGTCGACCGGGGCAACGGGCGCCGTGTCGTGTTCGGCGCGCCGGGCGCACCCGACGCGACGGTCGCCGAGGCCGTGCAGGCGTCCTGCTCGGTGCCATGGATCTTCGCGCCGGTCAAGATCGGCGGGCGCGAGTACGTCGACGGCGGCGTCTGGAGCAACACGAACCTCGACATCGCGCCCGCCGGGCGCGCGACCCAGGTCCTGTGCCTGAACCCGATCATGAGCCTCGACATCGCGATGGCGTCTGCGTTCGGGCTCCTGCGCGCGATCGCCGGCAGCACGGCCGCGCTCGAGACGCTCGCGCTGCGCAACCGCGGTGCGAGGGTGCGGATGATCGGCCCGGCACACAACATCGCGCGCGTCATGGGACCGAACCTGATGAACGCGAGCCGGCGCGAGGAGGTGCTCGCGGGCGGCTACGCGCAGGGACTGGAGATCTGCGCAGCGACCGGCTGACGGGCCGGGCGCCGAAGGTCTCAACGCGGGTATGCCGACCGACATGGCGACCAGCAGCGACAAGCGCAGCGCGAACACGATGCTCGCGGTGCGCTACGTGCTGCCTGCGGTCATCTTCCTCGCGGGCGTGATCGTCCTGATCTTCAACCCCTCGATCAACGGCCTCGAGGGCCTTGCGATGGGGATCGGCGTCGCGGGCTCGATCCTGCTGCTCAACGTGCTGTATCGCGTCGGCGTCAGCGGCGACCGCGAGCGCGACGAGGAAGAGGCCGCGCGCGTCTACTTCGACGAGCACGGCCGCTGGCCGGACGAGTAGGCGCGGCCGGCGGGCCGGGTGCCGCGGCGTGCACGCGAAGAACCGCACCGCCGCCGAGCAACCCGGCCAGCCCGCGCCGCGAGCATCCGCCTATGGCGTCGGAACCGGCGCGCCGGCGGCGAGGTCAACCGCCAGCGCGGCCGCCTGTGCCTTGCGCACGACGTTCGAGAGGGCGCGCACGTAGGCCGTGCCCGCGGCCTCGATGATGTCCGTCGCGACGCCCTGGCCGGAGGCCGACTGGCCCTCGTACTCGAGCACCACCGACGACTCGCCGAGCGCGTCCTGACCGCCCGTCACGGCGTCGACGCGAAACACGCGCAGCTGGGCATCGATCCCGGTGGCGGCATTGATCGCCCGGAAGACGGAGTCGACCGGCCCGTCGCCGCTGCCCTCGGCCGCGGCGAGCCTCCCGTCGGGGAGCGTCACGCTGACCTTCGCGTGCGGCTCGCGGCCGGACGCAGCCTCGACCTCGAAGCTGTCGAACGTGTAGCTCGCGAGCTCGTTGCGCAGGTCGTCGGTCACGAGCGCCTCGAGGTCCATCGCCGTGACCTGCTTCTTCTTGTCGGCGATCTCCTTGAAGCGTTTGAAGGCCGTGTTGAGCGCCGAGCCCTCGACGACGAAGCCGAGCTCGGCGAGCGTCTGCTTCAGCGCCGCTCGGCCCGAGTGCTTGCCCAGCACGAGCGAGTTGGCGTCCAACCCGACGCTCGTCGCGTCCATGATCTCGTAGGTCGTGCGCTCCTTGATGACGCCGTCCTGGTGGATGCCCGACTCGTGCGCGAACGCGTTGCGACCGACGATCGCCTTGTTGGGCTGCACGACGTAGCCGGTCAGGCGCGAGACGAGCCGCGACGTGCGCGCGAGCTCCTTCGTGACGACGCTCGTGTGCAGGCCCGACACGTCGCCGCGCGTGTGCAGCAGCATCACGATCTCCTCGAGCGACGCGTTGCCCGCGCGCTCGCCGATCCCGTTGATCGCGCACTCGATCTGGCGTGCGCCGGCGAGCGCCCCGGCGTAGGAGTTGGCGACGGCGAGGCCGAGGTCGTCGTGGCAGTGCGTGGAGACGATGACGTCCTCGAGCTCCGGGATCAGCCGGTACAGGCCCGCGATGTAGGCCATGTACTCCTCGGGCGTCGTGTAGCCGACGGTGTCGGGGATGTTGATCGTCGTCGCGCCCTCCTCGATCGCCGCGGCACAGACCTCGGCGGTGTAGTCGAGCTCTGCGCGCGTGGCGTCCATCGGCGAGAACTCGACGTCGTCGACGTAGGACTTCGCGTGCGCGACGGCCGCCCGCGCCTGGGCGAGGACGTCCTCGCGCGTCGAGCGGAACTGGTGGACGATGTGGATGTCCGACGTCGAGATGAACGTGTGGATCCGAGGTCGCTCGGCATCACGTACAGCTCGCGCGGCGGCTTCGACATCGGGTGCTTGAGCGCGCGCGAGCGCCGCGATGATCGGGGGCTGGGCGGGATCGAAATCTGCTCGGGCGATCGACTCGACGGCGTCGAAGTCGCCGGGCGAGGCGATCGGGAAGCCCGCCTCGATGACGTCGACGCCGAGGCGGGCGAGCTGGTGGGCGATCTCGAGCTTCTCGGCGCTGTTCAGCGAGATGCCCGGCGACTGCTCACCGTCGCGCAGCGTCGTGTCGAAGATCCGGACGTGGTCCTTGTCGTGCTCGTCGCTGCTCATGACGTGTGGTGCTCCCTCGTTGAGGCTCGTGCTGTGCTGCTTCTCAGTCGGTTTGCGGCAGTGCGGCCGCCACGCAGACAGCTCCCCCTATCGGGGGAGCAGGAGAAGCTCAGACAGCGCGAGCACGTGCGTCATGCGCGCAGAAGTGTAGGTCATGCGCCCACGCTTGCCCAGCGATGCTTGACCGACGCCACGAAGCGGGCACACTGCTCGCATGACTCGCGACACGGATGTTGGTGGCGGCGTTCGCAGGGAGAAGCGGAGCTCGAGGCGCAGCAAGAGCGTGCAGCTCGCGGTCGTGCCGCTGCTGGCGGCGGCGTTTCTCTCCGGGTGTGGTGGCGAGCAGGAGACGGCGTACTGCGTCGACGAGAACAATCGGGTGACCGACAACTCCCACTGTGACCGCGGCAACGACCCCGGCTTCTTCTGGTTCTTCGGCGCACCCGGCCTCGCTCGCGGGTCGATCGCCGGGCCGGGCGAGCGGATCAACTCGACCGACAAGGCGGCGCTCGCGCGGCGCGGTGGCTTTGGCTCGAGCGCGAGGAGCGGTGGCGTCGGGCGCCCCACCGGGCGCACGATCGGCGGCCGCTTCTCGGGCGGCGGGTGAGGCGTGAGGTCGGCGAAGACGCGCTGCTGAGGATGGACCGCCACGACATCGAGCCCCGCCAGGGCTGGCCCGCGACGATCGAGCAGCAGGGCCTCGTCTACTGGAAGACGCCGCTGCCCGACGGCGAGGAGATCTCCTACTGGCACGAGAGCGCCTACTACTCGCTGACGAGCGACGAGGTCTACGACATCGAGGCGACCGCCCGGCTCATGCTCGAGATGCTGATCGAGGCCGGCGACCACATCATCGAGGAGAACCTCTTCTCGCAGATGGGCATCCCGGGGTGGGCCGTACCGCGCATCAAGGAGACCTGGGAGAGCGAGCCGCCGATGCTCTACGGGCGCTTTGACTTCGCCTATGGCCACGACGGGGTGCCGAAGCTGCTCGAGTACAACGCCGACACGCCGACCGGCCTGCTCGAGTCGGCCGCCGTGCAGTGGTACTGGGCGCGCGACGTCTTCGGCGAGGGCGTCGACCAGTGGAACATGCTCCACGAGATGCTCGTCGCGCGCTGGCGCGAGCTGGCGCAGGCCGGGCGGCTGCCCGGCGAGCGGCTCCATCTGCTGCATACGAGCGCCGAGCGTTCGGGCGAGGACTTCATGACGATCGGCTACCTGACCGAGACGGCGCGCGCGGCGAACCTGATGTGCGAGCTGATGACGATCGAGAGCCTCGGGTACGTCGACGGCGAGGGCTTCGTCGATCTCGCCGGCAACCCGGTGCGGACCGCGTTCAAGCTCTATCCGTGGGAGTGGATGGTGCGTGAGGACTTCGGAACGCACGCGCTCGAGCAGATGGGCGAGGGTCCCGGGCAGACCGTCTGGATCGAGCCGATCTGGAAGATGCTGTGGTCCAACAAGGGGATCCTGCCGGTGCTCCACCGCCTCTTTCCGGAGAGCCCCAACATCCTGCCGGCGTGGTTCGACGGCGAGCAGCCCGACGGATTGAAGAACCTCATCCGCAAGCCGCTGCTCGCGCGCGAGGGAGCCAACGCCGCGATAGTGCTCGACGGCGAGGTCGTCGAGGAGGGACCGGACCAGGACTACGGCGAGGAGGGCTTCGTCGTGCAGGCGTACACCGATCTCGGCGACTACGGCGGCGGGGCGCGCCCGGTGCTCGGGGTCTGGACCGTCGATGTCGAGCCCGCCGGCCTCGGGATCCGCGAGAGCGACGCGCTGTTGACCACCAACACGTCGCGGTTCGTTCCGCACGTGATCGCCTAGGGAGTGACCGACCGTGCTTGAACTCGTCGGGCAGGTGCTGGCCTACTCGGGAGTCGGCCTCGTCGTGCTCGTGGCCGGCTTCTTCGTCATCGACGCGCTGACGCCCGGAAAGCTCGGCGCGCTCGTCATGGACGGCAACCTCAACGCGTCGGTGCTGGCCGCGACGACGCTCGTGTCGCTGGGGCTGATCCTGTGGTTTGCGATCTTCTTCACCGGCGCCGGCTGGAACGGCCTGGATGACGCGCTCGTCTACGGCGCCGTCGGCGTCGGCGCACAGGCCGTCGGGTTCTTCGTGTTGGACCTGCTGACACCGGGCAAGCTCGGCGTCATCTGCCAGCACGAGAAGCTGCACCCGGCGTCGATCGTCTCCGCGGCGGTGCAGATCTCGGTGGCGCTGGTGGTCTGCGCGTCGCTGACGTAGGCATCGAGTAGAAGAGCGCTACTGGTCCGAAGGCGCCAACCTCGAGCAGCGGGCGTAAGACCGACGCCCGCGGCGACGCCGATCTTCAGGAGCCGAGCCGCGAGCAGCGAGTTCGCGGCGAGGCACGTGATCTCGAGGGAAGGAGTCGGCTGACGGTGCGGTCGGCCCGCTGTCGAGGCCGTACCAGGGAGAGCGCAGAATGCTTACGCTGAACGAGACATTTGCAGTGCCGGATGCCGAACACGCCTGGGGCGTGATCAACGACCTCAACACGCTCGTGCCGTGCGTGCCAGGTGCTCGCGTCAAGTCCGTCGACAGCGCTCACGCCGTCAAGGCCGAGATCGAGGTCAGGATGGGGGCGATGGGCATGACGTTCACGGGCCCGGTCAAGATCGAGTCCGCCGACGCCGGCAGCCGCACGGTCAAGATCAAAGCCGACACGCTTGAGACGCTTGGCCACAGCTATGCGACGGGCGACATCACGATCTCACTCGCCGACGGCGAGGGCACGATCGACGCGATCGCGAACGTCGGCGGCAAGGCGGCTGGGATGGGCGAGGGAGTGATCGTCAACGTCCTCACCACACTCGTCAAGTCCTTCTCGGCAAACGTCCGCGACGCGTAGCGCGCGTCGACGGACTGCTGCCCGACGACGCCCGCACAGGCCAGGAGCTCCTGTCGCTCGTGACGCGTTGAGACGTCGCGGCGGAGGTAAGAAATCCGCGCCTGTCGACACTCATGACTTGATGGGGCAGACACAGACACGCTCCCAGCCGCCGGCGGAGATGGCGCTCGCCGTCGGTGTTCGTCGTCGGTTTGGACGCAGCGCGTGCCGGCCGGCTGACGCAGCACAAGCGAATCGATCCGATCGCGTCGTCTCTTGCAGCAGAGCGGTCCTGCGCGCCGTCGCCTGGCGCGCGGAGGGTTGCGCCGATCGACGCGCACGTGCTGCGGTGCTGACAGCGCCGGGCGCTGATACGGTCAGGCACGTGGCCTCCAAGCACGTCAGGGTGGACGCCGCCGCGACGCTGGACGCCGATTCCAGGCGCTGGCTCCAAGAGCTGACGGCGACCGGACGGGCGCACGACGAAGCCGTCGGCAGGCTGCACGAGCTGCTCCTGCGCGCTGCGCGCTTCGAGGTCTCGCGGGGGCTGCACAAGCTGGCGTACCTGCGCGGCGGCGACCACGATGATCTCGCCCAGCAGGCGGCAGACGACGCACTTGTCGCGGTGCTGAGCAAGCTCGGTCAGTTTCGCGGCGAGAGCCGCTTTACGACCTGGGCCTACAAGTTCGCGCTCTACGAGGCGGCCGTGAAGCTGCGCCGCCGCGCCTGGCAGGACCGCGAGCTGCCGCTGGAGCCCGACGCCTGGCCACAGATCGCCTCGCGCGCGCTGTCGCCCGACGATCACCTCGCCGAGAGCGAGCTGCTGGCCGCGCTGCGAACCGCGATCGACGAGCACCTGAGCGCCCACCAGCGCGAAGTGCTCGTCGCGATCACGCTCAACGGCGTCCCGATCGACGTCCTCGCCGAGCGGCTGAACACGACACGCGGCGCGCTGTACAAGACGCTGCACGACGCGCGCAGGAAACTGCGCAAAGTACTTGCCGTGCAGGGCTTCGACGTCGCGCACAGCGACCGGGAGGACAAGCGATGAGCAACGCGCGGGCCGAACGTCAGAGGCTGATCGGAGCGCTGCTCGGACCGGTCGGGCCCGAGTTGACCTGCGAGGAGTGCTTCGAGCAGCTCGATCGGTACGTCGACCTGACGCTCGCCGAGCGCGATCCCGACGGCGCCGTCCCAGGCATGCGCGCGCACCTGCTCGGCTGCCCTGCGTGCGGGCACGATTACGAGAGCCTGCTGGCGTACGTCGCCGCCGCCCAGCCACGGCCTCCGGTCGGCGGATCGGAGGCGTGAGACGGCGGCGCGCAGCGCCGCCGGCAGGGCATGATCGAACTTGCGTTGCTCGCCGGGTCACGCCCCGGCGTGGACCTCGATGTTCAGCACGGCGGTCTGCTTCGCGCCGTACAGCCGCAGCCACAGCGGCAGGTACATCTCCATCCCGCGGGCGGCGCCGATGTCGCCGAGGTCGAGGATCGACTCGGCGGGCCAGCCGAACTCCTTCAGCAGATCACTCGCCTGCGCCTTTGCCGCCGCGTCGTCGCCGGCGACGAAGATCGTGTGGGTGCCGGCAACGAGCCTCGGCTCGACCATGACGGCCGCCGTGACGGTGTTGAGCGTCTTCACCACGCGCAGGTCGGCGAACGCGCGCTGGATCTGCTCGCCGAGGCTGTCGTCGTTGCAGACGGTCAGGGTCGGCGGCATGCCGTGCGAGAAGTCCAGCGGGTTCGATACGTCGACGAGCACCTTGCCCGCGAGCTGCTCGGCGCCGGCGAGGTTCAGCGCGTCAAGCGACGCCGCGCCGGCCGTCGCGTTGACGACGAGCTCACCGAAGCCGGCCGCGTCGGCGAACGTGCCCTCGCTCGCGGGACCGCCCACCTCGGCCGCCCACGCGACGGCCGCCTCGTTGCCGGCGGTCCGCGAGCCGAGCCGCACCTCGTGGCCGTTGCGCAGAAGACCGCTGGCGAGCGTTCGCCCGACGTTGCCGGTGCCAAGGACGCCGATCCGCATCGCGCCAACCCTAGTGGGCCGGAAGAAACGTTGTGCCCGAAACCTCGGGCGTCGATCACCGCCAAGCAGTTCGTCCAGAGATTTGTCAGATCCCCGCCAGAAACGCCTCTCCGGGCTGAAGCTCTGCCGGCGCAGCTGAACCTTGCGGATGACGCGCGGAGTGCGTGGCGCGGACGATCCTTCCCGCCGGTGGCGCGGCACGCGGCTCGTCGCTCATGTTGATCGCGACGACGTGACGATCCCCGCGGCGGTAGGCGAGCACCCCCTCGTCGCTGCCGTCGACGAAGGTCAGCCCGGCGCCGAGCGTGCGCCTCGCCGCGATCAGGTCGCGGTAGAGGCCCAGGACCGAGTCCGCGTCGACCGACTGCTGCGCGACGCCGCCGCCGTCGACCTCGATCGCCGGCAGCCATGGGGTCGCTCGCGCCGACGTGAAGCCGCCGTGCGGCGCCTCGTCGTCCCAGCGCATCGGGTGGCGGTGGCGGTCACGGCCGGCGCGGTCGTGCGGCGGGTCGCCCCCGGGGCCGTCGGCCATCCCGATCTCGTCCCCCTGATAGACGAAGACCGCGCCCGGCAGCGTCAGCGCGAGCAGCGCCGCGGCGCGCGCGTTGCGCGCGCCGACGCGGTCGGGCAGGCGCGGGAAGTCGTGGTTCGAGAGTACCCACGCGATCCGCCCCGCCGCGCCGGCGGGATCGAGCGCCGCGGCGATCGCGGCGCGACAGGCCGCGGCGCGCCACGGCGCGTGCAGCAGCTCAAAGGCGAAGGCGCAGTCGACGTGTTCGAGGTACGGGGCAAGCTGCGACGCCGGGACGTAGACCTCGCCGACGAGCAGCGTCTCGTCGCCGACCGCATCGCGCAGTGCCTCCAGCGCGATCCCGATGTCCGGCGCGTTGCGGCTGTGGACGTGCTCGAGCGTGCCCGCCTCGCCGAGCTCGGGCAGCGGTGGCGGCGCGCTTGCGGGCGGGTCGTCGCGCAGCTCTGGGTCCTTCAGCAGCCGGTCGATCGCGTCGAGCCGAAAGCCGTCGACGCCGCGCTGCAGCCAGAAGCGCAGCGATGCTCCCACCGCAGCGCGGACGTCGGCGCGGCGCCAGTCCAGATCGGGCTGCTCGGGATAGAACGAGTGCAGGTACCAGCGGCCCGTCTGCGAGTCCTTCGACCACGCCTGGCCGCCGAAGGCGGACAGCCAGTTGTTCGGCGGGTCGTCGCCGTCGGCCCAGACGTAGCGCTCCGGCTCGTCGCGAAACCAGCGATGCTCGATCGACGTGTGACATGGCACGACGTCCATCAGCAGCCTCAGCCCGCGTTCGTGGGCGGCGGCGATCAGCGCGCCGGCGTCGTCGAGCGTCCCGAAGCGCGGGTCGATGTCCTCGTAGTCGGCGACGTCGTAGCCGCCGTCGGCCATCGGCGACGGGTAGACGGGCGACAGCCAGACGGCGTCGCAACCGAGGTCGCGGACGTGGTCCAGGCGCGCGGCGACCCCGCGCAGGTCGCCCTCGCCGTCGCCGTCGGAATCCTGAAAGGCGCGCGGATAGACCTGGTAGACGACGGCGTCACGCCACCAGGGGATGTCGGACCCAGCGTTCACGCGCCCGATGCTCGCGCATGGGGCGCGCGCCACCACTAGAACAGGTCGTAGTAGTTGTGCGTGTTGTCCGGCAGGAAGGCCATGCCGAGGATAAAGGCCAGCATCAGCACGCCCGCGATGATCGCCAGAAAGAGCTTCAAGGGTGTGACCATGTGATCAGGTGCTCCTGTCGTTGTGTTGACGGGCATGAGCAGCCGATTTCTGCTCCCCCAACCCGCCAATCTATGTCCGCGATGCACGCCGATTGCGCCAACTATGAGCGGCAACGTGCCATCCAGCCCAGGCGCGCTCGCGGCGGCGCTGCCCGATGCGCCGTCCTGGGTCGAGGCGCGCTCGCTGCTGCTGTCGGGCAAGGCGGTCGTCAGCCGGGCCGCGGACGGCGCGGGCGCGCTCGTGCTCGATCCCGCCCTGCCCGCGGGCTACCTCGTCGGGCGCGCCGATCCGGTGCTCTTGCGCGAACTGGCCGCCGGGGCGCCGGAGCGCTTCGAGCTCGTCGTGCAGGCTGACGCGATCCGCGCTGCGCGCGCGGCGCTGCCGGGCTGGACGGTGGCGACCGCGACCGTGTTCTCGCCGCTGGCGCCGTGGCACGCGACGAACGACGCCGGCCGCGACCCGGACGTCGTCATCTGCGCACCGCCCGAGGAGCGCTGGCTCGAGCGCGTCCCGGAGGCCGGTGACATCCGCTTCTACGCGGCGATCGCGGAGGCGATCGCGCTGCGCGTCGTCGACGGCGCGGTCGTCGCGGTGTGCGCGGCGGGCGACGTCACCGAGACGCTGTGGGACGTCGGCATCGACACGCTCGAGGGATACCGACGGCAGGGTCACGCCGCGGCGGCGTTCCGCGCGCTCGCGGCGCACATGGCCGCCGCTGGGAAGCAGCCGGTCTGGTGTGCCGAGGACGACAACGTCGCCTCGACCGCGTTGGCGGCGCGACTCGGCTTCGAGCCCGTCGACCGGATCGCGATCCTCAAGCCCCGAGGCCGTCTCGTATGAGATTCGTCTGAGATCGGATTTGCGCCGCCCGCCGCGGGGCAACACGTCATCACGACCAACACGAGGAGGCTGTACGCATGGCTGCAGACGCCGGACCCCCGCTTGTTCTCATGGCCCTCGGTCTCGTCCTCTGGCTCGCGGTGACCGCAACGGTCGCCGGCATCTCGATCCAGACCGTCGGCATGATCCTCTTCATCGTCGGCGCGATCTGGCTCGTGGTCGAGCTCATCCAGTCACGCTCTGTGACGCGCGATCGCGTCGTCGAGGAGCCCGTCGCCTACCGCGACCGCAGGATCTGACGCACGTCGGGCGCCGGCCGTGAACCGCGAGCACGTGCTTCGCGGCGCGCGGCCGGCAAGCCTCAGCTCAGCGCGACCGTCCTGCCGTCGATGAAGGTCTCCGACGAGGCGATGATCTCGTCGACGAGCTGCTGAGGGACCTCGGCGTCGGTGGTGAGGATCATCACCGCGTGCTGCTGCTCGCCGTTGTCGGGCGAGTGGCCGACCGCGGCCGAGCCGATGTTCACGTTGCGCTGGCCGAAGAACGTGCCGACGCGGCCGATCACGCCCGGCACGTCGTTGTAGCGAAACAGCGTCACGTACGGCTCGAGCTGGAGGTTGAAGCGCTGGCCCCAGGCCTGCAGCAGGTGAGGGCGGTTGCGACGCCCGATCGTCGTGCCGGCGACCGTCGTCGTGCCGCCGCCGCAGACGACGTTGACCCGCACGAGGTCGGTGAAGTCGCGCGCGACCGTGCTCTTGGTCTCGATCACCTCGATCCCGCGCTCGTCTGCGATCGCGGGGGCGTTGACCGCGTTGATCGGCTCCTCGGTGTGCCCCTCGAGCGCGCCGAGCAGGACGGCGGTGCCGAGCGGGCGCGTGTCGCGCTCGGCGATCCGCCCGTTGCACTCGATCTCGATCCGGTCGATCGAGCCGCAGAGCGCAAGCGCCGTTCCGAGCCGCCCGAGCTGATGGCAGAGCGGCAGAAACGGGCCGAGCACCT
Organism: Solirubrobacteraceae bacterium; assembly: GCA_030447505.1. GTDB lineage: Bacteria > Actinomycetota > Thermoleophilia > Solirubrobacterales > Solirubrobacteraceae > CADCVQ01. Next base: position 122,341 of record JAUJOT010000005.1, on the reverse strand, counting down.
CGATGTCCTCGGGCTTGATCGTGGGCGCGTTGACGGCGGTCGTGACGCTCCCGCCCTGCAGCGCGGCGACGATCTGCTCGGCCGCCTGGTACCCGGCGCGGTCCGTCGCCTCGGTCGTCGAGGCGCCGAGGTGCGGCGTGACGATCACGTTCGGATAGCCGAACAGCGGGTGATCGGTGATCGGCTCGGTCCGGAAGACGTCCAGCGCCGCGCCCGCGACCTTGCCGCTGTCGAGCGCGTCCTCGAGGTCCTCGTCGACGATCAGCGAGCCGCGCGCGACGTTGAGGATCCGTACGCCGTCGCGCATCTTCGCGAACGCCTCGGCATCGAGCCAGCCGTCGGTCTCGGGGGTGTCGGGCAGGTGGACGGTGACGAAGTCGGCCTGCGCGTAGAGCGCATCGGGCCTGACGCACTTCTCGACGCCGAGGTTCGAGTAGCGCTCGCTCGCGACGTACGGGTCGTAGGCGACGACGCGCATCCCGAAGCCCTTCGCCCGGACGGCGACGAGCTGGCCGATGCGCCCGAAGCCGAGCACGCCGAGCGTCTTGTCCATCAGCTCGATCCCGCTGAAGTTCTTGCGCTCCCAGCGCCCGGCGGTCAGCGCGGCGTGCGCCTGCGGGATGTGGCGCGCGAGCGCCAGCAGCAGCGCCATCGTGTGCTCTGCGGCCGTGACGATGTTCGAGCGCGGCGCGTTGGCGACGATGATGCCGCGCTTCGTCGCGGCGGCGACGTCGATGTTGTCGATGCCGACGCCGGCCCGCGCGATCACGCGCAGCCTCGTGGCACGGCCGATCAGGTCGGCGTCGAGCTTCGTCGCCGAGCGGATCAGGATCCCGTCGTAGTCGCCGATCTGCTCGGCGAGCTGCTCACGCGGCCAACCGATCCCCAGATCGACGTCGAAGCCCGCGACCTGCAGCATGTCCAGCCCGGAGTCGCCGACCGACTCGGCGACGAGCACGCGCTCGGCCATCACTCCCCCTCGATCCGCTCGACGACCCAGTCGATGCAGGCGGTCAGCGCCTGCACGTCGGCGGGCTCGATGGCCGGGAACATCGCCACGCGCAGCTGGTTTCGGCCCAGCTTGCGGTACGGCTCGACGTCGACGATCCCGTTCGCGCGCAGCGTCGCGGCGAGGCGTGCGGCGTCGACGCCGTCGGCGAAGTCGACCGTGCCGACGACAAGCGAGCGCTTCGCAGGATCGCGGACGAACGGCGTCGCGTACGGCGATGCCTGCGCCCATCCGTACAACGTGCTCGAGGACTGCGTCGTGCGCCCGACGCACCACTGCAGTCCGCCGTTGGAGAGCATCCAGTCCAGCTGCTCGGCGAGCAGCACGAGCGTCGCGAGCGCCGGCGTGTTGAGCGTCTGGTTCTGGCGCGAGTTGGCGAGCGCCGTGCTGAGGCTGAGGAACTCGGGAATCCAGCGGTCGGTTGCCGCGAGCTGCTCGATGCGCTCGATCGCCGCCGGGCTGAGCAGCGCGAGCCAGAGGCCGCCGTCTGACGCGAAGCTCTTCTGCGGCGCGAAGTAGTACGCGTCGGCCTGCGCGGCGTCGAGCGGCAGGCCGCCGGCGGCGGAGGTCGCATCGATCAGGACGAGCGCCTCGCCGGCGTCCGGCGGGCGGGTGACGGGGACCATCACACCGGTCGAGGTCTCGTTGTGCGCCCAGGCGATCGCGTCGGCGCCGGGGTCGCCGGCCGGCTGCGGCGCGTCGCCGGGAGCGGCCTCGAGCACGATCGGCTCGGCGAGGAAGGGCGCCCTGCGGGTGACGTCGGAGAACTTGCGGCTGAACTCGCCGAAGGTCAGGTGCAGCGAGCGCTCGCGGACGAGCGACAGCGCCGCGGCGTCCCAGAACGCGGTCGTGCCGCCGTTGCCGAGCGCGACCTCGTAGCCGTCGGGAGCGCCGAGCAACTCGGCGAGACCGCTGCGCACGCGCCCGACCAGCGCGCGAACCGGCTTCTGGCGATGCGAGGTCCCGAGCAGGGCGGCGTGCTCGCCGGCGAGCGCCGCAAGCTGCGCCGGCCGGACCTTCGAGGGCCCCGAGCCGAAACGGCCGTCGGACGGCTTCAGCGCTTCAGGGATCTCAGACTTCGTGCTCGTCGTCATGGGCAGACGTCCTGCGGTTGCGGGTGAAGGTCTGCGCAGCGCCCCTACTCGTGAAAGTCGGTGTCGATCCAGTCCATCATCGAGCGCAGATCGCTGCCGGTCGTCTCGACCTTCGAGGCGGCCTGCTCGGCGCGCATGCGCTTGAAGTTCTCCTGGCCGGCGCGGTTCTCGGCGATCCACTCACGAGCGAAGTCGCCGGACTGGATCTCGGTCAGGATCTGCTTCATGTTGGCCCGCGTGTCATCGGTGATGACGCGCTTGCCGCGCGTGTAGTCGCCGTACTCGGCCGTGTTCGAGATCGAGTAGCGCATCCCGGCGAGGCCCTTCTCGTACATCAGGTCGACGATCAGCTTGAGCTCGTGGAGGCACTCGAAGTAGGCCATCTTGGGGTCGTAGCCGGCCTCGACGAGCGTCTCGAAGCCCGCCTGGACGAGCTCCGACGCGCCCCCGCACAACACGGCCTGCTCGCCGAAGAGGTCGGTCTCGGTCTCGTCCTTGAACGAGGTCTCGATGACCCCGCCGCGGGTGCACCCGATCGCCTTTGCATAGGCGAGCGCGAGCGCCTTGGCGTTGCCGCCGGCGTCCTGCTCGACGGCGACGAGGCCGGGCACGCCCGAGCCCTCGAGGTACTGGCGGCGCACGAGGTGGCCCGGGCCCTTCGGCGCGACGAGCGCGACGTCGACGCCGGGGGGCGGCTGGACCTCGCCGTAGTGGATCGAGAAGCCGTGGCCGAAGAGCAGCATGTTGCCCTCGGCGATGCCGTCGCGGACTTCGCCCTCGTAGACGCTGCGATGCAGCTCGTCGGGCACGAGGATCATCACGACGTCGCCGCGGCTGGCGGCGTCGGCGATCGGCAGCACCTCCAGGCCGTGCTCCCTCGCCTTGGCCTCCGAAGCCGAGCCTTCGCGCAGGCCTACGACGACGTCGACGCCCGAATCCTTGAGGTTCAGCGCGTGGGCGTGGCCCTGCGAGCCGTAGCCGATGATGGCGACGGTCTTGCCGTCGAGCAGGCTGAGGTCAGCGTCGTCGTCGTAGTACATGGCGCCGGATCCTAGTGTGCGCCTGGCGGACGGCGGCTCTTCCACGGTCGCCCCGGCAGCGTGCGCCTGCACGCTCGGAGGCCACAGCCGAGGTCGGTCACCGGCGTGAGGCATCCGAACGGCGCGGGTAACGCAAGTCTCGCTATGGACGTTCGCATCGTTGCACCCCGTCGACGCGCATGAGAGTGACCCTTACGGGCGCGACGGGATTTGTCGGCTCGCGGCTCGTCGAGGCTTTGCGGGCGCGCGGCGACGAGGTCACGGTGCTGTCCCGCGACGCAACTCGCGCACGAGAGCGCTTGGGCGTGGACGCGGTCACGTGGGACTGGCAGCAGGGGCCCGCTCCGGCCGCTGCGCTGGCCGGTCGCGATGTCGTCGTGCATCTCGCCGGCGAACCCGTCGCCCAGCGCTGGAACACCTCGGTCAAGGAAAAGATCCGCGACAGTCGCGAGCGTGGCACGAGCGAACTTGTCGCCGGCCTCGCAGCGGCCGATCCGCGCCCCGCGCGACTGGTGTGCGCGTCGGCCTGCGCGTACTACGGGGCGCACGGGACGGAGCTCGTCGACGAGACGAGCCCTGCCGGGCGCGACTACCTTGCTGATGTCTGCGTGCGCTGGGAACGCGCGGCTGACGGCGCCAGCGAGCTCGGCGTGACCGTCGTCAAGGTCCGCACCGGCGTCACGCTGCACGCGCGCAGCGGCGTGCTGGCGAACATGCTTCTGCCGTTCAAGCTCGGGCTCGGCGGACCGCTCGCCGGCGGCGCCCAGTATCTGCCGTGGATTCATCACGACGACCTGATCGGCATGTACCTGTGTGCCATCGATCGGGCGGACTTCAGCGGCGCGCTCAACGCGTCCGCTCCGTCTGCGGTGACCAACCGCGAATTCTCCAAAGCGCTCGGCCGTGCCCTGCGGCGCCCGGCGATCGTGCCGGTCCCTGGGGTCGTCGCCAGGATCATCGCGGGCGACGTCGCGACGTACGCGGTGACGGGCGTACGGATGGTGCCCGGCCGCGCGGACGAGCTCGGCTACACGTTTTCGTATCCCGACATCGACAGTGCGCTGGCCGACGCGCTGAGATAGGCGCGTCTCCACCTATCCACGTCCTGTGCGAGACTGGAACTGATGCGGACCCGGCCAGACGCGTATCGCCGGCGCGGGCCTGACCGCCTCAGGGGGTCCGCGCTGCAACGGGTGCTCGACGGCGCCTCGGACGCCGCCAACCGCCAGCTGCGCTCACACCGCGCGTGGAGCGTCGTCGCGGCGGCTGCCGTGCCGCTCGCCGTCGGGGCGATCGCGGCGCGCAAGCGAATCGGGATGCACCCGGCGATCACCCTGGCGGTGGGATGCGTGCCGCCGCTCGGCTGCGCGATCGCGGTGCCGAAGGGCCGCAGGCGCTACGTCGCGGTCGCCGCCGCCTACATGCACCTCTTCAAGCTCGGCTGGGAACTGCCCTACGACGATCCCGAGAAGCTGCGCCGGAGGCTGTGGATCGACGAGCCGATCCGCTTCGACAGCGCCGTCGGCCTCGGCGTGCCGCCGGGCCTGCGGCTGCAGCGCGCGCTGCGCACGCGCGGCGAGGTCACGATGTTCGACCGCGCCGTCACCGTCCTCTACGGCTCCTGGTTTCTGCCGCACATGCTGCTCGGCTACCTGCTCGTGCGCCATCAGGAGTACATGCCGCGCGCGGGCGCGCGGCTGGCGGCCGCCTATCACGTGACCTGCCCGTTCTACTTCCTGGCGCCGGAGGCGCCGCCGTGGTGGGCCTCAGAGCGCGAAGGGCGCATGAACGGCGAGATCGAGCGCGTCGCCCGGCTCGTCGTCTACGACCTTCTCAAGCGTGTGCCGCCGCCGGAGGGCAGCGCGCAGGGCAACCCGTGGGGCGCGATGCCCTCCGACCACATCTCCTCGGCGGCGATCACGGCAATGGGCCTCGCCGAGGTCAGCCCGCTGTACGGCGCAATCGGCTGGACCTACGTCGCCGCCGCGTCGTTTGCGATCGTCTACCTCGGTGAGCACTACGTCGCCGACGTCGTCGTCGGCCTGCTGATCGCGGAGGCGGTGCGGCGCACGGAACCGCTCGCGGCGCCGTTCGTGCGCGCCGTCGCCCGGGCGGTGGAGTAGCGCGGTAACGCGCGCGAAGGCGGCCACGCAGACGCGGGGGGCCCAGCTGAGGCGGGTTTCGGAGGTGGATGCCAGCACCAACTTCGCTCCTGCGCCTTACACGGGAAGGCCGGCGCCGGCCGCGATCAAGTAGAGCCCGCGCGTGGTCACCACCGGCCCCGCGACGCCGACGCCGACCGCGGGCACCGCCCAGAGCGCGCCTGAGCGCTCCGTGCCCAGCGCATGATCGAGCGACCAGTCACCGGGACCCAGCTCGGCGATCGCGAAGACCGCGGCAATCAGCACGACGTTGTATTCCCATCCGCCGTCGGTGAACCAGGGCCCCTTGCCGACGTGCACGGTCCTGATCGCTTGGGTCATCACGCCGGTGATGAGCGCGCAGCCGACCGGAGTGAGAAAGCCGGTGGCGATGAGCGCGCCACCGACCGTCTCTGAGACGCCCGCCGTCGTGGCCTGGGGCCGGCCCGGGCGCAATCCGAGCGAATCAAACGAATCGCCCGTCTCGCGCAGGCCCTGGCCTTCGAACCAGCCGAACAGCTTCCGTGTCCCGTGCCCCATGAACAGCGCTCCGAGGACGGCGCGCAAGACGACGAGCCCGAGCTTCATGACGATCTCCTTTTGAACGGCGTATCCAGACGCGAGGCACGGGGGCACGACGAGTGATCGGCCCGGCACCCCTGGGAGCGGGTCCACCGTGCCACGGCGGGCGATAACAGCGGTCGGCTCATGCTGTTCTTAGCGTTGCCCGAAGCCGTCGTCTTACACGGCAACGCCGCCGGCTACGCGCTCGCCGCCGTGACGTGCGTACGCCCCGGCAGCGCCGCCGACCCGTCGTCGGCGACGTAGCGCGCGAGCCGGGCGTCCATCGCGTCGCGCAGGTCGTCGCGCTGGGCCGGCGTGAGCGCGCCGACGGCGAGCGCCAGGCTCGTCGAGAGGTCGAGCTGGGTGTCCCACCAGTCGTCGAGGCTCGGGTAGCGAAAGACGATCGGGATCTGCTCGATCGCGATCTCGCTGAACCCCGCCCCCTCGAGCAGATCGCGGATGCGCTGCGGATCGTGGAAGGCGAACATGTTCGGCTCGTCGAGGTCGGGCTGCTGCACCGCGCCGATCGCCACGAGCTCGGCGGTCGGCGCCGATGCCCACGGATTGTCCTCGGGGTGTGTCCAGGCGGCGAGCGCGACGCGGCCGCCCGGTCGCAGGACGCGGCGCGTCTCGGCCAGCGCGGCGGCCGGGTCGGCGAGCAGCATGTAGCCCCAGCGCGCGATCACGCCGTCGAGGCTGGCGATCGGGAGGTCGATCCACTCGGCGTCGATCGTCCGGAACTCGACGTTGGAGATGCCGAGCTCGTCGGCACGTGCGCGCGCCTGCTCGAGCATCTCCTCGACGACGTCGGAGCTGATCAGCGTGCCGCCGGGGGCGATCAGCTCGGCGGCGAGAAAGCCCGTGTCGCCCGGGCCGGCGGCGAGCTCGAGCACGCAGTGGCCGGGCTGCGGCGCGATCGCGTCCACGAGCCAGTGCGAGACCGGCTGCGCCGCGGACTGGAAGCCGTCGCGATGCGTTCCCCAGCCGGCGGCCGCACGAGCCCAGCGCTCGCGGCTCGTGCGGCGGTACTCGGACGGATCTAGATCAGCCGGAACCGGACGACTCCGAGCTTGCTGCCGCCGGCGTTCCCCGACGCGCCGGTCTTGTCGACGCCGACCGCCTGGATGCGGTAGGTGCCCTTGCTGAGCTTGCGCCTGACCGTGTAGCTCCACTCGCCGGCGCTGCTGTCCTTCTTGAGCCGGGCGAGGATCAGCACCGGCTTGTTGCAGCTCCTACGCACGATCCCCTTCTTCGGGTTGTACCAGTTGCACTTGGAGGACCTCGAGCCGGGCACGAGCTTCTCGAGCGTCAGGACGACGTGCGCGACGCCGTTCGCATCCCGCGAGAGGCCGCCGATGACGATCTTCGTGCGCGTGCGCTTCTTCGTCTTCTTCTTGACCCCGTCGACGGTCCTCGTCGTCGTCTTCGTCGTGAACTGCCTGATCCGCTGGTTGCCCTTCGGCTTGACGATGCCGACCGTGGGCGGCGTGCCGTCGATCAGCTTCAGCGCCACCGTGGCGGGCGCGCTCGCGGCGCCCTGGCGGTCGACGACGACGAGCGTCGCGGATGCATCGCCCTCCTTCGGGTACGCGTGGCTGACGGTCGGCCCGGCGGTCGTCTCGCTCTTGCCGTCGCTGAAGCTCCAGCGGTACTCGACGATCCCGCCGCCGTACTTCGCCTCGCGGTCGCTCGAGCCGCCGGCGTCGAACGCGACCGGCTGGTTGGCGCGCGGCGTCTTCGTCGTGACGGCGATCTTCGCGACCGGCGGCGCGTTGTTGAACTCGTCGGCGCCGAGGTCGGTCGGGGCGGTCGAGCGGTCCTCGCCGTCGATGTCGGTCGGCGACTCGCCGGGCTCGACGCCGCCCTGGCCGATCGCGACCGAGCCCGGCCGCAGGCGGAAGTTGCCGCCCGCCGGATCGGCGAAGATCGTCGTCGGGTCGCCGCTCTGCAGCGTGCGTGTCGCGGTCAGCGTGGCGGCGTTGTCGCCTGTGCCGAGCAGGCCCACGGCCTGCGTGGTCGAGTTGTTGAGCGCGATCGAGTCGCTGACCGTCGCGTCGATGGCGCCGGCCCCGTCGTTGAAGGCGTTGGCGCCCGCCGCCGAGTTCAGGACGATGCCGTTCGACGCGCCGCCAGCCGTCACGTGTCGCAGGACGAGCGTGATGTCCCCGGCCGGGCCGGGCAGCAGCGGGGCGCTCTCCGTGAAGGCGCCGATCGCCGACGCGCCGCCGCTGGCGAGGGTCGACTCGATGGTGACGGACTTCGGCCCGCTGCTGGGATCTGACGTGACGCGGATTGCGCTCGTCTGCGCCCCCCCGGTCGCGGCGATCGTGCGGACGATCTTGTTCGTCGTGCCCGCCGAGATGAAGATCGCGTGGTCGTTCTGGCTGATCGCGACGGCGTCGCCGAGCGCGAGGCCCGCGCTGCCGGTCACCGCGATCGCCGGGCCCGTCGCGGCCGTCGAGATGGCCGCGACCCTCGACATCCTGTTGACCTCACCGGCCGCCCCCGAGAAGGTCAGCGTGCTGTTGACGAGCACGCCCGTCTCGCCGTTGATCGTGATGCCGGGGGCCGCGAAGGTCGCGCCGGGGTAGATGCCGGCGCTCGCGTTGAAGACGTCGCCGGCGGCGGCGGCCGCAGCAGCCTCTGCGAAGCCGCCGCAGGCGAGGTCCGCGCCGCCGCAGCCCCCGTCGCCGGACCTGATCGTGTAGGTCGCCGCGTCCGCCGCGGCGGGGGCGACGAGCACCGCCACCGCGGCGGCGGCGATGGACAACGAGCGACGGCGGCGCAGGCGTGACATTCATTCCTCCAAAGATCGGCGCAAAAGCTTCCCTGAGGCCGTCCTCGGCAACTCGGGAGAAAACCTGTAGACCCTGGGCACCTCGTAGCCGGCGAGTCGGACACGACAATAACCGCGAAGCTCGTCCTCCGTTGCGTCTTGTCCGGCCTGCAGGACGACCGTCGCGACGACCCGCTCGCCCCATTCCGGGTCCGGCACGCCGTGCACGGCCGCCTCCGCGACTGCGGGGTGGCTCTCGAGCACCGCTTCGACCGCTGCCGGGGCGACGTTCTCCCCGCCCGTGATGATCGTGTCGCCCGCGCGTCCCGTCACGACGAGGTTGCCGTCGGGATCGATCGCGCCCTCGTCGCCGGTGTGCAGCCAGCCGTCGTCTGTGAGCGCTGCGGGCGCGACCGTCGGGCCCGCGACGAGGATCTCGCGCGCGGCGCCGATCCGCACGCGCGTGCAGAACAGCGGCGGCCCCCCGGTCGTGACCTGCGAGCAGGCCTCTGTGAGCCCGTACGTGCTGATCGTCGGCACGCCCGCCGCGGCGGCCCGATCGAGCAGCGCCGGCGTGACCGGCGCGCCGCCGACGAGCGCCGCGCGCAGCCGCGGCGGGTGGCGCAGCCCGGCGTCGAGCAGCCGCGCGAGCGTCGTCGGCACGACCGAGACGAGCGTCGCGCGCGTGGCGATCTCGTCGGCCGCGGCCTCGGCGTCGAAATGCTCGTGCAGGACGACGCTCGTCGCGTAGATCGCGCTGCGCACGAGGATCGACAGGCCGCCGACGTGCGACAGCGGCAGCGTGCACAGCCAGGCGTCGGCGCGATCGACGCCCAGTGCGGCGGCCGAGCCGAGCGCGCTCCACAGCCAGTTTCCGTAGCTCAGCGCGACGGGCCGCGGGCCGCTCGTCGTGCCGGACGTGTGGACGACGATCGCCGTCGCGTCGAGGTCGTGGCTGCCGGCGATCGGCGCGCCGGCGTCGAGCAGTCCCTGCAGCGGCTCGCTGACGACCGCCGCGCAGCCCGCCGTGCGCGCGCGCCGCTCGGCGGCCGTCAGGCGCAGGTCGACGGGTACCGCGGGCGCGCCGAGCAGCAGGCAGCCGTGCAGCGTCTCGGCGAACGCGCGGCGAGCGGGCAGGGCGACGCCGACGCGGTCGCCGGGGCGCACGCCGAGTGCGCTCAGCCGCTGGGCCGCGAGCATCGCCGCCTCGTACAACTCTCCGTAGCGCAGCACCCCGTCCTCGGCGCGCAGCGCGATCCGATCGGGCCGCGTCCGCGCGGCACGAGCAAGCCAGGACTCGACGACCATCCGGTGAAAGTAGCCTCCAGGCCATGGCAATCGAGTGGACGCCGGGCGGCGGCGAGTACACCGACATCCGCTACGACCTCAGCGCTGACGGGATCGCGAAGATCACGATCGACCGGCCCGAGGTCCGCAACGCCTTTCGCCCGCAGACGATCATCGAGATCTCCGATGCGCTGACGCGCGCCCGCGAGGACACGTCGGTCGGCGTGATCGTCCTCACCGGCGAGGGCGAGCTGGCCTTCTGCTCCGGCGGCGACCAGAACGTCCGCGGCGACACCGGCTACCTGATGGAACCGCACTCCAGCCGCCGGTCGGACCCCGCCCAGCCCGCCGTCGGGCGCTTCCACGTGACCGATCTGCACGTCCAGATCCGCCGCCTGCCAAAGCCCGTCGTCGCGATGATCGCGGGCTACGCGATCGGCGGCGGCCACGTCCTGCAGCTCGTCTGCGACCTGTCGATCGCGGCCGACAACGCGCGCTTCGGCCAGGTCGGCCCGCGCGTCGGCTCGTTTGACGGGGGCTTCGGCGCGGGCCTGCTGGCCTCGCTCGTCGGGCCCAAGAAGGCCAAGGAGATGTGGTTTCTCTGCCGCCAGTACGACGCCGCGCAGGCGCTCGAGATGGGGCTCGTCAACACGGTCGTGCCGCTCGCGGCGCTCGAGCAGGAGACAGTCGCCTGGTGTCGCGAGATGCTCGCGATGTCGCCGTTCGCGCTGCGCCTGCTCAAGGCGAGCTTCAACGCGACGGAGGACGGCTTCAGCGGCGTGCAGCAGCTCGCGCACGACGCGAACCTGCTCTTCTATGAGAACGCGGAGGCGCAGGAGGGCCGGGACGCCTACCGCGAGAAGCGCCGGCCGGACTTCTCGCGCTTTCCCAAGAGGCCGTAGGCGAACCGCATGGCGACGGCCGTCTCCCCACCCAGCGGGCTGCGCATCTGGCTCATGGCGGCGCGCATCCGCACGCTGCCCGCCGCCGTCGCTCCCGTGCTCGTCGGCACGTCGCTGGCGGTCGAGCGCGGGATCTTCCGGCCCGGCGCCTTCGCCGCCGCGCTGCTGGGCTCGATCTTCATCCAGGTCGGGACGAACCTCGCCAACGACTACTCCGACGCGCGCCGTGGCGCCGACGCGGAGGATCGCGTCGGGCCGGTCCGCGTGACGGCCGGTGGCCTCGTCCCGCCGCGCCAGGTGCTGATCGCGACGTACATCACGTTCGGCCTCGCGGTCGTCTGCGGGCTGTACCTCGTGTTCGTGGCCGGGATCGAGCTGCTGATCGTCGGCGTCGCATCGATCGCGGCGGGCGTGCTCTACACGGGCGGGCCGAAGCCGTACGGCTACGAGGGACTCGGCGAGGTCTTCGTGTTCCTGTTCTTCGGCATCGTCGCCGTCGCCGGCTCGACCTTCGCGCAACTGCAGTCCTGGCCGTGGGAGGCGTTCGTGCTCGCCGTGCCGGTCGGGTTGCTCGCCGCCGCGATCCTCGTCGTCAACAACGTCCGCGATCTCGACAGCGACAGGCGCGCCGGCAAGCGCACGCTTGCGGTCCGGCTGGGCCGCGAGCGCGGGCGCACGATCTACGCCCTGATGCTCTACGGCGCCTACGTCGTGGCGCCGCTGCCGTGGCTGCTCGGCGCGCTGTCGCCGTGGCTGGCGCTGCCGTGGCTGACGCTGCCGCTCGCGGTGAAGCTCGTGCGCACGGTGCGCGAGCACGCCGACGGCCCGACGCTGAACGAGATGCTCGCCCAGACCGGGCTGCTGCAGCTCGCGTTCTGCCTGCTGCTCAGCGCGGGCGTTCTGGCGAGCTGAGCGTGAGCCACTGATGCGCGTCGGCATCGAGCAGCGGACGCTGCGCTTGCTCAGGCCGTTGCGGACGTCCTACGGCGAGCTTGCCGAGCGCACGATCATCGAGCTCGAGATCGAAGGCGCCGACGGCGTCGCCGGGCGCGGCGAGGCGGCGCCGCTCGAGCCCTACGACGGCGTCTCGGTCAGCCGCGCGCTGGCCGCGCTGGAGGCCTACAGGCCGATCCTCGAGGACGGCGACGCCCTCCAGGGCGGCGATCTGCTGGACGCCTGCCGCTCGCTGGATGCCCTCCCCCAGGCGCTCGCCGCCGTCGACATGGCGCTCTGGGACCGCGCCGGGCGCCGCGCCGGCCGGCCCGTCGCCCGGCTGCTCACCGAGCCCGTGCTCGACGACGTGCGCGTCAACGCGACGATCGGCGCCGAGGACCGCGCGGGCGCCGCGGCGAGCGCCGCCGCGGCCCGTCAGGCCGGCTTTCGCTGCGTCAAGCTGAAGGTCGGCATCGGCGACGACGCAGGCCGCGTGGCGGCCGTTCGCGCCGCGCTCGGGTCGGACGCCGAGCTGCGCCTCGACGCAAACGGCGCCTGGGGCGTCGACGAGGCGGTTGCCACGATCGATGCGCTCGCCGCCGGCGGCCTCGAGCTCGTCGAGGAGCCCGTCCACGGACTCGGCCCGCTGCGCGAGGTGCGCGAGCGCGTCGCGGTGCGAATCGCGATGGACGAGACCGCCGCGCAACCGGGAGCTCTGGCGTCGGGCGCCGCTGACGCGGTCTGCCTGAAGCTCTCGCGCTGCGGCGGCATCTCCGGGCTGCTGGCGTGCGCGTCGCTCGTGCGCGCGTCGGGCGCCGAGCCGTACGTGGCATCGACGTTCGACGGGCCGCTCGGGATCGCCGCCGCGCTGCATGCGGCCGCCGCGCTGCGCATCCGAGCCGCGTGCGGGCTGGCGACGCTCGAGCTCTTCGCCGACGTCGACCATCCGCTCGACGTGCGCGACGGGGCAATCGCGGTGCCGCGCGGGCCGGGGCTGCTGTGACCTCGCTGGCGCTGCGCATCGCCCGCTCGGCGCTGCGCCGAGGCGCGACGCGCCACCGCTACGGCGAGCATCCGCGCCAGGTCGCCGACCTGCACCGGCCGGTCGGCTCCGGCCCGCACCCGGTTGTCGTCGTGCTGCACGGCGGCTACTGGCAGCCGCCGTACACGAAGCTCGTCATGCGCCCGCTGTGCGCCGACCTCGTACGGCGCGGCTACGCCGCCGTCAACGTCGAGTACCGGCGCCTGGGCCGCGACGGCGGCGGCTGGCCGCAGACGTTCGACGACGTCGCGGCCGCGATCGACCAGCTCGCCGATCCCGCGCTGGGCGACGCCGCGCTCGATCTGGAACGCGTGACGCTGCTCGGTCATTCGGCCGGCGGGCAGCTCGCCCTGTGGGCCGCCGGCCGTCCCGAGCTTCCGCTCGGTGCGCCCGGCGCCGCCCCGCGGGTCGTCGCCCGCCGCGTGCTCGCGCTGGCCGCCGTCTGCGACCTCGAGACCGCCGGCGGGGCGGCGCGGCTGCTGCTCGGCGGCGCGCCGGCGGAGGTGCCCGAGCGCTGGGCGCAGGCCGACCCGATGCGCCGCATCCCGCTCGCCGTCCCCGTCGGTCTCGTCCATGCACGCGGCGACGCGACCGTCTCCGTGCAGCGGTCGCGCGAGTACCTGGCGGCCGCGCGGGCAGCCGGCGCCGAGGTCACGCTCGCCGAGCCGCCGGGCGGTCACCGTGACCCGATCGACCCCACGAGCGCCGCGTGGCGGACGGCCGTGCAATGGCTGTCAGCCTCAGCGCGGGAGCTTGGCGCGTAGCGCCAGCACGCGGCGCGCCTTGTCGCGCAGGACGCGCCCGTCGAGACGGCCGCTGCGAGCCGCCGCGAGCAGTCCCTCGGCAGCCTCCGCGCCGGACCTGTAGCCGGCGGTGAACAGCGGCAGGTCGATGCCGGCATCGACGGCGAGCACGGCGCGCTGGGCGTTGGAGCCGAGGCCGGCGACCGCGGGTGTGCCGAGGTCGTCGCTGATGCTCACGCCGCGGAACCCGAGGCGCCTGCGAAGCTCGCCGCGGACCCACAGCCGCGAAAGCGCCGCCGGGCGCTCGTCGAGCGCCGGATAGACGGCTGTCGACAGCATGACGGCATCGATGCCGCCGTCGACGAGCTGCGCGAACGGTGGCTCGTCGACGGTCCGCAGCGTGTTCAGCGAGAGGTCGATCCGCTGCGGCGCGTCGTCGGTGTTCCGCCTGGCCGCGCCAAAGCCGGGAAAGTGCTTCGCCGCTGCCAGGACACCGCGGTCGTGCAGACCGTCGACGAAGGCCTGCGCGCGCCGCGCGACCTCGTGCGGCGATCGGCCGTACGTGCGCCGCTCGCGCTCGAGCGCGCGCCTCGCCCGCGCGACGTCGGCGACGGGCGCGAGGTTCAGGTTCACCCCGGCGCGGCGCAGGTTCCGCCCCGCGGCGTCGCCGTCCGCGCGTGCCTGTGCGGCGCTTCTGACGCTCCCGGCCGCGCGCCGCGGGGCCCCCGCGATGCGCCGCACGGGGCCGCCCTCCTGGTCGGTCATGACGATCAAGGGGGCGCGCAGCCCGGGCGGGCGCGGGACCGCCTGCAGACTGCGGATCGTCGCACGAACCTGCTGCGGCGAGCGCACGTTGCGGGAGAACAGGATCACGCCCGCCGCCTCGCCGCGCGCGATCCGGCGGCGCAGCGCGGGCGGCGGCGCGAGGCCGTCGTAGGCGAAGATCATGTGCTGTCCGACGGCCTGGCGCAGCGTCAGCGCGGGTGTCGCCGGCTGCGCTGCCGCGGCCGCCGGCAGCGGCTGGTCGAAGCCGTACAGCGAGAGTATTGCGACGACGAGGTGGCTCAGCACGATCCATAGGGGTACACGAGACGAGCGCCGCGCGCGTCGCCGTGCGCCGAAGGTCAAGGACCTCGGCGTGGCTGGTGGTCACACGAGCGTGACGCCGAGGCGGTCGTACGCGGCGGCCTCGTAGGGCGACATGCCGTGCCTGCCGGCGTGCTCGCGCAGCTCCTCTGAGACCTTCGGCGCGCGACGGTGGCGGGGGGCGGCGCTCGCCATCGCTCGTTGCCCGCCCGAGTTGCGGCGCGGGAACGGCCCCCAGATCGCGAACGTGTGGCCGGGGTCCTGGATGTTCACGAAGAACGTGCGCCCGTCCGGCGAGAAGCACGGGCCCGCGAACTCGCTGTCGTTGAGGCGGTTGTAGGCGAACACGTAGGACTCGCCTTGTGGGGTGATCCCGATCACGCGGTTGCCGTCGCCGCCGTCCTCGGCCAGCCAGACATCGCCCCACGGCGTCACGTAGAGGTTGTCGGGCGCGTCGATCTGCTCCTTGCTGTCGCCTTCGAGGAACAGCTCGAGGGTGTCGACGCCGCCGCCGGCCGGGTCGCCGCAGGGGATCAGCCGGAAGACCTGGCCGACGCGCGCCTCGCCGCCGGAGGTGTCGTCGAACCAGAACGCGCCGCCGGCGAAGTGACAGCCCTCCAACCGCTGAAAGCGCGCCGCGCCCTTCGTCAGCGCGTCGTCGTGCGGCTCCTCGGCGCTGACGTCGACCCAGACGACCTGGAAGCGCTCACCGGTGCGGCCGAGGTCCATGTTGTACTGCGGGCGCGCCTGGATCGCCATCGCCTGCAGCCGGCCGCCGTCCTGCAGCGCACCAGGCTTCTGGGCCCGGTTCTCGGGCAGGTAGCGATACAGGAAGCTCGAGCGCGTCAGGCCCGGGCCGGTCGGCACCTCGAGCTCGGGCGCCACCTGCTGGCCGCGGAAGTCGTCCTCGGTCAGGTAGGCGATGCCGGTGCGCGGGTCGATGTCGATCGCCTCGTGCGAGAAGTAGCCCATCGCGCGGATCGGCGTCCTGGACAGCTTGCTCTCCGGCTCGGTCGGGTCGACCTCAAAGGCGTAGCCGTGCCCGGTCGTGCGGCTCTCCTCGCAGGTGATCCATGTGCCCCACGGCGTACCGCCACCGGCGCAGTTGTTCAGCGTGCCCGACGAGGACACATACGAGCGGTCGAGCCTGCGGTTTGCGCCGACGACGAGCGCGGTCGTACCGCCCGGTGTGGCGGGGTCGTAGGGGTTGCGGCCGACGACCGGCGCCTTGGTGGCGTCCCTCGGGGTCAGCTCGTGGTTGCGCACGAGGATCGTCGAGTTGCGCGGCCCGTCGATCGCGACCATGCCGTCGAAGTCTCCCGGCACCGCAGCGCCGTTCGACAGCCGGTCTTCGACGTTCTGTACGACGCGGTAGCGAAAGCCACACGGCAGGTCGAGCAGGCCGGCCGAGTCCTCGACGAGCGGTCCGTAGCCGGCTCGGCGAGCGGGCTTGGCCAGCGCGCCTGCGACAGGCGCGAGCGCCAGCGCGCCGCCCGCTCCAACCGCGCCGCGACGCAACAACGTTCTACGAGTCTGCATGCCGCCTCCAGTTCCTGGTTGACGACGCTCACGCTGCCGCAGATCGACGCGCACGGTGTGAAGATCGTGGGTCCTCGGCGTGTGTGCGACGAGCGGCCTGTCGCGGCCGCCCGCCCGCGGGTGCAACACGGTCAGTGGCGGCCGACGTGCCCTGCGTCTGAGAACTCGCGAAACAGCCCGGTCACGACGAACGCCGTCTGCTCGCCGATGTCGACGGCGTTGTCGCCGATCCGCTCCAGCGCGCGCGCGACCATCGTCATGATCATCGCCCACTCGCGGACGTCGACATCGTCGCCGGCGTCCAGCGCCAGGCGGAAGATCTCGCGGTTCAGCCGGTTGACAGCCACGTCGCGCGCGACGAGATCCTCGGCCATCGGGACGTTGCGCTCGGCGAAGCTGCGCTTGCACTGGATCACCTCCGCGCGCGCGAACCGGCCCATCTGCAGGATCTTGCAGAGGATGTCGCTGTCGGTCGGCGGCTCGTGGCCGCTCAGCGGGATCAGCTTGGCGACGTTGACGCACTGGTCGCCCATCCGCTCGACGTGCTTGATGACGTGCAGCAGCGCCGCGACGAGGCGCAGGTCGCCGGCGACCGGCGCCTGCAACGCCAGCAGCGACAGGATCCCCTGATGGACCTCCAGGTAGCGCCCGTCGAGGCGGTCGTCGTCGGCGATCACGAGCTGGGCGAGCTCGATGTCCTGGTGCTCGATCGACTCGAGCACGCGGTCGAGCTGCTCGATGACGAGATCGAGCCCACCGAGGGCGCTCGCCTCGAGTTCCGCGAGCTCCTGCTGAAAGTGCAGGCGCGTGCCGACTGCTCCGCTGGCGCGCATCATCCGACCTTGCCCGTGACGTACGCCTCCGTGCGCTTGTCGGCGGGGTTGGTGAAGACCTTCTGCGTGTGGTCGTACTCGACCATCCGCCCGCTGCGGTGGCGCTCGCCCTCGTCGAGCTCGACGGTGAAGAACGCGGTCATGTCCGAGACCCGCGCCGCCTGCTGCATGTTGTGGGTGACGATGACGATCGAGACCTCGTGCTTGAGCTCGAGCATGAGGTCCTCGATGCGGCCGGTCGAGATCGGATCCAGCGCGGAGCAGGGCTCGTCCATCAGCAGCACGTCCGGGTCGGTCGCCAGCGCCCGCGCGATGCACAGACGCTGCTGCTGACCGCCCGACATCCCAAAGGCGTTCGTCTTCAGCCTGTCCTTGACCTCGTCCCACAGCGCCGCCCGACTGAGCGCCCGCTCGACGATCTCCTCGATGTCGCCCTTCATGCCGACGACGCGCGGCCCGAATGCGATGTTGTCGAAGATCGACTTCGGAAACGGATTCGGCTTCTGGAAGACCATCCCGATGCGCTTGCGGACCTCGACCGGATCGATGTCGCCGGCGTAGATGTCCTGTCCGTGATAGCGAACGTGCCCCTCGACCCTGGCGCTCGGGATCAGGTCGTTCATCCGGTTCAGGCACCGGATCAGCGTGCTCTTGCCGCAGCCCGACGGGCCGATCAGCGCGGTGATGCTGCGGTGGTGGACGTTGAAGTCGATCTCGCGGACCGCGGGCACGGCGCCATAGCTGACGGTGACGTCGTCGATCTCGAACATCACGTCGCGGCTCAGCACGTCCTCGCGCGAGATCCGCTGTTCGCCCGCCTCGCGCACGAGCACCTGCGGCGAGGCCAGGATCTCCTCGGCATGGCCGGCTTCGCGGTCCTCGGCGGGGTCGGGCCCGAGCAGATCGTCGCCGCGACGCTCGCTCACGCGATCGGTCTGGACGCCGGCGTTGTCGAAGTCATCAGCCATCACCTACCACCTCTGGGTGTATCGGTTGCGAAGCCAGATCGCAAAGGAGTTCATCAGCAGCAGCACGGCGAGCAGCACGATGATGCCTGCTGCCGCCAGGACGCGGAACTCCTCCTGGGGGCGCTGGACGTAGTTGAAGATCGCCACCGGCAGCGCCGTGTAGGCGCCCTCGAACGGGCCGTCCGGATTGAAGGTGACGAACACGGTGGCGCCGACGAGCAGCAGCGGCGCGGTCTCACCGATGGCGCGCGACAACGCGAGGATCACACCGGTCACCATCCCGGGCACGGCGGCGGGCAGGACCTGCCGGCGCACGGACTGCCAGCGCGTCGCGCCGAGCGCCATCGCGCCCTCGCGGATCGAGCTCGGCACGGCGCGCAACGCCTCCCGGCAGGCCAGGATCACCGTCGGCAGGACGAGCAGCGCCAGCGTCAGCGAGCCGGCGTAGGCGACGAAACCGAGATCCAGCGGGCCGCGTACGATCAGGCCGAGGCCGAGGATGCCGAAGACGATCGAGGGGACGGCCGCGAGGTTCTGGATGTTGAGCTCGATGACGCGGTTGTACCAGCGCTCGTTGTCGGCGAACTCCTCGAGGTAGATCGCGGCGCCGATGCCGAGCGGGACGACCGTGACGATGACGCCGGCCATGATCAGCAGTGTGCCGTAGATCGCCGACTGAAAGCCGCCCTCGCCGGCGAGGCTCGACGGCTGGTTGGCCAAGAGGCCGGCATCGATCCGCGGCCAACCCTTGACGGCCGCCTGCACGATCAGCGCGACGAGCCCGGCGATCGCGACGAGCGCCGCCAGGAACACGAGCAGCGCAAACGCGCTCCCGCGCGCGCGGGCGCGCGTCGGCAGGCGCCCGAGCCGCTCGCGCGTGGCTCCGGCGGCGGCGTCGAGCGTGCTCTGCAACCGCACGGGGCGCTCAGCGCTCACTCGTAGACCTCGCGGTAGCGGCGCACGAGCCGGATCGAGATGAGGTTCATGACGAGCGTCATGATGAACAGCAGCGAGCCGACGGCGAAGATCGTCTTGTACGTGATCGACCCGACGCCGATGTCGCCGGTCGCCGTCGTGGCGATGAACGCGGTCATCGTCTGGATGCTCTCGGCCGGGTTGAGCGTCAGGTTCGGCGTCGCGCCGGCCGCGATGAGCACGACCATCGTCTCGCCGATCGCGCGCGAGATGCCGAGGACGAAGGACGCGACGATGCCCGAGAGCGCGGCGGGCACGACGACGCGCGTGGAGACCTGCAGCCGCGTGCCGCCCAGCGCGTACGCGCCCTCGCGCAGGCCGGCGGGCACCGAGCGCATCGCGTCGTCGGAGATCGACGCGATGATCGGCACGATCATCAGCCCCAGCACGAGCCCGGCCGAGCCGGCGCTGAAGATCCCCGGTGGGTCGCCGAAGGCGCCCGGCCACAGGTCGCGGATGATCGGCGTGATGAACGTCAGGGCGAAGAAGCCGAAGGCGACCGTCGGGACGCCGGCCAGCACCTCGAGGGCGGGCTTGAGCACGCCGCGCACCCGATCGCTGGCGTACTCGGCCAGGTAGATGGCGGCGCCGAGGCCGAGCGGGATCCCGGCCAGGACCGCCCACAGCGTCACGTTGAGGGTGCCGGCGACGATCTGCAGCACGCCGAAGGTCGGGTCGGCGAACGTCGGCGCCCAGGCGTCGGCGGAGAAGAAGTCGCCGAACGGGACCGTCTGGAAGAACTCCACCGTCGGCCCGGCGAGCGCGACGATGATGCCGACGGTCGTGGCGACCGACACCGCGCCGCAGAGCCCGAGCAGGCCGATGATGACCTTCTCGCCGTAGCGCGGGCGCGCACCGGCCAGCGGCCGCCGCGTGGAGCTCGCGGCGGGGCTGACGGCTGCGCTGATGTCCCGCGACGCCATCGCGGCTACGGGGTGGTCGTCGTCTCGGTCGGTTGCGCGGCGGATCCGGCGCCGCCTGCCAGCAGCGACTCGAGCTTCTGCGTCGCCTCCTGCTTCTGCTCGTCGGTGAGCGCGATCAGGCCCGACCGCTCCGCGATCTGATCGTTCTGCTCGATATAGAACCGCAGGAACGCCTCGACCTCATCCTGCTGGAGCGCCTTGCCGCTGGGGTAGATGTACAGCTGGCGGCCGAGCGGCGTGTACGAGCCGTCCTGCGCCGTCTCGGGGCTCGGCGAGACGCACTCGCCCTGCTCGTTCTCGATCTCCAGGGCCTTGACCTTGCCCTCGTTCTCGGCGAAGAAGGAGTACCCGAAGTAGCCGATCGCGCCCTCGGTCCCGGAGACGCCGGTCACCGTCGCGTTGTCGTCCTCGCCGACGTTGTTGTACTTCTGGGTCTGGGCGCCCTCCTCGCCGTTGACCGCGTCGGTGAAGTAGTCGAAGGTGCCCGAGTCCGTGCCAGGCCCGAAGCGCTCGATCTTGCGATCGGGGAAGCCCTGGCGGACCTCGCTCCAGTTGTCGACCGGGTTCTTGGGGCGCCAGATCTTGGCGAGCTCCTCGACCGTGAGGCACTTGGCGAACTCGTTGTCCTTGTTGACGACGACGGTGAGCGCGTCGTTGGCCACGGCGAGCTCCTCGAATTGGATGCCGGCCTTCTCGCAGGCCGCCTTCTCCTCGTCGTCGATCTGCCGCGAGGCGTCCGAGATGTTCGTCTCTCCGCGGCAGAACTTCTCGAAGCCGCCGCCGGTGCCCGACGTGCCGACGGCCACCCGAACGTCCCGGTGCTCCTGCTGGAACAGCTCGGCCGCGGCCTCGCTGAGCGGCGCCACCGTGCTGGAGCCGTCGATGCGGATCGTGCCGGAGAGCTGCGCGGTCGAGTCGCCGCCGCCCGCGGCCGCCTCCTCGTTCTCATCGTCGCCGCAGGCCGCAAGGCCCATTGCGAACAGCCCACATGATGCGATCGTCGCGACAGATCGTCTCGTTGATGACCTCACAGGCGCTCCTTTTTCCGGTATGCCATAGCGCCCGAAGCCAATCGATGCATGGCCGGAAGCTTGTTACGAGCCGGTAGTCGAGTTGTGAAGATCCTGTGATGGCTCGCGGGAAAGGCGGTAGCCGAACCCGACGTGCGTGTGGATGAACCGGGCGCCGGGCTGCGCGGCGTCGAGCTTCGCGCGCAGCTTGTGGACGTACACGTCGACGGACCGGTCGCGCTTCTGCAACGGCTTGCCCCAGACCTCGATGCACAGCTGCTCACGCGACACGATTCGCCCTTCGGCGCGGACAAGCGCCAGCAGCAAGCCGAACTCTCGCAGCGACAGCATCAGCGCACGCCCGCCCATGCAGACCAGCCCGTCGGGCAGCTGGATCGTGAGCTCCCCGACCTGCAGAACATCATGGCGCGGATAGGACACGCTCATCGTCACGAGTGTGGAGCACACAGCGCCAGCGGTGTTATCTGCTTGTGAAGGTCAGGCCGCGCCACGTCGAGCCGGGCCGCAGGCTGACCTGCGGCCCGACTCGGTCGGGCGTCAGCGCACGCGCACGCTCGTGACCGCGGCGCGCTTGGCGAGCAGGAAGCGGTTGCCTCCGAAGCGGACGAGGACGGTCAGGCGCTTGCGGCCCGCGAACCGGCGCGGGATCGCGAAGCTGACGCGCTGTGAGAACGTGCACGCCCAGCTGACTGCGGTGCGGCGGTTGGAGATCGTCATCGCGCCGGCCTTGACCTGGACCGCGACGCGGCCCTGGCAGCCGTTTTCGGGTCGCACGCCGGCCGGCAGGCCGAGTCGGCCGCTGATCGTGAAGCGGTACGGGCGCCGGCGGTCGATCGCGGGATTGACGCGCAGCGACAGGCGCGGCGCCCGGCGGCGGCGTGCCTGGGGCGAGCCGGGCGCCTGCGAGCCCGTCAGCGGCGGAGCGGAGGGTCGGGTCGCCGAACCGCCCGTCTGCCCCGCGCCGGGCGCCGCGGGCTTCGGTTTGACCGTCGGTTCGCGTGCGGCGCCGGGGGTCCGCAGCTGGAAGTAGTCCAGGCCGGCGAAGTAGTTCGACGACGCGGGGTTCTTGTCGGCAACGGTGAGCGTCAGCGTGTGCGTCCCCGCGGCGAGCTGCAGCGATCCGAGGCCGGTCGCCTGCGAGCGCTCCACGGCCGCGGCGTATCCGTCGTGGCGCTCGCCGATCGGGCGCCCGTCGACGGAGAACTCGTAGATGCCGAAGTCGGGCGCGCGCGTGAAGACCGCGCTGATCCGATACGTCGCGCTCTGCGGCACCTCGAAGCGCAGCGTCATCCGGTTGCCGGGCGTGAAGTTCTCGAAGAGCACCTGGGCGTTGCTTGACCAGCGCACGCCGCAGCAGTTGTTCTGGCGCCGCGCGATCGCCTGCTGCGGCGTGCCGGTCGGGTTGCTCTCAAACGACTCGAGCGCCGGCAGGCGGTCCTCGGCTTCGAGGTAGACAAACCGCTCGACTGGTGCGTGCTCGGCGATCGCGGCGTGGCCGACGAGGCCGGCGCCGGTCAGCGCCGCCGCGCCGGCGACGACGACCGGGATCAGGTCGCGCTTCATCATGGGCCTGCGCCGGTTCATGCCGGCTTCAGGCCGGGATCGCCGGCCTCGACGACGAACGACGCGCGCGTCTGGACCGGCGCGCCCGGGCGCTTGACGTAGGGCACGACGCGGTAGTCCGTACGCCACGTCGCGCGGTCCAGTGCGCAGCGCACATAGCCGCGCTGGGCGTTGTTGAACTTGATGTGCGCGTTCTCGTCGAGCACCGCCTGATTGGGCGAGTCCGAGCCGTTGCCGCCCGAGGTAATCGACGTGCCGACGAACTCCGACCCCAGCGTCCGCGACGCCGGATCGTCGAAGTCGGCCTTGATGTCAGACGCCCAGTTGTTGTGAACGTCGCCGGTCAGCACGATCGGGTTAGCGACGTTGCGCTCCTGCACGAAGCGCAAGATCCGGTCGCGGTTGGGCTTGTAGCCGTCCCAGGCGTCCATGCTGAAGCGCTGCGTGTCGTCTGCGTTGAAGTCGCGCTGGGCGAAGAAGACCTGCTGGGCGAGCACGTTCCAGGTCGCGCGCGAGGCGCCCAGCCCCTCCAACAGCCAGCGCTCCTGCTCGTCGCCGGTCAGCGTCCGCGCCGGGTCGAGGCGCTCCTCACAGCCCACGTCGGTGCCATCACCGCAGGCCTGATCAGAACGGTACTGACGGGTGTCAAGGACGTTAAAGCTCGCCAGGTCACCGAACGCAAGCCGGCGGTAAAGGCGCAGGTCGATGCCGCTGGGCTGCGCGCCGCGGCGCAGCGGCATGTGCTCATAAAAGGCCTGAAAGGCGCTCGCGCGCCGGCGCAGGAAAGCCTCGTCGGGCTGCCCGTCCTCGGGAACCTCGTCGGCCCAGTTGTTATCGACCTCGTGATCGTCCCACGTCACCAGCCACGCGAACGCCGCATGAGCGGCCTGCAGGTCAGGATCGCTCTTGTACTGCGCATAGCGGTTGCGATAGTCCTCCAGCGTGATGATCTCCGGACCGCTGTGCGCACGCACGTTGCCGCCCGGCGCACGATAGACATTGGTCGCGTACTCATAGATGTAATCGCCGAGGTGCACGACGAAGTCAAGATCCTCCTGCGCCATATGCCGATAGGCGGTGTAGTAGCCGTGCTCGTACTGCTGACAGGACGCAAACGCAAAAGCCAGCGCCGCCGGCGCAGCCGGCGCCGTCTTCACGCGGCCGGTCGGGCTCGCCTGCCCCGCCGCGATGAAGCGATAAAAGTACTCGCGCCCCGGCTCAAGGCCCTCAGGCTCGACGTGCACACTGTGGCCGAGATCGGGCCGCGCGACATCGCTGCCACGGCACGCGACACGCGAGAACGCCTCGTCGTGAGCAACCTCCCAGCGCACGTCGACCGGTCGATCGGGCATCCCGCCGCCACTCAGCGCGGCGGGCGCCAGCCGCGTCCACAGAACAACACTGTCGCGCAGCGGATCCCCCGCGGCCACGCCAAGCGTAAACGGATAGCCGACCAGCCGCGCCGGCCCGCGCCGCGCACCCGCCAGCGGCACCTGCGCCGCTCCCGCCGCCAGCGCCGCCGCCGCCGCCGAACCAAGAAACCGCCGCCGGCTGAGCAGCCGCTCACCCAGCGGACTACGAACATCACTCAAGGTCCCCTCCCACGTCGACACAGACTCCGCGCCGCACTATCAGCAATCCACGCAGCCCAATCGTTACCAGCCCGTGATCTCACGCAGCTGATCACGGTTCTGCTGATCACGTTGCCTCAACGAGCAGCCACCCGCTGCACACGGCCACGCGTCGTCAGCCCGCTCGACCGGCCATCCGCGTCTCAAGTGGGCAGCACCCGCGGCCCCGCAGGCGCTTGCACTGCGGTCGCCTCGACTGAGCTTCATCGCCCGGTCCCGTTGCCGGTCGGATGCGCGGCGCTCGGTATCACGAGCGGTGTGCCCGTCTCGGGGTCGTGGAGTATCCGGCAGCGCAGTCCGAACACGCGCTCGACGGTGGCTTTCGTCAGGACGTCGGCGGGCGGTCCGTCCGCCGCGATGCGGCCGTCGCGCATGGCGACGATCCGGTCGGCGTAGCGGGCGGCTTCGTTGAGGTCGTGCAGCACGAGGACGATCGTCCGGCCACGTTCGTGGTTGAGGCGGGCGAGCAGGTCGAGCACCTCGATCTGGTGGGCGAGATCGAGGTACGTCGTCGGCTCGTCGAGCAGCATCGTGGGCGTGTCCTGGGCGAGCGCCATCGCGATCCACGCTCGCTGGCGCTGACCGCCCGACAGGTGATCGACGAGCCGCTCACGCAGGCCGATCAGGTTCGTCTGCTCTATCGCCGCGTCGACGCGCTCTTGGTCTTCTGTCGACCAGGAGCGCCAGCGGCCGCGGTGGGGGTAGCGGCCGCGGGCCACCAGGTCTTCGACGGCCAGTCCGTCGGGGCATGTCGCGCCCTGCGGGAGGAGGCCGAGCTCGCGCGCGACGTCGCGCGTCGGACGGCGGTGGACGTCGGTCCCGTCGAGTAGGACGATCCCCGATTGCGGCGCCATCAGTCGAGCCAGCGCGCGCAGCAGGGTCGATTTCCCACATCCGTTGGGGCCCACGATCGCGGTGATCCCGCCTGCTGGAAGCGCGAGCTGAACGCCGTCCACCACCGGGTCTCCGCCGTAGGAGAGCCGCAGATCGTCGGCGCGCAGGCGGTCCGGGGCGGGCGTCATCTTCGAGAACCCTAGGAGAACGTCTGCAAAGTCGCGAGCGACTTGACAATTAGGGCGTCCTAATTAGGGTCCCCGAACTCATGCTTCAGCTTCACGCCGCCCACCCTTCTCAGCGCGCCGCCTCGTTGCCGCTCGCCGCGCTCCCCGCCGCGGTCCGGCGCGCAGCCGCGTCGCTTGCCGACCCGGTACCCGAGGCGGCCTTCGTCTATGACCCGCCGATTGCAGCCCTGCGCGCGGCGCGGCTGCGCGCCGCGCTGCCGGCCTGGGTCGAGATCGCCTACGCCGTCAAGGCCAACGCGTTCGAGCCGGTCGTCGCCGCGCTCGCCGCCGAGGTGGACGGCTTCGACGTCTCCTCGGTGGGCGAGCTGCGAGTCGTGCGGGCGCTGCGTCGCTGCGATCGTCGCCTGCGTCTGGTCGCTGCGGGCCCTGCAAAGACCGCCGTCCTGCTCGAGGCGTTGATCGCCGCCGGGGTCGACCCGATCAACGTCGAGAGCGTGCTCGAGGTCGAGCGCGTCGCCGCCGCGGCGCGTCGCAGCGGGCGGCGCGTCGCGATCGCGCTGCGCGTCAACCCCGCGCGGGTTCCGCTCGCCGGCGCGCTGCGCATGGGCGGCGGCGCCGCGCAGTTCGGCATCCCGCAAGAGGATCTCCCGGCGGTCCTGGCGGTCGCCCGGCAACTCCCCGAGCTCGACGTCGTCGGCTTCCATGTCCACGCCGTCTGCGGGAATCTGGACGCCGCTGCGCACGTCGCATACCTGCGCTGGTGCCTGGACTTCAGCCGCACGACCGCCGCCGCGCACGGGATCGACCTGCGGATCGTCAACGCCGGCGGGGGCCTGGGCGTCCCCTTCGACGGCGGGCCCGAGTTCGACGTCGAGGCGCTTGGCCGCGGGCTACACGCCGTCGACCCGCCATCCGCTGTCCGGCTGATCCTGGAGCCCGGCCGCTGGCTCGCCGCCCCGTGCGGCTGGTACGCAGCGCCCGTGACAGACCTCAAGCACAGCCGCGGCACCTGGTTTGCCGTGCTGCGCGGCGGCATCCATCACTTCGCCCTGCCGGCCTCATGGGATCTCGTGCACCAGGTCTGCGTCGTGCCGGTCGAGCGCTGGGAGGACGCGATCGCGCGGCCCGCGGTGCACGACGCGTCGGTCAGCGTCGTCGGAGAGCTGTGCACACCCGAGGACGCGCTGGCGCACGACGTCGCCGTCGAGCGTCTGCGGGCCGGCGACGTCGTCGTCTTCCCGAACGCGGGCTCCTACGGGTGGGAGTTCGCGCTGCAGCGGTTTCTCGGTCATCCCCCGGCGCGCCGAATCGTCGTCGGCGCCGCCTCAACCGCAAAGGAGCCCAGATGAACCTGCTCGCCGAAGAGCCCGCCGCCAGCGCCACCCCGGCGGCGATCCTCGATCGGCAGGGACTGCGCGAGTCGTCGGCGCGCACGTACGCCCGCTGGCTGCCGATCGTGCCCGTTCGCGCGACCGGCATGGTCATCGAGGGTGCCGACGGCCGCTCGTATCTCGACTGCCTGTCGGGTGCGGGAACGCTGGCCCTCGGGCACAACCACCCCGTCGTCGTCGAGGCGCTGCACGCGGTCCTGCGGCGCGGCGCTCCACTGCACGCGCTGGATATCGCGACACCCGAGAAGGACGACTTCGTCTCGGCGCTGCTGGACGTCATGCCCGCTGAGCTGCGACACCGAAGCCGGGTGCACTTCTGCGGCCCGAGCGGCAGCGACGCCGTCGAAGCCGCGATCAAGCTGACGCACACCGCGACGGGACGCCGCGGCCTGCTCGCGTTCACGGGCGCCTACCACGGCATGACGCTCGGCTCGCTCGCCGCGACCGGCGCGACGGGACCGAAGGAACGCGTTCCGGGGATCGCCGCCGACGTCACGCGCCTGCCGTTCCCCTACGCCTACCGCTGTCCCTTCGGAATCGGCGGCGCGGCGTCAGGTCGCCTCGGCGCGGGCTACGTCGAGCGGATCCTCGACGACCCGTCGGCGGGCGTCGTGTCGCCGGCGGCGATGCTGGTCGAGCCGGTTCAGGGCGAGGGCGGCGTGATCGCCGCGCCCGACGACTGGATGCGCGAGATGCGCCGGATCACCTCGGAGCGCGGCATCCCGCTGATCGTCGACGAGGTGCAGACCGGCGTCGGCCGGACCGGCGCGATGTGGGCGATCGAGCACAGCGGCGTCACCCCCGATGTGCTGGTGCTCTCCAAGGCGATCGGCGGCAGCCTGCCGCTCGCGGTGCTGCTCTACTCCGAGGACCTCGACGTCTGGGCGCCCGGCGCCCACACCGGCACCTTCCGCGGGTGCACGCTCGCGATCGCCGCCGGCGCCGCGACGCTGCGGTTCGTCGCCGCCGAAGAGCTGCCGGCGCGGGCGGCCGACGTCGGCGAGCGGATCACTGCGTCGCTGCGCCAGCTCGCACGCGCCACCGACTGCATCGGCGACGTCCGCGGCCGCGGCCTGATGATCGGACTCGAGTTCGTCGCGCCCGACTCCGCGCCCGACGTCGCCGGCGCGCGACCGGCCGCGCCCGCGCTGGCGCAGCGGGTGCGCGCCGAGGCACTCGGCCGCGGGCTGATCGTGGAGCTCGGCGGCCGCCACGACGCCGTCGTGCGGCTCCTGCCACCGCTCACGATCAGCGACGAGCAGGCTGACAGCGTGGTCGAGCGTCTCGCCGGAGCGATCGTCGCAGCCCGCCGGACGCTCGTGGCGGGAGCGGCGTGACGGTCTGCCGGCCGGTGAACGGCGCGGCGCTGTCGGCAGCGGGCGGACCGCTGGGCGAGTTGCTCGGCGTCACGCTCGCTGCGCTGCGCGACGGCGCGCTCCGGCGGGGAGGGCCGCTGCCCGCCGGCGGTCCGCAGGACGTCGCGAGGACGCTCGCGGCTGCCGTCGACGGAGTGCTGCTGCCGGCCGAGGGCGTCGGCGCGCAGAGCGCGCTCGCCGCGCTGGTGCGCGCATTCGCAGCCGGTTCGGCGGACCCTGCCGACCCGTGCTGTGCGGCTCACCTGCACTGCCCGCCGCTGGCCGTCGCGGTGGCAGCCGATCTTGCCGCGGCGGTCGTCAACGCATCGCTTGACTCGTGGGATCAGGGACCCGCGGCGATCGCGGTCGAGGACGAGGTGCTCGCGACGCTCGCCGGGCTGGCCGGACTCGATCGAGGCTGCGCCGCCGGCACGATGACGTCCGGCGGGACGGCGTCGAACCTCACCGCGCTGCACCTCGCGCGCGAGCACGCCGGCGCACGCGTGAACGTCTTCTGCTCGCAGCTCGCCCACTTCTCGGTCGCCCGCGCGGCGGGCATCCTCGGGCTGGGCGAGGACGCGGTCGTGCGCGTCGCGGTCGACCGCGAGCGCCGGATGTGCGCCGGCGAGCTCGATGCGGCGCTGGCGGCGTCCGATCGCCCGGCGGTCGTCGTCGCCACGGCGGGGACGACGGACTTCGGCAGCATCGACCCGCTGCCGGCGATTGCGAGCGTGGCCCGGCGACACGGCGCCTGGTTGCACGTCGACGCGGCGTACGGCGGCGGCGCCCTGCTCTCTCGCCGGCTGGCGGGCCTGCTCGACGGGCTCGGGCAGGCGGACTCGATCGGGTTGGATCTGCACAAGCTCGGCTGGCAGCCGGTCGCCGCCGGCGTCCTGCTGGTGCGCGACCGCGTCCTGCTCGCGCCGCTGCAGCGGCGCGTGGCGTACCTCAACGCTCCCGACGACGAGGCGGCCGGCTACGCGAGCCTGCTCGGGCGCTCGCTGCGCACGACCCGCCGTGCCGACGCGCTGAAGCTGGCCGTCAGCTTTCGCGCGCTGGGCCGCGACGGCCTCGGCGCGCTCGTCGACACCTGCCACGACCTCACCTGTCACGCCGCCGCGACGATCGCGGCGCACCCGCGCCTGGAGCTCGACGGCGAACCGGTGCTGACGTCGGTCGTCTTCGGCTACCGCGCCGGCGACGATGTCAACGCGGCTCTTCGCCGGCGGCTGCTGCGCGAGGGACGCGCGGTCGTCGGCCGCACCGAGGACGATGGCCGCGTGCGGCTGAAGCTGACGCTGC
The DNA here is from genome assembly GCA_030447505.1 of Solirubrobacteraceae bacterium. Classification (GTDB taxonomy): domain Bacteria; phylum Actinomycetota; class Thermoleophilia; order Solirubrobacterales; family Solirubrobacteraceae; genus CADCVQ01. The sequence continues at coordinate 93,191 of JAUJOT010000005.1, read as the reverse complement.
TCAACCCGCACGCACGGCCCGCGGACGTCGATGCGCTGCTCGACGCGGTCGTCGGCGCCGGCGACCGGGAGGCCGGGGCGTGAGCGCGGCCGCGTCGGCGGCAGGCGCTCTCGACCCGCTGCTCAGCGGCGACCATCTCCAGGCCGCCGACGCCGCCGCCAGCGAGGCCCTGCTGCGCTGCTGGACGCGAGAGACCGGCACGCCCGTGCCGGCCGCGGACGCGCCGCTCGAGCTCGTGCTGCCGGCGAGCGGCGTGACGCTCGCCGTGCCGGTGCTGCATCGCTCCGAAACCGGCTGGCATCGCTTCGGTCGCCCGCGCTTCGCCGCCAGCGGCCTGCTTGCCGGCGCCCCCGCACTGGCAGGGCTGCTGGCGGCCGAGGTCGCTGCGCGCGGCGGCCTCGATCCGGTCGCGACCGGGGATCTGGCGACGCGCGCGCTGCTGTCGGCCGAGCGTGTCGCGGTGCACCTGCGCGAGCGACGCGCCGATCCGTGCGATCCGACGGGCGACTGCTCGTTTCTGGCGGGCGAGCAGGCGCTGCTGCTCGGCCATCCGTTTCATCCCGCGCCGAAGAGCCGCCCCGGCGCCTCCGAGGCCGAGCTGAGGGCCCTGTCTCCCGAGCTGCGCGGCGCCGTCGCCCTGCACTGGTTCGCCGCTCACCCGTCGGTCGCCGCGGCCGGATCGGCGTCGATGTCGCTCGATCCCGTCGCCGTCGCGCGTGCGCTCGCGGTCGGCGTCGACGTCCCGGCGGGCTGGATCGCGATCCCGGCGCATCCGTGGCAGGCACGCGAGGTCGCGCAGCGCCGCGGGATCGTCGAGCTGCTCGAGGCCGGTCTGCTGCGCGATCTCGGTCCGGGCTCGGACGCGTGGCAGCCGACGTCTTCGGTGCGCACGGTCTTTCGCGACGGCGCGCCGGTGATGCTGAAGCTCTCGCTCGGCCTGCGGATCACGAACTCGCGGCGCGAGAACCTGCGCAGCGAGCTGCTGCTCGGGCTGCGCGCGCATCAGCTGCTGGACGCGCTCGAGCCCTCGCTGCGCGCCGCCCATCCCGGCTTTCGGGTGCTGCGCGACCCCGCGTGGCTGGCGGTCGAGCCGGCGGGATGCGCGACCCACGGCGGGATGGAGGTCGCCCTGCGCGAGAACCCGTTCCGCGCCGACGACCGCGTCATCTGCCTCGCCGGGCTGCTCGCCGAACGACCGGCGGGCGGCTCGCGCCTTGGCGCTGTGCTTCGATGTGGGCCCGGCGCTGCGCAGCGCCGCACGGTCGCCGAGCTCGCTGTCGACTGGGTCGAGCGCTTCGTGCAGACCGTCGTTGCGCCGGTCATCTGGCTGCTGGAGACGCACGGCCTGGGCTTGGAGGCCCACGCGCAGAACCTGCTCGTCGCATTGGACCCCGACGGTTTCCCGACCGGCGGTTGGTATCGCGACAACCAGGGCTTCTACGTGTCTGCGCGTCATGCCGAGCGCGCGCGGGCGGCGGTCCCCGACCTCGAGGACGGGGTGCGCGCCGTCTTCGACGACGAGCTCGTCGAGGATCGCGTGGCCTACTACCTGGGCGCCAACACCCTGCTCGGGCTCGTCGGGGCGCTCGCCGCCGAGCAGCTGGCGGACGAGCGTGAGCTGCTGCACGCGGCCCGGCGTGCGCTGCAACCGCACGCCGCCGCACATCCCGGCGGGCTGGCCGCGAGGCTGATCGACGCGCCGACGCTGCCCTGCAAGGCCAACCTGCTGACGTGCGCCGACGGTCGCGACGAGCTCGACGGCCCGGTCGAGACACAGTCGCTGTACGTCGACGTGCACAACGCGCTCGCAGCGCCGTGACCGGCGTGCATGACCTTGTCGGCGTCGGCATCGGCCCGTTCAACCTCAGCCTCGCCGCGCTCGCCGACGCGCTGCCCGCGCTGGACGCGCGCTTCCTCGAGCGTGAGCCGGAGTTTCGCTGGCACCCGGGGCTGCTGCTCGACGGAACGCGGCTGCAGGTGCCCTTCCTGGCAGACCTCGTCACGCTCGTCGACCCGACGAGCCGGTGGTCGTTTCTCGCCTACCTGCGCGAGCGCGAGCGCCTGTACCCGTTCTACTTCGCCGAGCGCTTCCACGTCCCGCGCCGCGAGTACGACGACTACTGCCGCTGGGCGGCACGCGGCCTGCGGTCATGCTCGTTCGGCGTCGACGTCCAGGCGATCACGTGGGACGCCGACAGGGACGCCTTCGCCGTGCAGGCACAGACGGCCGACGGACCCGAGCGCCTGCTGGCCCGCAACGTCGTGCTCGGGATCGGCACCGCACCCTGGGTGCCCGCCGCGCTGCGCCCGCTGCTCGGTGTCCACGCGGTCCACGCTGCCCAGTACCTCGATCATCGCGACCGCCTGCTCGCTGCCGCCGACATCACGGTCGTCGGCTCGGGCCAGTCCGGCGCCGAGGTGTTCCTCGACCTGCTTCGCGCGGCGCCGGCGAAGACCCGGCTGCGCTGGCTGACGCGCACGCCCGCGTTCGCGCCGATGGAGTACTCGAAGCTCGGTCTCGAGCACTTCACGCCCGCCTTCACCGACTACTTCCGCGCGCTTGCGCCGGACGTGCGCGCGGCCGTGCTGCCCGGGCAGTGGCAGCTCTACAAGGCGATCAGCGCCGACACGATCGCCGACATCCAGGACGTCCTCTACGAGCGCACGATCGGCGGCGGCTGGCCGGAGGAGCTCGATCTGCGCCCGTGCACCGCCGTCGAAGCGGCCACGCCGGACGGCCACGGCGTGCTGCTGCGCTGCCACGAACGGCGCCAGGATCGCCGCTTCGACGTGCGCACCGATGCCGTCGTGCTCGCGACGGGCTACACGCCGCGCCAGCCGGCCTGCCTGGCGCCGCTGGCGGGGCTGCTGGGCAGCGCCGACGGCGGCGGGCTCGTCATCGACGGCAGCTACCGCGTCGCACTGGCGCCCGAGGTCGAGGGGCGCCTGTACGTGCAGAACGGCGAGCTGCACACGCACGGCGTCGGCGCGCCGGACCTCGGGCTCGGGGCACACCGCAGCGCGACGATCCTCAACGACCTCGCCGGCAGCAGCGTCTATCCGCTGCCGCGGCGCACGGCGTTCACGTCGTTCGGAGCGCCGGCGTGAGGCTGTTGCGCGGGCCACGCGCGGTGCTCGTCGCCGTGATCGCGCTGCTGCTCGTCACCGAGCTGGCGCTGAGCCCGTTCTACCCCCAGCTGCTCGGCAAGCTCTACGGCGTCGAGGATCCCGGGACCGTCGGGCTGCTGCTGTGGCTGTGCCGCGCCGCAGCGTTCGTGGCGCTGCCGTTGCTCGGCCTGCTGTCGCGGCGGCTGGGCCTGCACCGGCTGGTCGCCGCCGGGCTGGCGGCCTGCGTCGTGCTCGACGGCGCGCTCGCGCTGGCGCCGAGCCCGGCGGCGTTCATCGCCGTGAGTGCCGCGGCGGCGGCGGCGGGTACGGCGCTGCTGCTGGCCTACCCGGCGCTCGTCGCGCTCGACGACGGCGCCGGTCCGGGGGTGCTCGCCTTCGTGGGGCTGCTGCACGCCGCGACGCTCGTCGCCACGCTGCTGGGCGCGGCGGTCACCGGCCTGCCGAACCCGCGGCTCGGTCTCGGCGCGTTCGCCGTGCTCGACCTCGTGTTGCTGGTGCTCGTGATGCGCGCCCTGCCGAACGCCGTCGCACCCGCACGAACCGTGCGTCGCGCACTGCAGCGGCCGTCCGCGGGGCTTGCGGCGGTCGCGATCGTCGCGATCGCCTTTGAGCTCGCGGCGAACGTCGTGCGACCGTTCTTCACGGCCTACGCGCAGCAGTCCGGCCTGACGCTGGGCGCCGCGGCCGTCCTCTTCCTGCTGCCGTCGCTCGCCGCGCTCGCCGTGCTGCCGCTGGCCGCCGCCGGCCGTCGCGCGCTCGGCGCGTCACTGCTGCCGCTGGCGCTCGTCACAGCCGCCGTCGGCGTCGCCCTGCAGGCAGCCGTCCCGGACGCGGCGGCGCTGATCGCCGGGCGCCTGCTGCTCGGCGCCGGCCTCGGTCTGGCCCACGTCGAGCTCGACCTGGCGATGTTCGCCGCGGCCGGCACCGACGGACCGGGGTACGCCGCCGTCGAGACGCTGCGCTCGGGCGCGCTCATGCTCGCGCCGATCCTCGCGGCCGCGACCGCGACCGCAAGCCTCGCCAGCCCGCTCGCCGCCGGCGCCGTGCTGTTCGCACTCGCCGCCGCGCTGACGTCCGTCCTGACCACCCGCCCCGAGATGGAGGAAGCCCGTGTCCGGACCCGCTGAGCTCTGGCAAGACGCCGGCCGCGCGCTGCTCGCCAAGGCGATCGCAGAGCTGGCCTACGAGGAGATCCTGCGGCCGCAGGCCGACGCTGGCGGCCATCGCGTCGAGCTCTCCGACGGCGTCGCATATCGCTTCCTCGCGCGGCGCGGCCCGTTCGGCGCCTGGCGCGTCGACGCATCGTCGATCGCACGTCTCGCCGCCGGCGCAGCGGCGCCCGCCGACGACCCGCTGCGGTTCGTGCTCGACGCGCGCCACGCGCTCGGTCTCGCCGGACCCGAGCTTGCAGACGTCATCCGCGAGCTGGCGGCCACCCACGCGGCAGACGCCCACCTGCTGCGCCGCCGCCCGACGGCGGCAGGACTGGCCGACCTGCCCTACGTCGAGCTCGAAGCCCACGGCACGGGCCACCCCTGCATGATCCTCAACAAGGGGCGGCTGGGGTTCGCCGCGTCGGATGTCGCGCGCTACGCGCCGGAGGCCGGCCGCCCGCTGCGGCTGCGCTGGCTCGCCGCGCATCCCGACCTCGCCCGTCACCACGGCATCGGCTGCGACGCGCTCACCCAGCGCCAGCTCGACGCGCCGGTGCGCGCCGCGTTCGCCGCCAAGCTGCGCCGGCACGCCGCCGACAGCAGCGGATGGGCGTGGCTGCCGGTCCATCCATTTCACTGGGACGAGGCGATCGCCCCGCTGTTCGCGGCTCAGCTCGCGCAGGGGCGGATGATCGTGCTCGGAGAGGCACCCGATCGGCACCGGGCGCTGCAGTCCGTGCGGACGCTTGCGAACGTCGACCGGCCCGACCGTCTCGACGTCAAGCTGCCGCTGCTGATCCGCAACACGCTCGTCTGGCGCGGCCTGGCGGCAGCGCCGAGTGCCGCCGCGCCGCAGATCAGCGCGTGGCTGCAGGACATCGCGCGCCGCGACGCGTTTCTCTCGGGCCGCTGCCGGATGGTCGTCCTCGGCGAGGTCGCCTCGGTCACCGGGCGCCATCCGCAGCTGACCGTCGTGCCCGACACGCCGTACCGCTTCGGCGAGCTGCTCGGAGCGGTCTGGCGCCAGCCCGTCAGCGCTGTTCTCGAGCCCGGCGAGCGGGCGCGCACGATGGCGGCGCTCAACGCCGTCGGCTGCGACGGACGCGCGCTCGTGACCGAGCTCGTCGCGCGCTCGGGCCTCGACCCCGAGGCCTGGCTGGCGCGCTTCCTCGACGTCCTGCTGTCTCCGCTGCTGCACTGGCTGCACCGCTACGGCGTCGCGTTCTGCCCCCACGGCGAGAACACGATCGTCCTCTTCGACGCCGCCGAGATGCCGGTCGGCATCGCGATCAAGGACCTCGCCGAGGACGTCAACCTGCTGCCGGAGGCGCTGCCGGAATACGCATCGCTGCCCGCCGACGCCGACGCGGTGCTGCACCGCTGGCCCGCCCGCGATCTGCGCCACTCGATCCTGAGCGCCGTCTTCGCCGGGCACTTCCGCTTCTTCGGCGAGATCGTCGAGCGCCACCTCGCAGTGTCCGAGGAGCGCTTCTGGGAGCTCGTCGGCGCCACGGTCCGCGGCTACCGCGACGCGTTCCCCGAGCTCGCCGACAGGATCGCCGCGTTCGACCTCGAGGCGCCGCACTTCGAACGGATCTGCCTCAACCGCGAGCAGCTGCTCGGCGACGGCTTCCACGACCGCGCCGAGCGCGACGAGGGCTTCGACCTCGCGCATGGCACGGTCGCAAACCCGTTGGCGCCGGCGCGATGCTGACCGTCGCGCGCCTGCGATCGGAGATCGCCGCCGGCCGCATCGAGGAGGTCATCGTCGCCCTCCCCGACCTGCAGGGCCGCCTGCAGGGCAGCCGCGTCGGCGCGCGGCACTTCGTCGACCGCGTCCTGTGCTCCGGATTCGGCGCCTGCACCTACCTGCTCGCCGTCGACGTCGACATGCGCACCCACCCGGGCTGGGACGCCGACGCGCAAGGCGCAGGCTTCGGCGACCTGACGCTGGTCCCCGACCTGAGGACATTGCGGTCTGTGCCGTGGAGCCACGCGACGGCGTGCGTGCTCGCCGACGCCGTCGACCGCGACGACCGTCCGGTCGCGATCGCGCCGCGCACGATCCTGCGCGCCCAGCTCGACCGGCTGGCCGACCGGGGCCTGCACGCACAGGTCGGCACCGAGCTGGAGTTCCTTGCCTTCCGCGCGTCCTACCGCGAGTCCGCCGGCCTGCGCTGGCGCAACCTCGAGCCCTTGACGGCCCACAACAGCGACTACCAGCTGGTCGGCCTCGGCGAGCTCGAGGATCTCGCCCGGCGCATCCGCCGGGCGATGACCGCGCTCGGTATGCAGATCGAATCCGCGCGCGGCGAATGCCACCCCGGGCAGTACGAGATCGTCTTCCGTCACGCCGACGCGATGACCGCGTGCGACCAGCACGTGCTCTACAAGGCGGGCGCCAAGGAGCTCGCGGCGCGCGACGGGCGAGCGCTGACGTTCATGCCGAAGTACGACACGGGGGAGGGCAACTCCTGTCACGTGCATTTCAGCCTGCGCAGCGCGGACGGGACGCCCGCGTTCGCAGACGACGAGTCGACGCGACGCTCGCCGCTGATGGAGCGCTTCCTCGCGGGCCAGCTCGCCTGCCTGGCCGACTTCACGCTGCTGTTCGCGCCGACCGTCAACGCCTACAAGCGCCTGCGCCCGGGGAGCTTCGCGCCGACCGCCAGCGCGTGGGGAGTCGACAACCGCCGCTGCGCGATCCGCGTCGTCGGCCGCGGCGAGAACCTGCGCTTCGAGCACCGCGTCGGCGGAGGCGACGTCAACCCCTATCTCGCCGTCGCCGCGATCGTCGCCGCGGGCCTGCACGGTCTGCAGCACGACCTCGAGCTGCCGGCTGCAGCCGAAGGCCCGCCCCCGGCCTCGGCGTCGCGACTGCCGGCCACGCTCGAGCAGGCGCGCGACCGCTGGCTGCACAGCCGCGTCGCGCGCGTCGCCTTTGGCGATCGCGTCGTCGAGCACGTCGCGCGTGCGGCGCAGGCCGAGCTGGACGCCTTCGCGGCCAGCGTGAGCGACTGGGAGCGCGAGCGCGGATTCGCCCGGCTGTGAGCACGCGCGACTCCGCCGCTCGTGTTAGGGTCCCCTTATTAGGTGACCCTTATCGATGGGCTTCCGAAGGAGGATCCTTGAGACGCACCCTCAGCATCTGCGCCGCGCTGCTCGCAACGCTCGCCGTCGCGGCCTGCGGCGACGACGACGACGAGACGGTTTCCGCATCGAGCGAGCCGGAGGCGACGCGCACGGTCCGGCACGCGATGGGCACGGCGACGATCACGGGCACGCCGAAGCGCGTCGTCGTGCTCGACACGGGCGAGCTCGACAGCGCAGTCGCGCTCGGCGTCAAGCCCGTCGGCGCGGTCGAGGCGATCGCCGGTGAGGGGCTGCCTGCGTATCTCGGTGACGCCGTCAAGGACATCGAGCTCGTCGGCACGATCGAGCAGCCCAACGTCGAGGCGATCGCGGCGCTGCGACCGGACCTGATCCTCTCCAGCAAGGTCCGCCACGAGGCGATCTACGATCAGCTCGCCCGCGTCGCCCCGACCGTCTTCAGCGAGGAGATCGGCGTGACCTGGAAGGAGAACTTCGCGCTGCACGGGCAGGCGCTCGGACGCACCGGCGACGCCAGGCGCCTGCAGGACGAGTATCGGGACAAGGCCAGCGCCCTGCAGGGCGATCTCGGAGCCGACCCGCCGTCGCTGTCGGTGGTGCGCTCGGTCGGCGACGAGGTGCGCATCTACCTGAAGGCGAACTTCCTCGGCACGGTGCTCGAGGACGCCGGCCTGCCGCGTCCCAAGGCGCAGGACAAGGACGAGTTCTCCGAGACGGCGACCGTCGAGCGGATCCCCGCTCTCGACGGTGACCTGATGATCCTGTCGCGCTTCGGAGACGACCACCGGCTGCTCAAGCGACTGCAGGACAACCGCCTGTGGTCGCGGCTGGACGTCGTCAAGGCCGACCGTGTCTTCGAGGTGCCCGACGACCTGTGGTTTCTCGGGATCGGCAACTTCGCCGCGCGCAAGGTGCTCGACGACCTGCGCACGGTCGTGATCGACGGGCAGCGGCTGCCCAGCGACGACGGGAACCCCAAGACGGCGTGAGCCCGGCGGCGGCCGCCGCGCTGCGCCAGCGGGCCGGGAGCCGGCGGCTTCCCGGCCCGCTGCTGATCGCCCTCGGTCTCGGCGGGCTCGTGCTGGCGGCGTTCGCGAGCCTCGCGCTCGGCGCCAGCGCGATCGCGCCGGCCGACGTCGTCTCGGCGCTGCTGTCCTTCGACCGCTCCGCCGAGGACGTCGCGGTCGCCGAGGTGCGCCTGCCGCGCACCGTCGTGGCGCTCCTCGTCGGCGCGTCGCTCGGTGTCGCGGGGGCGCTGATGCAAGCCGTCGGCCGCAACGACCTCGCCGATCCCTCGATCCTCGGCATCTCGATGGGCGCGGCGCTCGCGACGGTCGCCGGGCAGATCGTCCTGAGAGTCGACTCGGCGATGCTGCTCGTCGCGCTCGCGATGGGCGGCGCCGGCGTGGCCGCCGCCGCGATCGTGGCGGTCGGGCTGCTCGGACGCGGCGGGTTCGCCGCGGAGCGCCTCGTCGTCGCCGGCGCGGCGCTGAGCGGGCTGCTGCTGGCGCTCGTCCAGGGACTGCTCGTCATCGACCGCGAAAGCCTCGAGGCGGCGCGGCACTGGCTCGCCGGCTCGCTGATCGGGGCCGGCTGGGACGACGTCGTGGCGACCGTCCCGTACCTCGTTCTCGGCGGCCTGCTCGCGGCCGCCGTCGCGCGTCCGCTGACGATGCTCGGCCTCGGTGAGGACGTCGCGAGCGGACTCGGCGTCCGGGCGCGGCCCGTGCAGGCTGCGACGGCGGTCGCGATCGTCGCGCTGGCCGGGGCGTCGGTGGCGCTCGCCGGCCCGATCGCGCTCGTCGGCCTGGCGGTGCCGCATGCCGCGCGAGCGCTCGTCGGCCGCGACATCGGCCCGCAGCTGGTCGCCTGCAGCGTCCTCGGCGCGCTGCTCGTCGTCGTCAGCGACATCGTCGCGCGCGTCGTCCTGGCGCCGGAGGAGCTGCCCGTCGGCGTGCTGACCGCGATCGTCGGCGTGCCGGTGCTGCTGCACGTCGCCCGGCACCGCACGCACCGCCCGTGACCGCCCGCGCCGCGCTCCTACCCCGCCGCCGCGCGCGCGGGCGCAGGCGACGCGCGAGGACCGTGATCGCCGCCAGCGCACTGCTGTCGCTCGCGGCGCTGATCCTCACCGTCGGTCTCGGCGAGTACCCGATCGCGCCCGCCGAAGTGCTGCTCACCCTGCTCGGCGCCGGCGATCCGAGCTCCTCGTTCGTCGTCACCGAACTGCGCCTGCCGCGGGCGCTCGTCGCGTTCGGCGTCGGCGCCGGCCTGGCGGCCTCCGGCGTCATCCTGCAGGGACTGACGCGCAATGCGCTGGCGGCACCGGACCTCGTCGGCGTGTCGGCCGGCGCGCACACCGCGGCGGTCGTCGTCGTCGTCGCGCTGCCCGACCTCCCGATCGCCGTCCTGCCGGCCTGCGCGTTGGCCGGCGCGCTGCTCGCCAGCGCCCTCGTCTACGCGCTCGCCTGGCGCGGCGGCAGCTCCCCCTCGCGGCTGCTGCTGATCGGCGTCGGAATCACCACGCTCGGCTACGCGATCGTGCTCGGCGTGATCTCGAGCATCGACGAGCTCATCCATGCGAGCCAGCTCGTCACGTTCATGGCCGGCACCGTCTACGGCCGCGGCTGGCACGAGCTCGCCACCCTCGTACCATGGCTGGCGGTCCTGCTGCCGCTCGCCCTGCTCTCGGCACGCCAGCTCGACAGCCTCGTCCTCGGCGACGACACGGCCGGCGCGCTCGGGCTGCGGATCGAAGCCGAGCGCCTGCGACTGCTCGCGATCGCGGCCGGACTGGCGGGCGTCGCGGTCGCCGTCGCCGGACCCGTCGGCTTCGTCGGGCTGATGGCGCCGCACGCCGCGCGCCGGCTCGTCGGCGCCGGGCACGCGACGCTGCTCAGCACCGCCGCCATGCTCGGCGGCTGCCTCGTCCTCGTCGCCGACGCCGCCGCGCGAACCGCGTTCGCGCCGGTCGACATCCCCGTCGGCGTCGTGACCGCGATCATCGGGGCGCCCTACCTGGTCTGGCTGCTCTCGACGCGCGCACGATGACCCACCCGATCGCACAGACGCTGCGACGCGGACGGCAGCGACGCCATGCCGGCTGCCACCTCGGCCTTGCAAGCGGCGGCTGCGGCGACGGATGGACGTCGATCGCGGCCCTTGTCGGTGACAGCGAGCTGTTGCGAGCGCTGCTCGAGAGGACCGGAGGCGAGATCGGCAGCGATCGCTGCGACGTGCAGGCGTCGATCTTCCTCGAGCAGTACGCCTGGCGGCTGCTGCTTCCGCTCGCCGGTGCTCTCGTCGCCGAACAGCGAGTCGCGCTACCGGACGCGCACGACGTGAAGCTGCGGCCTTCGACCGGACACACGCTCGAGCTGCAGATCAACCCCTCCGGCTTCGCGGCGCTGCCCGCCGACAGCGCGGCCGCGCATCCCGACGCGATCCTCGCTGCGACGCCGTCGGCTCTGGTCGAATGTTTCGCACGTGCGCTCGGCGATCACTTCGCGATCATCATCGGCGCCTTGCGCACGATCTCCGTTCGCGCCGAACGAGCGCTGTGGCGGACCGTCTGCGATCGCACCGCGATGGCGCTGCTGTACGCCGGACTCGCCTGCGGCAGGCAACGTCGGGCAGAACGACTCGCGCACGAGATCCTCGGCGCCAGCCCACCGCTCGACAGCGCGCCGGCGTACGTCGACCTGCGCGCCGACGACCGCGCATCGCGTACGCACCTGCGCCGCGGATGCTGCCTGTGGTGGCGCACGTCGGCACGCGAATACTGCGCGACCTGCCCCCTCCAGCGCCGCGCGCAGCCAGCAGACGGCTGACGGACCTGCGCCGTCGGCCTCAAGATCGCGGACCTCGCCGGGTGCTCAGGCCGCGTCGATCGCGGCCGCGACGGCGGCCGGCGCCTCGAGCGGCAGCGCGTGCCCCGCGTCCGGCACGACCGTGAGCGTCGCGTTCGCCAGCGCCGCGGCGAGCCGCTCGCCGAGCCTCACGTACTTCTCGTCGCGCTCGCCCGCGAGCACCGCGACCGGCAGGTCGCCGAGCTCGCCGAGGCGCTCCCACAGCGAAGCCATCACGCCCGTGCCGATCCCGCGCAGCGCGGCGGCGACGTGGACGGGCTCGTTGGAGAGCCGGTCCGCGCGTGCGGCGGCGGCGACCTCGGCGGTCTGGCCGGCGAAGAGCGGCTGTGAGCCCCAGCGGTCTGCGACCTCCGTCATCAGCCGGCCGTCGGCCTGCATCCAGTCCGCAAGCTCGTCGTCTGCGGCGCGCCGGCGCGCGCGTTCTGCCGCGTTCTCGAGCCCCGCTGTCGCCGACAAGAGCACGAGGCGGCTCACGCGCGCCGGATCTGCGAGCGCGACATGCAGCGCCAGGCGCGCGCCCTGCGAGTAGCCCGCCAGCGCGAAGCGCGGGCCGGCCAGGCCGGCCACGTCGTCGACGCACGAGGCGAAGTCGATCGGCCGCCGCGCGGCCGCCGCGCCGTGGCCGCGGATATCGGGAGCGAGCGGGCGATAGCGTTCGCCGTCGAGCTGGCGCACCACCTCGTCCCAGCCGCGCCCGGTCTGCATGAAGCCGTGTAGAAGGACAAGCGGCTCGCGCACGCTCGCCATCATGCCCGCCCACGCCGACACCCACCTGCTGTTGCGCGCGTTCGCCGACGAGCTCGCGCGCTGCGGCGTGCGCGAGGCCTGCACCTCTCCCGGCTCGCGCTCGTCGCCACTCGTGCTCGCACTCGTGCGGGCGCAGCGGCTGCGCTGCTTCTCGCACATCGACGAGCGCTGCGCCGGCTTCTTCGCGCTCGGCGCCGCGAAGCGCAGCGGCCGGCCGGTCGTCGTGACGTGCACCTCGGGCACTGCGGCTGCGAACCTCGCGCCCGCGGTGATCGAGGCGTATCAGGCGCGCGTGCCGCTCGTCGTGCTGACGGCCGACCGGCCACCCGAGCTGCGCGAGGTCGGCGCCGGCCAGACGATCGACCAGGTCGAGCTGTTCGGCAGCGCCGCGAAGTGGTTCTTCGAGGTCGGCACGCACGAAGCGACGCCCGAGCGCGGGCGCTGGATGCGCGCCCTCGCCTGCCGTGCCGTCTGGACGGCCCTCGAGGGACGGCCCGCGCCGGTGCATCTGAACTTCGCCCTGCGCGAGCCACTCGTCTTCGAGGGCGAACTGGGCGACGACCCACAGCCCGGCCGCAGCGGCGGCCGCCCGTGGGTGCTGCGCTCGACACCCGGCGAGGACGCCGCAGCGGCGGGCCGCGCGCTGGCGGTCGTCGCGCGCGACGCGCACCGCCCGGTCGTCGTCGCCGGACGCGAGGAGCCGGGGCTCGAGGCGGTCGCCGTCGCCTGCGAGCGCCTGCGCTGGCCGCTGCTGGCCGACCCGCTGAGCGGCGCGCGGCGCGGCGCCGCCGCGATCGCCCACTACGACGCGCTGCTGAGGATCGAGCCCTTCGCGACTGCGCGGCGGCCGGACCTCGTCGTGCGCTGCGGCGACCTGCCGACGTCCAAGGCGCTGCGTGCGTGGCTCGACGGCATCGGCTCCGGCGTCACGCAGCTGGGCTTCGATCCGCACGGCGCCTGGCAGGACCCCCACGCCGCGCTGGAGATCGTGCTCGCGGCCGGCGCCGCGCAGACGCTCGCCGCCGCGGCCGAACACACGCCGACGGCCGACCCCGACTGGCTGCGCGGGTGGCGCAGCGCCGACGCCGCCGCCGCCGCCGCGGTCGAGCGGGTGCTCGGCGACGCGGCTCTGTCCGAGCCGCTCGTGGCGCGGACCCTCGCCGGCGAGCTGCCCGCCGGCGCGACGCTGTTCGTCGCCTCGTCGATGCCGGTGCGCGACATCGAGTCGTTCGCCGCTGTGCGCGACGACGCGCCGCGCGTGCTCTGCAATCGCGGGGCGAACGGGATCGACGGCACGGTGTCGAGCGCGTTCGGCGCCGCGGCGGTTGCGTCGGGTCCGGTCGTGCTGCTGATCGGCGACGTCGCGCTCGCGCACGACATCGGCGGTCTGCTCGCGGCCCGCCGCCTCGGGCTGTCGCTGACGATCGTGCTGCTCGACAACGACGGCGGCGGGATCTTCGAGTTCCTGCCGGTCGCCGGCGCGCGCGACATCTTCGAGCAGCACGTCGCGACCCCGCACGGCCTGGACTTCGGCCATGGGGCGGCGCTCTACGGCTGCGACTTCGTCGAGGTCGAGGATCTGGCGGGACTGCGGCGCGCGCTCGGGCACTCCCTGCCGAGCGACGCGACGACGCTGATCCGCGTGGCCAGCGATCGCAGTGCGAACGTCGCGCTGCACCGGGAGCTGTCGTCGGCCGTGGCACAGGCGGTGGCGTAGGCGCGGCGCGGCGCCTACGGCCTGCTTGCGCGCTCGATGACGATCTGCGAAGCGCCGACCGCAGAGCGCCCGCTCAGCCCGCCAGCACGGGCAGCAGCGCGCCCGCTCAGCCCGCCAGCACGGGCAGCAGCGCGGCGAGCTTGACGTCGGTCTCGGCGAGCTCGGCGGCCGGATCGGAGTCGCGAACGACGCCGACCCCCGCGTAGCAGCGCGCGAGCGGACCGCGCAGCAGCGCACAGCGCAGCGCGACGCAGAACTCGCCGTCCTCGTTCGTGTCGGTCCAGCCGACGGGCCCCGCGTACCAGCCGCGGTCGAGCCCCTCGAGCGCCGGGATCAGCGGCTCGGCGACCTCGAACGGCTCGCCGCCGACGGCCGGCGTCGGGTGCAGCAGCCCCGCGAGCCGGACAGCGCCGACCGGGCGCGCGAGCTGCGCGCGGATCGGCGTCGCGAGGTGCTGGATGTTGGCCATCTTGACGACGACCGGCTCTTCGGCGGCGGCGACCCAGACGCTGTGCGGTCGCAGCGCGCGCTCGATCCGGCGCGCGACGATCGCCTGCTCGGAGCGGTCCTTGTCGGACAGCAGCAGCTGCTCGCCGAGGTGGTCGTCGACGGAGGGATCGGCGCTGCGCCGCGTCGACCCCGCCAGCGCCAGCGTGCTCGCGCGCATCCCCTCGCGGCGGATCAGCAACTCGGGGCTGGCGGCCAGGAACGCCGCGTCGCCGCGCCCCGCGCAGAAGCAGAAGCACGAGGAAAAGCCCTCGCGCAGGACGCCGTAGACCGCGGCCGCGTCGTGCGCGGCCGGCGCGTGGACCTGCACCTCGCGCGCGAGGACGATCTTCTCCAGCGCGCCGGCGCGAATCCGCTCGACGCCGCGCGCGACCGCAGCCTCGTAATGCTCGGGCGGCGCGCTGCCGGCGACCTGGTAGCGCCCGACCGGGTCGGGGTCGAGCAGCGGCAGCGGCGCGCTGCGCAGCTCTGCCAGCCGCGCCTCGACGCGCGCGAGCAGATCGTCGGCGGTGTCGTCGGCGGTCGCGAGCGCGGCGACCGTCAGCTGCACGTCGTCGCCGCTGCGCGCCAGCGACAGCTCCGGCACGTGCAGCGACGCGGGCGCGAAGCCCGACCAGTGCGGGCTCGCGCCGCCGTCGGGCGCGAAGGCGAATCCGCCGGCGGCGATCAGACCGGCCCCGCGTGCGTCGGCGCCATCCGACAGCGCGGCGGCGGCGAGCGCGCGCCACTGCGCCGCGACCTGTGCGAAGCGATCACGCCCGCGCGCCTCGATCGCGATCGCGCAGCCGAGCGCCGCGACCGCCATCCGGTCGCGATCGGGCTGCTCGCTGCAGAACCACGGCTCGGCGGCTCGGCGCGAGGCAAAGACCAGCGCCGACGGGTCGACGTCGTGCCCGACCGGCACCGTCACCGACGCGAGTACTCCACCGGCAGCGCGTGCACCGCCGCGGCCGCCGCCGCGGCCGCCGCGGCGGGCGCGCTTGACGGCCTGCTCGAGGCGCTTGCGCAGCCGTCTGCGGTCGCCGTCGCCCAGCGCGAATGCGCTGCGCGACGAAGCGCCGCGCAGCGTCGTCACGTCTCCCCGCGGCCCCGACTGATCGCGATCTCGCCCGTGCGCATCATCTCGATCAGCCCGAACGGCCGCACCATGCGCTCGAAGGCCGCGATCTTGTCGGTCGTGCCGGTGATCTCGACGATCACCGAGCGGCGCGTCACGTCGACGACCTTTCCTCGGAAGATCTCCGAGATCTGCATGACCTCCGCGCGCTGCGCGCCCTCGACGGCGACCTTGAAGAGCGCGAGCTCACGCGCGACCGTGTCGGCCGGCTCGAGGTCGCGGATCTTCAGGACGTTGATGAGCTTGTGCAGCTGCTTGGTGACCTGGTCGACGGAGTGCATCGCGCCGTCGAACGTCAGCGTGATGCGCGAGTACTGCTCGTCCTCGGTCGGCCCGACGGTCAGCGTGTCGATGTTGTAGCCGCGGCGCGCGAACAGCCCCGCGATCCGTGTCAGGACACCGGCCTTGTTCTCGACGAGGATCGACAGGATGTGCTTGCGGCCGCTGCGTGCGTTGCCGGCCGCCTCGAGCTCGTCGAGGCTCAGCAGCTCCTTCGTGCCCGGCTCGCCCACGACGGCCACCTACCCCACCATGTCCCGCGCCGGCTGGCCGGGCGCGATCATCGGATAGGTGTTCTCCTCGCGCGTGACGCGGACGTCGACGAGCACCGGGCCGTCGGTCGCGAGCGCCGTCTTCATGTCGTCGACGAGCGTCGTCTTGTCGGTCAGGCGCATCCCGGTCGCGCCGTAGGCCTCGGCGAGCTTGACGAAGTCCGGGTAGGAGCCCATGTCGACGTGCGAGTAGCGCTTGTCCCAGAAGAGCTCCTGCCACTGGCGGACCATGCCCAGGTAGCCGTTGTTCATGATGAACACCTTCACGGGGATCTTGTCCTGTGAGCAGGTCGCGAGCTCCTGGATGTTCATCTGGATCGAGCCGTCGCCGGCGATGCAGACGACCGTCTGATCGGGGCAGCCGACCTGCGCGCCGAGCGCCGCCGGCAGGCCGAAGCCCATCGTTCCCAGCCCGCCCGAGTTGATCCAGCGGCGGGGCTTGGCGAAGTGGTAGTGCTGCGCCGCCCACATCTGGTGCTGACCGACGTCGGAGGTGACGATCGCGTCGCCGCCGCTCGCCTCGTAGAGCGCCTGAACCATGTACTGCGGCTTGATCTCGGCGTCCGTGGAGTCCTCGTAGCGCAGCGGGTGCTTCTCCTGCCAGGCGCGGATCTTCTGCCACCACTCGTCCGTCCGCGACGTGTCGACGCCCTCGAGCGCGCGGTACTCCTTGATGAGCTTCCTCAGCACGTTGCGGCAGTCGCCGACGATCGGGATATGGGCCGGGATGTTCTTGGAGATCTCGGCCGGGTCGATGTCGATGTGGATGAACTTCGCGTGCGGGGCGAACTCCGACAGCTTGCCGGTGATCCGATCGTCGAAGCGCGCGCCGATGCAGCAGATCAGGTCCGCCTCGTCCATCGCGTAGTTGGCCGTCCGCGTGCCGTGCATCCCGAGCATCCCGAGCCACTGCGGGTGCGGCGCCGGGAAGGCGCCGAGACCCATCAGCGTGCAGGTGACCGGGAAGCGGTCGCTCGTCGCGAACTCGCTCAGCTCCTGCGAGGCGTTGGCGTTGATGACGCCGCCGCCCGCGTAGATCACGGGCCGGCGCGCGGAGGCCATCGCCTTGGCGGCCTGCCGGATCTGCTTCGTGTTGCCCTCCGTCGTCGGCTGATAGCCGGGCAGGTTCAGGTCCGTGACCGGCTCGTAGGTGATGTCGGCGCGGCTGAGGTCCTGCGGGATGTCGACGACGACCGGCCCCGGGCGCCCCGAGCGCGCGATGTGAAAGGCCTCGTGGATCGCGCGCGGGATCTCCAGCGGCGAGCGGATCTGGAAGGAGTGCTTGACGACCGGCATCGTGATGCCGAGCGTGTCGGTCTCCTGGAAGCCGTCGGTACCGAGCAGGTCCGTGCGCACCTGGCCGGTGATGAACACCGTCGGCACGGAGTCCATCATCGCGTCGACGATCGGCGTGACGATGTTCGTCGCGCCCGGTCCCGAGGTCGCGAACGCGACGCCGACCCTGCCGGTCGCCTTGGCGTAGCCCTCGGCGGCGTGGCCGCCGCCGGCCTCGTGGCGCACGAGGACGTGCCGGATGCCGGCATCGACGAAGGCGTCGTAGGTGGGAAGGTTGGCTCCGCCGGGGAGGCCGAACACGACCTCGACGCCCTCGGCCTTCAAGCACTCCATGATGGCGTCGACGGCGCGCATGTCACGACCTCCTCTCCCTGAGACGAGCCGGCCCCGCTGGCCGGCGTGGACGGGGAGATTAGCCTCATTCAGCCCTGGCGGGCTGCGGGAGCGCTGTTCTCCGGGGTGATCGCGGCGTCGGGGAACTCGAGGTCGGTCCCGCAGCGCACGCAGACCGCGTCGTGCAGCTTGCAGACGCGCCCGCAGGTCGGGCACTCGCGCCGCGGCTCGTCGCGCTCGGAGCGAAACGCGATCGCCGCGAGCAGCCCGATCACCGGCACGACGGCGCCGATGACGAACCAGATGAAGAACGAGCTGCCCTTGATCCTGCCGACGATCGCGGCCGACAGGCCGAAGCTCAGCGCGATGACGACATACCCGCCCCCGGCCATCGCGGCTAGTGCTCAGAGGACCCGGATCGCCCAGATCACGGCGGCGATCGCCACCACGATGACGATGACGGTCGCGAGCGCGGTGACGAGCCCGATGACGAACTTGAAGAGGATCCAGGCGGCGACCAGCAGGACCAGAAGCGCGAGCGCCCGCTTGCCGAGCGAGGCGCCGCTCGAAGGAGTGGAGGTGGACATGCCTTCAAGCCTAGCCGCCCGGCGGACGGGCGCGCGCAGCGCGCGAGGTCGGAGATTCAGCGGATGCCGCTCGACGCGCCGCCCAACCCGAAGGCCGCCGCATCGAGCGCCGGACGCATCTCCTTGCGCATCCGCCGGCGCAGCCGGCGCCGCCCCCCGGCGAACGAGAGGTTCGCGACCGTCGCGAAGCCCTGCTCGTCGCTGCGCAGGGCGAGCAGGAGGTGCGCGATGCGGTCGCCGGACGGCAGCTCGCCGGCGGCCGGGTGGTGCGGGTCGACCTTGATGCAGTAGCAGTAGGCGCGCCCGCGGCGGCCGTGCAGCAGCACCGCGCCGGCCTCGCCGACGATCCACGTGCCCAGCCGGCCCCGCTCGACCACGAGCCCGGTGCGCGCGTGCAGCTCGCGCGCCTCGTGGCCGACGAGGTCGCCGAGCAGGCCGACCGAGCGCCGCTCGGGCGCATCGGCCTTGCGCGAGCGCGGCCGCAGGACGTTGGCCCCGCGCTGCGCGTAGAGCTCCGGGATGACCCACGCGTGGGCGAGGCAGGCGAGCGCCACCGGCAGCGCGAGCGGCTGGACCCACGTGAGCAGCGCCGCGGCGACGGCGAACGGTAGGACGTGGAAGGCCGCGCTCAGCGTCCACAGGCGGCCCTGGCGGCGCAGGCGCACGGCGTCGACGCGCGGGCGCCAGGGGAGCGCCTCGGCCTCGGGCAGGACCTCGACCGCCGCCATCGGGCTGTTGACGATCAGCCGCCCGCGAGCGGCAGGCGCAGGATCACGAGCTCGGCGTCGACCGGCAGCTCGCGGACCTGCTCCGCCTGGCCGGGGCCGGCCGTGACCATCGCGAGATAGCCGCGCTCGAGCTGCTCGCGAAACGCCTCGACCGCCGCCTCGACCGCGGCCGGGTCGTCGGCTGTCCACTCGGCGACCGTCGAGTGACCGGTGTGATCCATGCGGATGAGCTTGGACATCGCGTGCCTCCTTCGTCGCCGGGCGGACTAGTGGTCGTCCACTGGGCGCAGATGCTACGCCCCGAGAGCGCGCGCGGGCGCGCCTTCTCGCGCGCGCCGCGCCGGCGCGCGCGAGTGGCTTCGCGCCGACCGAGCGAATTAAGGCGGTGGCACGGCAGCGCCGGCGGGTAGCGGACTGAAAGACCGAAAACCATTCGCGGGTCGTAGACGAGGATCTGCACCGAGAGGAAAGGGGCTCTGCCGCATGTCAGAGCAACGCATCAAGGTCGAGTCCGGACCGCCGCAGCAGATGATCTCCGACGCGGACGACGTCGCAGCGCCGCCGGCTCGCGAGCAGTCCAACAGCGCAGAGCAGGTGAAGGACAAGGCACAGCAGGCCGCCGCCCCTGCGAAGGAGAAGGCGCGCGAGGTCGCGGGCGAGGCGAAGTCCCACGCGCAGGCCGCCGCCGGGCAGGCCAAGGACAAGGCATCCGCGCAGGTGGACGAGAAGTCGACCCAGGTCGGCCAGCAGATCGGCGCGCAGGGCGAGGCGCTGGACGGCGTCGCAGGCGAGCTGCGCAACCAGGGCAAGGACGGTCCGGCGCAGGTCGCCGAACAGGCCGCCGAGAAGGTCAAGAACGTCGGCGACTACCTCGAGCAGGCCGACGGCGAGAAGCTCGTCGGCGCCGCGCAGAAGGCGGCCCAGGACAATCCGGCGGCGGCTGCCGCGGTCGGCGCGGCGGCGGGCTTTGCCGCCGGGCGCGCGCTCAAGGCCTCGCGGCCGGACGATTCGCCCGACGAGGACGAACCGACTGCTCCCGGATCATGACCCCGGCACCTGGCAGCGCCCTCGAATGGGAGGGCCAGACGGTGCTCGATCGTGCGGGCGAGAAGATCGGCACGATCGAGGAGATCTTCCTCGTCGAGGAGACGGGCCGGCCGGAGTGGGCACTCGTCAAGCTCGGCCGGATCAAGAGCCACACGACGCTCGTGCCGCTCACGGCCGCTCGCCCGGGCAAGAAGGGCGTCGAGGTCGACGTCGACAAGGACGCAGTCAGCGAGGCCCCGGAGGTCAAGCCCGACGGCGAGCCGAGCGAGCAGCAGGTCAACGCGCTCTACCGCCATTACGGCATCGAGATCCCCACCCAGACCGCGAACGGCGACGCGACGAGCGGCGATCGAGCGTCCGAACCCCCGCAGCCCGCGGGCGAGGCCGGCGCGACGCAGACGAACGGCCGTTCGTCGGCCGCGTCGACCACGGACGCCGCCGCCGCGTCCGGTGATCTGCGCGACGAGCCGATCTCCGATCTGGTCAAGCAGGTGTCCGACCAGGGCTCCTCGCTCGCGCAGCAGGAGATCAAGCTCGCCAAGGCCGAGATGACCGGCAAGGCGAAGGATTTCGGGATCGGCGCGGGGCTGTTCGGAGGCGCCGGCTATGTCGCGCACCTCGCGGGCCTCGCGCTGATGCTGACGATCATCTTCGCGCTCGCCGAGGCGATGCCGGCGTGGCTTGCGGCGCTGATCGTGACGGTCGTCTTCGGCGCCGTCGCCGGGGTGCTCGCGCTGAGAGCCAAGAAGCGCATCGAGCAGGCAGGGCCGCCGATTCCCGAACAGACCGTCGAGTCGGTCAAGCAGACGATCGAAACGGTGAAGGAGGAGGCCAAATGGGGTCTGGGTCAGACGAGGTAGACGAGATCCGCCAGCAGATCGACGAGACGCGCGAGAACCTCGGCGAGACCGTCGGCGCGCTCGCCTACAAGGGCGACGTCAAGAACCGCGGCAAGGAGGCGATCGACGACAAGAAGGAGGCCGTGATGGAGAAGGTCGACGAACTCAAGTCGAAGGTGCCCGGCGGCAGCGAGGGCGAAGGCGGGATCGGCGAAGCCGTCAAGTCCAAGCTGCCCGACGGCGGCGCGATCAAGGACAAGCTGCCCGACGGCGAGGCGATCAAGTCCAAGGTCCCCGACGGCGTCGGAGGCGCCGCCGGTCGTGTCGGCGACGCCACGCCCTCGAAGGACGACGTCAAGCAGAAGGCACAGCATGCAGCCGAGACCGCGCGCGAGAACCCGATCGCGGTCGTGGCGGGCGCAGCGGCGGCCGGGCTGGCCGCCGGGCTCGCGCTACCCGAGACGGAGATCGAGCGCGAGAAGATCGGGCCTGCCGCACAGGACGCGCGCCAGCAGGTTCAGTCGAAGGTCCAGGACACCGTCGAGCAGGTCAAGGGCGCCGCCCAGGATGCGGCCGGCAGCGTCGCCGATGCCGTCAAGGAGCAGGGCGAGCAGCAGGGCGGCAAGGCCGGCGAGATGGCCGAGAAGGCGGCCGACAAGACGCAGGAGCAGGTGGGCCGGTCGTAGCCGGCGCTGCCCGCAGGCTGTCAGAAGGGAGGGCGCGGGCGGTTTCTCGCTCGCGCCCTCCTTGTGGTTTGGCCCGCGCTACAGCCCCAGCTTCTGGCGCACGATCCGCGTCACCTCGGCGCCGTCGGCGCGCCCCTTCGTCTCGCGCATGACGTGGCCGATGATCGCGCCGATCGCCTTCATGTTGCCGCCGCGGATCTTCTCGGCGGCGTCGGCGTTGGCGGCCAGCGCGGCCTCCACGATCGGGTCCAGGGCGTCGTCGCCGCCGGCCATCACGCCGAGCCCCTCGGCCTCGACGATCGCGGCCGGGTCGCCGCCGTCGGCGACCAGCCGGTCGAGCACGAGCTTGGCGTTGCCGATCGTGACGGCCTTCTGGCGGACGAGCGCGACGAGCTTGGCGAGCGCGTCGGGCGTCACCTTCGACGCGTTCGGGTCGTCCTCGCCGACGCGCGCGACGAGCTCGTTGCAGATCCAGTTGGCCAGCGGCTGTGGCTCGGCGCCGTCAGCCGCCAGCGCCGCCTCGAAGTAGTCGCCGAGCTCCGTGCGCCAGGCGAGCTGGCGGGCGCTGGCCGCGCTGACGCCGAGCGACTGCAGGCGCTCCTCGCGCGCGGCGGGCAGCTCCGGCATCGCGGACCGCGCCGCCTCGAGCATCTGCTCCGATGTCGCCACCGGGACGAGGTCGGGCTCGGGGAAGTAGCGGTAGTCGTGCGCCTCCTCCTTGGAGCGAAGCGACGTGATCCGCTCGGTCTGCGGGTCGAAGTGCAGCGTCTGCTGGACGACCTGGCCGCCGCAGCGCAGCAGCGCCTCCTGGCGAGCGATCTCGGCGTTGATCCCGCGCTCGAGGAAGCGGAAGGAGTTCATGTTCTTCAGCTCGGTCTTCGTGCCGAGCTCGGTGACGCCGACGGGGCGGATCGAGATGTTCGCGTCGCAGCGCAGCGAGCCCTCCTCCATGTTCACGTCGCTGACGCCGAGCCGGCGCAGGGTCGTGCGCAGGAGCGTCAGCCACTCGCGCGCCTGCGCGGCAGATCGCAGGTCGGGCTCGGTGACGATCTCGGCGAGCGGCGTCCCGCCCCTGTTGAAGTCGACGACCGACGCGTCGGAGCCGTGGATGCGCCCGCTCGAACCCGCGTGGACGAGCTTCGCCGCGTCCTCCTCGAGGTGCACGCGGTGGATGCGCACCTCGCCGAGTTGGCCGCCGCGGCAGAGGGGCTCGTCGTACTGGCTGATCTGGTAGCCCTTGGGCAGATCGGGATAGAAGTAGTTCTTGCGATGGAAGATCGAGCGCGGCGCGAGGTCCGAGCCCAGCGCGAGGCCGATCATCAGCCCGAAGTGGATCGCCTGCGCGTTGGCGCGCGGCAGCGTGCCGGGCAGGCCGAGGCAGACGGGGCAGGTCAGCGTGTTCGGCGGCTCGCCGAACGACAGCGCGCAGCCGCAGAACATCTTCGTCCTCGTCGACAGCTGGACGTGGATCTCGAGGCCGATGACGGGCTCGAACTCGGTCATGCGCGGGCTCGGCGGGCCAGTTCGTCGAAGCCGATCGCCTGCTCGAGCGCGTAGGCCGCCTCCAGCACGCGGTTCTCGCTGAACGCCGGGCCGCAGAGCTGAAAGCCCGTCGGCAGCCCGTCGCTGAGGCCGTTCGGGATCGAGATCGCGGGGATTCCGGCGAGCGACATCGGCACCGTGCAGTAGTCGTTGAGGTACATCGCCAGCGGGTCGGAGGTCTTCGCGCCCAGCTCGAAGGCGACCGACGGCGAGGTCGGCGTGACGACGAAGTCGAAGCTCTCGAAGGCGGCGCGGAAGTCGTCGGCGATCTTCGTGCGCACGCGCTGCGCGCGCCCGTAGTACGCGTCGTAGTAGCCGCTCGACAGCGAGTACGTGCCGAGCATGATGCGTCGCTTGACCTCACGGCCGAAGCCCTCGCTGCGGGTCCTCGTGTACATCCCGACGAGGCCGCCGTCCTCGACGCGCGCGCCGTAGCGCACGCCGTCGTAGCGCGCGAGGTTCGACGACGCCTCGGCCGGCGCGAGCACGTAGTAGGCGCTCAGCGCGTGCGGAGCGTGCGGCAGGTGGCAGGTCTCGATCGTCGCGCCGAGCTGCTCGGCGAGCCGCAGCGTGGCGTTGAAGGCGTCGAGGATGCCGCGCTCGATCCCGACGCCCTCATCAGACAGCTCCTCCGGGACGCCGAGCCGGATGCCCTCCAGCGACTCGCTCGCGGGCAGGGCGATCTCGCCGGGAAAGCCGATCGACGTCGAGTCGCGCTCGTCCCGGGCGACCATGTGCCTGAGCAGCAGCGCGGCGTCCGTGACGTCGCGCGTCAGCGGGCCCGCCTGGTCCAGCGACGAGGCGAAGGCGATCATCCCGTAGCGGCTGACGGTGCCGTAGGTCGGCTTGAGTCCGACGATCCCGCACAGCGCGGCGGGCTGGCGGATCGAGCCGCCGGTGTCGGTGCCCAGCGCCCACGGCGCCGAGCCGGCCGCGACGGCGGCGGCGCTGCCGCCGCTCGAGCCGCCCGGCACGCGCGTCCGATCCCACGGGTTGAGCACCGGCCCGAACGCAGAGTTCTCGTTCGAGGAGCCCATCGCGAACTCGTCCTGGTTGGTCTTGCCGAGCAGCGGCGCGCCCGCTGCGGCGAGCTCGGCGACGACCGACGCGGTGTACGGAGGCCGGTAGCCCTCGAGGATCCTCGAGCCCGCCTGGCTCGGCACGCCCTGCGTGCAGAAGAGGTCCTTGACGGCGAGCGGAACGCCGGCCAGCGGCGCGCCCTCGCGTACGGGCGCAGGCGCGTCCTGCGCGACCCAGAGGTAGGCGTTGAGCTCGTCGCCCGCGGCTGCCGCGCGATAGGCCTCGAACAGCTCGCCGGCGCTCAGCTCACCGCGCTCGATCGCGTCGACGGCCGCGGCGGCGGTGAGCAGCGTCACGTCGGTCGCGCTCATCGCGACAGCCCACGTTCGCGTCGCAGCCCGACCGCGGTCGTGCGAGGACGCGATCTCACGACGGCTCCGCGTCCGCCTGCGGGCTGGGCACGAGAAAGCCGCTGGCGGCGACCGCCGGGGCGTTGGCCAGCGCGACCTCGCGCGGCAGCGACGGTTCGACGATGTCGGGCCGCAGCGCGTTTGACACCTCGACGACGTGGGTCGTCGGCGGGACGTCGTCGAGATCGAGCTCGCCGATCTTCTCGATGTGACCGAGCACGTCCGACAGCTCCGCGCTGATCCGGCCGACCTCCTCGTCGGTCAGCTCGAGGCGCGCGAGGCGGGCGACGTGCAGGACCTGCTCGCGGTCGATCATGTCCTCGCGATTCTAGGAGGCGCGCTCGGCTCGGGCGCGCCGCCGGTCCTGCAGCCGCTCGCCCGCGGCGCGATCGGCGCGGCCGAACGCGATCGGTTCGAGTCCGCCGGGCCCGGCCTCGAGGCGGCCCGAGGGTCGCTACCCGGCGGGCGGCGCGCCGCGCGCCGGGTCGCGCTCGGGGGGCGCCGGGCGCGGCGCGCCGCGCACGGCGAGCACGCTCTCGGTCTGCTGCAGCGATGCGGCGGCGCCGGTGCGCTCGTCGGCGAGCGCGCGCCACGCGCCGGCGACGATCGCCAGCGCGCAGCCGACGCCGAGATAGGCGCCCGCGTCGATGCTGACGACGCCGTTGCGGCCCGGCTCGTCGATGCCGACGCGGTAGAGCAGGTACAGCAGCGTGAGCGCGCCGACGCCCACGGTGATCGTCGCCGACGACGTCGCCATCGAGACGGCGCGCTTGCGCAGCGTGATGACGACGAGCGTCGCCGCGAGCGCGATCGTCAGCACGAGCAGCACGCGCCCGACGGTCAGCGTCTCCCACGCCGAGCGCCCGCCGAACCAGTCGAGGAACATCGCGACCGCGAGCGCTGCCGCGCCGACGCCCGCCACGAGCTCGCCGCTGCGCAGCCGGCGCACGTCCATCTACGCGCCGCTCCGCTGCATCCGCGCCGCCTGCAGCGTGTTGCGCAGCAGGAACGCGATCGTCATCGGCCCGACGCCGCCGGGCACGGGCGTGATCGCTGCCGCAACCTGCCTGACGGCCTCGAAGTCGACGTCGCCGACGAGGGTGGGTGGGGTCGAATTCGCGCGGTTCATGCCGACGTCGATGACGACCGCGCCCGGCTTGACCCAATCGCCCTTGACCATCTGCGCGCGGCCGACGGCAGCGATCAGCACGTCCGCGCGCCGGCAGACCTCGGCGAGCTCGCGCGTGCGCGAGTGGCAGATCGTGACGGTGGCATTGGCATTGAGCAGCAGCTGCGCCATCGGCTTTCCGAACAGGTTCGAGCGGCCGATCACGACCGCCTCGGCGCCCTCCAGGGATGCGCCCGCGGCTTCGAGCAGCGTCATGACGCCCGACGGCGTGCACGGCCGCAGCCCCTCGCGCCCGAGCGCGAGCAGCCCCGCGCTGACGGCGGTGAGCCCGTCGACGTCCTTGCGCGGGTCGATCATCCCGGTCAGCTCGACGGCGTCGAGCTGGTCGGGCAGCGGCAGCTGCAGCAGAACGCCGCTCACGTCGGGGTCAGCGTTCAGGCGCTCGATCAGCTCGACGACCTCGGCGCGCGACGCGTCCGCCGCGAGCGGGAAGTTGAAGCCCCACATGCCGACCTCCTGGCACGCCTTCTGCTTGCCCTTGACGTAGACCGCCGACGCGGGGTCGTCGCCGACGAGGATCGTCGCCAGTCCCGGCACGGCGCCGCCGAACTGCTGCGAGAACGCCTCGACGTCCTTTGCGACGCCGATCCGCACGCGCCCGGCGATCGTCTTGCCGTCGATGATCTCAGCCGACATATCGCTTCGGTCTATCAGAGCCTCGTGATCGGGGCGTACTCCGCCATCAGCTTGCGTTCGCTGCCGTCGCCCGCGAAGCGCACGACGACGATCCCGCCGGCCTCGACGCCGACCACGACGCCGGCGCCGAACGCCGCGTGCGCCACGTCGTCGCCGAGCCGGAACGACGGCGCGGGCTCGTCGGATCGCGCCGTCGAGGTCGACGACGAGGCCCACGCTCCCGCCCGCTGCGCGGCGCTCGCCGCGAGACCACGACCGCGCCCAGCCTCGTCGGCGCAATCGGTGAGGTCGTGCGGGACCTCGTCGAGAAAGCGCGAGCGCATCCCGTACTGCGTGGCGCCGAACACCGCGCGCCGCCGGGCGCTCGTCATGTACAGCGCGCGCATCGCGCGCGTGATCGCGACGTAGGCGAGGCGGCGCTCCTCCTCCAGGCCGCCCTCGTCGAGCGCACGCGAGTGCGGGAAGACGCCCTCCTCCATCCCCGCGATGAAGACGATCGGATACTCGAGGCCCTTGGCGTTGTGGATCGTCATCAGCGTGACGAGGCCCTCGTCGTCGCTGCGCGTGTCGGCGTCGGCGACGAGTGCGATCTGCTGCAGGAAGACGTCGAGCGTGTCCTCGTCCTCCTCGGCCGTCGCGTCGAACTCGCGCGCGACCTCGACGAGCTCGGCGAGGTTCTCCTCGCGGCCCTGCGCCTCGATCGTGCGCTCGGCCTTCAGCGCCTCGATGTAGCCGGTCTCGTGCAGCAGCGACTCGAGCAGGTCGCCGATCGGCACGCGCTGCTGCACGCGCTCGCGCAGCGCGTGCATCATGTCCATGAAGCGCCCCAGCGAGCGCACCGCCGCGGTGCCGAGGCCGGGCACGCTCGCCGGGTCGGCGGCCGCGTCCCAGACGCTGATCCCCATCGTGTCGGCGAACGCGCTGACGCGCGCGAGCGACGTCTGGCCGATCCCGCGGCGCGGCGA
This sequence comes from Solirubrobacteraceae bacterium, assembly GCA_030447505.1. Lineage (GTDB taxonomy): Bacteria > Actinomycetota > Thermoleophilia > Solirubrobacterales > Solirubrobacteraceae > CADCVQ01. The sequence continues at coordinate 66,011 of JAUJOT010000005.1, read as the reverse complement.
GTTGACGATCCGCTGAAACGACACGACGTCCTGCGGATTGCCGAGCACCGCCAGGTACGCGATCGCATCCTTGATCTCGGCGCGCTCGTAGAACTTCGTGCCGCCGATCACCTGGTAGGAGATGTCGCGCCGCACGAGCGTGTCCTCGATCACCCGCGACTGCGCGTTGGTGCGGTAGAAGACCGCGATCTCCGCCCGGCTCGCGCCCTCGTCGACGAGCCGCTCGATCTCGCCGACGACGTAGCGCGCCTCGGCATGCTCGTCGTCGAGCTCGCGGATCCGGATCGGCTCGCCGTCGCCGTGGTTCGTCCACAGCGACTTGCGCTTCTGGTCGCGATTGTGCGCGATCACCGCGTTGGCGGCGCTGAGGATCGTCTGCGTCGAGCGGTAGTTCTGCTCGAGCTTGACGACGTGCGAGTCCGGGAAGCTGTCCTCGAAATCGAGCAGGTTGCGGATGTCCGCGCCACGAAAGCCGTAGATCGACTGCGCGTCGTCGCCGACCACCGCGAGGTTGCGGTGCTCCTCGGCGAGCAGCTGCAGCCAGCGGTACTGGACGGCGTTCGTGTCCTGGTACTCGTCGACGAGCACGTGCCGGAAGGCGGAGCTGTAGCGGTCGCGGACGTCCTGGAAGAGCTGCAGCACGTTGACGGCGTTGACGAGCAGGTCGTCGAAGTCCATCGCGTTCATGCGCAGCAGCTCGCGCTCGTACAGCCCGAACGCATCGGCAACGTGGGTGACGAACGCGGTGCTGTCGCCGGTCATGCGCCGGTAGGCCTCCGCGTCGCGCAGCTTGTTCTTCGCGTCTGAGATCTGGTGGTGCACGGCCCCCGGCGTGAAGCGCTTCGTGTCGACGCCGAGTTCGTCGAGGCAGCGCTTGACGAGCCGCCGCGCGTCGGCCTGGTCGTAGATCGTGAACTGGCGCGTGTAGCCCAGCCGGTGCGCATCGGCGCGCAGCATCCGCGCACAGGCGGCGTGGAACGTCATCACCCACATCGCGCGCGTGCGGCGCCCGAGCAGCAGCTCGACGCGCTCGCGCATCTCCTGCGCGGCCTTGTTCGTGAAGGTGATCGCGAGGATCTCGTTCGCGCGCGCCATGCCGGTGCCCTCGAGGTAGGCGATCCGATGCGTCAGCACGCGCGTCTTGCCCGTGCCGGCGCCGGCCAGGATCAGCAGTGGCCCCTCGCCGTGCGTGACGGCTTCGCGCTGGGGCGGGTTCAGCCCGGCGAGAAGGTCCGCGATGCGGTCGCTCGAGGCCGTGTCGGGCATCGCACTGAGGATAGGCTCAGCACCGGAGGTGCCCGCTCGCGCTACGCCGGGCATAGACTCGCGGCATGCGGAGGAGGGCACGGGATGTCGTCCGCGAACGCGATCACGGAGCCGACCTCAGTGCCTCGTCCTCGTGCACGCAGCGCAACCCCCGGACGCCTTGACGGCACGGCTCTGCAGCGAGGTCCGCTCGAGCTGCGCGCGGATCGCCGCCGCGGCCGAGTGGGTGAGCATCGACCTCGCTGCGCTCGAGCACGTCGCGCCCGGCCCGCCGCCTGAGCTCGACCCCGTCTGCCACTACCTCGAGGGCGCCCCCGCCGACGTGGCGGCGTACTTCCTCGCCGTCGACGCTGTGAACTTCGGCTCGGGCTGGTTTCCGACGCTGCGCAAGCGCGCGGGCATGTCGGGCTACTTCACGGTCGCGTGGGCGATCGCGGACCGCTTCCGCGCGCACGGTCCCTGGACGCCCGCCCAGCTGCGGGCGATGCGCAGCGAGGAGATCGCCGACACGCTCGGCCAGCCGCGCGACCACGAGCTGATGGCGCTCTACGCCCAGGCGCTGCGCGCGCTCGGCGCGTTCCTCGGCGGCCGCGACGCGCTCGGCGTCGTCCGTGAGGCGCGCGGGTCGGCCGAGGCGCTCGCGGCCCAGCTTGCGCGCGGGATGGCGCTGTTCGCCGACCGCGGCTTCTACAAGCGCGCCCAGATCGTTCCGGCCGACCTCGCGCTCGCCGGCGTGGCACGGTTCACCGACCTGCACCGCCTGACGATCTTCGCCGACAACCTCGTCCCGCACGTCCTGCGCTGCGAGGGCGTGCTGCGCTACGACGAGCGCCTGGCGGCGCACATCGACGCCGGGCGGCTGCTGGCGCCCGGCCGGCAGGAGCGCGAGATCCGCGCCTGCGCCGTGCGCGCCTGCGAGCTCATCGCGCAGCGTGTCGGAGCGACCGAGCACGAGCTCGACAACTGGCTCTGGAGCCGCGGCCAGGCGCCGGAGTACAAGGCGCTGCCGCGCCACCGCACGCGCACGGTCTATTACTGACCGCCTCGTACGCCGACGCTCAGCCGCCGGCGGGGCTCGGCCCGTGCACGGGCCGCAGCGGGCGCACCTCGGCGGCCGCCTCGCGCTCGGAGCCCGACAGCTCGGCGAGCTCGCGCTCGAGCTCGAGGATCCGCGCCGACAGGCGATTGATCGCGTCGGCGATCGGGTCGGGCAGGTGGACCCAGTCCGTGTCGGGCCCCTCCGGGCGCCGGCCCTCGACGCGCACCGGATGGCCGGGGTTGCCGACGACGGTCGTGTTGGGCGGCACGTCGTGGATGACGACGCTGTTGGCGCCGATCTTCGCCCCGTGACCGACCGTGATCGCGCCGAGCAGCTTTGCGCCCGCTCCGACCGTCACGTTGTCCTGCAGCGTCGGATGGCGCTTGCCGGTCTGAAAGCCCGTTCCGCCGAGCGTCACGCCCTGGTAGATCGTGACGTCGTCGCCGATCTGCGTCGTCTCGCCGATCACGACGCCGGCAGCATGGTCGATGAAGAACCCCTGCCCGATCGTCGCGGCAGGGTGGATCTCGACGCCGGTCCAGGCCCGCGAGAGGACCGACAGCGTGCGCGGCACGACCGGCACGCCGATCCCGTGCAGCCCGTGCGCGACGCGATGCGCCAGGATCGCCTGCACGCCGGGCCAGCTCGCGAGGATCTCGACGCTGCCGACACCGCGCGCGGCGGGGTCGCGGGCATGCGCGGCGGCGACGTCGCGGCGGACCTCGCCGATGACGCGCGCGAGCGTCCCGAGACCGAACATGCCGACAGCGTACCCGCGCACGAACGCGCGCTTCGCGGCGAGCGGCGAGCGGCGAGCGCCGGGCGAGCAGGTGCTACGGCGCGAAGAACGGCGTCGAGACGTAGCGCTCGCCCGAGTCGGGCAGCACGACGGCGATCCGCTTGTTCTTCGACTCCCGCCGGCGACCGACCTCGATCGCCGCAGCGAGCGCCGCGCCGCAGGAGATGCCGACGAGCGCGCCCTCCAGGCGAGCGGCGTCGCGCGCCAGCCGCAGCGCGTCCTCGTCGCCGACCGCGATCACCTCGTCGATGACCTCGCGGTTGAGCACGGGCGGAACGAAGCCCGCGCCGATCCCCTGGATCTTGTGCGGCCCCGGCGCGCGGCCCGACAGCACCGCCGAGGCCGCGGGCTCGACCGCGACGACGTGCAGCTTCGGGTTGCGCGCCTTGAGCACCTCTCCCACGCCGGTGATCGTGCCGCCCGTGCCGACGCCGCAGACGACGATGTCGATCCTGCCTTCCAGCGCGTCCCACAGCTCGGGTCCCGTCGTGCGCCGGTGCGCCTCCGGATTGGCGGGGTTCGCGAACTGGTCGGGCAGGAAGACGTCGGGGTTCGTCGCCATCGCGCGCGCCGCATCGACGGCCTCGTTCATCCCGCCGAGCGACTCCGTGATCTCCACGCGCGCGCCGTACAGTCGCAGCAGCCCTTCGCGCTCGCGGCTCATCCCCTGCGGCAGCGTCAGCACGAGGTCGTAGCCCTTCGCGGCGCAGACGAACGCGAGCGCGATCCCGGTGTTGCCGGAGGTCGCCTCGACGATCGTCGAGCGGCCGGGCTCGATCAGCCCGTCGGCCTCGGCGGCCTCGATCATCGCCACGCCGATCCGATCCTTGACGCTGCCGCCGGGATTGAACGACTCGAGCTTGCCGAACAGCCGCACCCCGGGCGGCGCGAGCCGCGTCAGCTCGATCATCGGCGTCCGCCCGACATAGTCGGCAATGTTGACCGGGATTCGCGGCATCCGGCCACACCGTACCGGCGTCGTTCGCGCGCAGGCGTTGGGGGACCGACTAGATGTAGTACATCGGCGCGCCCGCCGCTCGCGCCTCGCGCTCGACCACGTCGGCGATCGTCGTTTGCGCCAGCACCTCGCGCGCGGCCGCCGCGGCGTCGCCGAAGATGCCCGCCGCGTCACGGCCGAAGGGCCCCTCCAGCAGCTCCACCACCTCGAGGACGCTGATCTGGCCCGGCGGGCGGGCGAAGGTGTAGCCGCCCTTGACTCCGCGCTGGGACCTGAGGATCCCCGCGCGGCGCAGCGTCGCGAAGAGCTGCTCGAGGAACTGGACCGGGATCTCGCGCCGCCGCGCGAGCTCGCCGATCGGCACCGGGCCGTCGCCCGAGCGTCCCAGCTCGGCGAGCGCCTGCACGGCATACGGCGACTTCGTCGTGATCGAGATCATCGAACCCTCACTACGCTCAGGGTATGGAACCGGTCAGCCGGTACGCGCCGCCGCTGGCCGTGATGGCGCTCATCTTCGCGCTCTCGGCGACGCCGGACCTCAGCTCGGGCCTGGGAGCCTGGGACGTGCTGCTGCGCAAGCTCGCGCACATCACGATCTTCGCCGTCCTGTGGATCACGCTGGCGCGCGCCGCGCGCTGGCGCCGGCCGATCCTCGCGACCGTCGTCGCGATCCTCTACGCGATCAGCGACGAGTTGCACCAGTCCTCCGTCGACGGCCGCCACGGCTCGCCCGTCGACGTCGCGATCGACGCGCTCGGGATCGGGCTGGCGCTGCTGGCGTGGATCCTCGTCGTCCGGCGGCGCGCGGTCACCAGCGGCCGCGCCGCGTCGGCCGGTTGAGCGTGTCCGCCAGCGCGACCCCCTCGTTGAGCTCGCGCTGGCGCTCGATCTCCGCGTTGAGCTCCGCCCCCAACAACAGCGCGACGTGCGTGAGCCACAGCCACGCGACCAGCACGATCGCGCCCGTGAACGTGCCGTAGATCGCGCCCACCTGGGCGACCTGCGAGATGTACTCCGAGAAGCCGATCGACGCCGCGAGCCACAGCAGCACGCCGACGCCGGCGCCGGGCAGCACCGCCCGAAACGAGCGCTGCTTGACGTCCGGCGTCACGTAGTAGATGTATGCGAACACGAGCATCGCGGCCGCCAGCGCAGCCGGCCAGCGGACGATGTTGAACGTCCGCGCGGCCTCGGCGCCGAGACCGATGAAGCCCAGCAGGTCGCGCGCGAACGCGCCGCCCACGAAGACGAGCACGAGGCTGATGAGCACGAGCGCCATCAGCACGAACGTCGACGCGACATCGATCGCCTTGCGGCGCAGGAAGCGCCGGCCGCCGTCGGCATCGAGCACGACGTTCAGCGCGCGGCGCGCCGCCTCGAGGGCGCCGGTCGTCCCGTACAGCGCGACCGCGACGCTGATCACGAGCGCGGTCGCGGCGGTCCCCTGGCTGCGCAGCGCGCGGCGCAACGAGCCGTCCAGCGGCACGAGCGCCGACGGCGGCACGACGTCGCGCAGGTAGCCGATGATCGCGTCGTAGGTGGCCGGGTACTGACCGAACAGTCCGAGCAGCGAGAGCGCCAGCAGCGCGGCGGGGAACAGCGACATCAGCGCGTAGTACGTGAGCGCTGCCGCGTGCTGGGTCATCTGGTCGTCGTAGAACGCCAGCAGCGTGCGCTTGATGACCGCACCGGCGTGCTTCATCTGATCGTGCGGAGCCGCCGGCTACGGGTCAACCTAGTCACCACGCTACCAATCATGCGCGGCCGTGAAGGACGAGCGGGCCGATTGGCGCTATCGTCCCGGATCCGGCCGTGACCCCAGGAGGAGCTGTATGGCCCGCCCCATCATCCTCGGCGTCGTCGGCGACTCGGCCGCCGGCAAGACGACGATCTCAAAGGGACTCGTCGAGATCCTCGGCCGGGAGAACGTCACCCACATCGGGACCGACGACTACCACCGCTACGACCGCACCGAGCGAGCCGAGCTCGGGATCACGCCGCTGGACCCCGCGTGCAACTTCATCGACATCATGTCCCAGCACGTTCGCCACCTGCGCGACGGCGAGCCGATCCTCAAGCCGGTCTACGGCCATGGCAACGGGACGTTCGGCCGGCCGGAGTACGTCGTGCCGAAGCGCTTCGCGGTGATCGAGGGCCTGCTCGGCTACCACACGCAGGAGCTCTGCGACGCCCACGACGTGCGGGTCTTCCTCGCGCCGCCCGAACAGCTGCGTCGCGAGTGGAAGATCAAGCGCGATACGACCAAGCGCGGCTACAGCGAGGAGCAGGTTCTCGCCGAGCTCGACAAGCGCGAGCCCGACTCCGCCGCGTACATCCGCCCACAGCGACGCCACGCCGACATGATCATCTCCTTTCAGCCGGGCGAGGACAGCGAGAAGCTCGACGCCGAGCTGACGCTGTCAGAAGGCCTCCCCCACCCGGACATGTCGGTGCTGCTCGAGGAGGGCGGCAAGCACGGGATCACGCTCGAGAAGGAGCGCTCGGGCGCACACCGCCTCTTCATCCCGGGTGACCTCGATCCCGAACGCGGCGCCGCGACCGAGGAGGCGATCTGGGAGAAGATGCAGTTCGCTCAGCAGCTTCGCACCGACCGCCTCGGCGAGTTCACGATCGGCGACGAGAAGCATCGCTCCGAGTCGCTGGCGATCGTCCAGGTCCTGATCCTCTACCACCTCGTCACCGCGAAGGCCGCGGTCGCCGTCGGCGGCGACGAAGCGAGCGGACGGACCGACCGCAAGTCGTCGGAGTCAAACGCCGGCGCGCCCGCGTAGCCGGCAAACTACAGCCAGCCGCGCTCGGTGGCGATCAGGACGGCCTGCGCGCGGTCGACCGCGCCGAGCTTGCCGTAGATGTTGTGCAGGTGCGTGCGCACCGTCGAGGTCGACAGCTGAAGCTCGGCCGCGATCTGCTTGTAGACCTTGCCCTCGGCGAGGCGCTTGAGGACCTCGACCTCGCGCCCCGAGAGCGGGCACGGATCGATCTGGCGCGGGCGCCCGGAGTTCGGGTAGGGCAGGTCGTACATGACCGAGCGCAGCTCGGCCGGCCCGAGCCCGACGGAGCGAGCGACCTTCAGCAGCGTGTTGGGCGACACCTGGCCGCCCTGCGCGTAGTGGGCGACCATGTCGGCGAGGCGCACGAAGGCGGCCTCTCCGGTCGCGTCCTCGGAGTGATGGCGCTCGATCGCGGAGGCGACTGCGCTGGGCAGCCCCCAGCGGCGGGCGAGGACGCCGCCGACGAGGGCGTGGTCGACGCCGAGCTCGCGACGCTCACGATGCACCCGCTCCTCGGGCGTGCGCGCATTGCCATGAACCTGTGACGGATAGCCGGGGTAGGCCTGCGTCAGGACGAGCTTGCCGATGTCGTGCAGCAGCGACGTGACCATCAGGCGGTCGCGGTGCTCGTAGCCGGCCTCCTGCGCGAGGCGGTCGGCCGCACGCTGCGTGGCGACGCCGTGCAGGCGAAAGCGCTCGGGTGCGGCGTCCCAGATCGTCGAGCGCTCGAAGAAGTCAAATGTGCGGGCGCGGCTTGCGAGCGCCTGGACGGAGTCCGCCGAGAGGACCTCGACGGCCTTGACGATCGACTCGACGCGGCCGCGGCGGTGGTCGTCGAGCTGGTTGGCCATCCGCAGCACGGCGATCACGAGGGCGATGTCGGACTCGACGGCGGCGACGACGTCGGCCGGCGAGACGCGCTCGGCGGCGACGAGACGCAGCAGGCGGTCGCGCGACTCGGCGAGGGCGGGGAAGGCCTCGAGCGCCTCGAACGCAGCTGTCAGACGGCGGCCGTGGCCTTCGTTGTGATGACGCTGAACGGGCGCGCTGCTGAGCTCTGCGGTACGAGTTGGTGAGCTGATCATGAGGGCGTCCCTGCTTCCGGGTCGGGATCGTCGGTGCAGAGGTCGTATCGGCAGCGACGGACAGATGGTTGAGGCCCTCCTGCAGACGCGTTATGGGTACAGGGCCCGCGCGATCCGCGCAAGCGATTCGTCGCGCCCGAGAACCGTCAGCGTCTCGAAGATCCCGGGCGAGATCGCCGTTCCCGCGAGCGCCACGCGGATCGGCTGAAAGACCTGCTTGGGCTTGGCGCCACGCGCCGCGACGACGCCCTCCAAAGCCGTCTGCACCTGCTCGAGCGTGAACGGGTGCAGCGGCTCGAGCGCGGCGTGCACGTCGGCGAGCGCCCCCCGCCCGTCCTCGTCGAGCCACTTCTCGCGTGCCTTGGGATCGTCGGCGGGGCCGTCGAAGATGAACCCGGCGAGCGGCTCGAAGTCGGCGAGCGTCTGCATCTTCTCCTGGCAGATCGCGACGGCGTCGCGCAGCCCGCTGCGGCCCGTGAACTGCTCTAGGCGCACCGTCAGCTCATCCGTCGGCAGCGCGCGGATGTAGCGGCCGTTCATCCAGCGCAGCTTCTGATGATCGAAGCGCGCGGGGTTCTTCGACACGCGCTCGAGTGAGAAGCGCTGCGCCAGCTCCTTGACCGAGAGGATCGTCTCGTCGTCCTCGGCGCCCCAGCCGAGCAGCGCGAGGTAGTTGTCGAGCGCCTCGGGCAGGTAGCCCATGTCGCGCAGCTCCTGCACGGACGCTGCGCCGTGGCGCTTGGAGAGCTTCTTGCCGTCGGCGCCGTGCAGCAGCGGCAGGTGCGCGTAGATCGGCGGGCCGGCGCCGAGCGCCTCGAGGACGAGCAGCTGGCGGGGGGTGTTGGAGAGGTGATCCTCGCCGCGGACGACGTGCGTGATGGCGGCGTCCATGTCGTCGACGGCGACCGCGAAGTTGTAGAGGACGCTGCCGTCGGCACGGGCGATCACCGGGTCGTCGAGGTGGACGTGGGCGAACGTCGCGTCGCCGCGGATGACGTCGCGCACGACGCTCTCCCCCTCGTCGGGAACGTGCAGCCGCACGGCGCCGGCGCCCTCGTCGCTGCCGCGGTAGCCGCGATCCGCGCCGTGCTCGGCCTTGAACGCGTCGACGTCCTCCTTCGTCGCGTTCGTGCGGTAGGCGTGGCCCTCGTCGAGCAGCGTCTGCAGCAGCTCCTGGTGGCGCTCGCTGCGCTCGACCTGGCTGATCGGCCCCTCGTCGTAGTCGATCCTGAGCCAGTCGAGTGCGTCGAGGATCTGCTCGACGTTCTCGGGCGTCGAGCGTTCGCGGTCGGTATCTTCGATCCGCAGCACGAGGGTCCCCCCGCCGCCCCGCGCGAGCAGCCAGTTGTAGAGCGCGGTACGGGCGCCGCCGACGTGCAGCGCGCCGGTCGGAGAAGGAGCGAAGCGGACTCTCATGCGAAGTCACACTAGTCGTCGCCGATGCTGATCGGCGCCCACGTCTCCCCCGCCGGCGGGCCCGCAAAGGCGGTCGCGCGCGGCGTCGAGCGCGGCGCGCACGCGATCCAGATCTTCAACCAGAACCCGCGCGCGTGGAAGCCGCGCGAGTACTCCGATGAGGAGATCGAGGCGTTTGGCGACGCGATCGCGGCCTCCGAGATCGACGCGCTGCTGATCCATGCCGTCTACCTGCTCAACTGCGCCTCGGACGACGAGACGATCCGCTCCAACTCGCTGCGCTCGCTGATCGCGTCGCTTCAGGCGGGCGCGGCGCTCGGCGCCCACGCCGTCGTCCTGCATGCCGGGTCGGCGAAGACCGGCGACGTCGGCGAGGCGGTCGCGCGCGCCGGAGCGGTCATCGCCGAGGCGCTGGCGGAGAGCGAGGGATGCGCGCTGCACCTCGAGAACACCGCCGGTGCGGGCGGCACGCTCGGGCGCTCGTTCGAGGAGCTCGCCGCACTGATGGACGCCGCCGGAGGCGACGCGCGGCTCGGGCTGTGCCTGGACTCCTGCCACCTGCTCGCCTCGGGCTATGAGATCCGCAGCGCCGGCGCGCTCGCCGCGGTGCTCGACGACTGCGTTGCGCAGGTCGGCCTCGACCGCCTCGGCTCGCTGCACCTCAACGACTCGCAGAAGCCGCTGGGCTCGAACGTCGACCGCCACGCCAACGTCGGCGAGGGCGAGCTCGGCGAGGACGGCTGCGCCGTGTTTCTCTCCGAGCCGCGCTTCGATGGCCTGCCACTCGTGCTCGAGACGCCCGGCGCGCAGCGCAGCGGCCCGACGGCCGAGGAGCTCGCGCTGACGCGCGCGCTGCGCGAGCGCGGGCTCGCGGCGCGGCGCGCCCGATCGGGCGGCCGACAGGGCTAGCGATCGGCCCGCGCCGGGTACGCGGAGCCTCATGACAGATCTTCGAGACGACTATGACCTTCCCAAGAAGCCGCCGCTGCCCTTCCGGCAGGCGGCCGTCATGTTCACCGTCGTCGCGCTGGCGCTCGGCGGCTGGCTGCTGGTGCCCAACTCGCCGATCACCGTCGGACTGCTCGCCGTCGCGCTGCTCGCCGCCGTCTTCGTCGGCGTCGGCCTGGTCCTGCGCTCGCGCGAGCTCGACGAGAAGCCGGGCCGCAACCCCGTCACGCCACCGAGCGTGGACACGTAGGCGCCGGATCGGCGCCCTCAGTCGGCCTGGCGCTCCTCCTCGAGGCGCTCGTCGAGCTCTTCCTCGATCGATCCGTCGACCTCGTCCGGGTCGCCGAAGAGGTCGAGGTCGTCGTCGTCGGGCAGTACGTCGGGCTCGCGTTCCACGATTCGCTCCTCGCGTAGGGATCGCGTCGCGGATTACCCGACGCACCCGGCGCATAACGACAAACGCACGCGTCAGGCCGCGAGCGCCGCGGGGCCGAGCACCTGCTCGAGCTCGGCGCGCAGGGTCGGCGTCGTCGCGACCCTGTAGGACGACCCGAGCTTGATCCTGCGCGGGTCGCCGGAGCGCATCTGCACCTCGAGCACGACCTCCGACTCGCCGGGGTAGCTCGCGAGCACGCTCTTGAGGTCGTCGATGATCGTCGACGGCAGATCGGCGGCGTTGCGGATGCGCAGGTGCAGCGGCAGCGGACCGAGCTTGCGCGTCGTCGCCGTGGCCTTCGCCAGCTCGACCTCCTCGGGCGTCGGCTCGAAGGCCTCGACGGTCTGCACGACGAGGCAGGTCTTGTCGGCATCCTTGTGGTCGACGCGCCCGCGCACGAGCACGACGGAGTCGACCCCGAGCGCCCCCTCGTACTCGGCCAGCGCCTTGCCGAAGACGAGGATCTCCACGCAGCCCTCGAGGTCGTCGAGCGTGGCGAACATCATCGGATCGCCGCTGCGCGTGCGGATCTTCTTGGCGGCGGTGATGATCCCGCCGGCGTTGACCCAGTCCTTGTCCTTGCGCTGGGCGAGCTCGGCGAGCGGGCAGTCGACCCGTTCGCGCAGCGCCTCGCGCACCTGCTTGAGCGGGTGCGCCGAGATGAACAGCCCGATCGACTCCTTCTCGATCGCCAGCAGCTCGGGCTGCTCGAACTCCTCGGCCGGGATCGGCGGGTGCTGCGGCGCGGCGAACGCGTCGGCCGCACTGGACCCGTTGGCGTTCGAGTCGCCCCAGTCGAATCCGTCGAAGATCGAGCCCTGCCCGATCTCGGCATCCTGCTGTGCCTTCTGCCCCGCAGCCTGCGCCTGCTCGAGCACGCCGAGCATCCCCTTGCGGGTCGCGCCGGTGGAGCCGAACCCGCCGCACTTGATGAGCGCCTCGATCGCCTTCTTGTTCACCGCCCGACAGTCGACGCGCGCGCAGAAGTCCCAGATCGAGAGAAACGGCCCGCCCTCCTCGCGCGCGGCCTTGATCGCCTCGACGGCGGCGTAGCCGACGCCCTTGACGGCGTCCAGGCCGAAGCGGATGTTGCCCTCGAAGACGACGAAGTCGTGGTCGGAGACGTTGACGTCCGGCGGCAGGATCTCGATTCCCATCTGCTCGGCCTGCGTCGCGAAGAAGGGGACCTTGTCCTTCGTCGACATGACCGAGCTGATCAGCGCCGCCATGTACTCGGCCGGGTGGTTGGCCTTCAGCCAGGCGGTGCGGTAGGCGATCAGCGCGTAGCAGGCGGCGTGGGACTTGTTAAACGAGTAGTCCGCGCTCTTCTCGTTCGTCGCCCACAGCTGCTCGATGACGCGCTCGCTCGTGCCCGACGCACGACAGCCCGAGATGAACTCCGGCTGCAGCTTGGCCATCGCGACGCGGTTCTTCTTGCCGATCGCCTTGCGCAGGTCGTCGGCCTTCGCACCGCTGAACCCCGCCAACGTCTTGGCGATCTGCATCGCCTGCTCCTGGTAGAGGATCACCCCCTTCGTCGTCTGCGTGATCGGACGCAGGCGCTCGTCGGCGAACGTGATCGACTCGGGGTTGCGCTTGCCGCGCGCGTACGTCGGGATCTGGTCCATCGCGCCGGGCCGGTACAGGGCGACGAGCGCGACGAGGTCGTCGAACTCCGTCGGGCGCACGTTGCGAAGCGCCTTCTGCATGCCCTCCGACTCGAACTGGAAGACGCCGATCGAGTCGCCGGCGCCGAGCATCTCGTACGTCGGCTCGTCGTCGAGCGGCAGCGCGGCCATGTCCGGGCGCGCGCCGGTCGAGCGCTCGATGATGTCGAGCGCGTCCTCGATGACGTCGAGGTTGCGCAGGCCGAGGAAGTCCATCTTCAGCAGGCCGAGCTGCTCGACGGGCTTCATCGAGAACTGCGTGACGATCTTGAAGATCTTGTTGCCGTCGGCGTCGACCTGGTTGGAGTCGGCGAGCTGCAGCGGGACGATGTCGGTCAGCGGGCCCTCGGCGATGACGACCGCCGCGGCGTGGATCGACGAGTTGCGCACGATCCCCTCGAGGCCCTGCGCGACGTCGATGATCTGCTTGGCGATCGGATCTGCGTCATACGCGAGCTTGAGCGGCTCGCCCGGCTTCAGGCAGTCCTCGAAGGAGGGCGAGCGGCCCATGATCGGGTCGGGGATCAGCTTGGCGAGCTTGTCGCCGACGCCGTAGTCGTGCTCGAGCACGCGCGCGGCGTCGCGCGTCGCGGCGCGCGGGAACATCTTGCCGAAGGTCACGATCTGCGCGACCGACTCGCGTCCGTACTTCTCGACGACGTAGCGCATCACCTGCTCGCGGCCGCGCACCGAGAAGTCGATGTCGATGTCCGGCATCGACACCCGCTCGGGGTTGAGGAAGCGCTCGAAGAGCAGGTCGTAGCGCAGCGGGTCGACGTCGGTGATCTGCAGGCAGTAGGCGACGATCGAGCCGGCCGCCGACCCGCGGCCGGGACCGACGGCGATGCCGTTGCACTTCGCGTAGCGGATGAAGTCCCAGACGATCAGGAAGTAGGCGTCAAAGCCCATCCGGTGGATCACCTCGAGCTCCATCTCCATGCGCTCGCAGGCCTCGGCCGGCGCCGGCTCGCCGTAGCGCTTGCGCAGTCCCTCCTCGACGCGGGCGCGCAGGTACGCGTCCTCGGCCTCGCCGTGCGGCGTCGGGTAGGCCGGGATGAGCTGCTTGTCGAGCTCGATCTCGACGTTGCAGCGCTCGGCGATCTCGACCGTCGACGCGATCGCCTCGGGCCACGGCGCGAACGAGTCGCCCATCTCCTCGTTGGACTTCAGGAAGAACTCGTTCGTGTCGAACGTCATCTTCGGCGCGCGCAGCGTCGATTTCGTCTGCACGCACAGCAGCGCCGTGTGGTGGTGGTAGTCCTCCTTGCGCAGGTAGTGCACGTCGGCGGTGGCGACGAGCGGCCGGCCGAGCTCGCGGGCGATCTTCACGATCGCCTCGTTGGCCTTGTCCTGCTCGGGCAGGCCGTTGCGCTGGACCTCGAAGTAGACGTCCTCGGGGCCGAAGACCTCGAGCAGGTCGTCGGCGTGCGCGCGCGCGTCGTCCTCGCGGTCGGCGACGAGGCGCTGGCAGAAGCGCGACGCCAGGCAGCCGGTGAGGGCGACGATGCCCTCGGAGTGGCGGTCGATGACGTTCAGGTCGACGGTCGGCTTGCCGCGGTTCAGGCCGGCGAGGAAGCCGGCGCTGGAGAGCTTGACGAGGTTGCGGTAGCCCTCGTCGCTGGCGGCGATCAGCGTCAGGTGGTTGTGCTCGTGGCGGCCGCGCTGCGCCTGATCGTCGACGAGGTAGATCTCGCAGCCGAGGATCGGCTTGATGCCGTGCTTGCGGGCGGCCTGGAAGTGCTCGATCGCGCCGTTCATCACGCCGTGGTCGGTGAGGCCGAGCGCCGGCTGCCCGAACGCCGCGGCGCGCGCCGCGAGGGCATCGATCCTGCAGGCCCCGTCGAGCAGCGAGTACTCCGAATGGACGTGCAGATGGACGCAGGAGGGTGCGGTCACGGGCCGATCAGGATAGGTGCCGGGGCGGACGCCGCGATCGGCAGACCCGCTATTTGGGAGCGCCGGATCGGCTCTCGCCGCGGCGCCCGGCGCTACTGCGGCGACTCGCGCTTCGTCGCCGCGACGGCGGCCACCGTCGCCACCGCGCTCGCGACGAGCGCCGCCGCCGCCACACCGCGCGACGGCATCATCCGGCTGACGCGACGGCGCGCGTACCAGCGCGCGCCCTGCCATACGACGAATCCCAGCATCTTGTAACCCATGCGGCCGATGCTACCCGCGGGCGCGAGCGTGGACGCAGGGACTCAGGAGTCCGAGGACGCTGCGGAGCCGGCGTCGTCCAGATGCTCGCGCAGCCGGTACGCCATCCGCGACTGCAGCGACCACAGCTCGATGAAGCCCGGCGACGCCTGCTGGGAGAACAGGCCGCCGGACTCGCCGAACGACGCCAGCGACTGGTCGTAGACGGCGTTGGGCGACGCACGCGTCACGACGCGCGCCGAGCCCTTGTAGAGCTTCATCCCGATCGTGCCGGTGACCTGCTCGTTGCAGCGGTCCATGAACGCGTCGAGGTCGCCGCGCAGCGGCTCCCACCACAGGCCGGCGTACACGAGGTACGCCCACTGGCGCTCGAGCCCCGGCTTGAACTGGTTCTGGTGGATCGTGCCGACGAGCTTCTCCAGCTCGGCGTGGGCCGGCATCACGATCGCCGCCGCCGGCACCTCGTAGATGTCGCGCACCTTCAGGCCGACGATGCGATCCTCGAGGTGATCGACGATGCCGACGCCATGGCGGGCGCCGATCTCGGCGACGCGCTCGAGCAGCTCGACGAGGCCCAGCCGCTCGCCGTCGAGCGCCACCGGCAGGCCGTGCTCGAACGAGATCGCGACGACCTGCGGCTCGTCTGGCGCGCGCTCCGGCGGCGTCACGAGCTGGAAGACGTCGTCGTCGGGCGCGTGCGCGAGGTCCTCGATCCAGCGCCCCTCAGACGAGCGACCCCAGAGGTTGTCGTCGATCGAGTACGGCGCGACCTCCGTTCCGCCCTTGACCGGGATGCCGTGCTTGCGCGCGTACTCGATCTCCTCGTCGCGGCCCATCTGCCAGCCGCGCACCGGCGCGATGACCTTCAGCTCGGGGGCGAGCGTCGCGATCGTCGCCTCGATGCGGACCTGGTCGTTGCCCTTGCCGGTGCAGCCGTGGGCGATCGTGTCGCAGCCGGTGCGGCGCGCGTACTCGACCGCCAGCTTGGCGATCAGCGGGCGACCGAGCGCGGTGAAGAGCGGGTAGCCGCCGCCGTACAGCGCGTTCGCCTTGATCGCCGGCAGGACGAAGTCGCGGGCGAACTCCTCGCGCGCGTCGACGGTGAAGCACTCGACCGCGCCGATCCGCCGCGCCTTGCCCTCGATCACGTCGTAGTCCTCGCCCGGCTGGCCGAGGTTGACCGTCAGCGTCAGGACCTCGGCCTCGTACTCGTCGGCGATCCACTTGAGCATCACGCTCGTGTCGAGGCCGCCGGAGTACAGCAGCAGGACGCGGCCGACCTCGCCCCGCTCCGCGAGATATGAGGCGGTGCGCGTGTGCGGCGTCTGCTCGGTCGTCTCGGCCATGAAGCGTCGAAGCCTACGACGAACGCCGAGGGGGTCGCGTCGAGCCACTCCTCGCGCTGCGGCCGCCGACGTTCGCGGGCCCCTCCTACAGGAGGGCCCGCAGCCGTTGCAGCGCCTCGTCGACGTCAGCCGGGCCGATCGTCAGGGGCGGCAGCAGGCGCAGCGTCGCGGGACCCGTCGCGTTGACGACGAGGCGCTGCTCGAGCAGCGCGCGGCGCACGAGCTCGGGCGCGCGGCCGTCGGCGAAGTCGCAGGCCAGCATCAGCCCGCGGCCGCGCACCTCGACGACGCCCGGCAGCGCCGCCAGGCCCTCGGCGAGGCGCGCGCCGAGCGCCCGCACGCGCGCGAGCAGCTGCGGGTCGGAGATGACGTCGAGCACCGCGAGGGCGGCGGCGCACGCGACCGGCCCGCCCGCGAACGTCGAGCCGTGATCACCCGGCTCGAGGACATCGGCGTAGCGCGGCGAGCAGATCAGCGCGCCGATCGGCAGCCCGTTGCCGAGTGCCTTGGCCGACGTCATGAGGTCCGGCACGACGCCGGAATCCTCGTAGGCCCACAGCGTCCCGGTGCGACCGAGGCCGCACTGGACCTCGTCGAAGATCAGCGCCGCGCCGTGCTCGTCGCAGGCCGCGCGCGCGGCGCGCAGCAGCTCGTCGTCGAGGACCCAGACCCCGCTCTCGCCCTGGACGGGCTCGAGCAGGACCGCCGCCGTGCGCTCGTCGACGGCGCCGGCGAGGGCCTCGGCGGTCGCTTCGACGGAGTGAAAGCCGGGCACGAGCGGCGCGAACGGCGCCTGCTTGGATTCCTGCGGCGTCGCCGACAGCGAGCCGTACGTGCGCCCGTGAAAGCCACGCCGGACGGAGACGACGGTGCCCGCCGGCTTGGCCTTGCGGGCAACCTTCAGCGCCGCCTCGTTGGCCTCGGTACCGGAGTTCGCGTAGTGCACCTTGCCGCCGAGCGAACACTCCGACAATCGCTTCGCAAGCTGCATCCCCGGCTCGGTGTAGAAGAGGTTTCCGACATGCAGCAGGCGCGCGACCTGCTCCTGGATCGCCGTCGCGACGGCGGGATGCGAGTGGCCGAGCGAGGTGACCGCGAGGCCCGTCTGGAAGTCGAGGTACTCGGCGCCGTCGGCGTCCCACAGCCGCGCGCCGGCGCCGCGCACGAACTGCACCGGCTGGCGCGCGTAGGCGGGGACCACGTGCGCGCGCTCGAGCGCCTGCAGCTCCTCGACAGCCATGTCAGAGGGCGGGATGGATCTTCGTGCCGATCCCGGCGTCGGTGAACAGCTCGAGCAGCACGGAGTGCGCGACGCGGCCGTCGACGATGTGCGCGGCGCCGACGCCGCCGTAGATCGCGTCGATGCAGGCCTGCAGCTTCGGGCGCATGCCGCCGCCGATGTCGGGCAGCGCGGCCTCGACCTCGTCGGCGCCCGCCTGCGTGATCCGCGAGTCCGGATCGGCGGGGTCGCGCAGCCAGCCGGCGACGTCGGTCAAGAAGACGATCTTGTAGGCGCCGAGCTCACGGGCGATCGCGCCGGCGGCCTCGTCGGCGTTGATGTTGTAGGAGCGTCCGGCGGCGTCGGCGCCGACCGACGCGATCACCGGGATGTAGTCCTGCGCGATGTGGTGCAGCACGTCGGCGTTGACGCGCGCGATGCGCCCGACGAAGCCGATGTCCTCGCCGCCGGGCGCGGTCTGGCGCTCGACGCGCAGCAGCCGGCCGTCGTCGCCGCAGAGGCCGACCGCCGGCTGCCCGTGGCGGCCGAGGCGCAGCACGATGTCCTTGTTGACCTTCCCGACGAGGACCATCTTCGCGATCTCGACCGTCGCCTCGTCGCTCACGCGCAGCCCGGAGACGAACTCGACCGGCATCTCCAGGCGCTCCATGTAGGAGGTGATGTCGGGCCCGCCGCCGTGGACGACGACCGGGTTCATGCCGACGTACTTCAGCAGCACGACGTCGCGGGCGAACTCCTCGCGCAGCCGCGGGTCGCTCATCGCCGCGCCGCCGTACTTGATGATCACGGTCCGCCCGTGGAACTCGCGGATGTACGGCAGCGCCTCGAGAAGCGTCCCGATGTCTCTCATGTCGGCCTCACGTCGTGTACTCGGCGTTGATCGTCACGTACTCGTGACCGAGGTCGGAGAACAGCACCTCGGTCTCGAATCGCTGGGTGGGATCGGATATCGGCAGCCCGACCTCGTACTCGATCTCGAGGCCCGCCGCGGCCACGTTCAGCGCATCGCGGTCATACGGCACGGCGACGCCTCCGGCGCAGACGGCGATCCCCTCGATCGCGATGTCCAGCATCAGCGGCGCGCTGCCCGGCAGCGCCTGGCCGACGGCCTGCGCGATCCGGCCCCAGTTCGGATCGGCGCCGTGCAGCGCGGTCTTGACGAGCGGCGAGTTGGCGATCGAGCGCGCGCAGCGCTCGACGACCTCGCCGCTGGCGCCGCGAACGACGACGCGGCCGATCCGCTTCGACCCCTCGCCGTCGCGCACGATCATGATCGCGAGCATCCGCAGCAGCGCGTCGAGCGCCTCGCCGAAGCGCAGCTCGTCCTCGGATTCGGGCGCCACGCGCACGCCGCTCGCGCCCGAGCAGATCAGGATCACGGTGTCGTTCGTCGAGAGCTGCCCGTCGACCGAGATGCGATCGAACGAGCGCTTGACGCAGACGCTCAGCAGCAGTTCGGCCGTCTCGGGCTCGAGCGCTGCGTCGGTCTGCACGAAGCAGAGCATCGTCGCGAACGCCGGCTCGATCATGCCCGCGCCCTTCGCCTGCGCGCTCAGGCGCACCGTTCCCGACGCCAGCCGCACGTCGAGCGACGCGCGCTTGGCGAACGCGTCGGTCGTCATGATCGCCTCGTTGAAGTCCTCGTCGCCGCCCGCGTCGAGTGCAGCGACCGCGTCGGCGATCCCCGCCTGCAGGCCCGCCGTCGGCAGCGGCGCGCCGATCACACCCGTCGACGCGACCGCGACGGCGCCCGGCTCTGCGTCGAGCGCCTGCGCCGTGATCTCCTGCATCGCCCGTGCCGCCTCGATGCCCGCTCGCCCGGTTGCGGCGTTGGCGTTGCCGGAGTTCGCGACCACGGCCCGGATGCCGTTGGGGATCGTCTCGTCGCGGCAGACGAGCACGGGCGCGGCGAGCACGCCCGAGCGCGTGTAGCGCGCCGCGCTGACCGCATCCTCGGCGTCGCAGACGAGCAGCCCGAGGTCGATCGCGCCGTCGCCCTTGATCCCGGCCGCGGCGGCGGCGGCGCGAAAGCCGGCCGGCAGCCCGTGGCCGCCGTCGGTCACGTGCGCGGGGCGCTGCGCCCAGCGCGAGGCGAAGAAGTCGTGGCTCACCGCGGCTCGATGCCCAGCGTCTCGTCGTAGCCGAACATCAGGTTGAGGTTCTGGATCGCCTGCGACGCCGAGCCCTTCCAGAGGTTGTCGATCGCCGAGAAGACGAGCACCTTGCCGGTGCGCGCGTCGGCGCGCACGTGCAGCGCGCAGATGTTCGTGTCGCGCACGTCGCGCACGCCCGGCGGCGCGGCGGAGATCTCGAGAAACGGATGCGCCCCCGCCCACGCCTCGTAGGCGGCGTCGAGCTCGGCCTGCTCCCACGCGCGCGTCGTCGTCACGTAGCAGGAGACGAGCTCGCCCTGGTCGATCGGCAGCAGGTGCGGCTGGACCGTCGCGGTGACCGGCGCTCCGAGGACGGCGAGCTCCTGGTCGACCTCCGGCGCATGGCGGTGTCCGGCGACTGCGTAGGCGACGACGTTCTCGTCGACCGTCACGAAGTGCGTGCGCGGCGTCGCGGCGCGACCGGCGCCGGAGACGCCCGACTTGACGTCGACGACGACGTCGGCGATCGCGCCGGCGCGGGCCAGCGGAGCGAGCGCCAGGAGGGTCGCGATCGGAAAGCAGCCGGGGTTGGCGACGAGATCGGCATCGGGCAGCATCTCGGCGTAGAGCTCCGACAGGCCGTAGACGGCGCAGCCGAAGAGGTCCGGCGCCCCGTGCTCGCCGTACCAGGCCGCGTAGGTGTCGCGGTCGCGCAGGCGAAAGTCGGCGGACAGGTCGACGACGCGCACGCCGTGCTCGCGCAGCGCCGCGACGACCGGCGCCGACGCGCCGTGCGGATAGGCGACGATCGCGGCGTCGACGTCGGCATGACGGTCGACGTCGAGCTCCTCGAGGACCGCGTCGACGCGATGATGCGGGTAGAGCTCGGTCAGCGAACGCCCGGCGTCGCTGCGGCTGGTGACCGCGGACAGCGCGAAGCGCGGGTGACGGTCGACGAGCCGCGCGGCGAGCGCGCCGGTGTATCCCGAGGCGCCGGCGACGAGCACGCTGGGCTCGGCTGGGGCGCTAGCCACGCAGCTCACCGCCGAACTGCTCGCGCAGGCGCTCGACGATCTTCGCGCGCACGGGCGCGACGTCCTCGTCGGTCAGCGTGCGCTCGCGCGCGCGGAACGTCAGCGCGATCGCCAGCGACGTCCGGCCGGTCGCGATCTGCTCGCCGCGGTAGACGTCGAAGACCTCGGCGCGGGCGAGCAGCCTGCCGCCGGCAGCGCGCACGGCGTCGAGCACGGCGGCCGCGGGCACGGTCTCGTCGACGACGATCGCGATGTCCTCGCGCAGCTCCGGAAACGAGGTCAGGTCCTCGTACTCCGGCACGACCCGCGCCGCGGCGACGACGGCATCGAGGTCGATCTCGAACGCCGCGATCGCCTCGAGGTCCCACTCGCGCGTGACGAGCGGGTGCACGTCGCCGACCCAGCCGACGGCCTGCGCCGGCCGGGAGCCGATCCGGACGGCGGCGCTGCGGCCCGGGTGCAGGAAGGGCTGCGACGCGGCCGCGAAGGACGACGTGACCCGCAGCGCGCGCAGCAGCGCCTCGAGGTACCCCTTGGCGGCGAAGATGTCGCCCGGCACGAGCACGCCGAGCGCGTGGTGCTCGTGCGGCAGCGTCGCGCTGCCGGCGAGGTACACGCGGCCGGACTCGAAGATGGCGGGCACGCCCTGCCCGCGCGCCGCGTTGTGGCGCGCGACGTCGAGCAGCGACCCGAGCAGCGTGCTGCGCATGTTCGCGGCGTCCTCGCTCATCGGGTTCTCGATCACGACGTGCGCCCGGCGCGGGTCGTCGGCGGCCAGCCGCAGCCGGTCGTCGCGCGTCGGCGATTCGAAGCTCCAGCCGACGATCTCGCGCAGCCCGCGGCCGACGAGCACGTCCTCTGCGCGGCGGCGCAGGCGCTGGGCGGGCGCCAGCACGCCGATCGCGCCGCGGCGGCGCGGCAGCGTCGCCGGCAGCTGGTCGTTGACGCCGTGCAGCCGCGCGACCTCCTCGACCAGATCGGCCTCGCGCGTGACGTCGTTGCGCCGCCACGACGGCACGTTGACGTCGAGGCCGTCGGGCCGCTCCGCCGTCTCGAAGCCCAGGCGCTGCAGGTGCAACGCGCTCTGCGAGCGCGTGATCGCGACGCCGAGCAGGCCGACGACCTGCGCGTCGCGCAGGCGGATGACGCTGCGTGCGTACGAGTCGGCGCCCGCGCCGCCGACGTCGACCGTGCCGGGCACAAGCCGCGCGCCCGTCAGCTCGAGCATCAGCTTCGTCGCCAGCGCCTGCCCGTCTAGCGCCTGCTCGGGCGCGAGTCCCTTCTCGAAGCGCCCGCTCGCCTCGCTGCGCAGCCCGAGCTTGAGCGACGTCGAGTGGATGTTGGGGGCGTCCCAGCTGGCGGCTTCCATCAGGACGCTGGTCGTGTCGTCCTGCACCTCGGAGCGGTTGCCGCCCATCACGCCGGCGATCGACGTCGGCCCGGCGGCGTCGGCGATCAGGCAGACGTCGGCGTCGGCGATCCGCGTCTGCTCGTCGAGCGTGACGACCTGCTCGCCGTCGGCGGCACGCCGGACGACGAGCCTGCGGCCCTCGATGCGATCCAGGTCGAAGGCGTGCATCGGCTGGCCGCTGAGCAGCATCACGTAGTTCGTGATGTCGACGACGTTGTTGATCGGGCGCTGGCCGGCGGCCATCAGGCGCGCCTTCAGCCACGGCGGCGACGGCCCGATCCTCACGTCGTGAAACGCGCGCGCCGTGAAGCGCGGGCACAGGTCGGTCGCCTCGACGGCGATCTCGACGCCGATGTCGTCCCTGTCGAGCGAGCCCGGGTCGTCCTCCCACGGAGCCGCCCGCAGGCGCGCGCCCGTCGCCGCGTGCGCCTCGCGCGCGACGCCGTATACGCCGAGGCAGTCGGGCCGGTTGGGCGTGATCTCGAGCTCGAGCACGTCGGTCGAGATCGGCAGCACCGCGGCGAGCGGATCGCCGGGCTGCAGGCCGTCGTCGGAGAGCACGAGCGTCTCGGAGTGGTCGGGCCCGATCGCGAGCTCGTCCTCGGCGAGGATCATGCCCGCCGACGCGACGCCGCGCAGCTTCGCCCTGCCGAGCTTCGTCCCGTCGGGCATCACCGCGCCCGGGCGACCGACGGCGACGAGCTGCCCGGCCGCGACGTTCGGCGCGCCGCAGACGATCTGCGCCTGCTCGCCGCCGCCGACGTCGACGACGCAGACCTTCAGCCGGTCGGCGTCGGGGTGCTGCTCGGCGGACAGCACGTGCCCGACCACGAAGTGGTCGAGCTCGCGAACGCCGTGGTGCTCGACGCGGTCGACCTCGGTGCCGGTCATCGCCAGGCGCGTCGCGAGCTCGGCGGCCGGCAGGTCGGGCGCGCAGTACTCCCGGAGCCACTCGACGGGGACCCTCATCGCGAGCACCTCCGATACAAGCCGGCGCCGGCGATCGTCGAGCAATGGCGCGCTGTCATCCGAACTGCTCCAGGAACCTGGCGTCGTTGTCGTAGAGCAGGCGCAGGTCGGGCACGCCGTGCCTGAGCATCGCGATCCGCTCGATTCCCATCCCGAACGCGAAGCCCTGGATCCGCTCCGGGTCGTAGCCGTACTCGGCGACGTAGCCGAAGACGTTCGGGTCGACCATCCCCGCGCCGAGGATCTCGATCCAGCCGGTGTCCTTGCAGACCCTGCAGCGCTCGCCGGGCACGTGCGCCATGAAGCAGGAGACGTCGACCTCGATCGACGGCTCGGTGAACGGGAAGAAGTGCGGGCGCAGGCGGACCTCGCGGTCGCGGCCGAAGATCGCGCGAGCGAAGGCCAGCAGCGTGCCCTTGAGGTCGGCGAGCGTGACGTCCTCGTCGACCGCGAGCCCCTCGATCTGGTGAAACTGCGGCGTGTGCGTGGCGTCCGAGTCGCGCCGGTAGACGCGGCCGGGAACGATGATGTACAGCGGTGGCGGCTCGGCCTCCATCGCGCGCAGCTGCATCGGCGACGTGTGCGTACGCAGCACGACGTCGTCGTTGACGTAGAACGTGTCCGCGCGCCCGCGGGTGGGATGGGTGACGTCGAAGTTGAGCGCGTCGAAGTTGTAGTAGACGGTCTCGACCTCGGGACCCTCGGCGATCCTGAAGCCGAGGCCGAGGAAGACGTCCTCGATCTCGCGCCGCGTGGCGGTCAGCAGGTGCAGGTGGCCGACCGGCTGCGGCGGCGCCCCGGGCAGCGTGACGTCGACGACGTCGCGCTGCAGCTGCTCCTCGAGCTCGCCGCCGGCGAGCTGCTCGGCGCGCTGGCCGATCAGCGCCTCGAGCGCCTGGCGCGCCTGATTGGCCGCCTTGCCGGTCGGGCCGCGCTGCTCGGGCGCCAGCGCTGCGATCCCGCGCAGGATGTTCGGCAGCTCGGCCTTGCGTCCGAGGTAGCGCACGCGCAGCTCCTCGAGCTCGGCGCTCGTGGCGGCGGCGGCGATCGCGGCCTCGGCCTCGCCGCGCAGCTCTGCGATCCGTCCGGTCATGCGAGCGCCATCCTATGGACGCGGCGGCCTGCGTCCGCGCGGGCCCGAGCAGCCCCCGGTAGCAGCGCTGATAGCGCCCGCTGCTCACGCATCCGGCAGGACCCCGCGCGTCAGCTCGTAGAGCGCAATCGTCGCGGCCATCGCCGCGTTGAGCGACTCCGTCGCGATCGGGATCCGCGCGACGCGGTCGCACGCCGCCACGACCTCCGCCGGCAGCCCCTCGCGCTCGGCTCCGACCAGGATCGTCAGCTCGCCGGCGGCCGGCCCCGACAGCACCTCGCCCGCGCCCCCGGCGAGCCCCACCCGCTCGCCCGGCAGCTCGTCGAGCGCCGACACGCGCGCGACGGGGACGTGGAAGATCGCCCCCATCGACGCCCGCACCGCCTTGGGCCCGAACGGGTCGGCGCAGCCAGGACCGAGCCCGACCGAGGACGCGCCGAAGGCCAGCGCGGAGCGCACGATCGTGCCGACGTTGCCCGGATCGCCGACGCCCCACAGGGCGACGCACAACGGACCGCTGGCGTGCGACCAGCGCGACTCGTAGACCGCGAGCTGCCGGCTGCCGGAGGCGAGCGCCGACACCGACGCCAGCAGGTCCGCCTCGACCTCGTCCCCGTCGAGACCGCTGCCGGCGACGGCAAGGAGATGCACGGGGCGCCAGCCCGCGGCGGCGGCCGCCGCTACGAGATCCTCGCCCTCGGCGACGAACCGCGACAGGTCGTCACGCGTGCGGCGACGCGCGAGCTTGCGGATCTCCTTGAGCTTGTCGTTGTGTGAGCTGGTGATCGTCATGGCGCAAAAAAATGGGCGCCGTCCTTTGAAGGAAGCGGCGCCCGGGAGGTTTGCTGTGTCGGCTTCTGCTCGTCAGGCAGCCGACGCCTCGCGGGCGGCGTCGACGAACCGCCGGAAGGTCTGCGGATCGCGCACGGCGACGTCGGCCAGCACCTTGCGGTCAAGCTCGATGCCGGCGACCTGCAGCCCGTGCATGAAGGTCGCGTAGGTCATGCCGTTCTCGCGCGCGGCGGCGTTGATGCGGGTGATCCAGAGGCGGCGGAAGTCGCGCTTGCGGTTGCGGCGGTCGCGGTACTGGTACGCCTCCGCCTTCATCAGCGCTTCCTTGGCGCGCTTGTAGTTCGAGTTCGCCTCGCCGCGGAAGCCCTTCGTGCGCTCGAGCGTGGCGCGGCGCTTCTTGCGGGCGTGTACGGAGCGCTTGACGCGGGTCATCTACCTGCTCCCCGTTCGCAGCAGCTTCTTCGCGCGTGGCGCGTCATCGGAGGACAGGATGACCGGCTTGCCAAGCTGGCGCTTCTTCTTCGGCGACTTCTTCTCGAGGATGTGGCTCGTGAAGGCGTGACGCGCGCGGATCTTGCCGCTCGCGGTCTTCTTGAAGCGCTTCTTCGCGCCGGAGTGCGTCTTCATCTTGGGCATGCGAGCGGGTCAGTATAGGACAGGCGCCCGCAGCCCAGCCAAGCCGGCTAGATCTTGCTGGTGTCGCCCTCGGCCGTGGCGCCGTTCTCGGGTCGCGCCGCCTGCACGGCGGCTTTCGGCACCGACGCCTTCTTCGTCTCGGCTTCGCCACCGGGGGCGGCCTCGGCGTCGGTCTCGGGCTCGCTGAGCTCCCCGCTCAGGACGGCCTTGGACGGGCCGAGCATCATCGTCATGTTGCGCCCGTCCTGGATCGGGCGCTGCTCGATGACGGCGAGATCGGCGAGCTCCTCGGCCAACCGGTCGAGGATCATCACGCCGCGCTCGGGGTGCGTGACCTCGCGCCCGCGGAACATGATCGTGACCTTGACCTTGTCCTTGTGGCGCAGGAAGCGCTCGACGTGGCCCTTCTTCGTGTTGTAGTCGTTCTCGGCGATCTTGGGGCGGAACTTGATCTCGCGGATCGTGATCTGCTGCTGGTGCTTGCGCGCCTGCTTGACCTTCTGGGCCTGCTCGTACTTGTACTTCGAGTAGTCCAGGACGCGGCAGACGGGCGGGCGCGCCTCGGGCGCGACCTCGACGAGGTCGAGGTCCTTGTCCTGCGCGTAGCGCAGCGCCTCGGGCGTGCGCATGACCCCGACCTGGCTGCCGTTCTCGTCGATCAGGCGCACTTCGGGCACGCGGATGCGCTCGTTGACGCGTGTCGAGTCCCGCTCGGGCGGGCGCCGGTCGAACCTGCGAGGGACCGGCACTATGAAATGGGGCCGCGCGTCAAGCTGTCAGCGGGCGCGGCAGTGAGAACTGAGTCGAGGTCAACGCCGCCGAGTATATCCGGATCAGCGTTCGCGGCGCACGGATTTTTCTGCGAGCCGCGCGACGACGTCCGAAGCCGCTTCGCTGCCGCTGTCTCCGATCCTGTGCTCGCGCACCGCGACCGCCCCGGACTCGGCCTCGCGATCGCCGACGACGAGCATGTACGGCACCTTGCGCAGCTCGGCGTCGCGGATCTTTCGCCCGACCGATTCCGTGCGGTCGTCGAGCTCGGCGCGCAGGCCGGCGTCGCGCAGCGCCTCGAGCACGCCGCCCGCCGCCTCGGCGTGGCGGTCTGCGATCGGCAGCACGATCGCCTGAACAGGCGCGAGCCAGAGCGGGAACTCCCCCGCGTAGTGCTCGACGAGGATCCCGATGAAGCGTTCAAAGGAGCCCAGCAGCGCCCGGTGGATCATCACCGGGCGGTGGTCGGCGTCATCGGCGCCCGTGTAGTGCAGGTCGAAGCGCTCGGGCATCGAGTAGTCGAGCTGGACGGTTCCCAGCTGCCACGACCGACCAATCGAGTCGGTCATGTGCAGGTCGATCTTGGGGCCGTAGAAGGCGCCGTCGCCGGCGTTGATCTCGTAGGACAGGGCGCGCGCGTCGAGTGCGTCGCGCAGCGCCGCCTCGGCACGGTCCCAGATCTCGTCTGAGCCGATCCGCTTCGCCGGCCGCGTCGACAGCTCCAAGCGCGGCTCGAAGCCGAACAGGTCGTAGAGGAAGAACCCGAACTCCAGGCAGCCGACGACCTCGTCGCGGATCTGCTCCTCGCTGCAGAAGATGTGGGCGTCGTCCTGCGTGATGTGGCGCACGCGCAGCAGGCCGTGCAGCGTCCCGCTGGGCTCGTGGCGGTGCACGAGGCCCTGCTCCGAATAGCGGATCGGCAGATCGCGGTAGGAGCGCCGGTCGTCCTTGAAGAGCTGGATGTGAGCCGGGCAGTTCATCGGCTTGAGACCCATCGGCCGGTCCTCGACGTCGGTGAAGTACATGTTCTCGCGGTACGTGTCCCAGTGGCCGGACTGCTTGAACAGATCGACGTCATAGAGGATCGGGGTCTTGACCTCGCGGTAGCCGCGGCGCCTGTTCTCCTCGCGCCAGAGCTTGGACAGCTCGTTCCAGATCGCCATCCCCGCCGGCTGCCAGAACGGCGAGCCCGGCGACAGCTCGCTGAACATGAACAGTTCGAGCTCCCTGCCGAGCTTGCGGTGGTCGCGCGCGCGGGCCTGCTCGAGGCGCTCGAGGTGCTGCGCGAGGTCGTCCTTGGAGAAGAACGCGGTGCCGTAGATGCGCGTCAGCTGCTGGCGCTCTGAGTCGCCGCGCCAGTACGCGCCCGCGACGGACTGCAGCTTGACGGCCTTGATGCGCTTCGTCGACGGCGCGTGCGGCCCGCGACAGAGGTCGGTGAAGGGCCCGTTGGTGTAGAGCGAGACGGCCTCGACGGGGTGATCGCGATCGGCGTCTCTGACGAGGTCCTCGATCAGCTCGACCTTGTAGTCCTGACCCTCCGCGCGGAAGCGCTGCAGCGCCTCGTCGACCATCACGTCCTCGCGGACGAACCGCTCGTCGGCGTTGATGTGCTCGCGCATCTTCTGCTCGATGCGTGCGAAGTCCGCGTCGGAGACGGTCACGCCCGGGGGGAACTCGAAGTCGTAGTAGAAGCCGTTCTCGATCGGCGGGCCGATCGAGATCTTGACGCCCGGATAGAGCTCCATCACCGCCGCCGCCAGCACGTGCGCTGCGTCGTGGCGGATGATCTCCAGCGCGCCGTCGGTCTTCGGCGTGATGATCTCCAGCGGCTCGCCCGGCACGAGCGGGCGCGCGAGGTCGCGCACCTCGCCGTTCTGGCGGACGGCGAGCGCGGCGCGCGCGAGGCCGGCGCCGATCGCCGCGGCGGCGTCGGCGCCGCTCGCGCCGTCTGGCAGCTCGAGATCTGTCCCGTCGGGAAGCGTGACCTTCACGCAGCGCATGCTAGTCGCGCCTCACGCCCCCGACCCGCGCGCGGCTCGCAGCGCTTCCGGGCGCCAATCAGGCGTTTGCGATCCGCCGTTCTGGCCTATCCCCGTGTCATGACCGCGATCAGCAAGACCACGAACGGCGGCCCTCCGCACGAGAACCTCGCCAAGGGCCTTGGCATCTTCAGCTTCGCCCTCGGAATTCCGCAGGTCCTGGCGCCGGGACGCGTGAACCGCATGATCGGCGTCCGTGACGACGCCAAGAGCCGCATGTTGATGCGCGCCGTCGGGCTGCGCGAGATCGCCGCCGGCGTCGGCATCTTCAGCCGCCGCCATCCGACCGAGTGGATCTGGGCGCGCGTCGCCGGCGACACGATGGACCTCGCGCTGCTCGGCTCGGCGCTGCGCAGCAAGAGCCGGCAGCCCGCCCGCACGCTGGCCGCCACGGGCGCGGTCGCCGGCGCCTTGGCCGCGGACCTGGTCGACGGCCTGCGGCTCAGCCGCAGCCAGGACGGACAGCACGAGCCCGGCAGCTCGGTGCAGCTCAAGGCCGCGATCACCGTGCGGCGCGACCGCGACGAGCTGTACGCGTCCTGGCGCGACTTCGAGCGCTTCCCGGACTTCATGGCGCACCTCGAGGAGGTCTCCTCGACGGGGCCCGATCGCTCGCACTGGAAGGCGAAGGGGCCGCTCGGCACGGACGTCGAGTGGGACGCCGAGATCACCGAAGACGTCCCCGGCGAGCGGATCTCGTGGCGCTCGCTGGAAGGAGCGAAGGTCGAGAACTCGGGGACGGTGAGGTTCATCCCGGCGCCCGGCAACCAGGGCACCGAGGTCCACATCGAGCTGCGCTACGAGATTCCCGGAGGGTCTGTCGGCGCGCTGATCGCCAAGCTCTTCGGCGAGGAGCCGGCGATGCAGATCAAGGACGACCTGCGGCGCTTCAAGCAGATCGTCGAGACCGGCGAGATCGCGCGCTCCGACGGCGCGCCCGAGGGTCAGCTCAACAAGCGCCAGCTCAAGCCGCGTCCGGCGCACCCGCTCGCCGACGACGAGCTCGCCGGCGCGGGAATCGGAGGCGGGTCATGAGAGCGACCGTCTGGGCGGGCCGCAACAAGGTCGAGGTCGAGAACGTGCCCGACCCGAAGATCCTCAACGAGCGCGACGCGATCGTGAAGATCTCCTCGACGGCGATCTGCGGCTCCGACCTGCACCTCTACGACGGCTACATCCCCGCGATGCGCAAGGGCGACATCCTCGGCCACGAGTTCATGGGCGAGGTCGTCGAGACCGGCCGCGGAGTGTCGAACCTCAAGCTCGGCGATCGCGTGGTCGTGCCGTTTCCGATCTCGTGCGGCTACTGCAACGCCTGCACGCGCGGGCTGTTCTCGCTGTGCGAGAACTCCAACCCGAACGCCTCGCTGGCCGAGAAGACGTACGGCGACACGACGTGCGGGATCTTCGGCTACTCGCACATCACCGGCGGCTACGCCGGCGGGCAGGCCGAGTACGCGCGCGTCCCGTTCGCCGACGTCGGGCCGATCAAGATCGAAAGCGATCTCGAGGACGAGCAGGTGCTGTTTCTGTCGGACGTCTTCCCGACCGGCTGGATGGGGGCCGAGATGTGCGACATCCAGCCCGGCGACGTCGTCGCCGTCTGGGGCTGCGGCCCCGTCGGGCAGTTCGCGATCGCCAGCGCGTACCTGCTCGGTGCCGAGCGCGTCATCGCGATCGACCGCTTCGAGTACCGCCTGAAGATGGCGCGCGAGAAGGCCGGCGCGGAGACGATCAACTACGAGCAGCAGCCCGTTCGCGAGGCGCTGCGCGAGATGACCGGCGGCCGCGGGCCCGACCACTGCATCGAGGCGGCCGGGATGGAGGCCCACCACCACAATCCCGGCATGTACGCCTATGACCGCGTCAAGCAGGCGGCACGGATGGAGACCGGACGCTCCTACGCGCTGCGCGAGGCGATCTTCAACTGCCGCAGCGGCGGCACCGTGTCGATCAGCGGCGTGTACGGCGGCTTCATCGACAAGTTCCCGATCGGGGCGATCATGAACAGATCGCTGACGATCAAGACCGGCCAGTGTCACGTGCAGCGCTACCTGCGCCCGCTGCTGCAACGGATCGAGAACGGCGACATCGACCCGAGCTTCATCGTCACGCATCGGATGTCGCTCGACGACGCCTCCAACGGCTATGAGACGTTCAAGCACAAGCAGGACGAGTGCGTGAAGGTCGTCCTCACGCCCTGACGATCTGCGGTCGCTAGGGTCTTGACCTCCAGCGGGTGAACAGCGGGGCGCTCCGAGCGCCCCCGCCCGCCGCCAACGACCGGCCACCTGCGCCGCGCGCACGTCGCGTGATGCCTCGGGCCGACTGGAAGGGTCACAACGAATGCGTCTCAGAATCCTGGGCGCCGTCTGCGCTGCATGCGCTGCCACGGCGTCCACTTCCACCGCAGTCGCTCAGTCCCCGACGAGCACGTCCGCGTCTGCGTCGAGTTCGAGCTCGAGCTCGACGATCACTGCTCTGGGCGACATGCGCAGCGCCGCCAAGAAGCGGCTGATCAAGCGCAACATGTTCCTCGCGAAGCGCCTCGGGCGCGTGCAGAAGAAGCCGCTGAGCAAGCGCAAGCGCAAGCAGCGGCGCACGGCGTTGCGAAGCCACACGCTCGCCGAGATGCGCCGCTCGACGAGACGCGTCGCGCGTCAGGTGCGCCGAGCGCGGGCACGCCACCACGGCGGTGCGCCGAACGTGGCGATCCCACCCGTGCTGAAGTCGATCGCGAGATGCGAGTCGCACGGCGACCCGCGCGCGATCTCCGCGGGCGGCAGGTATCGCGGCAAGTACCAGTTCTCCTTCTCGACCTGGCGCTCGGTCGGCGGCAAGGGCGACCCCGCCAAGGCCTCCGAGACCGAGCAGGATCGTCGCGCCGCGATCCTCTACAGGACCGGTGGCCCCGGCCACTGGCCCGTCTGCGGGCGCTGACGCGCCGCGCCCGCAGGAGTCACGGGCAGGACCACTACCCTCAGCGGGAATGGATGCCGCCGCGCTGCGCGCCGAGTTTCCGGTCTTCGAGCAGCTCGCCTACCTCAACGCCGGCACGTGTGGACCCTTGCCGGCGGCGGGCGCCGAGGCCGCTTCGGGGGTGCTCGCTCGGGCCGTCGAGGAAGGCCGTCGGCAGCCGTACTTCGCGGCGCTGCTCGAATCGCGCGAGCGTCTGCGCAACGCCTACGCCGAGCTGCTGGGCGCAGCGGCCGGCGACGTCGCGCTGACGACGTGCACGAGCGAGGGCATCGTGCGCGTGCTCGCCGCGCTCGACCTCGGCTCCGGCGACGAGGTGCTCAGCTCAGACGAGGAGCACCCCGGGCTGCAGGGCCCGCTCGCGGCCGCGCGCGCGCAGCGGGCGGTCGCGATCCGCGTCGTGCCGTTCGGCGAGATCGCCGACGCGGTCGGACCCGCCACGAAGCTCGTCGCCTGCTCGCACGTCAGCTGGCTCAGCGGCCGAGTGGTGCCCGCGCTGTCCGCGATCGCCGACGTGCCGGTGCTGCTCGACGGCGCGCAGGGGATCGGCGCCGTGCCGACCGACGTCGCAACGCTGGGCTGCGCGTTCTACGCCGGATCGGGCCAGAAGTGGCTGTGCGGGCCGGTCGGCAGCGGGATGCTGTGGGTGTCGCCGCAGTGGAGCGAGCGGCTGCCCGCGAGCGGCCCGACGTACGTCAACCTCGCCGACCCCGGTGCCGGCCTCGATGCCGTCCCCCACGTCGGCGCCGCGCGCCACGACGCGTCCGCGCAGGGCCTCGAGACGATCGCCGCGGCGGCGGCCGCCCTCGGCGTGCTCGGCGGCGCCGGCTGGGACGCGGTGCACGACCGCGCCGCAACGCTCGCGGGCGAGCTCGCCGACGCGCTCGCCGGGCGCGGGCGGGAGGTGGCGCCGCGCGACCGCACGACGCTCGTCTCGTGGCAGGACGCCGATCCGGCCGCGACGCGCGTCACCCTCGCCGAGGCCGGCGTGATCGTGCGCGATCTGCCCGGCACCGGCCTGCTGCGGGCGTCGGTCGGCGCCTGGAACGACGCGTCGGACATCGAGCGGCTGCTCTGCGCGCTGCCGTGATCGGCGATCTTCCAGGTCACGGCCGGCGACGAACGAGGTCGCCGAAGAACAGGATCCGCCGGTCGACGTCCATCGGCGCACAGTAGCCCGCGCTTGACAGGCGCGCCGGTCGGAGAAGATGCAGTCATGAACGCCGTCGAGCACCTGCGCGGGATCCCCGCGCTGCGCCCGCTACGGGGCCACCATCCAGCCGTCGTCGTCTGCCTCGACGACCCCGCGCCGTACGAGCAGCGCGCCGAGGAGCTTTCACAGCTCGACGCGCGGCTCGTCGTCGAATCCGAGCCCGGCCCGCTGTCCGCGCGTCTCGGGCGGCCGTCGGTGACGGTCTGCGACCGCTTCCTCGAGGTCGCGCTGCACGCCGCGCACGTCCCGCCCGAGGAGGTCGTGTCGACCGTCCGCTGGCTTGAGATGCGCTGCGAGGAGTGCCCGCAGTCGGGCGTCGACATGCGGCTGCGCGCTTGACCGCCGCTCGCTACAGCAGCCCGCCGATCCAGCCCACGACGAGCATGAACCAGATCACGCCGGCGACGACGAACACGCCGATCGGCAGCAGTCGCCGGCGAGCGGTCGCGCTGTCGCCCGTCGCGCGCTCGGTCGCGTCGCGCCCGCGCGCCATCCACAGCTGAAGCGCGATCCAGCCCGCGCCGAGCGGCAGGAAGATCGCCGGCAGCGCCCACATGCCGCCGCCGACGATCGCCGCGAACACGATGCTCAGCACCGCGATCGCGAGCACGATCCACCATTCGAGCGCGGCGATCCCCGAGCCGGCCACCGGGGCGCCGCCGCTGGACGGCGTCAGCGCGGTGCGCTGCTCGACCGCCGATCGCGCGGGATCGTCCGCGGGCGCCGTGCTGCGCTCGTTGTGACCGCTCGTGACGACCTCCGGCACACCGCGCGCCTCGCGTGCGCCGGCGAAATCGTCGACGAGCTCGCTGAGGACGCGGTCGGGATCCGCCACGCCCTCCTCCTCGAGGCGCGCGGCAACGGTCGGATCGACGTGCTCGGTCTCGGTCGTCAGCGCGATCGCGCCGACGGTGACGGCGACGGTCCCGACGGCATGCAGTGCGAGCGCGACCACGACGGCCCAGTACTGCGCGGTGACGAGCGCCACGATGCCCCCCAGGACGAGCGCCGCGAGGAATGTGACGACCAGGATCGGCCGGTTCGCCGTCAGCGTCGCCATGAACGGCGAGTGCGTCGCGTGCGCGTCGTCGCTGCGATCCGGCGCGTCCTTGCGGACCTCGACCTCTTCTGCTCCGATCGCCTCCTGCAGCTCGTCCGTGAGCAGCTCGTTGGCCCTGTCGGAGAGGCTCGGATCCTCTGACCGTACGGATCGACGCTCGGTCTGCTGTCCACGATGGTCCGCCATCGAGCGCCCGGATACCCGCTGCCTTCGGCGACCAACCGGGCGGCTACATCCGCAGGACCGGCCGTCTGATCTCGCCGAGCGGCGCGTTCATGCAGACCGAGAGCGCGAGGCCCACGACGTCGCGCGTCGTCAGCGGGTCGATGACCCCGTCGTCCCACAGTCGGGCGGTGGCGTAGTACGGGTGGCCCTGCGTCTCGTACTGCGCGCGCGTGCGCTCGCGCAGCGCCTCGACGTGCGCCGGCTCGCGCTGCGATGCGACCGAGCTCAGCACGGTCGCCGCCTGCTCGCCGCCCATCACCGAGATGCGCGCGTTGGGCCACGTCCAGAGAAAGCGCGGATCGTAGGCGCGCCCGCACATGGCGTAGTTGCCCGCTCCATAGGAGCCGCCGACGATGACGGTCAGCTTCGGCACCCGCGCGCAGGACACGGCCGCGACCAGCTTCGCGCCGTCGCGCGCGATCCCGCCGGCCTCGGCGTCGCGGCCGACCATGAATCCCGTCGTGTTCTGCAGGAACAGCAGTGGGATCACGCGCTGGTCGCAGAGCTCGACGAAGTGGGCGGCCTTGCGCGCGCTCTCGGAGAACAGCACGCCGTGGTTGGCGAGGATGCCGACGGGGTGGCCGTGGACGTGCGCAAAGCCGCAGACGACGGTCGTCGCGTACAGCGCCTTGAACTCGTCAAAGCGCGAGCCGTCGACGACGCGGGCGACGATCTCGCGCGGGTCGTAGAGCGCGCGCGGATCGACGGGCACGGCGCCGTACAGCGTCGCGGGGTCGACGGCCGGCTCCTCCGCGGGCACGCGCTCCCACCGCGGCGCCGCGCGCGCGCCGAGCGTCGCGACGATCGAGCGCACGATCTGCAACGCCTCCTCGTCGTCGCCGGCGAGATGGTCGACGACGCCCGATCGGCGGCTGTGCAGGTCTCCTCCGCCGAGCTCCTCGGCGGTCACCTCCTCCCCCGTGGCGGCCCTGACGAGCGGCGGGCCGCCGAGGAAGATCGTCCCCTGCTCGCGCACGATGACGGTCTCGTCGCTCATCGCCGGGACGTAGGCGCCGCCCGCCGTGCAAGAGCCCATCACCGCCGCGATCTGCGCGATCCCGGCCGCCGAGAGGTTCGCCTGGTTGAAGAAGATCCGGCCGAAGTGCTCGCGGTCGGCGAAGATCTCGTCCTGCATCGCCAGGAACGCCCCGCCTGAGTCGACGAGGTAGATGCAGGGCAGCCGGTTGCGCAGCGCGACCTCCTGCGCGCGCAGATGCTTCTTGACCGTCATCGGGAAGTACGCGCCGCCCTTGACGGTCGCGTCGTTGGCGGCGATCACGCACTCGCGGCCCGACACGCGGCCGATCCCGGTGATGATCCCGGCGCCCGGCGCAGCGTCGTCGTAGAGCCCGTGCGCGGCGAGCGGCGAGAGCTCGAGAAGCGGCGAGCCGCGGTCGAGCAGCCGCTCGACGCGCTCGCGCGGCAGCAGCTTGCCGCGCGCGACGTGGCGCTGCTGGGAGCCCTCGCCGCCGCCGGCGCGGACACGCTCGAGCTGCGCGCGGAGGTCCTCGACGAGCGCTCGGTGCGCCGCTTCGTTGGCGGCGAACACGTCGCCGCGCGCGCTGACCGCGCTCTGCAGGACGACGCTCATCGTCCGTCTGCGCCGATCGCGACGAGCAGCTGGCCGCCGCTGACGCGGTCGCCGGGCATGACGGACAGCCGTGCGACGGTGCCCGCGGCGGGCGCGACGACCTCGAGCTCCATCTTCATCGACTCGATCACGACGAGGACGTCGCCGGCGCGCACGCTGTCGCCGTCCTGCACCCGCACGGCGAGGACGCTGCCGGGCATCGGCGCCGCGAGCGCCGCGCCCGCGATGCGCAGGTCGCGGCGCAGGGCAAGCGGCTGCTCGCGGAACGCCCAGGCGCGGCCGTCGATCCCGACGCGCGTGAGATCGCCGTCGCGGGCCGATGCCCATACGCGGCGGTGGCCGTCGAGCGTGACCGCAAGGCCTTCGGGATGCGCCTCGGCGCGTGCCGCGCGATCGGCGCCGCCCGCGACCCGGACGAGGTCTCCGTCGATCACGAGCTCGACGGGATCGCCGCGATGCTCGGGCACGAGGCGCCAGCGCTGCGGCGCGCGGCCGGCGCTCCGCCAGCCCTGCAGCGCGTCCCACGGATCGTCGCCGGACGGCTGCCCCTCGAGCGTGCGTGCGAGCGCGGCGACGATCGCGGCGTCCTCGTCGGCCTGCGCGTCGGCGGGAGCCGGCGGCAGCCGCTCGACGAGGCCCGTGTCGAGCTCGCCGGCGCGGACGGCGGGATCGGCCAGCAGGCGCCGCAGCAAGGACGTGTTCGTCGGCGGGCCGAGGATCGAGAGCGCGCTCAGCGCGCGATCGAGCCTGTCGAGTGCCTGCTCGCGCGTCGGCGCGTGCGCGATGACCTTCGCCAGCAGCGAGTCGTAGTGCGTCCCGACCGCACTGCCTTCCCGCACGCCGCTGTCGACGCGGATGCCATTCCCGCTCGGCTCGCGGTAGCCGACGATCCGGCCACTGCCGGGCAGGAAGCCGCGCTCTGGCTGCTCGGCGCAGATGCGCGCCTCGATCGCGTGGCCGCGCGCGACGAGGTCGGGCTGCTTCAGCCACAGCCGCTCGCCGGCGGCGATCCTCAGCTGCGCCTCGACGAGGTCCAGGCCGTAGGCGAGCTCCGTCACCGGGTGCTCGACCTGCAGGCGCGTGTTGACCTCGAGGAAATGGAAGCCGGCGTCCCCACCCGCAGCGCCGGCGGGAACGAGGAACTCGCACGTGCCGGCCCCGACATAGCCCGCGGCACGCGCGAGCGCGAGCGCCGCCTCTCCCATCCGCGCGCGTATCGCAGGCGAGACGATCGGCGACGGGCACTCCTCGACGAGCTTCTGGTGGCGGCGCTGGAGGCTGCACTCGCGCTCGCCGAGATGGACGGCGTTGCCGTGCGCGTCGGCGAGGAACTGGATCTCGACGTGACGCGCGCGCTCGATGTAGCGCTCGGCGAGCAGCGCGTCGCTGCCGAAGCCGGCGAGCGCCTCGCGGCGCGCGGCCTGCAACGCGTGCGGCAACTCGTCGAGCGCGCGCACGATCCGCATTCCGCGCCCGCCGCCGCCCGCCGCCGCCTTGACGATCAGCGGCAGCCGGCTCGGGTGCTCGCCCGCCCACGCGAGGATCTCCTCGTCGGTCAGGCCGCCGCGATCGATGCCGGGCAGCGTCGGCACCCCGGCATCGACGGCCAGCCGCTTCGCCGCGACCTTGTCGCCAAGCAGCTCGATCGCCTCGGGCGGCGGCCCGATCCAGGTGACCGGGCAGGCGCGGGCGAACTCCGCGCGCTCGGAGAGAAAGCCGTAGCCGGGATGGACCGCCTGCGCGCCGCTCGTGCGCACCGCCGCCAGGATCCGCTCGCTGTCGAGGTAGGACTGCGGCGGCCCGAGCGCGACCGCCTCATCGGCGAGGCGCACGTGCGGCGCGCCGGCGTCGGCGTCGGAGTAGACGGCGATCGCGCGGATGTTGAGGCGCTTGAGCGTCCTGATCACGCGGACGGCGATCTCGCCGCGGTTGGCGACGAGCACCGACATCGTCAGCGGCCTGCCTTCCAGTCGATCGGACCGGCGACGAGCGTGTGCGATCCGAGCGGACGCCCGAGCACGGTCCGCAGCGCCGTCGCCGCGTCGAGCAGCGCGGCGAGGTCGATCCCCGTCTCGATGCCCATCTCGTGCAGCATCGAGACGAGGTCCTCGCTGGCGATGTTGCCCGTCGCGCCCGCCGGCACCGGGCAGCCGCCGAGCTCTCCGACGCTCGACTCGAACGAGGCGCAGCCGCCCTCGAGCGCCGCGAGCACGTTCGCGAGTCCCTGGCCGCGTGTGTTGTGGAAGTGCGCGGTGAGCTGCACGTCGGCGCCGAGCGTCGCCGCGGCCTCCTCGAAATGGTCGCGCACCTGCACCGGGTTCGCCATCCCGGTCGTGTCGGCGAACGCGATCTCGGCGGCGCCCGAGTCGGCCAGTCGCCGCGCGATCGCGAGCACGCGCGCACGCTCGACGACGCCCTCGTAGGGACAGCCGAAGCTCGTCGAGATGATCGCCTCGACCCGCAGCCCGGCGTCGACCGCACGCGCGATGACGGCGGAGAGCTCGCGCAGCGACTCGTCCACCGTCCGGTTGACGTTGCGCCGGTTGTGCTGCTCGCTGGCCGACAGGAAGACGCCGACCTCGTCGAAGCGCCCGAGCAGCTCGAGCGCGTCCTCCAGGCCGCGCGCGTTGGGGACGAGGACGCTACGGCTGACGTCATGCGGCACGTCGATCGCCGTCAGCACCTCGCGCCCGTCGGCCAGCTGCGGGATGACGTCGGCACGCACGAAGCTCGTGACCTCGATGCGCTTGACGCCCGTCCGGGCGAGCCTGTCGATCAGCGCGACCTTGTCGGCCGTCGCGATCGTCTCGGGCTCGTTCTGGAAGCCGTCGCGCGGGCCGACCTCGCGGATCGCGACGCAATGAGGAAGGTGTCGCCCTGCGGTCATCGATGCGGCCCGAGAGCTACGTGACGCTGGTCGGACATCGGCATCGCTGAC
Organism: Solirubrobacteraceae bacterium; assembly: GCA_030447505.1. Lineage (GTDB taxonomy): Bacteria > Actinomycetota > Thermoleophilia > Solirubrobacterales > Solirubrobacteraceae > CADCVQ01. The sequence goes on along the minus strand of JAUJOT010000005.1, from coordinate 28,018 downwards.
CTGCGGACGACGTCACGCTCCCAGAGCGCGGGCGATCACGATCTGCTGGATCTCGTCGGTGCCCTCGCCGATCGTCAGGATCTTCGCGTCGCGGTACATGCGGCAGACGGGGTACTCCTCGATGTAGCCGTAGCCGCCGTGGATCTGCACGGCCTCCTCGGCGCAGCGCACCGCCAGGCGGCCGGTCTTGAGCTTCGCCTGTGCGGCGGCGAGGTTGAAGTCGCGCCCGGCGTCCTTCAGCAGCGCAGCGCGGTAGACGAGCAGCCGCGCGGCCTCGATCTCGGTCGCCATGTCGGCGAGCTTGACCTGGATCGCCTGGAAGCTCGCGATCGGCCTGCCGAACGCGCGCCGCTGCTTGGCGTAGGCGAGCGCCTGATCGAGCGCGCCCTGCGCGAGGCCGAGACCCATCGCGGCGACGCCGATGCGGCCGATCGCGAGCACGTGCAGGAACTGCTTGAAGCCGTTGCCGCGCGGGCCGAGCAGGTTCTCGGCGGGGACGCGGCAGCCGTCGAACGTCAGCGGCCGCGTGTCCGACGCGTTCCAGCCCATCTTGCGATACGGCTCGCCCTGCTCGTAGCCGGGCGTGCCATTGGGGACGAGCAGGTTCGAGATCTCGTTCTCGCCCGTCAGCGCGGTGATCGTGACGACGCCCGAGATGTCCGTGCCGGCGTTGGTGATGAACTGCTTGGCGCCGTCGATGACCCACTCGTCGCCGGCCAGGCGGGCGCGCGTCTTCGTGTTCGCGGCGTCCGAGCCGGCCTCGGCCTCGGTCAGGCCGAACGCGCCGAGGATCTCGCCGCTGCACAGCCGCGGCATCCAGTCCTGGCGCTGCTGCTCCGTTCCGAAGAGGTAGATCGGCTGCGTTCCGAGCGAGGTGTGCGCACACAGCGTGATCGCCACGGAGGAGTCCACGCGCGTGAGCTCCTCGACGGCGAGCGCGTAGGCGAGCGTGTCGCTGCCGGCGCCGCCGTACTGCTGCGGAAACGGGATTCCCATCAGGTTCAGGGCGCCGAGCTTGGCGATGATGTCGTAGGGGACCTGCTTGGTGCGGTCGAGCTGCTCGGCGACGGGCGCGACCTCCGCCTCGGCGAACTCGCGGACGGTGCGCCGCAGCAGCTCGTGATCGTCGGAGAGATCGAGGTTCATCTCGTCAGGAGTATGAACGGCCGTTCATCGCGCCGCAACCAGCGAGTGCGCCTTGACGTAGAGTAGCTGTGTGGCAGTGAACGTCCGCTCACGGACCGGGACGCGCGAGCGCATCCACGACGCCGGGCTGACGCTCTTCAACGAGCGCGGCTACACCGGCACGACCGTGCGGGAGCTCGCCGACGCCGTCGATCTCACCCCCGGGGCGATCTACAACCACTATCCGTCCAAGGAGTCGCTGCTGTTCGCGATCATCGACCGCGTCCACGACGAGGCCGACACGATCCTCAGCGAGACGCTGCGCGGCGTCGGCAACGACCCGGTGGCGCAGCTCGAGGCGCTCGCATCGGCCTTCACGGGCTTTCACATCGCGCGCCCGCGCGAGACGCGCGTCGCCAACCGCGACTACATCTATCTGCCCGCGCGCGAGCGCGAGAGCGTCGTGCGCCGCCGCCGTCGTGTCCGGGCGCTGTTCGTCGAGGTGCTGCGCGACGGCGAGCGCCGCGGCCACTTCTGCTTCGCGGAGCTCGGCAGCGAGGACGCCGTACAGGCCGCGAGCATGGCGATCCTCAACATGGTCGTCCTCGTCGCGGAGTGGTTCGATCCGGCGCGCTCGCGCAGCGCAGCCGAGACGGCGGCGTTGCACGGGCGCCTGGCGCTGCGGATCGCGCGCAGTGGGCGCTGACCGAGACGCGGCTCAGGGCGCCGCCTGCGGCGGCGGCTTGACGATCGGCCGTAGGGTCTGCTCGAGCGCATCGACGACCTCCTGCACTGCCGTGCCCACTTCGCCAACCGTCTCCTTCAGCTTGTCCTCGAGCGCCTGCGTGCGCTCCTCCAGCGTCGGCTGCCGCGGGGCGGCCGGCGGTGGGGGCGGCGCTGCCGCCACCGGCGGGTCGAGGACCGGCGGCGGGGGCGGACGCACGATCGGCGGGCCCTGCGGATCCACCGCGGGCCGCCGCGCGGGCGGCGTCGTGGCCGGCCGCGGCGTCGGACGCACCGCCGGCGCCTCGCGCGCCGCCCTTCGCACCGACTCCCGCGCAACCGCAGGCGCGACCGGCGCCAGCTCGTCTCCGTCCGGCGCATCGCTCGCGGCGAGGCGCTCGGCCGGCGACACCTGCGGGCCCGACAGAAGCTGGCCGAGCCCGCCCAGCCCACCGAACCCGCCCGCTCCGACGAGCACCACCGCGAGCGCCGCGACCATCGCGGCAGGCACGAGCGCAGCGGCCGTCCCGGCCTTGAGCAGCTGGCGCAGCCATGCGCCGACGAGATTCATATGACGATGATAGGCATACCCGAGACCTCCGAGCGGCGCTCGATCGCGCGCACGCTGCGGGTCGCGCTGCTCGGGCTGACGATCGCACTCGCCGTCATCGGGGCGATCGCGATCGCGGCGCTCTACGGCGCGCGCCAGCGCTACGAGGACGAGCTCGCCGCCACGGCCGCGCTGGAGGTGTCGGCGGCGAACCTGCTCGCCTCGACGGTCGCGCTGCAGGCCAACCTCGCGCGGCCACGCTCGCGGCGCGCGGCGGGGTTCGTGCAGAGCGCGGCGCGCAGCTTCAGCGACGGCGCGGCGCGGCTCGAGCGGCTGGCGGCCGACGACCCGCGAAGCCGGGCGCTGGCAGATCGGATCGAGCCCGCCCGCCGGGACGCCGCCGCGCTTGCGGTGCACCCGACGATCGACGCGACGCGCGCGTCGGCCGGACGCACCCTGCCGGTCGTGCGCGACGCCGTGCAGCAGATGGCCGACCGCCAGCAGGCCCGCCGTGAGGACGCGCGCGACGCGGCCCGGCGCCGCTCGCGTACGGCGCTCGTCGCGATCGTGCTCGGCGCCGGCCTCGCGCTCGTCGGCGTGCTCGCGTTCCTGACGCTGCTGATCGGCGCGATGCGCCGCCCGCTGGACGATCTCGTCGCGGCGACTCGGCGGATGTCCTCGGGCGAGCTCGACGCGCGCGTCGAGCCGGGGGGGCCGAAGGAGCTCGAGGCGCTCGGCGTCGCGTTCAACGCGATGGGCGCCGACCTCGCGACCGCCGGCGCGCGCGTCGAGACCGAGCGCCAGCGTCTGGCGACGACGATCCAGAGCCTCGGCGACGGCCTGATCATCTGCGACGACAGCGGCCGCATCACGTCGATGAACCCGCGGGCGAGCGAGCTCGTGCCGACGCTGCGCGTCGGGTCCTCGGCGTACGCGCCCGACAGCCCGCTGCCCACGCTCGCCGAGGCGCTCGCCCGAGAGGTGACGGTCAAGCGCGAGGGCGATCTCACCCTCGCCGTCACGGCCGCGCGCCTCGCCGGCCCGGACGGCGGCACCGTCTGGACGCTGCGCGACATCACCGAGCGTGCGCGCCTCGAGCAGGCCAAGAGCGACTTCGTCGCCACGGCGTCGCACGAGCTGCGCAGCCCGCTGACGTCGATCAAGGGCTTCATGGAGCTGCTCGAGACGACGAACACCGACAACCTCACCGAGCGCCAGCGCGAGTTCATCGCGATCGTGCTGAAGTCGACCGACCGGCTCGTCGACCTCGTCAACGACCTGCTCGACATCGCTCGGATCGAGTCGGGGCAGTTCGAGGTCCACGCGCGCAGCGTCGACCTGCGCGAGACGATCGAGGAGGTCGCGGCGCTGATGGCGCCGCGCCTGCAGTCAAAGCGCCAGCGCCTGGACGTGCAGATCTTCGATCCTCGTCCGCCCGCGCTCGCCGATCCTGCTCGCATGCGCCAGGTCGTCACGAACCTCGTCACGAACGCGCACCTCTACACCGAGGAGGAAGGCACGATCACGCTGCGCCTCGAAGGCGACGCCCAGGCGACGACGATCACGGTCGCCGACACCGGCCGCGGGATGTCGCCGGAGGACGCGCGCAGGATCTTCGACCGCTTCTACCGCGGCGCGGCGGACGGACGCAAGAGTCCCGGTACGGGCCTCGGCCTGGCGATCGTCAGGTCGCTCGTCGAACTGCACGGCGGCTCGATCGACGTCGCGAGCGAGGTCGGGCGCGGTACGACCTTCACGATCCGCCTGCCGACCGCGATCGGCGCCCTCTCGGCCACACCGGCGCACGCCGCCGCGACGAACGGCCTCGCCCGGCGGCGGGTTCTGATCGTCGACGACGAGCCCGCGCTCGCGACGCTGATCGCACAGCAGCTGCAGCCGCTCGGCGTGCAGACCGTGCAGGTCAGCTCCGGCGCCGACGCGCTCGCCCGGCTGCGTGCCGAGCACTTCGACGCGATGACGCTCGACGTCCTGATGCCCGGGATGGATGGCTTCGCCGTCCTCACAGCGGTTCGCGCCAATGCGCAGCTGCGCGACATCCCGGTGATCTTCGTGTCGGTCTCCGCTCGTGCGCCGCAGCTCGAGGGCGAGTGGGTGGTGTCCAAGCCGATCGACCGCGGCCGCCTGCGCGACGTGCTGCACGCCGCGATCGACGCCCAGCGCTCGCGGGTGCTCGTCGTCGCACCGGATGCGCTGCGCGCCGGGCTCACGCCGTCGCTCACCGCGCTCGGCATCGAGCATCGCTGGGAGACGACGTCCGACGCCGCCGCGCACGCCGGCGCGGAGGAGCTCTTCGAGGTCGCGCTCGTGCACGCAAGCATGGCTACGACGAGCGCATTGTTGGACGGAAGCGTGCTGCGCGGCCGCCGGCGCGGCCGTTCGGTCATCCTGTTCACGACAGACGGCGACGCCCGCGCGGCGACCGACGGCATCGCAATGCCGGTGCTCGGCCTCACGCAGGCCGTCAGCGCGTTGCGATCGACGCTCGGCGAGCGTCCCACGGCTGGAGGAAGATGATGGCGGTGAGCACCGAGGAGCAGCTGCAGGAACGCATCGCAGAGCTCGAGGCCGAGCTCGCCAAGCGCGCCCGCGAAGCCGCCGCGAAGGAGCGCCAGCTCGAGTGCTACGCCGCCGACCTGCGCGAGACGTTCAAGGAGGAGCGTGCCCGCGCCCACGAGCTGCGCCGCTCCTACATGCTGACGGTGCGCGCGCTCGCCAGCGCGGTGGAGGCGCGCGATGCCTACACCGGCCGCCACGCCGAGCGCGTCGCCGCGTACGGGCTGAAGCTCGCCGAGGTCTACGGGATGCGCCTCCGCGACAACCCCGAGATCGAGTTCGGCTTCCTGCTGCACGACGCCGGCAAGGTCGCCGTGCCGGACGCGATCCTCTTCAAGCCCGGGCCGCTGACGAGCGCCGAGCGGCTGATCATCGAGCGGCACCCCGTCACCGGCTCGGAGATCGTGCGCGACATCGACTTCCTGGGCGCGGCGCGCGACGTCATCCGCCATCACCACGAGCGCTGGGACGGCACCGGCTACCCCGACCGGCTGGCCGGCGAGAGGATCCCGATCTCGGCACGGATCTTCGCCGTCGCCGACACGCTCGACGCGCTGACGACGAACCGGCCCTACCGGCACGCGTCGACGCTCGCGCAGGCCCGCATGATCATCCTGGAGGAGGCGGGCACGCACTTCGACCCGAGCGTCGTCGAGGCGTTCGAGAAGCTGTCCGACGACGAGATCGAGCGCATCAGGCTGGAGATCGGCCAGTGACGCGCCGGCGCGCCGTGCTGATCGTCGACGACGACCCGTTCATCCGCAAGCTCATCGTCACGACGCTCGAAGGCGTCTCGACGTTTGACCTGCACGAGGCCTGCGACGGCGAGGAGGCGGTCCAGGCCGCCCGCCGCGAGGGGCCGCGGCTCGTGTTCCTCGACATCGACATGCCGCGCCTGGACGGCATCGAGGCGTGCCGCCGGATGCGCGGCGAGGCGGCGATGACGGGCTCGAAGATCGTGATGCTGACGGCGTCGTCCGACGACACGGCGCGCGATCGCGCCGCGGCCGCCGGCGCCGACCGCTTCCTGACGAAGCCGTTCAGCCCGCTGGATCTGCTGCGGCTCGTCGACGAGCTCGACGACGCGGCGGCGTAACGACTGACGGCCGGCCCGCGGTCGTCGCTCCTGCCGCTACGCGCCGAGCGGGCGGCGCAGGTCGGGGTCGGGGCCCTGCAGCGTGGCGTCGATCCGCATCGTGCGGCTGCGCAGCAGCTCCGGGAGGATCTCCGCGACGATCTCCGACGCGCGCGTGATCGCCTGCCAGGCGTTGGATGCCTCGAGCTCGAGCCAGCTGAGCTTCAGCTCGCTGTGATCGACTGCCATCTGCAGGTCGGCCGCGGGCAGCTGGTTGACCGGGCGCTGGCCGGCCGCATCGGACATCAGCCAGTCGTCGATGACGCCCTTCGCGCGCATCGCCCAGCGCATCTCGGCGGGGACGACGACGTTCACCTCGAAGATGACGGGCGGCAGCGTGGCCATCAGCGGGCGAGCCTACCCGCCGCGGCGTCGAGCTACCTCTTGAAGAGGCCGTCGGTGATCTTCCACTCGCCGTCGACCTTCTGAAGCTCGACGTCGACCCCGGCGCCGGTCACGTGGACGACGGCCTTGTCGCCGGTGATCTTCGCGTCGTCGACCTCGCCGTCCTCGAGGACCGCGCGGATCGGCTGCGTCAGCTGCGCGTGGACCTTCGTGATCGCCTCTTCGCAGGACGAGGCCTGGACCGGCTCGATGAGGGGCGGGTCGTCGGCGAGCACGGCGAGGAGCTTCGTCTTGGCGGCCGGCGTGAGCTGCGCACAGACCTTCTTCGCATCACCCTTGGACAGGCCGCTGACCGCCGCGCTGACGGTCTCCTCCGGGCTCGGGGAGCCGCCGCAGCCGGCGGCGAGCGTGGCGGCGAGGACGGCGGCGAGGACGGTTGAGCGCACGCCGTCGAGCCTAGCGTCTCGGCGCGCTGGCAACGAGCGTTTCCCGGTACGTTCCCCGGCCATGACGATGACGATCGACGAAGCCCTGCTGGCGCTCAACGACCGCCTCGGACAGGAGGTCACGGCGTGGGTGGAGGTCGCGCACGAGACGCCGCTGCTGATCGCCACCGGGCTGCTGGAGAACTGGAGTCAGGAGACCACCGGGGTGGCGGTCGAGGGCGGCCCCAGCCACTTCGACCTGCGCGGGCACTACTCGATCGCTGACGCGCGCTTTGACCTCAGCGAGGCGCCGGTCGAGTCCGTCAGCGAGCGCACGAACGGCCTGACGTTCCGGATCGACGGCGGCGTGCGGCTCGTCGTGACGTGGCTGCCGGCGGTCGAGGGCGACCTGGTCTAGGCCGGGAACTTCTAGGTCTGCGCCGGCCCCGGGCCGGCGCCCCGGACCGCAACGACGAAGGCCGCCACGCGCTCCGCGAGCGCGCGGCACTCCTCGTCCTCGAAGCCGGCAAGGCGCTCGGCGAGCGGTCCGAGCGACTCGGTCGCCGCCAGCAGCTGCGCCGCGATGCCGCGCTTGAAGCTCTTCTCGACGTGCAGGAGCTCGCGCGGCCCGAGCGTGTCGGGCAGAAACGGCAGCGCTGCCTCCGTGACGATCGGCAGCTCGTAGCTGATGCCCTCGGGCAGCTGCGCCTCGGCGTCGGCCGCGAGCTCGGCGATCTCCGTACGCAGCGCGCGGATCGTCTCGGTCTGCGAGTTCGCGGTCGCCCGCGCGTCCTTCATCTCGTCGTCCTCGCTCTCGCGGCCGTGCCCGAGCCCCTCGGCCGCCTCCGTGAGCCAGGCCGTGTGGTGGGCCATCACGGCGTCGAATGCGAACAGCGCGGAAAGCCCGCCGCTGGCGTCGGCCAGCGTCAGCAGGGCCTGGTCGGGAGGGACCGCGAAGCGCAGCACGGACATGATGCCGGGACGGTAGCGCTGCCCGGCGCCTACCGTTCCGCGCATGCAGGTCGAGCTGTGGACCGACGGGGCGTGCTCGGGCAACCCGGGGCCTGGCGGATGGGCGGCGATCCTCGTCGCGCGCGGGCCCGACGGGGCAGTCGTCAAGCGACTCGAGCTCTCCGGCGGTGACCCGGACACGACGAACAACCGGATGGAGCTTCAGGCGGTCATCGAGGGGCTGCGCGCCCTGCAGCGGCCCGCCTCCGTCAACGTCCACATCGACTCGAGCTATGTGATGGACGCGATCACGAAGCGATGGTTCGAGGGCTGGATCGCGCGCGGCTGGCGGACCGCGGCCAAGCAGCCCGTCCGGAACCGCGACCTGTGGGAAGCGCTGCTCGAGCTTCTCGAGCGCCACGCCGTGACGTGGACGAAGGTGAGAGGCCACGCCGGCGTCGACCTGAACGAGCGCTGCGACGAGCTCGCCGTGGCGGCATGCCGCGCCGCGCGCTGAGCGGAGCGGGCGATCTGAGCCTCGCCCGGAGGGCTACCGCCGAACGACGTGTTCGCCCGCTACGTCAGCAGGCACGCCAATCCCTCCGCCGCAGCTGCCGCGTTGAGCTCGTGATCAAGGCACACGAAACCCGGCGCGCCTGTCACGTCCGCGGCGCGTAGGCCGCTCGCGAGCTGCACGGCGTCGTAGCCACGCAGGCCGCGCCGGCCCGCGAGATCGGTCGCGATCGCCAGGAGCGTGCGGTCGACGTCGAGAATCGCCGAGGTCGACCAGATCCGCTCGAAGCGCGCCCAGGCCTCGCGCTCCTTGCGCGCGGTCAGCCGCCGCCCGCCCCGCGCACGTGCGAGACCCGCTCTCGCCTCGACCTCAGCGATCGCTGATGCGGCGACGATCTCATGCTCGATGAGGATCTCTCGGATCGTCGGCGCGGTCGTCTCTCCGAGAACCAGCGACAGCAGCGCGCTGGTGTCGAAGAACGCAGTCAGCGTCGGTCCTCGACGACCTGCTGCGAGATCGGGGGGCCGTCGCCGGTCACGAGCGCCGACACGTCAGCCGGAACGCTCGTCGGGCCTCCCGGCCAGCTCATCAAGCCCTCGTCCACGAGCCGCTGTACACGAGCCGGCGCGGAGACCGGACCCAGGCGCGCAACCGGCGTGCCGCGGCGGGTGATCACGATCGTCTCGCCCGCCTCCACGGCGTCGACGATCGCACTCGCGTCGCGCTTCAGCTCCTTGATGCCAACCTCGCGCATGTGACCACCTTAGCGGGACAGGTAGTCACCGACAACCGCAACGGCGTCCTCGCCTTGGCACTTTGCATCAGGACAGCCGATGCGAAACTGGGAGCACCCGGGCGATACGACGATCTACCGAAGATTGGTACCCAGGACGAGAAAGACCCCGCGTCTGCAGGCCTTTCGAAGTGGGCGATACTGGGCTCGAACCTGGCGCCGGCCGCTCGATCCGAGTAAATACGGGGCATTCGGGCCCGCGGGTTCTGCTCGGTTCTGTCGGTGGCGCTCATATTGAGCCCCAATTGAGCCCCGCCCGCGGCGGTCACGATCGGCCCCGCTCGGGGAACCGGCCATGCAGCTGGCGATGCGCGCGCTCGTAGACGCTGCGCACGCCGGCTCTTGCGTGGCGGTGACCGAAGGCGACGAAGATCCAGACGAGCGTCGAGTCCATCTCCCTGGCGAGCTGCAAGACAAACGCGAACGGTCGCTCAGACGGCGGGGCGTCGCCGACGGGCAGATACAGCTTCGCGCAGCCCGCGAGCGCTGTCCCGTCCGGGCCGTGCGCCTCGCATGGGAGCACTTCAGGTAGCGCGACGCCGCGGCGCTCGGCGTCGCTGCGAGCGTGCGTCGCGATCTCCAGCGGTCCTCGCGAGAACCCGCGCACGGCTTCGCGCCGGACAGCCTCCTCGAAACTTACGGCCAGCCGGCGCTGGGCCGCGCCCATTCAGCCTTCGCCGTCTGCGGGGCCCATCTGATCGACGACGGACGCGAAGTCCTCGCTGCTGGCTGGCGTCGTGCCCAATCGCTGGTGGACAGCCTCCATCGCAGGGGGCCGGCTGACTTCCAAGAGCTGTGACGCCAGACGGTCCATCCGCGCGGCAACGCGCTCAACCTGCCGAGCGTTGAGCGTGTGCACGCTCGATAGCGTTCGCGACGCTCCTTCAAGCTGATCCTCGAGTTGCTCGATCGACTCGTCAGGCGATTCGCTCATGACGCAACGGTACCGCCCCGCCCAGACGTCGCTCGCGGGTGATCGAGGACCTGAAATCCCCGATCGCACCCGGCGTCGCCCACGTCAGCTCTAGCATCCCCTGCATGGGCGCGATGCCTCACAGCAGGCAGGAGTCCGCCGGCTCCCTGCGGGTGACGGCGGGAGATCGCGCGTCCGAGACTCGTCTCGTTTTGGCGGTCGCCGCAGGCTGCTGGACGGCGCCGGGCTGAGCGCGGTGCCTGTATGACCCAGTCGCACGGCGCCCCCTTCGCGCTCATCTCGCAACGCCCGTTCACGCTGGTAATCGACGAGCGGGATTTCGACGCTGAGTCGCCCCTCGCCAAGGTGCTCGAAGGTCTGGCCGCTGCCGACGGAGTTGAGGTCTTCAGCACGGGCGCCGAGCGTGGGCAGCGATTCGGCTTTGAGCTACACGAAGAGCGCCCCGATCTCCTGAGGGTGCGAGCCGGCGATCGGCACCTCATCGCTCTGGAGGCTCACCAGTGGGAGGACTGGGCGCCCGAGTTCGTAGAGGAGGGCGTTCGCGATTACGAGGAGGCGCTACGGGATCTGCGTGTTGATCGCATGCCGCGCGCTCGGCTGCGACGCGTTGGTCACCCAGAGCGAACTGCTCCTCAACGAAATTGAGCCCCGGAATTTAGCCGAGACAGCAGAAAGGCCCTGCTTAGCAGGGCCTTTGGAGTGGGCGATACTGGGCTCGAACCAGTGACCTCCGCCTTGTCGAGGCGGCGCTCTCCCAGCTGAGCTAATCGCCCTGGGAGCGGCGAGGATATCAACGCCTCCGGCAGCGTCGCGCGGGCGCGGATAGTCTCGGCCGGATGCGGATCACGCTTGCCCAGCTGGCCAGCGAGCTCGGCGACGTCGAGGCGAATCTCGCGCGCGCGGCGCAGGTCGTCGTGCAGGCCGAGCGCGCGCACAGCGACCTCGTCGTCTTCCCCGAGCTGTTTCTGACCGGCTACGCGCTGGGCCGCGTCGACGTCGACGAGGACGTCTCGATGTCGGCAGACGACCCGCGCCTGACGGGCCTCAACGCGAAGGTCCCGCGAACCGACGTGCTGATCGGCCTCTACGAGGACGGCCTCGGCGTGCACAGCTACAACGCCGCCGCCTACTACGGCCCCGGCGGCCTCGTCCACACGCATCGCAAGCTCTATCTGCCGACCTACGACGTCTTCGAGGAGCGAAAGCACTTCTCCCCGGGTCAGACGATGCGCGCGTACGACACCCGGCACGGCCGGATGGCGACGCTGATCTGCAACGACGCGTGGCAGCCACAGCTCGCGTTCCTCGCCGTGCAGGACGGCGCGCAGGTGCTGCTGGTCCCGACGAACTCCTCGCAGAGCCGCTTTCCCGAGCGCTACGACTCGCAGACCTACTGGCGCGACATCACCGTCTTCTACGCGCGGATGTTCGAGTGCTATGTCGTGTTCTGCAACCGCGTCGGCGCGGAGGCCGAGCACCTGCACTTCTGGGGCGGCTCGCACGTCGTCGACCCGTGGGGGCAGATCGTCTGCGCCCTGCCGAAGAACGACGAGGCGGTCGTGACGACCGAGATCAACCTCGCCAACGTGCGCAAGCGCCGGCGCGAGGTGCCGCTCGTGCGCGAGGCGCGCCTCGGCCTGCTGGCGCGCGAGGCGTCGCGGCTGGCCGAGGAGGGCGGCGACGCCTGAAGCCGGCTCGACGCGGCCCCGCCGGGGGGCGGCGAGGCGGCCGGCATCCAAGACCCGAGCGAGCGACATATCGGTTGTGCGCAAGCGTCCGATTCTGCGACGCTCGGTACCCTTGGCCCGCCCCCTCTCGGCGCCGTGGCGGAGTGGCTACGCAGCGGCCTGCAAAGCCGTTTACTCCGGTTCGAGTCCGGACGGCGCCTCTGGTGGTCCCCCATTCGTTCGCGTCTCTGTGCGAGATCGCTCACGCCGGTTCAGACTACGAAGCGTGGGAGCCATCACGCTTCACTGCGGCGACATCACGAAGGACGCCGAGGCGGACGCGATCGTCAACGCCGCGAACGCGAGCCTGCTCGGCGGCGGCGGGGTCGACGGCGCGATCCACCGCGCCGCCGGCCCGCAGCTGCTGCACGAATGCCGCGAGCTCGGAGGCTGTCAGACGGGCGACGCGAAGATCACCGGCGCGGGGCGACTGCCGGTCAAGCACGTCATCCACGCCGTCGGGCCGGTCTGGCAGGGCGGCGAGCACGGCGAGGCCGAGATGCTCGGCCGCTGCTATCACCGCTCGATCGCGCTCGCCGCCGAGCACGACTGCGCGCGCGTGGCGTTTCCCGCGATCTCCGCGGGCGCGTACGGCTACCCGCTCGAGGCCGCGGCCGGCGTCGCGATCGCGGCGACGCGCGAGGCGCTCGAGCTGCATCCACAGGTCGAGGAGGCACGCTTCTGGCTGTTCGGCGACGACGCCTACCAGGCGTTTGAGAACGCGTTGAGGTGAGGACGGCCGGCATCGTGCTCAGCGGCGGTCGCTCGATGCGGATGCGACGACCCAAGGCGACGCTCGAATGGCACGGCTCGACGCTCGTGCGCCGTCTGGTCGGGATCGTCGGGCGCGTCGTCGACGGCCCGGTGGTGGTCGTTCGCGCACGCGACCAGGAGCTGCCCGCGCTGCCGGGGGACGGCGTCGAGCTCGCGCACGACGCGCGCGAGGCGCGCGGCCCGCTGCAGGGCATCGCCGCCGGGCTGGACGCGATCGGCGCCCGCGCCGACGCCGTCTTCGTCTGCGGCGTCGACGCGCCCTTGCTGCACCCGGCGCTCATCGAACACGTGATCGCCGCGCTCGCGGCCGACGAGACACTCGACGTAGCGCTGCCGGTGGCGCACGGCTTTGCCCATCCGCTCGCCGCCGCCTACCGCACGTCCGTCGCGCACGAGCTGCACGAGCTGCTCGAGCAGGACCTGCTCGCCACGAAGCCGCTGCTCGAGCGCTGCCGCGTGCGCCGGCTCGACGATGCGGCGCTGCTCGGCGACCGCGCCGTCGCACAGCACGACCCGCAGCTGGACTCGCTGCTGAACCTCAACGAGCCGGCCGAGTACGAGGCGGCACGCGCGCGCCCGGCCCCGCAGGTCACCGTCATCGGCCGTGGCGACGTGCGCGCGGCGACGCTCGCCGCCGCGGGCGAGGGCGCGGCGACGATCAACGGCCGCGCCGCGAGCGATCCCGCGGAGCCGCTCGTCGCAGGCGACGTCGTCGCGTTCGTCAGGTGTCCGCGCCACCGTCCCGCCTCTTGACCGGGTCTGCCGGGATCGCCGGTCTCGAAGGGGCCGCGCGCGAGTCGCAGACCCCGATCGACGTGCGCGATCGTGTACGTTGCGACGCAGGCAGCGCCGGGCACCGCGACGCCCGGACGACGTCTTTCCACCGGTCAGCGCACGGGGGCGGGCGGGCTTCGTATCCCGCGAGCGCCCGCGGCGCCGTCGAAACGAGGTTCGCCCAATGAGTGCACAGCCGACGATCGCCAGCGACCCGTTGCAGGTCGGCGGGCCCTACTGGGAGGAGCTGTCGGTCGGCGACCTCTACGTCGAGTTCCCGGCGATGACGCTCACCGAGGGGCACGCGGCGCTGCACCAGTCGATCGTCGGCGACCGCCTGCGCCTCGCGCTCGACGCGACCCTCTCAGAGCGCGTCGCGGGCCGGCGCCTCGCGCACCCGATGCTCGTCTGTGACGTCTCGATCGGCCAATCGACGCTGCCGACGCAGCGCGTCATCGGCAATCTCTTCTACCGCCGGCTGATGCTGCGCCGGCTGCCGGCGATCGGCGACACGCTGAAGACGACGACGGAGATCGTCGCGCTGAAGCGCAACGCGATCAAGGAGGGCCGCAAGCCGACCGGCCTCGCGGTCCTGCACATCGTCACGACCGACCAGCAGGACCGCGCGATCCTCGACTACTGGCGCTGCGCGATGCTGCCGATCCGCGACGTCGACGCATCGCAGCCGCACGCCGACGACCTCGACCGGTTCCCCGCCGACCTGCCGCGTGACGCGCTGCAGGCGACGCTCGACGGGATCGACCTCGGGGTCTACCGCGGCGCCATCCCCGGAAGGCACTTCGCCGACCTCAGCGCGCCGACCTCGTGGGCCCTCGACGGCGGCGACAGCGTCACCGCCGCCACCGAGCTCGTGCGCCTGTCGCTGAACCTCGCCAAGGCCCACAGCGACCCCGGCTCACACCACTCCGGCAAGCGCCTCGTCTACGGCGGGCACACGATCGGCATCGCGGCGGCGCACGTGACGAAGACGCTGCCCAACCTCGTCACGATCATCGGCTGGCATCACTGCAATCACCTCGCCCCCGTGTTCGAGGGCGACGTGCTGCGCAGCACGGTTCACCTCGAGCAGGCCGAGGCGCTGCCCGGCGGCGGCGGGCTCGTGACGCTGCGCGTCGAGGTCTCCGCGCAGCGCGCGGACGGCGCACTGGACGCCGTTCTGGACTGGCGACTCGTCGGAGCGATGGCATGACGGCGCGCCCTTGCTCCGCGGTCGCCTCGGGCGACTCGCACGCTAGGTTCTCGCCATGAGCGAGGGGATTCTCAACGGGGTGCGCGTGATCGAGGGCTCGGCGTTCGTCGCGGCGCCGACGGCCGGGATGACGCTTGCGCAGCTCGGCGCCGACGTGATCCGCTTCGACGCGCCCGGGGGCGGCCTCGACTGGAAGCGCTGGCCGCTGAACTCGGCCGGCGACAGCCTCTTCTGGTCGGGGTTGCAGAAGGGCAAGCGCTCGATCGAGATCGACCTGCGCTCGGACGAGGGCCGCGAGCAGCTCTCGCAGCTGATCACGATGCCCGGGCCCGGCAACGGCATCTTCATGACGAACTTCCCCGCGCGCGGGTGGATGAGCTACGAGAAGCTCAAGGAGCGCCGCGACGACCTGATCATGGTCGTCATGACCGGCAATCACGACGGCTCGTCGGAGGTCGACTACACCGTCAACCCGTCGACCGGCTTCCCCGAGGCGATGGGCCCGCGCGACTCGGCAGTGCCGACGAACAGCCTGATGCCGGCATGGGACTCGATCATGGGCGGGCTGGCCGTCGTCGGCCTGCTCGCGGCGCTGCGTCATCGCGACCGGAGCGGCGAGGGCCAGCTCGTCGAGATCGCGCTCTCCGACGTCGCGTTCGCGACCGTCGGCCACCTCGGCCGGATCGCCGACGTCCAGCTCGAGGGCGGCGAGCAGCCGCGCGACGGCAACTTCCTCTACGGCGCCTTTGGCGGCGACTTCCCGACCGCCGACGGGCGCCGCGTGATGGTCGTCGCGCTGACCGGCCGCCAGTGGAAGGCCCTCAAGGAGGCGACGGGGACCGAGGAGCTCTTCGACCAGGTCTGCGCGGCCACCGGCCACGACTTCCGCGGCGAGGCCGGACGCTACAAGGGCCGCGACCTGATCCGCGAGCTGCTCACGCCGTGGTTCGCGGAGCGCACGCTCGAGCAGATCGGCGAGACGTTCGCCGGCACCGGCGTGTCGTGGGGCCCGTACCAGACGTTCAAGCAGCTCGTCGAGGAGGACCCACGCTGCTCGGAGCAGAACCCGATGTTCACGACCGTCGAGCATCCGGTCGGGACCTACCTCACGCCGGCGTCGCCACTGCGCTTCAGCGCCAGCGGGCGCCTGCCGGCGAAGCGCTCGCCGCGGCTGGGCGAGCACACGCAGGAGGTGCTCGCCGAGCTCGAGGCGCTCGACGAGCCGATGCCTGCGCCCTAGACCTGGACGCCCCCACAAGACCACAGGCGACGATGCCCGCGTCGGGGAAAGGTTGGGACCTCGCGGGGTCCTAGCCCTTCGGCCAGTGCGCGGTCGTGGCCTCGCCGCGAGCATGCCGCTCATGCTTGTCCAGGGGCGTCAGCAAGATGATCCAGGGCTGCTGCTGGCGCCGGCGGATGACGGCGCGGCAGCCCTTCGGCGGTTTCCGCAGATCATCAACGCCGAGGCGGCAGCGCTCGCGCTCACCCCGCCCCGTCTTCAGGCGGCGAGGTTCTGCGTCGTCGGGCTGCTGGGCACATTCGTGAACCTCGCCGTCTACGCCGCACTGATCGGCGCCGCCGCCGCCTCGCCGCACCTCGCGGCGGTCGTCGCGTTCTCCGTCGCGGTCACCCACAACCACCTGCTGCACCGCGTCTGGACCTTTGACCGGCGCGATGTCGCCTACCTGCCGCAGGGCGCGCGGTTCCTCGTCGTCTCGCTGGCCGCGCTGGCCGTCAACCTCCTGGTGCTGCGCGGCCTGCTGTCCGCCGGGGCCGGTGAGATCGAAGCTCAGGCGCTCGCCATCGCAGCGGCGACACCGGCCAGCTTCGCGGGAAATCGCGTGTGGGCGTTCGCCGTCAGGACCTGATGCCGACGCGCTCCGAGCAGCCGACGCTCTGCGTCTGCGTTCCCACCTACAACGAAGCCGAGAACATCGAGCCGTTCGTCATGGCGGTGCTCGACGAGTTCGACCGACTCGAGCTGCCCGGGCTGGTGCTCGTGATCGACGACAACTCGCCGGACGGCACCGGCGAGATCGCCGATCGCCTGGCCGACGCCGACCCGCGCGTGGAGGTCCTGCACCGCTCCGAGAAGAACGGCCTCGGTGCGGCCTACAAGGCGGCGTTCGAGTGGACGGGCGCACGTCCCGGCATCGAGACGGTCGTGCAGATGGACTGCGACTTCTCACACGACCCGGCCGACATCGGCAGACTGCTCGCGGCGACCGCCGGAGCCGACCTCGTCCTGGGCTCGCGCTACGTCGAGGGTGGCGGCGTGGTCGACTGGCCATGGTCGCGCCGCGTCATCAGCCGCGGGGGCTCGTGGTATGCGCGGCACGTGCTCGGCGTGCGCCAGCGCGATCTCACCGGCGGCTTCAAGTGCTTCGGGCCGGGCGCGCTGGGGCGCATCGCGACCAGCGACGCGAGCTCGACGGGCTACGGCTTCCAGATCGAGACGACCTGGAAGGCCCTGCGCGCCGGCCTGCGCGTCACCGAGATCCCGATCATCTTCCGCGAACGCAGCCGCGGAAGTTCGAAGATGTCGCTCGCGATCGCCCGCGAGGCCGCGCTGATGGTCCCCCGCCTGCGCTGGCGCGCCTGGCGCGAGCGGCCTGGCGCCCCCCTGCTCGCTCGCCGCACGGGCGCGGCGCGGCGCAGGAGCAGCCTGTCCAGCCCGCGACGCGCGGGCATGCGCCTGACGCGCTCCGTCGCGCGCAGCTGGCCGGTTTTGGCCGTCGCCGCGTCGGCGGCGACGCTGGCGGTCGTCGCGTCGCCGGCGACCGCCGCGTACTCCGCCGCGGCGAGCTTGTTCCTGCTCATGTTCGTCGTCAGCCTCTACACGCTCAGCCTGATGCTGTACGCGTGGCGCGACGACCACAGCCTCGCCGAGACCGGTTACCCGGAAGGCCACCGCATCGCGCGCCACTCGTTCTCGCTGATCCTCCCCGCCCGGCATGAGGAGGAGGTGCTGCCGGCCACGTTGCGGACCCTGGCCGAGCAGGAGCACCCGGACTTCGAGGTGCTGGTCGTGGTCGGCCACGACGACCCGGGAACCGAGCTCGCGGCACGCCAGGCCGTAGAGGGCGACTCGCGCTTCCAGATCGTCGTCGACCGCAACGAGGTCAAGAGCAAGCCGCGGGCGCTCAATACCGCGCTGCCGTACTGCAGCGGCGACGTCGTGGGTGTCTTCGACGCAGAGGACCAGGTGGCGCCCGGACTGCTGATGGCCGTCGACTGCCGCCTGCAGCAGACGGGCGCCGACATCGTGCAGGGCGCCGTGCAGCTCATGAACTACCAGACGAGCTGGTTCTCGCTGCGTAACGTCCTCGAGTACTACTTCTGGTTCAAGAGCCGTCTGCACTTCCACGCCAAGTCGGGGTTCATTCCGCTCGGCGGCAACACCGTCTTCGTCAGGTCGGAGTGGCTCGAGGCCTGCGAGGGGTGGGACGGCGACTGCCTGGCCGAGGACTGCGATCTCGGCGTCCGGCTGAGCGCACGCGGCGCGCGGACGGTCGTCGCCTACAGCTCTGAGCTCGTCACGCGCGAGGAGACACCGGAGACGCTCGGCGAGCTCCTCAAGCAACGCACGCGATGGAACCAGGGCTTCCTTCAGGTCCTTCGCAAGGGCGAGTGGAAGAGCGGTTCGGGCTTCTCGCGGCCGCTGGCGCTGTACACCCTGTCGTTTCCGCTGATCCAGGCGCTGATGGGACTGCTCGTCCCGCTGGCCTTCGCCATCCTGCTGCTCGTCAAGGTGCCGATCCTGCTGGCGCTGCTGTCGTTCCTGCCGCTCGTACCGATGGGGCTGATCCTCGTCGCCGAGCTCGTCGGGCTCGCGCAGTTCTGCCGCGAGTTCTCGCTGCGGGCGCGCCCGTTGGACTACGTGCGGCTGCTCGCGAGCAGCGTGCCGTACCAGCTGCTGCTGTCCGCGGCGGCCGTGCGCGCCGCCTGGCGAGAGCTGCGCGGCATCAACAACTGGGAGAAGACGACGCATGTCGGCGCCCATCTCTAGCGATCAGCCGGACGAAGCCGTCGTCGAGGGCGGGCGCGCAGTCTCCGCCGCCGCCCTGCGCGTGCTCGCCGCCGGTTCTGGCGCTCCCGCGGCGCCGGCCGCGCGCGCCGGGCTCGGTCAGACGTTTGGCCCGACGCCGCTGCCTGCGGGTCGCGCAGGAGCCGGCCGGGCGCTCCCGAGACGCGTCGCAGACGAGGCGTCGCGGGCCGCCGACGTCCGGCTCGATCTCGCGATCGTCGCAGCGCTCCTGCTCATCGCCGGGATCGTCAACGGCATCAACCTCGGCGCCTCCCCCGCCTTCTTCGACGACGAGGGCACCTACGTCTCGCAGTCCTGGGCGGTCGCGCAGCTCGGTCAGCTCGCGCCGTACACCTACTGGTACGACCACCCGCCGCTCGGCTGGCTCATCATGGCGGGCTGGTCGCTGCTGACCGCCCCGCTGCTTTCCTCGGACTGGTCGATCGCCGAGGCGCGCAGCCTGATGCTCGTGCTCACGCTCGTCTCCGGCGCGCTGCTGTACGTCGTCGCCCGGCGGCTCGACATCTCCCGGGCGTTCGCGGCCCTTGCCGTCGCGCTCTTCCTCCTGTCGCCGCTGGCGATCCAATACCACCGGATGGTCCTGCTGGACAACATCGCCGTGGCCTGGCTGCTGGCGGCGTTCGCGTTGGCCCTGTCGCCCCAGCGCCGGCTCACGGCCTTCGCGGCAGCAGGGCTCTGCTTCGCCGCGGCGGTGCTCACCAAGGAGACGTTGCTGCTGACGCTGCCCGCGCTCGTCCTTCTGGGCTGGCAGACCGCGAAGGGCCCGACGCGGGGCTTCGCCATCGGCGTGCTGCTCGCCGGCTCCGCGCTCGTCGCGGCCTTCTACCCGCTCTTCGCGGCACTCCAGGGCGAGCTGTTGCCCGGCGCCGGTCACACGAGCCTCTTCGACGGGATCCGCTTCCAGCTGACGCGCCCGGGTGGCGGCGGGCTCGCCGACCCCGAGAGCGGTACGCGCCAGCTGATCGCGACGTGGCTGCGCGAGGATCCCGTGCTCCCGTCGGCGGCGATCCTCTTCACGCCCGTCGCCCTGCTGTTCATCCCGCGGCTGCGGGCGGTCGCGCTCGCAATCACCGTGCCTGCGATCGTCGCCGCGCGGCCCAGCGCCTATGTCCCGGCGATGTTCATCATCACCCTGATCCCGTTCGCCGCGCTGCTTGCGGCCGGACTGGCGGACGAGAGCTGGCGCGGGGTGGCGCGGCGCGGCGGTGAGGGCGTGCTGCAGCGCGCGCTTCGCGCGGCGCCGGCGCTGGCGCTGGTCGCGCTGTTGATCCAGCTCGCCGTGCTGATCGGGCCGCGCTGGGCCGCGGCGACGCTCGGCCAGATGCGCGACGACGAGGCGGCGCCTGCGCGTCAGGCCGTCGACTGGCTCGACCGCTTCGTCCCGGCGAGCAGCACGATCGTGGTGGACAACACGATCTGGCTCGATCTGGTCGAGCGCGGCTTCAGCCGCGAGCGCGTGATCTGGTTCTACAAGCTCGACCTCGACCCCGGCCTCGTGCGGGCGCCGGGACCGATCGACTACGTCGTACGCTCGAACCTGATGGAGGGCAACGCCCGCGACCTTCCGCACACGCGCGCCCTGCTCGAGAACAGTCGGCCGGTGGCGAACTTCAAGGCCGGAACCGAGACCTTCGAGATCCGCCGCGTGATCGCGCAGCCGCCCGCAATCCCCAGCCCGGAGCCCCCATCATGATCGTGTTGCGAACCGACAGACTCAGGTGCGTCTGGCGCGCCGCCGGCGTCCTCGCCGCGGCGATCCTCCTGTGCGCGATGCCCGCCTCCGCCGACGCAGCGCCTGCGGGCGTTGTCAACGGCGACCTCGAGCAGGTCACCAACGGCGAGCCGAACTGCTTCTCGCGCGCCGGGTGGGGCGACAACACGGCGACCTGGGCGCTCACGACCGACGCCGCCTCCGGCCAGGTGGCGCAGTCGCTGACGGTCACGAACTACGCCAGCGGTGACCGCAAGCTGATCATGACCGAAAGCGGCACCTGTGCTCCGGCCGTCACGCCCGGCGCGACCTACGCGCTGTCGGTCGCCTACAAATCGACGACGCCGGCCTCGCTCACCGTCTTTCGTCACTCCGCCGCGGGCTGGACGTATTGGACGGAGCTGAAGTCGCTGCCCGCGGCCGAAACATGGACGACGGCGAGCGCCGTGACGCCGACGGTGCCCGACGGCACCGACCAGATCTCGTTCGGCGTCTCGATCGCCGCCAACGGGACGCTCGTGACGGACGACTACGCGATGGCCTCGACGGAGCCCGCCCCGACGCAGCCCTCGACCGAGCTCACGTACAACGGCGGCCTCGAGCAGGGCGGCTCGCCTCCCGACGGATGGTTCCTCGCCGGCTGGGGCGACGCCCAGGTGACGAGCGCAGTCACTTCCGCGGCGCACGGCGGAACACGCGCGCACTCGCTGACGCTCGCCGGCCGCACCCAGGGGGATTTCAAGCTGCTTCCGACCGAGGCGCGGTCGCCCGCCGTCCAGCCCGGGCAGGTCTACCGGCTGTCGGTCTGGTACCGCTCGACGGTGGCCGCGAACGCGATCACGCTCTTCGTCCACACCGCCTCGGGCTGGAGCTACCTGACCGACCTGCAGACGCTGCCGGCGAGCGACACGTGGCAGCAGGCGACGGTCGACACGCCGCCGATCGGTGCCGGCGTCGATGCGATCGCATGGGGCGTGTCGCTGGGCGCCGACGGCACGCTGGTGACCGACGACTACTCGACCACCCTCGTCGGCGAGCAAGCGCCGCCGCCCGCCGACGACCCTGCCGCCGCGGGGCGCTGGACGGTGACCGACCAGAACATGCCGATCCGCTCGATCCACTCCACCGTGCTCAAGAACGGCAAGGTGCTGATGCTGGCCGGTTCGGGCAACGACGCCGACCGCTTCGCTGCCGGGACGTTCGAGGCCTCGGTCGGCGACCCGGCGGCCGGGACCTACAGCACCGTCGCGGTGCCGAAGGACATGTTCTGCGCCGGCCATGTCACGCTCCCCAACGGGCGGGTGCTGATCCAGGGCGGTACCAAGTCCTACCCGTCGTCGCCGACCGGCGCCGACTACGGGGGCCTGAAGGACTCCTTCATCTACGACCCCGACGCGAACACCTTCACGAAGGTCGGCGATGCCAACGAGGGCCACTGGTACCCGACGCTGGTCGCGCTCGGTGGCGGCGACGTGCTGATGACCGGAGGCCTGAAGGAGGACACCACCGGAGCGGTCAACACCGAGTACTGGGCCTCCTCGACGGGGACCTGGCTGCCGACCGCGCAGGTCCCGCAGTCATGGTCGTTCTGGGGCCTGTACCCGCACATGTACCTCATGTCCGACGGGCGCCTGTTCTACAGCGGCGGCCATGTCTTCGGAAACGGGCTGCCGGGCAGCGGGGCCTCGATCTACGACTGGTCCAAGGCCACGATCGCCGATGTCCCCGGCCTTCGCTCGAAGGACATGCGCGATCAGGCGGCGTCGGTGCTGCTTCCGCCCGCCCAGGACCAGCGGGTGATGATCACCGGCGGGGGCAACATCGACAGCGGCATCCTCGCCCACGGACTCACGGACATCATCGACCTCAAGCAGCCCACGCCCTCCTATCAGCCCGGGCCCGACCTGCCGGGCGCCGGCAAGATGTACCTCAACGGCACGATCCTGCCCGACCGCACCGTGCTCGTGACCAACGGCGCGCGGCTCAACCGCGACGACTCGACGAACGTCAAGACGGCGGCCATCTACAGCCCTGAGGCCAACGCCTGGACGTCCGTCGCCGCCGACCCGATCGGGCGCAACTACCACTCCTCCGCAGTCCTGCTCGCCGACGGCCGCGTGGCCGTCATGGGCTCCAACCCGGCCGGCGGCGGCTTCGAGCTGCGGGTCTCGATCTACGAGCCCCCCTACCTGTTCAAGGGAACGCGTCCGACGATCAGCGAGGTCCCGACCCGCGCGACCTACGGCGACAAGCTGAGCTTCAAGGTGCAGAGCGCCAGCACGATCCGCTGGGCCCAGCTCATGCGGCCGATGTCGGTCACGCACCAGATGGATTCGAACATGCGCCTCGTCGACCTCCCGATCGCCGTCTCCGGCGACACGGCGACGGTGAGCGTGCCCGCCAACCGCAACCTCCTGCCCCCGGGGCCCTACATGCTCAACATCACCGACTCCAATGGCGTGCCGTCGACATCCGCATGGGTGATGATCGGATGAGCCGCCGTCTGACGTCACGCAAGCTGCGCCCGCTGCTCGTCGTGGTCGCCGTCCTCGCGCTCGGCGGCGTGGCGGTCGGCGGCGCCGCCGCTCAGCTGATGGGCCTGTCGAGCAACGAGCAGCGACTGCGCTCGCAGGTGCAGAACTCCGCCGGCGAGCCGCGTTCCGGCCACGACCCGGCCGTCCAGCGCCAGACCAGCCTCGCCGCCGCCGCCGCCGGCCGTCACGGCAACGGGACGCGCAACGTCCGCCCCGCCCGCGGCGTGAAGGGCCGATCGGTGCGCCGGCCCTCGCAACTCGCCGACCCGAAGACGACGGGCGTGCTCTCCAGCGGCTGCGCACTGGGCTACGGCCAGGCGGGGTCGCAGTGCGTGGCCGCCCGGCGCCCGGGCGGCGCGCGGATGACGTGCGACTACCTGATCCGACAGTTCCCGGCGGGGATCGCGGTCACCGGGCGCGACGTGCTGAAGCTCGACACCAACCGCGACGGACTGGCGTGCGGGTACGGAGATGCCGGCGTCGCCGGCAGCTCGCGCTCAGCTCGTTCTCGATGAGCGGGCGAGCGTGCGGATCGTGATCGCGTCGCGGGCCGTAGCGCGAGGCAGCGTGGCCGCGTCGGCTCCGTGCGACTGATCGAGGTCTCGCGGCTGCGATCGGGTCAAGATCTCGCGCCGACTCGTCGATAATGCCCGGGTATGTCGCGCTCGACTACAAGTAGCCTCCTCGTGGCCGCGCTGTCGTGCGTGCTGGTCGCATGTGCGCTGGGCGGCGTCTTCGCGGGCGTGAGCAGCCAGGCGCCGTCGGACGCGAACGCCGCCGCTCCCGCGAGCGCGCAGCTGCTGTTCGGCCTCGGCCCAGAAGCCGACGTCGCGCGACGCAGCGAGTTCGTGCGGCAGAGCCGCGTGCGCATGCTGACCAGTTGGTACAACGGGCCCGGCGATCTCGGATGGATGACGAGGTGGCGGACGACGGAGGTCCCGCGCGCCTACGGCGCCGGCTATGCGATGCATCTCATCGTGTTCAGCGACGGGCCGGAGGTGCCGTTGAAGACCCGCTACGGGCAGGCGTGCGGGCGACCCTACCCGCTCGCCGACAGGTTCCTCGGCGACATGCGCCGGCTGGCCCGCACGTTCGCCGGCGACAGCTCCGAGCCGCCGCTGTACGTGACGCTGTTCACCGAGTTCCAGACCTACCCCTGCCGCGACAACGCCTGGGCACCGGACGGTGCGACCCGCGCCTACTACCGCGCGCTGAAGGACCGCTACCGCGCGACGCTGAAGATCTTCCACCGGCACGCGCCGAACGCCCAGGTCTCACTGGGCTGGGGAGGCTGGCAGACGCGCTGGGACGATCCGTCGCGCGGCGGAGGGCGGTCGATGTTCTGCCGTTTTGCGGACGTCATGAGCGCCTCCGACTTCCAGAGCTTCCAGGCGATGGAGTCGAAGGGCAATTCGGCCGACATCAGCGCGATGACGCGCACGCTGGGCGC
This sequence comes from Solirubrobacteraceae bacterium, assembly GCA_030447505.1. GTDB lineage: Bacteria > Actinomycetota > Thermoleophilia > Solirubrobacterales > Solirubrobacteraceae > CADCVQ01. The sequence goes on along the minus strand of JAUJOT010000005.1, from coordinate 3,721 downwards.
GTACGGGCCCGTCATGCTCGCTCACCTCAAGCCCGACGACGGGTCGCAGACGAGCTTCGACGCCGACGTACGCAAGATCCTGAGCGACCGCTCGCTTCGGCGGCTGCGCAGGCATGGCCTGTTCGCACTGAGCTTCATGGACACGGCCAACCTCGACGGCGGAGCGGCGGTCTTGGAGTTCGTGCGGCAATCCGTCTCCCGCCACGGCCTTCGCTCCGTCCACGAGGCGCGCGTCCGTTCGCTGATCCCCAGCGTTCGGAGCGCGAGCGGATCAGAACGCAGTGCCTCCGCTGCCGGCGCGGGCCGTCGCTCGTGTCGAGCTGCAGCAGCACGCGACCGCCGCTGACGAGCCGGCTCCTCGGTCGTGACCGCGGTGCTCGATCAGACGATCGTGTTGCTGCAGCCTATGCGGCCATGGCGAGCCTGCGGCGCGCCGTGAACGGCACCGAGTCCAAGCGCTCGAGCTCCGCGCACAGCGCGCGGCGGCCGCGGTGGTGCAGACCGTGGACGGAGCTGTGCGTGCGGCCGAGCTGCTCGGCGATCTCGACCGGCGAGAGCCCGAGCACGTGCCGCAGGACGACGACCTGGCGCTGGTCCTCGGGCAGCGCGGCGAACGCCGCGTGCAGCGACCGGGCGCGCTCGGGCGCGTCCTGACAGGCCGCTTCGCCTGCGCCGACGATCTCCTCGGCGGGAATCGCGCGGCGGGCGCGAACGGCGTCGACGGCGACGTTGTGCGACATCCGCAGCAGCCAGGCGACGAACGGGACGGCGCGCTCCTCGTACTTCGAGATCGCCGTGATCAGCTTTGCGAACACCTGCTGCGTCACGTCCTCGGCGTCGTGGTGATCGGCCACGATCGTGCGGACGTAGCCGTAGACGTTGTCGGCGTAGCGCAGGTAGAGGAAGCGTACGGCGTCGCGATCGCCCTGCTTCGCCCGCGCGACGGCGCGGCTGACGAGACGTTCGATCTCCGGCGACGTGTCGACGCTCGACTTGGCCACGAGCCGGTCCTTGGTCCCGCCGGCCCAGGGCGTGTCCGCCTCGGGCATCGGAAGCGGGCTCCGTGACTCGCGGTTCACCTGGTCCATCTGCTCGCTATCCCTGGTTTGCATGTTCGTGTCGGGCCCCGCGGCCTGGCCGGCGCTGGCGCATCTGTCAGCAGGCGACTGCATCAGCCGCCGTGACGAGGTTGTTGACGTGCGCGTAGTGGCTGGCCTCGGTGCGGTTGGCCACGCCGAGCTTGCGGTACGTGTTGGAGAGGTGGAACTTCACGGTCTGCTCGGTGACCCAGAGCATCCTCGCGATCTGGCCGTTCGTCGCGCCCTCGGCGACGAGCGCGAGGATCTCCTTCTCGCGCAGCGTCAGCGGGCAGTCGACGATCGCCGCCGGCGGACGGCGCTCGAAGCGGTGCACGACGTTGCCGCGGACGACCTCGCGCAGCATCGTGCCGAGGCTGACGGGGTGCATCGCCTTCGACAGCACGCAGTGTCCGCCGGCCTCGAAGACCTCGCTCATCCAGGCCTCGTCCATCCGCAGCGTCAGCAGCAGTCGCCGGGCGGCGGCCGCATGCTCGGTCGCCTCGCGCAGCCTGGCCAGCGCATGGTCGGGAGCGCGCGTCTCGTCCGCGCGCGGATCGTTCATGTCGTCGACCAGGACGACGTCGGGGCGCAGGTCCAGCAGCGCGTCGCGCGCGCTGACGCGGCCGTCGACCACACCGACGACCTGAAAGCCGACGGTCTGCTTGAGCGCGAGCCGGATGGAGTGCGCGACCAGCGAGTGGTCGGCGACGATCAATAGGCGCTTCATGCGCGTGCCTCTCGGCCGTACTGCGGGTGCGTCGGGCTCATCGCTCGCTTCCTTCCATGGTCGCGTAGACAGGCGGCGCGCCGACCAGGCCCAGGCCGGCGCCGGAGTGCAGGATCAGATCGGCGGCCTCGTTGCGCGAGCGCACGCCGAGCTTGGAGAAGGCCGACGAGAGGTGGCACTTCACCGTGCTCTCGGCGAGGAAGAGCTTCGCGGCGATCGCCTTGTTGCTCATCCCCGTCACGACCATGGCCAGGACCTGCTTCTCGCGGCTCGACAGCGTCGGCCGGTCGACCTCGTGCCGGCAGGCGGCCGGAACGGCGGTCTGCCCGGCGAGGACCGCGCGGACCGTCGACGTCAGCGCGATCTCGACCTCGGCCTCGAAGACGACGCCGTCGGCGCCCGCCTCCAGCGCGCGGCGCACGCCGCGTCGCGAGTCCTCGGGCATGACGGCGATCAGGTGCGCGTCGGGAAGGCTCTTGCGCACGCGGCGCATCTGCTGGTCGCGCTGGGTGACCCCGCGACCGAAGGCGATGACGAGCACGTCCGGATCGCTGGCGGAGCCGTGACCGAGCTCTTCGACGCTGAGGCCGCGCGTCTCGACGATCATGCCGTCACTCGCCAGGACACCCTGGAGGCGCCGTGCGGCGAGCTCGTCCTCTGCGACAGCCGCGACCAGCGGCTGGCTCGCGATGCGCGCCATCTGCGGATCGGTGAGATCGACGCTCATCGAACGTCCCTGTCGTGAAGATCTGCGCACTCCGTGCCGTCCCTCGGCCCGCGGACGATCCCTTCGTCTGCCAGCATGAAATTGCCCCTGTTCGTCGGTCCCTGGCCACCCTGCGGCCATCAACCGGTGGGACAGTCGCAGAGCCGATGACCGATTACATCGGGGCTAGCCTCCACCATTGCTGCCGTTGTCCGCGCATCGGTTGCGGGCTCTACCCACGGAGAACCGCACGTGGTCGGCGATCTCTCGCAGCCGCGGCTGCACGATCCTGCAACCAGCAATGGTCGCGCCCGGGTGCAGCGCTGTCACTCCGCCGCTCTTGTTGCAGCGGCGTCGCAGCCAGCGTTCGGCTGCGGGAACGCACCGGCCGCACGGGGCGGCGCGTGGTTGGTGTCCCGCTGCAGGACCCCTTTCGCCTCGCCCATGTCGCGAGGCGACGAGGTCTGAGATCGCAAAGCGCGCGCCGACCGGGCGGGCTCGGAGGACTGCTGGGCCTGTCGCTACCTCGGCGAGCGGTAATAGCGCACGGAGAACACCTTGCTGCGTAGGCGCCCGACGAAGTTTCCGGTGCGCGTGGACGTCAACGGCTTCACGAGCAGCTTGATCTGCTCGATGTTGCGGGGCCGCATGATCGGAAGGCGCGCTTCGAAGTACTGAGCGCCGAATCGCTCGCCGGGCCAGGGCGCGCGCTTGCGCGAACCGAACAGGCAGCGCCCGCGGACGCACACCGAGCGCCAGTGCCCGCCCTTCTTGCGGTACTGCAAGCCGTACACGAGCAGCGTGTCCGGTCCCAGCGCCTCCGTGCTGTAGGAGATGCCGATCGTCGCAACCGCGACATAGCGCGGACGTGAGGCGTAGACGCTCGCCCTGATGGTGGTGGCGATGCGATAGGGACGCAGACCGACCCCCGGAGCCCACGTCCACCACTTCTGAATGCCGCTGCGCCCGCTGAACTGCAGCGTGTCCGCTGTCGCCGTCGACGGTGCGAGCACAGAAGCGAGGAGAACGCAGAGCCCGAGCGCGAGGACGTATCGAACCGTTCGCATTGCGCCGCAACATACCGATGGCTCGGGGTCAGCGCGAGCGGCGTCAACATCAAGCGCTGAATGCGCGCAGGCTATAATCGCCGCCTTCGCGGATGTAGCTCAGTTGGCTAGAGCGTCTGCTTGCCATGCAGAAGGTCGAGGG
>JAUJOT010000004.1:331270-440356 GCA_030447505.1 Solirubrobacteraceae bacterium | reverse complement strand
GCTCGGCGATGCGGGCCGCCGTGCCGCCGGTGTGGAACGTGCGCATCGTCGGCTGCGTGCCGGGCTCGCCGATCGACTGCGCGGCGATGATGCCGACCGCGTCGCCGATCTGCGCCGTCTGGCCGGAGGCCATCGAACGGCCGTAGCAGGCCTGGCAGACGCCACTGGCCGCCTCGCACTTCAACACCGAGCGCACGGGGATCTTCACGGCGCCGTGGCCGTCGACCGTCATCTGGTCGACGTTCTCCTGGATGTCGGCGAGCTCGCCGCGGTCGATGATCGCGCCCTTCTCCACGATCACGCGGCCGCGCTTGGTGGCCACCTCGGCCGCCGCGAAGCGGCCGAGCAGGTTGTCGTTGAGCGAGCCGTCGTCCTTCTGCAGCAGCAGCTCGATGAACTCGTCGGTGCCGCAGTCGGCCTCCCGGATGATCACGTCCTGCGCGACGTCGACGAGACGTCGCGTCAGGTAGCCGAGTCCGCGGTGCGCAGGGCGGTGTCGGCCAGACCCTTGCGCGCGCCGTGCGTCGAGGTGAAGTACTCGAGCACGTCGAGGCCCTCCATGAAGTTCGCCTTCACGGGACGCTCGATGATGTCGCCCTTCGGGTTGGCCATCAGGCCGCGCATCCCGGCGAGCTGACGGATCTGCTTGAACAGCCGCGGGCACCCGAGTTGGCCATCATGAAGATCGGGTTCAGGACGTCGGAGTTGTCGACCATCGCATCGAGCAACCTCCTCGGTGCAGGCGTTCCACTGCTCGACGACCGCCTCGTGGCGCTCCTCCTGCGTGATCAGGCCCATGTCGTACTGGCCCTGCGCTCGGCGACCTTCTCCTCGTATGACGTCACGATCTCGCCCTTGCTCGGCGGGATCACGACGTCGTTCTTGGAGATCGTGATGCCGGCCTTCGTGGAGAACTCGAAGCCGAGGTCCTTGAAGGCGTCGAGCACCTGCGAGATCGTGGTCGCGCCGTAGCTCTGGACGAGCTGGTCGACGAGCTCGGTCGTGTCGCGCTTCTTCATCGAGCGGTTGACGAACTCGTACTGCGAGACGTCGAACTGGTCGCCCATCGCCTCCAGCGCCCGCTCGATGCGGTCGTTGTAGATGATCCGCCCGATCGTCGTGAGGACGTGCCCGCCCTCACGGCCGAGCACGCGGAACTCCGCCAGGTCGTGCAGCTTCACGGCGCCCAGCTCGTAGGCGAGCTCGGCCTCCTGCGCGGTGCGGAAGACGTGCGGCTTGGGCTCGTGCGTCGCCGGGTCGATCTTCTCGGCCTCGTCGGCCTCCAGGCCCGTACGTGAGGTAGTAGGCGCCGAGGATCATGTCCTGGGTCGGCGTCGCCAGCGGCTGGCCGTTTGCCGGCGACAAGATGTTGTTCGACGACAGCATCAGGATCCAGGCCTCCGCCTGCGCCTCGGCGCTGAGCGGGAGGTGGACCGCCATCTGGTCGCCGTCGAAGTCGGCGTTGAACGCGCGTGGCAGACGAGCGGGTGGACCTGGATCGCCTTGCCCTCGACGAGCACCGGCTCAAAGGCCTGGATGCCCAGGCGGTGCAGCGTCGGCGCGCGGTTGAGCAGCACCGGGTGCTCGTGGATGACCTGCTCGAGGACGTCCCACACCTCGGGGATCATCGAGTCGACCATCTTCTTGGCGGCCTTGATGTTCTGCGCCGCCTTGCGCTCGACGAGCTGGGCCATGATGAACGGCGAAGAGCTCGAGCGCCATCGGCTTCGGCAGCCCGCACTGGTGCAGCTTCAGGTAGGGGCCGGCGACGATGACCGAGCGGCCCGAGTAGTCGACGCGCTTGCCGAGCAGGTTCTGGCGGAAGCGGCCCTGCTTGCCCTTCAGCATGTCGCTCAGGGACTTCAGCGGGCGGTTGCCCGGACCGGTGACGGGGCGCCCGCGGCGGCCGTTGTCGAACAGCGCGTCGACGGCCTCCTGCAGCATCCGCTTCTCGTTGTTGACGATGATCTCCGGCGCGCCGAGGTCGAGCAGCCGCTTGAGGCGGTTGTTGCGGTTGATCACGCGGCGGTACAGGTCGTTGAGGTCGGACGTCGCGAAGCGGCCGCCGTCGAGCTGGACCATCGGGCGCAGCTCGGGCGGGATGACGGGGACGGCCTCGAGCACCATCTGCTCGGGGCGGTTGCCGGACTGGATGAACGCGCTGACGACCTTCAGGCGCTTGACGGCGCGGGCCTGCTTCTGGCCCTTGGCGGTGCGCACCATCTCGCCGAGCTCCTCGGACTCCCGCGTCGAGGTCGACCTGCTGGAGCAGGTCGCGGATCGCCTCGGCGCCCATGCCGCCGCGGAGGTACTCGCCGAAGCCGTGGGCGAGCCGAAGCGCTCCTTGAGCTCGCGGAAGATCGTCTCGTCGTGCTCCGCTTGGGCTCCATGTCCCGGAAGAGCTGCCACACCTGGCGCATCCGCTCGGCGGCGTCCTCGATGTAGGCCTCGGTGTCGGCGATGTCGGAGTCGAAGTTCTTCTTGAGCTCCTTGAGCATCTTCGCGCGCTCGTCGTCGTCGAGCTTCTTGACGTCGATGTCCAGCGCCTCGGCCCAGAGGTGGTCCTCGTCGTCGAACTCCTTCTGGCCGCCGTGCTCGAGGTAGCCCTCGCGTCGCGCGATCCCTGCTCCTTGAGCTCGAGCACGCGCTCCTCGCGCGCTCTGCGGCGTAGGCGTCGAGCACCTCGTTGACCTTCGTCTCGAGGTCGGCCATGTCGCGCTCACGCGCCTCGTCGTCGACCCAGGTCACGATCGAGGCGGCGAAGTAGAGACCTTCTCGAGCTCCTTGGGAGCCATGTCCGAGCAGGTAACCGATCCGGCTCGGGACGCCCTTGAAGGGCAGATGTGGCTGACCGGGGCGGCGGAGGTCGATGTGGCCCATGCGCTCGCGGCGCACCTTCGAGCGCGTCACCTCGACGCCGCAGCGCTCGCAGACGATGCCCTTGTAGCGCACGCGCTTGTACTTGCCACCCAGTAGCACTCCCAGTCCTTGGTGGGGCCGAAGATGCGCTCGCAGAACAGGCCGTCCTTCTCGGGCTTCAGCGTGCGGTAGTTGATCGTCTCCGGCTTCGTGACCTCGCCCGAGCTCCAGCCGCGGATCTGCTTCGAGGAGGCGAGGCCGATTTCAATCGCGTCAAAATTGTTAATGTCGATCAAGGTGAATCCTCTATCGGGGGGATGGGCCGAAGGCCGTAAGGGGCCGGAACTCGGGGTTGTGCCGAAGGCCGTAAGGGCGGAGCCGCTTCGTCGGTCAAGGGGAGTCCTCGCGTCGGTGGCGCGAGGTGCGTCGAGCGCGGGCCGAAAGCCCGTGGCGTGGCGAGGGGGCGCCACCGTGGCGAGATCACACGTCTCCGCGGGCGCCTCGGCGTCGATGTCGATCCCGGCGTCGGCATCGATCAGCTCGTCGTCGACGACGTCCGGCGCCGCGAGGGCATCCGCGTCGACGACCGCCTCGACGTCCTCGTCGGCGGCGTCGGCTCCGGCGTCGACCGCGATCTCGCCTTCGACCTGCGCGACGTCGGGAACTGCGCCTGCGCGCACGCCCGAGAGGTCGATGCCGAGCTCCTCGGCGGCGCGCAGCAGGTCGTCGTCCTCGTCGCGCATCTCGGCGCGCGCGCCCTCCTCGGAGACGACGTTGACGTCGAGCGCCAGCGACTGCATCTCCTTGAGGAGCACCTTGAAGGACTCGGGGATCGACGGCTCGGCGATGTTCTCGCCCTTGACGATCGCCTCGTAGGCCTTCACGCGCCGACCGTGTCGTCCGGACTTGATCGTGAGCATCTCCTGCAGCGTGTAGGCGGCGCCGTGGCCTCCAGCGCCCAGACCTCCATCTCGCCGAAGCGCTGGCCGCCGAACTGCGCCTTGCCGCCCAGCGGCTGCTGCGTGACCAGCGAGTACGGTCCGGTCGAGCGGGCGTGGATCTTGTCGTCGACGACGGTGCAGCAGCTTGAGGATGTACATGTAGCCGACCGTCACCTGCTCCTCGAACGGCTCGCCCGTGCGGCCGTTGAAGAGCGTGAACTTGCCCGACGCGCGGATGCCCGAGGCGGCGCGACTTGTCGATGTCCATCCGGATGCGGCCGGTGTGCTCGTCCTGCCACTTCACGAGCGCGTTGTCGACGTCCTCGACGGACGCGCCGTCGAAGACCGGCGTCGCGGTGTACCACCTTCCCCGGGCGCCCGTCGACCGCCGTCTCGCGCGAGCGCGCGTAGGCCTCGGTGCCGTCGTCGTACCAGCCCTCGGCGGCGGCCCACCCGAGGTGGGTCTCGAGGATCTGGCCGACGTTCATGCGGCTCGGCACGCCGAGCGGGTTGAGGATCACGTCGACCGGCGTGCCGTCCTCCATGAACGGCATGTCGGCCTCGTCGACGATCTTCGAGATGACGCCCTTGTTGCCGTGCCGTCCGGCGAGCTTGTCGCCCTCGGAGATCTTGCGCTTCTTGGCGACGAACACGCGCACGAGGTGGTTGACGCCCGGCAGCAGGTCGTCGCCGGCGTCGCGGCTGAAGGTCATGACGTCGATGACGACGCCGCCCTCGCCGTGTGGCACCTTCAGCGACGTGTCGCGGACCTCGCGCGCCTTCTCCTTGAAGATCGCGCGGATCAGCTTCTCCTCGGCGGTCAGCTCGGTCTCGCCCTTCGGCGTGACCTTGCCGACGAGCAGGTCGCCCGAGCCGACCTCGGCGCCGACCCGGACGATGCCGCGGTCGTCGAGGTTGCGCAGCGACTCCTCGGAGCGGTTGGGGATGTCGCGGGTGATCTCCTCGTCGCCGAGCTTCGTCGTGCGGGCGTCGATCTCGTACTCCTCGATGTGGATCGAGGTGAGCTCGTCGTCCTTGACGAGGCGCTTGGAGAGGATGATCGCGTCCTCGAAGTTGTAGCCCTCCCAGGACATGAAGGCGACCTTCAGGTTCTTGCCGAGGGCCATCTCGCCGTGGTCGGTCGCCGAGCCGTCGGCGAGCACGTCGCCGGCGTCCACGACCGCGCCGCTCGTGACGGTCGGCTTCTGGTGGATCAGGGTGCCCTGGTTGGAGCGACGGTACTTGTCGAGGATGTACTCGTCCTTGCCTGCGGGATCCGTTTCCACCTCGATGCGCTCGGCATCGACGTAGCTGACCGTGCCCGCGTTGCGGGCCAGCAGCACGTCGCCGGTGTCGAGCGCCGCGCGGCGCTCCATGCCGGTGCCGATGACGGGAGCGTCGGTGCGCAGCAGCGGCACGGCCTGGCGCTGCATGTTCGAGCCCATCAGCGCGCGGTTGGCGTCGTCGTGCTCGAGGAACGGGATCATCGCCGTCGCCACGGACCAGATCTGCTCGGGCGAGACGTCCATCAGGTCGACCTCGTTCGGCGGGACCGTGACGTACTGGCCGGCGAGCGTCCGGCAGACGGCCTCGTCGCCGAGCAGGCGCCCGTCGTCGTCGACGGGGTGGTTGGCCTGCGCGATCTTCAGCTCCTCTTCCTGCGTGGCGTCGTAGTGGACGACCTCGCCGGTGATGACGCCGTCCTTGACGACCCGGTAGGGCGTCGTGACGAAGCCGTGCTCGGAGACCTCGGCGTAGCTCGACAGCGAGCCGATCAGGCCGATGTTCGGGCCCTCCGGCGTCTCGATCGGGCACATCCGGCCGTAGTGGGTCGGGTGCACGTCGCGCACCTCGATCGGCGCGCGCTCCGCGTCAGGCCGCCGGCGCCGAGCGCGCTCAGGCGGCGGCGGTGTGTCCAGGCCGGCCAGCGAGTTCGTCTGGTCCATGAACTGGCTGAGCTGCGAGGAGCCGAAGAACTCCTTCTGCGCCGCCACGACCGGGCGGATGTTGATGATCGTCTGCGGCGTGATCGTGTCGGCGTCCTCGGTCGTGAGCCGCTCGCGCACGACGCGCTCCATCCACGTGCAGGCCGATCCGGAAGGCCTCCTGGATGAGCTCGCCGACCGTCCGCAGGCGGCGGTTGCCGAAGTGCTCGTACTCGTCGAGATGCTCGCCGACGCCCTCGCGCGGGTATGTCTGCGCCTCGGCAGCGTAGTCCTTGATCTCGACCTCGGGCTCCTCGGGCATGCCGAGCAGCCGCGGCAGGGAGACGAGCTCCTTGACGAGGGCCAGGATGTCGTCGTGCGTCGGCGTGCGGGTCTCGAGGTCGATGTCGAGGCCCAGGCGCCCGCGTTGAGCTTGTAGCGCCCGACGCGCGTCAGGTCATAGCGCTTGGGGTCGAAGAAGAGCTGGTGCAGCAGCGCCACGCGCGTTGTCGACGCTCGGCGGCTCGCCCGGGCGCTGCTTCTTGAAGAAGCTCGACGAGCGCGCCCTCCTCGTTCTTCGTCGGCTCGGTGTCGGCCTCGATCGTGTTGCGGATGTAGAGGCTGTTGTCGAAGAGCTCGAGGATCTCCTCGTCGGTCGCGTAGCCCATCGCGCGCGGCAGCACCGTGACCGGCAGCTTGCGCGCGCGGTCGATGCGGACGAAGACCTTGCCCTTCTTGTCGATCTCGAGCTCGAGCCACGAGCCGCGCGCCGGCATCAGGTTGGCGATGAAGACCTGCTTCTCGCGGTCGCCGGCGCACTCCATCAGGTAGGCGCCCGGCGAGCGGACGAGCTGCGTGACGACGACGCGCTCGGTGCCGTTGATGATGAACGTGCCGCGCTCGGTCATCCACGGGAAGTCGCCCATGAAGACGGACTGCTCGCGGATCTCGCCGGTCTCGCGGTTGACGAACGCGACGGTGACGGTCAGCGGGCGCGTAGGTGAGGTCCTTCTCGCGGCACTCCTCGATCGAGGCGACCGGCTCGTCGAAGTGGAACTCGCCGAAGTCGACGGCGAGGTTCCCGGTGTAGTCCTCGATCGGCGAGATGTCCGAGATCGTCTCCCCGGAACCCCACCCTTCTCCAGGATCGGTCAGCCAGGCAAACGAGCGCCGCTGGATGTCGATCAGGTTGGGGACGTCGTGAACACGGTTCAGGCGCGCGAAGCTGCGGCGCGTCGGGGGGCGTCAACAGGGGGCAAGGCAGCGACTCCTCAAGGGGTCGGAGAGGACATCATCGGGGGGGCGGCGCCGCGGCCGGGCCCTCGGGCGCGAACTCGCCAGGATAGCACAGGCAAATGCCACCCCCTCGGGGGGCGGTCGACGCTCACGGACCCCGCCTCGAAGTTCGCGCTATGTGGGCGCGAAACCCATTCGGGAGGCGGCTGCGGCTATCGGTCGACCCAGGCAGGGTAGCGCGATCTGTCGCATGAGGCCAGCTGAGCAGCGGCTCGTCCGCAGACCTTCGATCGCTGCACCGCGGCGCCGGCTTCGCGGTGTGAGGCATTAGCCTCGTCGTCATGCAGTTCGACCACGTGGCCCAGCAGGTTCCGGACATCGCCGCCGCGCTCGAGTGGTGGTCCGGGGTCGTGCCCGGCGCGCGCGCGTGCTGCACGCCGACAAGACGTGGGGCCTGCTCGAGGCCGCCGGGTGAAGCTCGCGTTCGTGATGGCCGCCCAGCACCCGAACCACCTCGCGTTCAAGGTGTCCGGCGAGGAGCTCGACCGGCTGGCGTCGTTGCACGGGTCGACGTGAGCGGGCACCGGGACGGGAGCCAGTCGTTCTACCTCGAGGGCCCGGGCGGGCAGGGCGTCGAGGTCATCGCGCATCCGGATGTCGTGGACGAGGGCGTGGAGTAGAACCTTCAGCGACTGGTGCGGCGCCGGGCGCTGAGCGTGGGCAGTGGCTGTGCGGCCGCCGGCGGTCACAGCGCCCGCTTGCGGCGGGCTGAGCGCTGCGTCCGGCGATGAGGGCGTCGAGCGGACGCGCGAGGCCGGCCGCCGCCGCGCCATGGATCGCACGTCGCACCTCACGAACGCCGAAGGGCCGCCCTCCGGGGCGCGCCTCGAACGACGAACGGCAAGCAAAGCCTGCAACAGCTGCTTGATCTCCACCGTCGCGCCGGCCTCCTCGAGGCTCCTGCCTGAGCTTCTCGGCCTCGTCGCGGTCGACGCCCTCGCGGACGGCCTTGGGGGCCTCGTCGACGAGCGCCTTGGCCTCGCCGAGGCCGAGGCTCGTGGCGCATGCGGACGACCTTGATGACCTGGATCTTCTTGTCGCCGGCGGCCCGGTGGCGACGTCGAACGCCGACTGCTCCTCCTCAAGGAGCGGCGCCGTCGCCGCCAGCGCCGGCGGCTGCGGGAGCGGCCACGGCAGCCGCCTGAGCCGAGACGCCGAACTCCTCCTCGAGCGCCTTGATGCGCTCGCTCAGCTCGAGGACCGAGATGCTCTTGAGCTCGTCGATCCACTCCTGGGTGGACTGGGCCATGGGTTACTCCTTCTCTTCGTCGGTGTCCAGATCCGTGTCGTCGGCCGGCGCGCCGCCTCTGTTTCGGCGGCGGGCAGGGCTCGGCAGGTGCGGGCGCGCCTCGTCGGCCTCCGCCTGCGGTGTGGAGTCGGCGGCGGCCTCCATGTCCTCGTCCGCCGGCGCCCCGACAGGCGCGCCAGCCGCGGCGCCAGGCGCAGCGCCGGCCGGGATCTCGCGGACTCCTTCTTCTCCGGCCACCTGGCTGAGCTGGCGCGCCAGTCCGCTGATGAGGTTGGAGAGGCTCGTCACGAGGCCGGTCAGCGGCGACGCGACGACGTTGACGAACTGCGCGTTGAGCACGTCGCGCGAGGAAGCCGGGCGATCGCGGTCATCTGCTCGGGCACGAGCGCCTCGCCGTTCATCATGCCGCCCTTGAACGGCAGCAGGCCGGTGGCGCGGGCGTAGTCGGCGACCGCCTTGGCGGCCGCGGCCGCGTCACCGCGGACGAACGTCAGCGCCGTCGGCCCTCGAGCACGGGCTTGAGCACCTGCGCGCCGGCGTCGTCGGCCGCACGGATCGTGAGCGTGTTCTTGACGACGCGCAGCGACGCGTCGGCGTCGCGCAGCTTCATGCGCAGCTCCGCGGCCTGCTCGACGCTGATCCCGCGGTAGTCGACCGCGAAGACCGCTTCTGATTGCGTGATCTGTGCGGCGATCTCCTCGATCACCGCGGCTTTCTGCTCTCTCGGTTCATCTGCCTCCTCGCCAGGACTTCTGCCTGACGCTGCGCGTCGCGCGCGGCCGGGGTCTGCGGTGGCCTCAGAGATGGACGCTCACGCGGCTCGTGCCGGAGCGGCCTCCTCGAGGATGTCGCGCGTGCGGGACAGGTCGACGAGCCTTCACGCCGGGGCCCATCGTCGACGCGATCGTGATCGTGCGCAGGTAGCGGCCCTTGGCGGCGGACGGCGGCGCGGATCAGCTCGTCGATGACGGCGGCGTAGTTCTCAGCAGCTGGCGCTCGGAAGGGGTCAGCTTCTTGCCGATCGGCGGGTGGACGATCGCGGTGCGGTCGGTGCGGTGCTCGATCTTGCCGGCCTTCGCCTCCTGCACCGCCTGCGCGACGTTCATCGTGACGGTGCCGACCTTGGGGTTGGGCATCTTGCCCTGCAGGCCGAGGATCCGGCCGAGGCGGCCGACGACCGGCATCAGGTCCGGCGTCGCGATCGCGACGTCGAAGTCCGCGAAGCCGTCCTGCACGCGCTTGGCGAGATCGTCTGCGCCGACGATGTCGGCCCCCGCCTCCTCGGCCTCGCGCGCCTTGTCGCCCTGCGCGAAGACGGCGATCGTGACCTCCTTGCCGAGCCCGTTGGGCAGCGCCACGGTTGCCGCGCAGCTGCTCGTCGGCGTGGCGCACGTTCAGGCCCGTGCGGACGTGGACCTCGACGGTCTCGTTGAACGTCGGGCCGGGCAGCGACTTGACGAGCTGCACGGCCTCGGCGGGGGCTGAACTCGCGCTCGCGATCGACCTGCGAGCGGGCCTCGAGATAGGTCTTTCCGCGCCTGAACAACGTCGACCCTGCTCCGCGCCGTGCCGGCGATGATCTTCGATGCCTGGTCGAGGTACGTGCGCGTTGAGGTCGGCGAGCTTGCGCTCGGCGATGTCGCGCAGCTGCGCCTGCGTGATCGTGCCGACCTTCACGCGGTGTGGCTCGCCCGACCCCTTGTCGAGGCTGATCGCCTGCTTGATGAGCACGGCGGCCGGCGGCGTCTTCGTGACGAACGTGAACGAGCGATCCTCGTAGACGGTGATGACGACGGGGATCGTGGTTCCGACGTCGCCCTGGGTCTGCGCGTTGAACGCCTTGCAGAACTCCATGATGTTGATGCCGTGCTGGCCGAGGGCGGGACCGACCGGCGGAGCCGGGGTGGCCTGGCCGCCGACGGCCTGCAGCTTGATCTGTGTGAGGACTTTCTTGGCCATGACCGTTACCTAGATCTTCTTGACCTGATCGAATCCGACTTCGACCGGGGTCTCGCGACCGAAGATTGACACAAGCACCTTGAGGCGCGACGCGTCCTCGTTGATCTCCGAGATCTCGCCCGAGAAGTCCGACAGCGGCCCGGAGATGACCTTCACGCTCTCGCCGATCGCGAACGTCGCCTTCTTGCGCTCGCGCACCGCGACCTCGCGATGCAGCAGGCGATCGACCTCGGCCTGCGTGAGCGGGACCGGCTCATTCGATGCGCCGACGAAGCCGGTGACGCCCGGCGTGCCCTTGACGAGGCCCCACGAGTCCTCGTTGAGCTCCATGTTGACGAGCACGTAGCCCGGCATCGTGCGCTTCTCGACCGTGACCTTCTGGTTGTCCTTCATCTCCGACACAGACTCCGTCAGCTGCGACGACCTGGCGGACGTTGCGCTTCTGGTTGAGCGAGACGACACGGTGCTCGAGGTTCTGCTTGACCTTGTTCTCGTGGCCTGAATAGGTGTTTACGACGTACCAGCGAAACATGCGTGCCTTCGAAGTTCGGAGGTAGAGGATGACATCGACGATCTTCTGCGCTACGACGTCTGCGAGGCGAGAAAGGCCCCCGCGATGACGACGAAGCCCAGGACGACGGCGGTCGCCTGACCGACCTGGCGCCGGTTGGGCCATTCGACTCGCTGCAGCTCGGCCCCGGAGGCGCGCAGAGTTGAGCAGGCGCGAGCCGCGCCTCTGCGGGGGTGCGGCGGCGGTCGGCGCGAGATCGCCTGCGCCGTTGCCGAGGCGCTCGTCCTCGACGGCGCCGGCGTCGAGGTCGTCGTCGAGCGCGACGGAGTCGCCGGGGATCCCGGCCGCTCCACGACGATCGCAGCCTCCACCCTGTCGACCTCGCCGGAGACGTGGTCGAGCGACCCCGGGACGTTCTCGCGGTGGAGCTTCTGCTTGCGATCTTTCGCGCGCTGGCGATTACGGGCCATGGGATCCGGGGGGTCGCTACCGGGTCTCCCGGTGGCTCGTGTGCTGCTTGCACCATTTGCAGTACTTGCGCAGCGAGATCCGCTCGGGATTGTTGCGCTTGGACTTGTTCGTCTGGTAGTTGCGCCGCTTGCAGACCTCGCAGGCGAGGTCGCAGCGATGCGCACGTCTCCGCGGGCCATGCGGTAGCTCCGTGACGGCGAGATGACAGAAAAACGACCTGCGGCTGCAGGTCTGCCGCCAGGATAGCGCGCGCCTGATCGCCCGTGCGATTCACCGCCGACAGCGGCCGCCCACGATCCTCAGCGCTTGCGCAGCGCGCGGAAGCTGCGCGTAGCGGCGACGATCCGCGACCCCGCGGCGTCCACGCCGACGACCTTCCAGCGGTAGCGGCCGCTGCGGCTGACGCGCTTGCGCAGCTGCGACCGCGTTCCCGCGCGCACGCTGCCGATGCGGCGGCCGTTGAGCAGCACCCGCCAGGTCGCGACGCGGTCGGCTCCGGTCGCTCGCCAGCGGACGGTGGCGGTGCAGCCCGCAGATCCGCGCCTTCGCGAGGATCCGCACCGTCGCCCCACCCGTCTGCGTCGATCCCGCCGCGGGCGTCGCCCAGGCTGCGCCCGTCACGACGCGGCGCATCGCGGCGCCGACGTCGAGCCTGCCCGACGCGACCTTCCCGCCGAGCGACGACGGGCGCTGCGCGCTCTGCAGCAGCGCGGCGCGCAGCGCGGGCTGATCCAGCTCGGGGCGGGCGGCGGCGAGCAGCGCAAGCGCGCCCGCGACGAACGGCGCCGCCATCGACGTGCCCGACCGCAGCTCGTAGCGCGACCCGAACGCGGTCGACAGGATCGAGCCGCCGGGAGCGGCGAGGTCGACCGAGTTCAGGCCGTGGTTGGCGATCGACAGCAGTCCGCCGCTGCGTTCGGTCGCGGTGACGCTGAGGACGGCGGGCGCCATCGACGACGCCGGGTAGGACGGCGTGGCGTCGATGTCGCGGGAGTTGTTGCCGGCCGAGCTGACGACCGTCGCGCCGCGCTCGCCGGCGTAGCGCAGGGCGGCTTCGAGGCCGTCGCTCGTCCCGTCGCCGTTGAGCGACACGTTGAGGATCCGGGCGCCGCCGTCGACGGCGTAGCGGATGCCGCGCGCCAGCAGCGACGAGTTGCCGGCGCGGTTTGCGTCGAGCACCTTGACGGCCATGATCCTCGCGCCGGGCGCGATCCCCGCGCCGCCGGTGCCGTTTGCCGCCTGCGCTGCGACGATGCCGGCGACGTGCGTGCCGTGGCCCTCGTCGTCGTCGACGTTGCCGTTGAAGGTCATCGTGTTCGCGCCGTGGACGTCGTCGACGTAGCCGTTGCGGTCGTCGTCGACGCCATTGCCCGCGATCTCGCCCGGATTGCGCCACAGCTTCGAGATCAGGTCGGGGTGGTTGAGTTGCACGCCGCTGTCGAGGACCGCGACGAGAACGCCGTCACCGCGAGACTGCGTCCACGCCTCTTGGGCGCCGGTCGCCGTGGGGTTGCTGAGCGCCCACTGCTCGTCGAACAGCGGGTCGGTTGCGGCATGTGCCGGCGCAGCGGCGCCGGCGAGCGCGAGGACGGCGGCGACTGTGGCGAGCGACTGTGTGCGATGGCGGGACACATGGCGCTAGTCGATGCTCGAAGGCCACACGACGAGGCGCTCACCGCGGATGCGGACGAACGGACGATCCGCCGATCGCTCCTGGACTGCGTTCTTGCCCATCAGCCGGCGGACCGCCCACGGCGATGGCGCGCGGGCGACGACGCGTTGCTTCAGGCGTTCGCGAGCCAGCCGCGCTGCGCAGCTCGCCGACGAAGCGCGCGTACTGCTCGTCGAGGTGCGCGCGCAGCGCCTCGCGCGGCTCGATCAGCGCGCGCCTGCGCGACATCCGCGCCGCGGCCTGCGCGACGCGCTCGCGGCGGTCGCCGGCCGCCGCCAGGATCGCCATGCCGAACGCCGAGGCGCTCTGCTCGGGCAGCCGCACGGCGCGCCCGAGCGCGTCGGCGCGCAGCTGACACCACGCGCCGTTGCGCGTCGCGCCGCCGGTCAGGCTGAGCTCGCCGCCGGCCGGCGCGCCGAGCCGGGCCAGCTGCTCGAAGCAGAGGCGCTCGACGAGCGCGAGGCCCTGCAGGAGCGCCGCGGCGTGCTCGCCGTCGTCGGCGGGCGTGCCGAGCATGAACGGCTTCGCGTCGGGAGCGGCGAACGGGAAGCGCTCGCCGGGCGAGACGAGCGGATAGGCGAGCACCGTCGTCTGCTCGTAGGCCTCGGCGCGACGGCCGAGCTCGTCGAGGTCGCGCCCCGGGAACGTCATCGGCAGGACGCCCGCGCCGCTGCTGGACGCGCCGCCGGGCAGCCAACCGCCGTCGGGCGAGCGATGGGAGTAGACGCCGTGCGCGGGTTCGTCGAGGCGCTCGGGTGAGCAGCCCTTCAGCACGAGCGTCGTGCCGAGCACCGAGTTCCAGTCGCCGGGCCGCAGCGCGCCGGCCGCGATCTGCGCGGCGCAGCCATCGGTCATGCCCGCGAAGACCGGCGTGCCGGGCGGCAGACCGGTGGCGGCGGCGGCCTGCGCGCAGACGTCGCCGAGCCTCGTGGCGGGCGCGACGACGTCCGGCAGGAGGGCGTCGAGCTCCGTCTCCTGGAAGCACCCGCGGCCGGCGTCATAGCCCGTCTTGAGCGCGTGGCTTGCGTCCGAGGGTACGCCGTGGCCGACGAGTTGCCGCGTGACGACGTCGGGCTGGTGGGCGAGACGGGCGCCCGCGGTCGCCGCGGCGGGCTCGTGCTCGACCAGCCAGTGCAGCTTCGGCAGTGCCCACGACGTCGCCAGCGCGAGGCGCCGGGCCTGCTCGGACGCGCGGCCGTCGTCGTACATCAGCGCCTGCGTCAGCGGCTCGCCGTCGCGGTCGACGAGCAGAACCGTCCCCGAGGTCGCGCACGTCGCGACGGCGCGGATGCGGTCGCGCGGGATGTCGCGCAGCGCAGCGCGGCAGGCGTCGGCGGCGGCGTGCCACCAGCTCCCGGGGTCCTGCTCGTGGCGGTCGCCGTCGCGGCGGCTGTACAGCGGCGCCGCGCCGGCCCCGGCGACCGAGCCGTCGGCGCTGACGGCGAGCGCGCGGGCGCTCCGGTGCCGAGGTCGAGGCCGACGTAGACCGCCTGGCCGTCGCTCATGACCGCTGCGGCTCGCGCGGCTCCGGCGGCGGAGCGAGCCACGGGTAGCGCGCGCTCGTCGCGGCGATGCGCGCCGCGAGCTCCTGCGCGCTGGGTGCGACATCCTCGAAAGACGCGCCGCTGTCGCCGACGTACGGCGCGTAGATCGCCGCGCAGCCAGCGCCGTCGCGCTCTCGGTCGGCGTGGCGCACCAGCATTGCACCATTGTCGCGCGCGGCCTACCGAGCGTCTGGCCGCGCGCGTGACGGGGTAGTCGCCACGCGTGAAGAGCGCGCTGATCGTCGTCGACATGCTCAACGACTACGACCACGAGGACGCCGACGTGCTCGTGGAATCCGTGCGCGAGGTGCTGCCGGCGATGCGGCGCCTCGTCGAGCGCGCGCGCGCACGAGGGCACGCCGGTCGTCTACGTCAACGACAACTACGGCGACTGGAGCGCCGGGCGCGCCGAGCTCATCGAGCGCGCCGTCGGCGGCCGCGCCGCTGACGTCGTCGAGCCGATCGCGCCCCGCGAGGGCACATGGTTCATCCCCAAGGCGCGCCACTCGATCTTCTACGGGACGCAGCTCGAGTACCTGCTGCGCGAGCAGGAGGTCGAGCGGGTCGTGCTGATCGGCCAGGTCACCGAGCAGTGCATCCTGTACTCCGCGCTCGACGCCTACGTGCGCCACTTCTCCGTCGCGGTGCCGGCCGACGCCGTCGCCGGGATCCATCCCGAGATGGCCAATTGCGCCCTGCGGATGATGCAGCGCAACATGCAGGCCGACGTCGCGTGCGCCGAAGACTGCGAGCTGTAGGCCTCGCCGCCACGAGCACGTATCACCGTCTGACCTTCGCTCTCTTATCGCTGATGGAGAGAGCGCCCATGCAACCACCCGGCGATCCCGCCGACGACGACCTCGTCGGCGCTCTTGCCCGCGTGCTCGCCGAGGCCGATCCGGTGCCGGACGACGTCCGGCTCGCCGCGCGCCGGGCGCTCGAGTCGCGCACGCTCGACGCCGAGCTCGCTGCGGTCGTGCACGACTCGATCATCGGCGACAGCGTTGTCCGCGTCCCCGCAGGCGCGCGCGCGAGCAGTGACGTTCGAGGCCCCGGCGCTCACGATCGAGATCGAAACCGAGCCGCAGAGCGCAGCCGCGGGTCACGCCGTCCGCCTCGTCGGCCGCCTGATCCCGCCGCAGCGCGCGGAGATCGCGATCCGCAATGGCGACGCGCTGCTCGTCACGCGCGCTGACGATCGGGGCGCTTCGGCGCCACCGGACTCAGCCCCGGCCAGCTCAGCCTGCGCTGTCGCCTCAGCGATGGCGCGCTCGTCGAGACCTCCTGGCTGACGATCTGAGGTTGCAGCCGGCGGCGCCACGCCGCCAGGATCGGACGTTCTCTCAGAGGCTTCGGCTCTCGGTCCGGGCAGAACCCGCGGAATCGGGTAACGCCAGCTACGAGGTTCCACCAAGCCGGATCCGCCGGCCCGACACCGAGGTGACCGACATGCCCCAGTTCATGCTTCTGATCTACGGCGATCCCGCGAACGCGCCTGAGCCCGACGAGCAGGAGGAGCAGTACGCCGAGTGGCTGAACTACACGAACTCGCTGATGGCGACGGGGCGCGTTGGTCTCAGGCGCCCCCCTGGAGGGCGTCGACGCAGCGACGACGGTGCGCGTGCGGGGCGGCGATACCGAGCTCAGCGATGGTCCGGTCCTGGACTCGCAGGAGATCCTGGGCGGCTACTACCTCGTCGACGTGCCCGACCGCGAGTCCGCAGTGGCGCTGGCGGCGAAGATGCCGAACATCGAATACGGCTCCGTCGAGGTGCGCCCGGTCGTCGTGTTTCCCGGCTGAGAGCGCGCCGCGGCGCGCCGGCGCCGGCCGTTCGCGCGGGCGCCGCGCCGCGCCGCGAGGCGCTCTCGCGAGATCAGGTGGTGCTTCGGCGTGGCGCCGTCGCAGGGCTGCGCGAGCGCCCCGCCCGCGCCCGGGCGCTCGCGCGCGCCCGGGCGCTCGCGCGTAGCTGTAGCGTGCCGCCCGTGCCCGACGCGCTCTTTCGCCTCGCCTGCGCCCCGGCCGTGCTCGACGAGGCGCAACCGGCCTGGGTCGCGACGATCCTCGAGGAGGGCGAGCTGGCGGTGCTTGCCGGTCCAGGCGGCCTCGACGAGATCACCGCGCTCGCGCACGCCCTGGACCTCGTGACGGTGCCGGTTCTGCGCGCCGAGCAGACGCCCGAGCAGCAGGAGGCGACGGTCATCGCCTACGCGGATGGCAAGCCCCTCGTCTGGGTCGCGGCGTCCTTCAGCGACGACGCCGCTCGCTGGGCCGAGCAGCGCGGGCCGATGACGCTGCTGATCGAGGCCGACGGCCCGCTGTCGCAGGACGAGCGCAAGCGCGTGGAGCGCTTTGCGGTGATCCTGGGGCGCCAGGCGGAGTAGCTCCGCGTCGCCGGTCAGCCCTCCCCCAGCAGCCGCTGCACAGAATCCAGCTTGTCGTCCAGGGTCTGCGCCTTGTCGCGGCGCTCGTCGAGCTTGAGCACCGTGTAGACGCGCGGGACGCCGAGCTCGAACGGGACGGCGTGCAGCTCGCCGACGACGGCGAGGATGTCGGCCGTCTCGCCCTCCAGCGACGTGCCCATCGCGTGCATCCGGTAGCGCACCCGGTCCTGGAGCGCGAGCCTGCGCTGTATCTCCGCGACGTAGGCCGACGCCGAAGCCTCGGAGCGCCCGAGGGCGATGACGGTGACGTCGGCGGTGGCCATCGTCGCGGCACGCTTGCAGGTCGGACGCAATGACGCTCTGGTGAACGCCGTCGAAGCTCTGCGTGCCCGTCGATCACGCCGCCCGATCATCGGCGCCGGCATCCGGCGGTTTGAGGCGCAACGTTCCCGGGCGACCCACTAGCCTCAGGGGGATGGCGACCCAGCCGGTACCCCAGAACGTCGATCCCGCGGCGCTGCTCAACGCGGCGCCCGACGACGAGTTCGCGCTCGTCGAGCTGCGACTGGACTGGCCCTACGACCTCGACGTCTATCCCAAGCACAAGCAGCTGTGGCTGCGCTGCTTCGTCATCACGCAGGACCCGCTCGGCTGGATCGCCGACCGTGGCGACGCCTGGACGGCGGTCACGCTCGAGGACGACGTCCTCGAAGTCGACCTCTACCTGACCGTCGACATCGTGCGCCGCACGATCGAGGAGACCGAGGGGAATCTCGCCGCGGCGATCGGCCGCTATGCGTCGACGGTGATGGCGGCCGCGCTCGAGCGCGAGGAGGAGCTGCTCGAGGGCGACTATCCGAACCGAGCCGCGCGCGGCGAGGTTCCGCGCCTGCTCGAGGATCTCGACGGCGACCACGGCTCCTTCGGCACACCGTCGATCCAGGCCAGGCGCTCGTGGAGCACGATCGGGCTCGGCGCGCTGACGGACCTCGTCCAGCACGCGTTCGGGCACGTCGACCTCGACCGCTCGAACGTGACGCTCGATCCCGTCGAGCCCGCCGACGAGGAGTGCCCCGCCTGCAAGGGCCACGCGTTCGGCTATCCGTCGAGTCTCGAGGACGCAAAGCAGACGATGTGCGAGAAGCACAAGGCCGCGGCGGTGGCGGTCAACACGGCCCGCCTGCTGCGCGCGCGGGAGTCCAATCCCGCCGGCTGGCGCGCGGTCGACAAGGCCGTCATGCGCGTCAACAAGGCCCCCGAGCCGTACTACGCGCCGCAGCCGCCGCGCGTCGTCGGCGAGACGCCCGCGCGCAACGAGCCGTGTCCCTGCGGGAGCGGCAAGAAGTACAAGCGCTGCCACGGCGCCTGACGATGGGTTCGCCCAGGGCGAGGAGCTCGTGACTACCGCGCTGAGGCCCGCCGCGCGTCAGACGAAGACGCGCAGGATCGAGATCAGCAGCAGGATGAAGCAGGCGGCGGCGACGCTTCCGAGAACGCGGATGACCCACAGGTCGAAGACCGAGAACGGCAGCTTGCCGGCCGGCTTCGTCGGGCGCTGAAGCTCGGCCATGACGGTGCGGGCGGCGGGCATCGTGCGCACGCCGATCGGCTCCTCGTGGTCGGTCTCGTCGTGCGGCTTGTTGCCCTGGGCGCGATCCTCGTGCGCGCGCTCGCTGACGTGGCGCTGCAGCGCGCGGTAGGCGAGCAGAACCTCGTCGCGCTGGGAATTGGCCTCGTCGCGCTGGGCCTGCGCGGCCGCGGAGCGCCGCCTCGGCGCTCTCGCGCAGCTGTAGCGCCTCGTCGTGCGCGAGCTGCATCCGGGTCCGCGCGCGGACGGCGGCCTCGCGCGCGCGGCGACGGCCTCGGCCAGCTGCGCGAACGCGCGATCGCGGTCGCGCTCGGCGGCGGCCTGCGCACGGGCGAGCTCGTCGAGCGCCGACGCGAACTCGTCGCCGGCGCGCCGCTCGCGCTGGCCCGCCAGCCGCTCGGCGTCCTCGAGGCGGCGGACCAGCGCGTCGCGCTCACGCGTCACGGCGTCAAGCTCGGCCTCGAGCTCCGCCGGCGCGTCGGACTCGTGACGTGGCGCGGGCGCGGACGCGGCGGCGGGCGCGGGCGCAGGCGCGGCGGCGGCCGCGGGCGTGAGCGCGGTCGCCGGCGAGTCGGACTGGCGACCTGGCGCGGGCGCCGCCACGGTCGCGGCCGCCCGCGGCTCGGGCTCCGGCTCTGGCTTCGGCCGCTTCGGCGCCGGCCGAGCCTCGGGCTCTGGCTTCGGCCGCTTCGGCGCCCGCGGCCTGGTCGGCGTCACCGGCGCCGGCTCGCGTTCAGCGTCGCGCTCGAGGGCGGCCGGCGACGCGCCGTCGAGCGGCACGGTCACCTGCGATCCGACCGTCAGCGCGAGGCCGGCGAGCTCGACGTCGTCGCGATCCCACGGGAAGGCCGCGATCCACGTGCGGTCAAGCGACGGCGCCCACGGCTTGTGCTCCAGGGTGGCGAGGATGCGCCGGTCGTCGGCGAGCAGCGTCGGGCGCACGAAGCGCAGCCCGCGCACGCCGGACCAGTGCCCGGTCACGATCAGCTCGTCGCCTTCCAGATCGAGTCGTTCCAGCTCGAACGAAACGCCCGCACGTTGCGCCATTGGGACGCGCCCTACCCACCGAGGCTGCAGAACAGACGGCGTGCGCGGCTTTCCTCCGACACCCCCCGGTCGCGACGGCGCGACCACGGTCCCGCGTGCGGCCTGCGAAGCCGAACCGAACGTGAGCGTGGGCACACATCTGTACGAAACGCTCGGGCCTTCACCTCTTGATGGGCACGTCGGCCTATTCGGAATTAAGGAAATGTGTGATGTCCGCTTACCCAGTCACCAATCTCATTGCCCGCCGTGCGGCTGCCGCCGCTCGGCCCGTCCACTCGTCCCTGCGCGCCGCCCGCACCCTCGCCAAGGCGGATGAGCGAATCCGGGCCGCCGAGGAACTGGCCTTCCGCTGGCTGATCGCGCACAGCATCGCGATCCTCCGCGTCAGCCTCGGCGCCGTCTTCTTCGGGTTCGGCCTGCTGAAGTTCTTTCCCGGCGTCAGCCCCGCGCAGAATCTCGTCGAGCGCACGACCGAGATCCTCACGTTCGGCCTGATCCCGGGTCCTGTCGCGCTCGTGGGCGTGGCGACGCTGGAATGCGTCATCGGGCTGTGCCTGATCAGCGGTCGCGGCGTGCGCGGCGCCGTCTACCTGCTCTGCATTCAGCTGATCGGCATCCTCTCGCCCGTCGTGCTGCTCGCGGCGCGGCTGTTCGACGGACCCCACGGCGCACCGACGCTCGAGGGCCAGTACGTCCTCAAGGACGTGATCCTCGTCGGCGCGGCGCTCGTGATCGCCTCCACCGTCGGCGGTGCCCGGCTCGCGCGCCACACCGAGCCCGAGCAACCCCGCTAGGCCGACCGGCGGCGCGGCGCGACGGAGTCTCGGGCGCGCCGCTAGCCTCGAACGGGTGCGACGCGCCCTCGCCGTTCTGATCGTCACCGGCACCGCGACCGCAGTGACCGTCGCGGTCGCGCAGGAGCGCTTGGAGGACCGCGGCTCGTGGCGCGTCTCGGCAGTGCACTCCGTGCACGACCTTCCCGCCCCGGACGCCGCGCTTCCACGCAGCCCGGATCGCCTCGCCGCGACGCTGACGGCCACGACACGCGCGCTGCGCGATGGCCTGCAGCGCTGGGACACGGCCGCTGCCGCGCCGCGTGACGTCACATACCTGGCGCTGCATCACCAGCGGATGCTGCGCCTGATGCGCGCCCGCGGGCGGCTCGGCGACGCGACGCTCGACCGGCTGCCGCGCGACGTGCGCGGCGAGGCACGCGACACGGTGCTCGGCAGCCGCCACCTCGCAGAGATCCCGCGCTCGCCCGGGCGCCTGCCGCGCGTCCGCGTGGCCGACGCCGCGCCGGCGGCCGAGCTGCGCCGCCACTACGCGGCGGCCCAGCGGCGCTTCGGCGTCCATTGGTCGATCCTCGCGTCGGTCAACTTCGTCGAATCGGCGTTCGGGCGCGTGCGCAGCGCCAGCGAGGCCGGCGCCCAGGGTCCGATGCAGTTTCTGCCGTCGACCTGGCGCGAGTACGGCATGGGCGGCGACATCAACGACCCTCGTGATGCGATCCTCGCCGCCGCCAACTACCTCCGCCGCTCCGGCGCGCGCCGCGACCTCGACCGGGCACTCTTCGCCTACAACCACTCGACGTCGTACGTCCGCGCGATCCGCCGCTTCGCCGCCCGCATGCGCGCCGACGAGCGGTCGTTCCTGACCTACTACGCCTGGCAGGTCTTCGTCCGCACGCCGAGCGGCATCCGGCGACTCACCGGTCCGCGGTGACGGCGGCCGACTGCGGGTAACCCAGGCGCCGATGGAACACCGTGACGATGCGCCGCTGGCCGACGAGCCGCAGCCCGGGGCGATCCCGAACGACCAGCCGCTCGGCGGCGCCGCCGGGCCCGAAGCCGCCGATGCGTCCGAGGTCGACGTCGACGCAGACGAGGACGAGGACGGCTAGCGCGAACGCGGAACCTCTCGCTACGCTCGGATCGTTGTCTGGACAACTTCCTGGAGGTGTCGTGCACGTCGAGATCTGGTCGGATATCGCCTGTCCCTGGTGCTATGTCGGCAAGCGCCGCTTCGAGGCCGCGCTCGGCGAGTACGAGCACCGCGACGAGGTCAGCGTCACGTGGCGAAGCTTCGAGCTCGATCCCGCCGCGCCGGCGGAGCGGCAGGTCGACGGCGCCACCCACCTCGCTGAGAAGTACGGCACGAGCCGTGACGAGGCGCTCGCGATGCAGGCGCGGATGAGCACGGCGGCAGCCGCCGATGGCCTCGAGTTTCGCTTCGACATCGCGCGCGGCGGCAACACCTTCGACGCGCACCGCCTCCTCCACCTGGCCGCTGCGCACGGCGCGCAGGACGCGATGAAGGAGCGGCTGATGCGCGCCTACCTCAGCGAGGGCGAGCTGATCAGCGACGCCCAGACGCTCGAGCGTCTCGCGCTCGAGGTCGGCCTCCCGCGCGACGAGGTGCGCGACGTCCTCAGCACCTACCGCTATGCAGCCGAGGTGCGCGAGGACGAGCGGACGGCGGCGCAGCTCGGCATCCACGCCGTCCCGTTCTTCGTCGTCGATCGCGCGATCGGCGCGTCCGGCGCCCACCCGCCCGAGCAGCTCGTCGAGCTGCTGCGCCAGGCTCGCGCGCAGAACCCGCCGATTGCGGTCGTCGCCGCCGCCGACACCTGCAACGTCGACGGCAGCGGCTGCTAGGCGGGCGCTGCTGAGTTGTCAGTCGACGAGCGCAGACGTCCTCGAAGCGCTGCTCGACGATCGCTATCCGAACGCACGGGGTAGACCCGCGTGATGGCGATCCCCACGCCCCCCACCCCCACGCCCGATCCCGGCAGCCCGCTGCCCCCGGGTCCTGACCCGGCACCTCCGACGCCGTCACCCGACCCCGGCCCGCTGCCCCCGGATCCAAACCCGCGTCCGATCTAGCGGACGCCCAGCCGAAGGAGCCGAAGATGCCGACCTGCGACATGTGCGGCAACGACTACGACAAGGCGATGCAGATCACGGTCGCCGGAGAGACACACACCTTCGACTCCTTCGAGTGCGCGATCCACGCGATCGCGCCGCGCTGCGCGCACTGCGGCTGCACGATCCTCGGCCATGGGCTCGAGGGACCGGACGAGGCGATGTTCTGCTGTGCGCATTGCGCGCGCGAGAGCGGCGTCGAAGGCGTCGCCGATCGCGCCTGAGCGCGGAACGTACGGCTGCTTGCGCAGGTCAGGTGCCTGGAGCTGCTGCGTCGCGCAGCCGAGCCTGAGCGACGAGCTCGAGACGCTGCGCTCCGGCCGCGCCTGAGACTCCGCGTCAGGCTCGGTCGTTGCTGCCGTCGCCCGCGGTGCGCGGCTCCCGCTCGGCGTGATGCAAACGCGCGTCGGCGGCCTCCAGGATTCGCTCGAGCTCGCGCAGCCGCGTCATCGACGTCGGCCGCGAGCCATACATCTTCGCCCGGTACAGCTCAAAGCGCTCGCGCGCGTAGCGCGCGTCAGCGCGCAGGTCGGCGATTCGCTGCGGATCGGTCACGCCGCCCACGGTACTGCGCCGGCGGCCGCGCCTGACCACGCGCTCTGCCAGCCGAAGAGCTGCCCGCGCAGCGCCGCCGATCTCCCCGACCGCCCGAGATCGCCGCGCACCCTCGGCACGAGCTCATGCGGCGAGTCTCGGCGCGGCGGCGGCGCTGCGCCGGCGCTCACACCGAAAAGAATGCCGCCCCCGCCTTGCAACGGCCGCGGCGGAACCGTAGGTTCGCGCCGTTCACTTCGAGACCGGGAAGGTTTCATGTCGGCCTTTGCTTCAGCTCAGTACCACCCCGGAGGGTTTCGGCAGCGGGCGCTGGCCTGGGCCGGGGCGATGGCGGCCGCCGTCGCGCTCATCCTCGCGGCCGCAGGGCCCGCCCATGCTCAGGCCGATCGCTACATCGTCGTCTTGAACGACAGCGTCTCGCAGCCCGGCGCGGTCGCCGACGAGCACCGCCGGCGCTTCGGTACCCAGCCGACGCACGTGTACCGGCACGCGCTCAAGGGCTACGCGGCGGTGATCTCCGATCACCGCGTCGACGATGTGCGCGCCGACGCGCGCGTGTCCTTCGTCGACGATGACGAGCCGGTCGCGGCCTTCGCCCAGCAGCTGCCGACCGGCGTCGAGCGGATCTTCGCCGATACCAACGCGAGCTGGATATCGACGGCAGCGACGACTTCCGCGTCGACGTCGACGTCGCGGTGATCGACACCGGCATCGACTACGACCACCCGGAGCTCGATGTCAGGAGCGGCACGAACTGCACGGGCGGCGGTCCCTCGAAGCAGAGCTGCTCCGGGACCGCGCCGGCCGACGGTGACGACGACAACGGGCACGGCACGCATGTGGCGGGATCGGTCGCGGCGATCGACAACGGCGCCGGCGTCGTCGGGGTCGCGCCGGGCGCGCGCCTGCACGCGGTCAAGGTGCTCAGCAGCTCGGGTAGCGGCTGGACCTCCTGGATCATCGCCGGGATCGACTACGTGACGAAGAACGCCGCCACGATCGAGGTGGCGAACATGAGCCTCGGCGGGTCCGGAACCGACGACGGCAAGTCATGTGACGCTACGGCCGACGCGCAGAAGAAGGCGATCTGCGAGTCGGTCGACGCTGGGGTCGTCTACGCCGTCGCAGCCGGAAACGAGGACAAGGACGCCGCCGGATCCACTCCGGCCAACCACCCCGACGTCATCACGGTGTCCGCGCTCGCGGACTTCGACGGCCAGCCGGGTGCGCTCGGCGGCCCGACCTGTCGCGCAGACCAGGACGACACGCTCGCCGACTTCAGCAACTGGGGCTCGCAGGTGGAGATCGCGGCGCCCGGCGTGTGCATCCTCTCGACCGTGCCCGGAGGCGGCTATGACACCTACAGCGGCACCTCGATGGCGTCGCCGCACGTGGCGGGCGCGGCCGCGCTGCTGGCGAGCACGAGCAACCCCGCCGACCGCGCCGGGGTGATGGCGATTCGCGACAAGATCGTCTCCTCCGGCAATTCGCAGTGGACCGACGACTCCGGCGACGGTGTCCTGGAGCCGCTACTCGACGTGAGCACGTTCTCGGCCACCCTGATCGGCTCGTCAGGTGGCGGCGGGGGCGGCGGCGATCCCGGCACGACCACGTTCTCGCTCAGCGCGAGCGGCTACAAGGTCAAGGGCCTGCAGAAGGTCGACCTCGCGTGGTCGGGAACGACGTCGCAATCCGTCGACGTCCATCGCGACGGGACCAAGATCGCCACCACCGACAACGACGGCGCGTACACCGACAACATCGACAAGAAGGGCGGCGCCACCTACACGTACAAGCTGTGCGAGGCCGGCTCGTCGACCTGCTCCAACGAGGCCACGGTGACGTTCTGACCGGCTCGCCGACAGGTGGCCGGCGAGCGCGAGCGCTGACGGCACTGGGGCTCGCGATCATGCTCGCGTTGCTCGGCGGCGGTACCGATGCCACGGCCGGCGGTGAGTCCTCGGGGAGGGTCCCGGTCCTGGTGCTCTTCCACGAGCGTGCCACGAGCGCCGATCTGTCGGCGCTCGACCGGGCCGGCGTCCGGGTCGAGCGCCGGTACGAGATCGTGCCCGCGGTCGCCGCCGAGCTACCCGAAGGCGCGCTCGACCGGCTGCGGGCCAACCCGCGTGTGCGTGCCGTGGAGCCCGACGCGGTCGTGCGCGGCCTCGACTACCGCTCGACCCACGATTGGGGCGTGGCCCACGTCAAGGCCGATCAGGTCCATGGCGCCGGCAACACCGGCACCACGGCGGCGGGGACGGCGGTGCGGGTGGCCGTGCTCGACAGCGGCGTCAGCTGCGAGCACGTCGAGCTGGAGGGGCGCTGCGCGCACGGCGGCTCGTACGTGAACTACACGACCTCCTCGGATGACGACTGGGGCCACGGAACGCATATCGGCGGCACGATCGTGGCGCAGCGCAACCTGGACGCGTCCGGTGCGCCGGTCTCAGCCGGCGTCGTGGGCGTCGCCCCGACGGCCACCGTGAGTGCCTACAAGGTGCTCGATCAGAGCGGCTACGGATCGATCAGCCAGGTCATCGCCGCGCTCGACGACGTGTGGAACAACGGCTCGCCGCGCGCGGACGTCGTCAACATGAGCCTCGGCTGGAGCTCCGGCTCCACCACCTTTCAGGAGACGGTCGACAAGGCCTACTCCGCCGGCATCGTGCTGGTCGCCGCAGCCGGCAACGGCGGCAACTGCGGCGGCAAGGGCAACAGCGTCTCCTATCCGGCGAAGTACGCCAGCGTGATCGCCGTGGCCGCCGTCGACAGCAGCGATGCGCGCCCCTGCTGGTCCTCCACTGGCGAGGAGGTGGAGCTCTCGGCGCCCGGCGTTTCCGTCTTCTCGACCTGGCCCGAGAACCTGGCGACGAGCCCGCGCGATCCGCAGCCCGTCTGCGAGTCCGCAATCTGCCACTACAAGTACGGCTCGGGCACGTCGATGGCGGTGCCGCACGTGGTCGGCGCCGCGGCGCTGGTACTGGCCGGCGCAGGCCTCAGCGACGCGAGCGGCGCCAACGGACTGGCCGACGAGGTCCGCCGGCGTCTGCGCGACAGCGCCGTCGACCTCGGCTCCTCCGGCCACGACGGTCAGTACGGCCACGGCCTGGTGGATGCCCTGGCAGCGGTCGGCGCTGGCGGGAACGATGACGGCGGCACGATCGGCTGGCAGCTCGAGGCGACGGGCCGAAAGGTCAAGGGCTCGCAGCTGGTCGACCTGCGCTGGAACAAGGACGCCGCTTCGAGCGACAGCGTCGTGACCGTCTACCGTAACGAGGCCAAGCTCGCCGAAACGGAGAACGACGGCTCGTTCACGGACGACATCGGCAGCAAAGGCGGCGGCACCTACAGCTACCGGCTCTGCGGCAGTGGCGGCAACTGCTCCGAGCAGATCACCGTCACCTTCTAGACGGCGATTTGTCGATTTGTCGAGTCCGGCTCCCGAGGCCGTGTGGCGGCCGAAGTGCGGCTTCGGCGCGCGCTGATGTACCCGTTTCGTACCCTTTCGCGGCCATATCCATTAAGTTAATTGCACTTCTGGTGAGCCATGGCTTGTCGTCCGAGCCAGTACCGACGAGACTACGGAATGTGGCTGATCTGCGCGACATCGAGTTGCGCGACGCTGCGCTCGAGCACGTCCGCGAGCTCCAGCGCCGGTTATGACGGATCTCGTCCCGGTCCGAGCCCTCGGCGAAGGCTTCCAGTTTCGCGGCCGCCGTGTGAGCTTCGGCTCGTTCTACAGCGGCATCTTCCGGCCCAAGCAGCTCGCTGGCCCGGCCGCGCTGTGCGTCGTCACCGCTCCGCCGAAGGCGCGTCGGCCGGCGCCGTACGCCGACGAGCTGGATGAGTCGACCAATCGCTTCACGTACCACTTCCGTGCTGCAAGGACAGCGACACCAGCGGCGCGCTTGCAGGCCGCCGCCGACAACCGCGCGCTCATCGCCGCGCACGAGCTGGCGGTCCCGCTGATCTACTTCCCCGGGGTTGCCCCCGGCCAGTACATGGTGATGGCGCCGGCGTTCGTCGTCGCCGTCGGCGAGCAGGCCGGAGTCGTCGAGCTCCAGGCCGGGCTGCCGATCGCCGACACGACTCCCGCAGGGCTCGTATCGGGAGAGGACGTGCGGCGCTACGCGACTCGTGAGGCGATCGTGCGGTTGCATCAGCACCGCTTCCGAACAGCGGTGCTGCGCGCGTATGCGACGCGCTGCGCGGTCTGCCGGCTGCGCGAGGCAACCCTCCTGCAAGCCGAGCACATCATCGACGACCCGCAGTTCGCCGCGTCGCTTGACACCTGATGATGCGACGGCAGCTGAAGGCTCGAGGCAGTCAGCGCCGAGATGTCGTGCTCGACGCTGAGCCGTAGGGTCCGCCCACTCCTACGCGAGCAGGTCGCCTGCACCGGGATGGTCCCTGCAAATCCATCGCTGCACGCCGAGCTGCCTCCGTGAGCGCTTTGGCCACAAAGGAGTCGCGCCGCCTCGTCGTCGCGGCCGGACGGCGAGCTGCGACTGGGCAGGTGGCCGAAGCAGTGATCTGCCGCCTCGTCGCTCGCGTTATCGCAATGCGCCGAGAGCGATTGCGCGCGAAGTGGATGCCTTCGCTTCTGCTTCTCGCGCAGCCGTCGCCATTACCGGCGTCGCCGCTGCTTAACCGAGTAAGGGGGAAGCGAGCTGCGATTGGCACAGCCGTCCCCGCGTCCGCAGCAGCTTCGCTCCGTCGCCGATGTTCGCCGCTCACACCAAACTTCTCACGTTCGCGACGTGGAGGTTGAGCTGGGAGCTAGGGTCTAGCCGTGGGCGAGCGAGGCGGACACCCATCATGGGAGAGCGCCGGGAACTCCTAGCAATCGGCGAACGAAACCAGCAGAAAGCAAGGGGCCGGGGAACAAGCGCTCGTCCTCCACGAGCTGCCCGGCCGTGCCGGCCGCGTGAAGATCTCGCTTCGATGGGCGGGAGCCGACCGTACGCCAGCGCCGAATCCCCCGGACCCAGCACTTGAGCCGATCGATGACGGCGGTGGCACCCGCGACACCATTACCTGGGGACAGCTAGCCGCCTTCGTACTTGATCGTCTCCTTGTCCGAGACCACGTTGCCGGCGAGGTCGGGGACGTTGTCGATGATCAGCGGCATGCTCCGATCCGGGTGGAGCGCTCGGGCCAGCGACAGCTCGACCCTCGTCCGGTCCGCGCTCAGTGCCAAACCCGAGGCCTCGTGCGTGTGGGGCGAATCCGCGTTCAGATGCTCGACGTAGAAGTGCCGTGACGAGAGGTTGACGCTGTCGTCGGCGAGAGCTTCGTTGAACGTCACGAGGATCGTGCTCGCGTCGACCACTGTCACGGCTTCGACTCTCGGGGGCTCGGAATCGGTGCTGGATTTCATGTGCGCCAGAGCGCCGGCGGGCGCAAGAGCGGCGAATGCTGCCAAGAGCGCGCCGGCCAGGCTCCGCCGGGTGGACCATCTCAGTGTGTTCATAATCTTCCTCTTCTATCGATCATTTCTCGTCGAGCTCGCTCACAACGGCGTTGCCCGGCGGCGCGCGCACCGCGCTCAGCCATGCATCGATCTGCCTGTTCCCCGTCACGAGGCCAACGCGATCAGCGCCTCGACCTGAGGAGCGCACGAGCCGCAACCAGCCGACGCGCCGGTTGCGCGTGCGACGTCACCGCGTGTGCTGAGGCCGCCGAAGCAGATCGCGCGCACGATCTCTCCCCGCGTTACCTGCCGACACAGGCAGACGAGCTCCGTCTCGGCCCACATGTTCTCGCTGCGCTCTAGGTCCGACGGGGCTCCGGAGTCCGAGTGCGCAACGCTTGGCGGCGGCTCAAGCGGCAGCGAGGCGCTCCTCGACGGGGTGAGCGCGGCGAGGAGCTCGGCCGGTGGCTCGCCGGTGCTCAGCACCCGTGCGAACTCTCGCCCGAGCGCTTCGTCGCCGATCGCAAGCGCCCCAACCGGGCGATCGCCAACGAGTACGAGCTTCGCGTAGGTTCCCCGCTCGTCGTCACTCCAGGCAACCTCGCGCTGTCCCGGTCCGGCCGCCTGCGAGCCGCTCGCGAAGACGCTCACCCCAGCGACCTTGAGGGTGGTCGAAACGACCGCTCGGGCAAACGCCTCCGGCGAGCCGCTTACGGAGGCCCCGGCGACTCGTGCCTGATCGAGCAGCGGTGCCCACAGTCCGTAGACCGAGCCGCGGTGCTCAGCACACTCGCCGACCGCCCAGACGCCGGGGGCGCTCGTCGCCATCTCGTCGTCGACGACGATCCCTCGCCGGGTTGCGATTCCGGCCTCCCGCGCCAGGGAGACCTCCGGGCGAATACCGGCGGCGATGACAACGAGGTCGGCCGCGAGCTCCTGCCCGTCGTCCAGCTGAACCGAGCGAGCCTCCACGGACCGAACTGAGCGCCCGACCAACACACCGACGCCCGTCCGCGCGAGTGCCCGCTCGAGCATGGCCGCTGCGCCACCGTCCAGCTGCTGGGGCATGAGACGATCAGAGGCCTCGATCACCGTCACCTTCATCTCGCACGCCATCAGACCGGCCGCCGCCTCCAACCCAAGGAGGCCGCCACCGACGACGACCGCGCTCGCTGGCGCGGCGGCGGCCGCGGCGATCCGGTCGACGTCGGTGCGGGTGCGGAAGGAAAAGACGTGCCCGGCCTCGACGCCTGGGATCGGCGGGACGATAGGGCGCGAGCCGGTCGCGAGCACAAGCGCGTCATAGCCGTGACGTCCACCTCGGCAGTCGACGACCGCGCCCCGCTGGAGGTCGATTGAGGCGACCGGCAAGCCGGCGCGCACGTCGATCTCATTCGCGGCGAACCAGGAGGCCGGACGGGGCTCGAGCTCATGCCGATCGCAGCTCTTCGCCAGCAGCTTTGACAACAGTATGCGGTTGTAAGTTCGCCCCGGTTCCTCGCCGAGCATCGTGATGCGCCAGCTTCCGGCCGACCGCCGACGTAGGGCTTCCTCGACGACGGCGAGGCCAGCCAACCCGGTGCCGACCACGACCAGCCGGCGCCGCGCGCCCGCGCCGAGCGGCCGGGCTCCCAGCGCCGGCGCCACGTCGGCCGCCGAAGGTGATCGAGGCACGCCTTCGGCGGAAGGTGGGATCGGCTCGCGGGTCTCGCCGAGGGAGGGCGGCTCCGCGCTCACCGGTGTCGCCTCACGCCCCGCTGGCGGCCGAGAGTCGCCTGGCCGCTCCGGGCCCCGCGCCCGGCCGCGGCTGGCCAGCGCGCCGCCGAGCAGCTCGACGGCGCGGCGACCGTACTGGCGGGAGTGCACTCCGATCACCGCGAGCAACCAGAATGAGGCAGCGAGGTGCTGGTCCGCCCAGGTAGAGCTCGAGATGAGGAGGCCGCCGGTGAGGAGCGTGTAGCCGGAGAGCGCAGACCCGACGTGCGCGACGAGCGAGCTCCACAGGCGTCGGGCGCGGCTCGGCCCGGCGCGCGCTCCCAACAGCACGAGCTTCACGCCGAGCGCAACGAAGAACGCGCTGCTGAAACCGATGTGCGAATAGACGACGGCGGCACTCGGGGCCGCATTGCCAAGCGAAGCGACAAAAAGCGGTACGGCGGTGGTGACGCTCCCGGCGAGCATGACGACCAGCACGGCCATGGTGAGCCCGAGCCGCCGGGAGCGATCGTCGTCAGACGGCCGCCCGGCGTGAGCCGCGCTCGCCTGCTCAGCGGAGCGATGCGCGCGCACCTCGCCAAGACCCACCCTAGGACGAGGCCGCCGGCGAAGATGGCCCAGTTGTGGAGGCGGACGAACGCGGTCGTCTCTGACTCGACGAACGGAAGGCTGGGAAGCACGGCGAGCCCCGCCGCGAGCCAGAGGAAACAGATGTGGCGGCGGCTGAGCTCGGCGCGGCACTGTGGCGGCGGTGTGCCAGGGAGCCCTGCGGCACGTTCGGTCTGGGGGAGTGTCTCCGCCCGGGCGGATCCTCCGCCGGAGAGATTTTGGTAGCCCACAACTCTAATCTAGCAGAGCCTAAATCCTGCATCAAGTAGCCCGAGTGTGTCGCCCGGCAGCGCAATTCACGACCACCCAGCGCGGGCGCGGGCTGCAGCGCCGGATTCCGACTCCACCACATGACCCCGAACCGAAATGGCTTGCCGTCGTCTCGCCGAACCCGTGCCGCCCGTCGACTCGGCGCGGGTCAGCGTCGCCGGATCGACCGGCGGTAGGAACGACGGTCTCATCTGGCCCCACTGCGACGGCTTGAACTGGCCCCACCTCGTCCGATCGTCGGCTGACGCTCCGGTGCTCATTGAGCGCCGATTCGGGGGCTGGCGGGAAGTGGGATACAGAGTGGAACAGTTCGAGCAGATCCGTCGTGATCGCGAGCGTGAGGGCTTGTCGCTGCGCGCATTGGCCGAGCGTCATGGGGTGCATCGCAGGACGGTTCGGGCGGCGCTTGAGTCGCCGTTGCCGCCTCCCAGGCGGGTGGCGGTGTCGAGGCCGGCGCCGAAGCTCGGCGCGTATCGCGAGCTGATCGATGGGTGGTTGATGGCCGACGTCGACGCGCCGCGCAAGCAGCGCCACACGTCGAAGTGGTTTGCGTCTGACTCAACGCCTCAGATCCGGGGTTTGATCAGACCGCATCTGGCAGGCTCTACGGCTCGTCGAGGAGGAGCCGGGAATGATCGAGCAAGGAGCGTCCAGCGGGGGTCGTCGTCGTAAGCGGTTTCTGTCGCCGTCGCAGAAGTATGAGATCTGGATCGGCCTGCTGCGTGGCGAGAGCACGATCAGCGGGGCGGCCGATCGCGCCGGCGTTGATCGCTTGACGGTGATGAAGCTGCGCACGGTCGCCAAGCAGGGTGCGCTGGAAGCGCTCGCGGCGTCACGACCGGGCGTCAAGGCGGGCGGCGTCGATCTCGAGCTGGCCGAGGCGCGGGCGGAGATCGCCAGGCTCTCGGAGGCGCTGAAGGAGATGGGCGTCCGGTTGATGCTGGCCGAGGGAAAAGGGCGTTGGGACTGAGTGGCCCGGTCGCACGCCGCGTCGACGCGGCCACGAAGGCCGGGCTGCTGAAGCCATCGACGAGGCGACCGGCGCGGGCTGCGAGCATCGCCGTGCGTGCCGCTACCTCGAGCTCGCCGAGGGCCGCGCGTGGCGCTGGTGGGAGCGCCGCGAAGCCGGCCGTCTGGAGGACCGCCGCGCCGGCGGCCGGCCCGTGCACAGCTTGCTCGCCGACGAGCGCGACGCGATCATCGCGCTGTTCGACGCGTGGAGCGACATCGACCGGTCGCATCGCAAGCTCGCGTACCGCGGCTCGTATGAGCAGCTGGTGTGGGTGTCGCCGGCGACCGTCCGGCGTGTTCTGGCTGCAAACGGCCTCGTTCTGCGACGGCCACGGCGGGCGGCGCGTTCGCAGCGCCGTCCGTTTCCGCAGTGGGCGACGTACACCAAGCACTCGATCTGGATCTACGACGTCACGCACTTCGCCGGCTGCCCGCGGGTCGCGGTGATCACGATCATGGACCTCGTCACCCGCAAGTGGATCTGCGAAGTCGTCTCCGGCGAGGAGACCGGCACCCAGGTCCAGGCCGCGTTCTGCGACGCCTTGGAGCTCGAGGGCCTGGACGAGCTCGTCGCCGAACGCCAGGACAGTGTCGCCCTCAGTGATGCTGTTCGTCGGCCGATCCTCTTGGCTGTCAGCGACAACGGGCCGCAGATGACCTGCGGCTCGACACGGGAGTTCATCGCGATGTGCGCGATCGGGCAGCACTTCGGCCGGCCCGGCACCCCGACCGACCAGGCAGAGGTCCCCGTCGTGGAAGACGCCGGCGGCACCCGCCAGCGCTCCTCGCGCGGCCGATTCTGTCCCGCCCGAGGACCGGCTGGTGGACCAAAGGTCCGACGATGTTGCACCGCCCGCGGGCGGTCCCATCACCGATGGCGGCCGCGCTAATCTCTGGGTCGGCACGGAGCGCCAGGTACCAGCTGCGTCATCGGCGGCCGTCGATCTCCTCTACTCGAACACCATCTACATCCAGCGCGCCCTCGACGAGCTCCAAGACGAGCCCGGTTAGACAGTCGTCCCCTCGGCGGAGCGCATAGTAAGGACGCCCGAGCCATGTGGCAGGACGTCAGCGGACCGTTGGGGATCTGAGCACCTGGCGGCGGCGACCCGCGACGGCCGCCGCCGCGCGGTCTGTCAGCGTCCTACTTCGATAGCTGTCCGCGGAGCGCCCCCGCCCGGAACTCCGCGTTGTGCACGTTGACGTAGTAGTCCTGCGGGTTTTTCATGATGGCCTTCGCCAAGTCGCGGGTGACGTCGGCGCACGCGGACGACGACCCGTCGCTCGGAGCAGCCAGCGTCACGACGATAGGGCCCGCGGAGCCGGCCGGCGCTAGGTGGATGTGGGCCGCGGTCGCCCTGGCGATGGCGGCGACGGTCAGGTCGTAGCAGACCTCGCGCTGGCCGGGATTGACCCGCAGTTCCGCCGTGCCGCTTCCGTCGGCGTCGCCGGGACCAGGGACCTCGGCGGCACCGTTGAGCGTCGCCGACAGCGGCCGGCCGCCGTTGGCCGCCGACACCTGGGCGCTGAACGCGAGCGCTGCAATCAGCGCCAGGGCGGCGAACCTGAATGACCTGAGCATGTGCATCCTCCCCAACGCCCGCTTCTACACGGGCTCGATCGCTGAGCTATGCAGTCAGACTATCCCGACGCTGCTGCAGGCACCAACGTCCCTTTGCTCTCAAGAGCCGCATGTAGCACGTGACGAGGCGTAACAGCCGAGCACTCTCGTAAGCCCGGCGGGCGGGCGCGTGCTCTGGATCGCCGCCGGTCCCCACGACCGCGAGCGGTCATCTCGGCGTCCTTGATCGCAGTCGACGGCGAACGAGACCACTCCACTGGCCGAGAAAACGCCGCGGCAGGCGGTGCGCGTCAGCCGTCCCGAGCCGTCCACCACCGCGAACGCGACGCGACTGTCGCGGGCTTG
Source organism: Solirubrobacteraceae bacterium (assembly GCA_030447505.1). Lineage (GTDB taxonomy): Bacteria > Actinomycetota > Thermoleophilia > Solirubrobacterales > Solirubrobacteraceae > CADCVQ01. The sequence goes on along the minus strand of JAUJOT010000004.1, from coordinate 406,487 downwards.
GGCATATCGTCTTGCCGAGGCGATCCGCCCGGCCCACGGGTAGCGCTCGGCCACCTGGTCGGCTGCGGGTGTGAGGCCCGTCCGCTCCCGGTCGCGTCGGCGGCGCCCCGCAACGCTTGGCCCGATCGCCGCCCCGAAGACGGCAAGGACATCGCCACCGACAGGCACCACATCAGCAGCGCTCGGGTGCCGCGCAGGCCGCTCATGGCCATGGCGCTTCGATAACACGTGCTCAGACGCAGGGTTGTGGCCTCGACAGCCCACGGTCCCGCGAGCGCCACCCCCCGCCACGCCAGCAACCGGAGACGGCACGAATGGGGTTTGCCTTCAAAGCGCAGGGCGCCGGCATAGTCGTCGGCGATCACGGTGTCGCGTCGATGGACCTTGTCGTCGGCACCCAGCGGCTCGTAAGCGCGCAAGGCGTCCTCTTGCAGCGCGCGGCGCTCATTGACGAATGCCGTCGCCCGCGCGGCGACCGCTAGGGGATCAAGGCGGGCGGCCGCGTGGTCCCAGGGGGCCGGGGGCAGGGCGCCGCCGGCGTCCAGTCCCGCCGACCGGGACGGTTGTGGCGTCGGCGCGCCGCCACTCGAGGGCGGTAGCGGAGGACCCGCGCGGGTGTCGCACTGGCGCCTCGTAGCCGTTATCGATGGGTGGACGCTGCTCTCAGCGCTGTCGGTTGCGGCTCGTCGAGCTCAGGCCTGCATCGCCAGATGCTGATAGTTCTCGCCTGCCCGTCGGCGACCTGCGGCTCGAGCGACCGACGCAGCCGCGAGATCGCCACCTGAAGCGCCTTGCAGGAGCCCGGCGCGTTGTCGCCCCAAAGCTCGGCCAGGAGGTGATCGGTGGAAACGACCTCGTTGGCGTGCAGCAACAGCAGCGCAAGCAACGCCCGCTGTCTGGCCCCATTGACCGCCACGGCCCTCGCGCGTCGAGTACCTGCAGCGGTCCGAGGATCTTGAGATCCATCGTCGCTCCTGCAGCGACGGTAACACGTTCTGTTACCGCGCCGTAGCCGAGATGAAGGCGTCCGCGAACAGGATTGCCCTCGACCGCTCACCCTAGGAGGACAACCATGTCGCAGGCCACTCACCCAGCACCACGCCTCAGCAGCCCCTTCCGCGTGCGCCGCACTGCGATCCTGCTCGCATTGCTCGGACTCATCGCTGCGGCTCTCGTCGTGGTGGCGCTCACCATCGGGCTGAGGATCGTAAACGCGCACAGAAAGCAACAGGAGAACCGGGTGCAGAACAGCTGCACGAGCAAGCGGCTGACACGTCGTTGCCCCTCCCCGGAGGTGGCCTCATGCTGGTCGGGGCTGTTGCTGCGTGTGGCTGTTCTGCCCGTTTGTGGCGCACTCGCTGTCAGTGCCTGTGCCCGTGACTCCGGCGTCCAGCAGGCGCCGCCGGATGCGCTCGAGGTGCCGGTGCCGCGGGGGCTTGAGGACGTCGCGCACTTGCGTAGGGCCCAATCCGCGCTTGACAACCGGCCGGCGAGTTGCACGACCACGCACGCGATCGTGATCTCCGACGGCACGCCCAAGCCGCGCAGGCTTCGCGTGGGCTCTGGTGCCTGTCTGATCTGGGGCAACATGAGCGGCGGCCCGGTCCGCGTCAGTTATGCGCGGGCGCTCGGAGGGGCGCCCGCAGGGACCCGCGGACGAGTTCGAGTTTCCGGCGCGCAGCGCCCGCGGGATGGGACCGGACGTGACGTTGACACCGCGGGGCTTCGCGCAGATGCGCGCCGATGAGCGAGGCAAGTTCGGCTGCACCACGCTGCGGGAGGACTCGCACTATGGCGCCAGGTACTACACGGCCGCCAAACGGGGCGTGACGATCCCTTATGCGCTCGAGCCCGGTGGGGCAACGGGGGAGATCATCATCGAGCCGTCGCAACGCCGCGCCGCGAAGATGCCCGCCCAGGTTCGAGAGGTGCGGCGACTGCAGTGCGGCAGACACGCCGTTGACGGGCGCCCACCGCACTGCAAGACACCGCGCGCGCTGCTGATCGTCGACGGCGAGCCCGTACCAGCCATGCTGAAGATCAGAAGACGACAGGACTGTGTCGTCTGGGGCAACAAGGGCAAGCGCCCGCTGCGGATCGAGTCCGAGAGCTGCCCACGCTGTTTCTTCAGCCTCTTGGTCCCCGGCGGGAGCGCGCACGTAACGGAGTTCCGCGGTGCGGCGCCACAGCGATTTCCACACCTGATCCGCTACACGGTCAGACCCGGTAGCTGGTCTGAGCCGGCCGGGTCACCATCCCGAAAGATGCCGCGGCGGGGAAGGAGCGGCACAATCCTCCTCGAGGACAGATAGGTCAGTCAGCGCGGCTGACCTTGGCTCCCGCCACACGACCGCTGTCCGCGAGCGCGCGGCGCAGATCTGCGCCCACCCCACCGGCCACTCCTCCCCCACATGCGGGTGCCGTTCAGCGGCCTGCCGGCACGTAGGCGCGTCGCACATAACGCGGACCCAACCGGTGCCGTCGTCATTTCACGGTCGCGTGCGTCTATAAGCACCCGAGATCAGTGATCCGAACGCTGGCGTAGCCACACCGCAGCGCCAACGCCGACTGCGACGGGACACCAACTCGTTGGCATCTTTCCTCGCGGCGTCCCAGCTCCATGATCCGCCGTAGCCGCAGGCCAGACGGCGGCCGGTGTGCGGAGCCCGCCGTCGACGTGGTAGCGGTGCTGCTCGCATCGCCGCTCGGCTAGGCGCGCGGCGACGGCCGTTGCGCGCCCGCCAGACGACGGAGCGCTGTCCTGTGTCGCTGATGTCAAAAAACGTTGCCGCCTCGCAGCACGCGCGAGTAGCGAGGAGAATGGCTTGGTGAGCAACAAGGCCCGCCGTACGGATCGGGCTTGGGGTCGAGAGTCGCTCCCCCTGCTGATCGCGCCGACGTTCGCGCTGGCGGCTCTTCTTCCCGTCCTGTTTGACGTGATCAAGGACATCCCGCCGTCCTACAACTGCGGGGAGGGCGCAGGCGCCGACCACGACGAGAAGGTTGCGTCCTACCACGGCGGATATGAGGTCCTCCACGGACTCGCGCTGCTGTTGTCCCTGTCCGCCATCATCGCTGAGCGTCGTGCGCAAGCGCCGTGGGGGAGCAGGTGGATCGGCATCCCGACCATGTGCGTGGTTGGCGGCCTCGGCGTCGCCGCGCTGCTCGCGCTGCTCTTTGAGCCCGCTCGCGTCACCGCGCTCGCGGTGCTCCTGCCGGCGCTCGCGCTCACGCTCGTCGCGCAGCCGCTCGGCCCCCAGCTCACCGGACTCATCGCAGCGGCGCTTCTCGCCTGGGCGGGCGTCAGAGCCACTCAGGCCGTCAGGATCGCGGGTTCACTGCGCCAGCAGTCTGCCCTGTGCTGGGTGCTGTTCGTGCTAACCGCCGGCCATGCGCTCGTCGTCTCCCAGCAAGGACACGGACCGTACCTCTGTTGAGACGCCCAACGGTAGTCACGTCCTACATGCTCCTGTTGCTCCTGGAACAGCACCGCGCGCGGGCGCGCGAGGCGCCGCAAGCCGGGTGGTGGATTCTGGCGGTCAGCGCAACAGCAGTGGTCCGATCTCTTCGATCGGCTTGGCGAAGCGTAGGCGCTTGCGGGGTCGGTCGTTGAGCTCGTCGGCGACGGCGTCGAGGTGAGCGGCGGTGTGGATCGAGAGGTCGCTGCCTTTGGGGAAGTACTGGCGCAGCAGGCCGTTGGTGTTCTCGTTGGTCGCGCGTTGCCAGGGCGCGTGCGGGTCACAGAAATGATCTCGATGTCGGCGTTGACGCTGACGGACTTCCAGTCGCGCATCTCGGGTCCTTGGTCCCACGTCAGCGACGCGCGCAGCTGCTCGGGTAGCGTCTGGATCTTGGCGGCGAGCGCGTCGCGGACCTGCTCGGGCTTGTAGCCGTCGGGCAGGTGCACCAACATCGTGAAGCCGGTGGTGCGCTCGACGAGGGTGCCGATCGCGGTGAGGTTGCGCTTGCCGATGATCAGGTCGCCCTCCGAGTGCCCGGGAACTGCGCGATCGTCAGCGTCGGCCGGCCTGTCGGCGATGTTGATCATGTCCGGGATGCGGTTCTTTCGCTGCCCGGGCTGCCGGCACGGCCGCCGTCCGGTGCGCAGACAGCGCGCCAGGTCATGGCGCAGCGCGCCTCGGGCCTGCACGTACTTCGCGCTTTGGGACGCTCCGCCTCCCGCGTGGACGACGTCATTTCTGCGCGCCACGTGTTCCCGAATATCCGGCCCAGAACGCCTGGTCCCGGAACCTCGACCCGGCGACACGCGCCCACAGCTCGCGCGTCACATCGTCGATCAGCGTGAACGCCTCCGTGCCGGTCGCCGTAGGCGACAAGACGACCGAGAACAACCTGCGCGCGGCATGCGCCGACTGCAACCTCGGGAATGGCTCGCGGATGCCGAGCGATTCGCCGAGCGTCCCGCTGTAGCGCCCGTCGCCCTGGCCGTGGGAAGTTGGGAGCGTCTGAGCGCTGCAGTACGACTACGCAGCGGAGCGGTCGGCCGCGCGTAGCAGGTCCGCCACGAGATCGTGCGGCGTCTTGCCGCGCTCCTGGGCGATTCGCTCGAGCCGCCGCGCGTCTTCTCCCTCGACGCTGACGAGGATTCGTAGGGTCGCCGTCGGATCGCCGTCGCGGTGCTCGAGGTACTCGGGATCGATCGATGCCAGGACGGCGTCGAAGTCGCCGGGCTGCGGATCGTCGGCTGTCCAGGGATCGGTGATCATGGCCTCTCGAGAAGGTTACGCTCAGCGTCCGTCGCACTCCAGCCGGTCACGATCAGCCAGGTCGTCGGATCGATCGTTCTCTCGATCACGAGCGTCAGGAGACGGCCGCCGTCCGTGTTCCCGACCATCAGCCGCCGCGTCTCCCGTTCGCCCCTGCCGTGCGGGTTCCGCACGATGACGTGGCGGTTGCGAGGTAGCTGTACGGCCTCGTCGGCTGAGATGTTGCGGGCGCCGAGCTTCGCCAGTGCGACTTCCGTCGCGAGCAACTCGTGGACGATGTCGGGCATCAACGCCGGACGCTAGCCGCGCGGCGGACGGAGCCGCGGCCGAAGGGACCGGCGGCAAGGGGCGGGGCAGCCTCAGATGCGAGCACGAGCCGGGGGCGACGAAGACGGCGAGCGAGAGTCAGAGATCGAGGACCCGCGAGCACCGACGACCGCGACGACGACACCACGGCTTCGACGACACCGACGCGCGACTCCGCCTCCCGCATCACGTTCCCGTCCACTCACGCGTCATCGTCCCCGCCAGCTACTCCCGTTCCTCCCAGTCCTGCACCTGCTCGGCCTCCCTCCTGCTTGCCGCCGCCCCGCCCCCGGCCCACCCGCATCACGCCTGGGCTGCCCTGCCATTTCTATTGGCAGGTCGAGGAAGGGGGGTCCAGCGCGAAGCGGTGGACCCCCCTTCCTCGAAAGTTCAGGCGTGATGCGGCATCTCGGCCGGGGGCGGGGCGGCGGCGTGGTGATCTCCAAGGACCTACGCCAAGAGGCCAACAGGTAGAGATCAACACCAAGAGTGAACCACCCTCTCGGCCCGGTTCAGGACCCGACCGTAAGGGCGACGCTGCGCACGTGGGAGTGCTTGTCGCGGTTCAGGTGGTCCCGCGGGACCGCCGGCACGCGCCAGGCGTCGAGGCGGCCGGCGTGCATGTCGTGCTCGACGGCGAAGAGGATTCGGTTGCGGCCGACGAACCGGTCGCGGTTGTAGTCGAGACAGTCGTGGTGGCCGGTCAGCTCGTAGTCGGCTGCGTGGAGGAACTGGTCAGGCTGGTCTTCGTCCTGGCAGATGAAGATCACGTACGGCTCGGACGCGTGGAGCGCCTCGGGCATCAGGTTCCACCACCACACGAGGAAGGTGTCGTAGCGGCGGAACTTCTCGAAGTTCTTATCGACGCGCCGCGTGCGATCGAACTCGATCAACAAAGTGTGGGGCACCTCCCACTCGCCGCGGTCGAGCTCGATCACGGCGTCCGGTCGGACCGGGCGGTGGCGGAAATCGCGCAGGTCGTCGACCGTCCAGCCGCCGCCCGGAAGCCATCTCGGCTGCTCGCGCTCCTCGCTGGTCGTCGGCGGCGGCTCGATTGCCCTCTCGCCCTCCCACGACAGGAACCGGACACACGGCTGCCGGCGGTACGCGAGCACCCACGCGTTGAGCTGCAGCTCGTGCAGCACGTGGCCGAACTCGTGAACGACGTGCGGGCGATAGCGCCAGCCGGTGTCGACGACCTGGCTGTCGCGCAGGATCACGTGCCCGCGCTCGCCGAGGTGGTACGTCCACGGGTACGAGCCGCGCAGCGACACCGGCCGGAAGCGCTCGAGGAGGCCGGCGTTGAACATCTTCTGCAGCCGCCGCTGCGCCGGCCACAGGCTCCCGCCGTCCCAGTGCAGCTCGCGCACCATCGGCGCCGTCAGGAACTTGTAGCGCCAGACGTCGAGCACGATCGCGAAATCGCGCGGCTGGATCGCCATCGGCACGATCTGCTCGCGCGCGTCGTGCTGGAGCACGGCGCCGTTGTAGCGATGGACCGCGGCGTACGACGCGGGCAGCTCGTCGACGGCGGCAGTCATGCGACGTCGAAGAGGGTCGGCTGGCGGGCGCGCTCGCGCAGCTGCTCGCGGGCTTTGCGGATGCTCGGCGGCGTCGATGCGCTGCGTCGGGTCAGACGTGCGCGTACCTGTCGAGCGCCATCTTCGGCGAGTGGCCCGCCTGGCGGGCGACCTCGACGACGTTGTGGCCCTCGGCAATCAGGAGCGAGACGAACGAGTGGCGAAGGTCGTAGGGCCGCGCGCCAGTGAGGCCCGCTGCTGCGATGGCTGGCCGGAAGTTCCGCCGGTGCCAGTTCTTGTACGCCGCCGGCGACCATGGCTGGCCGTCGTGGCCCGGGAAGACGAGCGCGTAGTCGGGCGGCCGGCCGGCGCGCAGCCGCCACTCGGCGAGGTCGGCGCCGAGCGGCGGGAGCAGGCGCACGGTCCGCCGTCGGCGCGTCTTCGTCTCACCGACGACTCCAACGCTCACGGCCGCCTCGACGAGCAGCGTGCGCTCGCGCACGTGCGACCAGGTGAGTGCGAGCGCCTCGCCCGGACGCAGCCCCGCGTACGCCAGGACCGACACGAGCGTCGCGTCACCGAGCAGCTCGCGCTCGAGCAGCCAGGCGCGGACGCCTCGACCGCATCCGGCGCCAGCGGCTCGACGGCGCGGGCCCGCGCGGCGGTTGGCTTGCGGACCGCACGCGCCGGGTTCGACGCGAGGCGGTCCCACTCGCAGGCGCGCTGGAGCACACCCTGTAGCAGCGTCATCGCCTTGTGGATCGACACGCGCCCGACGCCCTCGGCCTCGAGCTCGAGGCGGAACCGCGTGATGACCGACGGCGTGATCTCGCGCAGCCGCAGCGAGCCGAGCCGCGGGAGCACGTGGGTGTCCCACAGGATCGCGTAGACCTTCAGCGTCGTCGCGGCGAGGTTCGGCTCGGCGTAGAGCCTCCACCACTCCTCGCCGAACTCGGCAAGCGTCTCCTTGCCGGCGTCGAGCGCCGCCAGCTCGCCAGTGCGGCGCTTGCGGCGCAGCTCTGCGTCGAAGGCCTCGGCGTCGCGCTTTCGGCCGAGGACCCTCGAGCGGTTCTGACCGGCTTGCCGCCAGCGCACGCGCCACACGACGCTTCCGTCCTTGCGCTCCACTCGTTCGATGCTCACGGGGTCTCCTCTCGACGGGAGAGAAGCGAGCGGAAGCTGCCGGAGGCCGGCGGAGGTACCCGCGGGTACGCCTTCGGCGGCGGTTCGGGCGCGCGGACGACGCAGCGCTCGACCCACTCGTCGAACGCCGCGCGTGGGATCCGCAGGCGCGAGCAGAGCCGCGCGGCGCGCAGCTCGCCGCGCGCGATCGCGCGGTAGATCGCCCTCGTCGACAGCCCCGTGCTCTCCGCGGCTTCGGAAGGCCGCAGGAACGTCGCTTCTCGCTGGGTGGACATGTCCGACCCCAAGAGGGACGAAGAGCCGATCTGGCCCCGGGTTCTTGCGGCCGGCGTATTGCTCCTCGCATAGATGAAGAGCCGCGACCGCGAAAGTTGGCCCCTCCCGACGACACCGTCAGGAGCGGCGAGGACGTACGCGTCTGGTACCTCTCGGCCGAGCGTCAGAAGGGCGTGAGAGAAGAAACCCCTGCAACCTGCGGAAGCCCTCCATCGGACTCGAACCGATGACCCCTTCCTTACCATCCCGAAAAGGGCCCGAAACGGCAGATCACGTGCGTTCATGGCCGACACAAATTACCTGCTCAGCGGTGGTTTCGCGAGTCCGGCTCGCGACGGCCGAAGACGGCCTCGCGCAACCGATGTACCCGTTCTGTACCTTAAGGTGAGCGATTCTGCGGGCACCGGACGCCATTGATGTGACTAGTTGTGGTCTGGGCCGGCGCGGACGAAACTACCGCGGATGGGGGATCCGCGCGACATCGCGCTGCGCAGCGCCGCGCTTGAGTATGTCCGCGAGCTGCAGCGGCGCTACGACGACCTCGTCCCGGTACGGGCGCTCGCCGAGGGCTTCCAGTTCCGCGGCCGCCGCGTGAGCTTCGGGTCCTTCTACAGCGGCATCTTCCGACCGAAGGAGCTCGAGGGACCGGCGGCGCTGTGCCTCGTCACCGCGCCGCCCAAGAGCGATCGGCCGGCGCCGTACGACGACGAGTTCGACGAGGCGACGGATCGATTCACGTACCGCTTCCGCGCGGCGAGAACGCCGACGCCGGCCGCGCGCGTCCAGGCGGCCGCGGACAACCGTGCCCTCGTCGCTGCGCACGAGCTCGCGGTTCCGCTGATCTCTACTTCCGCGGCCACGCCGCCGGCCAGTATCAGCCGATCTTCCCAACTTTCGTCATCGCCGTCGACGAGCGCCGCGAGCTTGTCGAGCTCCAAGCCGGCCTGCCGACCACAGACACGACGCCAGCCGGACTCGTGTCAGGCGAAGATGTACGGCGCTACGCAACGCGCGAGGCGCTCGTGCGCCTACATCAGCACCGCTTCCGCGTACAGGTGCTCCGCGCCTACGCGACGCGCTGTGCCGTGTGCCGGTTGCGCGAAGCGACGCTCCTGCAAGCCGCCCACATCGTCGACGACCGCGGATCCACGCGGCATCGCAACCGTCGTGAACGGCATCTCCCTGTGCGCGATCCACCACCTCGCCTACCACCGCAACTGAGGCAGGCTGGGTCTGACGGAGACTTCCAAAGGAGGATTTCGGTCCTCGGGAGAGGAAGCACTCGTTATGGCCCGTCCGAAGAAGTACCCCGATGAGCTCGTGGCGCGCGGTGTGAGGCTGGCGCTTGAGAGCGGCCGTCCGATCGCGCATGTCGCCGCCGACCTGGGAATGCATCCCGAGACGCTGCGCAAGAAGGTGCGCCAAGCCGAGGCCGACAGCGGCTCTCGGCCCGATCTGCCGACCACCGCGGAGCGCGAGGAGATCCGCAAGCTGCGCGCCGAGAACTTCGAGCTGCGCAGGGCCAACGAGATCCTCAAGTCCGCGAGCGTGTTTTTTGCGACCGAGCTCGACGCAGACCGAACGAGGTGAGCCGCTACATCGACGAGCACCGCGGCCGCTTCGGCGTCGAGCCGATCTGCCGGGTCCTGGGCGTGTCGGCGTCCGCCTACTACCACCGTGCCACTGGCAAGCGCTCTGAGCGCGTCGTCGGCGACGAGCGGCTGTTGCAGACGATCCGTGAGGTCCACGCCGGCAACTACTACGCCTACGGGTATCGCAAGATGTGGCTGGCGCTCAGCCGCGCCGGCGAGCAGGTCGGTCGTGACCGCGTCAAGCGCCTGATGCGCCAGCACGCGATCCAGGGCGCCAAGCGCCGCGGCAAGCCGTGGCGCACGACGATCTGCGATCCGGCGGCGCTGCGTGCCCCCGACCTCGTCGATCGCGACTTCAGCGCCGTGCGGCCCGACGCCTTGTGGCTGGCCGACTTCACGTACCTGCGCTGCTGGGAAGGCGTCGTCTTCTTCAGCTTCGTCACCGACGCCTACAGCCGCCGGATCGTTGGCTGGCAGTTCGCCAACCACATGCGTACCGACCTCGTCCTCGACGCCTTGCGGATGGCCCTCACGCGTCGCCAAGACGTCGCCGACGTGCAGCTCGTCCATCACTCAGATGCCGGCTCGCAGTACACCAGCTACGCGTTCAACCAGATCCTCGACGATCACGGCGTGCTCGCGTCGATCGGCTCTGTCGGCGACGCCTACGACAACTCGATGGCCGAGAGCTTCGTCGACACCTTCAAGACCGAGCTGATCTCAGACCGCGTCTGGCGCACACAGACCCAACTCGAGCTGGCGATCGTCGAATGGGTCGCCTGGTTTAACAACGACCGCCTGCACGAGTCTCTGGGCGATCGTCCCCCTGCCGAGGTGGAAGCACTCTACGACGAGCAGTACCGTCTGACTCTCTCTCAATCAATGAAGAGAGGAACCCACCAAACCCGGTCTCCGCGAAACCCAGCCCGCCTCAAACCTCCTCGGCATCGATCCTGGCGGCGTCGTGCACATCGCGCGGCGCCTACTCGACGAGATCGACGGCCCGATGCTCCGAAGTGGCTTGCAGGAGTTCCATGGCGCCGCCACCTTGCAGCCACGCCGACGGGACGAACAGCCAGACCCCGAGCGCCTGGAACTGCGCTACGAGCAGTTCATCGCCGTCGCATGACCGCACGGGTTCGACGCTCACCAGGCTGCGTCCGCAGAGTGCTCGTTTCACCGCGGAAGGAGCGCTCTGACGTCAGCGCCTCCGGCTACCCCGTCGCTTGGAAGGGGTAGCGGGTGCTACGCCGTACGCTGCCAAATCCCCTCGCCCACACTGCAGGGCGCGGCGTCAGATAGAGCGCGTTCCGGTGCTCGGAACGCACGCACTGCGTCGGAACCCGAAGTAGGGGCCGAGCGAGTCCGCCGGCACCTTGTGCAAGATGTGGCCATGTCCGTGCCCGTAGCTCCTCTAGCAACGTTCGTACAGGACACGGTTGACCTCATCCACGCGCTCGCGGATCTGGCGTGGCCGGCCCTAGCCCTCGCTGCGTTGCTGCTCTTTCGGTCGGAGCTGAAGTCACTTCTCCGCCAAGTCAAGCGTGGTAAAGCGGGTCCGATCGAGTTTGAGTTGGAGCGCGAGCTATCCGAACTAGGCGAACGCGCAGAAGCCGCGAGAAGAAGCTTGCCGCCAACCGCCGTCGATGCTGAGGAGGCAGCTGACGCGCAAGATGTCGCGAGCCGTGTCCTGAACGAGGCAGCCACCTCTCCAGACTGGCGCTCATCACGTTGTCTGCCGAGATCGAGCGGAAGGCTCGCGAGGTCCTCGCGTCGTCCCAAGATCCGAAGAACTGGCGGAACCGGCCCCTCGCACAAACGATCCACCGTCTCGAGCTCTCGCCGAGTGTCCGCGCCGCATACGAGGAATTTCGGACGGTCCGAAATGCAATCGTCCATGGTGGTAAGGCGACAGACGCGGACGCGATCCGCGCGCTGGATTACGGGCTGATCATCCTGGATGCCATCGAGCGGGTTCCTCGCGAAATCCACCGCGTGCTAGCCCCTCGAGTTGAGACGTTCGCGGACGCAGCCGCCAAGACACCGCATGATTTCGCCGCGGTGCTTCTCGAATCTATCAGCAACGTTGGAGGAAACAAGATTGAGCACGCGTTCCCCACCACCCGCGATCACTTCAAAGAAGGCCAGGTCGTTTCGTGGGAGTGGGGAGATCAGGCCTATCCAGAGTCGTGGTATCGCGACCCTCGCGACGGCAATCAGGTACGGCTGGACTAGCGCGTTGGAGTTCGTCGGCCGACCGCTGGATGAGGTCTGACTCGCCTACGTCATCACCCGGGCCGCTCGCTTCTGGCGGATTCGCCGCCATCGGAGGGCGGCTGCCGCTACTGCTGCGGACGAGGAGCAGTTGGGCTGTGGACGCTCTCTCGCGGGAAGGGAGCAGCCGGGGGCGCCGCCTCTCCACGCGTTGAGGACCGACGATTCGTGCGTCCATGGTGGCTCACACTAGACCACAGCGCGCCGGTTGGCCGGACCCCGTTCTTCGGTCCACCTGCTGTGAGAGCCGGGTGGATGTAGTACGGGCACGCTAGGTGCTGCCGCGGACGGAAGCCCGCCGCGGAGGCGAGCCCGGAGGCGAGCCGAGCGGCGGGCTTCCGTCCGCGCGCGTCCGTGCGGTGAGGGTCAGGCGGCGGGTGCGGGTAGCGTCCAGGCAGCAGCGAAGACGGCGGGAGCCTTGCGGCCAAGGGCGGAGTGCGGCCGTGGCGGTTGAAGTCCTCGCGCCAGTCCTCGATCACGACCCGGGCTTCGGCGAGGCATGAGAACAACTCGAGGTTCAGCAGCTCGTCGCGTACGCGCGAGTGGAAGGACTCAACGAACGGGTTCTGCCACGGTGCGCCGGGGTCGATGTAGCTGGTCAGCGTGCTCTGCGCGGCGCACCAGTCGATCAGCGCGTTCGCGGTCATCTCCGGGCCGTTGTCGCAGCGGATATGCGTGGGGCGCCACGGACCGCGACGAGTGCCTCCAGCACCGCGACGGTCTGATCGGCGGTGACGCTGCGGGCTGTGTGCATGACCAGCGCCTCCTGGTGAACTCGTCGACGACGTTCAAGAGCTTCAGCACGTGGCCGTCGGCGGTCTGGTCAAACTGGAAGTCAAACGCCCACACGTGCCCGGGGCGCTCGGCACGCAGCAGCTCCTTGGGGGCGGTGGCGTCGCCGAGCCGGCGACGCTTGCGGGTGCGCTGCGGGACCCGCAGCCCTTCCTCGCGCCAGACGCGCTGCACGCGCTTGCGGTTGATCTCCCAGCCCTCCTGCCAGCAGATGCGTGTGCGCCTGGCGGTACCCCCACCGCGGGCGCCTGGCCGAGAACGCGCGCAGCTCGGCACGCAACGCCTCATCATCGCCGGCGGGCATCGGCTCGCGCCGCTGCGTGGAGCGATGCTGACCGCAGACCCGGCAGGCCCAGCGCTCGCTGACGTGCAGGCGGTCGCAGAGCATCGCGACCGCCGCCCGCCGACGGGCCGGGCTCACCAGTTTCCCCGAGCAACCTCCTTCAACGCCTGACACTCCAGGGCCTGGTCAGCCACGATCGCCTTCAACCGCGTGTTCTCACGCTCAAGCTCCTTGAGGCGCTTGACGTCATCGGCCTTCATCCCGCCGTACTGGTTGCGCCAGCGATGGAACGTCTGCTCGGAGACCTCAAGCTCTTGCAGAGCTCCGCGATCGGAGGTTGTCCCGTAGCTCGTAGAACTTGAGGTGGCGGTCCGATCGCCTCGTCCGCTGCTGCTGGCAGCGTGGCGAGTTGCGAGACAAGTCCATTGAGACGAAGGGACCGCCATGAGGACCGTAGAGCACGATGCCGACGAGATCGGCGAGGGGACGTTCGACGCGCTGCCTGAGCGCGTGCAGGTGGCGTTGGGGGAGCTGGCGGGCGCGGCGAAGGAAGGGCTGCTGGCGCTGTCGGTCGGTGTCGGGCTGGGTGTGCTGAACGAGTTGATGGCCGAGGAGGTCGATGAGGTCGTCGGGCCGAAGGGCCGCCACGACCCCGACCGCGCTGCGGTGCGTCACGGCCATGAGGACGGCAGCGTGACGCTCGGCGGGCGCCGAGTTGCGGTCGCGCGTCCGAGGGTGCGCGCGACCGACGACAGCGGCGAGGTCGCGATGAAGACCTACGCGCACTTCGCCGACCGTGACCCGCTGACGAAGGTCGTGCTCGAGCAGATGCTCGCCGGCGTCAGCACCAGGCGCTTCGCCCGCACGCGCGAGCCGGTCGGCCAAGACGTTGTCGACGCGGAGCGTTCGACGAGTAAGTCGGCGGTCAGCCGCGAGTTCGTGGGCCGCACCGGCGAGCATCTGCGGGCGCTGATGGCCCGGTCGCTTCAGGACGTGCGCCTCGCGGCATTGATGCTCGACGGCCTCGAGCTCAAGGGCCGCTGCTGCGTCGTCGCGCTCGGCGTCAGCACCGACGGCGTGAAGGTCCCGCTTGGGCTGTGGGACGGCTCGACGGAGAACAAGCGCGTCTGCGTCGAGTTGCTTGCCGATCTCGTCGACCGCGGCTTGGACTGCGATCAGGGCGTCCTGGTCGTCCTAGACGGCGGCAAGGCGCTGCGCGCGGCCGTCGATGCGGTCTTCGGCGAGGTTCCCGTCCAGCGCTGCATCCGTCACAAGGAACGCAACGTGCTCGATCACCTTCCCGAACGCGACCGCCCCACCGTCAAGCGCAAGCTGCGCGCGGCCTGGAAGCTCACCGACCACAAGGCCGCGAGTCAGCGGCGGGTTGCAGGCGCTCGCCGACGAGCTCGCGCACTCGCACCCCGGCGCGGCCGCGTCGCTGCGTGAGGGCCTCGCGGAGACGGTCACGTTGCAGCGTCTCGGCGTGCACCCGCAGCTGTGGAAGTCGCTGTCCTCGACGAACCCGATCGAGTCGATGATCGGGATCTGCCGCGCCACGTCTCGCAACGTCAAGCGCTGGCAGAACGGCGACATGTGCCTGCGCTGGACGGCCGCGGGCATGCTCGAAGCCGAGCGCCAGTTCCGCAAGATCATCGGCTACAGCCACCTCGCCGCACTCGCCCTCGCCGTCGAGCGCGACGTAGCCGCCGCACGCGCTGCCGCGAGCCGATCGACAACCATCACCACCGACATGACCACCGCGACCGAGCCGGCCGCTACGCTCGCAGCCACTCACTGATCACCGGACCGTCACCGCGAAGTTCCACGGCGCACGGGACAACCTCCGCGATCGTCTTGCCCTCGCTCAGCATCCGCTCCGCCTCGCGCAGCTTGCGGATGACCTGCTCGGGAGTGTGCCTGCGTCGCTTCATGCGTTGGAGTCCTCGCTGCCCATGATCGTGGGCGAGAAGTACTCTCACAAGCACCGGACCGAACCACCGGGGTCACGCCACGGTCCTCTAGCTTGGCGCGATGGCTGGAACAACGCGCGACGTCCAGAACCTGTTGATCGACGGCGAGCGCAACGCGCAGCATCTCGTCCCCGTGACGATGGCAGACCTGGGATGGCAAGAACGAGCTGACATCCAGCGTTGGATTCGCGACCATCCGATTTCCTCGGCACCGGACTTCTGCTGATCACGGAGGAGTTCGCTGATTGGGAAGGTGCATACGGGCGCGTCGCGGATCGCCTCGACCTCCTGTTTCTCGACGAGGACGGACGTCTACTTGTAGTCGAGCTCAAACGAGGTCTCGCACCCGATCGAACCGAGTCCCAGGCGCTGGTCTATGCCGCGTACTGCGATGAGCTGACGACTTCAGATGTCGCTGAACAATTTGCGAGGTTCCACGGCGTGCCCACGGAGCAAGCTCGCGAGCGAATCGTCGGGCACGCCGCGGTCCTCGCAACAGATCAGCCTGGCAAAGTTCGTGTACGGCTCGTGGCGGAGGACTTCCCTCCGTCCGTCACCGCGACCGTGCTCTTCCTGCGTGAGCTCGGCAGTGGAGGTCCAGAATCGGCCAAGCTCGACATCGGCTGTACAAAGCTAACTGCGTATGCGCTACCCGACGGGTCGCACATCGTCAGTGCTCAGCCGCTGATTCCGATACCGGAGACCGAGGATTATTTGGTGCGGCGACGCAAGCGAGCTGCTGATGACGAGAGCAGTCGCGAGGCCAGGACGCGCGCGGCCAACGCAACGCTCACGCTACTGCGGGCTCGGGCGATCGAACCCGGCACGAAGTTGAAGGTGAACCTCGACTGGTTCAGCGCCAACGACCAGGTAGCTCTGCGCGAGTTGCTCACGGTTGAGCCCGAATGGGGTGAGATCACGTGGACGGGGGAAGAGAACCAGGCTCGCGCTGTGCAGGTCTCATGGTCCGATGAGCCTGCCTCCGTCAACGGACACCATCATGAGATGCGAACCAGAGCTGGACTCGGTGGCCAGGCTGGGGCAACGAGCGCGTGGATTGTCGGCGACACGGGATTGAGCGTGCGGGAGCTTGCTGATCGGCTGGCCGAGGCGGAGGTCGAAGCCAGTGCGGCAGATGTGCCGCCAGCCGGCAAGATGGGCTGACAATCGCTGGCGCGCCATTACCTAGGTCCGCCGACGACCCGCATCGCGCCTTGAGTACGAGGCCCCGGCGATAGGGGTCGGGACGGCGGAGCAGGATTCGAACGGCGCAGGTGGATGACTGCCGCGAGGACGAGCGGCGGCACCGCTGCGGAGGGCGCTGGTTCGGGCCGATCAGCGACAAGGCCGGAACTCGTAGAACGGCGGGCAGGGCTCAATCAGCGGGCGCGTCACGAGCGATTCGTTCAGGCTGCTGGAAGCGTCGGCGCTAGCTCGGGTCCAGCGCGAGGAATGCCTCGACGTGCTTCGTCGCAAGATCCCTCGCGAGGCATATGACTTCCGGCACCGGAACGTCTGAGCTTCCGATCGGGAACCGCGTTCGGTGCGTGATGCTTGCGGCCTCCGCCCGTGCTTGCGCCTCGGCCTGTGCCTCCGCGTGTGCGCACGCAGCCTCGGGCGTCCACGGGCTGGTCCGGTCTGAAACGTGTAGCGCGTCTGCGACATGCACCGAGTAGCTACGCGGCCCCACCCGGTGTGTGAGCTCGTGGCGTAGCTGCAGCAGCCCCTTGTAGCGGTGATCGCCTCGAACCGCTGTGATCCATTGCGACGGTCTGCGCGGAGCGTTGTTCAGTGTCTCCCAGTGCTTCTCCCTCGCTGACTCGACCGAGAGGTCCCGTTCGCCGCCGGTGATTCCGCAATAGAGCCGGCCGAGCGCCGCCGCGCACAAGTCCAGGGCCGTGATCGCACTGCTGGCTGCCCACCGTACGTGGGCCATGTCGATCACCTGCCATCCATGTTCGAGGACGGCTGTCGCCGTGTCGCGCGGGATGAGGTGATTGTCGAGGTCAGCGAGGTAGTGCAGCCCGTTCACGCACTCGACCGCGAAGGTCAGGCGTGACTGCGCATCAGCGTTGAGGGCATTGAGCTGGCGCGCGACCGCTTCGGGGTCGCGAGACCACGCGTAGGGAGCCATGGGAACCCGACACTAGGGCAGACGACGCGGTGCCGTTCGCATTTGGCGACGGTAAGGAGCGGCGTCCGACGCTCGGCCACCTGCTCCCGAGCGCAGTGCGACTCCGGAACGGCGCCACCGCGATGGACAACCGCCAATGCAAATCACGGGACCGCGCGATCTGTCGCTCGTGCCTGCGACTCTTCCTAGCGATGCGAATCACGGACGTTGATAGGCGGTATTCCTCGTACGCGATCGCCAAGTGGGTCTGGGTCTCGGGGCCGCAGTACACCTTCGAGGTCGACGGCACACCACGTCGAGCGCTGTTTCCGGTCGAGGAAGTACTGCCTGAGCACTATGACGACGACAACGGGTGGTGGACCTGCCACCCCGACACTAAGGCGGGCGACCTCGCCGTGCTCTATCGCAGCGGAGCGGAGAACGAGGCCGGCCAGCTACCGCGGCACGGCCCGAAGGACATCTGCCAAGTTGTCCTAGCCACGTCCGACGCTTTCGCTTTGGCCGATGATCCCCTTGCCGCGGAGTTCTCCGACAAGCACGGATGCCGTTTCGTTTCGCTCGCGGAGTTTTCGCCGCCGATCGAGATCCGCACGCTGAGGGAGGATCCAGTGCTGGCGGCATGGCCCGCGTTGCGCGCTGGGTTCGTAAAGTCGGCGTCGCCCATGCCTGAGGAGGTGTGGCGCCGACTAGTCGACGTCGACCGGACACGGCGCCCGCGAAGTGGTGGCCGACGCCAACGTACCGCCGGCGAACGACGAGACATCGAGCATCAGCTCGAACAATGGCTCGCTCGCCACGTCGAGGCCTTGGAGCCGCTGATTGGCGGCTCTGTCGAGCTAGTTGGCGGTCCACAGTGGCCGTTGGGCGAGAACCACGGCGGCACAATCGACCTTCTCTTGCGCCGGGTTGACCGACACGGCAACCGGTTAATCGTGATCGAACTCAAGGCGGACCTCGTTCGGCGTGACGCGATCGCGCAGGCGCTCGGCTACGTCGGATGGTTACGAGCCCAGCCTCGCGTGACTCAGGTCAACGCCATTGTGATCGGCCTCGAGGAACAGCAGCAAGTGCCTTGGGTCCGTTCGATGCTCGGCGATGAGATTGCCGTTCACCACTGGGACGAAGTCGGCACGCTTCCGAAGCAGCTCAGGGATCTCCTCGACGGGGCGTAGCGACCCGACGAGGACCTCTGCGGAAGACGAGCCTTGGCAACGCGACTACACCGGCTTACGGCGACGCCATCGGGACTACCCCTGGGGACGACGAGGGGAAGCACCGCTTCGCTGCCCACGAGAGCGCTGGAATGCGCGAGGAGGAGCGCTCTGCGAGAGCGCTCCTGCCACGCGATAGCGAAACTCTGCCCCTGTCTCGACGCCGCGCTGCCCAGATGCATGGAAAGCGGCAGCGCCAGCGTCTGGATCATCGTCCAGGCAGATGTCGCCGAAGTGGCACCGCCTTCGAACGTCTTGGATGCTCATTACGAGTGACCGAGGCGCGCCAGCGGCCTAGATCGAGACGTCGGGAAGCTCTACGACTCGAGACGGCTCGATGCGCACTTCGACCGTCTCCGTGATCCCCTCGCCGGGAAGTTGAAAGGTCTGCTGCCCGTCCGCGTCGAGCGCCCCAAGCGCGAGCCTGTTGGCCTGTGCAATGCGCAGGAGTCGCGACACCGTCCACGAGTGCGAAACAACGTCATCGAGATCTACCTCGGGGCCGGCCATTTGTGGCCTCAGCAGATCACGGGTCTCGAGGAGTTCGTTTAGGTGCGCTTGGCTAAGTGGAGTGAGGTGCAGCATCATCGCCTGTTGATCCTTCGGGCGCTTGAGCATCTGCTTGATCGACTCGTTCGTTGCCGCGAAGAGCGGCGCCTTGACATCGCCCTTTCGGTCAGCGATGGCTTCGGCCGTCGGAATACCGAACGGCCGGAAAAGCACCTTCAGCCCGTGCTTGTACTGAAGGTGGAAGAACTCGTAGGTCTCGTAGAAGTCCACCACCGAACGGACGAGTTCACCGAGTCGCGCGATGGCGTCGCGGGCAACCGCCACGCTCTCGTGCGGGTTCTCGGCCTTGTGCATCCCTTCCTCGATCAGCGCGATCGGCGGCACGCAGAACCTCGCGGCAAGCTGCTCGTCGGCGTCCTTGCGGAGCTTGTCTGACAGTTTGATCACCTTGCCGGCCGAGTAGCTGCCCATCCGGCGAGCGAAGGTCTCCCGGTCGCGAAGGAATGTCAACAGCGCAAAGAGGTCCTCGCAGTGCTGTGCGGCCTCATTTACCGCGGACGCCGTGATGCCGAGTGCGAGCGGCCCGTAGACGTAGGTCTCGTCGCTCCAGGTGTCGTTGCCGAGCTCGGCGGTGGCAAGGTTCCCCAGACGGTCCAGGTTGGCCCGCATGTCTCGCAGCCCGAGGATGAGGATCCACCTCCATGTGGGATCCCACCAAGCGAAGAATCGGGCGACTTGTTCCTCGTTTATTGCACGCCGCGTCTTCGTGTCGAGAGTCATGGACCAACGCTAAGCGACAGCGGCTACCGAGGTCGTCAGGCTGGCGGGCCGCTGGTCCACCGTCAGCCGGGCGATGTTCGTGAACGGTCGCTGCGGGCGCAGAAGCGACGCGCTGGGTCACCGTCGTCGGTGCTCACTGGCAGCGAGAAGGACTTCCGCTCTGGACGAAGACGGGCAGCGTCCGAAATCGAGAGACTCGACGTGCTGCAGAGAAACGACGGCGACGACGGCGTCAAAGCTCGCGGAGGCCCGGAGCAGCTCAACGCGCTCGACGCCGCTGCCATTCTCGGCTGCAGGCTCGATCGCTCGGACTTCGTAGCCAGCACCGCGCGGGCTCAGCGGCCGAGCTCCCCACGACCCCCGCCGATCTCGAGCACATTATCCGCCGGCGCTGGCAGGACGGCGGGGACAAAGCTAGCTAGAACGTCGGCGGCGAACACGTCTCCATTCTCAGCAAACAGCGGTCCGGCCCCGGAACGCGATGCTCAGCGGTCCAGGCGCGCCCAAATCCTGGCTGTACCCTGTCTTCGATACGAGCGCGGACCTCCCGGGTCACTCGTCTGACGGCTGCGACGCAGGAGGTGCGTAGTCGAGCGGGATCCCACCCGAGAAGGCCGCCGAGCGCGGGTACTGCGCCATGAGGACGAAGCCGTTGCCCTCGTTGTCGACCACCTGTCCGGGGCCGTTCAGAACAAACCCGCACTCGGGCACGTCGCCCTCCATCCGAAGGCGCGACGCGATCAGCGCAAGCATCAGCCCGGTCTGCAGTTCGATCGCAACAATACGGAAGTCAAAGCTCGCTCCCTCCCCGCCGCCGAACGCGCGGTGCCAGAGCGGCAGCAGGATCCGATCCTCGATCTGTCGGACATGCGCGCGGAAGTGCGGGGTGAAGACGAAGCCTTCAAAAAGATACCCGTGCCAGTCGTCTGGCGTGCAGTCCCGGTAGTAGAAGTCGTCCTCGCCGAAGACGTGAGCGTTCTTCGGCCGCCCCTTCAGGACCTGAAAACCCTCTAGCCCCCATACCTGGATGCCGAAGTTCGGGCCCGTCTCCATCGGGACCGCTAGAGGCCATGTCTGAATGGCGAGGCCCTTCGGCGTCCCATCCGGTTTTCGCCCCGAGGCGATCGTGCCGGGGTTCTCGCCGGAGAACTGCGCGAAACCGTCGCGGTGATAGGAGAGCTTGACCCGATCGTCCGCAGTGAAGTGCGCCGTCTCCGCGAGCCCGACGTCGACCGTGTCGCGCGCGTACTTGACGGGCACCTTCGCGAGCCAGCCCTCGCGCGCCGACGGAGGTTGTCCCGTGCGCCGTGGAACTTCGCGGTGACGGTCCGGTGATCAGTGAGTGGCTGCGAGCGTAGCGGCCGGCTCGGTCGCGGTGGTCATGTCGGTGGTGATGGTTGTCGATCGGCTCGCGGCAGCGCGTGCGGCGGCTACGTCGCGCTCGACGGCGAGGGCGAGTGCGGCGAGGTGGCTGTAGCCGATGATCTTGCGGAACTGGCGCTCGGCTTCGAGCATGCCCGCGGCCGTCCAGCGCAGGCACATGTCGCCGTTCTGCCAGCGCTTGACGTTGCGAGACGTGGCGCGGCAGATCCCGATCATCGACTCGATCGGGTTCGTCGAGGACAGCGACTTCCACAGCTGCGGGTGCACGCCGAGACGCTGCAACGTGACCGTCTCCGCGAGGCCCTCACGCAGCGACGCGGCCGCGCCGGGGTGCGAGTGCGCGAGCTCGTCGGCGAGCGCCTGCAGCCGCTGACTCGCGGCCTTGTGGTCGGTGAGCTTCCAGGCCGCGCGCAGCTTGCGCTTGACGGTGGGGCGGTCGCGTTCGGGAAGGTGATCGAGCACGTTGCGTTCCTTGTGACGGATGCAGCGCTGGACGGGAACCTCGCCGAAGACCGCATCGACGGCCGCGCGCAGCGCCTTGCCGCCGTCTAGGACGACCAGGACGCCCTGATCGCAGTCCAAGCCGCGGTCGACGAGATCGGCAAGCAACTCGACGCAGACGCGCTTGTTCTCCGTCGAGCCGTCCCACAGCCCAAGCGGGACCTTCACGCCGTCGGTGCTGACGCCGAGCGCGACGACGCAGCAGCGGCCCTTGAGCTCGAGGCCGTCGAGCATCAATGCCGCGAGGCGCACGTCCTGAAGCGACCGGGCCATCAGCGCCCGCAGATGCTCGCCGGTGCGGCCCACGAACTCGCGGCTGACCGCCGACTTACTCGTCGAACGCTCCGCGTCGACAACGTCTTGGCCGACCGGCTCGCGCGTGCGGGCGAAGCGCCTGGTGCTGACGCCGGCGAGCATCTGCTCGAGCACGACCTTCGTCAGCGGGTCACGGTCGGCGAAGTGCGCGTAGGTCTTCATCGCGACCTCGCCGCTGTCGTCGGTCGCGCGCACCCTCGACGCGCGACCGCAACTCGGCGCCCGCCGAGCGTCACGCTGCCGTCCTCATGGCCGTGACGCACCGCAGCGCGGTCGGGGTCGTGGCGGCCCTTCGGCCCGACGACCTCATCGACCTCCTCGGCCATCAACTCGTTCAGCACACCCAGCCCGACACCGACCGACAGCGCCAGCAGCCCTTCCTTCGCCGCGCCCGCCAGCTCCCCCAACGCCACCTGCACGCGCTCAGGCAGCGCGTCGAACGTCCCCTCGCCGATCTCGTCGGCATCGTGCTCTACGGTCCTCATGGCGGTCCCTTCGTCTCAATGGACTTGTCTCGCAACTCGCCACGCTGCCAGCAGCAGCGGACGAGGCGATCGGACCGCCACCTCAAGTTCTACGAGCTACGGGACAACCTCCGCCGACGTGTAGGGCACCATCACCCCGAAGCCATCCTTGTAGCCCGCGATCTTCGTCACCTTGACTGGGTCGGCGTCCCCTCTTTGATCGCGATGGTGGCTCCCCGACCCATGCGAGCGGATGCTAAGGCCACGTGCCGAAGCGAAAGGGTCAGGACGTGTAGACCGTCAGCAAAGCCGCAAGATCGGGTCGTGGTTGTCGCTCCCCGCGCCGGGCTCCGCACCAAGTTTCGCTTGGCGACGCTTCCGGGACTCTCGCCCCGACTGCTGCTCCGGACGAACAGGGGCAGCGGGCGCGAGCGCCGGCGCAGACGATGCTCGCCGGCGATTAGCAGCAGTCCTCTGGATTCTGAAGGCGGGCAGTGAGCCTGAACTAGAGGCCGGCACGCCGTTTGGTCTCGATCTCAAGGCGGGGAAGCCCGGCGTCGAGCGCCTTCTGCAGCTGCTTGCGCAGCGGCCCCCGGAGCAGCCTGGGAAGCCAGCCCGTCCAGGATTCGGCGGTAGTCGCACGCGTCTGCCCGTCGTTGGCTTCCAATCGCCAGACGTGTACGGCGTGGATGCCGAGGGTCTTCCCAGTCCAGCCAATCTGGCTTGGCCGCTCGACGCACCGCAGCGTCGAGGTGATCGTGCCAGGGCCGGCTTTCCAGCGGAACATCGTTCCTTCGGCCAGCGGGCCGTCGAGCGACATGCTCTCGACGTCGGGGTTCCACGTAGGCCAGCGCTCGAAGTCGGCGATTACGTCGAACACGACATCGCGCGGCGCTGCGATCTCGATCTCGGACTCGGCAACCACTGGGGCGTGTCGATCGACATCCATGCCGCGAGCCTATCGCCGTCTGGTCCCCCTCCGAATCGGTCTCTTGCAGCAGACTGCTTGCACGAAGCGACATTCCATCCTGTGGGAGAACCCGACATAGATGGACTTCCGCGCGCGCGAGGGCAGCGTCGGCAGAGCGCTGGATTGCGCGAACAGGGGCGCTCTGCGATCGCCGCCACAGCTGGCCGGACCCCGTTCTTCGGTCCACCTGCTGTGAGAGCCGGGTGGATGTAGTACGGGCACGCTAGGTGCTGCCGCGGACGGAAGCCTGCCGCGGAGGCGAGCCCGGAGGGCGAGCCGAGCGGCGGGCTTCCGTCCGCGCGCGTCCGTGCGGTGAGGGTCAGGCGGCGGGTGCGGGTAGCGTCCAGGCAGCAGCGAAGACGGCGGGAGCCTTGCGGCCAAGGGCGGAGTGCGGCCGGTGGCGGTTGAAGTCCTCGCGCCAGTCCTCGATCACGACCCGGGCTTCGGCGAGGCATGAGAACAACTCGAGGTTCAGCAGCTCGTCGCGTACGCGCGAGTGGAAGGACTCAACGAACGGGTTCTGCCACGGTGCGCCGGGGTCGATGTAGCTGGTCAGCGTGCTCTGCGCGGCGCACCAGTCGATCAGCGCGTTCGCGGTCATCTCCGGGCCGTTGTCGCAGCGGATATGCGTTGGGGCGCCACGGACCGCGACGAGTGCCTCCAGCACCGCGACGGTCTGATCGGCGGTGACGCTGCGGGCTGTGTGCATGACCAGCGCCTCCCTGGTGAACTCGTCGACGACGTTCAAGAGCTTCAGCACGTGGCCGTCGGCGGTCTGGTCAAACTGGAAGTCAAACGCCCACACGTGCCCGGGGCGCTCGGCACGCAGCAGCTCCTTGGGGGCGGTGGCGTCGCCGAGCCGGCGACGCTTGCGGGTGCGCTGCGGGACCCGCAGCCCTTCCTCGCGCCAGACGCGCTGCACGCGCTTGCGGTTGATCTCCCAGCCCTCCTGCTGCAGATGCGTGTGCCTGGCGGTACCCCCACCGCGGGCGCCTGGCCGAGAACGCGCGCAGCTCGGCACGCAACGCCTCATCATCGCCGGCGGGCATCGGCTCGCGCCGCTGCGTGGAGCGATGCTGACCGCAGACCCGGCAGGCCCAGCGCTCGCTGACGTGCAGGCGGTCGCAGAGCATCGCGACCGCCGCCCGCCGACGGGCCGGGCTCACCAGTTTCCCGAGCAACCTCCTTCAACGCCTGACACTCCAGGGCCTGGTCAGCCACGATCGCCTTCAACCGCGTGTTCTCACGCTCAAGCTCCTTGAGGCGCTTGACGTCATCGGCCTTCATCCCGCCGTACTGGTTGCGCCAGCGATGGAACGTCTGCTCGGAGACCTCAAGCTCCTTGCAGAGCTCCGCGATCGTCTTGGTGGCGTCCCAGGGAGTGGGGAAACGCGGTGGGCGTAGCTTCCGCGGTGTGTGAGTGAATTTTACTTCACGCCGCAATCACCTCCTGAGCGGCAAGGGCGGTGGAAACGTCGGTGCGGGGGCTTTGGCCGCGGCGGACGCGTTCGATCTGCGCGACGGCCTGGGGGTCATGGTGATGCCGCGCCAGCCGCGGCTGGCGAGCTCCAGGACGGCCCAGATCAGCGACAGTGCCGAGGTCTCGCCCGGGAAGCGGCCGATGATCTTCGTCCGCCGGCGGACCTCCACGAACGTGCGCTCGAGCAGGTTTGTGCTCCTGGTGCGCTTGCGGTGCTCGAGTGGGAAGCGCAGATGCGCCACGAGCTGGTCGATGTTGTCGTCAATGACGCGCATCGCCGACGGGTAGGCGGTGCGGTAGTCGCCGGCCAGGGCCAGCAGTCCGGCCTTCGCCTCGGCGGCCGAGACGGCGTCGTCGAGGACCTGCCAGTAGCGGGCTTTGACTTCGCGGTGCAGTCGCTCGGGCAGCTTGGACGTGAGATTCCGCAGCGCGTGGACGGTGCAGCGCTGCTCGGCCGCGTGCTCGAACAGCTCCCTGGTGGCCTTCCAGATCCCGGCTGCGCCGTCGGCCACGATCAACGCCGGCGCTCGCATCCCGCGGGCCTTGAGATCGCGCCCGAAGTCAAGCCACGACTCGTAGCTCTCCCTGGATCCGAGTTGCAGCCCGAGCAGCACCTTCTGGCCCTCCAGCGTGATCCCCCAGGCGACCAGCACGCCCTCGGCCGGCTCGTCGGTCGGCCTGAGCTTGAGGTAGATCGCGTCGAGATAGCAATAGACGAGATCGTGCACCGAGAGGTCGCGCTGGCACCAGGCCGCGTAGCGGTCGGCGACGTCCTTGCAGACCCGCGCGACGGTCGACTTGGCGATCACCTGCTCGCCGAAGCACTCCTCTAGCGCGGCCTCGACGTCACGCACCGACAGGCCGCGCAGGAAGCTGCAGATCACCAACGCCTCCAACGCGTGCGTCCGCGCGACGCCCTTGCCGAGCACCTGCGACTCGAACCCAACGGCGGTTGCGTCACGCACGCGCGGGCGCTCGATCACCGTCGGGCCGCTCGTCGTGCGCACCGTCGAGGGCTCGGCGAACCCATTGCGGTAGATCACCTCCTCGCCGCCGCCGGCGCGCTCGTAGCGCCCGCGGCCGACGAACTCGGTCACCTCGTCCTCCAGCGCCTGCTGGAGGATCAGCCGCGCACCGAGCCGCGCGACCGCCTCGATCGGATCCTGCTCCTCGCCGATGGCGGCAAGGACATCATCAAGCTCGCGGCGCAGCCGCTCGCTGGGGACTACCTTCTTCATGCGGGCGTACCTCCATCAGCTTCGACTTGTCGGTCAAAGCGGAGGCTACGCCCGCCCTACGATTCCCCCAGCGCCTGGGACGGCACCATCGTCTTGCCCTCGCTCAGCATCCGCTCCGCCTCGCGCAGCTTGCGGATGACCTGCTCGGGAGTGTGCCTGCGTCGCTTCATGCGTTGGAGTCCTCGCTGCCCATGATCGTGGGCGAGAAGTACTCTCACAAGCACCGGACCGAACCACCGGGGTCACGCCACAGCGACGGCTCCTCCCACGCGAGGAGGAGCACTGGACCTGTGACTATCGACGTGTGAGTCAACGCGACCTCGCCCACGTGCTCCGTTGTCTGTGGGACCGCTCGGGCGGGAAGGCCGACATCCCGGTCGCGATCGCCGACGTCGACGCGGACATCGGCCGAGGGCGCGGCGACATGCGAACGCCGCTGAACCTGAGTGCGCTGGAGCGGCAGGGGCTGGTGGTGTCGCCCAACGACGGTGCGTGGGCGCTCACATCGCAGGGCGTTGCGCGGATCGCGGAGGATCGGGAGCTCTCGGATCGCTGAGCGCGGACGCTTGTGCACTGGGGGCGAGAAGCGAAACTCTGCCAGCGGTCGCTCAGGCCCGCTCCTGGGTTCATGCCGTGGAGGTGCTGCCGAGCCTGCGGGCGTCGCTCAAGTCGGCCGGGAACTTGTCGTCTTGCGCGGCGGCGGCCAGGAGCTCGCCGAGCGCCGGGGCGTGCTTGAAGAGGTTGTGCCCGGCGATGAAGAGGTTCGTGCCGTCGGTGTAACACGCGACGGCGTCGCTACCCCACGGGAGCCGGGTGACCCAGCAGTTGGTCCAGGCGACGGGGTCTGGGTCGACTCCGGGCATTGCCCGTTCGACGTACTCCACGAGCCCTTCGCGAACGGTCCGGATCGCTGTCAGTGAATTGGCGGATGGGTCCAGCTCACCCTCGTCGCCGCTGAGCCCGATCGCGTAGTGTTCGCCGTCGGGCAATGGACTTCCGTAGACCGCGTGCCCGTAATGCCCGGTCGAGTCCTGGATGGCCGCGAGGACTTCTGCGTTCCGGGCACGGAGGGCGAACGTGCCGCGCGCGTGAAGTGTCTGCTCGACCGGAACGATCACACCTCTCGTGGCAGCGATCCGGGGCGTGTCCTGGCCGGCCGCCACGATCACCGACCGGTGCGGCTCGGCGCCGTGCGGCGTCACCACCTCCGTCGCTCCCGACGCGTGGCGCGTCAGCGCAAGGACCTCGGAGCGCGTCAGCACGTCGCGGAGTGACCGCGCAAGCCAGGCTAAGGCCGCGTCTGTCCAGATCGGCCCTCCGCCGCAGTCGATGAACGCCGGCTCTGGGAGTCCGGCGAGGGTAGGCAGCACCGACCGCTGCGCGTCGGTATCGGCGCGGACCGCATCGCCTCCTGCTTCGAGAACGCCGGCCAGGCGCCCATCCGCGGTAGGTCCGGCGACGACTACGCCGCTGCGGCCCAGCAGTTCGCGGCCGGCCTCCTGTTACCAGCCGAGCCAGAGCTCCCGAGCGGTGCACGCGAGCGCGACCAGACGTCGATCCACGTGGTTCAGGCGGAAGATGCGCGTTCCGCCCGCCGACTGTCCGCCGCCGATCTCGCCGCGCTCGTAGATGCGTACCGCGATCCCGCGTCGCCGAAGCGCGAACGCCGTCGATAGGCCGACGATGCCCGCGCCGACGACGGCTATGGACTCTGGGCGCGCCGGCATCCCGCGAACGTAGCGATTTGCGCCGACGCTCATGGATGTCGGATCGGGCGGAGAAGAGGTCCAACGGCCGCGCCCGCGTGTAGCAGTGCCTGCGGCGCCGGTGTTCGCGTCCAGCGGCGTCATGCTGTGCCGGCTGAGAGCGCAGGTGCTCGTTTGAGGGGTGCAGCGTCGCGCCGCTCATTGCGGCGCGCGATGGCTCGTCCTGGCCGTGCGCCGTCCCGCCACATCGACGGGCTTGTCGTGCGGTTCATCTCAAGGTGATGCGGAACTGCCGGTCAGGCGATGGCGCGTGTGGCCGGCAATGGGTCGTCGGCTAAGTCCGCCCTGGCTGCGATCGTGGTCGGCGTGTACTGCGCGATGACGGGCCAGGGGCACCGCCTGTTTTGGATGCGTTCGGCGTGGTGGTGCGCGGACTGTCGCCAGAAGGTTGAGTCCTGCTGCGAGGGCGGCGGCTGTCCGTCGACAGCCGAAGCGCTCCTGACCTACTCTGCCGCACAGCATGTGGGAAGGCCGGGGGGCCGGTGAGCGTCGTCGTGGCAGCGGACGTTGAGCGGGCGCGCGTCGCGGTCTGCGACGTGGCGCGGCGTACGCCTGTGCTGGAGTCGGAGGCGCTTTCGGAGCGCTGTGGCGCGCGGGTGTTGTTGAAGGCTGAGAACCTGCAGCGCACTGGTTCGTTCAAGCTGCGCGGCGCGCTCAACAAGCTGGCAGCGCTGGGAGCGGGCTGCGAGCGTGGCGTCGTGGCCGGTAGCGCGGGCAACCATGCCTGGGCGCTGGCTGATGCCGCGCGGGCGCGCGGCGTGCCGTGCGAGGTCTTCATGCCGGCCCAGGCGCCGCTCGCCAAGATCGAGGGCTGCACGGCGCTCGGTGCGCGGGTGCACCTGATCGGAGACTCGCTGGAGGACTGCTTTGCGGCGGCGACCGCGCGGGCGCGGGAGGGCGGGCTGGCGTTCGTGCATCCCTTCGACGACGCCGACGTCGTGGCCGGCCAGGGCACGATCGGGCTCGAGCTGCTCGAGGATGTCGAGGACCTGGCGAAGGTCGTCGTCCCACTGGGCGGCGGTGGACTGGCGAGCGGCATCGCGATCGCGGTGAAATCAGCCCGTCCGGGGGTCGAGGTCGTCGGCGTGCAGGCCGAGGCATGCGCGCCGTTCACCGACTCGCTACAACGAGGCCAACCCATCGCTGTCTCATCGGCGCTGACGATCGCCGACGGGATCGCGGTCAAGCGGCCGGGCGAGCTCACACTCGGACTGATCGCGCACTGGCTGGATGACGTGGTCGCAGTGGGCGAGGACGAGATCGCCGAGGCGATGGTGCTGTTGATGGAACGCAGCAAGCTTGTGGTGGAGGGGGCAGGAGCCGTCGGGGTGGCAGCACTGCTGGAAGTCCTCGTCGCGCCTGCGCAACGCGGGACCACGGTGGTTGTGCTTTCCGGTGGCAACGTCGACGCCGGACTGCTCGCCGCGGTCGCCCGCCGCCACGAGACGCAGGTCGGGCGGCGGCTGGCGCTCTTCACGCGCCTTCCTGACCGGCCAGGCTCGCTGGCAGGCCTGCTTGCGTGCGTCGCCGATGCCGGTGCCAACCTCGTCGAGGTCGAGCACGTCCGTGAGGGCGTCGAGCTGCATGTTCGTGAGACCGCCGTGCAGCTCGTGCTGGAGACCCGTGGGCGCGAGCACGCTCAGCAAGTTCTCGACGCAGTCGCAGGCGACGGCTACGTGGCGCGGAGCCTCGACTGACACCCTTCTCGGCTGAAGCCCGAGCCGCTGCTCTGCGCGAGAAGGGGGCCTCTGCGAAGTCGAATGCAGGTTGCCGTTGGGAAGGAGCCTTCGACGGACGCTCCGCGATCGACGGGTGCGCGATCCGTTCAGGTAGGCGCTTGCGTGAGCGTGGCGCGGCGGACGAGGCGTGCTTGGAGGACGTGTTGTTGTGGCGGTCGGTCTGGTCTGGTGATTCGCGCCAGGAGCAGGTCGATCGCGGTCTTGCACATCTCCTGCAGGTCTTGCCGCACGGTTGTCAGCTTGAAGACCTCCCAGGACGCCATCGCGATGTCGTCGAAGCCGACGATGCTGAGCTCGTCGGGAACGCGGATGTCGAGGGCGCGGGCTGCGTTGAGCGCCCCGATCGCGATGACGTCGTTGGCACAGAACACGGCGGTTGGCCGCGGCCTGTTGGCGAGGAGCTCGTGGATCGCTCGCTGGCCGGTCTCGTGGACGAACGTGCCGCGCCGCGTGGATTCGGGACGGAGAACGATGCCGTGCTTGTCGAGTTCCTGGCGGAAGCCGATCTCGCGGTCGCGCCCGGTGCTCGTGTTCGTGGGGCCGAAGATCGCGCCGATGGAGTGGTGGCCGTGGCGTACGAGCGCGGCGGCGATGGTTGCAGCGCCGTCGATGTTCGCCACCGAGCATGAGTCTGCGGCAACGCCGTCGACGATCCGGTTGAGCAGCACGAACGGGAAGTGGCGGTCCAGAAGCCGGGCAGGCAAGTCGGAGTCCAGCAGTGTGGTCGTCAGCACGACCCCGTCCGTCGAGCCGTCGACGAGCCGCTCGAGGCGTTCGGGATCCCCGCGGGCGGGGGTGAGCACGACCATGCGATGGTCCGAGCGTTCCAGCCGGTCGTGCAGCGCATCGAGCAGCTCGAAGTAGAACGGGTTGCCGAGATCCTCGACGACGACGCCGATCCGTCCGGAGCGCCGCGTCGAGAGGCTGCGGCCGCGCTCGCTTGGGACGTAGCCGAGCGCTTGGGCGGTGTCGAGAACGCGCTGTCGTGTCGCCTTGGCGACGCTCGGGTCGCCGCGCAGCGCCCGTGACACGGTCGGCTGCGAGACGCCCGCCGCCAGCGCGACGTCGTGACTCGTCGGACGGCGGCCGCCGTCCCTCGCGGCGACGCGCCCACGCCCACGAACGTCGATAGGGGGCCCTGGTGGTCTCACGGCTCGAATGCAACCACGCCTGAGGTTGGACCGCGCTACATACGTATGTATAGTGCCGGATTCCCGCCCGGAGACGAGGCAGAGCCGATCTCAGTCAACTATCTCAAGGCGCCGAACGCAGTCACGCCCGAGGCGACCGACGAGCTGCGCGCGCGGGTCAGCGAGATGCTGCGCGACATCGAGCGCGGCGGCATCGACGCCGTGCGCCGCTGGTCTGCTGAGCTCGACGACTGGTCGCCGAAGAGCTTCGTCGTGTCCAGCGACGAGATCGCGCGCGCCACGTCGCAGCTCGACGACGAGCTCAAGCAGCACATCGAGTTCGCGCAGGACCAGGTTCGCCGGTTCGCGCAGGCTCAGCGCGACACGATGCACGAGCTGCGCGTGGAGCCGGCCCCCGGCGTCGTCCTGGGCCATCGCCATATTCCCGTCGCCTCGGTCGGGGCGTACGTTCCCGGCGGGCGCTATCCGATGCTGGCTTCGTCGTTCATGACGGTGCTCGTCGCAAAGGTCGCGGGAGTGCAGCAGGTCCTCGCGTGTGCGCCCCCGCAGCGCGGCGGCGGGATCCATCCCGCGATGCTGCACACCATGCACACGTCCGGCGCCGACGCCGTGCTGTGCCTCGGCGGCGTGCAGGCGCTGGCGGCGATGACGTTCGGCCTGATCGACGGGATCGCGTCGGTCGACATGCTCGTCGGGGCCGGC
The DNA here is from genome assembly GCA_030447505.1 of Solirubrobacteraceae bacterium. Taxonomy (GTDB): domain Bacteria; phylum Actinomycetota; class Thermoleophilia; order Solirubrobacterales; family Solirubrobacteraceae; genus CADCVQ01. The sequence continues at coordinate 375,260 of JAUJOT010000004.1, read as the reverse complement.
AACGCCTATGTCGCCGAGGCCAAGCGCCAGCTCTTCGGTCGCGTCGGGATCGACCTGCTCGCCGGACCGACGGAGGTGCTCGTGATCGCCGACGGCTCGGCCGACCCACGGATCGTCGCCGCCGACCTGCTCGGGCAGGCCGAACACGGACCCAACTCGCCGGCCGGCCTGATCGCGATCGGCGAGGACGTCGCGCGGGCGGTCGCCGAACAGGTCGACGAGCTGCTCGTGACGTGGCCGACGGCGGATGTCGCGGGCGTGGCCTGGCGCGACCGCGGGTGGATCGCGGTCGTTGACGACGACGACACCGCGATCGCACTCGCCGACGAGGCCGCCAACGAGCACCTCGAGGTGCATGTCGAGGACGCCAAGCTGGCGCTATACCTCAAGCGCCTGCGCAACTACGGCTCTCTGTTCCTCGGAGCGGAGGCGACCGTCGCCTACGGCGACAAGGCGGTCGGGACCAACCACGTCCTGCCGACCCTGCGCGGCGCGCGCTACACCGGCGGGCTGTGGGTTGGCAAGTTCCTCAAGACCTGCACGTATCAGCAGCTGACGGCCGAGGGCACGCGTCACGTCGCGCCGGCGGTCGCCGCGATCTCCACGGCCGAACACTTCGCCGGCCACGCGCTGACGGCGACGATGCGCCTCGAACGCGCGGCACAGACGCGATGAGCGAGGTGCGCTGGCGCCTCGACGGCCGTGTCGCCCTCGTGACGGGCGCAGGGCGAGGGCTGGGCCTCGGCTGCGCCCACGCGCTCGCGCAGGCCGGCGCCGAGGTCGTGCTCGTCGCACGCACGCCCGCCGACCTGAAGGCGGCGGCCGCGGCGATCGCCGATGCCGGCGGAACGGCACACGCGCACGTCGCTGACGTGACCGACGAGCAGCAGGTCGCCGGTGCGGTCGCGGCCGCGCAGGCGCTCGGCGACCTGCGCGTCTGCGTCAACGCCGCCGGCACGAACCGGCCCGGCCCGGCGCGCGACTACGCGCTTGCCGACTGGGACGCGCTCTTCGACGTCAACGTCCGCGCGACGTTCGCGACCTGCCGCGCTGTCGGCGACGCGCTGCTGCGCCGCGGCGCCGGCGGAAGCATCATCAACCTCTCCTCCCAGATGGGCACCGTCGGCTATCCGGGTCGCGTCGCCTACTGCGCAACCAAGCATGCCGTAGAGGGCTTGACGAAGGCACTCGGCGTCGAGTGGGCCCCCGACGGCATCCGCGTCAACGCGGTCGCGCCGACCTTCGTCGAGACGCCGCTCACGCGCGGGATGCTCGAGGACCCCGAGTTCCGCGAGGAGGTCCACCGTCGCCTGCCGACAGGCCGGCTGGCGACGGTGCAGCAGGTCGCCGACGCCGTCCACTATCTCGCCTGCGACGCATCGGAGAGCGTCAACGGCACCGTGCTGCGCGTCGACGGCGGATGGACCGCCTGGTGAGCACGTCCAGTTCACGACGGCGCCATCGCGCGGTGCCGGCGACGACGAGAGAGGGAGGCCCCCGTGGCGCAGCTTGTTGACCTGTCCCAGGAGATCTACGACGGCATGCCGGTCTACGCCGGCCACCTCGAGACGAAGGTCTGGCAGCACCACTCGTTCGCCGACACCGCTCCGAACTTCGACAGCGACTTCGCGTTTCAGAGCCTGGGCATCCAGCTCTGCGACCACGGTCCCACCCACGTCGACGCGCTCAGCCACCTCGACCCGCGCGAGGACGCGCCGACGATCGACCAGATGCCGCTGGAGACCTTCTGCGGCCAGGGCACCTGCCTGGACGTCTCCGACGTCGCGCCGCGCGAGTACTGCACCGGCCAGCGGCTGGAGCGGGCGCTCGCGGAGTCGCCCGCGGAACTGCGCCGCGGCGACGTGCTGCTGATCCGCACGGGCAGCGCGGAGCGCTTCGGCGGGACGCCCGAGTACACGACGCAGTACCCCGGGCTCGACGAGTCAGCGGCCGAGTGGCTCGGCGATCACGGCGTGAAGATCTTCGGTGTTGACTCACCCAGCCCGGACAACCCGGCCGACCGGATCTATCCCGTGCACCTGTTCTGCCGCCGCAACGGCGTGACGCACTACGAGAACCTCGCCAACCTGCAGGCCGTCGCCGGCCGCCGCTTCGCGTTCTTCGGCTTTCCGCTGCGCATCCGTGCGGGAACAGGCTCGCCGGTGCGCGCCGTGGCGATGCTCGACAACTGAGGTCACGCCCGCTTTCTCCGAAAAATCCACTCGACGTCCAGAAGAGAGGTAGCGCCATGCCGACAAAGGTGACCGACACGATCCTGCCGACGACGATGATCGGCTCCTATCCCAAGCCCCGCTGGTATCAGCAGTACAACGTGCAGGGCGCCGACCTGCTGGAGTGGTGGAAGCTCGAGGAGAACTTCCAGGCCTACCGCGACGCGACCGCGGCGTGCATCAAGGACCAGGAGATCGCGGGCCTGGACATCGTCACCGACGGGCAGATGCACTTCGACGAGTACGGCGGGGCGATCGGCTCCTTCGTCTGGTACTGGTACGAGCGCCTCGGAGGCTTCAGCAAGGCGAAGCTGCCCAACCCGATCGCGCGCGAGATCGAGAAGGAGGAGAACCCCGACTACAGCCAGGCGGCATGGATGCACGACTGGGGCGGCACCTCCGTCACCGACGAGGTCAGCCAGGGCATTCCCGCGCGGCTCGGCGAGATGTACCAGGTCGCGCGCGGGCTGACCGACCGCCCGCTCAAGGTGTCCGTCGGTGCCGGCCCGCCCAACCTGACGTTCCACGTCGACCTCAACGTGCCCGGGTCGAAGTACGACTCGGAGCGGCGGCTGGCGGAGGACCTCGTCCCGATCTTCAACCAGGACCTCAAGGACCTCGTCGCGCGCGGCGCCGACTTCATCCAGATCGAGGACCTCGGCGCCTGGCGGCTGGCCTGGGACGACGGCGCCACCTGGGTGATCGACGTCCTCAACGCGTGGATCGAGGGCGTCGATGCGAAGATTGCCTGGCACTCGTGCCTGGGAGCGGGCTACGGCAACACGTTCCGCACAATCGAGGACGCGCTGCCGCGAGTGCTGGAGCGCTGGCAGGAGGTCAACGTCAAGCAGTACGCGCTGGACTTCGCCCTGCGCGACATGGCCGACGTCCACGCGCTGAAGGAGATCGCGCCCGACAAGGAGGTGCAGGTCGGCGTGATCGACATCCGCACCCTCTACATCGAGACCGACGACGAGATCGTCGAGCGGATCCACAAGGTGCTCGAGCACATCGAGCCCGAACGCGTCTACCTGACGACCGACTGCGGGCTGAAGGCCCTACCCCGCTTCTGCGCAATCGAGAAGCTCAAGGCGCTCTCCCGCGCCGCCGCGCGAGTACGCAACGAAATCGGCGCTCGCAGCGCCGCCTGAAAGGTGAGACCGGGCCGCGTCGCGACAAGAGGCGCGGCGCGGCACCCGTGGCCAGCCAGCAGCGATGGCATCGGCTGCACCGATCCTCGCCTCCCGACTGCCGCAATGGACGGGAGGAGGAGCGTAGTCAGAGCGCTCGATTGCGCGGTGGCTGTCGCGCAAAGTCCTGCGAGCCCGGTTTGGCGGGCTTGAGGGCTGTCGTCTGGCCGATGCGTCGCGTCGCGCTCGAGATCAGGCCGTCTGAGTGCGCGCGTGGGGCTTCGTGAGCCCCTGCAGCGTCTGTCAGGGTGCTGCGATGGCCAGCTGGTGAGTGTGGAGCTTCATGAGGTTGTGCGTCGCGGTGATCAACCGCCACTCTGAGCGCACGGCGGAGCGGCCGCGGCGTTGGAAGCGATCGACACGGTTGAACTTCGTGTTACCGAATACGGGTTCGATCATGCCCTTGCGTTTGCGATACAGATCGCCGCCGAGGTTGGTCTGCAGGACGCGGCGCATGAAGGCGTAGATGCCTCCGTCCCAGCCGGGCCGAGGGGTCGTGCGGTTGCCGGCGTCGGGCGGAATGAGGACCTGGATGCCACGTTCGACGATCTGGTCCATCTGGACCTGGTGCCAGTAGCCGGTGTCGGCGACGAGCACGCCGGGCGTGTCGGTCACGCCGACCGCCTCAAGCTCGCTCAGGGCGGCGTCCATGACCGGGCCGAGGAGCCCGAAGTCTGGTGAGCTGACGGAGATCTCGGCGGCGATCACGATCTGCCCGGCGGTCACGGCGGCCTGGGCGTTGTAGCCCTGCAGGTAGCCGCCCCGGGTCTTGACGTTGCGCGAATCGGGGTCGGTCAGGTTGATCTTCCCGGTCGGGATGTCGGGTGGCGTGTAGGGCTTTGGTGGCGGCCACAGCCGCCGGCCGTTCTTCTGGCGGCCGTGCGCGCGGTAGTGCTCATACGCCGTGTTGGCGGCGCATTCGACCGCCAGCTCCTCGTCCAAGCGGCGCTTTGCCTCCACCAACCGCTGCTGCCGGGAGCGCGGGATCGGCCTTGCTTCGGCGGCGCGCTGCTCGTCGAGGTCGCGCTTGGCGCCGCGCAGCCACTGCTGGCGGCCCTCGCGTGTCGCGAGTTCGGGCGGCAACTGATCGCCGCGCTCGCGGCCGTGTATCGCGTCTTCCTCGTGGTCGATCTCGTCGGCCTCGCCGACGATCTGCCGGGCGATCCGCTCGTAGTCAGGTTGGCGTGCTGGGAGGCGTTGGCGTGCATCTTCGTGCCGTCGATCGCGATCACCCCGACCTGCACCATCCCGGCCCGCGCGCACAGCCCAAGGACGCTGCTGAACAGCTCGGCGATCGCGTCCTCGTGACGCTGGCGAAACCTGGCGATCGTGGCGTGATCGGGCACCTGGTTGGCGGCGATCACCCGAAACGCGATGTCCTCCACACACGCCCGCTCGATACCCCGCGACGAGCGCTGCCCACGCGCATACGCGTAGATCAACAACGCGACCATCATCGCCGGATCGTGCGCCGCGCGGCCGTGACCATCGGCGCGATATGACGTGTAGAACGCCCCGAGGTCGAGCTCCTCGACGGTCGCGAGCATGAACCACGCCAGGTGATCATCCGGCAGCCAGTCGCGCAGACTGGGCGGCATCAACAAGACCTGCTCACGCTCGCACGACAAGAAGTTCTGGGGCATGCCCGCATTGTCTTAAGACCCCCGGACGACCCCGGGTTTGCGCGACAGCCACCGCGAGGAGCAGCGCTCTCTGATCGTCGGTGCGGGAGCACTCGGCGCACGCGGACGAGCAGCGCCCCTCACGAGTCGCGTTCGCTATGCGCGCCGTACGAGTTTGCGGACTGAGGGTTCAGTGGAGTTGTCGGCCGCAAACGGCCGACGCGCCGTGCCGACATACGCGAAACCTCCTACGCCATCCGGGACATCACCCGTGGATAGTCCCCCGAGGCAATTGACGGCGGTACCGCCTGAGATGACGTTGTTGTTCGGTAACAGAACAACTCGGTCTGGATGGATCGCAATCTCTATGCCGTTCCGCCAGATGTGACCTCTATCGATCGTGATACGTGCATCCGCCGGTGCGAAATGCATGTGCACAAAGATGTCTCTTGGGCCGCCGCGGACCGTCAGGTCGCGGCCCTTGAACTCGACATCCCAGGGCTCCACCGAGAAGACGAGCTCGTTGTCGACGATCTGGACGAGCATCTCGTTATGCTCGTCGAAGAGCTGGACGGTCAGCAACAAATGCCCGTCTTCTGCTCGGAATAGGACGATCGGTGTGTCGTCCACGAGCAGCGGCACGGTCAGCATCCCGTCGCCAAGCCTCGGCCATACATGCCGATTGGAGCCGATTACCGACTCGCAGCCTTCGCCGACATAGCGAATGGGCTGCGGAGCGGAAACGCCAGTCCTACCGTTGTAGGGCTGCGCGTTCGCCGTGGCGAGGATCTCGGGCGGGAGGAGACCGAGCGTCTTTTCGCCGTGATGCTGCTTACACAGCAGAACCAGGTTATCCGGATCGTGTTCCTTCACCTCGCTGTATGGAATGAGATGGTCGATCTCGTAGATCGGGATTCCACAGATGACGCAGCCGAAGCCACATCGCTGCCGAACAGCCCGCTTGATCGGTGCAGCGATCGGCGGCCTCTTGTCACCCATGCCGGCAAATTGTACGACGCAAACCGGTCGGACATATTGATAGCGAGTGCTGAGCTTCGCGGCGGCTCCACAGCCCCGTACGCGTCAATCGCTACACGACACTGCGTCGGCACAGCGCCGCTCCTCAGTTGGCCATTGCAGCGCCCTGACGGGACACCAACGCTCACGGGGCTCCCAACGCCCGCCCCCACGCGACCCGATCCGGAGCCCGTCGCGACGCATCGCCCGAACGAGCCCGCTGGAGCCCGCGAATCGGGGCCCGGAGAACTTTGCGCGACAGCCACCGACGAAAGCAGCGCCCCGGGGAAGGAGCGCGCCTCCCACGCGACCGGCCACGATTGCGACGATGCGGCGGCGCTCCCTTCTTGGACGAAGCAGCCGCCGCTCCGGGTCGGTTTCCGCGCAAGTAGCTACGGCGACTGAGTCGCGGGCTATCGTCCCCAAGCGCCTGGTACCGCGGTCGCTAAGGTCGGCGGCGATACTCACGGGATGACGACCGGCGAGCTGCCCGAGTGGCGCGATGGTACGGTCGCGATCCTGTCGACGGTCGGCGTCGGCATGCCGCACGCGATACCGGTTTCGACGACGATCCGCGCCGGCCCGCGTCGGGTCCTCTTCGCGCTCGGACATGGCCGCAGATCGCTCACGCGGTTGCGTGCGGATCCGCGCGCGGCGTTGTCGCTCGTCGGCGCAGACAACGTTGCGTTCACGGCACGTGGGCGCGCCGCAGTCGTCTTGGAGTCGCTTGGGAGTGCCGACAACGTCGCCGCCGTCGCGCTTGACGTCGAGCGGATCGATAATCATGGGCGCGCGGAGTTCGAGATCCTCGACGGCGTTCGGTGGCGGTGGCTGGACGAGGCCGCAGAGCGCCGCGATGCGCAGGTCCGTGCGGACTTGCGTGCGCTTGCCTCCGGGCCGCGCACACGGTGAGGGTTCGGCAGGCCGGGCGGCGAGCGTCGCAGTCGGGCGCGATGGAGCTGTGGGTCCACGCGCTCGACGCGAGGAGCCCGCGCGTGGCGCTGGCGCGTTTGCGGGCCCTTGCCGCCACCGATCCCTCGCGGGCAGCGGTGCTGGCGCCGCGTGGCGCGGATGCGCGAGCAAGCCGCGCGCACGAGTCGGGCGGCGACGGGCACCGGCCGGCGGAGCGGGCGGGGCAGCCTCGGGTGCGAGCATGAGGGCCCGGGCGCGAAGACGGCGAGCACGAGGTCGAGCATCACGAGCGAGAACGATCCGACGACGCCTAACGACCCAGACACCGACGCGCGACTCCGTCCCCTCGTCCTCATCTCCGTCCGCTCATCCTGATCCTGATCCCGTTCCCGCGCGACCGTCCACTCCCTGCTCGTCTCCCCCCGACTCCTGCTCCTGCTCGACTCCTTCGCTTACCGCCGCCCCGCCCCCCGGCCCCACCGCATCACGCCTGGGCTGCCCTGCCTGATTTATGTGGCAGGTCGAGGAAGGGGGGTCCAGCGCGAAGCGGTGGACCCCCCTTCCTCGAAAGCCCAGGCGTGATGCGGGTGCTCGGCCGGGGGCGGGGCGGCCGACTGTTTCGCTCAGGACGCAACGCCTACAGGGCAACAACTAGAGATCAACACATAGAGATCACCAGGGCGCGCGAGACGGCGCAACAGGCTCGCCCGCTCAGCGGAGGGTGCCCGCGGGCGCCAGCCAGCGGGTCGGCTGGCCGGTGACCTCGGCGATGCGGTCGTAGTCTTCGTCGTAGTGCACGACCGCCATGCCGGCGCCCTCTGCGGCCGCGGCGATGAGAAGGTCGGGATGCTTGACCGAGCGCTGGTGCGCCCCACCCTGCGCGCTGAGCTGCTCGTAGACCCACAGCGCGCGCTGCCATTGCTCCTCGCGGATCGGGCAGTCGACGAGCGCGTCCAGCTCGTCGCGGATCTCGGCGAACTCCTGCGCGTTGCGGGCGCTGTAGAGCAGCTCGAGGCGCACCATGTCGCACGTTGCGAGCCGTCCGTCGACGAGGGCGGTGTCGAACGCCTCGCGCAGCTGCGGATGCGCGCGCCGGCGCGACCATATCCACGCGCTCGTGTCGGCCAGCTCGATCACCCCGAACGGCCGCGCGGGCGACGCATCGCGTCAAGCGACTCGGGCGTCAGGTCCTCGAACTCGCGCTGCGCCAGGCGCGCGCGGCGGGCGCGGTCGATCACGTCGCGCAGCGCCTCGTGGACGGTGTCGGTCGTCCGTCGGGTGCCGAGCGCTTGTGCGGCCTGCTGCACGAGGTCCATGTCGAGGTTGATGTTCGTGCGCTTGGCCACCGCTGGAGCGTACACCTCCGACAGTCGCTCGCATACACCTCGGTCGTCATGCGCCCGTGCTGCGCGTCGCGTCCCGGTCGCCGGGCAGCACGGTGCGGATCGGGCGCCGTCGCTCCTCGCCCGCGTCGCGATGCCGGGGCTGCTCGGGGACTTGAAAGGCGTGCGGGCTGTGCTCGTACATGCTGTGCTCGAGGCAGAACATGATCCGTTGGCGGCCGATGCAATCGAGCTCGTCGCCCCAGTGGCGGTCGATGTTGCCGGTCAGGTCGCGGTCGGCGGCGTTGAGGAACGACAGGGCGTGGTCGCGGTCCTGGCAGATGAAGATCACGTAGGGCGCGTCGAGCAGGCCGACGTCGGTTTCGTGCCACCAGTAGTTGAGAAAGCAGTCGTAGCGGCGGAACTTGTCGTAGTTCTTGTCGACGCGGCGGGTGCGGTCGAACTCGATGTAGTACGTCAGTGGGATGTAGCTGTCGGGGTCCTCGACCTCGATGATGGCGTCGGGTCGCAGCAGTCGTGGTCGTTCGTCGCGCAGGTCGCTGACGATGCGACCGGAACCGTCGGCGACGAAGAGCCGACTGTCGCGTGAGTCGCGGCGCAGGCCGGCCGGCGGGTGGATCTCGGTCTCGCCGTGCCAGTCCAGCAGCGTGTGGCCGAGCAGTCGCCGCCAGGCGAGGATCCAGTTGTTGAGCTGCAGGTCGTGCAGGACGTGGCCGTAGTCGTAGATCGCGCGCGGCTTGAAGCGGTGACTGCGATCGATCGTGTCCGACTGGACGAGCATGCGGTGCCCGTCGGCGCCGAGGTGGTACGTCCATGGGTACGAGCCGCGGCGCGAGACGGGACGGAAGCGCTCGAGGTAGCCGGCGCGAAAGAGCTTGACGAGCCGGCGCCGTCCCGCCTGCCGACGCGCCCGGCCACCACAGCTCGAGCAGCTGGTCGGTTGTCAGGAAGCGGTAGCGCCAGACGTCGCGGACGATCGCCAGGTCGCGCGGCTGCACGGCGATCGGGATGACCTGCTCGCGCTCGTCGCGCTCGATGACGGCGCCGTCGTAGCGGTGCACGGCGGCGTATCCGTTCGGGCTGCTCATGCGATGTCGAACAGCGTCGGTTGGCGCCAGCGGCGCTGCATCTCCCTGCGCGCATCGCGGATGCGGTCGGCGGCGGTCACGCGCTCGGCGGGGTCGAACTCGTCGAAGACGTGCGCGTAGGTGTCCAGCGCCATCTTCGGCGAGTGGCCGGCCTGGCGGGCGACCTCGACGATGTTGTGGCCCTCGGCGATCAGCAGCGAGACGAACGAGTGGCGCAGGTCATACGGGCGCGCGCCGGTCAGGCCGGCGGCCGCGGCGGCGGGCCAGAAGGTCCGCCGCCGCCAGTTCTTCCAGTCATCCGGCGACCACGGTCCACCATCGTGCGCGGGGAAGACGAACTGCCCGTCCGGCGGGCGGCCGGCGCGCAGGCGCCACTCGGCGAGGTCCTGGGCGAGCGGCTTGAGCGTGCGCATGGTGCGACGCCGGCGCGTCTTCGTCTCGGCGACCGTGCCGAGGCTCACCGCCGCCTCGACGAGCAGCGTGCGCTCGCGGACGTTCGCCCACGTCAGCGCGAACGCCTCCCCTGGCCGCAGGCCGGCGTAGGCGAGGACCGAGACGAGTGTCGCGTCGCGCATGAGGTCGCGGTGCAGCAGCCAGAAGCGCATCTGCTCGACGGTGTCTGGCGCAAGCGGCGTGACGCTGCGCCGCTGCGCGGGCCGCGGCTTGCGCACGGCGCGCACGGGGTTGGACGCCAGCCGCTCCCATTCGCACGCGCGCTGCAGCACGCCCTGCAGCAGCGTCAGCGTCTTGGCGATCGCGCCGCGCCCGACGCCGGCGGCCTCGAGCTCGAGCCGGAAGCGGTTGACGACGGTCGGCGTCAGGTCGCGCAGCGACAGCGCGCCGAGCTGCGGCAGGACGTAGGCGTCCCACATCGCGGCATAGACCTGCAGCGTCGTCGCGGCGAGGTTCGGCTCAGCGTATAGCCGCCACCAGTCCTCGCCGAACTGCGCGAGCGTCTCCTTGCCGGCGTCGAGGTGCGCGATCTCGCCGGTGCGCCGCCGCCGCTTCAGCTCGGCGTCGAAGGCCTCGGCGTCGCGCTTGCGGCCGAGCACCTTGGAGCGGTTGCGATCGCCCTCGCGCCAGCGCACGCGCCACACGACGCCGCTCGCGCGCTCGAGGCGCTCGACGCTCACGACGGGCGCTCCTCGCGGCGCGCGAGCAGCGCGCGGAAGCTGCCGGCGGGCATCGGCGGCGGTGGCGGCGTCGCCGGCGGCTCGGCCGGCCGCACGGTGCTGCGCTCGATCCACTCGTCAAACGCGGCGCGCGGGATCCGCAGGCGCGAGCACAGCCGCGCGGCGCGCAGCTCGCCGCGCTCGATCGCGCGGTAGATCGCGCGCGTCGACAGCCCGGCCAGCTCGGCGGCCTCCGAGACCCGCAGCAGCGATGCGTCGGGCGGAATGCCCCTCATACATAACAAGAGGCCTACGAGCGGATTTTGGCCCCCCCTTCTTGCCGGGCGGCGCGGCGCAGAACGGGTCGGCGGCCGCGAAAATGTACCCGTTTGGTACCTCTCGACCCGTGGTCGAGACTTGGGCCGACGCAAAAGCCCTGCAAATCGAAAAGCCCTCCATCGGACTCGAACCGATGACCCCTTCCTTACCATGGAAAGCTGGCGCCGCTCCCCGTCCGCGGATGTCCAGCGTTCGTGTGGGTTTCGCGCCTTCGAGGCGACATCTGCGGCCCGTGAGCGGCACGTGATGTTCCCACTGAGTTCCCACGATCACGACCGCGACGCAATGGTGACCCGCGCCGCCGGCGTCCCCGAGCGTGACGTCGACGCTGTGCTCGCACGCCTGGCCGCCGCCAACGATCTTCCCCCGAACGACGAGAGGCGCCTGCTGGGGGCGCCTCTCGTTCAGCAGTCCTCCAGCGGCAGACAGGAGGTCTTCGAAGCGTAACGGAACGTCCGGTCGGACGGTCCCGGCCACGACACGCGCAACCGCCGCGCCCAACATCGGGCGTGAGCGCCCCGGAGAGGATGTCCCGCCTCAGCGAGGCGGGACGGCGGGCTTTCAAGGGAGTCCTTGAACGGAAGCCGCCATCGGGCCCGCCCCAGCGACAGTCGCCGGGGCCGTCCGTTTGGGTGCCGGGAGACGTCGCGAACCCCATGAAAACGTCGTTTATCCCGCAGGAGGGAGTCCCCCCCCTGCGCTGGCACAGCCCTCAGGAGGACAACAGGAGTCGAGTTGAGCTTCAAACAGAGAGAACGGAAGAGGAAAAAAAGGGTGGCGATCGACGCGAAACGCACGACCGCATCCGCGTCGGATCGCTACTGGCTGACGATCGTGAAGCGGAACACGTGCTGCGCTCGCTGTGCCGGCCTGCTGCGCGTGCGGCGCGAGATGGTGTACCGCCATACACCGCGCGAGGCGTTGTGCGTGTTGTGTGCCGAGCGTGACCCTAATGTCAGGTTCCGGCCATCCGTGGCGTGGGAGCGCGCGAAATGCCCTTCGACCCGGTAGGCATGATTTACGTTATGAGCGCACCCCACACACAGCTACGCAGCAGCGATCGCGTTCCTCGACGAGCATCCCCTACGCTCGCCGATCGCGCCATCGCTCGCATCCACGCCAGCGAGGTGATGCGACCGTGACGATCCTCAGAGCAACGGTCCGGACCGCGAGCGACGACGACGCGCTGCTGCTCGTCGACGCGCTCGCCGCCGAGCTGACCCGCCGCGGCGCCCGCGACGTGACGGTCGGCGTGTCGCAGCGACGCGTCGACCACGTCGACGTCGAGCTCGTCGCGGCAGACCACATCGAGGCGGTGCGGCTACTCGAGGCGGCGCGCACAGCATGCTGACAGGCAGCGACCACACCCCGCCTCGCGTCGTCTCCTCGACGCCACGACGGGGGGTACGGTCACGAATCGACCTGAAACCCGACCGGATATCACCCTTTCCCGGTCCGTTTCTCTCCCCGCGAGGCGGGCTGTGAGCCGCGCTGAGCAGCGTCGCGACGCGTCGAAGGTCAAGCGCGCGCGCGCGCGTTCGTGGCGCGAGGCGGTCTGAATGGGGCCTCTGCGCGGGCGCTGCGGATGCGGACGCGAGCTGCCGCCGGGTCGGCGCTCGTGCGGCGTTTGCAGGGCGGCGCGTCGGACTGCGCGTGAGGCCGCCCGCGCTCGTGAGCGGCTGACGCCGGAGCAGCGCGGCTATGGCGTCGCCCATCGCCGGGCCCGCCGTGAGTGGGCTGCCCGCGTCGCTCGCGGCGTTGTGCGTTGTGCGCGTTGCCATGAGCCGATCTCGCCTCATGAACCGTGGGACCTCGGGCACGTCGACGGCGACAGGTCGCGCTACGCCGGCCCGGAGCACCGTCGCTGTAACCGTGCGACTGCTGGCCAGCGCGCTGGCGACATCCGGCCCGCGTCCCGTCAATGGCTGTAGCAGCTGGCTCGCTCGTCGATGAGGGCCTGGATCTTTGCGATCGGGCGCGTCTGCCCCTGGACGGTTGGCAGCGGGAGTTCGTAGCCGGTCTGCTCGAGCAGCGGGAGGACGGCCGTTGGGCGCACTTTGAGGGGATTGCGATCGTTCCGAGGCAGAACGGCAAGGGCAACCTGCTCGTGGCGCGCTCGCTCGTGGGGCTGTATCTGGACCCCGATTGCCGGTTGATCGTGCACAGCGCGCACGAGTTTTCGACGGCGCTGGAGGCGTTTCGCCGGTTGCTGGACGTCATCGAGGACACGCCCGAGCTGCTGGGGCAGGTCGAGCGTGTCAGCCGCGCGCACGGCGAGGAGGGCATCGAGCTGCTCGATGGCTCGCGTATCCGCTTCAAGACCCGCACGAAGAGCGGCGGCCGCGGCCTCAGCGCCGATCTGCTCATTTTCGACGAGGCGATGATTCTGCCCGAGGCGGCGTTCGCGGCGCTGCTGCCGATCCTCAGCGCCCGCCCGAACGCGCAGGTGCTGCTCACCGGCTCCGCTGTAGACCAGGTTGTGCACGAGCATGGCGTCGTGCTCGCACGCGCCCGTGAGCGGGGCCATGCCGGCGCCGAGGGCCTGCTGTTCGTCGAGTTCGCCGCCGACGCCGAGCTCGACGATCTGCTGCGCGATCCGAGCCGGCTCGCGGACCGAGAGCTTTGGGCGCAGGCCAACGCTGCCTATCCGCATCGGATCACCGCCGAGACGATCGAGCGGGAGCTGGCGGCGCTCGATGCGCGCAGCTTCGCCGTCGAGCGGCTCGGCGTCGGCGACTGGCCGGTCACGGAGGGCAAGGCGACGGGCATCATCGACCTCGAGCTGTGGGCCGCGCTGCTGGACCCCGACTCCGAAATCGTAGGTCCGGTCCGCCTGGCGCTCGACGTTGCGCCCGACAGCTCGCGCACCGCGGTCGTCGCTGCCGGCCGGCGGCGCGACGGGCTGCTGCATGTCGAGGTGCTGGCGCACCGTGAGGGCACCGGGTGGGCCGCGGAGTACGTGGCTGGGGTCGTGCGTGCGCAGGGCATCCGGGCGCCGGTGCGGCTGGACCCGATCGGCCCGGTCAACGCGCTCGTGCCGGCGCTCAACACGCTGGGTGTCACCGTGAAGGCGTTCAAGTCCGGTGAGTACGCGCAGGCCGCGGGCATCCTCTACAACGCGATCATGGAGCGCCGCATGCGCCACCTCGGCAGCCTGGAACTAAATGCGGCCGTGGCCGGCGCCTCGACGCGGCCGCTGGGCGATTCATGGGTCTGGGCGAGAAAGAAGGCCACCGTCGATATTTCACCGCTCGTGGCCGCGACGCTGGCGGCATGGGAGGACGGCAGCAAGCCGAAACGACCCATCATGGTCGCCCGCGGCTGAGATGGCGCTGTCTGAGCGCGTTAGTGTTTGAGGTGCATGCTCTGGACTCAGGCCACGGATGGCCGTACGGCAGCCTCACGCGAGTACGCATGCGCGTGAGGCTGCCGTTTGTGAGGTCCAAGCCCGTCGAGCAGACGCGCTCGGATGAGATCACGTTCAACAGCGTGCGCTACCGCGTCATGCAGACGCTTACGCAGTCGGGTTCGCCCGTCGAGCGCCCGAGCGCGTATGGCGACCTGGCGTTCGTCTATCAGAACAACCCGATCGTGTTCGCGCTGGTGAACCTGCGCGCGCGACTGTTCTCAGAGATGGTGCCCAAGTGGCGTAGCACGGTCGATCACAAGCTCTTTGGCGACCAGGCGCTGGCGCCGCTGGAGCGCCCCTGGCCGGGCGCACGGACGTCGAGCCTGCTGACGCGCATGCTGCTCGACGTCGACATGGCCGGAAACGCCTACCTGGTGCGTGGTGAGGGCGGTCGGCTGTACCGCCTGCGCCCCGATGGCGTGAGCATCGTGATCGACTCGCCCGGTGGCGGCGCGAACGCCGCCGACGCGAGCGTCGTCGGCTACCGCTTCGCTCCTTTCGGCGGGGCGCCCGACGACACGGTGACCTTCCTGCCCGAGGAAGTCGCGCACTGGGCGCCGACGCCGAACCCGGCGCTGCGGTTCTCGGGCATGAGCTGGATTGCGTCGGCGCTCGGCGACATTTACGCCGACAGCTCGATGTCCGCTCACCTTCACAACTACTTCACGAACGGCGCGACGCCGAACATGCTCGTCACGCTGGACGCTGACAATCCCGAGGACTTCGCTGAAGGCGTCGCCGCGTTCAACGCGGCGCACAAGGGTGGCGACAAGGCGCACGGCACGCTGTTTTTGGCGACGGGCTCGAGCGCGCAGCCGATCGGCTCGGACTTGAAGTCCGTGGACTTCGGGCCGGTGCAGGGCAAGAGTGAGACCCGCATCGCTGCGGCGGCCGGCGTCCCGCCCAGCCTCGCCGGTCTCAGCGAGGGCCTCGCCGCCACGAACTACGGCTCGAATTACACGGCGAGCCGGCGCGCCTATTCCGACACGCTGCTGCGCCCGCTGTGGCGCTCGGCGTGCGCCGCGCTCGAGACCCTGCTCGACAAGCCCGCCGCCGCCGAGCTTTGGTACGACGAAGCCGACATCCCGTTCCTGCAGGACGACCTGATCGACGCGTCCAAGTCGCGCCAGATGGACGCGGCGACGATGGCCAGCCTCATCGTCGCCGGCTTCACTCCCGAAAGTGCCCGTGACAGCGTGATCGCGGGGGACGCCAGCCTGCTCCAGCACTCCGGTTTGGTTCCGGTGCAACTTCAAGACCCGACGCCGGGCCCTACAGCCGACGAGGAGGCCTCCGACGATGCCTGACGACGCGCTCGACATCAACGCCGGCCTCCAGACCCGCACGGTCGGAGTTCCCGTCAAGGCGCCCGCTGAGGGCCGCACCCTGCATGGCTACGCCGTCCGTTGGAACGCGTGGACGTCGATCGCCGGCGGCGCGTTTCTGGAGCGCTTCGCGCCCGGCTCATGGGACGACAGCATCCGCGCCGCCACCGACATCAAGGTGTTGGCCGAGCACGGCATGGACCCCACGATCGGGCTGAAGCCGATCGCGACGCTGCGCAGCCTCACCGACGATGGCACGGGCGCCGCGTACGAAGCTGAGCTGCTCGACGCGCCCTACGTCGACGAGTTGCTGCCCGGGCTGCGCGCCGGCCTCTACGGATCGAGCTTTCGCTTCACGGTGCCCGAGGGTGGCCAGACGATCAACCGTCGCCCGGGCAAGTCCACGCACAACCCGGCAGGCGTGCCCGAGGTCACCGTGACCCGTGCGAACGTCGTCGAGCTGGGTCCCACGAGCATCCCGGCTTACGCCGGGTCAACCGCGTCGCTGCGGAGCATCGACGCAACGCCACCCGCCGAGCCGTCCCGGCCGGCGCCATCCACGGAAGGAAACCGACACGTCATGCCCAAGTCCGTCGAGGAGCTGGTCGCCGAGGCGGCTGGGCTCCGCAGTCGCATTCAGGAGATCGCCAGCGAGTACGAGGGGCGCGCGTTCTCGGCCGAGGCGAAGACCGAGGTCGAGGAGCTGCGCTCGCAGCTCGCCGCGAACACCGAGCTGACCGACGAGCTTCGCTCCCGGCAGGCGATGCTCGACGAGATCGCCGGCAAGCCCGAGCACGTCGAGCACGAGCGCACCGTCCCGCAGATCAGGCGCTCGAACGTCGCGCGCGGCGAGGACATCTTCGACGTCAGCTCGATCCGCTCGGCCGCGTTCGGCGGCGGCGTGGACCGTGAGCTGCGCGAGCGTGCGCTGCGCGCCGTCGAGATCAGCGGACTGGGCGATCAGCAGCGCTCGCGCCTGGAGGGTCTCATCGAGGCCGACCCGGCGGGCTACGGCGCGCATATCCTGCTGACGGGCTCGCCGGCGTACCGCTCGGGTTTCGCGAAGCTCGTCACGGGCCGCGGTGACGCGCGCACGACCGACGAGCTGCGTGCGATGTCGCTCACCGGTGCGGCGGGCGGATTCGCGACCCTGCCGTACGTCCTGGACCCGTCACTGGTCAAGACCGGCAACCTGGCGATCAATCCGCTGCGCGGCATCTCGAAGATCGTCCAGATCGTCGGCACGGGCAAGTGGCGCGGCATCACGGTCGGCGCGGTCGTCGCCAGCTACGACGCCGAGGCATCGGTCGTGTCGGATGACGCGCCGACGTTCGCTCAGCCCGAGATCTCGACGTTCCCGGCACGCGCGTTCGTGCCCTTCAGCTACGAGGTCGGAGAGGACTACAACGGCTCGCTGCTCAGCGACCTCGGCGACCTTATCAGCGACGCGAAGGACACGCTGGAAGCAAACAAGTTCGTCCTCGGTGCTGGCACGGGCGAGCCTGCGGGCGTCGTCACGGGCGCCACCGTCACGGTGGACACGGCCGGCATCGGCGCGTTCGCCCGCGGTGACCTCGACACGCTCGACAACGCGCTGCCGTCGCGCTACCAGGCCAACGCACGGATCATCGGCAACCGCGGCATCCTCGGCCGGATCCGCGCGTTCGACACGACCAACGGCAACACGCTGTACGGCCCGAACGCTCAGCTCGGCGTCGCGACCGGGACCGAGGCGCGCGTCAGCATGACGCCGCTCGGCATCCCGGCGTACCAGGTGACCGACATGGTGAACTCCGTCGCGGCGAACTCGAAGATCCTCATCGAAGGGGACTTCGCGAGCTTCGTCATCGTCGACCGGATCGGCCTGCAGGTCGAGTACATCCAGAACCTGTTCGATCCGGCCACCGGAAGGCCGACCGGCCAGCGCGGCGTGATGGCCCATTGGCGCTCGGGTTCGGGCGTCATCAACGCGCAGGCCTTCCGGACGCTCAACGTCCGCGCCGTCTAGCACTGAGGGCCGCCGGCGCGATGCCGGCGGCCCGCCAACCCGTACGGAAAGGAATCCACACAATGGCGCTCAAGACCAACACCGAAGGCTCACCCGAGCTGGCGCCGGCGAACCCGCCGCGCAACGACCCCAAGCCCGGCGAGACCGCTCCGTCACACGACGAGCTGATGGACATCATCGCCAGCGTCCCCGACGGCGGTGTTCCCGGTCGCATCGAGTCGATCGAGGACGTCATCGACGAGCCCGGGGAACCGAACTGGCCAGCCGCGACCATCAAGGAATCGAAGTAGCCATGCCGCGCCAGCCTTCACAGTCACCGGCGGCGGCTGGCGCGGTCGTGCGTCCCGTGTCCGTCATCCACACGACCTATCGCGGCGAGCCGGTCATGCTGCGCCCGTCGCATCGTCTGCGAGCCAACCATCCGCTCGTCAAGCAGATCGGCGCGGCCAGCTTCGAGCTCGAGCCGCCGCTCGACTTCGAGGACTAGCCAATGCCGTACACGACCGCCGCCAAAAACCGGATGCTGGACGCGCTGGCGCGTAACGTCGCGCCCGGCGCCGGCATCGCGACCGTCAGCCTGCATACCGCTGACCCCGGCTCGACGGGCGCCTCGGAGGTGACGGGCGGCTTGCCGGCCTACGCGCGCAAGGCGATCACCTGGAATGCCGCGACGGGCGGCTCGATCGACGACAGCACATCGTCGATCGTGTTTGACGTGCCCGGCAGCACGACGGTCGCGCACGTCGGCTTCTGGTCGGGTGACGCGACGCCGGTGTTTCTCGGGTCCAACCCGGTCACGCCGAACGAAGTGTTCGCCTCGCAGGGCACGTTCACCGTCACCGACGCCGATCTCAATCTCAACGCGGCCTAGCGCATGGCTATTCCTCCGCTGCTTGGACCGAACGTCGATCACGCGACTGTGCTGTCAGGCACTGGCGACGTGGTCACGACTACGCGAAAGGGTGGGCGCTCGGCGCAGGTCGTTGCTGGCGGCGGAGCCAGCCTGACGGCCGGCCGTAAGGGCGCTCGCGCGGCGCAGGTCATTGCAGGCGGCGGAGCGCCTACAGTCGCCGCGCGCAAGGCCGCGTCCGCCGTGCCGGCAGTTACGGGCGGCGGGACGCTCACGACCACACAGCGCAAGGGCGCGCGCTCGGCGCAGGTGTTGCTCGGCGCTGGCGGCGGCCTGTTCGATACGTCGACTCGCAAGGGCGCTCAGCTCGCCCTGCTGCTGTCGGGTGGCGGCGCGATCGTGACGGCCGGCGTCGCCGCCGTTGCCCTGCTCGCGGTCGGCGCGCTGGAGGGCGCTTCGCGACTCGCGGACGTCAAGGGCAGCGGCGGCGCCCGTCACGGCACGGCGCGCTTCAGCGAGGGGATGACGACATGCGAGTGATCGCCGGCCGCAGCGCCACGCTGACGCACACGTTCTACGAGAACGGCGTGCCGACCAACCCGACGCCGGACGCCGCGACGGTCACCATCACGCGCGCCAACGGCACGGCGCTCGTCACCGACGCTGCTGCGACCGACGCCGGCGTCGGCGTCGTCACGTTCACGCTGACCCCTGCGCAGACCGCGACGCTGGACGTCCTGACGGTCACTTGGAAGGCGACGATCGGCGGTCAGCTTCAGAGCTTCGTCGACGTCCTCGAGGTCGTCGGCGACGTGTTCTTCACGCTCGCCGACGCGCGCATGCTGCCCGGTCCCAACGGCGGCGTGCTGAAGGACCCCATCAAGTACCCCGACGCTGCGATTCTCGCGGCGCGCGACATGGCATCTGACGCGATCGAGCATGCCGCCAACGTCCGCTTCACCCCGCACTACTTCACGGAGACACTGGACGGCGCCCGCGGCCAGTACGTGCGGCTGCGCACGGCGCGGCCGCGGTCGCTTATGGCCGTGACGATCAACGCCACGACGGTCACTGACGCGCAGCTGCTCGCCGACGGGCGCGTCTACCGCGAGCTGGGCTGGGCGGCCGACCCGCGCGGCATCGTCATAGCAGGCACCGCCGGATATGACCGCGTGCCGGCGCGCGTCGCGCACGCCGCGCTGCTGCTGGCGAAGCGCTGGCTCGTGGACACGAACATCTCCGACCGTGCGACGACCACCACAAACAGCGACGGCAGCGCCCAGTACTTCGTGACGGCCGGCGTCAAGGGCGCGCTCTTCGACGTCCCCGAGGCCAACGCCGTCATCGAGGACTACGGCATCCGCAAGGGCCGGATGGTGGCCTAGAAATGGCGTCCACCGTACAGCCGGCGAAGCTGGCGATCTTCAACGTCGTAAAGGCGGCTGTGCAGGCGGCCACACCTGGCGTGCAAGTCACTTACGGGCAGGCCGGCCAGTACACCGAAGCTGAAACCGTTTGGGTGGACGACGCCGTATTCATCACAGAGGACGCCAGCATCGGTCAGGTCAGTCACCGCGAGCAATACACCGTGCCCGTCGTCGTTTCGATCGCCTGGCAGGGTGACCCCGGCGACGCGTCCAAGGTGGACGCACGGCTGCACGCCATCTTCGGTCCGATCGAGGACGCGCTGCGCGAGCTCGGCGGAAACCTCAACGTCGCGAACGTCACGGCCACGTACGTGAGCGACAAGTCGTTTGATTCGTTCATCGGCGAGGGCGGCGGCCGCGTCGCCGAAGCCGTTCTCACAGTCACAGTCAGGAGTAGGTACTGAGCCATGCCCAAGATCGTCTACTACGGACCGCACCGCGAAGTGGAGTTCATGGGCGTCGTCTGCGCGTACGGCGAGCCCGTCGTGTTCCCGGCCGACATCGCCAACCGCGCGCTCGCGCAGGACACCTGGACGACGCCGGCCGACGCGCCCGACCCCGACGCCGCGCCGCTCGGCGTCGTCGACTACGACAACCTGCCGGCCGCGCCGGACGAAAGGAACTAGCTCATGCCCGTCGCCGGCGGCATCAACGCACAGCTCGGGATCGCCGAGGAAGTCACGCCGGGGACGGCGGTGACCCCGAACCGCTTCGGCGAGTTCGACCGCGAAACGCTCATCCACGACATCGACCGTGTGGAGCACAGCGGCCTGCGCACGGGGCGCCGCGTGCTGGGCGCAAACAACTACGCCGTTGGCCGCGAAAAGCCAGGCGGCGCACTGGACCTCACCTTGCAGACAAAGGGGCAGGCCGTCTGGTTCAAGCACGCGCTCGGCAACGTCGTCACCACGACGCCGGCCGGCGGCGTGCTTGCGCGTCAGCACAAGTGCACGGTCGGCCAGCTCGACGGTAAGGCGCTGACCGTGCAGGTCGGCATGAACGACGACACGGGCACGGCGCGCGCCAAGACGTTCTCGGGCTGCAAGATCGACAAATGGTCCCTGGAGGTCAAGGAAAACGACTTCGCGGGCCTGACGCTGACGCTGGACGCGATCAGCGCCACGACCACCACGCCGCTCGCTGCGGCCAGCTATCCGACCGGCCTCGCGGACTACTTCGGTACGCAGTCCGTCGTACGGATCGCCGGCACCGAGGTCGACTGCAAGTCGATCCGCCTCAACGTCGACAACGGGCTGACCGTGGACCGCTACTACATGCGTAGCTCGGCGCCGGGCCGCAAGCGCGAGCAGCTCGAGGGCGACAAGCTGCGCGAGATGAAGGGATCACTCACGCTGGCGTTCCCCGACCTCGCGGCCTACAACCGCTTCACGGACAACACGCAGGCCAGCCTGCAGGTGACGCTGACCGGGCCGATCATCGAGGGCGCGATCCCGCACAGCGTGGACGTGCTCATGCCGGCCGTCCGCTTCGACGGCAAGACCCCCGTAGTCGACAGCCTCGGCCTCATCCCCGTCGACCTCGACTTCGTAGTCGTCGACACGCTCAGCGCCGACGGGCCGCTCAGCGTCACCGTCGTTAATACGGACGCCGCTCCGTAGCCGTGGCGCTCACCGACGACAGCGTGCGAGTGAAGGGCCTGCGCGAGCTTCAATCCAGCATGCGCAAGGCCGGCGGCGAGGCCGCGCGCGATCTCAAGCGCGACCTACGCACGCTCGGCAAGACCGTGCTCGCCGACGCGAAGTCCAACGCGCCCGTCGGCCCGCGCCCCAAGCGCTCCAGCACGAAGCCGCTCGCGGCGTCGCTGCGCATCTCGGTCAATCAGCGCGGCGTGTCCGTCTACTCCAACGCCGAGCACGCCTACGTGCAGGACCGCGGCGGGCGCGTCGGTAAGGGCGCCGTCATCACGCGCGCGAGCGCGTCGGGCTACATGACGAAGGCTGTCGCCGACGCTCGCCCGCGCGTCAACCGCGAGCTCGAGCAGATCCTGGACCGGCTCGACGCCGGAATACACACGTAATAGGGGAGCACCACGGCATGGAAGCCACCATCACGATCGCAGGCGAGCGTCACAGCATCGGCCGGCTGACGCTCGGCGACATGCGACTGCTCGCGACGCACTTCGGCGTAACCGACATGACCACGCTCGCCGAGCAGCGCGGTAACCCGCACGTCGTCGCCGGATTCGCCTACCTGGCGCTGAAGCGCACGCACCCCGACTGGGAACACGCGCGGCTCATGAACACCGTCGACGACATCGCCTTGGACGACATCGACGACGATGACGAGCCCGTGAGCGAAGACCCAAACGACGCAGCCACGGGTGGCGAGTAGGCGATGACCCGCGTGAGCTGTGGACGCCGACGCTCGCCGCTCACTTTGGCCTGCACCCGTGGCACATGGAAGAGCTGACCGCGGAAGAGCTGAACACCATGTCTGAATATCTGCGCGAGCTGTCGCGATGAGTCGTCAGAGGCTGACAGGGCAGCGCTTCGGTCGTTGGACCGTGCTGGGCTCCGCGCCGGCTCGTGCGCGGGCAGACGGCAAGAGGCAGGCGCAATGGTCGTGTGTGTGCGACTGCGGCACGGCGCGCGTCGTGATCGGCACCAGCCTGACGTCGGGCGACAGCCGTTCCTGCGGCTGCTGCGCGCGAGACGATGCGGCGTCGCCACCGCCTGTCCTCGCCGCGGCATGCTCGTGCCGGCGCTCGGCGCCCATCCTCGACGACGAGGACGGCGCGCCGCGCTGCCTGAAGTGCGGTCGACCAGCGCCGGGGGTGGCGGCATGAGTCGCCGGATCATCGAAGTTGAGATCGTCGGCGACGCGAGCAAGCTCAAGCGCGCGCTGGGCGACGCTGACAGCTCGTCAAGCAAGTTCGGCGGAACCATGAGCAAGCTGGCGAAGGTCGGCGCGCCCGTCGCGGCCGGCCTGGGGGTCGCCGTCGCCGCGGGCGCGCGCTTCGTGAAGGCGGCCGAGGAATCCAACCGCGTGTCGCGCCAGACCGACGCCGTGATCCGCTCGACGGGCGGCACCGCGAACGTCACCGCAAAGCAGGTCGATCAGCTCTCCAACGCGATTTCGAAGAAGGGCAGCGTTGACGACGAGGTGGTGAAGTCCGGCGCCAATATGCTGCTGACGTTCACCAACGTTCGTAACGAGGTTGGCAAGGGTAACGACATCTTCAACCGCGCTACGCACACATTGGCCGACATGAGCGCGGCTACCGGCGTCGCGATGCCAAAGGCGGCCGTCCAGCTCGGCAAGGCGCTGAACGACCCGATCAAGGGAATCAGCGCCCTATCGCGCGTCGGCGTGCAGTTCACCGATCAGCAACGCGAGCAGATCAAGACGATGGTGAAGGCCGGCGACACGGCCGGCGCTCAGAAGATCATTCTCCGCGAGCTCGGCAAGGAATTCGGTGGATCGGCAGCGGCCGGCAAGTCGTCCAGCAAGGACTTCGCGATCGCCATCGGCAACCTCGAAGAGAAGATCGGCAAAGCGCTACTACCCGTGGTGAACAAGGTCGTCCCAAAGATCACCGCCTTTGTGGAGGGCATGACGGACGGCACGGGCTCGGGCGGCAAGTTCGCGCGGATCGTCAAGGGCATTGCGGAGCTCGTCGGTGACAACCTGGTGCCGGCCTTCACGCGCGCCGCGAAGGTCGTCAACGCCACGCTGATTCCGCCGCTGCGCAACATCATCGGCGTCCTGAACGACGTGTATCGCGCGGCCAGCGCCGTCGTGAACATCATCGGCAAGATCCCCGGCGCAAAGGCGCTGGGGCGCCTCACGGGCCTGATCGACCGCAAGGCGGCCGGCGGCTACTCGCATGGCGGCCTCACGCTCGTCGGCGAGGAGGGCCCGGAGCTGGTCAGCCTGCCCGGCGGCGCGTACGTCCACACGGCGCGCCAGACCGGCGCGATGGCGGCCAGCTCGGGTGGCAGCGTCGTCCAGCATTTCCACGGGCCGGTCGGCTCGCAGCGCGCCGCGCGCGTCATGGGCGAAACGCTGGCCTACCGACTGGCCCACGGTAGCGCGTAATGCTCTCAGCGCTCGCCGTCGACAACACGGTGCTGCATGAGACGGCTAACCGCGCCGTCGTTAGCGTGACCGGACTCGTCGGCATCTCGCCCGTGCGCCGCAGCGTGCGCCCACGCCCGACCGCAGACGGCTCGATCGACGAGACGCGCTACCGCGACGAATCGCTCATCACCGTCGCCGGTGAAACGTTCGGCACTGTTGAGCAGGCGATCGCGGAGTTCCGCGCCGTGTCCGGTGCGTTTCTGGCGACGCTCGATCGGCCCGGCCTGCTGACCTGGACGGAGGGTCTGACCGGCCTGGCGTTGCAGCGCACCGTGAAGCTCGCCAGCGCCCTCGAGCCGGCGCTTTCAGAGGCCGCCGGCATCGTGCGCTACGGCGCCGTGCTGGCCGCCGCGGACCCCGCGGCCTACTCGCAGACGCTGACTACCGCCTACGGTAACGCGTTGTCCGGCGGCGGCGGCGGCGACGTGTTCCCCGACGTCTTCCCGGACGTGTTCGCGGCGTCGGGCGGCGGCATCGCCGCGTTCACGAACGCCGGCAATGCGCCGACGCGCCCGCTGCTGCGCATCTACGGCGCCGCGACTAACCCGACCGTAGTTCACCCGGACGGCCGGCGCATCGCGCTGACAGGCGTCGTGTCGGACGGCGAGTACATCGAGGTCGACCTGTCGGCGCGCACTATCACCCGCGTGCTGTCCGGTGTCCGCACGCCGGCCATGAACATGCTCGACCCGGCGACGACGCGATGGTTCGCGCTGGCGCCCGGCACCACAAACCTGCAGCTCGTCGCCGCGAGCTTCGACGCTGGCGCCCATCTCGAAATCAGCGGTCGATCCGCTTATACATAGGAGGCAAGGATGCCGACCACAATCGTTCCGGCGCTAGGCGCCGCACAGCTCTTTACGGAGGGCGGGCAGGGCGCCTCGCCCGGCTACAGCGCGCTTGACCGGCGCCGTTCGTACGGCGCTGATCTTCAAGCCGGCGTCGTCGGCGGCAATGACTTCAAGGTCGTCCAGCGCGGCGCGGGCGCGAACATGTCAGTTGACGTCACGATGCCGGCCGGCGGCGCGGCGCTCGTGCGCGGCACCGCCGTCACTGGGCAGGGCCTGTATCAAGTCCAGACACATAACGCGACGGTGAATGAAGTGGTCGCGGCGGCGCACGCGACGCTGCCACGCATCGACTCTGTTTACCTGCGCATCTACGACACGCTGCACGACGCAAGCGGCCTCAACCGCGCGGAGATTGTGGTCGTGACGGGCACGGCGACGTCGGGCGCGACGCTCGACAACCGCACGGGCGCCGGGGCACAGCCGGGCAGCTCGCTGCGGCTCGCAGACATCCTCGTGCCGGCGGCCAGCACCTCAGTCACGCAGGCGAACATTCGCGACCGGCGCACCTGGGCGCGCGGCGGGCGTGGCCGCGCGACCCACACGGGCGGCATGCAAATCATCGGTACCGCGGACACGTTGATGAATCCGACGATGCGCCTGGAGTGCTCAGGGGCGCCGCTGACGATGACGCTGACGGGCATCGTGCTCAATCCCGGCGTCGCCAGCACGCTCGGATTCGCGCCCGTCCAAGACGGCGTACTGCTGCTGGGCGCCAACGCGTTCACCAATTCGGTATGGCGTCTGGGTTTGGGGGCGGGCTACGGCGGGCCTGTCCAGTTGTCTTACGCATACACGCCGCCAGCGGGTAGCCACGTGCTGCGCTGGGCCGGTCGCACGGACGTCAACTCGCAGGACGTGCAGGGCAGCGCGGCGATGCCGCTCATCATGACCGCGTACGAAACCGTTGCCCCGTACGTGACAAACGACTAGCCGGTGCCCGCTGAGCAAACATGGTTGCTGTGCGACGCGACGGGCGCCACGCTCACGGAGCTCACGACCGCGACGGGCAAGTCGCTTGCGTTCCGACGCAATAGCTACGCGGAAGCCTCGTCCACGCTCGGCGTCGATGATGGCGCCGCGGTGCTGCTCGCCGACGAGCTGAAAGTCGGCTGGCCGCGACTGAAGGTCTACCGGCGCTCGGAGGGCGCGGCCGAGTCAGTGCTTGCGTTTTACGGCCACATGGCGCCGCTCGTCATGCAGGCCGAGCAGGAGGGCGCGCTGCAGCTGCTAGCGCGCTCGCCGTTCGCGCGCCTCACGCCCAGCACGGGCGGACGCTCAATGCCCGACCGCACCTTTACGCAAGTCGACGCCGGCCAGATCGTCGCGAACGTGCTGGGGGTCAACAACACGCTCGATCACACGGGGCTAGCGATCGGCAACGTCGAGCCGACAAAGCTGCGCGATATCACGTACCCGTTCGGCTACTCAATCGGCGATGCGACGATGAACCTATCGCGGATGCTCGACGGCTTCGACTTCGCCGAGCGCTTCGCCGACGAGCATCCGGTTATGGCGTACCTGGATATCCTCGCGCGACAGGGCGGCGAGCTGCCGGGCGTGTCATTTCAATACGGTGCGGAAACGCTAGCGAACGTCCGCGCCGTGTCATCCACGATCGCGCCGCCCGTAAACCTCGTCGTGCTGACGGGCGCCGACGGGCTAACGGCCGTCGTCAGCGATGAGGCCTCACGGCAAACATACGGGCAATGGGAACTTGTGCGGTCGTTCCCGTCGATCAGCGTCTACGAAACTCTGCTGGACCGCGCGTATTCGCTGCTGCGTCCGCGCCCCGTTCAGACCGTTGCGTTTACGCCGGAGTCCAACGCTCCGCAACCTTGGGGCGCCTACGCACTGGGCGACACAGTGGGGCTCTACGCAAACCGGGGCGCCATCCAGATCGATGCGCAGGTGCGCGTCAACGCCTTTCGCGTAGTCGTGGACGACAACGGCTATGAGGCCGTCGAGGTCCAAGACCCGGCTACTCCCGACGAGGAGTCGTTCATCCGCGCCGGACTTGAAGTGGAGGTCACGACCAATGTCTGACTATGAGCGTCCGGCAGATCTGCTGACGCAGCTCGCTGACCTCAAGCGCCGCCTGGACGCGATCGAGCTGGCCGTCGGAGTCCGGCGATACGACACGACGACGCGGCCGGCGCCGGCGGCTGTGAAGGGCGCGATCATCTTCAACACGTCCACGGGCACGCACCAGCTGTCGAACGGTTCGGTCTGGACGGAGGTCGCGGCAATCGGCGCCCACGATCACCCCCACGAGCACAGCAAGCTCGTGCCGACGTACGACGACTTCCCGGACAAGAGCGTCGGATTCTTCTTCCACAACGTATACGGCGCGTTCTATGCGTCCGATGGCGCTACGTGGCGGATCGTGTAGCGCCGCGAATACTGCGCGGCCCGCAACGACTGCCAGGGAACGCCCGGCTCGAGGACGGGCTGCAGCACGTCAGGATCGGGTTGTGCCGCATCCTGAAGTGCCGGGTGCACGCTGCCGCGTCGCTACCGAGAAAAAAGTTCGTCGCGCACGACGGGCGTTTCTCGCCAGGCGCCGGCGGCATACGGTTACTGCGCGGGCGCGCGATGATGACAGAACGGGCGAGCGGTAACGCGCCACGAAAGTTGCTTGCTGCATTGGCCAGGATGTGCTTCATGAGGCGACCACGAACGCAGCGCGAACGCGTCCTCGCGGCCCTACGGCTCGGGCCGACCACACCGATCGACTGGCTGGCACCGAACGTCCGCGACGACGGCAAGCCGATCCTGCGGCTCGGCGCGCGCATCCACGAGCTGCGCGAGGACGGACACGCGATCACCATGCGCCTGACGGCGGGAGGTGTCGCCGAGTACCGGCTTCTGCCTCGCTCCGCGCCACGCGTAGCGAGCGTCCCGCAGACCTCGCGGGGCGACAGCGACGACTACGCGCCGCCCACCCACGCGCCGCAGACCGTCGCGCAGCTCGGTCTCCCGCTGGGGGGCGCGTCGACTCCATGAGCAGCGTCGCGGCACCCAGCGCAACGCCCACCATGGGCGAACGCCTCGAGCGGCTACGCGGCATCCTCGAAACGGCGCGAACCGCTCGCGTGGCGTTCGACACGGCCTGGGCGACCGCGCTCCGCGAGCTCGACCCGGACGACTTCGAGCTCGAGGTCCTCGAGGACACGCGCGCCGCCTGGCAGCGCGCGTACGACGGTGCGTCCGCCACGACGCGTGACCGCGCCGCCGGCGCCCTCGTCGACATCCTCGCCGCCCACGACGACGGCGAGCGTCTCGGCCGGCCGATGCCGTACACGGCGGGGGCGCGCAGGGCCGCGCAGGCCGTGATGACATGCAGGAAGGCGCGGCGTCTCTCATTCCGTGTTCCCGAGTACCTCATTGAGATGGCCGAGCGCGCGGCTGACCGACACGGCCGTCCGCGAGCGCGCGAGATGCGCGTCGCGATCGAGCTGCACCTCCACCGCGCACTACTGCTCGACTGCCGCGACCGCGCGCCCGCGCTCCTCGAGATGGTCGGTCACGATGAGGACGCCTTCGCCGCGTTCACCGAGCGCGTCGAGGCGCACACCGCCGCCCTCGAGCAGCTCGCGTACCCCAAGCTGACCACCGTCGACCCGGAGCCGCCGATCCGCGGCGATGAACTAGGGGGGCCGTGAACCTCGCGCCCGTCAAGTCCGGCGATCGGGTGACCTGCCGCGTGCGCGGCCGGGAGTTCGAGGCCGTCGCGCTTGGGCGCACCGAGGACGGGCGGCTGCGCGTCCAGCCGCCAAAGAACTTGCACCCACCACCACGTCAAGGCGAGGCAGGTCATCAAGTGTCAGTCGGGACACAGTCGGGGACGATGACGACCGCTGACGTGCAGGCCGTCGTCACCGTCCCCGCGCTGCTGTCCGTAGCGACGGTCGCGCGACTGCTGGATTGCTCGACGCGAACCGTGCGCCGGCGGATCAGCGAACGGTCGCTGCCGGCAGTCGTCGACCACGGTCGTCTCATGGTCCGCGGCGATGACCTGCGCGCCTACGTCGACGGCTTGGAGCGCGTTGGCTCGCGTCCCGCGCGCCCCGCGCGCCGCCGCGTGCCACAGGTGCCGACCTACGACTTCCTACGCGAGTAGACTACGGAGCATGACTACTGACGACATACGCCACACGACGATGCTGAGCGCGCGCGACGTCGCCGACCGGCTCGGCGTCAGTACAGAGACCGTCCTGCGCTGGACCCGTCGCGGCGAGCTTCCGGCCGTCCGTCTGCCGGGCGGCTCGATCCGCTTCCACCCCGACAAGCTCGACGCTTGGCTGCAGGAGAGGACGACGCGGTGAGCGTCCACAAGCGCGGCACGAGCTGGCAGGTCAAGTACCGAGCGGACGGCCGGCAGCGATCCCGCACATTCGACCGCAAGGGAGACGCGCTCACCTTCGACCGTGAGGTCCGCCGCCGCCTTCAGCTCGGTCCCGCGCTCGTGCGCGAGCTTGACCGCTCGACGCTCACGCTCGACGGGTTCGTCCGTGGCGGCTTCCGCACGCACGCCGCCACCCTCGCGCAGCCGACCCGCGCGAAGTACGCATGGGCGCTCGAGAGGCACCTGACCGAGCTGCTCGACGAGCCGCTGACTGCGCTCGACGTCCCACGGCTCGCCGCTTACCAGCAGCGCATGCTCGATCGAGGCGCGACGCCGAGCACCGTCCGGGAAGTCCTCACCCGACTCTCCGGCATCCTCCAGATCGCCGTCGAGCACGGCCACATCCCCGCGAACGCCGCACGAGCGATGCGCAAGGTGCAGACCGAGCCGACCGAGGAGGTCAAGCCGCTGTCTCCCGTCGAGCTCGAGCGGCTGATCTCGCACCTGACCGGCCGTGATCGCGCCATAGCCCTGCTCGCCGGCCATCTTGGTCTGCGCCCCCTGGAGGCCCGCGCGGCGCCCTGGAGCGCCCTGGAGGGCTCAACGTTCACCGTCGGGCGCTCACGCACGAAGGCGACGGCCCGGCGGACCCGGACGATCGCTGTGCCCGACATCACCGCGCACGAGCTCAAGTCGTGGCGGATGGCCGCAGGACGCCCCTCTGACGACGAACCGATCGTCGGCGAGATGACCCCGAACGCGATGAAGTTGTGGGGACGCCGAGCCCTGCGCACCGCGGCGCGGGAAGTGATCGGCCGAGAGGACGTGACGCTCTACACCCTGCGCCACTCCCACGCGTCGGCGCTGCACTACGCAGGCTTCACGGTCCCCGAGGCCGCGCGGCGCCTCGGTCATGGCGCCGGCCTGCACATCGACACCTACGCGCACGTCATCGACAGCCTCAGCGGCGAACGTCACGCGAGCCTCGACGCGCTGATCGCGGTGTCCCGCGAGCTGGAGTTCCCCTCACGTTCCCAAGTCCGCGAGAAGCGCCCGTGACCCCGCTGCGACTGGTCGCCCAAAAGCCCCGCCTTGCAGGGGTTTCGGAGGAAGCCCTCCATCGGACTCGAACCGATGACCCCTTCCTTACCATGGAAGTGCTCTACCAACTGAGCTAGGAGGGCGGGAGGCCCCAACTGTACAGCCTGACTCCTGCCCTTGAGGACGCCCGCTTCTGTCCGCGCTGCGAGCGCCGAGGCCGTTGTGTCGCTCCCGCAGCTGCGCTTCCCTGCCGGCTACGTAAAGCTCGGCGAGACGATCGAGGATGCCGCCGGCGCGAGACGCGCGAGGAGATCGAGCTCGGAGCCTAGCGACCGCCGGCCGCCGCGCGACCGGCGGCGCGCGAGCTCTTCGCGACCACCGTCGTGATCGGCACGCCGAGCGGCTTGAGCTTGCTGGGCAGATCGGCGTGCAGCCAGCGCGACACGCGCGCCGGCAGTGTCGAGATGATGATCTCGTCGTAGTGCTCGGCGTTCATCACGTCGTGGATCGCATCAGAGGGATTGGGATCGCCTACGCGGCCCTCGACCGGCGCGCCGGCTGCCTCCTCGAGCAGCGGCAGGGCGAGCTCGAGCACCATCTGCGCCTCGGCCTCGTCCGTGTCCTCGGGGTCGACGACCCGGTGCAACCCGTGCGCGATGCGCGGCACGAGCAGCGTGAACAATGCCGGCCCGGTCTTCGCGCGTTCGGCGACGGCCTCGATCAGCTGGGGCGTGGCAGCGGTCCTGTGTGCGACGACGAGGACGCGGGCGGGCTCGGAGGACTCCATGGGCGCGACTCCTTCGGCTCGGGGACTCGAGGGATCCTGCCACGCCGAGCGTCCGAGCGCCAAGCGGCCTCGACGCGGATCCCGCGATCCGTCGATCGAGCGCTTGCGACGGCTGCTCAGGCGTCGAGTGGCGGGGGCAGGATTCGAACCTGCGAAGGCTGAGCCAACGGATTTACAGTCCGTCCCGTTTGACCGCTCCGGAACCCCGCCGAGGGTCGGCCAGTGTAGCGATCGGACTCGCAGTTCAGCCCGCGTCGCGCAGCTTCTGCGCCTCCGGCAGCGACTCGAGCTTCTTCAGCGTGTGGTTCTCGATCTGGCGGATCCGCTCACGGGTGACGTTGAACGAGCGGCCGACCTCCTCGAGCGTCCGCGGCCGGCCGCCGGTCAGGCCGAAGCGCATCTCGATGACCTCGCGCTCGCGCTCCGGCAACGCCGCCAGGGCGCGGCGCACGTTCTCGCGACGCAGGTTCTCGGAGGCCAGCTCGAACGGCGACTCGGCGGTCTCGTCCTCGACGAAGTCGCCGAGCTCGGACTCGTCCTCGTCGCCCACCGGCCGCTCGAGCGAGATCGGCTGCTGGGACATGCGCAGGATGTCGCGCACCTCGCGCGGACTGCACTCGAGGTTGGACGCGATCTCCTCCGGCGTCGGCTCGCGGCCGAGCGACTGGACGAGCTGGCGCTCGACCTGCACGACCTTGTTGAGCTTCTCGACCATGTGGACCGGGATCCGGATCGTGCGCCCCTTGTCGGCGATCGCGCGCGTGACGGCCTGGCGGATCCACCACGTCGCGTACGTCGAGAACTTGTAGCCGCGGCGGTAGTCGAACTTCTCGACCGCGCGGATCAGGCCCAGCGACCCTTCCTGGATGAGATCCAGGAACGTCAGCCCGCGTCCGAGGTAGCCCTTGGCGATCGACACGACGAGCCGCAGGTTGGCCTCGACCATGTGCTGCTTGGCGTTCATGTCGCCGCGCTCGATCCGCTTGGCGAGCGAGATCTCGAGGTCGGCGGTCAGCAGCGGCACACGGCCGATCGAGCGCAGGTACAGCCGCAGCGAGTCCAGCGACGGCTCGACGGTGAGGTCGAGCTCAGGCTTCTTCGGCCCCTCTGGAACGCCCCCGTTGGCGCGCGCCTTGCGAGCCTCGGCCGCGGCCTCGACGCGCGCGCCCTCCGACGCCGCGTTGCGTCCGTCGGCGCCGACGACGTCGATGCCCTGCTCGGAGAGGTAGCCGTGCAGCTCCTGGACCTGCTCCTTGGTCACCTCCACCTCTTCCAGCGCGGTGGCGATGTCCTCGAAGGTCAGAAAGCCGCGCTCCTGACCGTCGGTGATGAGCGTCCGCAGCTCGTCCAGCTCGTAGATGGGAGCCTCGTCCGCCAGCAGAACTTGGTTCATGATTGCTCGGCCCCCCTCGATGCCGCTGTCCTCGCTCGCCTACGACCTTCGAGCCCTCTTCTGTCTCTGGGAAGAAGGCTTGTGAGTGATAGCACAAGATTCCGTTCCCGCAGTGAGAGATCGCGCACAGAACGCGCAGCCCGTCCCGGTACCCTGACTCGATGCGGCAGAGCCTGAGCGCCCCCTCTGCCGACGTCCAGGCGCAGGCACCGAGCCTGCGGGTCAGCCTGTCGCGCGTCGGCGTCAGCGAGATCGAGAAGATCGTGCGCATCCGCCAGAACGGCGAGGAGCAGCTCTTCTCCGCACGGTTGCAGTGCTCGGTCGACCTCGGCGCGCAGCAGAAGGGCGCCCACATGTCGCGCTTCGAAGAGGTCGTCAACGAGGTGATCGGCGACGTCGTGCTCGGCGAGGCGGGATTCAAGGCCGAGGCGCTGGCGACCCGGATCGCCGAGCAGGTGCGCGATCGCCAGGACGCGACGCGCGCCGAGGTGACGATCGCCGCGCGCTACCCCGAGCACAAGCCGGCGCCGGTCTCGGGGATCCTGACGCAGGAGATCTACACGCTGTACGGCATGGCGGTGGCCTCCGCCGCGGGCACCCGCCGGCTCGTCGGCGTCGCCGCGCAGGGGATGACCGCCTGCCCGTGCGCACAGCAGCTCGTGATCGGCCGCTCACGCGAGCGGCTGCTCGAGGACGGCTTCGGAGAGGACGAGATCGAGCGGATCCTCGATCGCGTTCCGGTCGCGACGCACAACCAGCGCGGGCTCGGGACGCTGCACATCGGCATGCCCGAGGCCTGCGACGAGGAGATCGAGGCGCGCACGCTGCTGGACATCGTCGAGGCCTCGATGTCGTCGGAGATCTACGAGCTCATGAAGCGCAGCGACGAGGGCGCCGTCGTCGAGAAGGCCCACCGCCGGCCGCGCTTCGTCGAGGACTGCGTGCGCGAGATGATCGGCGGCGTCGTCTCCGGCCTGCCCGACCTCAGCGACGCGCACTTCGTCAGCGCGCGCCAGGAGAACCTCGAGACGATCCACCAGCACAACGTCGTCGCCGAGCGCTTCGGCCTGCTCGGCGAGGTGCG
Source organism: Solirubrobacteraceae bacterium (assembly GCA_030447505.1). Classification (GTDB taxonomy): domain Bacteria; phylum Actinomycetota; class Thermoleophilia; order Solirubrobacterales; family Solirubrobacteraceae; genus CADCVQ01. Next base: position 341,785 of record JAUJOT010000004.1, on the reverse strand, counting down.
CCACGAGCTGGCCACGGGCGAGCACGCGCTGCATCACACGTCGATGCGCGACTGGCTCGACGGCGCCGGCGGCTGAGCCGCTCAGCTCTGCTTCGCAGGCAGCGAGGCGATCGCCGCCTCGCGGCGCGCCTCGGCGTCGCGCAGCACGCGCCGCAGCCCGAAGAAGTAGTCGACGCCGCTGACGATCGTGATCGCGACCATGCCGTAGACGAGCCCGTCCACCCACGCGGGCGACGGCTCGCCGACGGCGATCAGGAAGAAGATCGCGGCGACCTGCGTGATCGTCTTCGCCTTGCCCCACCAGCTGGCGGCGATCACGACGCCGTGCTGCGTGGCCTGCATGCGCGTCACGGTCACCGTCAGCTCGCGCGCGATGATCACCATCGCCACCCATGCCGCGAGTCGGTCGAGCGACACGAGCGCGACGAGCGCCGCGATGATCAGCAGCTTGTCGGCGATCGGGTCCATGAGCTTGCCGAACGTCGTGATCGCGTTGCGCGCGCGTGCGAGGTAGCCGTCCATCGCGTCCGTCGCCGACGCGAGCGCGAAGACGATCGCCGCCAGCAGGTCGCCGTTCGCCGTCTCGTCGAGCAGCGCGACGACGAGCACCGGCACGAGCAGGATCCTGAGCAGCGTCAGGACGTTCGGCAGGTTCAGCGCGAACACTGGGACGGCACCTTCTCAGAAACCGCGATCGTGCGCCGACGCGCGCTTACGCCTTCAGCCGCCGTCCCGAGCGGAAGATCGTCGCGCTCCAGGCGACGCAGGCGAGCGCAAGCGCCGCGGTCACGCCCAGCGCGACCGCGACCGGCACGTCGCTCGTTCCCAGGAAGCCGTAGCGGATCGCGTTGATGAGAAAGAAGATCGGGTTCACGTGGCTGATCTCCTGCCACGGCGACGGCAGCAGCTCGACGGAGTAGAAGACCCCGCCGAGGAAGCTCAGCGGCAGGATCACGATGTTGTTGACGAACCCCGCCTGGTCCCAGGTCTCGGCGTAGACGCCGACGACGACGCCCAGCGAGGCGAACAGGACGAGCAGGATCGCGACCGCGAGCGCGAGCACGAGCGGCTGGCGGACCGGCACGTCGGTCACCGTGATCGCCAGCACGAGCAGCGCGCCGCCGATCGCCAGCGCCCGGACGACGCCGCCGAACGCCAGGCCGAGGTTGACCTCCCACGGCCGCATCGGCGCCGACAGCACGTCGTTGATGTAGCGATCGGCGCGCGCCTGGAAGACCGACGACGAGTTGTTCGAGTACGCCGCCTGCGCCATCGCCATCGCGATCAGCCCGGGGACGATGAAGACCTCGTACTCGACGCCGCCGATCCCGCGGATGCGGCCGCCGAGCGACAGTCCGAAGACGACGATGAACAGAAACGACGCGAGCACCGGGGCGGCGATCGTCTGCGACCAGAGCTTGAGCACGCGGTCGGCCTCGCGGGCGGCGAGCGCGAGCAGCCCGCGGCGGCGCGCGACGAGTGCGCTCACCGCGCTGCGCGTCGTGGCTTGACGAGATCCACCGTCGCGAGGATCTGCGATACCTCTTCCAGGCGCTTTCGCGAAGGACGCGCCGGCGTCAGCAACGTGACGGCGTACGTGCGGTACTGCGTCGTGGCAACGAGCGCCAGAGCGCGTACGCGGCCGCCCCGCGTGGAGCCCCTCAGCTCGAGCGTCGAGACCTTCCGCCCGCCCAGCCGCCCCGGGCCGTCACGGATGACGGTCACGGGCTTCAGCTGCCTGCGAAGCTCGCGCTCGAGCGCGGCCTTCACGCGCTGCGGCTGGCGCCCCGCAACCGGTGACGCGAATGTCATGACCGCGGAGCCATCGGGGCTGCGCAGGCGGATCACGCGGCCCTTCACGCTGCGCGTCCAGCTGCGGGGGTGAGCGAACGCCAGGCCGAGCTGGGGTACCGACACGAGCCGTACCGCCTTGGCGTTCGCGTCCTCACCGTCGCCGCCGCCCAGCACCGGCCAGAGGACGGCGACCGCCACCGCCAGTCCCGCGAGGACGAGCGCGGCGCCGCCGAGGCGGCGCCGCGTCAGCAGCTCCCGTAGACCGCCGGGCATCTACGAGCCGGCGTGCGCATCCTCCCGCCGCCGCAGTACGAGACCGCCGGCGAGCATCAGCAGGCCCGCGAGGAGCAGCCCGACGATGTTCGTGCCCGTGAACGGCAGCGCGCCCGCGTCCACGGTGCGGGCGTCGCCGCCCCCGCCGCCGCCGCCGCCGCCGCTGTCGCTCTCGTCGTCGTCGTCAGGGTTGAACGAGGCGGGATTGTTCGGGTCGCCGTCGCTGTGGCAGCCCGGATCGTCTTCGTCGATGCGCCCGTCGCCGTCGTTGTCACGGTTGTCCGAGCACTCCGGCGTGCCGCCGTTCTCGTCGCCGGCACCCCTCGTGGGACCGCCGCCGTCGGCCTCGGAGTTGTCGTTCGGGTCGAACGAGGCCGGGTTGTTCGGGTTGCCGTCGGTGTGACAACCCGGGTCGGCGGCGTCGATCACGCCGTCGCCGTCGTTGTCGACGCCGTCGGAGCACTGCGGCCCGCCACCCGTCTCGGCCCCGGCCGGCGCCACGGTGAGGGCCTCGGAGGAGGCGGTCGACTCCCTCAGCAGCGAGTTCTCGCCGGTGTTGAGCACGAAGACGTCGAGCGCATCGCGAACCACGGCCGCGCCGGCGACGTCATCGGCGTTGCAGACGATCGTCACGACGAGCGGGATCTCAACGACGGTGTCGGGCGTGCCGTCGCCGCAGCCAGCCGCCGGCAGCGGCACACCGACCCCCTCCCGGCCGAGCTGGATGACGCGCGACTCGCGGTCCACCTGCGCCGGCTGGTCCCGGCACGACCTCGAAGCCGCGCGGGAGCTCGCAACCGCTGCGACGACCTCTCCCGAAGTCGTGACGTTCGCCGCGCTCGCCGCGCCCGCGGCGTTCTGGCACTCCTGCTCGTTCTCGATCGCGCCAGCGCTCTCGGCCGCGCCGACGCGAAGCTCGCCGACCCGCGCGCGAGCGACCGCGAAGTCGTTCGTGGAGCGGTTGCCCGTCGTCTCCGAGTCCGCCGTCAGCAGGCTGAGGCAGATCTGGTTGTTCGACGAGACGCACAGCGGATCGAGCACGCCTTCCTGGATCGGCTGCAGCGGGCCGTTCTCCCTCTGGCCCTCGGTGGTCTCGACGCCGGCGAGCTCATTGCCGAAGAGCGCGAGGATCGTGATCCGGCCGCGCAGGCCGCCGCCGTCGGTCTGCTCGCCGCGCGCCCGGCCGACGACGACCTCCTCGCCGCTCTCAGAGCCGTCGGTGTCGCCGCTGAGCGGCCGCTCGCGGCTCGGATCGAGGTCGGCGACGGCGACGCTGCCCTGACCGTGCGGGTTGGTGCCGTGCAGCGGCGGGTTGCGCGCCGGGTCGTCGGTGGTCTGACGCGTGGTCGCGGACTTCCGCGTCGTGGCGCCAACCGCGCGGCTGGTCTTCTTCTTCGTCGAGCGCAGGGCGCCGCTGACCGGGGCGGCGGCCTGATCGACTGCGCTGCCCACGCCTTGTGTGGCGCCGCGCAGATCGTTCTCGACCCGCTTCAGATCGGCTTCACCTCCGAGCGAGGCGGCCGGCAGCAGCCAGATCGTCGCCGCCGCCGCGATGAGCGAGAGCAGGCCGAGCTTCATGGATCGGGTCATGCGATTCTTCCTCCCGTAAAGTCAAAGGCCCGCGTCGATACCTCGACGCCCCCCGGTTCGGCGCACATTACCCAATATCTCGGTCGAATAACGTGCGCGTCAGCCGCTTCCCATCGCACGGACGTACGCGTCGGCGAGGGAGTCGGCATCGTAGCTGCTGCGCAGGCCGTCCGCGGAGTCGCGCGCGATGAGGTGGCCGCCGCGGATCAGCGCGATCTCCTCGCACAGCTCGTCGGCCTCCTCGAGGTAGTGCGTCGTCAGCAGGATCGTGGCGCCCTCGTCGTGCAGTCGCCGGATGTAGCGCCACAGCTCCAGGCGCAGCTCGAAGTCCACGCCCGCCGTCGGCTCGTCGAGGATCACGAGGCGCGGCTCGTGCATCAGCGCGCGCGCCAGCAGCAGCCGCCGCCGCATGCCGCCCGACAGCTTTGGCGCGCGCACGCCGGCCTTCGCGCGCAGGTCGAAGACGTCCATCATCTCGCCGGCGCGGCGGCGCGCCTCGGCCCGGCTCATCCCGAAGTAGCCGCCGTGGAAGAGCAGCGTCTCCTCGACGTCGAGAAAGCGATCGAGGTTGACGTCCTGCTCGGCGAGACCGACGATCCGTCGCGCGTCGAGCGCGTCGTGCGGCTCGCCGAAGACGTCGATCTCGCCTGCCGTGACGCGGATCAGGTTGCAGACGGCGCTGATGATCGTCGTCTTGCCCGCGCCGTTGGGCCCGAGCAGGCCGAAGAAGCTGCCCGCTTCGATCTCGAGATCGAAGTCCTCGACGGCGAGGAAGCCGCCTGTGCTCGGCGCCGCTGCGTGGTTGCGGAGCATCCGGCGCCTGTCGGCGCGCGTATCGTCGTAGCGCTTCGTCAGGCCGCGGATGCTCAGCGCGTTGGGCACCACCCCAGGCTAGTCACCTAGGATGCCCGGATGCCTCTCGTCCCCTCAGTCGTCCAGCGCAGCGCCCGCGGCGAACGCGAGTACGACATCTACTCGCGGCTGCTCAACGAGCGCATCGTCTTCCTCGGCACGCCGGTCAACGATCAGGTCGCGAACCTGATCGTCGCCCAGTTGCTGCATCTCGAGTCCGAGGATCCCGAAAAGGACATCTCGCTGTACATCAACTCGCCCGGGGGGTCGATCTACGCCGGGATGGCGATCTACGACACGATGCAGTTCGTCAAGCCCGACATCCAGACGATGTGCATGGGTGTCGCGATGTCGATGGGCTCGCTGCTGCTGACCGCGGGCGCGAAGGGCAAGCGCTTCTCGCTGCCCAACAGCCGCGTCCTCATCCACCAGCCCTCGGCGGGCTTCGAGGGTCAGTCGACGGACATCGAGATCCACATGAACGAGATCCTCAAGACACGCAAGCGGATGGACGAGATCTACGCCCACCACACCGGTCAGACCGAGGAGCAGGTACGCGCCGACATGGAGCGCGACCGCTTCTTCAAGCCCGAGCAGGCCGTCGAGTACGGCCTCATCGATCGCGTCATCGAGAACCACTGAGCGGACGCGCGGCGCCGACGCGCTACAGCTCGTACAGCGCGCCGTACTTCGCGCGCAGGTGATCGAGCATCGGCACGGGATCGAGCCGACCCCCGACGGCCTGCTCGATGAGCTCGGGCGGCGTCAGCAGGCGACCGTGGCGATGGATCTTCTCGCGCAGCCAGACGCGCAGAGAGCCGACCTCGCCGCGCGCCAGCTCGTCGTCGAGCGACGGGATGTCGGCGCGCGCGGCCTGCCACAGCTGTGCTGCCAGGACGTTGCCGATCGCGTACGTCGGGAAGTAGCCGATGATGCCCTCCGACCAGTGGATGTCCTGCAGGACGCCATGCAGATCGTCGGGCACCTCGATGCCGAGAAACTGCTTCATCTTGGCCGCCCAGGCGGCGGGCAGCTCGGCGACGTCCAAGCTGCCCTCGACGAGCGCCAGCTCGAGCTCGAAGCGCAGGATCACGTGCAGCGAGTACGTCACCTCGTCGGCCTCGACGCGGATCAGCGTCGGGCGCACGACGTTGATCGCGCGGATGAACGCGTCGAGGTCGACGTCGCGCAGGCTGAGCGGAAAGCGGTCGCGCAGGCGCGGCAGCCAGTAGGTCCAGAAGGCCGGGCTGCGGCCGACGAGGTTCTCCCACAGCCGGCTCTGCGACTCGTGCACGCCGAGCGAGACGCCCGTGTCGAGCGTCGTGCGCGCGAGCGCGCCGTCGACGCCGTGCTCGTAGAGCCCGTGCCCGACCTCGTGCAGGAGCGCGAACAGGCCCGCCAGGCTGTGGTCGTCAAAACGCGACGTCACGCGTACGTCGCCGGGCGACGGCGAGGCGGCGAACGGGTGCACGGCGTCATCCAGGCGCCAGGCGCCGGCATCGAAGCCCATCGTCTGGACGATCTCGAGGCCGATCTCGCGTTGCGCGCTGACGGGGAACTCGCCCGCGAGCGCCTGACGGGCGGGCTGCATGGCGATCTGCGATATCAACGGCACGAGCCCCTCGCGCAGGCGGACGAACAGGTCTGAGACCTGCGCCGCGGTGGTGCCGGGCTCGTAGCGGTCCAGCAGCGCGTCGTAGGGGTGCTCGCACTCCGGGAAGCAGTCGGCGTAGCGGCGCGCGAGCTCGATGTTGCGTGCCAGAGCCGGCTCGAAGACGCGATAGTCGTTGGCGTCGCGCGCCTGCAGCCAGGTGCTGTAGCCGTCCGATCCGGCGCGTGACATCTCGGCGGTCAGCTCGCCCGGCACGCGCCGCTCGATCTCGTGATCGCGGCGCACGGCGCGCACGATCAGCGGCTCTGCGTCGGCAGCTGCGGCGAGCAGCGTGCCGAGCGCCGGGTCGACGAGCAGGTCGTGGAACATCCGCCGGATCGTCGCGAGCGCCTCGCCGCGCGCCGGCGCGCCCTCGGCGGGCATCATCACCTGCTGGTCCCAGGCCAGCACCTGACCGGCGTGGCGCAGGTCGGAGAGCTCGCCGAGCCGCTCGGCGAGCGCAGGGTCAAGCGACGGCATGTTCGATCACGCCGAGCGACTCGATCTCGATCCGGACGACGTCACCGGAGTCGAGGAACCGGCGCGGCTTCATCGACATCCCGACGCCGCTCGGCGTGCCCGTCAGGATCAGGTCGCCGGGTTCCAGCGTGCAGGTCTCGGAGATGAAGTCGACGAGCTCCTGCGGGCCGAAGACGAGGTCGCTCGTCGAGGAGTCCTGGCGCAGCTCGCCGTTGACGTGCGTCGTGATGCGCAGGTTCTGCGGGTCGGGCACGTCGTCCTTGGTCGTGATCCACGGCCCCCAGGGGCAGAAGCCGTCGGCGCCCTTGGCGCGCGTCCACTGTGGCTCGCGGCGCTGCAGGTCGCGCGCGCTGACGTCGTCGGCGACGGCGTAGCCGGCGATCGTGCCGCGCGCGCCGATGACGATCGCGAGCTCGCCCTCGTAGTCCAGGCGCCTGACGACCTGCGGGCAGCGCAGCGTCGCGTTCGGCGGCGCGCTCGAGCTCGGCAGCTTCATGAAGACGATCGGGAACTCCGGCAGCTCCTTGCCCTGCTCGACGGCGTGGGCGGCGTAGTTCAGGCCGATGCCGAAGATCGCGCGCGGTCGCGGCACCGGCGCGAGCAGCGTGACATCGGCGAGCGGGTAGGCGTCGCCGAGCGCCGCGTCCTGGTCTCCGGTCCGCAGGCGCTCGAGCACGGTCTCGCGCTTGATCGCGAACGACACGACCTCGTCGTCGCGGATCTGCCCCGCGCGCGGGACGTCGGAGCCGGGCGGGAGGAACGTCGTCAGGCGCATGCGCGCGAAGGTTAGACCCGTTCCGGCCGAGGACGGAAGCCGGGACATGCAAAGCGCACGTCCAGCCCCCGCTGCTCGGGCCGCCTCGGCGGATGCTGTTCGGCGATGGGTCCGTAGCGCGGCCCACCTACCGCCGACCAGACTCGAGATCAGCAGGGGAGGATCAGGTGGGCGTCGCCGAACTCGTGCCACAGGTAGCCGTCGCGCGCGAGCCCGCGCGCTTCCGCCGGCGCGTGCGCCTCGCGCCGCGCGGGCACGGCGTCGGCCGCGGTGCTCACCCTGCGACCGTCGCCAGACGCGTCGCCGCGTAGCGGCCGCTCGGCACGTCGCCCTCGACGAGCACGAGCAGGGCCGGAACGCTCTCCTGCGGCGCCGGCAGATCGGAGATGTCCTCGCCGGGATGGGCGTCCTGGTTCATGCGCGTGTTCATGTCGCCGGGGTCGACGGCGTAGACGCGCAGGTCGGGCCACTCTGCGCCGAGCACCGCGGTCAGCTGCTGGAGCGCCGCCTTCGACGCGCCGTAGCCGCCCCAGCCCTCGTAGGCCTCGACCGCGGCGTCGGAGACGAGGTTCACGATCCGCGCGCCCGCGGCAGCGCGAGCTGGACGAGCGCGAGCGGCGCGATCGCGTTGATGCGGAAGACCTGCTCGAGCACTTCGAGCGGATAGTCGGCGAGCGCCGGAAGCGGCGACGCGCCGAGCACGCTCGCGTTGTTGACGAGCAGGTCGATCCGCTCGCCCGCGGCTTGGACGAGCGTGCCGCGATGCCGGGACTCGGCGACGTCGCCGACAACCGCGACGACCTCGGCTCCGGCCTGCGTGAGCGCGGTCCGCGCGGCCTCGAGGTCGTCTGCGCTGCGGGCGTCGACGACGAGCCGCCAGCCGCGCTGCGCGAGCGCGTGCGCGAGCGCCAGGCCGAGGCCGCGCGAGGCGCCCGTGACGATCGCGGTGGGGCCGCGGCCAGCCGTGCTCATGCGGTCGCCTCGTGCTGCGTGCGTGAACGCGCCGCAAGGGCGCGCTCGTAGCTCAGCCGGAACAGCTCGACGATCGCCTCGACGTCCGCGGGCCCGCGGACCCTGCGCGTCACCCAGCCCGAATCCGGCCGGACGTGATGCGGCTCCGCTCTGCCGGAGGCGATCAGCTCGTCGCGGACGCGGCGCGGAAACGGCAGGTCGGCCATCTGCTCGCCGTGCAGGTGGCCGAGCTCGCGGCGGCCGAGCCGGAACTCGATCGCGCCGAAGCGATGGGTGCTCTCGGTGACCTGCGAGCGCACGAGCAGCTCGCGCCTGACGGCGTCGGTCAATGACGGTTCGTGCATGGCAGCACGCTACGTCCGCCGTCGCCGCGGGCGCCATCGGCAATTGGTCCTAGGACCGGCGGCGGGATCTGCGATCGGCGCGGGCGCAACACGGCGCGCCGCCGCGCGCCTCACGGGTCCGTCAGGCCCTCCCGCAGCGCATACAGCGCGGCCTGCGTACGGTCTGACAGGCCGAGCTTGGCGAGGATGTTGCCGACGTGCGTCTTGACGGTCTTCTCCGCGACGCCGAGCTCGACCGCGATCGCCTTGTTCGCGCTGCCGCGCGCGACGAGGGCGAGCACCTCGCGCTCGCGCGCCGTCAGCGACTCGTGGCGCTCGGCGCGCGCCGGCGCAGCGTGCGGCGAGACGAGCTCCTGCAGCACGCGCGCGGCGACCGCCGGGTGCAGCAGCGCCTCGCCGCGGTCGACGATGCGGATCGCACTGGCGAGCTGCGCCGGCTCGACGTCCTTGAGCAGGTAGCCGGCCGCGCCCGCGCGCACGGCGGGCAGCAGCTTGTCCTCGTCGAGGAAGCTCGTCAGCACGATCACGCGCGCCGTCGAGCCGCTCGCGCACAGGCGCTCGATCGCGTCGACGCCCGGCAGGCGCGGCATCACGAGGTCCATCAGCACGACGTCGGGCTGCAGCGCGGCGGCCGCCGCGACGGCCTGCTCCCCGTCGGCCGCCTCGCCGACCACGTCGATGTCCTCCTGCAGCTCGAGGAACGTCCGCAGCCCCTGGCGCACGACGGCGTGGTCGTCGGCGATCAGGACCGAGATCACGGGCCGGGCACCTCGAGGCGCACCGTCGTCCCGGCACCCGGCGTCGAGTCGATCGTCAGCGTCCCGCCGGCCGCGCGCGCCCGCTCGGCCATCGTCGTCAGCCCGAGGCGGTGCGAGCGCACCGGCGCTGCGTCGGGCTCGAAGCCGACGCCGTCGTCGGTCACGCTCAGCTCGAGGCGGCCGGGCTCGGAGTGGAGCACGACGGCGATCCGCGCGCCGGCGCCGGCGTGGCGCAGCGCGTTGTGCAGCGCCTCCTGGGCGATCCGGAACGCGTCGCCTTCGACGGCGGCCGCGACCGGCACGCCGGCGCCGACCTCGAGCGAGATGTCGCGCTTGTGCGTGCGGCGCAGCACGTCGACGTGCTTGCCGAGCGCGACCGCGAGGCCCTGCGACTCCAACGACGCGGGGCGCAGGTGGACGATCACCGAGCGCAGCTCGTCCATCGCCTCGCGCGCGAGCTCGCGTACGAGCTTCAGCTGCACCGCGGCCTGCTGCGCGTCGTGGTCGATCAGCACAGCGCCGGACTCCGCGGCGAGCACGAGGCCGACGAGCTTCTGCGTCACCGCGTCGTGCAGCTCGCGCGCAAGCCGGTTTCGCTCCTCGACGATGCTCAGCTCGCGCGAGCGCTCGTGCAGGCGAGCGCGAGCGCGAGCGCGGCGTGGCTGGCGAACGTCTCTATGAGCTCCTGGTCGGCATCGGAGAACTCGTCCGCGTCCTCCTTGTCGGTGAGGTAGAACGCGCCCGCGACGACAGCGCCGCCCGACAGGATCGGGACGCCGAGGAACGAGCTCATCGACGGATGCGCCGCCGGCCACCAGCCCCTGAAGCGCCGGTCCTGACGGATGTCGGCCGTGCGCTGCGGCGCGTCGGACTCGAGCATCGCGCCGAGCAGCCCGTGCTGGCGCGGCAGCACGCCGAGCGAGGCGATCAGGTCGTCGCGCCGACCAGCTCGCGGGCGGCGTCGACGAGCCTCTGCAGGACCGGCTCGACGGCATGCTCGGCCGCGATCGCGAGGACCGCGTCGCT
>JAUJOT010000004.1:0-331170 GCA_030447505.1 Solirubrobacteraceae bacterium | reverse complement strand
TCTGCAGGACCGGCTCGACGGCATGCTCGGCCGCGATCGCGAGGACCGCGTCGCTGAGCGCCTCGGTGGCGGATGCCATGCCGCGATGGTAGGGACGCGTTAACCTGAAACGAGCCATGGATCCCGTCGTCTGCCTCGTCACGACGCCGCCCGACCGCGCGCGCCCGATCGCCGAGGCACTCGTCGAGCGCGAGCTCGTCGCCTGCGTGAACATCGTCGCGAGCGTGCAGTCGGTGTACCGCTGGAAGGGCGCGGTCGAGCACGACGAGGAGTCGCTGCTCGTCGTCAAGACGACGCGCGACGCGATTGGCGCCCTCGACGAGGCGCTCGCCGAGCTGCATCCCTACGACACGTTCGAGCTCGTCGCAGTCGACGTCGCGGGCGGATCGTCGCACTACCTGGACTGGATCAGCGAATCGGTCGCACCGCCCCAGCGCTGAGTATGCTTCCGGCCCGCATGCTCTCCGTCATCGCCGCCAACGGGATCTGGACCGACACCGTCGGTCTGCTGTTCACCTACGCGTTCCTGCTGCCCGCAGTCGTGACCGGCCTGATCGTCGTCGCGGTCGTCGCCGCTCGCGGCGAGAAGCGGGCCGACGACGAGCTGCGCGGGCGCTGGGGCCGTCGCCGCAGCGACTCGGGCGGCTAGACGCCGCGCGACCGGGCGGCCGGCCGTCGCGCGCAACCGATCGCCTAGCCTCGCGTTGCACCAGGGATGCTCCGCCGCCTGCTTCCAGCCGCGCTGCTGATCGTGGTCGCCTGCGCGGTCGCACTTGCGATCGCGCTGCGCGGCGAGGACTCGGCGACGCCGCCGGGCGCCGACGGCGCCGTCAGCGCCGCCGCGGCGACGCTGCTGCGAACCGGCGACGGTCCGGCCGGCAGCGGGATCGTGACGCTCAGCCGCTGGCGCTACCGGGGCGACCGCGAGAACCACGGGCGCGACCGTGGCTGGGGCCGCGGCGACTTCGGCGGGCGCGTCGTCCGAGTGCCGCATTCGCCCAACGCCAGGGCGTTCAGCGGCGCTGCCGGCAGGCGCGCGCACGACGGCTCGATCGGCTGGTACGCGAAGGAGGTCGACGTGCCGGTCGACGGCCTGTACGCCGTGCGCTTCGAATCGGTGCACCACAGGGCGACGGTCTTCGTCGACGACGAGGCGGTGCGCGAGCACGTCGGCGCCTACGAGCCATTCACGACGCGCGTGCGACTCGAGCGCGGCCGCCACACGATCGCGGTGCGCGTGGACTGGCGCGGCCCGCGGCGTCAGGCCGACAACGGCTGGGCGCGGGCGTGGTTCAACTACGGCGGCATCAACCGGCCCGTCACGATGATGCGCCTCGGCGGCAGCGAGCTGGGCGCGCTGACGGTGCGCACCCGGCTGCAGGGCGGAGCAGAGCGCGCGCGGGTGGACATCGGCGTGCGCGTCCGCAACCGCGACGCCTCGCGCTCGGTGCGCGTGCGCGGCGCGATCTCGCGCGGCGGACGCACGATCGGCGCGCTGGACTTCGGCGTCGCGGGCGTCGGCGAGCGCAGGTCGCGCGAGCTGAAGACGACGGTGACGATCGACGATCCGGCGTTGTGGTCACCCGCGAGCCCGGCGCTGTACGACCTGCGCATCGATGTCCCCGGCGAGGCATCGCTGCGGCGCCGGATCGGGCTCCGCGAGATCACCTGGAACAGCAGCGGGCTGCAGCTCAACGGGAGCCGCCTGGTGCTCGAGGGCGCGGCGCTGCCGCCCGACGCGCGCGGCCGCGGCGACGCGCTTCATGACGTCGACGAGCAGCGGATCGTGACGGGACTGCGAGCCGCGGGCGCGAATGCCACCCGCTCGCAGCTGCCGCTCTCGGAGAGCATGCTCGCGCGGCTGGACGCGGCCGGGATCCTGGTCTGGCAGGAGATCGGGCCCTGGGAGCCCGGCGGGCGCTGGCGCTTCACGACGCCGAGCCAGATCGAAGCGGCGCGCGAGCGGGCGCTGCGGGTGGCGGAGGCGGGCCAGGCGAACCCGTCCGTGCTGACCTGGACGCTGACGAACGAGGTCGCGGGAAACGGCCAGCCCGCACAGCAGGAGTACGTGCGGCGCACGGCGCGCGCGCTGCACGAGCTCGATCCAACGCGGCCCGTCGCGGCAGACCTCTGGGGCCGCGTGCTGCCCAGTCGGGGCGGCGGCATGTTCACCGAGCTCGACGCGATCGGCGTGACGGACTACATCGGCTGGTACGAGGGCCTGGACCTCGATGCGGCCGGCCAGGCGGCCAAGGCGAGCGCGCGGCTGGAGAAGCTGCGCTCGCTGTTCCCGCGCAAGCCGATCGTGGTGACGGAGCTCGGCGCGGCGGGGACAGCGCGTCTGCCGGCTGATGCGTTCGGCGGCTTGCGCCACCAGGCGTCTGTCCTGGCTCGCCGTCTGCGCGAGCTACGCGCGCAGCCGGGCCTGAGCGGCACGATCATCTGGAACCTGCGCGACTACGCGCTGCGCCCGGACTTCCGGGGCGGCTCGGTGCTCGATCTGCGCCCGGCGTTGAAGTTGACGCCGGGGCTCAACGAGAAGGGGTTGTATGACTTCTCGGGGAGGGAGAAGCCGGCGCTGCGGGCGGTTCGACGGGTGTTCGCGGAGTAGGCGCAGCCGAACCCGCTACGGCTGCGACTGCGCCCCGTCGTGGTCGGGATCCGGATGCAGGCCGCTGTTGGCCGGCGAGTAGACGGTCGTGGTGCCCTCGTCCCACTTGATCTCGTAGCGCGGATTGGGGTCGCCGCGCAGCACGCGCACGATGACGCCGTGGCGGCCCGGGCGCAGCGGCTGGCGCGCCGAGCGCCGGCGGCGCCCTGACTTCTCTGCGACCACTCGATCTCCAACCTCGAATGCCATGTCGATGTCCTCCTGCGTGAAAGGTCGATGGTGCGCGCGGGCGATCCGCCGCTCGCGCGCGAGCGCCGCAGAGCTTAGTGGCAGCGCGCAGGCAGCGCAGCGCCCGGCCGCTCACTCCCCGGCTGCCGGCCCCTCGAGCTCGAGCACGTCGAAGGACCACAGCTCGCTTGCCGTCCCGACCGGTCCGCCGCTGCGGTGCTGCGCGTGCCCGGCCGCGAAGTCGGGGCCCGTCAACCACGCCTCGAAGTCCTCCTCGGAGCGCCAGCGCGTGACGACCAGGCACAGCTCGCGGCCGTCGTTGGGTCGCAGCAGCTCGAAGGCCTCGAAGCCCGCCGCGCTCGAGACGCGGCCGGCGCGCGAGGCGAAGCGCCGCTCGAACTCCTCGAAGCGCTCGCGCGGGACCGTGATCGCGTTGATCTTGACGACGCTCAACGAGCCGAGTACGTCTTCTGCGCCAGCAGGCCGCCGCCGCGGCCGAGCAGCTCGACCGTGTCGCCGGCGTCGTCCCAGACCTCGTTGCTGCGGCAGGCGTAGTAGCGCGAGCCGCGCCGCACGGCGCTCTTGTGGCCCTTGCGACAGCCGGTGATCACCTGCAGCCTGCGACCCGCCGCGAGCTTCGTCGAGCGGAACTTCAGCGTGTGATCGGCTGCGTCGCGCAGCGCGAAGCCGCGCAGGCTGACGGCCTTCCTGCCGCTGTTCTTGATCGTCACCGACTCCCTGCGCGGCCCGCCCCTGGCCTTGATCGCGACGATCCGCAGCTTGCTCGCGCTGGCGCCCCTGCCCTTGCAGCCGCCGTCCTCCCAGCGCTTGATCTCGCGCACGATCGCGGGACGGATGCCCTTCGCGTAGGTCTCGACGTCCGGTGAGATCTGCGCGCGGGCGGACTCGAGCTGGCCCTGCGTGAAACGGCACGGCGTGATCTTCTCGTCGCGCGAGTAGTCCCGCAGCACGGACTTCAGGTCCCCTGCGGGGCTGCCGGCGGCGCTTGGCGCCAGCACGGCGCCGACGAGCACCGCGCCGAGCGCGAGTTGGACGCTGACCCTCACCGGCAGCAGTATGACGGCTGCGCCGTGCAGACGAAGCGCGACCTGATCGCGCCGCTGACGCCGGCGCCCCTGCGGCTCAGATTCGCTCGAGCAACGCGATTCGATCGGGCTCGAGCAGGCGCCCCACCGGCATCACGTCGCCGCCGACGTGCTCGCGGCCGCGCAGCACGTCGCGGAAACGACCGGGCGGAACGCGCAGCAACGCCCCCTCCGTCGGCGCCCGCAGCGCGACGACGACGAGCACCTCGGCATCGCCGCGCGTGAACGCGCAGACGTCCGCGCCCGCGTCGAGCGCCGTGTATGCACCAGCTGGGCCGAAGACCTCCGGCCGTCGCGCCCGCAGCTCGAGCGAACGCGAGATGACGTGCAGCTTCATCGTCTCCCGCGTCGGCTCGCGACCGGACTGCAGATCCGAGAGCGCCACCCGGCGCGCCTCCCAGTCCACCGGCCTGCGATTGTCGGGATCGACCAGCGACAGATCGAGAAGCTCGTCACCCTGGTAGACGTCGGGCACGCCGGGCACGGTCAGCTTCAGCAGCAGCTGACCGAGCGCCGCGCGCTCGCCGACCGCCGCGACCTCGGCGACGAACGGCTCAAAGGACTCGAGAAACGGCTTGTGCGTCAGCAGCCCGGCGGCGAAGCGCTTCACGCGCTGCTCCCAGTCTCGGTTCTGGTCGACCCAGTTCGTGTTGCGCTTGGCCTCGCGCAGCGCCTTCTCGAGATAGCCCGTCAGCCGCTCCTCGCCGATCGGCCAGACGCCGGCCAGCGTCTGGAAGATCAGGTAGCGCTCCTGGCCGTCCGGCGCCCCGTCCTGCACGAGCTCGTCGGTCAGCTCATACCAGCGGCGCACCCAGGTCGACCATGCCTCGGCCATCGTGCTGAGCGCGCCGATCCGCGCCCGCGCGTCACCGGAGCGCTTCGTGTCGTGGGTCTGCGTCACGAGCAGCGCCTCGGGGAAGCGCCGCGCGCGCTCGGCGTTGGCGGCATGGAACTCGTCGGGCGAGATCCCCCACCGCCCCGGATCGCCGCCGACGTCGTTGAGCGCCAGCAGCCGGACGTAGCGGTAGAACGCCGTGTCCTCGATCCCCTTCGCCGTCACCGGCGGCGACGTCTGCTGAAAGCGCGAGACGAACTCCTCCGGCGCTCCGTCGAACAGGTCCGGGCGGCCGGCGACCTCGAGCGCATGGCGGTCATCCGGGTGAAACTCGCCGCCCCGCACGTAGGTGCGGTACACCGGCAGCCGCGCCAGCGCCTCCTCGAGGTCCCCCGGATCATGGATCCGGCGCAGCCGCTGCACCTCGCGCGAGAACGTCCCGCGCGCCTGCTCGAGCTGCGCCTCCAGTGCGACCTCCTCGAACGAGCGCGTCTCCCCGGTCAGCTCGTGCAGCAGCGACGTCAGCGGCTGCTCTCCGGCGGGATCGACGAACAGCCCCTGCACGTCGTTGAGGAACTCGTAGCCGACCGTCCCCGACACCGGCCAGTCGCGCAGCTTCTCCCCGGGGTGCAGGATCTTCTCGACCCACACGCGTCCGGCGCCCGCATCGGCCAGGCGATCCAGGTAGCCCGCCGGATCCGCCAGCCCGTCCGGATGGTCGATCCGCAGCCCGTCGATCACGCCGTCTCGCAGCAGCGACAGCACCTTGGCGTGCGTCAGCTCGAAGACCTCCGGGTCCTCGACCCGTACGCCCGCGAGATCGTCGATGTCGAAGAAGCGCCGGTAGTGACCCGTCTCGGGATCGACGTCGAACACGCGCACGCGCTCGTCCTCATCCGCCCACCAGCGGTTCTCGTCGCCGGTGCCCATGTGGTTGGGAACGATGTCGAGGATGATCTGCAGGCCCGCCTCGGCGAGCGAGCGCAGGCCCTCCTCGCCGCCGAGCGATTCGGAGACCCGCGTCGGGTCGACGACGTCGTAGCCGTGCGTCGAGCCCGACCGCGCCTGCAGCGCGGGCGACAGGTAGAGGTGGCTGACGCCGAGCGACGTCAGATACGGCACGAGCTGCCGCACGTCGTCGAAGCGCAGGTTCGGTCCGAGCTGAAGACGGTAGGTCGCGCGCAGGTCGCTCACGCGGGCGAGTCCACCCGGCGCAGCACGGTCACCGACCGCGCACGCACCTCGAGATCCTGGCGCGCGCCGCACGAGAACGCGCCCGTCTCGGCCTCGGGATCGCCCGTGCACAGCGCAACCTCCCAGTCCTGCCCCCAGCGGCGCGCGGGCAGCGTGAACGTGACGGGCTCGTGGTGGCCGTTGAAGAGCAGCAGAAACGAGTCGTCGGTGATCCGCTCGCCGCGCGTGCCGCGATACGGAAACTCGTTGCCGTTGAGAAACAGCCCGATGACGTGGCCGTTGGCGTGCCAGTCGCGCTGCGTCATGCGGCGCCCGTCGGGCCGGAACCACCACGCGTCGGGCAGCCCGGTGCCGGCCGTGCTCTCGCCGAGCAGGAAGTGGCGGCGGCGGAAGACCGGGTGTGCCTGGCGCAGCGCGATGACGCGCTTGGCGAACGCACGCAGCCGCGTGCCGCGCTCGTCGAAGTCCCAGTGAAACCAGGAGATCTCGTTGTCCTGGCACCAGGCGTTGTTGTTGCCGGCCTGCGAGCGCGAGAACTCGTCGCCGCCGAGCAGCATCGGCACGCCCTGCGAGAGCATCAGCGTCGTCAGGAAGTTGCGCTGCTGGCGCTCGCGCAGCTCGTTGATCTCGGGATCGTCGGTCGGCCCCTCGCAGCCGTGGTTCCACGAGCGGTTGTCGTCCGTGCCGTCCTGGTTGCCCTCGAGGTTGGCCTCGTTGTGCTTGTCGTTGTACGAGACGAGGTCGGCGAGCGTGAAGCCGTCGTGTGCGGTGACGAAGTTGATCGAGGCGAACGGCATCCGCCCGTCGTCGTAGAGGTCGCTCGAGCCCGTCAGCCGGTTCGCGAAGTCCGCGGCGCTCGCCTTGCCGCGCCAGAAGTCGCGGATCGTGTCGCGGTAGATCCCGTTCCACTCCGTCCACAGCACTGGGAAGTTGCCGACCTGGTAGCCGCCCGGGCCGACGTCCCACGGCTCGGCGATCAGCTTGACCTGCGAGAGCACGGGGTCCTGATGGATCGTGTCGAAGAAGGCCGACAGGCGATCGACGTCGTAGAGCTCGCGCGCGAGCGCCGACGCGAGGTCGAAGCGAAAGCCGTCGACGTGGCACTCGATGACCCAGTAGCGCAGCGAGTCCATGATCAGGCGCAGGACGCTCGGATGGACGGCGTTCAGCGAGTTGCCCGTGCCCGTGAAGTCCATGTATAAGCGCGGGTCGTCGGGCATCAGCCGGTAGTAGCTCTCGTTGTCGATGCCCTTGAAGGAGAGCATCGGGCCGAGGTGGTTGCCCTCCGCCGTGTGGTTGTAGACGACGTCGAGGATCACCTCGATGCCGGCCTGGTGCATCGCCTTGACCATGCCCTTGAACTCGCGCACCTGCTCGCCGGTCGAGCCCGTCGCGGCGTAGTCGGCATGCGGCGCGAGAAAGCCGATCGAGCTGTAGCCCCAGTAGTTCGACAGGCCCTTGCCGACGAGGAAGTGCTCGTCGGCGTTGTGGTGCACCGGCAGCAGCTCGATCGCCGTGACGCCGAGGTCCTTCAGGTACTGGATCGCGGGCGGCGAGGCGAGACCGCCGTAGGTCCCGCGCAGGTCCTCGCGCACGTCGGGATGGCGCATCGTGAAGCCCTTGACGTGCGTCTCGTAGATCACGGTCTGGTTCCAGCGCGTGCCGAGCAGCCGGTCGCCCTCCCAGTCGAAGCCGGGGTCGACGACGAGGCACTTGGGGATCGCGTCGGCGTCGTCCTCGTCGTCGGCCTCGAGGTCGGCGGTGTCGGATTCGTCGGGAATGTAGGGCAGGGTGCTGCCCAGCTCCCAGCGGATCTCGCCCTCGATCGCCTTCGCATACGGGTCGATCAGGAGCTTGATCGGGTTGAAGCGCTTGCCGCACTCGGGGTCGTACGGGCCGTAGACGCGGTAGCCGTAGCGCTGGCCGGGGCCGACGCCGGGCAGGTAGCAGTGCCAGTTGTGCGCCGTCTGCTCGACGAGCTCGATGCGCGTCTCGTCGTTGTTCTCGTCGAACAGGCACAGCTCGACGCGCTCGGCGTGCTCGCTGAAGATGCTGAAGTTCGTGCCGCTGCCGTTCCACGTCGGACCGAGCGGGAACGGTCGCCCGGGCCAGACCTCGAGGCCGCCGTCCTGTGGCTCGCTCATCGGACCAGCGCCCCGGCGCGTGGCGCGAGCAGGACCGCCCCGTCGCGCAGCTGCGCGTCCTCGCTGCCGCCGGCGGTCGCGAGCACGACCGCGCTGCGGGCTTCGCCGACGGGCACCGCCTGCGCCTGCTCGGCGAAGTTGCAGGCCAGCCGGTACGGGCCGCGGTCGACGGTCAGCCAGCGGGCGTCCTCGTCGTGGTCGACGACGACCTCGTCGTCGGGAAGCTCGCGGCGCACGCGCAGCAGCCTCGCGTACAGGTCGGCGAGCCGCTCGTCTCGCTCGCGCGTGAGCTTCGAGCGCTCGAACGTCGCGCGGTCCTGCGGGTCGGGGACCTCCTCGCCGGCGAACTCCGCGAAGGCCGCGAACTCGCGCCGGCGCCCGTCCCGCGTGGCGGTCGCGATCTCCTCGTCGATGTGGTCCGAGAAGAACTGAAAGGGCGCGGGCTCGCCGTACTCCTCGCCCATGAAGAGCATCGGGGTGAACGGCGACAGCAGCGTGCAGAACGCCGCCAGCGGGCGCGCGAACGCCGGCAGCCGGTCGCCGAAGGCACGGTTTCCGACCTGGTCGTGGTTCTGGTCGAAGACGACGAACTGCTCCGGCGCGCGGTCGTTGGCCGGCGCTCCGAAGCGCCGCTTGCGAAATGCCGAGTACTGCCCGTCGTGCACGAAGGGGCGCCGGAACGCCTTGGCGAGGTCGCCGACCGCGCCGAACTCCGCGTAGTAGCCGCCGCGATCGCCGCTCAGCAGCACGCGCAGGGCGTGGTGGAAGTCGTCGGCCCACTGCGCGTCGTGGCCGAAGCCGCCGAGCTCGCGCGGGCGGATCACGTTCGGGTCGTTGAGGCCCGACTCGGCGATCACGAGCGCGCCGGGGCGGGCGGCGTGCACGCGCTCGGCGAGCTGGGCCATGATCGGCCGCGCGCCGGTGTCGTAGATCGCGTGGATCGCGTCCAGGCGCAGCCCGTCGACGTGGAAGTCGCGCAGCCAGCCCTCGGCCGACTGCAGCACCCACTCGCGGACGGGGTCGGAGTACTCGTCGTCGTAGTTGATCGCCTGGCCCCAGAACGTCGAGTAGCGCTCGGTGAAGTAGGGGCCGAAGGCGGCGAGCGCCTGGTTGCCGGATGCCCCGACGTGGTTGTAGACGACGTCGAGGATCACGCTCAGGCCGTTGGCGTGGGCGGCGTCGACGAGCCGCTGGAAGCCGAGCGGCCCACCGTAGCTGGACTGGGCGGCGGACAGGTAGACGCCGTCGTAGCCCCAGCCGTGCCGGCCGGGGAACTCCGCGATCGGCATGACCTCGATCGCGCTGACGCCGAGCTGCGCGAGGCCGGGGAGGAACTCGATCGTGGCGTCGAACGTGCCCTCGGCCGTGAACGTCCCGACGTGCAGCTCGTAGATGACGAGATCGCTGAGCGCGTGCGGGGCGAAGCCCGCGTCCGACCAGGCGAACGCCGCGGGGGCGACGACGCGCGACGGCCCGCGCAGGCCGCCCGGCTGGTGGCGCGAGGCGGGATCGGGCAACTCGTCGTCGCCTGCGAGCACGTAGACGTAGTCCTCGCAGCCCTGCGTGGCCACCTGCGCCTCGTGGACGCCCTCGCCCGCCGGCGTCAGCGCATGCTCCTCGCCGCCGACCCGCACGCGGACGCTCTCGGCGCCGAGCGCCCAGACGCGAAACTCGACGATGCCCTCATCGAGCACAGTCGCGCCGAGCCGGCGCTCCCATGGATAAAGCTCGATCGCTGATGGCACCCGCCCCAAGCTACCCGTCGCCCGGCGAACGGAACCTGACGGGGGGGGGACGCGGCTAACGCGACGCGACGATCCGAGCCGGCGCCGGGCGCTCCTCGGGCACGAGCCACACGACGCCCATCGGCGGCAGCGACACCTCGGTCGAGCACGGCTGGCCGTGCCACGGCAGCGGCTCGGCGTCGACACCGCCGAGGTTGCCGGTGTCCGTGCCGCCGTAGAACGCGGAGTCCGTGTTGAGCGCCTCGACCCAGCGGCCCGAGCGGGGCAGGCCGAGGCGGTAGCCGGGCCGCGGCACCGGCGACAGGTTGGCGATGCAGACCAGCAGCTCCTCGTCGGGCTGCTCGCCTGCGCGCGCGAACGCGACGACGTTCGCGTCGGCGTCGTTGGGCTCGATCCAGTAGAAGCCGCGCCCCTCGAAGTCGACCTCGTAGAGGGCCGGAGTGCGCCGGTAGACGGCGTTGAGGTCGCGTACGAGCGCCTGCACGCCGCAGTGATCGCCCTGCTCGAGCAGATGCCAGTCCAGCGAGCGGTCGTGGCTCCACTCCTGGCCCTGGGCGAACTCCTGGCCCATGAAGAGCAGCTTCTTGCCGGGATGCGCCCACATGTAGGCGTACAGGCAGCGCAGGTTGGCGAACTTCTGCCAGCGGTCGCCGGGCATCTTGTCGATCAACGAGCCCTTGCCGTGCACGACCTCGTCGTGCGACAGCGGCAGGACGAAGTTCTCGCTGAACGCGTAGACGAGCGAGAACGTCAGCTCGTGGTGGTGGTAGCGGCGGTGGATGGGATCCTGCTGGAAGTAGCCCAGCGTGTCGTGCATCCAGCCCATGTTCCACTTGAAGCCGAAGCCCAGCCCGCCGAGGTACGTCGGCCGCGAGACGCCCGGCCAGGCCGTCGACTCCTCGGCGGCGCTGATGACGCCCGGCTCGTCGCGGTGCAGGACCTCGTTGAGCTCCTTGAGGAACGCGACCGCCTCGAGATCCTCGCGCCCGCCGAACTGGTTGGGCACCCACTCGCCGGCGCGCCGCGAGTAGTCGAGGTAGAGCATCGACGCGACCGCGTCGACACGGATCCCGTCGGCGTGGAACTCGCGCGCCCAGAACAGCGCGTTGGCGAGCAGGAAGTTGCGCACCTCGTTGCGCCCGTAGTTGAAGACGAGCGTCCCCCAGTCCGGATGTGAGCCGCGGCGCGGGTCCTCGTGCTCGTAAAGCGCCGTGCCGTCGAAGCGCGCAAGCGCCCAGGCATCGCGCGGAAAGTGCGCCGGCACCCAATCCAGCAGCACGCCGATCCCGTTGCCGTGCAGCCGGTCGACGAAGGCGCGCAGGTCGTCGGGCGAGCCGAACGTCGGCGTCGGGGCGTAGTACGAGGTGACCTGATAGCCCCACGAGCCGCTGAACGGGTGCGCCATGACGGGCAGCAGCTCGACGTGCGTGAAGCCGAGGTCCGCCACATAGGCCGACAGCTCGTCGGCGAGCTCGACGTACGTCAGCGATCGGTTGTCCTCCAGCGGGTTGCGCCGCCACGACCCGAGATGCACCTCGTAGACGGACATCGGGCGCGCGTGCGGCGTACTCTCCTCGCGCGCGGCGAGGTACTCGGCGTCGCTCCACTCGTACGTGGACTGATGCACGATCGACGACGTCTGCGGCGGCAGCTCGGTCTGGAACGCGAACGGGTCGGCCTTCAGCAGCAGCTCGCCGGACTGCGTGCGAATCTCGAACTTGTAGCGCGCGCCGTCAGCGACGACGGGCACGAACAGCTCCCAGACACCCGAGCCTCCGAGCGTGCGCATCATGTGCAGCCGGCCGTCCCAGAAGTTGAAGTCGCCGACGACGGAGACCGAGCGGGCGGCCGGCGCCCAGACGGCGAACGACGTGCCCTGCACGCCGTCGAGCTCGCGCACGTGGGCGCCCATCTTCGACCACAGCCGCTCGTGGCGACCCTCGCGGAAGAGGTGCTCGTCGAGGTCTGACAGCGTCGGCGCGAAGCGGTAGGGGTCCTGCGTCGTCCACGTCGCGCCGTCGGGATAACGGACCTCGAGCTCGTAGCGCAGCGGCAGCGAGGCGCCCGGCAGCTCACCCTCGAACAGGCCACCGGGATGGATGCGCCCGAGCTCGACGCCCTCGGGCTGCACGACGACCGATTCGGCGGCGGGATGCAGAGCGCGCACCGTCACGCCGTCGTCGGACGCATGCGCGCCGAGGATCGCGTGTGGATCGTGGTGGTCGCGAGCGACGAGGCGGTCGAGGTCGGCGGTCGTCACCGGGGGAGCGCTCATCGCGGCGGCCTGCCTGCACGTCTCATGTCGGCGACTGTCGAGCAATGGCGCAGCGTCATGTCGAGACCTCCTCTTGCAGCAGGCGGGCGATCCCGGCGACCGGGATCGGCACCCACTCGGGGCGGTTGTTGAGCTCGTAGCGCAGTTCGTAGACCGCCTTCTCGAGCTCGAAGATCGCAAGCAGCTTGTCGGTCGCCGGGCGCCCGGCGGGCAGCAGCGACTGGTCGACCGTCTCGAGGTAGGCCGCGAGGAAACCTTCGCGCGCCTGCTCCTCCCAGCCCTCGGGCGCGGGATCGCCGCGCAGCAGCTCCGATGCCGACGCCGCGTAGGCGAACGAGCGCAGCATCCCCGCGACGTCGCGCAGCGGCGAGCGCTTGCGGCGGCGCTCGAGCAGCGAGCGGGCGGGCTCGCCCTCGAAGTCGAGGATCGTCCAGCCGGATCTGGTCTCGCCGGCCGCCGGGTGCGTCGGCCCACTGAGCATCGTCTGACCGAGGTGGTAGTCGCCGTGGTGGCGGATCAGGCGCCCGCCGACGCCGACGTGCGACATCAGCTGCAGGCGGTCGCGGACCTCCTCGCCACGGCCCTGGATCGGAGCCAGCGCCGCGCTCTCGGGCGGCAGGTCGAGGAAGACGCGCTCGATCTGCTCGTCGATCGTCGCCGTCAGCAGGGAGAGCGCCTCGACGCTCGGCTCCTCCGGCGCGAACGCCGGGTCGCCGGGATCGGACGCCAGGACGCTGTGCATCTCGCCCGTCGCCGCGCCGAGCTCGGGCACGCGTGCGAGCACGCCGAGCGGGTCCTCGAGCGCGAGCTGCCAGCCGTCGCGGGCGTCGGGGACGAACTCCTGCATGACCCCGAGCGTCGCCTGCATCAGCTCGCCCGAGTAGTCATACCAGCCGGTCAGGGCCGCGACGGCCGCAAAGCCGCGCGCCGACAGGAAGCGCAGCATCTCGAGCTCGGGGTTGACGCCCGGCTCGACGCGGCGAAAGACCTTCAGCACCTGCTGCTCGCCGAAGACGATCGAGGAGTTGGACTGCTCGGCCCCGATCGCGCGCACCTCGCCGGTCGGCTCGACGCCCCCGTGAAAGGAGACGCCGTCGATCTGCCCCTCGTCGCCGAGCATCCGCGCGAGCACGCGCAGGCCGTCGTCGTCGCCCGGCAGCAGCTGGTAGAGCTCGTGCGTGCCGGCGTGGAAGCGGGCCTCGACGAGCTCGAGCTCGAGCGCGGGGTCGTCGCTCAGCGTCACGCTCTCGAGGACGTTGACCGACGCCACCGCGCGGGCCTTGGACGCAAACCAGCGCTGCTGCCCGACCCACTCCTCGAGGGGGCCGTCGATGTGGTCAGGAAGGCTCATCGCGAGCACCAACCTTCGGTTCGACACGTGCGACGGTCGAGCTATGGCGCGCTGTCATCGTCCTCCTCCAGGCGAAACCAGAAGAACCCGCGCGGGGCGAGCGTCAGCAGGTACGGCAGGTCGCCGATCTTCGGGAAGCGCGAGCGCCCGAACAACTCGAGCGGGTACCGGCCGTTGTACCAGGACAGGTCGAGCTCGACGGCCTGCGCCGAGCGCGCGAGGTTGTGCACGCACAGCACGACGTCGTCCTCGTAGGTGCGGATGCACGCGAAGACCTTCAGGTTCGCCGGCGTGAGCGCCTCGAAGGTCCCCAGCCCGAACACCGGGTGCTCCTTGCGCAGCGCGATGAAGCGCCGCAGCCAGCGCAGCAGCGACGAGGGCGTGCGCAGCTGGGCCTCCACGTTGACGGCCTGGTAGCCGTAGACGGGATCCATCAGCGGGGGCGCGTAGAGCTGCGCGAAGTCGGCACGAGAGAAGCCGCCGTTGCGATCGCCTGTCCATTGCATCGGGGTGCGTACCCCGTCGCGGTCTCCGAGATAGACGTTGTCGCCCATCGCGATCTCGTCGCCGTAGTAGAGGACCGGCGAGCCGGGCAGGCTGAAGAGGATCGCCGTCATCAGCTCGATCTCGTCGCGGCCGTTGTCGAGCAGCGGCGCAAGGCGCCGGCGGATACCGAGGTTGAGCTTCATCCGCGGGTCCTTGGCGTACTCGGAGTACATGTAGTCGCGTTCCTCGTCGGTGACCATCTCGAGCGTCAGCTCGTCGTGGTTGCGCAGGAACAGGCCCCACTGGCAGTTGGCCGGGATGTGCGGCGTCTGCGTGAGGATCTCGAGGATCGGCGCGGCCTCCTCGCGGCGCACCGCCATGAACATCCGCGGCATGACCGGGAAGTGGAAGGCCATATGGCACTCGTCGCCGTCGCCGA
The DNA here is from genome assembly GCA_030447505.1 of Solirubrobacteraceae bacterium. Classification (GTDB taxonomy): domain Bacteria; phylum Actinomycetota; class Thermoleophilia; order Solirubrobacterales; family Solirubrobacteraceae; genus CADCVQ01. Next base: position 316,756 of record JAUJOT010000004.1, on the reverse strand, counting down.
AGTACTGCACGACGTCGGCCGGCCACTGGTTGGCCTCGGCGAGCAGGACGCGGTCGGGGTACTCGTCGTCGACGGTCTTTCGCACCTTCTTGAGGAACTCGTGCGTCTCGTCGAGGTTCTCGCAGTTCGTGCCCTCGCGCTCGTAGAGGTAGGGCACGGCGTCGAGCCGAAACCCGTCGAGCCCGAGGTCCAGCCAGAAGCGCAACACGTCGAGCATCGCGCCGTGGACCTCGGGGTTGTCGTAGTTCAGATCGGGCTGATGATGGAAGAAGCGGTGCCAGAAGTAGGCGCCCGCCTTGTCGTCCCACGTCCAGTTCGACGTCTCCGTGTCGATGAAGATGATCCGCGCCTCCTCGTAGAGCGTCGGATCGTCGGACCAGACGTACCAGTCGCGCTTGGGGCTGTCCGGGCTCGCGCGCGCCTCCTGAAACCACTCGTGGTCAGACGACGTGTGGTTCATCACGAGGTCGGCGATGACGCGGATGCCGCGCTCGTGTGCGGCGTCGATGAACGCGCGCACGTCCTCGATCGTCCCGTAGTCGGGATGGACTCCGTAGAAGTCGGCGATGTCGTAACCGCCGTCGCGCATCGGCGACGGGTACATCGGCAGCAGCCAGACGACGTCGATGCCGAGCCAATGCAGGTAGTCGAGCTTGTCCGTCAGGCCGCGAAAGTCGCCGTGACCGTCGCCCGTGCCGTCGAAGAAGCCGCGCAGGTGGATCTCGTAGAAGATCGCGGTCTTGAACCAGAGCGGATCTGATTCGAACCACTGCCCGGCCGGCTGCATCAGGCGTTGCTCGTGCTGACGCGCAGCAGGTGGGCGACCCGGTACGGGTCCAGCCGCACGAAGTTGCGTCCCATGCGCCAGTCGAAGCTCTCGCACGACAGCAGATCGGTGACGGTGAAGACCGGCGGCAGGCCGAGGCCGTAGGGAATGACGACGACGCCCTCCTGCGCGCTGACGGGGTCCAGCGTGACGACGACGATCACGACGTTGTCGCCGGTCCGCTTGGCGTAGGCGATCAGCGCGTCGTTCTCGGTCGTGAGGAACTGGATGTTGTCGAGCTGCTGGAGCGCCTCGTTCTCGCGCCGGATCGCGTTGATGCGCTCGATCAGCGACAGCAGCGGCCCGTTGAGCGTGCGCTTCTTGATCTCGTACTTCTCGGAGTTCTCGTACTCCTCGCTGCCCGGGCGGACCGGCACGCGCTCGAAGTTCTCGAAGCCGGAGTAGACGCCGTAGGTCGGGCTCAGCGTCGCGCCGAGCACGAGCCGGCTCGCGAACTTCGGCGGCCCGCCGTGCTGCAGCTCCTCGGTGAGGATGTCGGGCGTGTTGACGAAGAAGTTCGGCCGGTAGTACTCCTGCATGCCGGTCGTCGCGAGCTCCGTGACGTAGTCGGCGAGCTCCCACTTCGAGCTCTTCCACGTGAAGTACGTGTAGGACTGGTTGAAGCCGACCTTCGCCAGCTGGCGCATCATCGCCGCGCGGGTGAAGGCCTCGGCGAGGAAGATGATCTCCGGGTGGTCCTTGCGCAGCTCGGCGATCAGCCACTCCCAGAAGGCCAGCGGCTTCGTGTGCGGGTTGTCGACGCGGAAGACCTTGACGCCGTGTGCGGCCCAGTGGCGCACGACGTCGCGCAGGGCGTTCCACAGCCCCTGCCAGTCCTCGGACTCCCAGTTGACGTTGTAGATGTCCTGGTACTTCTTGGGCGGGTTCTCGGCGTACTTCAGCGTCCCGTCGGGGCGGCGGTTGAACCACTCGGGGTGCTCGGTCAGCCAGGGGTGGTCGGCCGAGCACTGGATCGCGAAGTCGAGGGCGATGTCGATGCCCTGCTCGCGCGCGACGCGGACCATCAGGTCGAAGTCGTCCATCGTGCCGAGGTCGGGATGCAGCGCGTCGTGGCCGCCGGTCGCGTCGCCGATCGCCCACGGCGAGCCGGGGTCGCCGGGCGCGGCCTCGAGGCTGTTGTTGGCGCCCTTGCGGTTGGTCAGGCCGATCGGGTGGACGGGTGGCAGGTAGAGGACGTCGAAGCCGAGGCGCGCGAGCTCGGGCAGCTGCTCGGTGACGCCCTTCAGGCCGCCCCACGAGCGCGGGAAGAGCTCGTACCACGTGCCGAAGCGCGCCTTGACCCGATCGACGTCGACGTAGAGCTCGGGGTCCATCGTCGTCGAGGCGCTGCGGTCCGGATAGCGCGCGATCGCCGCGAAGAGCTCGGGGTCGAGCGCGATCTCCGGGTTGGCGCCGTCGTCGCGCAGGCAGGCGAGCGCGCGCTCGATGCGCTTGCGGTCGGCGCCCTTCGCCCGCCCGGCGGCCTGCTCGAGCAGCACCTCGCCCTCGGACAGCTCGCCGCCGAGGTCCGCCTGGCCGGCGTCGATCTTGCGGCGCAGCTCGTCGCGCCAGCTCGCAAAGGCGTCGATCCAGGCCTCGATCGTCCAGCTGTAGCGGCCAAGGCGGTCGACCTCGAACTCGCCCGCCCAGCGGTCGCCGTCGATATGGGCGTCGATCCGGACCATCCGGTTCTCGGCGCAGCGCTTGGAGCCGGGCGCGCAGGAACGCACGACGGCCCGCAGGACGTCGTGGCCGTCGGCGAAGATGTCGGCGCTGACCGCGACGCGATCGCCGACGGTCCGCTTCGAGGGGTAGCGACCGCAGTCGATCAACGGCGCGGGCCGGGCGATCTGGATGCGCGGAGGCGGTGACGTGACGGTCTTCACGCGGGAACGGGCGGGTTTCGCGGTCTTCGACGCGGGCATTCCCAAACACTCTCTCCGTTTCGGGCGGTTCGTAACGTGATGACACAGCTTTCACAGCGGTCAGCAGGTGTGCAGCTGCATCCGACCAGCCTTCCGGCCGGGCGGCTCGGCGACGACGCATACCGCTTCGTCGACTGGCTGGCGGCGGCGGGCCAGTCGTGGTGGCAGATGCTGCCGCTCGGCCCGCCCGACCGCGCCCGCTCGCCGTACAAGGCGAAGTCGGCCTTCGCGGCCTGGCGCGGCCTGCTGGCCGACCCGGCCGCGCCCGTCGGCGAGGACGAGATCGAGGAGTTCCGCGCCCGCGAGTCGTTCTGGATCGGCGACTGGGAGGCGGTCGCGGACGGCCGCAAGGCGGTCGCCGACCAGGTGCGCTTCGAGCGCGAGTGGGGCGCGCTGCGCGCGTATGCGAGCGAGCGCGCGATCGGGCTGATCGGCGACGTGCCGATCTACGTCGCGCCGGGCAGCGCCGACCAGATCGCCTGGCCGGAGCTGTTTCGCAGCGGCGAGGTCGCGGGCGCGCCGCCGGATGCGCTCAGCGAGAGCGGCCAGCTGTGGGGCAACCCGCTGTATGACTGGCCGGCGCTGCAGCGCCGCCGCTACGCCTGGTGGACGGAGCGCCTGCGGCGCACGTTCGCCTTGTTCGACGTGACGCGGATCGACCACTTCCGCGGCTTCGTCGCCTACTGGGCGGTGCCCGAGGGCGCGTCGGATGCGCGCGCCGGGCGCTGGCGCCGCGGCCCCGGACGCGCGCTGTTCGACGCGGCGGCGGCCGAGCTCGGCGAGCTGCCGGTGATCGCCGAGGACCTGGGCGTCATCACGGAGCCCGTCGAGCGCCTGCGCCGCTCGCTCGGCTTTCCGGGCATGGTCGTCATGCAGTTCGGCTTCGATCCCGAGGACCCGCATGGGCCGCATCGCCTCGAGAACCACGAGGCCAACAGCGTCGTGTACACGGGGACGCACGACAACGACACCCTGCGGGGGTGGTGGGAGTCCCTGGCGCCCGCATCTCGCGCCGAGGCGGAGCAGCGCATCCGCGACGCCGGCGTCGAGGAGCCCGAGCCGTGGTGGTCGATCGTCCGCCTCGCGTACTCCTCCCCGGCGCGGCTGGCGATGATCCAGGCCCAGGACGTGCTCGGGCTCGGCAGCGACGCGCGGATGAACGTCCCGGGGCGCGCGACGGGCTCGTGGCGCTGGCAGATGAAGCCCGGCGCGCTGACCGGCGAGCACGCCAAGCGGCTGCGGGCGCTGACCGAGGAGGCCGGGCGGCTGCAGTGAGCCGGCGCTGGTGGCGCCGCCGCCGACCCAGCGCCGCGAACGCGGGCGCGCGCTCGCGCGTGGGGATGCTCGCGCCGCCGCCGGGGTAAGCGCCGCCGCGTGAGCTTCTCGACGGCGATCGTGACGGGATCCGACTCCGGAATCGGCCGCGCGACGGCAGTCGCGCTCGCCGGCCGCGGGCTCGACGTCGGCGTCACCTGGCACAGCGACGAGGACGGCGCGCAGGGCACGGCACGCGAGGTGCGCGCGCTCGGTCGCCGCGCGGAGGTCGCCCGGCTGGACGCGGCTCGGCCCGAAGCGGCCGCCGCCGTCATCGGAGAGCTGGCCGACGCGCTCGGCGGCGTCGACGTGCTCGTCAACAACGCCGGCACCGGTCATCTCAGCTCGGTGCTCGAGGTGACGCTCGACGAGTGGCGCGAGGTCCTCGACACCGACCTCGTCGGCGCGTTCGTCATCGCCCAGGAGGCTGCACGGCGGATGGTCGCCGCCGGCCGCGGCGGGCGGATCGTCAACGTGACGTCGGTCCACGAGCACGTGCCGCTCGTGGGCGCCGTGGCCTACGTCGCGGCCAAGCACGCGCTCGGCGGCGTGACGAAGATCATGGCGCTCGAGCTCGCCGAGCACGCGATCACGGTCAACTCGGTCGCACCGGGCGAGATCGCGACGCCGATGACCGGCAACGAGGACGTCGATCCACACACGCTCGAGCGCCCGGCGATCCCGCTCGGGCGGCCGGGCGACGCCCGCGAGATCGCCGAGGCGATCGCCCATCTCGCCTCGCCGGAGGCGTCGTACACGACGGGTGCCTCGCTCGTCGTCGACGGCGGCATGCTGCTGACGGCGGCGGTCGCCAACCAGCGCTCGATGGAAGGGTCCTGAGCTGCCGGGCGCGTAGACTGCCGCCGCCATGGCTGCTCCGAGCACCGCCGAGGCGATCCGTGACGTCAACACGCGCTACCACGACGCCGCCGCCGAGGGCTACGACACGAAGTGGGGGGTCGATCTCGGCGAGGTCGGCCGCCAGCAGGTGCGCGGCAAGCTGCACAAGCTGCTCGGCACGCCGCTGCCGCAGTACGGCCGCTCGCTGGAGATCGGCGCCGGCACCGGCTACTTCACGCTGAACATGCTCCAGGACGGCGTCGTGCACGACGCCGTCGCGACGGACATCTCGCCGGGGATGCTGACCGCGCTGCGGGCCAACGCGCAGCGGATCGGCGTCGACGTCGACACGGTCGCGTGCGACGCCGAGGAGCTGCCCTTCGAGGACGAGTCGTTTGACCTCGTGCTCGGCCACGCCGTGCTGCACCACATCCCCCACCTCGACCGCGCGTTCGCGGAGTTCCGCCGCGTGCTGCGCCCGCGCGGCGAGTTCCTCTTCGCCGGCGAGCCGTCGCAGACCGGCGACCGGATCGCCGCCTACCCGAAGCGGGCGGCGCTGCGCGGCGCGCCGCTGTGGCGCAAGCTCATGTGCGCGCGCCCCGCCGACGGCTACGACGCTCCCGACACGCAGGCGGAGTGGCCGGGCGAGCACGGCGAGCTCGACGGCGAGTCGCTCGAGCGGTTCGTCGACGTGCGCGCCTTCGATCCGGACGAGCTCGAGGCGTGGGCCGGGGGCGCGGGCTTCGCCGACGTGCGCGTGCGCGGCGAGGAGCTGCTCGCGAACTGGTTTGGCTGGATCAACCGCACACTCGAGGCGACGGCGCAGCCCGACGACATCCCGTGGCTGTGGCGCCAGTACGCCTTTCGCGGGTACCTCGCGCTGCAGCGCGTCGACGTCGCGCTGCTCGAGGGCCGGCTGCCCGCCAAGGTGTTCTACAACCTGATGATCGCCGGCCGCAAGGCGGGCTAGCGGGTGGCCCGCGGCGAGCCGCGCCTCGGCCTCGTCGCGCTCGGCGACAGCATCACGGTCGGCGAGGGCTCGATGGCGCTCGGCGTGACGCCGCTGTCGTGGGCGCAGTGGCTCGCCAAGGCGCTCGACCTGCCGTTCACCTCCTACGCGGTCAACGGTGCCGTCACGGCCGACGTGCTGAACCTGCAGCTTCCGCGGGTGCGCCCCCAACACGATGTCGCCGCGCTGTACGCGGGCGTCAACGACGTCCGCTCGCCCGACTTCGACGCCGCCGCCTACGAGCGCGACCTCGACGCGATCGCGGCCGGTCTCGCCGGCCGTGCCGACCGGCTGCTCATGCTCACGCTGCCGGAGGACCTCGGCCGCCCGTCCTCGGCGCCGAAGCCGTCGATCGCGAACCCCGCGGTGCGTCGCGTCGCCGCCCGCCGCGGCGCCGTCCTCGCCGATCTGTCGGATTTCGGCGGCTGGACGCTCGTGCTGCCCGACATCGTCCACCCGACGGCGATCGGCCAGCTCGAGATCGCCGACCGCGCGGCGCAGGCGCTGGGCGCCCCGCTGCTGCCGTCGACGCTCGTCGCCGACCGCCGCGGCCACGACGTGCGCTACGCCCCTGCGCATGCACGGGCGCTTGCGCGCGACCTGCTGCGCCGCGCGCGCGAGCGAGCGCTGCCACCGCGCTGAGGCGCATCCGTAGCATCCGCCGCGATGGCGCTCCTGCGATCCTCGCGCAAGCCCGGCGTGCGCGCCGCGCGCGGCGTGCAGCTCGGCCGTCGCGTGCGGCTCGAGGTGCTGCACGGCGGGCTGCTGATCCTCGGCGAGCGCTGCCGGATCGGCGATCGCACGCGGATCGTCGTGCAGGGCGGGCGCGTCGAGAGCGGCGCCGGCGCGACGCTCGGCGAGCGCTGCACGATCGTCGCGCACGAGAGCGTGACGATCGGCGCGGGCGCGCGGCTCGAGGACGGGGCGGTGATGGTCGACTTCGACCACGTCGTCGACGACGTCGAGCTGCCGATCCGTGCGCAGCCGCTCGTCTCCTCGCCGATCGCGATCGGCGAGCACGCACGGATCGGCCTCGGCGCCGGCGTGCTGCGCGGCGTCAGCGTCGGCGCGGGCGCGACGGTCGGCCCGCACGCCGTGGTCACGCGCGACGTCGCGCCTGGCGCGACCGTCGACGGCGTGCCGGCGCGCCCGGTCGCAGACCGCGATGACTGAGTCGCGCAGCGGCGCGGCCTGGTGGACGCCGGCACGACGAACGCCGCGCGACCATGTGGGTCTGCGGCGAAACGGGTACATGCCTGCCATTGACTCTCTACGCGGACAGCTGCTGATCGCGGGCGCCACGCTCCCGGACCCGAACTTCGCCCGCACCGTCGTGCTGATCTGCGAGCACAGCGAGGACGGCGCGCTCGGGCTCGTGCTCAACCGCCCCGGCGAGCTCGTCGTCTGCGAGGCGGCACCGGAGCTCGCCGAGCTGACGGACCCTGGAGCGCTGATCGATTCCGGCGGGCCTGTCCAGCCCGACGCGCTGCTCGTCCTCGCCGAGTTCGAGGACGTCTCGGAGGCCGGCATCTGCGTGATCGGCGACGTCGGGCTCGTCGGCGACGACAGCGAGATCGAGGACCTCGTCGACGCGACGCGCCGGGTGCGGATCTTCGCCGGCTATGCCGGCTGGGGTCCGGGTCAGCTCGACGCCGAGCTCGCGCGCGAGGATTGGTTCGTCGCTCCGGCCGGGGTCGACGACATCTTCAACCCCGACGCAGACGAGCTCTGGCGCCGGGTGCTCGAACGCAAGGGCGGCCACTTCGCGCTCGTCGCGCGGATGCCGATCGACCCGAGCGTGAACTGACGAGCGCCGACGCGATCCCGAGCGATCGGTGGCCCTTCTGTCCGGCGACCCCCCGAGCGGGGGGTCCACCGGTGCAGCGCCGCGGGTTCCCGCGTCAGAACGCCGGGTAGCCCAGAACGCGGTGTCGGACCCGGTCACAGGATTGCTGGACGCCCGGCCATATGGCGGCGAACGCGCTGGGCGCAACCTTGGCGGCGTGAGCGTCCGCAGATCACGCAAGACGCCTGCCGTCATGGCCGTCGCCGCCCGCTTCGGCCGTGACCTTACGCAGTGCATGGCCCAGGTCCAGCGGAGCATCGCCGATGCGCGCGAGCGCCGCGCCTCGCTCCTCGTGCTGCCGGAGTCGGCCCTCGGCGGCTACCTCTACGAGTCGCACGTCGCGGGCGTTCCGGCACCGTGCCCGCCCCCGCCGGCGCTGCACCGCGACGGCGCGGAGATCGCGCGCATCGCGCAGCTCGCCGGCGAGCTCGTCGTCTGCGTGGGCTATACCGAGGACGCACCCGGCGGGCCGTACTCGAGTGCGGTCTGCGTCAACGGCGACGGCATCCTCGGCCACCACCGCAAGGTCCACCTCCCGGCCGCGGAGCGCGCGAGCTTTCGCGCGGGCTCCGGCTTCAGCGCCTTCGACACGCCGATCGGCCGGATCGGGATGCTCGTCTGCTACGACAAGACCTTCCCCGAGGCCGCCCGTCAGCTCGCGCTGGACGGTGCCGGCCTGATCGCCTCTCTGTCGGCCTGGCCGGTCTGCCGCGTCGACCCCGCGACGCTGGTGCGGCGCGACCTGCAGGTGCGCCACTTCAACCTGCTCGATCAGACCCGGGCGCTGGAGAACCAGGTCGTCTGGGTGTCCTCCAATCAGGTCGGCCGCTTCGGCCGGCTGCGCTTTCCGGGTCAGGCGAAGGTCGTCGATCCGCGCGGACGCGTGCTGGCGAAGACCGGCCTGCGGGCGGGCGCGGCGATCGCTCGCGTCGATGCGCCCGGGGTCGTCGCTGCCGCACGCGGCCGGCTGTCCTACCTCGACGATCGCCAGCCGCGGGCCTACGCGGTGGGCGCCCAAGTGGGCCACTAGCGGCCATGTGCGGGATCGCGGCCGCCTACGGCCCGCACGCGGCGGGCGAGACTGAGCGGATGCTCGGCCGGCTCGTGCACCGCGGACCCGACGACGCGGGCGAGATCCGCGTCGACGGTGCCTGGCTCGGCCACCGCCGGCTGTCGATCGTCGACGTCGACGGCGGCCACCAGCCGTTCGCCAACGCGTCCGGCAGCGTCTGGCTGGTCGGCAACGGCGAGGTCTACAACCACGAGCAGGTGCGCGCCACGCTCAGACCGGCGGCGTTTCGGACGCGCTCGGACAACGAGGTCGCCCTGCACCTGCTCGACGAGCGCGGTCCCTCCGCGCTGGACGAGCTCGAGGGCATGTTCGCCTTCCTCGTCGCCGCCGAGGACGGCCGCTTCATCGCCGCGCGCGACCCGGTCGGGATCAAGCCGCTGTACTGGGCCAGGCGCGACAGCCGCGTGCGGTTCGCGTCGGAGATGGGCGCCTTCGCGCCCGACTGGATGGCCGATGTCGAGGCGTTTCCGCCGGGCTGTCACTGGACGCCGGAGGGCGGTGTGGTGCGCTTCGCCGAGGCGGTCCCGCAGAACGGCACGGGCGCGCCGACGGCGCGCGCCGTCTGCAGCCGCGACGCCGAGCCGCCCGATCGGGCGCTCGCGGCGACGCGGAAGATCCTGATCGGCTCGGTGCAGCGCCAGATGATGGGCGACGTCCCCGTCGGCGTCTTCCTGTCGGGGGGGCTCGACTCGGCGATCGTCGCCGCGATCGCGGCGCGCTACCTCGAGCAGCGCGGCGAGCGCCTGAAGACGTTCGCCGTCGGCACGCAGGGCAGCGCCGACCTGCTGGCCGCGCGCGTCGTCGCGCGCCACCTCGGCAGCGAGCACCACGAGCGCACCTACGACGCGCACGAGGCGGTGCGCGCGCTGCCCGACGTCGTGCGTGCGATCGAGCACTTCGACCCGTCGCTCGTGCGCAGCGCCGTGCCGAACTTCCTGCTCGCCGAGATGACCTCCCAGCACGTCAAGGTCGTCCTGACCGGCGAGGGCGCCGACGAGCTGTTCGCCGGCTATGAGTACCTGCGCGGCTTCGACAGCGCGGAGTCGCTGCAGGCCGAGCTCATGCGCACCGTGCACGGGCTGCACAACCTCAACCTGCAGCGCTGCGACCGCGTGACGATGGCCCACGGTCTCGAGGCGCGCGTGCCGTTTCTCGATCGCCAGGTGATCGCGTTCGCGTTCGGCCTGCCGATGGCCTGGAAGCAGTCAGCGCCCGGCGAGCTCGAGAAGCGCCTGCTGCGGCGCGCCTTCGACGGCTGGCTGCCGGAGCAGATCCTGTGGCGCGAGAAGGTCGAGTTCGGCGACGGCAGCGGCGCCAGGGACGTGCTCACGAGCACCGTCGAGGAGGGTGTCAGCCCGACCGACTTCATCCGTCACCGCGCGGCCGTCGACCCGCCGCTGCGCACGCGCGAGGAGTTCGCCTACCACCGCATCTTCGCTGAGCACCTGCCCGGCGTCCGCCCGGAGCGCACGCTCGGGCGCTTCGCGACGGCCTGAGCGACCGCGCGAGCGCCGCGGCGAAGCTCAGTCGCTGTAGTCGTGCGTCCAGTCCAGCGGCACGTCGGCGTGCTTCTCGGCGACGAGCGCGACGTACTCCAGCGGCTCGCCGTCGACCGAGACGCGGTGAATGTAGCGCGTGCGGGTGCGCTCCTCGAGGATCCCCTCGCGGAACATCCGCGCGATCAGGCCGCCGAAGCCGGAGCACCGCTCCTCGACGAAGCGGTCGCGGATGTTGAACGCGACCCAGCCCGGCGAGCCGACGAGGTTGAACGCCTCGGCGAACGCCAGCGGCGGGATGTCACCGAACCCGAGCGCCGCGACGCAGGTCATGACGTCGAAGTCATGGCGCATCAGATCGCGCCGCTGCTCCGGCGCGAGCTGCGTCATGTCCAGCGCGTAGTACGCCTCGTAGAGGCCGGGTCGATCGCGGTGCGCGGCGTCGCGCGCCTCGGGCAGCAGGTCGACGCCGACGATCTCGCCGACGGCGAGCTCGGCGAGCAGCTCGCCGACCATGCCGTTGCCAGCGCCGAAGTCCAGCGCGGTCAGCCGCTCGGGCTTCAGGCCGGCGTCGCGCAGCGCCTCGCCGAGCAGGTCGGCGACGACGCGTGGCGACTGGCAGTCGAGCCGGTCGGCGAACAGCCGCTCGTAGAGCCCCGGCACGTCGTAGATCTCGGCGTAGTCGTGGAAGCGGATCCGGCGGCGCTCGCCGTCGATCTCGATCTCGCACCATTCCTCGTCCTGATCCAGCTCGCCTCGAGCATGCTTCGGCGGCAGATGCAGCTCGTAGTCCACGTTGTCGAGCGTGGCCATGGGGCTCCTTCGGTCGGGTCAGCGGGAGATAAAGCGATCGACTGGGCGCTACCCGTCAGCGGGTGCTCGAAACGAACCGCCGCCAGCTGCACGAGCGCGCGGCAGCGGCGGCCGCGGTGATCAGCTCAGCAGGCCAAGCCGCTGTGCGCGCTGAACCGCCTCTGCGCGGTTGCGCACGTCGAGCTTGCGGTACAGCGCGCTCGTGTGTTCCTTGACCGTGTGCGGGGAGAGGTGCAGCGCGCCGGCGATCTCGCGGTTCGTCGCGCCGCCCGCGATCCGCTCGAGCACCTCTCGCTCGCGGCCGGAGAGCGTGAGCGCCCGATCGGGAGCGGTGGGGACGGGCTCGAACAGCGCCATGCCGAGCGCGACCATCCGCACCGCGCGCGCGACGTCGGCGGCGGGCCAGTCCTTCGGGACGAAGCCGCTTGCGCCGCACGCGCGTGCCGTCGCCGGCGAGATCCGTCCGGCGCCCGAGATCAGCAGCACGCGCAGCTCGGGGCGCTGCGTCAGCAGCCGCTCGCAGACCTCGGGACCGGACTCGCCGCCGAGGAAGAGGTCGACGAGCGCGACGTCGGGCGCGTGCTCGCGCGTGAGCGCGAGCGCTTCGTCGCCGGTGCGCGCCGACAGGCAGCGCTCGACCCACTCGAGCTCGCCGAGCATCGTCCGAAAGCCCCACTGGACGACGTCGTGATCGTCGACGACGAGGACGCGCAGGCGATCGGCATCGCCGTTCACGACTGCGCGCCGTTGCTCGATCGGAGGTTGCGGCTGACGATCATCGGCTGTCCTCGCTACGGCGCGCTTCCGTTGCCGGGCAGCGGGACGACGAGCCGCACGACCCAGGTGCCGGGCGCGCGCTCGCCGAACTCGACGAGCCCGCCGGACTGCAGCGCCTCGAGTGCGGCGAGACGCAGGCCGACGCCGGTCGACGCGCTGCGTTCGGCCGGCACGCCGTCGTTCTCGATCTCGATCACGAGCGTGCCCTCGCTCGTATGCGTGCGCACCACGAGGCGCTGCGCGGCGGCGTGCTTGCGCGCGTTGCGGACGGCTTCGGTGAGGACGGACTGCGCGAGCGGCTCCAGCGCCTCGGGGACGTCGACGACCGGGCCCTCGACGATCAGCCCGAGGTCGCGGTGCTCGCTGCGCAGGCGTTCGAGCTCGGCCTTGAGCGTCGTACCCGTCGGAAGCGACGAGCGGCCGAGCGGGCGCTGCAGCGCGGAGCGCAGTTCGCCGAGCGCGGCGCCGACCTCCTGCGCGCAGCGGGCGCGCGCCTCGGCGGTGAGGGGCTGCTCGGCGGACAGCACGAGCGAGACGCCGAAGAGCCGCTGCACGACGCCCTCGTGGATGCCGCGGGCGAAGTCGATGCGCTCCTCGAGCTCGCGCGCACGCTCGCCCTGCGTCGTCGCGATACGCGAGGTCGACGCGAGCGCGAGCGTCTTGCCGAGCATCCACAGCAGCTCGCGGCGGTGCTCGTCGATCGGCGCAGCGCCGTGCTCGGGCTCGGCGATGATCACGCCGATCCAGCGGCCCGCCGCGACGATCGGCACGTAGACGAGCGAGTGCTTCCCGACGAGCTCGTCGAAGTCCTCCGATATCTGGTGGGCGTTCTCGCCGAGCACCTCGATCACGCGGTCGTCGGTCAGGGCCTGGCGCGCGACGGGCGCTGACTCGACGGTGATCTCACCGCTCGTGAAGCTGTCGAGGCCGATGCCGTGCGCTCCCGCCGCGTGCACGCGCCGGCGCGCGTCGTCGTAGCGGAAGATCACGGCGCGGCGCATCTGCCCCTGACGGCAGACCGCCTCCGCGAGGCGCGAGTAGAACTCCGCGCCCTGGTCGGCGTCGAGCTGCGCGAGCACGTCGTTGAGCAGCTCGAGCGCGGCGAGCGAGTGGACGGGCGCGGCGGGGTGCACGCGCCCATCGTGGCACGAGCGCGGGTCGCCGCGCGGATCAGGGCGTTGCGGTTCGCGGCAGCGGCGTGACGCCGGTCGGCAGCGGCGCGACGGTCTCCATGAGGTGCTCGAGCCGGCGGCGCACGACGGCACGATCCGTCCCTGTGAAGTACATCCCGACCGTCGAGCTGGGGACGTAGATGCAGTACAGCTCCGGCGGCTTCGTGGTGCGGCACGTGATCCCGGTCGGCTTGCTGCCCGCCCGGTTGACGATCTGGCCGGTCGGCTGGAAGCCGTCGGTCTCGCGGCACGTGACGGCGAGCGTCAGCGCCCCGTCATAGCTGGCCGGCGACGGCTTGTCGGGGACGAAGGTCTTGGCGAACCTGCAGCCGGGCTCCTTCGGCAGCTGCTTGCCGAGCAGGGACGTGACGACGACGTAGCGGCTGTCGTCGCCCTTGCCGCCCGTCCGCGCCGGGGTCGTCGTCGCAGGCGTCGCCGCCGGCGCGGCGGTGGTGGTCGCCGGCGCGCTCGTGATCGTCGGCGTGTCCGTCGATGCGCTCTCGGAGTCGCCGCAGCCGACGAGCGCGACAAGCGCCGCGAGCGCCAGGAACAAGAGGATCGTGCGTCTCATGCGGCCCGACAGACTGCCAGAGTGGCGTTGACGGCGTGCCAGCAGACGAACATCGGCCAGGCGCGTACGCGAGACGTGCTGCTCGGCCTTGCGTACGAGCTCTCGGCAGCGTGCCTGCTGACGATCCTCGGGCGCGATCCGGGCCTTCCGTGGTCGTCGCAGCGCTGCCCGCGGTGTCGTGGCTGCTGGTGCGGGACCGCGATCGCGCCGTGCTGTGGGTCGTCGGCACGCAGGCGGTCGCGCGCCAGCGCTTCACGCTCGCGCAGAGCGCGCAGGGCGGCGGGGGGGGACGGCGCTTCCGTGGCCGGGCGGCGCAGGCGGCAGGCGTTACGCCGGCGCGGCTGGCGGATGGCGCGCGGCTGGTGGATGGCGCGCGGCTGGTGGATGGCGCGTCGTGATGTTCGCCCTCGCGCGCCGAGTGTTGTGAATCGGTGACGGAAGTGCGTCAAGAGGCGCGCGATCGCACGGCTGTGCCGGATGCTGCAGGCGTGCTCGAACCGCGTGCAGTGACGACGGACCGACGGATCGTGCGGATCGATCCGTCATCGCTGCACGTATGCGATGCCGTGATGACGGAGGTGCAGGCGAGTGCATCTGATCCGTCATCACTGCATGCAGATCACCTCATCACGCTCGTGGCCGATCGCCAGGACGGCGTGGTTCTCCGTGAGCAGCTCCAAGCGCTCGGGCTGGGGCGCGGGGCGGTCGCGCATCGCCGCCGGCGCGGTCTCCTGCACCCGCTGCACAAGGGCGTCTTCCTCTGGGGCCGGGTCGACGCGACGGCGAGGGCGCGCTGGCGCGCGGCGATCCTCGCGTCGGGCGAGGGTGCGGTGGTGAGCCATCGATCGGCGCTCGCGCTCTGGGGCTTCGCCGAACCCCTAGACGGTCCTGTCGACGTGACCGTCGTGGGCCGTCGCCGCACGCTCAGATGAGATTCAGGGGCACGAGAGCGGGCGCCTCGATCCGGCCGACGTGCGCGACGTGGGCGCGATCCCCGTGACCGCCCCGGCGCGGACGCTGCTCGACAACGCCGCACGGCTTCCGGCGCGCGAACTCGCAGACGCAGTCGAGCTCGCGCAGGTCAAGCGACTCGTGACGAAGCGCGACATCGCCGCCGCGATCCAGCGGTCGCCGCGGCGGCCCGGCGCGACAGCGCTGCGCGCGCTGCTCGAAGAGCCCGCCTTCACCCGCTCGCTGGCCGAGCGAAAGCTCGTCGCGCTGCTCCGCGCCGCGAAGCTTCCGGAACCCCTCTTCAACGCCGACGTCGAAGGCTTCGAGGTCGACGCGCTGTGGCCACGACAGCGCGTCGCGCTCGAGTTCGACTCCTACAGCTTCCACGCCACCCGCTCTGCGTTCGAGCGCGACCGCCGCAAGAGCGCCGCGCTGACGCGCAAGCGCTACATCGTGCTGCGCACGACCTGGCGCGAGCTCACCGCCCAGTCCCATCTCCTCATCGCCCGGACCGCCGAAGCGCTCGCGCTCAGCGCTCGCTAGTACACGCGGCCGGAAGCAGGCATCGCCCCGCCGAGCAAGAGCCGGTCGAGCTCGTCGAGCGGCGCCCGCGGCGCAGCGGGCGTCGCCGGCACGGCACGAGCGCGGCGCGGTGGCGGCGCGCGCGGCGCGGTGTCGGCGCGCGAGACGGCGCTCGTGCGCCGGCTCGCGCTGCGGTCTGCCCTACGCCCGCGCCCGACCTGCAACCCGCAGGATGCGCCGCAGCGGCCGCCGGCCGGCGGCGCGCAGCTGTCGGACGCGCAGGCGCAGCAGCTCGACTGCCGGCGCCGTGGGCAGAAACGGATCGGCGATGACGCGGTCGTCGTCGAGCCCGAGCGCCGCCCAGATCTCTCCCTCGACGACCGCGACGAGCACGGCGCCCTCGAGCGGCCTGTGCGAGTCCAGCTCGGCGAGGTCGTGCAGGATCGGCACGTCGGCATCCCGCGCGCGGCGGATCACGACCGCGAGGTGCTCGGCGGGCGACTCGGAGGCGGTCTCGGGGCGGGCGTTGAAGCGGTCAACAATGTATTCCAAGCGATCCAACATGTTCGATCCCGTTCGCTACTTGTACGACAGTTCCCAGCCACTGTACGATCACGTGCCGCTATGTCAATATCGTACAACTTCAAGATGTTTGATCTGCAGCGTGACGCCGAGATCTCGATCACGCAGCAGCTCGTCACACACATCGCGACGCTGATCGAGAGCGGCGATCTGGCCCCCGGCGCGCGCTTGCCGGCAACCCGCGCGCTCGCCGCCGACGCGGGCATCAACCACCTGACGGCCGTCCGCGTGTACCGCCGCCTCGCCGAGCTGGGCTATGTGACGGCGGCGGTCGGGCGCGGCACGTTCGTGCGCCAGCGCGTGCCCGTCCCGGCGGCCGGGGCCACGACCGCGGGCGGCGGACGCCGCCTCGACGACGACGACTGGCAGCTCGGCATGCTCGCGCTGCGCCCCGCGTCCTACGCCGACGAGATGCTGCGCGACTCGCTGCACGCGCCGCTGTCGGGCGACGCGATCGCGCTCGGCTCGGGTTATCCGGACCCCGAGCTGTGCCCGTCCGAGGAGCTCGCCGAGATGGTGGCCGAGATCACGCGCGCGAGCCCGCGTGTGGTCACCGACTACCTGCAGGTCGAGGGGCAGCCCCAGCTGCGCGAGCGCCTGGCCGAGCTCGGGCGCGACGCGGGCTACGCGACGAGCGCCGACGAGATCCTCGTGACCACCGGCGCGCGCCAGGCGATCGACCTCGTCGCGCGCGCGATCCTCGGCCCCGGCGACGTGGCGGTCGTCGAGTCGCCGACGTTCGCGGGCGCGCTCGCCTCGCTGCAGGCGACGGGCGCCCGCGTCCTGCCGCTGCCGGTCGACGCCGGCGGCGCCGACATCGACGCGCTCGAGCGGATCCTCGCGCGCCACGAGATCAAGCTCGTCGTGCTGCAGGAGGCCTGCCAGAACCCGACCGGCGCGGACCTGTCCACCGGACGCCGCGCGCGCCTGATCGAGCTTGCCAGAGCGCGCGGCTTCTTCGTGCTCGACGATGGCGTCTACGCGACGATGCGCTTCGACGGCGCGCCGCGCCGGCGCCTGCGCGCCGACGCCCCGGCGCACGTGATCTACGTCGACTCGCTCTCCAAGACGATCGGCGGCGGCCTGCGGCTCGGCTGGATCGCGGCATCCGGGCCGGTGCTCGGGCGGCTCATCCAGCTGAAGATCGACAGCGACATCCACACCGCCGCGCTGCCGCAGTACCTCGCCGCGCACTACCTGCGCGGCGACCGCCACGCGCAGCTGCTCGCCCGCGCGCTGCCGGTCTACCGTGCGCGCCGCGACGCGCTGCTGCACGCGCTCGATCGCCACCTGTCAGACGACGCGACCTGGACGCTGCCCGCGGGCGGTCACCACGTCTGGGTCACGCTGCGCGACGCCGTCGACGAGCGCGCGTTGTACGTCGAGGCCCTGCGCGCCGGCACCACCTTCCTCCCCGGCGGCGCGGTCATGGCCCAGAAGTCCTCGCGCACGAGCATGCGGCTGTCGTTCGGGCTCGTCGAGCCCGGGCTGCTCGACGAGGGCGTGCGCCGGCTGGCGGTCGCGCTGCGCGAGGTCAGGCGGCGCGGGCGCGTGGGCTCGACCGGCGCGCTGTCCTGAGCGGCCGGTCCACGACGCCAGGCCGCCGCCGGCGGCGCTGCGTCTAAGGTGCGCGCGTGCACCGCCCGGACCTGCGCCGCCTGACCCGCCGCTGCGTCGTCGCCACGCGTCAGGCCGTCCTCGAGTTCGTCGACGACCGCGGCCATCGCTCGGCCGCGCAGATCAGCTTCTTCGCGATCCTCTCCTTCATCCCGCTCGTGCTGCTGCTGGCGGCCGCGTTCGGGCTCGTCTTCGAGGACGCCGCCGTCCGCGACCGGATCATCGACACGGTCTTCGACAACGTGCCGCTGGCGAGCAGCGGCGACCGGCCGAAGCTCGAACGCGCAGTCGGCGACGCGCTCGAGCAGGCCGGCAGGCTCGGCATCTTCACGACGATCCTGCTGTTCGCCGCCGCGAGCGGCGTGATGGGCGCGCTGCGCCACTCGATCAACGAGGCGTGGGACATCGAGGAGCGACCGCCGCTGCTCAAGCGCAAGGCGCTCGACCTCGCGCTCGTGCTCGGCGGCACCTCGATCCTCGCGCTCAGCGTGTCGCTGACGGTCACCCACCGGCTCGCCGAGGTGCTCGACGACGAGGACAACGGCGGCTGGCTGCTCGCCGCCGCGCTCGAGATCGCGAGCGAGCTGCTGCCGATCACGTTCGTCGCGCTCGCGCTGCTGTTCCTCTACCGCGTCCTGCCGATGCACCGCAAGCCGCTGCGCGACATCTGGCCCGGCGCGCTCGTGGCCACGATCGGGCTTGCGATCGTCAAGCAGGGACTTGAGCTGTACTTCGAGCAGCTCGCCGACTTCGGCGCCATCTACGGGTCGCTCGGCGCCGCGATGGCGCTGCTGATCTTCGTATACGCGGCGGCGAACGTCGTCGTCTTCGGCGCCGAGTTCGCCGTCGAGTGGGCGCGCGCAGAGGACGTTCGGTCCAGCTCGCAGAGCTGATCGTCGTACAGCCGAGCGGCGCGCTTTCAGATCGCGGTCTCCGACGAGTTCGTGCAGCCGGCGATCGACGCGGTCTGTGACGGCGCGCAGACCGGCGAGGTCGGTGACGGCACGATCTTCGTCGTGCCGCTCGAGCGCGTCGTGCGGGTCCGCTCGGGTGAGACGGACGACAGCGCCGCCATGCCGATCGGCGGATGACGACGATCGTCGGGATGGACATCATGCGCGAAGTCGTTTCCGACGCCACGGCTTTGGGATACGGTCCGCTCCCGCCCGAGCTTCGGGTGGCCAGCCGGCCTGTCGATCGACCCCGAGGTGACGCATGAAGATGGTGATTGCCTACATCCGCCATGAGGCGTTCGAGCCGATCCGCGCGGACCTGCTCGTGAAGGGCTTTCCGTCGCTGTCGGTGAGCGAGGTCAAGGGCTCCGGCCGCCAGCGCGGGATCACCGAGCGCTACCGCGGCGCGGAGCTGACGAACTACCTGCGCCCGAAGGTGAAGATCGAGTGCGTCGTCGCCGCGGGCGACGTGCGCCTCGTGGTCGACACCGTGCTCAAGCATGCGCGCACCGGCGGCGTCGGCGACGGCAAGGTCTTCGTCCTGCCCGTCGAGGAGGCCTACCGCGTGCGTACCGGCGAGGCCGGCGAGGAGATCCTCCAGTCGCACCCCGACGCGGCGAGCAGCGCCAGCTGAGCAATCACGCTCAGCGCAGGTCGCGGTACGTCAGCACGACGCGCCCGAGCACGACGACGTCGCCGTCGTGCAGCTCGGCCTCGTCGACGCGGCGTCCGTTGACGACGGTGCCGTTCGTGCTGCGGTCGTCGAGGATCCGCAGCCGGTCGCCGCGCGCGACCACGATCGCGTGGCGGGCGGAGACCGTGTGGTCGTCGAGCCGCAGATCGGCGACGATCCCGCGGCCCACATGCGTGACGTCGGCGCTCAGCACGTGCGCGTCGCTGCCGCAGAGCAGGTAGCGCCCGGGATCGAGCTGCAGCCGGGCATCGCCGCGATGGTCGTCGCCGTGCGGGGCGGCCTCGAGGGCCGCGGTGGGATCCTCGATCGCCGGCCGGTCGTTCGCAAGCGCGGTCACTCACAGCAGTGCAGCGCGCCCGCCTCAAGCTCGGCTTAAGAGCGCTGCCGGGTCAGCGATCTCGTCGTGCGCCGCCCGGCGCTCGAGCTCGTGGCGCCGCTGAGTGACGTGGCGCGGCGGCGCACGCCTGCGAGCCGGGCGCTAGGCTGCCGCCGGTGCTGAGCAAGGCGCTGCGTCGAGTTCCGGCGGTCGCGGTCGTGCTCGTCGCGCTCGTGGGGAGCGCGTATGCGGTCGACAAGCTGCTGCTCTCCGACGACGAGACCGTCGCATCGACGCCCCTGCGCGTGAGCGTCCTCGCTCCGGGCACGTTCGACAGCACGCACCCCTACGCGCCGTACTACGTCGTGCCGCGCAAGCGCGTTCGGGATCCATCCGAGCTCTCGCGCGTCGCCCGCAACACGATCGTGTCCGATCCCGAGAGCGCGCTGTCGCAGGGCGCGCTCGCGGGCAGTCCGCAGATCGTGCGCCTCTCGCTGCGCTCGACGGCGGACGACCCGGTGACGGTCGAGGCCGTCCGCTTCCGCGTCGTCAGCGCCGCGCGCCCGCTGCGCGGCTGGTTCACGGCGCTGGCGGGCTGCACGGCCAGCCCCGTGCGCCGCGCGCAGGGCAACCTCGATTCGAAGCGCCGCGCCGTGCGCTACGTCAGCAGCGACGGCTCCGTGTCGCGCAAGCTCGCGCTCGAGGTCGAGCGCTCGGCGCCGCAGGTCATCGAGCTGCGCGCGGCGACCGAGAGGCGCCGTGTGGCATGGACCGCCGAGCTGTCCGTCACGGACGACGACGGCAACACGTCGACCGTCTCGGTCGACAACGCCGGCAAGCCGTTTCGGGTCACGTCGGCGCGCGCGAGCCAGGGTTACGAGCCGGTGTACGGGCCGACGGGCATAACGTCGTTTGCGCGCTCCGACGCGCTGGCGCGCGGCGGACGCGAGTGCTAGCGGTAGCGCTCGTGCCAGCGCAGCAGCCCGACGAGCAGGTCGACGTGGCCCTTGGCGTCGTCGAGCGCGTGGTGGGTCTTTGAGTCCTTGGCGCCGAGCAGCGCGCTCGGCATGCGGCGCTTGATCGCGTCGCGCACGGCGCTGTCGGCGAGCGCCGCGTAGGCGGACTTCATGTCGTAGTGCGCCGACTGGCCGAACGGGCTGCGGCCGGCGAACTCGTGCAGGTAGTACTGCGTGAAGCTCCAGACGAAGCCGAGCGGGTAGGCGGCGAGCACGGGCTGGGCGTCGTGCTCGGCGGCGAGATCGTCGATCCACGCCGCGAACTCGGGCAGCGCCTGCTCGGGCGCGCGGCCGTCGCGCTCGAGCGCCGCCCGATCGAAGCCGGTCACGCGCAGCGCCTTCTCGATGTAGCGGTCGGTGATCGGGCGCAGGACGGCGTAGAAGGCGTGCTGCTCGGCGTCGGGGTCAAGCCGATCGACGCGACCGCCGTCGTCGCGCAGCGCCGCGGCGCAGGCGCCGAGCGAGACGATCGAGCTCGTGCCCGGAACGTGGCCGTCGGGCTCGACGTCGACGCAGAGGTACAGCTCGCGTGTCACGGCGTGCAGCGTGCCACACGATCGGCGCCCATGCGGCTCAGCGCCCGACGCCGGCGAGCGCCTCGATCGCCAGCTCGAAGTGGCGCTGCTCGAGGCGGATGTGGCTCTGCTGGCGCATCGAGCGCGGCGCGACGCCGATCGCCTCGACCGGCGGCGCGTTGGACAGCACCGGCACGACGACGAGCAGCTCGACGGCGACGGACCACGGCCAGCGCGCCGACGGTGACGGATCGTCGACCTCCGGCCCGCCGGTGACCTCGGCGACGCCGAAGATGCACCTCCAGCCCGACGCGTAGAGCACGAGCCGGTCGCCGGCCTGGATCCGCGGCCGGCGCGGAAAGCCGGTACGTCCGGGCGAGACGAGCCTGCTGGTGGCGGTCATCCAGTGGTCGGGCAGCGGCGCGGTACCCGTACCGTGCGCCTTGAGGAACGCCGTCACCCCCAGGGCAGGCGCAGCCGGCGCCGCCGCCGGGTCCCGCCCTGAAGCGACTGCGCGAGCAGCTGCATCGGATGCACGAGCGGCCGCGGTTCGCCCCTGCGCTCGAGGTGCGCGGAGATCTGCAGGGTGCAGCCGGGGTTCGCGGCGGCGATCGCTTGCGCGCCGGTTGCGAGCAGATTGGAGGCCTTGCGCTCGCCGAGCTCGCGCGCGGCCTGTGGGCGCGTGAGGTTGTAGATCCCCGCGGAGCCGCAGCACAGCTCCCACTCGGCCGGCTCGACGAGCTCGAGGCCGGGGATCGAGCGCAGCAGCTGGCGCGGCTGCGAGCGGACGCTCTGCGCGTGCGCGAGGTGGCAGGC
The DNA here is from genome assembly GCA_030447505.1 of Solirubrobacteraceae bacterium. Taxonomy (GTDB): domain Bacteria; phylum Actinomycetota; class Thermoleophilia; order Solirubrobacterales; family Solirubrobacteraceae; genus CADCVQ01. The sequence continues at coordinate 295,113 of JAUJOT010000004.1, read as the reverse complement.
GTCGTGGTAGGCGACGGTCATCTCGAGCGGGTGGCGCTTCGCGCGCGGGGCGACCGATGCGAGCAGCTCGTGCACGTCCCGCGCCCGCGCCGAGAGCTCCGCCGCGCGCTGCGCCCACTCCGGCTCGTCGCGCAGCAGGTGGCCGTAGTCCTTGATCGCCGAGCCGCAGCCGGCGGCGTTGACGACGACGTGGTCGTAGCCCTCGAAGGCCTCGATCGTCGCCTTGGCGAGCGGCAGCGAGTCCTCCTCCTGGCCGGCGTGCAGCCCGAGCGCGCCGCAGCAGCGCGGCGCCCGCGGCGCGTGAACCTCGAAGCCCTCGGCGGCGAGCACGGCGACGGTCGCAGCGTTGACGTCGCCGAAGTACGCGCGCTGGACGCAGCCCTGCAGGAAGCCGACGGTGCCGCGCTTCTCGCCGACGGCCTTCGTCACGGCCGGCAGCCGGCGCAGCACGTCGCGCAGCCGCACCGGCGGCGCGAGCTCGGACAGCGTGCGCAGCAGCGGGGAGCGCTCGACGAGCCGCGAGCGCTGCGCCCAGCGTGCGAGGCCGGAACCGCGGAAGAAGACGATCGCCGGGATCGTCGCGCGCAGCCGGGCGGGATAGGGGAACGTCGCGAACAGCGCGCGGCGCAGCAGGCGCTCCCGCGCACTGCGCGGATGCTGGCGCTCGACCTGCTGTCGGGTGTCCTCGATCAGCAGGTCGTAGCGCACTCCGGACGGGCAGGCCGTGACGCAGGCCATGCAGCCCAGGCAGTTGTCGAAGTGACCGACCATCGTGTCGCTCAGCGTGCTCTCGGGCTGCAGACCCTCGCGCATCAGCACGATCCGCCCGCGCGGCGAGTCCATCTCCTCGTTCCACAGCACGTAGGTCGGGCACGACGGCAGGCAGAAGCCGCAGTGCACGCAGTCCTCGAGGAGGTCGATCTCGGGCGGCTTGTGGGCGTCGAAGGCGGGCATCGCGATCCAGCCTAGATGCCGCCGACGAAGATCCCGGGGTTGCACGTTCGCGCGGGGTCGAAGCGCTCCTTGACGCGGCGCATGAGGATCAGCGCCGCGTCCTCGGGGTGATCCCACGGGTCGAGGTGCGCGCGCACGTAGGGCGGCGCGTCGAGGACGACGCAGGGCGACGGCGCGAGCACCTTGCGTACGCGCGCGATCGCGGTGACGAGCTCGCCGGGAGCGGCCGTCGGCAGCGCGATCCACGACAGGCCGAGCGCGGCGCGGCCGACGAGCGTCGCGCCCGCGACCTGCGCCGCGACGCAGGCCTCGGCGAGGCGGCTCGGCGTGCCCGAGACGCGGATCACGGCGCCGCCGTCGGCGCTGCGCTGCGCCGCGCGCTGGCGTGCCCACAGCTCGTCGTCGTCCTCGGTCACCGCCGCCTGGAGCCCGACGCCGGACAGCAGCCGCTGCGCGGCCGCCGCCTGCGCCGCCGCCGCGACACCGGCGAAGCGCGCGAGCACCGTCCCCGTCTGCGCCTCCCAGCGCACGTCGAGCGACTGCGCCTCGAGCGAGCTCGCCGACAACGCGGTCGCCGCGCGCTGCAGCAGCCCGGCGTCGTCGGTCGTGCCGGTCGCCGTCGCCTGCGCGGGAGGGCGCGGGTGCAGCCGCACGGCGACCTCCGTGATCAGCCCGAGCGTCCCGAACGACCCGCTGAAGAGCTTGGCGAGGTCATAGCCGGCGACGTTCTTGATGACCTTGCCGCCCGCGCGCGCGAGCGTCCCGTCGGCCAGCGCGACCGTGGTGCCGAGCACGAGGTCGCGCGGCGCGCCGTAGCGGTGACGCAGCGGTCCGGAGTCGCCGGTCGCGACGACGCCGCCGATCGTCGCCGCGTCGCCCTCCCCCAGCGGCGGGTCGAGGGCCAGCATCTGGCCCGCGGAGGAGAACAGCTCGTCGAGCTCGCGCAGGCACAGGCCGGGCTGCAGCACGGCGGTCAGGTCGCCGCGGTTGTGCTCGACGACGGCTCCCAGCGCGCACGTGCCGAGCTCGACGCCGCAGCTGGCGCCGGCGCCGCCCCACGGCTTCGTGCCGCCGCCGACGATTCGCACCGCGATGCCCCGCGACCGATAGGCACGCAGCGCCTGGGCGGCCTCCTGCGCCGAGGCGGGCGTCAGCAGCTGGCTCGACATCGCGCTCAAAAGCGCTCGGCGATCCCGTCGCGCTCGAGCGGGTGGGTGCGGTACGGGCCTGGCACCTCGCCGCACAGGCGCGGCGTCGGCATGACCTTGCCGGGGTTCGCGAGGCCGCGCGGATCGAACGCGCAGCGCAGGTGCTGGAACGCCGCCAGGTCGGGCTCGTCGAACATCTTCGGCATGTGGCGCTTCTTGTCGACGCCGATGCCGTGCTCGCCGGTGATCGAGCCGCCGGCGTCGACGCAGGCCTCGAGGATCCTGCCCGCGAGCTCCTCGGCGCGCTCGGCCTCGTCCTCGCCGTCATAGCAGACGAGCGGGTGCAGGTTGCCGTCGCCGGCGTGGAAGACGTTGCCGACGCGCATGCCGTACTGCTCGGCGAGGGCGCTGATCTTCGCGAGCACCTCGGGCAGCTTCGTTCGCGGGATGACGCCGTCCTGCACGTAGTAGTTCGGCGCGACGCGGCCCATCGCCGCGAACGCGGCCTTGCGGGTGCGCCAGATCGCGGCGCGATCGGCGTCGTCCTGAGCGATGCGGATGCTCGTCGCGCCGTTGCGCTCGCAGAGCGCCACGACGTCGTCGAAGCGCGCCTCGCACTCGGCCCGCGAGCCGTCGAGCTCGACGATCAGCGCGGCGCCCGCATCGGTCGGAAAGCCCGCGCCGACGGCCTGCTCGGCAGCCTGGATCGTGAGCGTGTCCATCATCTCGATCGCGCCCGGCACGACGCCGCCGGAGACGATCTCCGACACCGCCTCCCCGGCCTGGCTCGTCGTCTCGAAGAATGCGACCATCGTCTTGATCGCCTCGGGCAGCGGGATGACGCGCAGCGTGATCTTCGTGCAGATGCCGAGCGTCCCCTCCGAGCCGACGAACGCGCCGAGCAGGTCATAGCCGGGCACGTCGAGCTCCTTGCCGCCGAGCTGGACGACCGCGCCGTCGGCGAGCACGACCTCGAGGCCGGTCACGTAGTTCGTCGTGAAGCCGTACTTGAAGCAGTGCGCGCCGCCCGAGTTCTCGGCCACGTTGCCGCCGATCGAGCAGACGATCTGCGACGACGGGTCGGGCGGGTAGAAGTGCGTCGGCGCGACGGCGGCGGAGACCTCGACGTTCGTCACGCCCGGCTCGACGACGACGCGGCCGTTGTCGAGGTCCACCTCGAGCACGCGCCGCATGCGCGTCACCGCGATCAGCACGCCCTCGGCGACCGGCAGCGCACCGCCCGACAGGCCCGAGCCCGCGCCGCGCGCGACCCACGGCACGTTGGCGTCCGAGCAGGCGCGCACGACGTCGCGCACCTCGGCGGCGCTGCCCGGCAGGACGACGGCGGCGGGCGCCGCGCGATACTGCAGCAGGCCGTCGGACTCGTACGTGCGCAGCTGGATCGATTCCGTCAGGACGTGCTCGTCTCCGCAGATCGCATACAGGCGCTCGAGCAGCTCGCGTTCAATCGGCGCGGCGGCGTTCTTCGTTGTGTTGTCGGGGAGAGATCGAGGCACGAGAATGGCGGGTGAAGAGTACGCCACGATCACGAAACTCATGTGTTCTGTCAGGCCGGGCGCGTACGGTCGCGCCTGCCGACAGGGCGAGAGGAGCCAGATGATGCAGCAGACCTACGTGTTCACGGCCGAGCTCGTGGGATTTCAAGGGGTACGTCGCACGATCACGGTGCGCGAGGACATGACGCTCGTCGACCTGCACTACGCGCTGCAGTCCGCGTTTGACTGGGACGACGACCACCTCTACGCGTTCTGGCTGGACGGCGCGTTCTGGGCTTCCGCCGACGAACACTACATGCACCCCCACCACGCGACCTCCGTCGATCGGCCTGCCAAGAACGCGTGCGCGCGACTGCACGAGCTCGCCCTCTCCGAGGGCCGGCAGATCGCCTACGAGTTCGACTTCGAGCGCAAGTGGCGGGTGCAGCTCGAGCTGCGCGAGATCCGCGCCGAGCAGGCAAGCGCCGTGGCGCGCTGCATCGAGCGTGTCGGCGACGCGCCGCCGCAATACGAGGGCGTCGCGTTCGAGGACAAGGAGGACGGGGCGGCGGCGCAGCCGACGGTCGAGTTCGTCGCCCTGCACGAGGAGGCCGACGCGGCCTGAGCTCGGTGTCCCCTAGCGCCTGATCTGATCAGCGCCCGCGCCGAGCTCCGCCAGACGCCGGTGAGCCAGCGCGCTTGGCATCGCGCCGTCGCCGACGGCGCCCGATCACCGCCTGCCCTGCCGAGTTGCCGGCGCCGACGACGACGACCGGGTCGCCGGCGCACCTCGCGCCCTCGCTGCGACCGGCGCCGTAATAGGCGCAGCGGCCGAGGAACCGCTCGAAGCCGTCCGCCTCCAAGCGCCGCCACTCCATGCCGGGGCGGCGATGATGACCGGCGCGCGCACCGCGTACCCGCCCGCGAGCTCGATCTCGAAGCGGCCGTCGGCGATGCGATCGCTGCCACGACCGGGCGCAGGAGCGAGAGGTGCGCGCCGAATCCCTCCGCTTGACGCCCGGCGAGGCGCGCCAGCTCGGCGCCGCCGATGCCGCCGGGAAGCCGAAGAAGTTCTCGACCCGCGACGTGTGCGAGGCCTGCCCGCCCGGCACATCGCGCTCGAGCACGACGGTCTGCAGACCGTCGGACGCGGCGTGGACGGCGGCGGCGAGCCCGGCCGGCCCGGCGCCCACGATTGCGATGTCGTAATCGGTCTGCGGCGGCGGCTCTGAGTTGCCCCACGCCTCCGCGAGCGTCTCGACGGTGGCGTTGCGCAGGACGCGCTCGCCGTCGACGACGAGCGTCAGGTCGTCCGCGCCGGCGTCGTGCTGGGCGAGCAGGTCGTCGGCCTGGGCCGTGCCCCACTCGACCCACGCGAAGGGCTGCGCGATGCGCGTCAGGAAGTCGCGAATGCGGTGCGCGTCGTTGTCCATCCGCCGGCCGGCGACCGTGACGGTCGGGCGGATCGGGCTCATCGGCGTGGATCGTACGCGCTGCATCGCGGCGCTCAGCGGGGCGGGCCGTCTGGCGAACGCGATCGAGGCTACTGCGCGACGAGCGCCGCGACCGGCACGGCGTAGAACGTCTCGCTCGCCGCCGCGCCCTCAGGCGTCTTGCCGCCGATCACCTCGAGCAGCGGCTTCTGACCGATCTGGCCGCCGTTTGCGATCACGAAGTCGTCGGCTTCGCGTCGGCGCTCCTCGGGAACGTCCGTCCGGCGGATGACGATCGTGCCCTCCGGCCGGTCGGGGGTGTCGACCAGCGGCAGGTCGAGGATCAGCTCTCTGATGTCATCTGACATAAGCGTGTCGACCAGCGGCAGGTCGAGGATCAGCTCTCTGATGTCATCTGACATAAGCCGACGCGCGGACTCGAACCGCGGACCCCTTCATTACGAGTGAAGTGCTCTACCAGCTGAGCTACGTCGGCAGGGGCGAGAATCCTAGCGTCAGCGAGCTGGGACGGCCCAGCAGGGTGGGCGGCGACGACGCCCGCGACCGGCGCGTCGCGCAACCCGCCCGAGCCCTACGCGACGCGCGCCGTCCGCTTGCCGGCGACGCGCGCCTCGATCGCCTCGACCTTCGCGAGCACATGCTCGGCCTGGCGCAGCGACGCGGCGTCGATCAGCCGTCCGTCGAGCGAGACGGCGCCCTTGCCGTCGCGCGCGGCCTCCTCCATCGCCGCGACGATCCGGCGCACGCGCGTCGCGAGCTTCTCGCTCGGCGTGAAGACGTCGTGCGCGAGGTCGATCTGCGACGGGTGGATCGCCCACTTGCCCTCGAAGCCGAGGATCGCGGCGCGGCGGGCGGCGGTGACGAAGCCGTCGGGATCGTTGAAGTCGCCGTACGGGCCGTCGATCGGGCGCAGCCCATTGGCGCGGCAGGCGACCGCGATGCGCGACAGCGGGTAGTGCCACTGGTCGCCCCAGTGGCGCTCGCGCCGGCCGTCGGCGTCGCGATCGGTGAGCGTCGCGTACCACTCCTCGGCGCCGCCGATCGTCGAGACGTGGCTCTGGATCGAGGCGGAGTAGTCGGCGACGCCGAAGACCATCGCCTCCATCCGCGCCGGGCACGCCGACGCGATCTCGTCGACGTTGAACATGCCCGTGGCGGTCTCGATCAGGACGGATATCCCGAGCCGCTGCACGATGCCCGTCGCATCCTCGATCTGCGTCAGCAGCGTGTCGACGAGGTGCACGTCGGCGCCGCAGGAGGCCTTCGGGATCAGGACGGTGTGCAGCTTCGAGCCGGCCTGCTCGACGACGTCGACGATGTCGCGGTAGCAGTAGTGCGTGTCGAGGCCGTTGATGCGCACCGAGATGTAGCTGCCGCTCCAGTCCTGCTCGTTGAGCGCCGCGATGACGTTCCTGCGTGCCTGATCCTTGTCGTCGGGAGCGACCCCGTCCTCGAGGTCGAGCATGACGTAGTCCGCGCCACACCCAGGGGCCTTCTCGAGCATGCGCAGATTGCTGCCCGGTACGCAGAGCTCGCTTCGGTGGAGTCGGGGTGCTACCGCCATGAAGGTTCCTCTCCTCGGAATGATCGACAGAAGTCAGTGAATCGCCCTCGACCAGGCGAGTCCAGTCGAGTAGAGACAGTCTCAGCAACCATCATCATCCTCTACGCCTGCGGTGGAGAGCGCCGATGAGTACAGGTTGTCTCATCCAAAGCCGCCGATCGCGGTGGCGCAGCAACGTCACAAGCGGCTGTCTATGGGTCGAAGCCGGTTGAAAGCAGCGGCTGCCTCTGCCACGGTGCGGCCTTATGACGAACTCCGCGCCGGCCCCTCTGGCCCCCAGCGATCGGCTCCTCTGCGGTCCGGGGCCGACCAACGTCGATCCGGTCGCCCTCGCCGCGATGGGCAAGCCGATGCTCGGGCACCTCGACCCCGACATCCAACCGATCCTGCTCGAGGTCGTGCGCATGCTGCGGCTCGTGTACCGCAACGCCGAGGGCCTCGTGCTGCCGCTGCAGGCGACCGGCACGAGCGGCATGGAGGCCGGCCTCCTCAACCTGACCGAGCCGGGCGACACGGTGATCGTCGGCGCGTCGGCCTACTTCGGGCGGCGCATCGTCGAGCTGGCGCGCCGCGCCGGTTGCGAGGTCGTCGAGGTGATGGAGGACTGGGGCGTACACGTGCCCAACGGGCGCCTGCTCGAGGCGCTCGACGAGAACCCCGCGGCGACGCTGCTGGCCGTGGTCCACGGCGAGACGTCGACCGGCTCGCTGCACCCGCTCGCCGAGCTCGGCGAAGCGCTGAAGGACAGGCCCGACACGCTGCTGATGGCCGACTGCGTGACGACGCTCGGCGGCACCGAGATCGACATCGCCGGCTGGGGCGTCGACTACGCGTACTCGTGCACGCAGAAGTGCATCGGCGCGCCTCCGGGGATGTCGCCGATCTCGGTCTCCGAGGCCGGCATGGAGCGCTTCGCCGCGCGCAGCACGCCGGTTCCGTTCTCCTTTGACTTCGAGCTGCTGCGCAAATACTGGATCGACCGACCGCCGGTCTATCACCACACGGCGCCGATCCTGCACATCTACGCCCTCTACGAGGTCCTGCGGGCGACGCTCGAGGAGGGCGTCGACGCGCGCTGCGCGCGACACGTCGCCGCCGGCACGCACCTGCAGGAGCGCGTGCTCGCCGCGGGGCTCAGCCTGATCGCCGAGCCCGACCACCAGCTGCCCCAGCTCAGCGCGGTCGCCGTGCCGCAAGGGATCGACGCCAAGGCCGTCCAGTCAGAGCTGCTGCTCGAGCACGGCATCGAGGTCGGCGGCGGTCTGCCGGGCGCACCGCCGATGTGGCGGATCGGGCTGATGGGCCCGAACGCCACGACGCAGACCGCAGACCGCGTGTTCGACGCGCTCATGGCGGTGCTCGAGACGAAGGGCGCGCCCGTCTCGGCCTAGCGGGCGGGCCCATTAGCAGAGACGTCGCTCAACGGCGCGGCAGCGCCGCCGCGCCGAGCTCGCGGCCGGCCGCGGTGATCTCGTCGAGCGTCGAGGCCGTCCAGACGCCGGCGAGCCCCGCCGCGGCCGCCTCGTCGTCGGTGATCCTGCTCGTTCCGACGACGGCGTGGATCGCAACGCACGCCGCCTGCGCGCGACGCACGAGCTCGCCGACGATCTTGCCGCCGAAGCTCTGCTCGTCGATGCACCCCTCGCCGGCGATGACGAGCTGCGCCGCGCGGATCCGCGCGTCGACGCCGAGCGCCTCGAGCACGGCGTGCGCGCCCGCGCGCAGCTGCGCGTCGAACGCCGCCCACAGGCCGCCGGACAAGCCGCCAGCGCATCCGGTCGCAGGTACGCCGCGGGGATCCTTCGGAAGCGTTCTGGCGAACGCGTCCAGGCGCTCCTGCAGGCGTATCACCAGCGCCGGGTCGGCCCCCTTCTGCGGGCCGAAGATGCGCGGCGCGTCCTCGAAGCAGAACCCGACGTCGCAGAGCACCGCCAGCCGCACGTCGCGCAGCCCGCCACCGTCGTCGATCGCGGCGATCGCCCCCGCGCCGCCGTCGGTCGTCGCGCTGCCGCCGACGGCGACGAGGATCTGCTCTGCGCCGCTCGCCGCGGCGGCGAGGATCAGCTCGCCGGTGCCGTAGGTCGACGCGCGCCACGCGTCGCGCTCCTGCTCGGCCAGGAGCGCGAGTCCCGACGCCTGCGCCATCTCGACGATCGCGGTCGCGCCGGCGCCGACGAGCCCGAAGTGGCAGTCGACCGGACGTCCGAGCGGGTCGCTGACGCGGGCCGCCACGAGCTCGCCGCCGAGCGCCTCGACGAGCAGCGCCATCGTTCCCTCGCCGCCGTCGGCGACCGGGCAGCGGTCGGCCTCCCAGCCGGCCGGCTCGAGTCCGTCGGCGAGCGCGCGCGCGACGGCCGGCGCGTCGAAGGTGCCTTTGAAGGAGTCGGGCGCGACGAGGACCCGCGGTCGCATCGTCGCGGACCGTATCTCCTCGCTGCGGATGCGCGGGCGGCGCGCGAACGCGGGCGTCAGGGTCGACAAGGCGACGCAGAAGCGGGCGGGCGGCCCGCGCGGCTGAGCACCTCAAGACGCGACGACGACATCGACGCACGCTCATGGGACATCATGCCGCGGTGCCGATCGACGACGGGACGCCGAGCTTTGACCTGCAGTCACACTCGACGTGCTCGGACGGCGCGCTGGATCCTGCCGCCGTCGTGGCGGCCGCAGCCGCTGCCGGCGTGCGGCTGCTGGCGCTCACCGATCACGACACCGTCGCCGGCGTCAGCGCCGCACAGGCGGCCGCTGCCGCCCACGAGATCGCGATCGTCCCGGCGATCGAGCTGTCGACCGTCGATGTGCTCGGCGACGACTTCCACGTGCTCGGCTACGGGATCGACCACACCGACGCCGCGCTCGGCGAGCGCCTCGACGTCTGGCGCGCCGACCGAGCGGCGCGGATCGACCGGATGGCCGACCTGCTCGCGCAGCTCGGCCTGCCGCCGGACCGCGGCGAGATCGAGGCGCGCCGCGCCGCGGGCATGCCCGTCGGGCGGCCCCATCTGGCGACGGCTGCGATCGACGCCAACCGCGAGCGACTGGAAGCCGAGGGGCTCGCCGAGTGCTCGGCGTTCCTCGAGGCCTATCTGTGCCGCGACGGACCCGCCTACAGCCGCCGCACGACGCCGACCGTGGCGGAGGCGATCGCGGCGATCCACGCGGCCGGCGGCGTCGCCGTCTGGGCGCACCCGTTCGGGGATCTCGCGCGAGACTCCGAGGTGGTCGGCGCGCTCGAGCGCTTCAGCGCCGCCGGGATCGACGGCGTCGAGGCGTTCTACACGACGCACAGCGAGGCGCAGACGCGCCTCCTGCACGACGAGGCCGCGCGCCTCGGGCTGCTGACGACCGGCTCGGCCGACTTCCACGGTCCCGAGCACAGCCGCTTCTCGCGCTTCAGGGCATTCAGCCTCTTCGGCTGCGAGGCGCGGCTGGGGCCGATCGGCTCGTTTGCGACAGCGTAGGAGTACTGCTGGCGGTCCGGTCGGCGTGGTCGACTCCGGCGGCATGCCAGTGCCGGCTCCTCAGCCGCGCAGCGCCCGCACCAGCCGCGAGCCGAGCGCGTCGAGCGCGAGCTCCTCGTTGGGGTTGAACTGCAGCGAGGTGCGCGTCTGCTCGACGAGGTCCTGGCCGGCGCGCAGGCGTGTCGTGTCGGACACGAGCGCGGCGTCCTCGCGCAGCTCGCAGACGCGGTCGGAGTGATGGACGATCTCGGGTAGGCCGTCGGCGACGCAGGCGACGTCGCGCAGCCACAGGCCGACGAGCGACAGCCCACGGTCCAGCGCCGCCGTCTGCGCGCGCCGCGCAGCGCGCCGACCGCGTTCGGCGGCCTCGCGGCGCAGGCGCGCGTGGTCCTTGCGGATCGCGTACTGCAGCTCGTCGTCGAGCGCCTGCTCGATCCCCTCGCCGGCCGTCGCACCCGCCGCGCGGGCGCGCTCGAGCAGCGCGATCCACGGACGGCCTGAGATCTCGCCGTGCAGCGCGCCGCGGGCGACCGCCTCGGCGCCTGTGCGCAGCGCCGGCCCATCGCCGAGCGCGAGCGCCAGAGCGCGCGCCGCGTCGCCGAGGCCCAGTCGCGCACAGGCGTCGGCGATCTGCGGGACGACGCCGTGGCGGTCCAGGCGCGCCGCCATCTCCTCCACCGAGGGCGCGTCGAAGCGCACCGACTGGCAGCGGCTGGCGATCGTCGGCAGCACCTCCCCCGGCCGACTCGTCAGCAGGATGAGGTGCGCGAACGACGGCGGCTCCTCGAGCGTCTTGAGCATCCGGTTTGCGGCCTGGTCGTTGAGCTCGTCGGCGTCTTCGATGACGAACACGCGACGGGTCGACTCAAACGGCGTGCGCGCGGCACCGGCGACGACCGCCTCGTCGACGTCGCCGACGAGGATCCCGGCCGCGCTGGCGGGCGCGACCCACGTCAGGTCGGGGTGCGCGCCACGCTCGACGCGGGCCGCGGCGCCGGCCGGATCGGCGGCGCCCTCGGTCAGCAGCGCTGACGCGAACGCGCGCGCAACGGTGCGCTTGCCGCTGCCCGCGGGACCGCAGAACAGGTACGCGTGGTTCGCCACGCCGCCGGGTGCGAGAGCCGCGCCGAGGACGGCGCGGGCGTGCGGATGGCGCTCGGTGCCCTTGAGCATCGGCCGAGAACGGTAGCGTCGCGCCGGATGGCCCAATCGCCGCGGGGAAGGCTGATCACGATCGAAGGGATCGACGGCGCCGGCAAGTCGACGCTGGCGTCCGCGCTGCATGCCTTCCTCGCTCGCGAGCGGCCGGTCGAGCTGCTGCGCGAACCGGGCGGCGTCGAGCTCTCCGAGCGCATCCGCGCGCTCGTCCAGGATCCCGCGCTGCGTTGCGATCCGCGCGCCGAGGCGCTGCTCTACGCGGCCGCCCGCGCGCAGCTCGTCGACGAGCGCCTGCGCCCCTCGCTGGACGCGGGGACGTGGGTGCTGCTCGACCGCTTCGTCGACTCGTCGCTGGCCTATCAGGGCGCGGGCCGCGACCTCGGGATCGAGGAGATCGCGAAGCTCAACGCGTTCGCCACCGGCTGCCTCGCGCCCGACCGCACGCTGCTGCTGCGGATCGACCCGATCACGGCCCGCTCGCGGCAGCTGTCGCGGGTCGTCGCGCCGGACCGGCTCGAGCAGGAGGACCAGGTCTTCTTCGAGACGATCGCGGCGGCCTACGACGAGCTGGCGGCGAGCGACCCGCAGCGGATCCGCGTGCTCGACGCAGACGACACAGCCGAGCACGTCCTCGCGCTCGCCGTGGCCGCGCTGTCCGACCTACACTCCTCGCGGTCGTGACCGCCCGCGTTCCAGAATTCGAGGTCGAGCGCTTTGAGCGCGTGGTCGCCGGTGGCGGCACCGTGCTGTTGCGAATCGCAGGGCGCTGGCGCGCGGAGTTTCGCGAGCGCCTGGCGCCGCCGATACTGCTGCTCGACGATGGACGGCGCCCGCGGCGGCTCTCCCCGCTGCCGGGGCCCGACGACGCCGCCCCGCTCGCGGGCCCCGACGCGCCGCCGTGGCGCGCGGCGTTCTCGGTCCCAGCCGCCCTGCTGACCGACGGGCGCCTCGCGTTCGCCCTCGAGACGAGCCGCGGGATCGTCGACCTACCCAGTCCGAAGCAGGCCGCGGCTCGTACGCGCAGCCGTGCCCACAAGCCCGAGCCGGACAAGCCGGCCCGGCCGGCGCTGTCGATCGATCCGAGCGTGCTGCACGAGGAGCGCCGCCGCCGCGAGGACGCCGAGCGCGCCGCCGAGGAGCGCCGCCAGGCGATGGCGCAGCTCGAGCAGCGCCTCGAGGCCGAGCGCGCGTTGCGCGGCGCGGCCGAGCAGGCCGTCCGCGAGGCGCGCGACGAGCTCGTCCGGCTGCGCGCGAAGTCGGAGGCCGCGCAGCGCAGCGGTGAGCGCGACACGCGCGAGCTCGCCGAGCGCGTCGCGTTCCTCGAGCAGGCGCGCGCTGCCGCCGAGCAGCAGGCGCGCCGCGCGCGCGACGAGATCGCGACGGCGCGCGCGACGCTCGATACGCGGGTCGCCGCTGAGCGCGAGGCGCGCTCGCAGCTCGAGCTCGCCGTCGCCGCGCGCGAGCGCGAGCTGCTTGCCGCCCGCGCGGAGACCGAGCGCACGGCGCGCGAGAGTCAGCGCACGCTCGATCAGGCGCGCACGCAGGCGCAGGAGCGCGCCGCCCGCGCCGATGCGGAGATCCGGGCCGCCCGCGCCCAGGCCGAGCAGGCGACGGCGCTCGCCGAGGCGCAGAGCCAGGCCGCGCGCGAGGAGACGAGGTCGGCCGCCAAGCGCGCCGACGCCGCGATCCAGGCCGCGCGCGCCGAGGCCCGAGCGACGATCGAGCGCCAGTGGACCGCGGCGCGCGAGCAGCAGGCCGCCGTCGCCGGCGAGGCGCGCGCGGCAACCGAGAAGGCCGTCGCGGAGGCGCGCGCGCAGGTGCAGCGCGCGCAGAGCGAGACGCAGGGTGCGCGCAGCGAGCAGCAGGCCGCCGAGGAGCAGGCGGCGCGCGCCGCGCGCGAGCTGCTCTCGACGCAGGCCGCGGCGGCCGAGATCGCCGACGAGCTCAGGCAGGCGCAGGCGCAGGCGCACGCACTCGAGGCCGCGCGGACGGGCGCAGAGGCGCTGGCGGCCGAGCGCGCGGCGGCGTTGAAGGCCGCGCAGGCGAAGGTCCTCGAGGCCAACGACGCGACGCAGGTCGCGACGGCGCGCGCGACGCAGATCGAGCGCGCGCTCGAGGCGGCGCGCCGCGTCGAGCGCGAGCGCGACGCGGCGGTCCTGGCCGGCCGCGCGGCCGGCGAGCGCGCGCAGCGTGCGACAGGCCGCGTCCGTGCGCTCGAGCGCGAGCTCGATCAGCTGCGTAGGCGCGCCGAGACGGGCGCGACCGCCGAAGCTCAGGCGCGCGATCTCAAGGCGCGCGTGGCCGAGCTCGAAGCCGCGCGCCGCCAGGTGGCCGCGGTCGCCGACCGCGTGCCCGAGCTCGAAGGCGAGCTCGAGGCGGCACACCGCGAGCGGCGCGAGGCGGAGGCGCTGGTAGAGCGCGCCCGTGCGCAGCTCGCGGAGCTGCGCACGGACTACGCGCGCGCGAGCGACGAGGCGGCGCTGCTGGAGCGGTCACGCGCGCAGGCCGAGCAGCTCGCCGCGCGGATCGCCGAGCTCGAGCAGGCCGCGCAGGATCGTGAGCGCGCGGCGGCGAGCGCCGCCGAGGCGCACGCCGCCGAACTGGCCGCCGAGCGCAAGCAGGCCAAGCTCGCGGTCGCGGCCGCCGCCGACCGGCTGCGGGCCGAGCGCGAGCGCGCGGTGGCGCAGCTCGAGCAGGCGCAGGCGCGGATGGCGCAGCTCGAGCAGGCCGCAGCCGGCCTTCCGAGCGCCCGCGCCGAAGCGCAGGCCGAGCGCGCCGAGCGCGAGGCCGCCGAGCGCGCCCTGCAGGAGGCGACGCAGCTGCGCGCCGACCTCGAGGCACGCGTCGCCGAGCTCGAGCCCGCCGCCGCCGGTCTGCCCGAGCTGCAGCAGCGCCTGCGCGCCGCAACCGGCGAGGCCGAGCGGATCGCCGACCTCGAGGCCGAGCTCGATCGCACGCGTGGCGACGCCGCCCGCGTGAGCGAGCTCGAGCGCCAGCTCGACGCGCTGCGCGCCCAGGCCGCGCGCGCCGAGCAGCTCGACAAGCAGCTCGCCGCCGCGCGCGCGCAGGCCAGCCGCCTGGCCGAGCTCGAGGCGCGCGCGCAGCAGCTCGCCGGCCGCGCCGCGGCGGCCGACGCGCTCGAGACGCAGCTCGAGTCCGTCTCCTGGAAGGCCGCGTCGCGCAGCAAGGCGCTGGAGGCGCTGCGAACGCAGGCCGAGAAGCAGGCCGCGACGCTGCAGACAGCGCAAGCGGAGGCGCTCGCGCGGGCGGCCGAGCTCGAGAAGGCCCGCGCGGAGCTCGCCGCGCGCACGCAGGAGCTGCGCGCGGCGCAGGCGCGCGGCGCCCAGCTCGAGAGCGCCCAGACGCTCGCCGAGCAGCACGCCGCCGAGCGCGACGCCGCCCGCGCGGAGGCCACGGCGCGCGCCGGCGAGCTGCGCGCGGCGCAGGACGACCTCGCCGACGCGGCGCGAGCCGTCGAGGACGCGCGCGCGCAGGCGCAGGCGCAGAGCATCGAGATCGAGCGCAGCGCCGCGGCCGTCGGCGCCGAGCTCGCCGAGCTGCGCGAGGAGCGTGTCGAGCTGGCGCGCAGGCTGAGCGAGGTCCGCGCCGAGCGCGCCGCGCTGGCGGGCGAGCTCGAGGCGGTGCGCTCCGAGCAGGGCGACGCCGGGCAACGCCTGCAGGAGGCGCAGGCGCGGGCGACCGAGCTGGCCGGCGAGCTCGAGACGGCGCGCGCGGAGCGCGACGCGGCACAGGCGGCGGCGCAGCGCACGGCCGTCGCGCTTGACCTCGCGCGCTCGCAGGGCGCCAACCTCGAGGAGCAGCTGCTCGCGGCGCGCGAGGACGCAGCCGCCGGCGAGGCGCTGCTCGCGGAGGCCGCCGAGCGCGCCCAGGAGCTCGAGCTGCGCCTGCGCGACATCGGCGGCGACGTGCAGGAGCGCAGCGCAGCGCTGGACGGTGCGCGCGCCCAGACGGCGGCGATCGCCGTCGAGCTCGCGCAGGCGCGCAGCCGCGTCGAGGAGCTGTCGGCACAGGTCGCGCGCGGCGGCGAGCGGGCGCAGTCACTCGAGCACGAGCTCGAGCAGACGACGGCACGCGCGGATGCGCTGGCCGGCGACCTCGAACAGCGCGATGCTGCCGCGCAGGCGATCGCGGCGCAGCTTGCGACGTTCGAGCAGCGCGAGCGCGAGACGGCCGACGAACTGGAGCGCGCGACCGCCGCGCGCCGGGCTGTGGAGGCCGAGCTCGACGCGCTCGCCGCCCAGCACGCCGACGCGGTCGCCGCGATCGAGACGCTGGTCGCCGCCCGCGACGACGGGCTCGCGCGGATCGAGGCGCTGACGATCCAGCGGGCCGATTCGCAGCGAGCGATCGACGCCGTCACCGCCCGTCGCGACGAGGCGAGCATCGAGATCCGCGAGCTGACGAGCGAGCGCGACAGCGCGCGCGCCGAGATCGGGCAGCTGAGCGCCAAGCGCGACGACGCGCTGGCGCAGATCGAGACGCTGGGCTCAGAGCGCGACGCCGCGCAGGCCGAGATCGCGGCGTTGAGCGCCGCCCGCGACAGCGCGCATGCCGAGATCGCGGCGTTGGCCGCCGCCCGCAACGCCTCGCTGGCGGAGATCGAGACGCTGAGCGGCGAGCGCGACAGCGCGCTCGACGAGATCCAGGCGCTTGCCGCCACGCATCACGCGGCGCTGACGCAGATCGCGACGCTGACCGACGAGCGCGACAGCGCCCGCGCGCAGATCGAGACGCTGACGAAGCAGCAGACCGCCGCCGAGCAGCGCATCGCGGCGCTCGTGCGCCACCGCGGCGACGCGAGCGCCGAGCTGCAGGAGCTCAGCGCCGAGCGCGACGCGACGCAGGCGCAGCTCGCCGAGCTGACCGCCCAGCACGAGCGCACGCTCACGCAACTCGCCGAGTTGACGGGCGAGCGCGACGAGGGCCATGCGCAGGTCGCTGATCTTGCCGAGCAGCGCGCCACCGCCGAGCGCCGCATCACGGCGCTCGGCGAGCGCCTCGACAGCGCCGAAGCGCAGATCGCCGAGCTGACGACGCAGCGCGACGACGCCGCCACCGCGCTCACGGCGAGCACCCAGCAGCGCGACGCGGCGCGCGCCGAGATCGAGCGCCTCGAGCGCGCGGCGCTCGTATCGGCGGCCGCCGTGGACGCACTGACCGCCGAGCGCGACGCGGCGACCGCACGGGCGCAGGAGCTGACGGCGCGCCGCACAGCGGCGGAGGCGCAGCTCGAGCAGCTGGCGGCGGCGCACGCGACGGGGCGCGCGACGATCGAGCAGCTCGCCGCCGACCGCTCGGCCGCCGTCGCGACGATCGAGCAGCTCGTCGCGGAGCGCGCCACCGCCGCCGCGACGATCCAGGGGCTGACCGACGAGCGCACCGCCGCACGTGCCGCGATCGAGCAGCTGAATGCCGAACGCGACGAGCTCACCGCGAAGCTGCGCGAGCTCGTCACCGAGCGCGACTCGGCCCAGAGGCTGATCGTGCGCCTGACGTCCGAGCGCGACGCCGCGCGCGACGACGTCGGGCGCCTGACGTCCGAGCGCGACGCCGCCGCCGCCGAGATCGAGCGCCTCACGCGCGTGCTCACGGCTGCGCGCGAAGAGGCCGACCGTCGTGGCGAGGAGGACGCCGAGCTGCAGCGTGCGCTCGAAGAGTCGCTCGCTGCCGCGCTGGCCGACGCCGACCGGCTCGTCGCACTCGAGAGCGCGCTGAGCGGCGACCTCGAGGACGCGCTCGAGGACGTGCGCCGCGCGACCGATCGGATCGCCGAGGGCGAGCGCGAGCGCGCTCTGCTCGAGCAGCGTCTCGACGATGCGATCGCGGCCGGCGCGCAGGCGGCTCAGCGAGCGCGCTCGGAGGGCGCGGCGCGCAAGGCGCTCGAGCGGCGGATAAAGAAGCTCGCGACGACGAGCGAGGAGGCCGAACAACAGGCGGCGGAGGCGCGCGAGGCCGCGCTTCGCGCGGCCGCACGGGCGGCCAGGGCCTCGCAGAAGCAGGCCGCCGCGGAGACCGAGGCACGCAGCGCGCAGCGTGCGCTCGACGAGCGCGAGCGCGAGCGCGAGCGCGAGGCCGAGGCACAGGAGGCGCAGGAGCGCACGGCGCGCCGCCGCGCCGAGGACGAGCAGCGGCTCGCCGCCGCCAAGCGGCTGCGTCGCGATCAGGAGCAGGCGCTGCGTGCCGCCGCCGAGCAGCGCCGCCGCGAGCGGGTCGCGCGCCGCAAGGACGCCGCCGCGGCCGACCGCGACGCCGCCGCGAAAGCGGAGCCCGAGGCCGCGCGGCCGGTCGCGCCGAAGCCGCGAGCGGAGCCCGAGGCAGAGCCGGAGCTCGTCGGCGCCGCGGCGTCGGACGACCGCAGCATCGCGCCGCCGCGCGAACATGAACGCGCACGTGAGCTGCGCCGCACCCCCGCCGCGTCGGCGACCGCCTCGCGCGCAGCCGTCAGCGAGCTTCCGGCGTCCCGCCTGCGGTCGCCCTCGCACCGGCTGCCGTCCGAGCTCGTCGTCGGCATCCTCGTCTTCCTGCTCGCGGTCATGGCCGCGGCCCTGATCCTGCTCGACGTCTTCCGCGTCTCCGTCACCGGCTGACGCCCGCAGCGCTCAGTCGTCGTCTTCCGCGTCTCCGTCACGACTGACGCGCGCAGGGCTCAGTCGTCGTCGCCCGCGCTCGCCGGCGGCGGCGCGGTCGTCGTCCCGTTCGCCGCGCCGGCGCCGGGCGGCGTCGTCGCGGTCGCGGGCGGCGTCGTCGCGGTCCCCGCGCGCGGCGCGCCCGCCGCCGGCCCGGCGAACGGCGTCGGGGTGATCGCCTGCGACGCGTCGTAGCGCGGACTCAGCGGCGTTCCTGTCGCGGTCGGCGAGCCCGCCGCCGGCACCTCGAAGAGCGCCAGCCGCGCGGCCAGCGCGCGCGAGCCGGACCCGATCGGATCGAGCTCGAGCAGGCGCTGCGCCGCCGCCTTCGCGCCGCGACGATCGGCGGTCTTCGACGCGAGCTCGAGCAGCCGAAGCCAGACCGCCGAGCTGTACGGTTGGCGATCGGCGGCGTCGAGCAGGAAGCGCCGCGCATCCAGCAGCCTGCCGCGACCCTCCGCCAGCGCGGCCGCCGCGAGCAGCGGGCGCACCGCCGTCGGATCAAGGCGCGCCGCGAGGTTCGCGTTCGCGGCCGCGTCCTGCAGCTCGGTCGGGCCGGCGTCCGCCGAGACGGCCTGTGCGGAACTTGCCTTCTGGTCGGCGAGCATCGGCAGCGCCGCCGAGACGATCACCAGGCCGGCGCAGACGCACGCGAGCGCGAGCGCGAGACCGCGCGTGCCGGTCGCGCTGCGCAGCGCGGGCGGCGTCCCGCGCGGCTCCCACGGCGTGGCGACGAGCACGCCGAGGAAGATCAGCACCGGGACCGTCACGCCCGGGATGTCCCAGTCCCAGTCGACGAGCCCGTGCACGAGCCACGCGACCGCGCCGGCGAACAGCGCGACGCCGAGGTCGCGCTCGCGTCCGCTGCGCATCGCGCGCAGCCGATCGAGCGCGCAGAACAGCAGAAAGCCGATCGCGCCGGACACGAGCAGGGTGCCGACGATCCCGGTCTCGGCGAGGAACTGCAGCGGCATGTTGTGCGGTTGCGTGACGCCGAGCTCGACGTCGCGGTACATCTTGTGCGTCACCGCGAAGGAGCCCGCTCCCCAGCCATGCAGAGGCTTGTCCGACCACGCGCCGGCGGCCTCCTTCCACCACACCCAGCGATTTCCGGAGTTGGAGGACACGAGCCGCGCCGGGTCCGACACCTCGTCCTTGCTCGTCTGCGTGAACTTCTCCCAGGCGCGGTCGGCCCAGCCGCCGGGTCCGTCCGGGGCCGTCACGATCGCGCCGAGCGTGAACACGGCGAGGATCGCCGCGAGCGCCGCCAGCCCACGCCAGACGAGCTGCGTGCGCTGCTCGTTGCAGGGCGTGCGCCGCTCGAGATGCAGCATCCCCCAGCCGGCGATCAGGAGCGCGATCAGGCAGCCCGCGCTGACGAGGCCGAGCACGATCCCGTCCGGCACGCGCTCGTCGAGCGGCACGTTGATCCCCTTCAGCGCCGGGCGGTTGAACGCCAGGCCGAGGACGGGGATCGAGACGACGATCGTGACGCCGAGGACCGCCAGGCCGCGCAGACGCTGCCCGCCGAGCGCGGTCAGCACGACGATCGCCGCAACGCACGCGAGGATCGCGCCGCGCGAGTAGGTCATGAACATGGCGACGACCAGTACGAAGAGCGCGGCGATCCCGACCAGGCGCGTCACGTCGCGGCGCGTCGTATCGGTCGTCAGGCGCAGCGCGATCGGGATCGCGAGCACCATCACGAGGCCGAGCGCGTTCCAGTACTCGAGCGGGGCGCGCAGCCGCGACGCGATCGCCGCGTGGTTGAAGTCGATCCCGAGGATCTCGACGCCGGGGATGATCTTGCCGGCGATCGCGTACAGCGCGCAGGCGAGGGCAACGAGCAGCCACCCGTACGCCACGCGGCTGAGCGCGCGCGGCATGCTCGACGCGAGCGTCATGGCGAGCACGACGACGAGCGTGTAGGAGATCGCGCGGTTGACGTGCGCCCACGTGCGCTCCGGCGCGACCGACCACAGCAGCGACACGCCAGACCAGATCGCAAAGCCGACGAGCAGCCCGACGCCGACCCAGGCCTCGGCCGGCGCGCGCAGCGCGAGCGTGCGCGTCAGCAGCAGGCCGACGGCGGCGCCGACGGCGACGAGCGCGACGCCGATCTGCAGGCGCGGCTCCTCAGGCAGCCCGACGGCGCCGTGTGCGAAGACCGCGTAGGCGCACACCGCCACGAGGGCGGCGAGCAGCGCGGCACCCGGTCGCGGCGTGCGAATGGGGGCCGGACGCACGCCCACGCGCGTGGCGACCCGTGGGCTGGCGGGGGTCGTAACGGCCATGGGTAGCGGCCGTCGATGCTAGCGTGAGGGGTCGATGGCGCGCCGCATACTGGTCTTCCTCGTCGCCTGCGTGATGAGCCTCGCGTATGCCGCGCCTGCGCACGCGGACCTGCTCGCCGACATCTTCAAGGACTACACGCAGGACGGACGGCTTGATCCCTGCAGGTACACCGAGAAGCAGCTGCGCCAGCTCAAGGATCTGGTCCCGAACGACATCGCGCAGTACTCGGACTTCGGCGCCGCCGTCGACGACGCGCTCGCCAAGCGCGCGCAGGGCGCGTGCAACAAGGGCGGCGCCTCGACGCCGGGCAACACGACCGCGCCGCCCGCGGCGGGGACCGCCGCGCCGCCACCGCCTCCGCCGCCGTCGACCGCGACACCGTCGGTGCCCACACCGGCGCCCGGGGCGACCGCCCCCGCGCAGCCGCCGCCGACGCCCGCAGCCGCGCCGACCGCGGCACCCGCGGTCGCCGCGCGCGACGCGATCGGCGTCGCCGCCCGCTCGACCGAGCCCGCGACCGACGCGCCGTTCCCGCTGCTCGCGCTCGCCGTGCTCGGCACCCTGCTCGCGATGGGGCTGCTCACGTTCGGGCTCGTCCGCTGGCGCGCCTGGGAGCCTGCCTGGGCCGCGCGCTTGCGCCACGCCGCCGGCGAGGCCGGCTGGCGCGCGTCGACGACGTGGGCGGACTTCACGGACTTCGTGCGGTTCGGGCGGTAGGCACCGGCGGCCCGCCCGCGGGCCGCTGTCGCGTCTGCGGGCGGCTGTTCGAACGGCAGCGACGGAAGGTCAGCGCGACCCGCCCCACGCGCGGCCGTCCGGGTACCGCTCGATCACCCGACGGCGCCCTGGACGCACCCCTCCGTCATCGCTGCGGTTGTGCACGGGGCGAGACCGAAGCGCGGCCCCCGCCGAGCGCCACCGCCAGCAAAGCGGAAGCGCCCGTTCTCGCTAGGGTCAGGCTCATGCTGCTCGACGGTCGCAAGCTGCTCATCACGGGAGTCCTGACCGAGGGCTCGATCGCCTTTGCCGTCGCCCGTCGCGCGCACGAGGAGGGCGCGGAGATCGTGCTGACCGGGTTCGGCCGCGGGCTGCCGATCACGCAGCGGATCGCCAAGCGCCTCGCAGACCCGCCGCCTGACGTGCTCGAGCTGGACGTCAACGTCCCCGAGCAGCTCGCCGCCGTCGCGCACGACCTCGAGCAGCGCTGGGGCAAGCTCGACGGCGTCCTGCACGCGATCGCGTTCGCGCCCGGCGACGCGCTCGGCGGCGACTTCCTCGCCACGCCTCCCGAGTCGGCGCAGGTCGCGTTCACGACGAGCGCGTACTCGATGAAGGGCCTTGCCGCCGCGCTGCTGCCGCTGCTCGAGAAGGGCGACCACCCGTCGATCGTGGGGCTGGACTTCGACGCCACCGTCGCCTGGCCTGCGTACGACTGGATGGGCGTCGCGAAGGCCGCGCTCGAGTCCGTCAACCGCTACCTCGCGCGCGATCTCGGCGCACGCGGCGTGCGCTCCAACCTCGTCTCGGCGGGTCCGATCAAGACGATCGCCGCGGGCTCGATCCCGGGCTTCGAGATCCTCGCGCAGGCCTGGGACAGCCAGGCGCCGCTTGCCTGGGACACGAAGGACGCCGGCCCCGTCGCCGACGCCTGCCTGTTTCTCATGTCGGGCCTCGCGCGCGGCGTGACCGGCGAGATCGTCCACGCCGACGGCGGCTATCACGCGCTCGGCGCGCCGCTTGCGCCGCGCGCCGCGGACGACGCAGATCACGCGCTGAGCGGCGACCGCGCAGACGTCTAGTCGATCGCCCAGGAACGTTGTGCAACGTTGCTGGGCGGCCCACTAGGCGGTCTTGTCGGCCGGCGCGTACACCGCGCGGAACCACAGCTCGGTCAGCTGCCGCACGGCCTCGCGGATGTCGCGGCCGTTGCGGATCACCTCGATCGTCAGGTGGCGCTCGACCATCGCGCAGAGCGCCTGCGCCGCGACACGCGCCGGGATGTCGTCGGGCGCCAGCCCGCGCAGCTGGTCGCGCGCGATGCGCGCCTCGGCGCCCGCGATGAAGCGGTTGACGTAGGGCTCCCACTGCGACGGCATGTGCTCGTCCTCGCCGTAGAGGTGCGCGGCCAGCATCAGGATCGGGCCGTTGCGGTTGACGACGCCGACGAAGCGCGCGAGGCCGAGCGCGAGCTCCATGCGCGGGTCGCCGGCGCCCTCGAAGTACGGCGACGCCGCGTCGTCCATGTCGGAGAACGCCTGCTGGATGAGACGGTCCATGACCGCGCGCTTGTTCTCGAAGTAGAAGTAGACCGTCGTGCGGCTGACGAACGCACGCCGCGCGATCGTGTCGATCGTGACCTGCTCGTGCGCGCCCTCGCTCAGCAGCTCGCGCGCGGCCTCGAGGATCGCGTCCTCGGTCGCGTTGCGCGGCGCGAGCGTCGGGGAAGCGTCAGCCGAAGGAGGACTATCGGCGTGCTTCGAAGTGGGAGGCGATCCGCTCACGGGTCTTTGCCGGGGTCACGATCTCGTCGATGAACCCGGCCTTCGCGGCGAGCGCAACCGGCAGGTGCTCCTCCTCGTATGCGGCGGCGAGCTGCACCGGGTCGGCGCCGGCCTCGAGCTCGCGGCGCTTGACGATCTCGATCGCCTGCGGGGCGCCCATCACGCCGATCCGCGCGTTGGGCCAGGCGAGGCAGAGTTCGTTTCCGAGGTCGCGGCAGTTCATGACGATGTAGGCACCACCGTACGCCTGTCGGAGGGTCACTGTCACGCGCGGGACCTCTGCGACCGCGAACGCGCGCAGCAGCGCCGCCCCGCGGCGCAGGACGCCCTCGCGCTCCTGCCGGACGCCGGGGCGGTAGCCGGGGGTGTCCGACAGCACGACGAGGGGGATTCCGTAGCGGTCGCACATGTTCACGAACCACGCGCCCTTGTCCGACGCCGCCGCGTCGAGCACGCCCCCGAGGTAGCGCGGCTGGTTGGCGATCAGCCCGACCGGGTGACCCTCGATGTGGCCGAAGCCGACGACCATGTTCTTCGCGTAGCGCTTGCTCAGCTCGAGGAACTCGCCGCCGTCGAGCAGGTGGCGCGCGACGTCGCGCACGTCGTAGACCCTGCGCTGGTTCGTCGGCACCGTCGCCGCCGGATCGCCGGCGGGCGGGTCGACGGGCTCCCTGCGCGGAAGTGGTCCGCCTCGGGTGCCCGGAAAGTAGGAGAGCGCCTGACGGATCAGGTCCGCCGCCTGCGCGTCGTCGTCGGCCTCGATGTGAGAGACGCCGGTCCTGCGGTGCACGCGCGCGCCGCCGAGATCCTCCGCGCTGATGATCTCGCGCGTGACCTTGGCGATCACGCGCGGTCCCGTGAGGAACATCTGCGCGCCCTCGCCGACCATCATCACGAGCGTGCCCAGCGACGGCGAGTAGGCCGCCCCGCCCGCGCACGGGCCGCAGATGACGCTGAGCTGCGGAACGGTCGCGCGCGACGTCGCGCGAAAGATCGAGGCGTAGGCGCCGAGCGCGCCGATGCCCTCCTGCAGGCGCGCGCCGCCGGAGTGCAGGAACCCGACGACCGGGGCGCAGGCCTTGTTGGCGGCCTCGATCGTCGCGACGACCGACGCCCCGCCCTGCTGGCCCAGCGAGCCACCCTTGTGCCTGACGTTCTGCGACCAGAGGTAGATGGGGCGGCCGCCGACGCGACCCGCGCCGCAGATGACGCCGTCGCCGGCCGCGCTGCGAATCGGATGAAACGAGCCGGGGTCGCAGAGCAGCTCGATCCGCGCCTGCGCGGGGACCGGCGGCTCGTCGATCACCGCGACCGTCGTGCGCGGCTCCAGCGCCTGCGTCGTCATGTCGCCTTGCGGAACGCCAGGCACGCGTTCTGACCCCCGAACCCGAACGAGTTCGACAGCGCGAGCGTGATCTCCGGCGCCTCGCGCGGACCGTCGGGGACATAGTCGAGGTCGCAGTCGGCATCCTGCTGCTCGAAGTTCAGCGTCGGGGGCAGCAGCCCGCGCCGCAGCGCCTCGACCGTCGCGACCGCCTCGACCGCGCCGGCCGCGCCGAGCAGGTGCCCGATCGCCGACTTCGTGCTCGAGACCGGCGGCGAGCCGCCGTTGAAGACCGCGTGGATCGCGACCGTCTCGATGCGGTCGTTGAACGGCGTCGACGTGCCGTGCGCGTTGATGTAGCCGACCTCGTCCGGCGTTGCGCCCGCGTCGGCGAGCGCGGCCCGCATCGCCTTCTCCGCACCAAGTCCCTCGGCGTGCGGCTGCGTCATGTGGAAGGCGTCGTTCGAGGCCCCGTAGCCGGCGACGTAGCCGAAGATCTCGGCCCCGCGCGCGCGTGCGTGCTCGGCGCGCTCCATGACGATCACGCCGGCGCCCTCGCCCATCACGAAGCCGTCGCGGCGCGCGTCGAAGGGCCGCGAGACGCCCTCGCGCGAGAGCGCGCCCATGCTCTTGAACGCCGCCATGCACAGCGGCGTGATCGCCGCCTCCGTCCCACCCGCGACGACGACGTCCGCCTCGCCGCGCTCGAGCATCCGCTTGGCCTCGCCGATCGCGTGGCTGCCCGTCGCGCACGCCGACGACACGCTGAAGCCGGGGCCGTGCGCGCCGAGCTCCATCGCGATCGCACCGGCGGCCGCGTTGGGCATCATCATCGGCACGAAGTGCGGCGAGACCGCGCGCTCGCCGCCGGCGACGAACTTGCGGCACTCGTCCTCGAGCGTCTTCAGGCCGCCGACGCCGGTGCCGACGAGGATCGCCAGGCGCTCGAGGTCGACGTCGCCGGGCAACCCGGCCTCCTCGGCGGCCTGCACGGCAGCGGCGAACGCGAGCTGCGTGTAGCGGTCGCTGCGCCGTGCCACCTTCGCGCTCATCGCCGACTCGGGGTCGAACTCGGCGCACGGAGCGACGCCGTCGATGACGCCCGAGCGGCGCTCGAGCAACGCGTCCACGAACGCGTCCGCCCCCTCGCCGATCGACGAGACGACACCCCGTCCGGTGATCGCGATATCAATGTGAGCGGGCGCGTAGCTGCTCATGCAGGCGCTCCCTCCTCGGCCTCGACGAGGCGCATCGTCAGCGCGATCGCGTCGCCGACGGACTCGATCGGCTTGAGGTCGTCGTCTGAGATCGTGATCCCGAAGCGATCCTCGAGCGCCTTGACGAGCTCGACGAGGTCGAGCGAGTCGACGTCGAGCTCGGTCCAGGTGTTGTCGGGCGTCGCCTCGCGCGCGCCGGGCACCTTGATCGCCTCGAGCTGATCGCGGATCTCTTCCAGCACGTCGTTCTCGGATACAGCCATCTGTTCGTTCCCCTCGTGTTATGCGGCCAGCGCGCCATCGACGGCGAGCGTGGCTCCGTTGACATAGGCCGCTCCGTCCGAACAGAGGAAGGAGACGGCGTGTGCGACCTCTTCGGGTCGTCCGATCCGGCCGGCCGGAACGCCGGCCAGCAGCTTGTCTGCGACACCCGTCGTCATGTCCGTCTCGATGACGCCCGGCGTGACGGCGTTGCAGGTGATCCCCTTGCGCGCCATCTCACGCGCGATCGTGCGCGTCAGCGACAGCATCCCGGCCTTCGCGGCGCCGTAGTTGGCCTGCCCCGGATTGGCACGCTCGGCGACGACGGAGGAGATGTTCACGATCCGCCCCCAGCGCGCGCTGAGCATGTCGTCGAGCGCGCGCCGGAGGCAGTGGAAGGCGCCGTTGAGGTTCGTGTCGATGACCGACTCCCACTGCTCGGACTTCATCCGGATCGCGAGGCCGTCGCGGCGCTCGCCGGCGTTGTTGACCAGCACGAGGACGGGCCCGAAGCGCTCGCGCACCTCGCCGAACGCCCGCTCGACGGACTGCGGATCGCCGACGTCGGCCTGCACGTCGCCGCTCGTGCGCCCGAGCGTCACGACGCTGAAGCCGTCCTCGGCGAGCCGTGCCGCGATCGCCTTGCCGATCCCGCGCGCGCCGCCCGTCACGAGCGCGACAGCTCCGTCAGGCGCCGGCATGCACGCGCTCCTTCCACCTCAGGATGCCCGCGCCCCACACGAAGCCGCCGCCGAACGCCGCCAGCGCGACGGTGTCGCCGGGCTTCAGCGCGCCGGCGAGCTCGGCGTGGTGCAGCGCGAGCGGGACCGAGGCGCTCGACGTGTTGGCGATCGTGGCGACGTTGGCGAAGACCTTCTCCTCGGGCACGCCGAGCCGGCGTGCGGCGGCATCGATGATGCGCTGGTTGGCCTGGTGGACGATCAGCACGTCGACGTCGTCGACGGTCATGTCGGCGCGGCGCAGCGCCTCGCGCGTCGCCTCGACCATCCGCTCGACGGCGTGGCGGTAGACCTCCTGGCCCTCCATCCGCAGCAGCCGCTCCTCGCGCTCTGCGTAGAGCAGGTCGCCGTGCTCGCCGTCGGAGGCCAGCACGAACGGGGAGCAGCCGTGGTCGAACTCGCCGGCCTCGACGACGACCGCGGCGGCGCCGTCGGCGAAGAGGATCGCGGTGCCGCGGTCGCTGGGGTCGGTGACGCGGCTGAGCGCCTCGGCGCCGACGACGAGCGCGAGGTCCACGCGGCCGGACTCGATCAGCGCGGCGCTCTGGTCCAGTCCGTACAGAAAGCCGGCGCAGGCGGCGTTGACGTCGATCGCTCCGGCGCCGTTCGTGCCGAGCAGCTTCGCGAGCTTCGGCGCGAGGCCGGGCATCAGCCGGTCGGGGGTGAACGTCGCGACGATCACGTGGTCGATGTCGGCGCCGTCGCGGCCGGCGTCCTCGAGCGCGTTGCGGCACGCCTCGAGCGCGAGGTCGGTGAGCTCGATCGAGCCGTTGAGGTGACGGCGCTCGCGGATCCCGGTGCGGCGCTGGATCCACGCGTCGGTCGTATCGAGATAGGCCTCGAAGTCCTTGTTGCTGACGATGTGCTCGGGTAGCGCTGAGCCGATGCCGATCACGGCGGCCCTCCTCCTCACGCCGCCGCCCCGAGCGTTCGCTTCACAAGCCCCTTGAGGACCGCCCCCGGCCCGCATTCGACGAAGTCCGACGCACCGCGCGCCTGCAGCTCGAGCAGGATCTCGCGCCAGCGCACGGGCTTGAGGAGGTTCTCGGAGAGCTCGCTGCGGACGTCCTCGAACGGTCGCGCGCTGCCGTTGGACAGGACGGGGAACGCGGGCTCGCGGATCGGCGTCCGCGCGAGCGCCGCTCGCAGATCGTCGGCGGCAGGTGCCATGAGCGGCGAGTGAAACGCGCCCGCGACGTGGAGCTTGCGCGCGCGGCAGCCGATGTCCGCGGCGCACTGCACCGCTTCGTCGATACCTTCGATCCGACCCGAGAGCACGAGCTGCCCCGGCGCGTTGTCGTTCGCGAGCGACAGCCCGAGCTGCATCGCGAGCTCGAGGACGTCGTCGGCCTCGCCGCCGAGCATCGCGACCATGCCGCCGGGCTGCAGCGCGGCGGCCGCGGCCATCGCCTGCGCGCGGGCACCGACGAGTCGGACGGCGGCGTCGAAGTCGATCGCGCCCGCGGCGGTCAGCGCCGCGTACTCGCCGAGCGAGTGACCGGCTGCGGCGAGCGGATCTGGCTCGCCGGGCTCGCGCGACGCCCACTGCGCGATCGAGCACAGAAACAGCGCCGGCTGCTGCGAGCGCGTGCCCTCGGCGAGGCTGTCGAAGGGATCGAATCCGAGCAGCTCGATACCGCGCTCCAGGAGCGGGTGTTCCCTGAAGGGCTCGTGCATGCCCTCGGAGTGGCTGCCCTGCCCGGGGAAGAGCAGCGCGGTAGTCGACGCCATCGCGTTCATCCAATCGACTCTGACCCTGCCGATGGCCTTCCGTTACCGATCTTCGACAGCACGGTCTGATGTGTCGAAATCAGAAGCCCGCGCTCGATGCGACGTTTCGACGTGCTACGCGGCCAGCTCGCGCCCGCGCGGCGCCGGTATCCTGAGGGAGTCGCCTGACGCGCTCGCGCAGCCCTCGTTCCGTCCGACCCGAGGCGTTCAATCCGACGCCCGCGAGATCGTAGACGACCACGCCGCAACGAGCGAGAAAACACCCGCGGCGATGAGAGGAGCAGGACGATGGCACGCACTTCGCAGAACCCGCTCGGGACCGACATGAAGCCGGGCGAGCCCCTCTCCGTCTCGCGGTACTTCACGAAGCCGGGCGTCGACCCGTTCGAGACCGTCCAGTGGGAGCTGCGCGACGCGCGCATCGGTCACGGCGACCGCGTCGCCTTTGAGCAGCGCGGCGTCGAGTTTCCGACGACGTGGTCGCAGAACGCGACGAACATCGTCGCCCAGAAGTACTTCCGCGGCCAGCTCGACACGCCGGCGCGCGAGCACTCCGTCAAGCAGATGATCGGCCGCGTCGCGGGGACGATCGCCGACTGGGGCCGTGCGCGCGGCTACTTCGCAAGCGTCGAGGACGGCGACGCCTTCCAGGACGAGCTGACCTACGTGCTCCTGCACCAGATGGCCGCGTTCAACTCGCCGGTGTGGTTCAACGTCGGCTTCGAGGAGAGCCCGCAGTGCAGCGCGTGCATGCCGTTCGACGCGCTCATCTCGACGCCCGAGGGCATGGTGCCGATCGGCGAGCTCGTCGAGCGCGACCTCGTCGGTCACGAGGTCTACGACGCAAACGGCGTCACGCGCGTCGTCGCGACGCAGGCCAACGGCGTCAAGCCGGTGTTCCGCGTGCGCCTGCGCAACGGAAGCTTCGTCGAGGCGACGGCGGACCATGTCGTGAAGGCCGTCCGCGAGCGGCGGACCGAGCCGCAGTGGCTGCGCGTCGATCAGCTCGAGCTCGGAATGCGGATGCATCTGCATCCGCACCGGGCGAAGGTCGCGGCTGCGGCGCTCGTGGCCGCCGGCGGGGTCAGCGGTGACGCTGACATGCCTGGCGCGACCGATGCCGTCAAGGTCTCCGAGGCGGCGCTGGCCGGCTGGCTGCAGGCCGATGGTTTCGTCGGCCAGTACGACCACGGCACGAACCGCTCGCTGACGATCGAGTTCATGGTCGCGAGCGACGAGGAGCGCGCCTGGGTCGAGTCGCACCTCGACGTCGTCTTCCCGGACGTGCAGCGCAAGACGCGCGACGCCGGCACGCTCCAGCAGGGCGTGCAGCGCATCCGCATCTATGGCGAGCTGCTACGCGACTTCGTCGAGCGCTGGGAACTGCTCGCGCGCGGCACCGAGATGGGCGTGCCCGCGTGCCTGTGGACCGCGTCGCACGAGGAGATCGCCGCGTACCTGCGCAGCATCTTCCAGTCAGATGGCTACGTCAGCGCTCGCCGCGAACGCGGTTGCGAAGCGGCGCGGGTCGGGTTCGCCGTGATCGCCGAGCGCTGGACGGAGGACGTCCAGATCCTGCTCGGCGTGCTCGGTATCTACTCGCGCCGGACGCACAAGGTCGAGAAGCGCGTCGACCGCCACGACCTGCACGAGGTCGTCATCTCGATCGGATCCGAGCGCGCGCGGTTCGCCGAGCTCGTGGGCTTCGTCGACGCCCGCAAGCAGGGCAAGCTGCTCGAGTCCCTGGACCTGCGCGACCCCAAGCGCTGCCCGGATCTGCGTGAGGAGGAGATCGTCGCGATCGAGCCGATCGGCGAGATGGAGGTCTACGACATCCAGACCGAATCCGGCGAGTACCTCTGCAACAACATCGCGGTGCACAACTGCTTCATCCTGAGCGTCGAGGACACGATGGAGTCGATCCTCGACTGGAACACGCGCGAGGGCAGGATCTTCCTGGGCGGCTCGGGCTCGGGCATCAACCTGTCGAACATCCGCGGCTCGATGGAGCCGCTGACCAAGGGCGGCACCGCCTCGGGCCCGGTCTCGTTCATGCGCGGCGCCGACTCGTGGGCCGGCACGATCAAGTCCGGCGGCAAGACGCGGCGCGCGGCGAAGATGGCCGTGCTCGACGTCGACCACCCCGACATCCGCGAGTTCATCTGGTGCAAGGCCAAGGAGGAGAAGAAGGCAAACGCGCTGCGCGACGCCGGCTTCGACATGTCGATCGACGGTGAGGGCTTCATCTCGATCCAGTACCAGAACGCCAACAACTCCGTGCGGCTGACCGACGACTTCATGCGCGCCGTCGAGAAGGACGAGGACTGGCACCTGATCGCGCGCACGACCGGCAAGCCGATCGGCGATCCGATCCCCGCGCGCGAGCTGATGCGCGAGATCGCCGACGCAGCGTGGCAGTGCGCCGATCCGGGCGTGCAGTACGACACGACGATCAACCAGTGGCACACGAGCCCCAGATCGGGGCGCATCAATGCAAGTAATCCGTGCAGTGAATACATGCATGTCGACGACTCCGCCTGCAACCTCGCTTCGCTCAACTTGATGAAGTTCCGCCGCGCCGACGGCTCCTTCGACGTCGACTCCTTCGAGCACGCCGTCGACGTCATGTTCCTCGCGCAGGAGATCATCGTCGGGCCATCGAGCTATCCGACCGAGCAGATCGCCGTCAACGCGCGCGCGTTCCGCCAGCTCGGCCTCGGCTACGCGAACCTCGGCGCCTACCTGATGTCAAACGGCATGGCGTATGACTCCGACAAGGGCCGCGCGACGGCGGCGGCGATCACGTCGCTGATGACCGGCCGCGCCTATCTCGGCTCGGCGCGGATCGCCGCGGCGATCGGCGCCTACGAGCACTACGACGTCAACCGCGAGCCGCACAACGCCGTCATGCGGATGCACCGCGACGCCTCGTACGCGATCCCCGACTCGGCGACGACGGACAAGGCGCTGCTCGACGCGGCGCGCTCGGCCTGGGAGGACGCGGTCATCGCCGGCGAGGAGCACGGCTACCGGAATGCACAGGCGACGGTGCTCGCGCCGACGGGCTGTCTCGTCGAGGGATCGCTCGTCTCAACGAGTCGCGGGCTCGTCCGCCTGCGCAGCCTGGGAGACGTGGACGGCGCCAAGTGGCAGGATCTCGACATCGAGGTCGCGACCGACGAGGGTCCGCGGCCGGCGACGAAGTTCTATGTCAACGGCTCCGAGCAGGTCGTCTCGGTGCAGACGGCGCGCGGCTACCGGATCCAGGGAACGCCGACGCACCGCATCAAGGTCGTCGACGCCGACGGGAACTGGGTCTGGAAGCGGATGGCCGAGATCACCACCGGCGACCGGGTCCCGATGATGCTCAACTCGCTCGTCGGCGAGCCTCAGCAGGTCGTGCTGCCTCCCCTCGGCGACCTGCACTGGAACGCCGGCCAGCGGACGCGCGTGCCGCGCACGATGAGTCCCGAGCTCGCCGAGCTCGTCGGCTACTTCATGGGCGATGGTTCGCTGCACGCCAAGGGCATCCGGCTCTGCGTGACCGACGGCGATGAGGACGTCGTCGATCGGCTCGTCGAGCTCGGTCGCGAGCTGTTCGGACTCAACGCGCACGTGCTTCCTCGGGAGGGCTACACCGAGTTGTCGCTGCACTCGGTTGCGCTGACGATCTGGTGGGAGGCCTGTGGCTTCGCGAAGATGAGTCCCTTCGAAGGCCATTCCGGCAAGGGTTGGAGCCCACACATCCCGGACGCGGTCCTGCATGCCAACGACCGCGAGGTCTACGCCGGCTTCGTGCGCGGCCTGTTCGAGGCCGACGGCAACGCCAACCACGGCTATGCCTACTGGTCGACGACGAACGAGGAGTTCTCGCGCGACGTCCAGGCGCTGATGCTGGCCCTCGGCTTCGTCACCAC
Source organism: Solirubrobacteraceae bacterium (assembly GCA_030447505.1). GTDB lineage: Bacteria > Actinomycetota > Thermoleophilia > Solirubrobacterales > Solirubrobacteraceae > CADCVQ01. The sequence goes on along the minus strand of JAUJOT010000004.1, from coordinate 263,245 downwards.
GCGTGGGACGGACGGCTCGCGTGTGAAGTGGGGGGCGCCGTGTCACCGCGTGCGTCTCCTCAACGCCGCGACCGGGATGCGGTTCGCGGAGCAGGTCGGATTCATGCCGGAGCGTAAGAACCAGGCGCTCATCGAGGCTGACCACCCGCAGGCGGCGCGGTACGACCAGATCCCCGTCGCGCGCGAGCTGCTCGACGATCTCGCGCCGGACAACGACGCGCTGCGCAAGACGATGCTCATGTCGCTCGCACGCACGGGCGCGGTCTCGCGCCGGTCGGCGACGGCGCTGCTCGAGCGCACCTCGAGCGTCGAGTTCGAGCAGCTGCTCGGCTACTTCTACGACGAGGTCGCGAGCGCGGAGCTGCTCGACGACCAGCCGACGTTCGACCTGTCCGTCCCCGACAACGTCACGTACGTCGCCAACGGCTTCGTCAGCCACAACACGATCTCGTTTCTGATGGACTGCGACACGACCGGCGTCGAGCCCGACTTCTCGCTCGTGAAGTTCAAGGAGCTCGTCGGCGGCGGTCAGATGACGATCGTCAATCAGACGATCCCGATGGCGCTGCGCACGCTGGGCTACAGCGACGAGCAGATCGAGCAGATCGAGGCCCACATCAACGAGCACGCGACGATCGTCGGCGCGCCGGGGTTGCTCGACGAGCACCTGTCGGTGTTCGACGTCGCGGTCGGCGAGCGCGCGATCTCGCACATGGGCCACATCAAGATGATGGGCGCCGTGCAGCCGTTCATCTCGGGCGCGATTTCGAAGACGGTCAACCTGCCCCACGACGCGTCGGTCGAGGACATCGCCGACGCGTACATCCAGGCGTGGAACCTCGGCGTCAAGGCGCTGGCGATCTACCGCGACGGCTCGAAGACCGCGCAGGCGCTGCGCACCGACGCGCAGGAGGGCAAGCCCGCGGACGGCGGTGAGACCGTCGTCGTCGAGGGCTACTCGCAGGAGCAGGTCGACGAGCTGATCGAGGGTGCGGTCGCCGCGGCGCGCCACAAGGCGATCGCCGAGGCCGGCCCGAAGCGCAACCGCATGCCGCGCGAGCGCCAGTCGATCACGCACAAGTTCTCGATCGCCGGCCATGAGGGCTACATCACCGCCGGCATGTACGAGGACGGCACGGTCGGCGAGATCTTCCTCACCGACATCGGCAAGGAAGGCTCGACGCTGCGCGGCATGATGAACGCGTTCGCGACGTCGATCTCGATCGCTCTGCAGTACGGCGTGCCGCTGGCCACGCTCGTCGAGAAGTTCAGCTACATGCGCTTCGAGCCCGAAGGGATCACGCAGAACCCGGAGATCCCGTTCGCCAAGTCGATGCCCGACTACATCATGCGCTGGCTCGCGTCGCGCTTCCTCGACACCGACACGCAGGAGGAGCTCGGCATCCTCACGCCGGAGGTGCGCGCGCGGAAGATGGCCGAGGACGCCGGCACGTCGACGGTGTCGTCCGACACGAACGGACCCGGGAACGGCGGCAACGGCGCGACCAAGCCGACCGCGACTACCAGCACACAGCCCGCGACGACCCGCGCCGCGGCCGCCGCGCTGACGGACACGCCGCCGGTCGTCCCCGTCCGCATGAAAGGCCTCGACCTTGGCCCGGCGTGCGCGCAGTGCGGCGGCATGATGCAGCGCACCGGCTCCTGCTACACGTGCTCGAGCTGCGGGAACAACACGGGCTGCGGGTGATTGTGAAGTGTCATGAGTTATTCAGTGCTTGTGACGCGAGTTTTCTAGTGCGATGACATGAGTTGTTCAGAGGCCGGGGCGGCGCTGGATCGCCGGCCTCTGGACTTCAGTCTTCCGGGGCGTCTTCGGGATAGAAGCCGAAGCGCACCATCGGTGTGATGGCCAGAGCCCCGCCGGCGAGCGCCGAGACGAGTCCCTGCTTGAGCAGCTTCTGGAGCGCCATCTGTTCGGAGGCTGAGGGGTTCTGCCAGTTCTTCGGCACCGTGCCATGGGCGACCTGCGCGAGAAGAGCTGCCGTCTCGACGGTCAGGCCGTCCTGTACGGGACCGATGCGGTGCACAGCCTGTTGCTGCTCGTCGCTTAGATGCTCCGTCGCCGGCCGAAGCGAGTGGCATTGCCACTTGTGGTCATGAAGACGGATACCGGAGTGGCGCTGACGTTCCTCCAGGGCGGCCAGAGCTGTGCGCACGCGCCGGAGGTCCCACCCCAGAGCCTTCGCAAGATCGCTATTGGATGTCGATGACCGCCGGATCATGAGCGCTGCTTCGACGGCTTGGTCATCGGACGCCGGGGCAGCGGGTCGGCCCCCAGCTCTGGCGAAGAGTTCGACCGGCGCCACACCTAGGACGCGGGCGAGGTCGGCGACCATTCGCATCGGGAGATCCGCGTGATTGACGCCATCTTCGAGATTCGCCATGGTGACCGCGCTGACCCCGAGGTCACGGGCGACGCGACGCATCGAGTAACCGCGAAGCAGTCGGAGGTGTCGGATTCGCCGACAGTCCAGGAGCTCGGGTTTGCGGCTACTCGGAGGGCGTGAGCCAGTCACCGCGACGCCGACCTGCGAAGGATTGGATCGATAGGCCTCGGCGGCGCATCCAGTAACCGTGCTCGAGATGGACCGGGGGCGACCAGGCCTGTGTGAGCTGTAGTCCGGTTTCTTTGGCGGCGCGGCGGAGACGCTGCTGGAGAGCGTTGGGTGGCATCCGGGAGCCGTCTTGAGGCAGGCTGGGTCTGACGGAGACTTCCAAAGGAGGATTTCGGTCCTCGGGAGAGGAAGCACTCGTTATGGCCCGTCCGAAGAAGTACCCCGATGAGCTCGTGGCGCGCGGTGTGAGGCTGGCGCTTGAGAGCGGCCGTCCGATCGCGCATGTCGCCGCCGACCTGGGAATGCATCCCGAGACGCTGCGCAAGAAGGTGCGCCAAGCCGAGGCCGACAGCGGCTCTCGGCCCGATCTGCCGACCACCGCGGAGCGCGAGGAGATCCGCAAGCTGCGCGCCGAGAACTTCGAGCTGCGCAGGGCCAACGAGATCCTCAAGTCCGCGAGCGTGTTTTTTGCGACCGAGCTCGACGCAGACCGAACGAGGTGAGCCGCTACATCGACGAGCACACGCGGCCGCTTCGGCGTCGAGCCGATCTGCCGGGTCCTGGGCGTGTCGGCGTCCGCCTACTACCACCGTGCCACTGGCAAGCGCTCTGAGCGCGTCGTCGGCGACGAGCGGCTGCTGCAGACGATCCGTGAGGTCCACGCCGGCAACTACTACGCCTACGGGTATCGCAAGATGTGGCTGGCGCTCAGCCGCGCCGGCGAGCAGGTCGGTCGTGACCGCGTCAAGCGCCTGATGCGCCAGCACGCGATCCAGGGCGCCAAGCGCCGCGGCAAGCCGTGGCGCACGACGATCTGCGATCCGGCGGCGCTGCGTGCCCCCGACCTCGTCGATCGCGACTTCAGCGCCGTGCGGCCCGACGCCTTGTGGCTGGCCGACTTCACGTACCTGCGCTGCTGGGAAGGCGTCGTCTTCTTCAGCTTCGTCACCGACGCCTACAGCCGCCGGATCGTTGGCTGGCAGTTCGCCAACCACATGCGTACCGACCTCGTCCTCGACGCCTTGCGGATGGCCCTCACGCGTCGCCAAGACGTCGCCGACGTGCAGCTCGTCCATCACTCAGATGCCGGCTCGCAGTACACCAGCTACGCGTTCAACCAGATCCTCGACGATCACGGCGTGCTCGCGTCGATCGGCTCTGTCGGCGACGCCTACGACAACTCGATGGCCGAGAGCTTCGTCGACACCTTCAAGACCGAGCTGATCTCAGACCGCGTCTGGCGCACACAGACCCAACTCGAGCTGGCGATCGTCGAATGGGTCGCCTGGTTTAACAACGACCGCCTGCACGAGTCTCTGGGCGATCGTCCCCCTGCCGAGGTGGAAGCACTCTACGACGAGCAGTACCGTCTGACTCCCTCTCTCAATCAATGAAGAGAGGAACCCACCAAACCCGGTCTCCGCGAAACCCAGCCCGCCTCATCTACGCGGCAGAACAGTGGGCCATTGGCTGGGTGGCCCTGGCGCTTCATGCTCAGCACCTGCGCGCGCAGCAGCGCCGACTCTTCCCCGGAGAACACCAGGGTTTCTCCGTCGAGATCGAGCTCTCGGCAGTCGTTGGCAAGCTGATCGGAGTTGAACCTTGCAAGTCGCGCTGGAGGCAGTCGCGTGCGTAAGGCCAGCACGCCGAGCGCAGCGATCTGCGGCGCGACATAGCCGTTCAGGGTGCGCACCGCCTGCTGCGCGTCAAGGTCGACCGGCTCGGTGCTGTGAGCGGCGACCAACGCGTTGACGCGAACCTTGAGATGCCATTCGTTCCGCCAGAAGCCGGCCTGCGCGCCACGTAGGCGTGTGAGCTTCTCGTGCAGATCGGCTGCGGTTCGGATCAGACGCGCAAGGAACTCGCCAACGTCCTCCTCGAGTAGGGGCTCGGTGCGATCCGCAAGCCATGCTCGTGCTTCCCGGAAGGCTTCACGATAGGCGTCGTCGACGGTCGTGAAGTCCTCGCCCGACAGCAACTGACGGCATCGCTCGCGAAAGAACGGGACCTCGTCGGCGGGCACGCTCGGAAACCGCTTGAACGGCATCGGCGTCACCGCTTGCTCTGCCGGGCGCTCGTGTAGTTGGAGTTCGGCCCACGCTGCGAACGCCGCGGGGTCGATGCGTTCGAAAGGTCCGGCGCGGTGCAGCAGGCGACGCTGGGACTGCAGGAGCGTGTGCGTAGCGTTGACGAGGAGGACCGTGAGCTCGCATGACGTCGTTAGCCGTGTGACGGCGGCCATGGGAATCTCCCCGTAGGCGGCCATCGGATCTCCCCGCTGGCGGTCGCTGGATCTCCCCGCCCGTGGCCATCGGTTCTCCCCACGATTCTGTCCTGATCGGCCGGTACTGACCGGCGCGTCCTGTCATCGACGCGCGTGCGGGAGGGTCCGGCTTGAAGAGCTCGGAGGAAGTGATGGAGATCCTGGAGGCGTTTGATTTGACCGGCACGCTGCGTGGCGCTGCGGAGCTGGCGGGCTGTGATCACAAGACGGTCGCGCACTGGGTGCGCGCTCGTGACGAGGCCGGCGGCGGGCTGCCCGTGCCGACGCGGCCGCGGCCGCGCATCGACGCGTTCGCGGAGAAGATCGAGGAGTGGGTGGACCGGTCGCGCGGGAAGATCCGCGCGGACGCGGCGCATCAGCGACTGGTCGCGATGGGCTACATGGGTTCGGAGCGCACGACGCGCCGCGCGGTCGCTGAGGCGAAGCGACGGTGGCGCGCCGAGCACGGGCGCCGCACGAGGCCGTGGGTCGTCGAGCCGGGCTTGTGGATGCAGTGGGACTACGGCGACGGGCCGGTCGTCGAGGGGCGCTCGACGGTGTTGTTCTGCGCCTGGCTTGCGTGGTCGCGCTACCGCGTCGTGCTGGCGTTGCGTGATCGCACGATGGCGTCGGTGGTGATGGCGCTTGACCGCTCGTTGCGGGCGTTCGGTGGCGCGCCGACGTACGCGCTGACTGACAACGAGAAGACGGTGTCGGTTGATCATGTCTGCGGGATCGCGGTCCGCAACGCGACGATCGTGGCGGTTGGCCGCCACTACGGTCTGACGATCGCGACGTGCGTGCCGGCGGACCCTGAGAGCAAGGGTGGCTCGGAGGCGACCGTTCGGATCGCCAAGGCCGACCTCGTCCCGACTGATCACAACCTGCGCGACGCCTACGCGTCCTTCGGCGAGCTTGAGCAGGCGTGCGCCGTGTTCTGTGAGCGCGTCAACACGCGCGAGCACCGGATCACGCGGCGCGCGCCGGCGGTGATGCTCGCCGAGGAACGCGACAGGTTGCACCGGCTGCCGACGATGGCGCACACGGTCTGCTTCGGTGAGACGCGCAGGGTGTCGTGGCAGTCGACGATCAGTGTCGGCGGCGCGCTTTACTCCGTCCCGTCGACGCTCGTCGACGAGCGGGTGTGGGCGCGCGCTGAGGGTGGCAAGCTCGTCGTCGTTTATGCCGATGGCGAGGCGGGGTCGCGTGAGGTCGCGCGGCACGCGTTGACGACGCCGGGCCAGCCGAGCATCGACCAGCGCCACTACCCGCCCAGGCCTGCGGGCGCGATCGAGCGCAAGCCGCGCGCGCGCAGCGCCGACGAGGAGGCGTTTCTTGCGATCGGATCGGGCGCGGAGGCGTGGCTGATCGCCGCCGCCGCGGCCGGCGCGAGCCGGGTGCGGCGCAAGCTCGCCGAAGCCGTCGACCTCGCCAAGCTCCACGGCTCGGGCCAGGTCGACGAGGCGCTGCGGGCCGCGGCGGATGCCGGGCGCTTCGCTGACGGCGATCTCGCCGCGATCCTCGCCCACCACGACAGCGCGAAGGTGATCGCGTTTCCTGCCAAGGCCAGCGAGCAGCAGTCGCTGCAGCGCTCCACGGCGGCGTGGGAGGGCTACGGGCGATGACCGACTACTACTCCAGCATCCGTGTGCTGATCGATCCCGAGCAGTCTGACCCGTTGCCCGACGGGGGCCGCCGCCAAGATGTCAGCGTGATCCTCACCGACGCTTCGCGCGGCGACCGGGCGTTGCGCCCGGCGGCGGTCGCGCTGTTGGTCTGCCAAGCCAGGGCACTGGCGTTCGAGTTGCTCGAGGTCGCCGAGCACGCCGACCGCATGAGGACACCGCGATGAGCGTCAAGACGCCGATCGCTCCGCCGCTGCCCGCCGAGATCGACCGGCTGCTGCGCCGGCTGCGGATGCCCTACGTTCGCCACGCGGCCCCCGAGGTCCTCGCGACAGCCAAGTCGCAGCGCTGGGATCCCGCCGAAGTCCTGCGCGTCCTTCTGGTCGAGGAGGCGGCCGGTCGTGACCGCGCGACGATCCGGATGCGTCGCCGAGCGAGCGGGTTGCCGGCCGGCAAGACGTTCGACGCGTGGAAGGAGAACGCCTCACCGATCCCACAAGCCACCCAGCAGGCGCTCAGGACGCTGGAGTGGGTCGCCCGGGCGGAGAACCTCTGCATCTGCGGACCGTCGGGGACCGGCAAGAGCCACCTCGCCGAAGCGCTCGGGCACGCCGCGATCGACGAGGGCAAGACCGTCGCGTGGCACACACTGGAGAGCCTCGCGACGCTGCTGCGACGCCACCGCGCCGACGACAGCGTGAACAAGGCGATCGGCCGGCTGATCCGCGCCGACCTGATCCTGATCGATGACGTCGGGATGCTTCCCGTCGCCGCCGACGCCGCTGAAGCGTTGTTCCGCGTCGTCGACGCCGCCTACGAGAAGCGCTCGATCGCCCTGACCAGCAACATCCACCCCGCCGGCTTCGACGAGCTGATGCCCAAGACCCTCGCCGCGGCGACCGTCGACCGGCTGCTGCACCACGCGCATGTGCTGCTGACCGACGGGACGGACTCCTACCGCTTGGCGCAAGCAACCGCCGGCAAGGGGGTGAGGCCCCTGACCTGACGCGCGCAGCGCGCTATCGCCGCTCGCCTCGCCCTACGGGCTCGGCTTCGCGACGACAGCGCGCTGGGGAGAACCGATGGCCACCAGTGGGGAGACAACGTGTCCGCCAATGGGGGGAACCGATGGCCGTAGCTGGGGAGAAACCGATGGCCGTTGACAGCCGTGCGAGCATGCGCCAAAGGCGCCCGCTGAGCGCTTCGGCCCCGAGAACGATGAGCGCGCTGGTGCGATGAGCCCGCAGCCAGATCTCTGCGAGCGCCCAACTTTCGTGCCCGGCGGCCGTCCCGCCGTGAAGGTCGTGCTCTTTTCCGAGCTGCTTGAGGATGCCCCAGGCAAGCCAGGAGATGTTGCTCCCGGAGTCGGGCGGAACGTTGACCACGATGACGGCGGGCCAGCAGCGCGACGCAACGCGGCGCGCTGTCTCGTCGGGAGCGTCGTCGGAGCTGTAGGCCTCTGGCGCGGGCTGAAGGTAGAGGGCGCCCGTGAACACGCTCAGGCGGCGAGGCCCCACTCGTCATGGCGGCCGATCGCTATGTCGGCTACTTCCCCGCTGAGGGTCTTCAGACCTCGCTCGCGGCAGAGGTCGTACGCCGAAGCGGTGAAGCGAGCCCAGAAGCCAAAGTTGCAATCGCAGTGCCGCTGGTCGACGTAAGTGATGAGTTGCGCTTCGGCGTCCTTGTAGATCGGGTGGAACGTGCGGAGGTACCCGTCGAGGTGCCTAGGATCCAGCGGCTTGAACCGCGTCGGCTGAAACACGCGGCGCGTGAGCTGTGGCGATCGCGCAAGGCGCCCATGGAGTTGCGAACCCCCAATGAGGATCAGGGCGAAGCGTCCCGGGTGCTCTTCGTGCAGCCACCGCAGGAACTCGATGCTCTCGATCGAGAGGTTCTGAGCCTCGTCGACGAAGATCGTGACGGGGCGGCGCGCGAGTTCGCGGCCCAGCGTGCGCGCCGACGCCCACCGCGTCTCATCGTGCTCAACTCCGGTGAGCATGTGGAGGATCGTGTTGGTGATCACCCGTGGGTTCGCGCGGGTGGTGAGCTTGATCCAGCAGCGCTCTTCAGGACTAAGTCCTTCGAACGTCGCTCGGCCGGCGATCGTCTTGCCGTGCCCTGGATCGCCCCAGAGCACGGTGATCGCGCGTCGGAGGATTACGCCGCGCATGTTCTCCATGGCCAGCAGGAACCGGGGCGTCTGAACGACCCGTGCGTCCTCCAACCCGAGGTAGTGCTCGATCATTCGGTCCGTCCTTTCTCTGGTGACCAGGCTGTCCCCACGCGGGCCGTGAGCCCAAGGCCGTTCAACAGCGCTTCTTCGTTTTTGTCGGAGGCGCCAGACCGTCGCGGCGAGCGGCCAGCCGGTAGCGTCGCGACTTTGAGACCCTCGGGCGTGTTGGCGGGCGCGTATGCCTCGAGCATCTGGGAGATCGACTTGCGCAGGCGCTTGTCCTGGATGGTCTCCCGTTCGCGTTGGCGGCGCTTGACCGCGACAACGTCCTCGTCCTCCTGCTCTTCATGCGGATCCGCGGTGCATAGGAATGCACCGTTGAGGCGGTAGACATCGACGTGCCGCTCGTCCTTGCGTAGCCACGCGACGATGACGTTGTCGCCGATTCTCGTCTCGAGCTCCTCATGGCGGTAGTAGCGACGATGCTCGTAGACGCCGCTGGTTGCGACCTTCTGGATCTTGCGGTGGCGCAACGCGAACCGCAGGCGTTCGGGCGACTCAAGGCGAAGCGGCGCGGTGTCGCCGTCGAACGCTTCCCACGGCGTGCGGCCCGCAATCGCGCTGTGCGGACGCTCAAAGTTGTAGACGTGCACCGCCTTCGCGACCCGAGCGATGAGCTCGCTTTCGCTGATCGGCGTGTAGTCGTAAAGCCTGCCGGCCTTATTTCGAGGCCCGTTGTCCCAGGCGGCGACCTCGCTCAGCGCCAGGCGGCTGATGGTCTGATGACAGCGCTCCACCTTCCCGTTCTGATTTGGCGAGTACGGCGCCACCGCGTGGGTACGAAAGTCCAGGAACGCGGCAGCGTCCTGGACGACTTCCGCCAGGAACGTCAAGCCGTTGTCGTACATCACGACGCCCGGCGTTCCGCCACACGAGCGGTCTTGGCTGGGGTCGTAGAGGATCGCGTCGCGAAGCGCTTCGAGCACCGCGTCCGAGCTCTGGCGGACTGAGACCATCCAGCCCATGATCATGCGTGAGAAGCAATCGATGAAGTACGTCATCCACAGCTTCTTGAACTTCTTGTGCCCCGGCAGGAGCACGGGAACGCCGAGTTGAGTGTGGTCGGTCTGCCACACGGCGTTGCGTGCCGGTGCCTCCCAACGCACCGTTCCAGATTGCGAATTGCGGCGGGCCGCTCCCCAGCGCACGAAGGCGCGCTCGTCGCTTCCCAACTGCTCTCGGAATGCGCGCTGCAGCTGACGTAGCCCGACCGCGCAGTCGCCGCGCGCCAGGAGCTTGCGGTGGATCTCCGGGATACACCCGCGCTCCGCGTAGTACAAGTCGATCGCTGCGTCGGTCAACCGCCAGGGCTGCCGGGCCCGGTCAGCGACGCCGACTCGAGCCAGTCGGTACACGTAGTCCGGAGTAACGCCCGCGTCGGCCGCGATCTCGCAGATGAGTCGGTGGCTGCCTGTCCCTGCTTCGCGGCGCGCTCGGACGTTGTCGATCACCTGTGAGTCAAGTCGCGTGATGTGGTGTAGGTGCTCGTCGGAGACGGTGTCAGCGGCTCAGGCTGCGGCGGGGAGCTCGTCCACCTCCTCTGAGATCTGAGAGGAGAGTCTTCTCGTTCCGTCCTGGCGCAGAGGATCGCGCGCATGGATTCTTCGGAGAGGTAGCGGCGACACACGATCCACTCGTCGTTCTGTTCGATCAGCAGAGCGCCGGCCAACCGGATCGCGGAGGTGTCGTTGGGGAAGATGCCGACGACGTCAGAGCGTCGGCCGATCTCGCGGTTGACGCGCTCCAGCGGGTTCGTGGAGCGCAGCTTGGTCCAGTGTTCGGGCGGGAACGCCATGAACGCCAGCAGGTCTTCCTCGGCCGCCTCGAGCAGCTCGCAGACCTTCGGCGCGATCGACTGCAGCCGGGCGAGAACGTCGGTCAGGCGCCGGCGGGCTTCGTCGCGGTCGGTGGCGTTGAACACCTCGCGCAGGGCGGCGGACACCAGGCCGCGTTGAGCCGGTCGGCAGTGGCCGTGCATGTTGCGGTTGCGAAGTGCACGCAGCAGCGCTGCCACGGCGCGTCGAGGACCCGCGCGATCGCGGTCTTCAAGCCTTCGTGATGGTCGCTGATGACGAGCCGCAGACCGGTCAGGCCGCGGGCGCGGAGGCCGCGAAGGAACTCCGTCCAGAACGCCTCGGACTCGACCTCGCCGAGGTCCAGGCCGATCACCTCGCGCCGGCCCGTGTCGTGGACGGCGTAGGCGATCACCAGCGCCTTGGAGACGACGCGGCCGCGGTCGCGGACCTTCAGATGCTTGGCGTCGAGCCACAGGTAGGGATAGGCGCCCTCCAGCGGCCGGTCGCGGAACTGCTGTACGTGCTCGTCAAGGTCGCGGCACATCCGCGACACCCGGTCCTTGCTCATGCCCTGGATGCCGAGCTGCTCGACCAGCCGGTCGACCTTGCGCGTCGACACACCGTTGACGTAGGCCTCCATCACCACGCTGACGATCGCCTGCTCACAGCGCCGACGCGGCTCCAAGAACGACGGGAAGTACGCCGGGCCTGACCTGGTGCGCGGGATCTGAAGGTCGATCTCACCGACCCTGGTCTCCCACGCCCGCTCGCGGTACCCGTTGAGGTTCGTCACGCGCTCGGGCGTACGCTCGCCGCGCCCGGCGCCCGTGAGCGTCGCGACCTCGGCCTCCATCAACTCCCGCACGACCAAGCCGACCGCGTCGCGCAGCAGGTCACCATGCTCGCCGGCGCGCGCGCGCGACGACATCGGCAGGGGTCATCATCCGGTTTTCGGCCATCGTGGTGCTCCTTGTTCATCGACTTCTGGAAGAGCCGACGAGCTTGGACACCGCGGTGGTCGGATCGACCTACCGGGGCGCCCGCTACACCACTTCTACCGACGTGACCCACCTGTCGCCGCTGCTCCGGCGTCAGCTTCATCGGAGCACCGTGGCGCTTCGCGCGATCAGCAGTTCACGTCCTGGCGTCTGTAGCCACACGACGCGTACGCCTACAAACGTTGCTCCCCAGCACTCCTCACCGGCATCGAGCTGGCGCTGACACTGCTGTGCGAGCCGCTCAGTCAGTCGGTCGCCGGCGCTCTTGATCTCGTCGGCCCAGTGGTAGCTGCCGGTTGTCCATATGAGATCAAACCGAGCACCGATCGCCTCGACTTCGGCTCCCAGCAAGCGCACGGTGCCCAGTGGCATGAAGCGATCGACATATGTCGTGGCGAGCGCCGTCAGGCGGCGTCGTAGCGCCGGGCTGGCGGTTGACCGACGCACAAGCGCTCGGGTTACCGCGGCGACAATCTCGCTCTGGCGACGACGCTGCGATACCGCTGCGAGATCGGTGATGACCTCGTGAACTGCCTGGCCAAAGTGATCCGGTGTGAGCCACGGATCGCCCCAAGAATCGCCGCCCTGGGTCCCGGGTCCCGGCGCGAGGCGGCCAGCGACGGCTTCTCTTGCTGCAGGGGTGTCGATGATGAGCGCCATGGCCGCGCGCCCGGCACACACGGCGGGGCGAGGCGCCGTTTATATTTGAGAAAACGGCTAGAGCGCAACCCCAGGTTTCAAAAGTTCCGGGGACTCAGGACGCTGCGGCGTAGCGTCCGCGTCCGCCTGCCGTGTTCGGGGTATCCGCCCCCAGATGCTCGGGCAGTTCAGGCCCCGACGAGGCGATCAGCTCGTAGCTCTGCACCGCCCGATCGAAGTCCAAACGCTCGTCGAGCGATGCGCGAAAATGGTGCAGCCGGTACTCGATGAAGTCATCAGGCGGCATCTGCAGTGCGCCGGCGACCAGAAGGATGGTTCGGAGGACCGGATCCTCGTTGCCGTGGAACAGCTGCAACAGGTGCGCCGCCGACATGCCGCGGCCGCCGTCGAGTTCCTTCGTCCGGCGCTCCAGCTCGCGGAAGCTGACGCCGAGTTCTGCCTTCCGCTCCGTAGCGACGTCCGCGAACGGTCTCCAAGACTCACGTGAGCATCGACTCATAGCGCCGCTGATTGTAGCCGCCGGCCGGGAACATATGGACTCGAGATCCCTCCGGCCCCGTACCTTGGGCGTATAGCGTTTAGCCATTGCCAAATTGCCAAACGATACGCTCGGACGCCTCTTCGCCCTCCTGGGTGATCCGGTCAAGCGCGCGATCATCGAGGAGCTTCTGAGATGGACGCCGTTGTCAAGTAGCGGTCGGTGTTGTCGTGTATTGGTGGTCATGGTGGGCGGGTTGCTGGGGTCGGGCGGCCGGCGCGCGATGGCAACGACTGGCTGGTCACTCTGAGATTCGCGGGTCGAAACCGCATGACAGTGTCCGGTCGTGAGCTGCCTCGCACTAGGGTCGCGAGTCGAGATCGCATAGAAGACGTCGAGGTTCCTCCGGTGGATCGGCGCCGGCCGCCCGGCCCCAGCGGGTGTCGGTGGTCAGGCAGTTGCGGCCTCCTCGCGCAGAGGCTGGTGGGTCATCGCAGCCCAGACAAAGCCGGTGAGCTCGCGCGCGATGGCGACGTTGGTGACGGTCGAGCGCTTGCCGTGCTCGGCGAGGGTTCGGTGGCGATGGTGCAGGCGGACCTGGGCCTGCCAGGCGCGCGTGTTGACGTCGGTGGGGACGCGGTCGGCGAGTCGGTCGGCGCGCTGGCTGCGGCGGGGTCTGTGGCGGTAGTGCCAGGCCGCTTCGACGAGCAGCCGGCGGGCGTGCTGGTTGCCGCACTTGGTGATGTGTCCGCGGTGTTGCTGATCGCCGGAGGAGTACTCGGTTGGCGTCAGGCCGAGGTAGCTCATCAGCTCGCGTGCCGATCCGAAGCGCCGGAAGTCGCCGATCTCGGCGAGCAGCCCGAGCGCGGTCCGCGTCGAGATCCCGCGAAAGCAGCACAGCCACGCGACAGGGTCACACCACGGCTCGCGTGTCGCGATCTGCTCGAGCTCGTGATCGACGACAGCGATCTGCGCGTCGAGGCTGTCGAGATGGCAGAGCATGTGATCGACCGCGCGCTGGGCGAGCTCGTCGGCCACGCGCTGGCGGCGCACCCACGCGTAGTGCTGACGCGTCCAGGACTTCTTTCCCTCACAGAAGATGTGGCCGTGACGCAACAGCGCCTTGGCGATGCGATGGCGTGCCGCGCGCCTGGCGCACATCAGATCGTCGCGGCAGCGCACCAGGTCACGCAGGCCTTCCTGCTGCGCTGTCGGGGGCCGCACGAACGAAAGCTCGCCGGCGCGATACAGCCGCACCAGCTTCTTGGCGTCACGCTTGTCGGTCTTCACGCGATCACCCGCGCGCACGGGCACCAGCGACGGGGCGATCACGTCGCACGCGACGCCCAGGCGCGCGAGCAGCCGCAGCAGATCAAAGCCGCAGGGGCCGGCCTCATAGCTGACGGCAAGACCGTCCGGGCCGCCGAGGCGGTCGATGAAGCGGCGGATCGCGCGTTCCGTGTTCTCGATGCGCTGCAGCTCGGGCGTGCCGCCGACCGGCGGCAGCGTCGCGGCGACGATCGAGTGCTTGTGCACATCCAGGCTCGCCCACAGGCGCACCTGCTCAGGGGCGATCGAGCTAACGTCCGGCATGGGCTGGTCCTCCCTCGTATGCGGCTCTGGCCGAAGCGGCCCTCAACACCGCATAAGTCAACCCGCGACAGATGCGACGCGCGAGGGCCAGCCCTCGACCGCGTCCATGCTGACTAGTCACCGAACGCGTGAGCCCCTCGGAGCTCGCCACCGAGATGGAGGCACGCTTCGCGATCGGGCGAGCAGCGGTCTCGACGCACATCACGCAGCTTGAGGACGCTCGGGTGCTCATCCGTGAACTCGACCGGACCGTCCGGCTGATCGACGCTCATGGGATGCAAGTCCTTATCGTCGAGGGCCACCGAGTGGCGAGCACTGCAGACGCTGGCGCAGCGATCATGACGGAAGCGCTGCGTGCGAATCTCGAGGAGCGGCTACAGCATCGCGAGGGCCCGCGGCCAGACATCGCGGCCTTCTTCGCCTCGCAAGCCTCGGGCCCGACGTTTGACACTGATGGTCCGATCCAGCGCCCGGAAGCGCTTGATGCACCGCAAGCTCAGGCGCTTTCGAAGGATCGATGGCGATTGAAGATGTATTGGGTCAGGACGCGCCAGCCTGGCCCGGAGGGCGGACTACCGCGGCCCAGCATGCCGGCGTTCTACCACCCACCTCCTGCGCACATCGTGATCATCAACGCCGACTGGCCGGCCTTGGCGCGTCTCGTGCAACGTCATGGGTCAACGATCCCGCCAGCAGTCGTCTGGGAGTCAACCTACCCCCTGATGGAACGCGAGGTCGCCGACGCGCTCGCCGCCGCGTTCCGCGGCCAGGACCTCGACTCCCACGATCTCCACGACTCGATTCACGAGCGTCTCATGAAGCGCTTGCCACAGATCGAGCGACGTCTCCGAGACGCGCTGGAGCTACGTCGGCCCGAATCGACGTAGCCGATTCGACTGCCGCGAGAGGCGTCCTGCTACGCGACCCAGCGAGCGTCGGCGAGCTCTTCCTTATACGTGCCCGTCGCAAGGAAGGTCCGAAGACGTCGGCCCTTGGCAAGCGGGCGGATCTTCGCGGTCGCCTCGCCCGGGGTCTTCGCCTCGGTCGCGAAAACCTCGCGGTAGCCGGGCTCGTCCGGGGAGCTCTCCGGGTCCGTAGCGAAGACCAGGTAGCCGCGACGTGCGGCCCGGCGCTCATTGGCCTTCTCCAGGCGGTCGCGCTCCTCGTCGAGCTCCTTGGCCCAGGCCGTGAGGTCGATCTGCGTGCCTTGGTCGGATGTGGTCGCGCGTGCCATCGGGGATCCATCTTGACAGTAGGGGCAGACGATCGAGTCGTCGCTCGGTTGCGCTAATTCGTTGCAGTTCCGCTCGCGTCTAGGAACCGTCGCAGGCCTTCGACGCTGTCGCCGTCGAAGGTGTCGAAGAGCTTCTGCGGCACCTTCTCGTAGGCCCACTCGCGGCCGGCAAGGCGTGTGGAGTCTTGGCACCAGCGGCGGGCGCGGCGGTCCTTGAGGGCGACGTCGAGGTCCTCTTGGCCCTTCGTCTCGACGATGAGACAGGTGTCGTCGCTGAGCCGCATGACGAAGTCGGGGTAGTAGTAGCGCAGCGAGCCGGCCTTGGAGATGTACTCGAGCGCAAAGCGGGTGTTCATCGTGAGCTTCGCCCACGCCGTCACGTCGCTCGCGCGATCGAGGAACCGCGCAAACCGTGCCTCGAGCGAGCTGTCGACGGGTGTCAGGTTGAACACGGTGCGCTCGCCGGCGACCGTCTCCCGCGACCACGGGAACGGCGGCGTCTCGGACACACGCAACGCGTTCTCCTGGATCGTCGGCTCACGCTCGGTGATCGACAGCGCGCGAATCGCGTCGCGGAACGCGCCGACGACGAGGGCTTGCGCGTCGTTCTCGGCCAAGCGACGCAGGATGACCTTGTCCTCGAGCTCGACGGGCTGCTCGAACACGCGCTGCTTCAGGTAGTCGCGGACCATCGGGGCAAGCGTTGCGAACGCTCCTGAGAGGCGGTCGACGCCCGCCTCCTTCGCAACGCTACGCGTGTAGTAGGTGATCACGCCGCTCGGATCCTCCGCGTACGGCACGTAGAACTCGTACTCCTCGATCACGCCCTTGTCGATCAGGTGCACGCCGCGGTACTGCACGTATTCGTCGGGCTGGACGTCAGGGACGGCGAGCTGCTTCTTGGGATCCGGCACGTCGTTGGGATGCAGCTGACTGAGTGCGCTGTCGGATCGCGCGAGCGCGCGCGTGAGCTGCGGGATGATGATGTCGAAACGGCGTTTGGCCTCGTCCGGGAAGATCGTGACGGCGCCCGGTTGGATCTTGTCGGCGTCTTCTTTCTCGACTACGAGGCCGCCGTCGAGCTCGGTGTTCCAGAGGTTCCGGAATGCCTCGTGCTCGATCACGACGACGCGTTCGTCGAACCCAGAGCCCGGCGGTGTCATACGCCGCAGCCCGCGGCCCAGCGCCTGCTCCGGAAGGATCTTGTTGGCGGCGCTCAGCGGCCGCAGCGTGACGATCACGCAGACGTTGCGGACGTCCCAGCCTTCGCGCAGCATGAGGACGCTGACGATGCAGCGGATGCGACTGTCGGGCTCGTCTACATCGCGAGCAGCACGGCGAGCGAGGTCGAGATCGTCCTTGGTGATCTCACCAGATCGATTCGTGTGGATTACGAGCAGCTGGTCGCCAGAGAAGTCCGAGAGCTGGCGTAGGTAGTCCCCAGCCTCGTCTGCGGCGAGCGTGTTCTCGCACATGACGAAGAGAACGGGACGTTTGCCAGAGGGCGAGAGCGCGTCGTTGAATGCCCTCCAGCGGCCCACTGCCACGTCGAGCCATTGCCGGTTGCGTTGGAAGGACGTGGCGCCGAGCTCGACTTTTGCTCCTGAGACCTCGCCGATGACTGGTGTCTTGACGATCCCGTCGGCGACCGCCTCCGCGAGCGGGTAGTCGACGACGACGTGGCGGAAGACGCCGCCCTTCTCGTATTTCGGCGTCGCGGAGTAGTCGAGCTGCGACACAACACCAGCGCTCGAGTCGTCGGGGGTGCGGGAGCGGAGCTCGTCGTGGAGTCGTTCGATCGTCTGGTTCCACTTGAGCTTCTCGTCGTGGACGTGGTGCGCCTCGTCGTTGAGCACCATCACTCGGTGTCGCTCGGCGATCCGATCGAAGAGCTCCTCGGCGGAGGACGCGTCGACGTCGCGGTTGACGCGCGGACCCAGCATCGCCTCTACGGGATTCGGCGCCGGGCTGGACTTGCCGCGCGTTGTCGACGGCTCGTAGAGCCTCTGAACGTTCGTGAGGTAGAGGACGCCGCGGGCCGTGACCGGCGCCGGATCGTCCTGCAACAGGACAGCGAGATCGAAGTCGTGTGACCACTCCGCGGGCACGAGCGGGTCGCGCCGGAACGTCGCTGCGTCACCGAAGTCGGACTTCAGCCGCTCGAAGACGATCAGGTTGGGGGCGATCACCAGGAACGACGTCGTCATCGGCGAGTCGTCCTCGTAGAGCGCGTGGAAGTAGGACCAGACGACACACAAGCTCATCGCCATGGTCTTGCCCGAGCCCGTGGCCATTTTGATTGCTAGGCGCTGGCGCTTCGGCTCGCCGGGCTGGATTGTCATTCCGTGCTCGGCGTACTCGAGAAGGTCCTTCAGACCGCGGACCGGCTCGATCTCGGTCAGGTAGATGAATGTCTCCACCGCCTCGCGCTGGCAGAAGTAGAAGCGGAAGGGGCGCCCGTCGTCCGAGCGATGCTCGTCGGCAAACCAGAACGCGAGCAACCGCCGAGAGGTCGCCGAAGCGAGCGGATAGTTCTGTGCTCGCCATGCGTCAACCCGCGCGCGCACCCCGTTGACGGTGTAGGTGCCTTCGCTCGGCTTGCGTCGGTCCGGCACTCCGTAGGGATCGCCGGGGAGACGTGGCGACTCCTCGCCGCTCACTTGATGCGGACCTCGGCCAGCTTCGTCGTGTCGTTGCCGAAGATGTCGATGATCTTCACGACGATCGTGTAGCGGCCCGACTCGGGGTACTCGTGCCAGTCGCTCTGCGTTTCGAGCGCAGGGTCATCACGGGTGCGGTACGCCTGCCATTGGTTGTGGAACACCTCGTCGTCGAAGTCGAAGTCGACTGACCAGTAGTCGATGAGGTCGGGCCACGACGTGATGCTCTCGCGGACCTTCGGCGGGATCAGATCCTCGCTCGGGATCGCGAAATCCTTGAGGACTACGCACGCCTCGTGGCCTTGGCGGCGAACGTCAAGGTCGACGTGCGCAAGCTCAAAGAAGCGAACAGCATCGGCCTCGGTGACTCGCCGTTCCATGACTTCTCGCGGGATCTGCCGTGGGCGCAGGTCGAGCCCACGCCGGCGAGCGCGCTCGCTGATCGTGTCATGCAGGCCCATCTCCCACTCCCAGCCCAGCAGGTCGCATGCCTCGATGCCGTTGTCGGCCATCTCGTCCATGACGTCCTCGGTCTCGTCGATCGTGACGGGCGCATCGGTGGCTCCTACGTGGACCATTCGATCTGCTTTGCGACCGTGGAGGTGCACGAAGCCCGACACGAGTTCGGCGCGGTAGAACGCGAGGATCGTGTCGAGGTAGGCGCGAAGGGCTCCGTTGCCGCTGTCCTGTTGCCATCGCTGGCGTTCGTATGCGCCCAGGTTCTTGATATCGAACGGCCCACAGTCAGGGATGTTCAGCAGCCGCTTGCGCGTGGTGTGAATCGCAAAGCGGCCGAGGTCACATGCGAGCCAGCGACGGCCTAGCTTCTCCGCGACCGCCGCAGTCGTGCCTGATCCACAGAAGAAGTCAGCGACGAGGTCGCCGGGTTCGGTCGCAAGCCTGATCACGCGCTCCAGCAGCGCCTCCGGCTTCTGCGTGTCGTAACCAAGTCGTTCGTGGGCCTGAGCCTGGACGGGTGGCACGTCCATCCAGATGTCCTGCAGCGGCACGCCGGGCATCTCGTCCAGGTAGCGTTTCTGAGCTGGAACGGTTCCCGGCTTTGTCTGCACGATCCGGCCCTCCGCGTAGAGCTCCTTCATCCGCATCTCAGAGAACCGCCAGTAGCGCGTGACGCCGAGGAACTCGTAGTGCGGGTTGCCCTTGGCCGCGCCCCCCGGGCCGGTGGCATCGCTCAGGCGGTAGCGGCGACCGGTCCCGGGCTCGACATGCTTGTAGAACGCATCGGTGTAGCTCTCGTCATAGGGCGTGAACTGCATATTCCACGGGCCGTCGCCCCCCTTGCGGTAGAAGAGGATCGTGTCGTGGAGGCGACCGAGGTGGCGCGCGCCTTGGCCAATGTCGCTGTGTGCCGTCTGGCGCTTCCAGATGATCTCGTTGACGTAAGCCTCTGGACCGAAGATCTCATCGCAGAGCAGCTTGCCGAAATGGCTCACGTTTGAGCCTAGATGCAGAAAGAGCGACCCGTCGGGCGCAAGGAGTTCGTGGATGAGCACGAGTCGCTCGTAGAGCATCTCGAGGTACGAAGATCGACCACGCCCCCATGTGTCGCGATATGCGCTTTCCTCCAGGATTGAGGGCGCCTTTGTGAAATCGGCGCCGCCCACCTTGATTCGGAATGAGAAGTCCGTGCCGGTGTCGAATGGCGGGTCGATGTAAACGAGCCTGACGCCGCCGGCGTACTCGTTGAGCAGGCTGCTCATGACGAGCTTGTTGTCGCCCCAGATGAGCTGGTTGCGATGCTCCCTGGAGGCCTCCGTCCGTAGGAGGCCTCCCGCGTCGCGCTCTCGCGTGGCGCGCGATTCGTTGATCGTCTCGACCGTCTGGAAGGGGAGCGAGATCCGCTCTACCTGCTCAGGCCTGCCTTCCCACTCCAGACGAACTGCCACGGCTCCTCCTCGATCGATCTCGGACTACGGCCGCAGGCTAACCGGAGGCTCGGCGATGACCCCCGAGCTGAGGCAGGCTGGGTCTGACGGAGACTTCCAAAGGAGGATTTCGGTCCTCGGGAGAGGAAGCACTCGTTATGGCCCGTCCGAAGAAGTACCCCGATGAGCTCGTGGCGCGCGGTGTGAGGCTGGCGCTTGAGAGCGGCCGTCCGATCGCGCATGTCGCCGCCGACCTGGGAATGCATCCCGAGACGCTGCGCAAGAAGGTGCGCCAAGCCGAGGCCGACAGCGGCTCTCGGCCCGATCTGCCGACCACCGCGGAGCGCGAGGAGATCCGCAAGCTGCGCGCCGAGAACTTCGAGCTGCGCAGGGCCAACGAGATCCTCAAGTCCGCGAGCGTGTTTTTTGCGACCGAGCTCGACGCAGACCGAACGAGGTGAGCCGCTACATCGACGAGCACCGCGGCCGCTTCGGCGTCGAGCCGATCTGCCGGGTCCTGGGCGTGTCGGCGTCCGCCTACTACCACCGTGCCACTGGCAAGCGCTCTGAGCGCGTCGTCGGCGACGAGCGGCTGCTGCAGACGATCCGTGAGGTCCACGCCGGCAACTACTACGCCTACGGGTATC
Source organism: Solirubrobacteraceae bacterium (assembly GCA_030447505.1). Taxonomy (GTDB): domain Bacteria; phylum Actinomycetota; class Thermoleophilia; order Solirubrobacterales; family Solirubrobacteraceae; genus CADCVQ01. The sequence continues at coordinate 242,596 of JAUJOT010000004.1, read as the reverse complement.
GCAAGATGTGGCTGGCGCTCAGCCGCGCCGGCGAGCAGGTCGGTCGTGACCGCGTCAAGCGCCTGATGCGCCAGCACGCGATCCAGGGCGCCAAGCGCCGCGGCAAGCCGTGGCGCACGACGATCTGCGATCCGGCGGCGCTGCGTGCCCCCGACCTCGTCGATCGCGACTTCAGCGCCGTGCGGCCCGACGCCTTGTGGCTGGCCGACTTCACGTACCTGCGCTGCTGGGAAGGCGTCGTCTTCTTCAGCTTCGTCACCGACGCCTACAGCCGCCGGATCGTTGGCTGGCAGTTCGCCAACCACATGCGTACCGACCTCGTCCTCGACGCCTTGCGGATGGCCCTCACGCGTCGCCAAGACGTCGCCGACGTGCAGCTCGTCCATCACTCAGATGCCGGCTCGCAGTACACCAGCTACGCGTTCAACCAGATCCTCGACGATCACGGCGTGCTCGCGTCGATCGGCTCTGTCGGCGACGCCTACGACAACTCGATGGCCGAGAGCTTCGTCGACACCTTCAAGACCGAGCTGATCTCAGACCGCGTCTGGCGCACACAGACCCAACTCGAGCTGGCGATCGTCGAATGGGTCGCCTGGTTTAACAACGACCGCCTGCACGAGTCTCTGGGCGATCGTCCCCCTGCCGAGGTGGAAGCACTCTACGACGAGCAGTACCGTCTGACTCCCTCTCTCAATCAATGAAGAGAGGAACCCACCAAACCCGGTCTCCGCGAAACCCAGCCCGCCTCAAGCAGCCGTGCCCGCCACGAAACGGCCGATGCCCAAACGGAGAGGCCGCGTCTTGCACGACCATCACCACGTTTCGCCGCACCGGCCGCCACACTGGTCGTACACGGACACCGAGCGAGGCTGGGGGAAAGTGGCCGGTAGCAGCAAGATCGAGTGGACGGAGGCGACGTGGAACCCGGTCACCGGGTGCGACCAGATCAGCCCCGGGTGCGCGCATTGTTACGCCAAGACCTTCGCCGAACGCTGGCGCGGCGTACCCGCTCATCCGTACGAACAAGGCTTCGACCTCAAGCTCTGGCCCGAGCGACTCGAAGTCCCCCTCCACTGGCGTAAGCCCAAGACGATCTTCGTCAACTCGATGAGCGACGTCTTCCACGAGGCGATCCCGGATGACTACGTGGCGCAGATCTTCGAGACGATGCGCGCGGCGCATTGGCACACGTTCCAGGTCCTCACCAAACGCGAGGAACGGATGCTCCGGCTTGCTGGGAAGCTGACCTGGCCGCCGAACGTCTGGATGGGCGTGACCATCGAGAATCGCCGCTTTGTGCACCGCGCCGACGCGCTTCGCGAGGTGCCCGCGGCCGTGAGGTTCATCTCCGCCGAGCCACTGCTGGGCGAGCTCGAAAACCTTAGCCTCGACGGCATCGCATGGCTCATCGCCGGCGGCGAGTCTGGCCCTCGGCACCGACGCGTGGACGCAGAGTGGATCCGCGACCTGCGTGACCGCTGCGCTGGCGCCGATACGGCCTTCTTCTTCAAACAGTGGGGCGGCGCCCGACCGAAATCCAACGGCCGGACGCTCGACGGGCGCGTGCACGACGATTTCCCGCGGCAGGCCGTGGCGCTGGGCTAAACGCTGTGGCCGAGCGCACGCCGCGCCCCTGGGGTTTCTGGACCCGCGCGAAGCTTGACGTCCTGCGCGACTATCTGTCGGCGTTCCTCGCAGCTTCGAGTGGCAAGGCGCCCTACGCGGTTTATCTCGACGCCTTCGCCGGAGAGGGCTCCGGCATCGACCGACTGACGAGCGCGGAGTTCGACGGTTCGCCGAGAATCGCGGCCGGCGCCGTCGCAAACGGCAACTCGGGCTACCGCTTCAGCCACCTGCGCCTCTTCGAGCTCAGCGGTACGCGAGCCGCTGGGATCCAGGCCTACCTGCGGGAGCACTTCCCGGGTCGGGACATCGAGGTGGTTCCGGGCGACTGCAACATGACGTTGCCGGCGACGCTGAAGAGCATGCCTGAGGCCGTCCGACGGTCTCCAACCTTCGCGTTCCTCGATCCCTTCGGTACCGAGCTTCAGTGGCCCACGATCGCGGTGATCGCAGACCACAAGCGTGGCCTGAAGTACAAGGTCGAGCTGTGGATGCTGTTCAGCGCCGCCGGCCTGATGCGCATCGCCGGCAGCTCGCCCGCGAAGGCCGCCGTCGGGGCCGAGGACAGGCTCACCGCCCTGTTCGGCAACAGGACATGGGAGCCAATCGTCGACGCGCGCCGAGCGGGGGCCATCAGCGGCGCCGACGCCCGCGAGGCATTCGTAAACCTCATGAGGTGGCAACTCGAGGAGACGCTCGGGTACCAGACGACCCACGCGCTGGAGCTCAAGAACGCACAGGGCACCTCGATCTACCACATGATCTTCGCCACCGACCACCCCGCTGGCGACAAGATCATCAGCTCGCTCTACGCCAAGGCCGCCGATGCGCTCCCCGCGATGGCCGACGAGGCACGCCAACACAACACGGGCGCGGCACGGCTGTTCCCGATAGCCGGCGAGCCCTCGCCGCCGTACAAGCACGACAAGCCCGTGGAGCCCGAAGGCTTCCTCGCCAGCCGCGCGAGCACACAATCCACTTGAGCCGGGGAACGACCGCGTCAAGGCTGAACTCTCTGGCGCGGTGCTCGACCCCGCGTCCCAGTTCCTAGAAACCGAGACGGGCTGGGACGGCCGGCAACAGCACGCGCAAGACGCCGGCAGAGCGTCCCAGAGCTTGTGCTCGGAACGGCGTACCACCGGCGTCGATCCTCGGCCGCCCACTCGCGCCGGCGCCGCGGGGATGCCTCAAGGGCTGCGGCCCGGGCGCGCGACACGTCCGAAACTGCGGACTGAGGGGATCGAACCTCGGACAAGCCGCGAGCGGTCGCCGAGGTCCGTGTCATCGTTGTACTCGTGACGTCTACCGCCAGCCATCCGCACGGAACCGTCTGCGTCGCCTGCGGCAGCCCTGTGCTGACGGGCACGGAGAAGCCGGAGCACCCGATCCAGGCTGCGATCGGTTCGTCACGGGAGGTCTTCACCTTCTGCGACGACTGCAATCGTTGGGCGTCGAAGGAGATCGACCAGCCGTTCCTCAACGAGGACCTCATCCTCGAACTTCGATCGCGCCACGACGTGCGCGACGTCCGGCACAGCGGCCGCGCACGGCGCATCCCGTCACCGTTCCTGCGCGGCTACACCGAAGACGGCTTCTACGTCGTTGCCGACGATGAGGGCAACCCGCACCTCCGCAGCTCGCGCATCGAGCAAGGCGAGGACGGCGAGTTCTTCATCACGGCCGGCTCGGAGGAGGAGATGGAGCGTCTCCTCAACGACCTACGCCTCACGGCCGCGCTTGATGGCAAGACGGTCGACACGGGCGAGTCGATCCTCGTCGAGGACCGGCCGATGATCACCGGCCGGGTAACGGTGCGCCCGTGGGTGCTGCGCCGCGCGATCGCCAAGATCGCGCTAGCGGCGGGCTCCGTCGCCTACGACGAGTCGTGGCGGCTCTCGGACGACGCCGAACGCCTGCGTCGATGGATGCGCGACAAGCACGCGCTGCCCCTCGGCCACTGTCCGTTCGAGCAAGTCAAGGGCAGCTTGCTCGAGGAGCTCGTAGAGCCGCCGCACCACGCGATGTTCTTCCGACGCCGGGAGTCGGCGACGATCCTCACCATCGTGCTGTTCGGCGATATCGCCTTCAAGGTGCCGATCGACACTGGCGGACGGGCCCTGCCGCGGATTGCATGGTTCCTCGACCCGCGACGCCCGCGTGGCAACGGACAGACGACGTGGACGCAGTTGCTGACGAACGTCCTGCGGTACCGGTTCCCCGAGGAATTCAGCGGCGGCGGCGCGTAGCTCTGGGTATGCAGGCGAGGGCTCTCAGCCATGTCGCGCGGCTTCCGAAGGCGAAGCGTCTGGACGCGATCGCCGAAGGTCTCGATCTGCTCGTCGAGCACGTCGAGACGCTACGCAACGACCTTGTTTGCCTCGTAGAGGCTGAGCGACCGCGTGCGAGCGCGATCATCGCGGACTACTCGGAGGAGGAGGCCGCGAAGGTCCTGATCCTGCTCGACCTCGTCCGGATGGGCTTCAGAAACCAGAATGTGGCCAACGAGCAGCTCTCGCGCTTCTACAGCCATCTCGCGCGGTGCATCTACGCGGAGGTCGCGGCGATGAGCCCGGCAAGCTTCGGGGAGGTGCGCTCGCTCGTCGATCTCCTACGCGAGTCGCACTACCTCGACGGGCCGAACGACGTCGACTGGATCTTCCGGAATCAGCTCCTGACGAGACGCGAAGAGACGCTGTACGTGGACTACGTGCGGGACGAGGACGGCGAGCAGCGTTGGGTCACGCCCGCCGCGTACGACGAGTCGAACCTGTGGGTTAGCACCGGCGTGCAGGATCTAGTCGTGGCCTTACGACGGTGCGGGTGCACCAGCCGGCCTGGATTGGAGGTGGTGGCGCGCGTGTGGTCGAGGCGACCGCTCGAGGACAGCACGCACTGGAGCGAGGTCGCCCAGATCAACGCGGACATCGTCGACGAGCTGCTCGCGAAGGACTTCGCTCGCCCCGAGGTGACCACCCAGGACGTCCACCTTGTGCAAGACCGGTGGCTGTTCCCGATGGGCTCGCTCGACTTGAGCCAGATTGAGGTTCCGAAGTCCAAATTGGAGGAGCAGCGAGATCGACGACTGCTTCAAGAATTCGGTGATCTGCACGGATGAGGCCCGGTCGCTTGGCCGCGAGTCTCTTCGGTCGGTGCCTCGTTTGAGGTGCGTCCATCGCGCGGGAGCCGGAGGCCGTCGGCAAACGGTCGTTTGCCGACACGCCAGCATGTCGAGGCCGCTCCCGCCCGGATCAGCGTCGAGAACCCGCGTCGAGAAACTACGGCGGATCGACCGGCCGATCACGTATTTTCGACACGTGCTCTTCGGCTACGCGCGCGTCTCCACCGCTGACCAAAACCCAGAGCACCAGATCGACGCGCTGCAACGCGCCGGCGTCGCCCGCAGCGACATCTACATCGACCACGCCAGCGGCGCCAAGGCCAGCCGACCGGAGCTCGACAACGTGCTGCGCCTGTTGCGCGACGGCGACACGCTGAACATCACGCGGCTGGACCGCCTGGGCCGCTCGGTCCTGCACCTCGTGACCCTCGGCGCCGAGCTGCGCGAGCGCGGCGTCGGCCTGCACGTCATCGAACAGGGCATCGATACAAGCACGGCCGAAGGTCGTGCCATGTTCGGGATGCTCTCGGTGCTCGCCGAGCTCCAGCGCGAGCTCATCGTCGCCAACACCCGCGACGGACTCGCCGCCGCACGCGCTCGCGGCCGCAACGGGGGCCGGCGCCCGAAACTCGACGACGAACAGGTCGCCCTCGCCCAGCAGCTCTACGACGCCGGCGAGAAAACCGTTCAGCAGATCGCAGACCTCTTCGGAGTGCCACGTACCACCGTCTACGGGCACCTGGACCCCGTGACCAAGGGCAAGCGGCCCGCCGTCCGGGCCCGCAAACCCGGGTAGTGTCGCCAGCCTCGCTGCTCTCGCGCGAGCTCGGGGCGGTCTCGTCGGGTGGGTCATTCGTGGGCGCGGCCGGCCGCCGGGCCGGCCGCGCTGAGCACGCGCGCGGGCGCCTAGCGGCGGCCACGGCGCGGCGCGCGCTGGCTGAGCGCCGAGGCGGCCACGCGCTTGGAGGCGCGGCTGTAGTTGCTGGAGCGCAGCACCTTCGAGGCGGTGCGGGCGACGGGCGCGGAGGTCTTGCGCGATCGAGCCATGAGGGTCCTTTCGGTGGGCCGACCCGGTGTCGGCCTTCACGAACATCACCGACGCGCGGCCCGATCTTCTGACGGCGGCTCGAACGCGGCGTCAGACCGCAGCGATGAGTGCGTCGCGCTCGGGCGCCCCGAGCAGCCGGGCGACCTCTTCGAGCGCCTTCTCCGTCTGGCCGATCTCGGAGATGAGCTCCTCACGCCGCGCGCGGATCGCCGCCAGGTCCGCCGGCGCTCCCGGCGTCGCGGTCAGGCCTCGCAGCTGGTCGTGAAGCTCCGTCAGGCGCGCCCGCAACCGCGCCGGCGCGGCGCGGTCGAGCTCGTAGACGCCGGCCTGGGTGCTTTTGCGCAACGCAGGCGAGCGCGACAGCTGGGTAAGGAAGACGGCAAGCGGGTTCTTGCCGGCGACCGCGTAGCCGGTCGCCCGCAGCCGCTCGAACCAATCGCGGTAGTGCAGCGCTTCGGCGTCGCCTGCTTGCACGAGCACCCGCACCGCGGTCTCGCGGATCGCCGGGCCGCGCAGCACGGTCCGCGCCACGCCGGCGCTATCGGGAGCCTCGCCCGCACCGGCTGGCGCTGCGGACGCCGAGCCGGCCGTCACGTCGACGTCCTCGCCGCGGGTCCGCGGTGCCAGGCGTTCAAGCAGCCGCTCGCGCTCGCGCACATCGGCCAGGCCGGCTTCGATCCGCGCGAGCTCGGAGTGCAGCCGCTCGCGCTCGACCTCCAGCCGGGCGCGGTGGCGGACCAGATCGGTGCGCTCGGCCTCGGCGGCACGAAGCAGGCGAGCAGAGGGTGGAGGGGCGGCGGGCGTCATCTCGGAAGCGGTTCTACACAGGCCACGGGCCGCCCGTTAGCTTGGGCTGTGCACCGGATGTGCATAAGCCTGCCCGCGTGGCGGTCTCCACACGAGTGCTTGTGGAGAACTTTGTGCAGGGCGGCGGGTGACTTGCGCAAGGAGCGAGTTCTTTTGTGAACAAAGCGCGCAAAGAGCGGGATGGCGGGGACCGCTGCGGAGCCTGTGGGACCTCACACGTCCCGTTCCGTCCGGGCCGCGGCGCAACATCTCTAGCCCATACGCAGCGGCGCGTAGCCGCTGAAGGAGATCTACCAGATGCAGAAGACCGCGATCCGCCTCCCGCCGCGCCACCGTCCGCGCCCACGAGCTCAGCGGCCGGGCGACCTGCTCGACGTGCTGCGCTCGGACGAGCAGGCCACGAGGCAGCTCGCCTCGGCCCTGGCCGTGCTGATCGAGGCGGGCCTCATAGAGCCGTGCTGCGGCTCGGGCGGGCTGCGTTTCGCCGCCGTCGAGCCAGGGGGGCGAGGCGGCGTGAGCACGAAGACCCCGCACGGAGCGGGATGCCCGCGTTGGCCCTCGCCCGCGCGGTCCGCCTCGGCCTGTAAGACCGACGAGCAGGGCGTCGGTTAACCACGCGACGGCGCGCGGCCCACCAAGCCCGAACCACAGGATCACGATGACCCAGCCGGCCTCAGAAGACGACGAGGACGATCAAGACAACGCTCTGCTGCGTCAGCTTCGGCTGGCTCGCGAGCGCCCGGGCGGCGCGCTGCGCGCGGACGTGTTGCTCGCGAAGCTGATCGCCCGCCAGGAGAAGCACGTCCGCGAGGCGATCGAGTGGCGCGCCTACACCCAGCAGCCGTCGGTCGCCGACATCGACGAGATGGTCCAGAACGTGCGGATCGGCATCGCCAAGGACATCGACAAGATCCTCGCGGGCAAGGTGGAGCTCGGCGCGGTGATCGGCCGCAAGATCTCCGACCAGACCGCCGAGTTCGCGCGTAGGCGCGCGCGTCACGCGGGTGAGATCTCCGACGAGGCGCTCCTGACCGTCGGCGTCGACGACACGCCGAGCTTGGAGCAGGAGGCCGCCGAGCTGCGCGCGCTCGTGGCTGAGCTGCCCGAGCGCGACCGTGTCTTCCTGGCCGAGCGCTTCTTCGGCGGCCTGCGCCCGGCGCAGATCGCTGAGCGCCACGGCGTGCACCGCCGGGTGGTCGACACCGCAACGTCGCGCGCCCTGCCCAAGCTGCTGTCTGCCGAGGCGCTGGCCGACGAGCGGGCCGTAAGAAAACCGGACCTGCCGTCAGGAGAAGAGTCATGAACGATCGCGACACGCTCAACGAGCGCTGGCTGCGCAGCCTGGACGACATCCAGCTCGAAGGGCTGCGCTACAGCCTGCTGCGCTCGGACGACGAGCGCTACGAGCGCGCGGCCGAGCACCTCCTCGTCCGCGGCATGGCCCACATCGACCGCGTCTGCGCCGAGCTGTGCGAGCTGCGCGGCCTGGACTCCGGCGCCCACACCAAGGCGACCGTCAGCGCCAGCTTGCGCCTCCAGCTGCGGCTGGCGCGCGAGGAGACGCTGCCGGCGATCGAGGTGCTCGCCGGGCGCATGGCCCGCGAGAGCGTCAACGTGCTCGCGCCCTCCGAACCGGCGCTGCCGCGCCTGGCCACCCGTCCGCCGCGACTGCGCACGATCGAGGGCGCGCTGTCGGACGCTCTGCGCAGCGGTCGTCTGAGGCGGCGGGGAGGAACAAGCTGATGAGCGACGCCTACGAGCAGGCCTTCTTGGCCGCGATCGACGACATGAACGCCGGGCAGCTGCACGCGCCCGAGCACTACCTGCGCACGGTCCCGGCCGCGCGCCACGAGGAGTTCACCCGGCGCCTGGCGACGCTGATGGCCGTGCGCGGCCCGGCCGCCGACGCCGAGCCGACCTCCGAGGCCTTCGAGGCCGCGCTGGGCGCGGTCGCGGCCGTCCGCGCCTCGGCCGGGCAGGCCGGGATCCTGCCCGGGGCGCTGCGCCAGATGCGCAAGGCGCGCGGGATCCGCCCGCGTGACGTGGTCGACACGCTCGCAGCCGAGTACGAGCTCGGGCCCGAGGGCCGCGAGGCGCTGCGTGAGCACTACCACCAGCTGGAGTCCGGCGAGCTCGTCGGAGCGATGGTCTCCAAGCGCGTCCTGCGCAGCCTGGCGACCTACTTCCAGGAGCAGGCCGAGGACTTCTTCGCCGGCGTGCGCGCCATGCGCCCCGCTGCCGGCGAGCAGCCCAAGCTGCGTCTGACGCCCGCGATGGGCCGGGGCGCAGGCGACGACCCGGGGCGCGGGAGAGGCGAGCGCCAGGAGCCGCGGACCGTCGGCCCGCACCCCGACGCCGAACTCGTGCGCCGGCTGTTCACCGGAGGACCCGATGCCTGAGCTGCGCCTGGTCGGCGGCACGCAGGTCGCGCCCGGCTCGCCGGGACCGGAGCTGATGCAGCTGGACGCCGACGAGGAGCCGACGATCGAGGTCGACGGCGACGGCACCGGCAGCGGCGCCGGGCCGGACGCCGCGAAACCGGCCGGCGGGCACCGGACGGTTAATCCGGTCGGCGAGGCGCAGCGCGTGCTGCGCGACTACGAGGAGACCTACGGCGACGGCGACGCGCCTCCGGTGCCCGTCGAGGACATTGCCGAGTCGCTCCTCGGCCTGCTGGTCGTCGAGTGCGACGATGTGCGCGCACTGCCCGGCGCGCCGCCCGATCGCGGCCGGCTCTCGGGGATGGTCGACCCGGAGCGCGAACGGATCTGGCTGGACAGCACCGAGTGCCGGCGCTCGCGTGGCCGGCGGCGGTTCACGATCGCGCACGAGTGCGGGCACTGGGTACTGCATGTGATCGGCGCCGAGGGCGCCGTGCTCTGCCGCGCGCACGAGGTCGCCGACGCTCCGCCGACGGCCGAGCGCAAGAAGCTGATCGCCCGCCAGGAGCGCGAGGCGAACGCGTTCGCTTCCGAGCTGCTGATGCCCGAGCTGCTCGTGCACGAGCAGGCGCGCGTGGCCGGCTGCAACCTGCCGGCGCTGGCGGAGCGCTTCGACGTCTCCGTGCCGGCGATCCGCCTGCGGCTGCTGACGCTCGGGCTGCTACCGGCGTGGATGGCCTCGGTGCCGGTCGTCGACAAGAAGGGCCGCGGATGAGGATCTGCCACCTGGCAGACACGCACCTGGGCTTTCGGCAGCTGCACCGCGTCGACGACGCCGGCCGCAACGTGCGCGAGCAGGACGTCTACCGCGCGTTCAGCGAAGCGATCGACACGATCGTTGAACTGCGGCCCGACGCGGTCGTGCACGCCGGCGACCTGTTCGACTCCTGCCACCCGTCGACCGCGGCGCTCGGCGTCGCGCTGGACGGACTGCGCCGCCTGAGCGACGCCGGCATCCCGATCGTGATCATCGCCGGCAACCACTCCACCCCGCGCGTGGCCGCCACTGAGCACATCTTCGGGGTGCTGGAGCGCTTCGGCGGCGTGCACGTCGTCTACCGCGGAACGCAGGTAGTGCGCATCGCCGCGCGCGAGGGCGACGGGACGCTGGCCGTGCGCGCGATCGGGCACGACAACGACCCCGAGGTGATGGCGAGCGCGCTGCGCGCCGCGCGCCCGACTCATGACGCGGACTTCGATGTGCTCCTCGCCCATGTCGGCCTGGACGGCGTGGGCAAGCTCGTCGGTGCCGAGGCGGGTTCGGTGGAGGTGTCGGGCGAGACGCTGGACGAGGCCGCGAACTTTGACTACGTCGCGCTCGGGCACCTGCACAAGTACGAGGCGGTGCGCGAGAACGCCGCCTACGCCGGCTCGATCGAGCGCCTGTCGTGGGCCGATACGCCCAAGACCGCGCCGTACAAGGGCATCTTGGAGGTCGACTTGGCCGCCGGCCGGATGTCGCCCGACTACCTGCGCCTGCACCCGTTGGCGGTGCGCGCGCAGATCACCTTGCCTCCAGTGGACGCCTCGAAGACCGACGACCTGACCGCGGCGATCATCGGCCGGGCGCACGCCGTAGGCGACGAGCTCGACGGCGCGGTGGTCCGCCTTCAGATCACGAACGTCTCCGCGGCCGAGCTGAGCGCCGTCGACCACAAGGCGGTCGCAGCCGCCTACGCGCGCTGCCTGCACTTCGAGCGCGACGCGCAGCCCACGTCCGGCTCGGCGGCCCTAAGCGCGGCGCCCGTGCTGCGCGACTTCTTGCTCGCGTGGGCGGCCGAGCACGCGCCCAAGGCGCCCGCCGAAGAGCTGATCGCGCGCGCTGAGACCTTCCTGGCCCAGGCCGACCAGCAGCTCGCTGCGGAGACCAGCCGATGAAGCTGCTGCGCGTCCATGCCAAGAATTTCCGCTCGTTCGCCGAGCTCGACCTCGACCTCAACGTTGACGGGCTGATCGCCGTCGTCGGCGACAACGGCGCCGGCAAGAGCACGATCTTCAGCGCGATCGAGTGGGGCCTGTACGGCGGACCTCGCGGGCCCGGCGCCCTGCACGCCCGCCGCGACGGCTGTTCCGAAGGCGAGGAATGCGTTGTTGAGGTGCACTTCGAGGTCGGCGGACGCGCCTACGGCGTGCGCCGCATCGACAAGAAGACCGCCCGGCTGCATGACCTGAGCACCGGCGAGACGATCTGCACAGCGCTGGACGAGACCAGCCGGCGCGTCGCCACGCTGCTGGGCCTGTCGCGCGACATGTTCCGCGGCACGTTCTACGCACGCCAGCGCGAGGTCCAGGCGCTCGAAGCCGACAACGACAAGCGCGTCGAGCAGGTCGAGCTGCTGCTGGGCATCGAGCGCCTGCGCCGCGCCACCGGCTACGCCGAAGCCGCCGTCAAGGAGCAGCGTGCCGTCGTGCGCGCCTTGGAGAGCGACGCGCCCGACGTCGACGCGCTGCGCGCCGAGGCCGACCGCATCGAGCGCGAAGCCCAGCAGGCCGCGCCGCTGGTCCAGGCCGCCGAAGCGCGCCTGGCCAAGGCCAAGACCGCCAAGACCGCTGCCGCCGAGCAGCTGAAGACGCTGCGCGCGCAGGAGCGCACGATGATCGAGCGCAGCGCCCGGGCGCAGACGGCGCGCGCGGCCGCCGAGCACGAGGCGCGCGCCGCTCAGGCGCTACGCACGCAGGTCACCGACGCCGATAGAGCATCGGGTGAGCTGGAGAAGCTCAGCGTGCTGGCCAAGCAGGTCGAGCGGTTGACAGCGGCCGAGCGCGAGCTTGACCATCAGCGCACCGCGCACGAGCGCGCCGGGGGCTGGCGAGCAGAGCAGCACAAGGCGCTGGAGCGCGCCGCGCAGCTGGCCGACCGCCTGGCTGTGGTGCGCGAGCAGCTGGCCGAGCTCGCCCAGGTACCCGTCCCGGCGCTCGTCGGCGCGGACGGCGTTGGCGACGGCGACGGCGGCGCTGCGCGTGACGAGGTCAGCGCGGGCAACGCCGACGGGGCCGTGATCAGCGGCGGCGACGACGGCAACGGCGCGGGAGGAGCCGCGGCCACCCTGAACGCCCAGATCCGGCGCCGGGAAGCGACGCTGGACCAGCTTCGCGCGCGCGACCGGCAGCTGGGCGGCGAGCGCCGCGCCGCCGACGCTCAGTCGCAGGCGCTGCGCGAGCAGCTCACCCGTGCCGAGCGGGCCGCCGAGCTCGACCTGAAGCTGGCCGGCCTGGGCGACGCCGAGCAGACCGTGCAGCACGCGACGGAGCGGTGGCACGCCCTCAGCGCCCAGCGCGATCAGCTGGCCGAGAACATCCGGCACGACACCGAGCACCGCGACGCCGTGCTCGCCGGTGAAGAGCAGGCCGCCTGCCCGACCTGCAAGCGCGCCTACGACGAGGGCGAGCTGGACGAGATCGTCGCCAGCTTCGAGCGCGACCTGGCCGCCGCGCGCGAGCGCCTGGAGCAACTCGACACCCAGCTGGCCAAGCTGAAGACCCAGGGCGCGCAGGCGCGCGCACACGCCGAGCAACTGCGCGCGCTCGCCGCCGACCGCCGCGCGATCGGAGACGTCGTCGCGACTGACGGGCTGGACGCCCTGCATGAGAGGCTGGCCGCCGCCGAGCGGCAGGTCGGCGCGCTCGCTGCGGAGGCCGAACGCATCGAGGCGCGGACGGGCGAGCTGTCGGGCGGCCTGCCTGCGCTGCGCGAGCGCGTCCGCCAGCTCGACGACGCAGAGCGCCAGCTGGCCAACCTTCTCGCCCAGCACCGTCAGGCCGAGGGCGAGGCGCGCCTGTACGCCCAGCAGCTCGCCGGTGCGGGCTCCGGCGGCTACGACGCGGCTGTCCACACGCGGGTCAGCACGCAGCTGGCCGAGGCGACCGCGGCCGCGCACCGCTGCTCGGCGTTGCGCGCGAAGGTCGACGGCCTTGAGCTGCTGCGCCGTCGCGCGGCCGACCAGGAGCGCAAGTCGTCAGAGCTTCAGGCTCAGCTGGCCGAGCTCGACGCCCAGGTCGGCGAGGTCGCGGTCAGCGCCCAGGAGCTCGACGGTGCAGACGTGGCCTGCGCTGCCGCCGAGCGCGAGATCGAGGCCGCACAAGCGGCGTCGATCGCCGCCGAGCGGCAGGCGTCAACCGACTCCGACGCGGTCGCCGCAGCGCGAGCCCGCCTGGCCGCCGCGCGCCAGCAGGCCGGGCAGCTGCGCTCCGCGCGCGAGGAGCTGCGCCTGCGCGGCCACGTCGCCGCGGCGCTGAGCGCGCTGCGCGAAGATGCCTCGCGGCGGGCGCGGCCCACGCTCGAACACGAGACCGCGCTGCTGCTCGGGCAGATCACGCGCGGACGCTACGGCGTTGTCGAGATGTCGCCGAGCTACCAGCTTCAGATCGCCGACGGCCGCCAGCTGCATCCGGTCAAGCGCTTCTCCGGCGGCGAGCAGGACCTGGCCGCGCTGTGCCTTCGCCTAGCGCTCTCGCGAACGCTCGCGCGCTCGCGCGGCGCCGAGACCGGGTTCGTACTTCTCGACGAGGTGTTCGGCAGCCAGGACCCCGAGCGCCGCCGCGCGCTGCTCGAACAGCTGCACGCGATCGCCGAGAGCGAGTTCCGGCAGGTGTTCGTCATCTCGCACACGGGCGACGTCACCGCCCACTGCGACCTGCACATCAACGTCAGCCGCGAGGGCGACACCCCGAGTGTCGCGGTCGGGCCGCGGCGGTGAGCGACGAGCGTCGAGCTCGCCGCTGGTGGCGATGAGCAGCAGCACGGAATCGACCTGCGCCATGTTACGAACCTGGCACCGATCTTCGCCGACCTCGTCCACGTCGACAGTCGTGAGGGGCTCCCCATCGTGGCCGACCGGATCGCCTGGGCGCTCGAGCGCCGTCAGGCCCGCGAGAGGGTTACCGGCGAGGACGGCTTCGTGCCCCGAGCGGGGACGGCCGCCGGCACTTCATGGAGCGGCTGCGCACCGCGGTTCGGCGTTCGCCGCCGGCGCGACGATCATGCACAGCATGGACTACGCGCTCTCAGCACGCATAGGAAGGTCAACCGCACCAGATGCGATCCTGAGCGAATGAACGAGCCCCAAGTTCGGCGACTGGTCGGAGGCCAGATCATCAGGAGTGGCCGCCATGGGCACTACGTCATCACGCGCGAGGCCGTGGCAGGCATGCTCGAACAGCTGCGTGAGCGACCGGTTCCGGTCAACATCGAACACGATCCTACGGAGCCGCCTATCGGACGTGTCGTGGGCGGGAATCTCGTTGAAGTCGAGGACGGCGAGCTGGCACTCGAGACCGAGATCGAGATCTTCACAGGTACGTGGCCGGCCGCGTTGTACCCGGTTTCGCGTCTCGACGGCCTCGCCTCCGACCTGCCGGCGATTGAGATCGAGAAGGGTCCGCTTGAGCTCCTAATCGACGACCGCTCCTATAGCCCCGATGATCTGGAGGCCCTTCGTCAAGTGGCTGCGACGGCCGGCGACGTCGACGCCACCGACGGCGCCGTCCGCTTCTCGCAGTTGCCCGACGCGCTCTTGATCCTGTCGTTGGGTTCGGCCGCAACTGCAGCATGGTGGTTCTCGAAGGGCTTCTTCTCCAAGCTCGGTGAGCGAGTCGGCGACGAGCTCGGAGCTGAGGTGGGCGCGGACCTCGTGGCTGCCTACCGAGCCTTGAAGCTCAAGCTGCGCGAAGTCGTGCAGCGCCGCCAGCCGCCGGACCGCCCCCCGCTCACCATGCTTCGGCTCGAGGTGGACCGTCCGGGCCAGGGCGTCGTATGCGTCGAGGGATCTACACGGGCCGACGGTGAAGGTCTGGACGATCTACTTGACGGCGGTCAGGAACTGCTGATCGTCGCGCGCGTATATATGCGACTCGTGCCGGAACCCGAGCGGCTGACAACCCTTCACTTTTCGCGGGAGGACGGCTGTTGGCGCTTCCGATACGGACTTGACGAGGACGCCCATCCGGTGCTCGTTGTCGCGCTGTCGGAGGAGCGCTTTGCCGAGCTTCTTGCTCAGGCCGAACGGGAGTCAGCTTCCACGCCTCGGACACAATCTCTGCCGCCACCCGAGAGCCTGTAGCGCGACGGGTTTCCGACGACAACGCCCACCGGCGGCTCCTGAACTTCTCACGTCGCATCCGCTGAAACTTCCATGACACTTCACAGGTGATGTGTGTGAAGTGTCGCGAGTTCTTCAGCGCAGATGTCTCGGTTTCTTCAGTCAGGTGTCGCGAGTTCTTCAGTAGCGCGCTCGGCTGAGGCTGCGTGGTCGGCGCGCCAGGATGGTCTTCTGGCCGGCGCCCGACGGGGCTGAGCGCTCCGAGCGGTGGCGGGTCGCGGAGGTCTGGGTCCAGGCCGTAGATCATCTCGGGCGCCGGGATGATCTCGGTCTGGCCGGGGAGCGTGAGGAGCACGCGCTGCTTGAGCAGGCTCTGCAGGGCGACGCGTTCGCTGTTTGATGCGGTCTTGAACCAGCGCTGGGACACTCGTCACGACCGCGTTCTGTGACGGGTCGTCTCGAGGATCCCGCCGCAGGCGCCGACGGCAAGCTCCTGCTTGTGATTGCGGACAAGCCGGGAGGGGTCCTGCATGCCCGGATCCGGCCGGCGGGCGCCCGCGCGTTCGGTCGCGCCGAGCGATTGCGGGAACGAGCGATGCCTATGACGTCCTCGCGGAGTTTGCGTCCGTGTCTGGACAGCCTGTAGTGACGGGCCAGGCAACGAGAGGATTCCCGGGCGGGACCGTTCAGCTCAGGCAATCCTCACCGCTACGCGACGATGAGAGACGGCGTCCCACAGCCGAACGCTCACCAGGACGCCGATGCTGCTGCTGATGGCGTAAGGCAGCAGCGGACTGGATGAAGAGATCAGCGCGGTCTAGTGTCGAGCGATGCGGCGGGTCCCCATCTGCATGACATCGGCGACGGCCGCACTGGTTCTATCGGCTCCGGCCCCTGCCGTCGGGCATGGCCCATGCCGGTGCCTGGGTCATGTCCTCGTCGAGGCGGGTCAGCAGGTGCGGCTCACCGACGCGGCGGGTCACCCGGCGGCAGGGGTCGTCGGCTATCCCGCCTACCGCGTCGTCTTCAATCCGCGACCAACGGACTTCGGCATCGCGCCGGGCTACCTCGCCAGCTCATATCGAGCGGACGCCCCGACAACGACTGTTCTTTCCCGCCCACGCCGCGAGCCGACGCGAACAGGCCGCTTCCGCGTCCCGAACGGCACGCCCGCTGGGTTGTACATGGTCCTCATCTGGGACGGCGATGAGGGCGGCGCACACAACACCTGGGAGTACCTCCATGTGGTTGACCGGGACGAGTCGGACGGGCTGGGTGTCGTCGCGCAGCGAGATGAGCCGCGCCCGACAGCAGAAAGACTGAGGCCGGAGAACGCCACGAGATCAGCGCAAGGAAACCCGACGCCGGAAAAGCCCAGTGGGTCGAGCAGCTCCACGCCGTGGTCGCTAATCGCAGCAATCGGACTGGGCAGCCTCTTCCTCGGGGCCGTGGGGGGCCGCGCCGCAGGCAGGCGTCGCGCCGAGGCCCGCCAGTAGCGGCACGTCGCTTCGGCTTGGAAGCGGCTGCTGCTTCTGCTGCAGTCAGCGGGCCAGCAGCTCGTTTGTCGCCGCGTTGACAAGTTCCCCGAGCGCGGCCTGCACCCTCGGCGGCAACCCCGGCTCAGTGCTGGCGACCTGCTCGTCTCTACGGTCCTCATGGCACCATCATCGCCGCCGCCGTCGCGCGAGAGCAGTCGCCGGCGCCGACCCCGAGGCCCACGAGGAAGTCGATCTAGGTCGCGGCGGTGCGTACGGGGCGAAGATCGTGTGCGGATCGTTTGGAGGGTTCGCTGAAACGTCACGTTCCGGTCACAGGCTCATAACAAGCGCGCGACGGCGACCGAGCACAGTGCTGGTTGTCTAGTCAACCAGGCAGCAGGGCGAGGCCGGCTCCGAGCGAAGTGGAGACATGATGATCGCGCGTGCACTGACGACGCTGGCAGCGGCTGGAGCGGTTGCCCTGTTGGCCGGTTGCGGCTCCGATGCCGACGAGCCCGCGGTCAGCAACTCGGCGTCCTCCGCCGCCGAGTGCCCGAACGGCGGCAACGTGCGCATGGCGGTCGAGCCCTACGAGTCCAGCGCACTGCTGCTGCCCGCCTACAAGCCGCTCGTCGAGCAGCTCGGGCAAAAGCTGGGCTGCAAGGTCACCCTGCTGATCACCCCGAACTACACCGCCGAGATCGAGGCGATGCGTGCCAAGAAGCTCGAGATCGCCCAGTTCGGCCCGTTCGGCTACACGCTCGCGCACAAGCTGGCCAACGCTGAGGCGGTCGCGATCTTCGCCGGGGAGGACGGGAAGGCGGGCACCTACACCGCGAGCATCGTCGCGCCCAAGAGCAAGAACATCACCACTCTCGAGGGCGTCAAGGGCAAGTCGTTCGCGTACTCCGATCCGGCGTCGACCTCGGGCTATCTGATTCCGGCGTTCCTGCTCAAGCAGGCGGGCATCGACCCCCGCAAGGGCGTCAAGCCCGTGTTCGCCGGGAGCCACCCGTCGGCCTACGAGGCACTGCGCAATGGCAAGGTCGACGCCGGCGAGCTCAACTCCGAGCAGATTGCCAGCCTCGAGAACCAGGGCGACTACGAACCCGAGAAGCTGGTGACGCTGGCGAAGTCCGATCCGATTCCGCTGGATCCGATCACGGTTCGCGGCGACCTGCCCGAGGCGTTCAAGCAGCGCGTCGCCGACGCGATCCTCTCGCTGGACTTCAGCACGCTGCCCAAGAAGGCTCGCGAGGTGCTGATCGGCCAGAGCCTCGTGGCTGTCGAGGACTCGGCCTACGATCCGATCCGCGACGTCCAGTCCGAACTCGGGCTCGGCCTCGAGGATCTCGGATGAGCAACGGTGCGACGCGTACACGCGCTCAGGATGCGGCACGGACCGGCGCGGACCGCGGTGCGCCGGTCGTGGAGATCCGCGGCCTCAGCAAGCGCTTCGACGGCGCGAGTCGACGCGTGCTGGACGACGTGACGCTGAGCGTGTGGCCTGGGGAACTGGTCGTCTTGCTCGGTCCCAACGGCTGCGGCAAGTCAACGATGCTGCGCTGCGCCGTGCGCCTGCTCGACCCCACGTCGGGATCGGTGACGGTCGCCGGCTCAGACCTCGCCGCCCTGTCTGGCAACGAGCTGCGCGATCGCCGGCGCCAGGTCGCGACGATCTTCCAGCACGGCCACCTCGTCGCACGGCGCAGCGCGCTGGCCAACGTCGCGTGCGGCGGGCTCGGGCGCTCACGCGGCCTGCGTGTCGCCGCGGGGCATCTGCCGGCGGCGGAGCTGCGGCACGGCATGGAGTGCCTGGCGCGTGTGCGTATGACCCACGTCGCCGCCCGACGAGCCGACTCGCTGTCGGGCGGCGAGGCTCAGCGTGTGGCAATCGCCCGCGCTCTCAGCCAGCGCCCGCAGACGCTGATGGCCGATGAGCCCGTGGCGAGCCTCGATCCCGAGGCGGCGGAGTCCGTGATGGAGTTGCTACGCGACCTCGCGACGCGCGACAACCTCGGCGTGCTGTGCGTGCTGCACCAGCCTGAGCTCGCGCTGCGCTTTGCCGACCGGATCGCCGGGCTGCGAGCCGGCCGGATCGCCTTCGATCTGCCGGCCAACGTGGTCGGTGCCGAGGCCGTCCGCGCGCTGTATCAGGACGAGAGGTGATGACGGCGACGCGGGAGCCGGTCGCCGGCGCGTTGCAACTGCCCGGGCTTTCCCCGAGGCGCGCGCGGCGGCGCGTCATCCAGGTCGCCGGCGCGCTCGCGTTCGCCGCCTTCGTCGTCCAGGGCCTGATCGTCGTCGACGCGCGGCCGCAGGACCTCGTCACCGGTGTTACCGGCATGGCCGACATCCTCGCGCGCTCGCTGCCGCCGTCATTCGCGACATTACCCGATGCCCTGTCAGCCGCGCTGGAGACGTTCGACATCGCGCTGATCGGAACCCTCGCCGCGCTCGTGCTCGCGCTGCCGTTTTCGATCTGCGCAGCCGAGAACCTTACGCCGGCTCGGCCGCTCTACATCGCCGCTCGCGGCGTGATCGCCGTCTGCCGGGTGGTGCCGGATCTAGTGTGGGCGCTGCTGTTCGTCACCGCCGTCGGCCTGGGACCCTTCGCTGGCGTGCTCGCGGTCTCGGTGCACTCGATCGGAATGCTCGGGCGGCTGTTCGCCGAGCGCTTCGAGGACATGGACATGGGCCCCGTTCACGCGCTCACGCTGACCGGCGCGCGGCGTATGCAGGTCTTCAGCCACGCCGCCGTTCCGACCGTGCTGCCATCGCTGGTCGGGATCGCGCTGTACCGCCTCGACGAGAACGTCCGCTCGTCACTCGTGCTGGGCTTCGTCGGCGCCGGCGGCATCGGGTTTCAGATCCTCACCGCGATCCAGCTCTTCGACTACCCCACGGTGGCGATGCTGCTGCTCGTCATGTTCGTGCTCGTGATGGCGGTCGAACGGGTGTCGGCTGCCCTGCGCCGGCGCATCCTCTAAGGACTTGTCTAGACAAGCTGATACCTTGCCGGCCGTGGCCCCCAGCACCGACACACCGACCTATCTCGCCGTCGCGGGGGTGCTCGCGCGATCACTGTCCAGTGCCAAGCCGGGCTCGCGCCTTCCCTCCGAGAACGAGCTCGCGCGAACCTATGGGCTGCACCGCCAGACCGCGCGGGCCGTTCTGCAGGAGCTCGAGCGCCGCCATCTCGTGCGTCGCGTGCGGGGCCGTGGCACCTTCGTCGCGTCGCTGATCGACTACCGCGTCGGTCCAGGGGCCGCGCCGAGCTTCTCGGAGACCGTGCGGCGCACCGGCGCGGCGCCGCGTTCGGAGACCGAGAGCATCCGTCTGCGCGCCGCGCCGGCGGCTGTGCGCGCCGAGCTGGAGCTGGCCACCGGCGCGCAGGTGTACCTCATCTCTCGCCGGCGCTTCGTCGACGACGAGCTGGTCGGTTGCGGCGACACCTACCTCGCCGCCGATCTCGTGCCCGATCTTCCGCGGCGCCTGCACCGCAGCGCATCGCTGTACGAGGCGCTCACCGAGGGCTATGACCTGGAGCCCGTGCGCGCGGTCTACCGCGCCGAGGTCGAGCTCGCCTCCGAGCGGGTTACCCGCCGCCTCGGACTCGACGCCCAGCCATGGACGATCGCCACCCGCGGCATCGCCGAGTGCGCACGCCTGCGGCGCCCGATCGAGGTCACGGCGGGCTGGCTGCGCGCGGATGTGTTCCGCCTCGTCGTGGAGTTCGGCGGACGATGAGCCCCGAGCGTCGCGCCGAGGGTCTGGCCGCCGCCGCGCGCTGCCGGCGCGCAGCGCTGCTCGAACTGGGCGAGTCGATCGCCGCGCGCGGGTGCGTCGAGCTCGTCGAGCGCCCGGCCGCGCAGACCGTGATGCTCGAGCTGTCGTCGGCGGTGGGGACGTTCTGCCTCGGTGAGGCGGTCGTCTCGAGCGCGCGCGTGACCGTTGCGGGTGACGCGGGCTTCGCCTGCGTGCTGGGCTTCGACGCCGAGGCATCGCTGGCAGCAGCGCTGGCCGATGCGGCCGGCGGGCCGGCGTCTGACGAGCTGGCCGAACGCGCGCTCGCCGACGAGCGGCAGGAGCGGCTGCGCGGCGACGACGACGTCGCGGCGACGAGGTTGACGCTCGGATGAGCACCCTCTCCGCGGTAATCGCCGGCCACGAGTGCTTCCGCGCGGCGCTGTCGGCGCTCGCACATCCCGGGCGCCGATTCCCCCTGGCCGGCGCGGTCGACTCGGAGGTGGCCGCCTGCGCGCTCATCCAGTCGCTGTATGAGCCGGACATGCCGATCTGCTGTGAGGGAGACTGGGCGTTGCCGGTTGCGCACCACCGCGTCCCCGCCGAGCAGGCACGGGTGCTGCTGGTCCGCGGCCCGACCTCGGGAGGTGGGCTGGCGCGGGCTCCGCGCGGCAGCGAGGAGCACCCGTCGCACGGGGCGACGGTCCTGTACGTCGCTTCTGGTGAGTCCGCGAGCGTCACGGATGTACAGCTGCGCGGACCGGGGGTCGATGGGCTGCTGAGCACGAGCCTCGCCCTGACAGCGGCCGAGCTCGCCGATCGGGCCGCAGCCTGCGAACGACGCCCGCTCGGCGTCGATCTGCTGCTGGTCGGCGCCGACGGGTCGGTCACCGGGCTGCCGCGCAGCACGCGCGTCGAGGTCGTCGGCTGATGGGCTACGAGACCGTCCGCGCCGACGCCGGAGCGATCGCGACCGCTGCGCGGCTCGCGCAGCGCAAAGGGTCGATCGACGGGAGCGCAAGCGGGCTGGACCTTGCCGGCACCCTGCCGCTGCTGGTCGACCAGGTCGCCGGCGAGGCCGGCGTGTGGGAGCCCGCGGTCTGCTCTCGCGCGATCGAGCAGGCGCGTGGTGATGTGGCACGCGCCGTCTCGCTCGTCCGTGCCTGGGCAGCGATGCTCCCACGCCGCACGACCTCGCGGACAGACATCGGACAGATGCGCACCCTGCGCCGCATCACACCCGCGTTCCGCGAGCCCGAAGGGGGGCAGTACCTCGGTGCCTCACTG
Source organism: Solirubrobacteraceae bacterium (assembly GCA_030447505.1). GTDB lineage: Bacteria > Actinomycetota > Thermoleophilia > Solirubrobacterales > Solirubrobacteraceae > CADCVQ01. Next base: position 221,006 of record JAUJOT010000004.1, on the reverse strand, counting down.
GACTACGCACAGCGGCTGCTGGACTTTGACGACGGACCGGTCAATGGCGGTGTCTCGTCCAACGGCACCGTATCGGCCAACGGCACCGCAGCGTCCACCTACGCTGCAGCGCATGGGCTCGCGCAGATCCCGCGCGCACTCGACGGACTCGATCGCCGCGGCCTGCTCAGCCCGGGACCGGTGGCGCAGGCCATCGACGGCTCCCGCGCCCCGGCCGACGCCGGCCGCGAGCGCGGCGCGTTCGAGCAGCTCCTCGCGCGCGGCGAGACCGGCGCACTGACGGCGATCGCCTATACCTCGATCCGCGGTACGGACGCCGCCGCGACGCTCGCCGAGCTGCGTCTCGGCGAGTTCGACGTCTACATCGAGCATCCCGACACCGGCGGCCGCGTCCGCATCGGCTCGGTGCCGGCCACGGTCGCCGAGGTCGTGCTCTACGGCGGCCGGCAGAAGGCCGACGGACGGCTCGGCGTCGGCGTCGGCGCCACGCTCGGGAGCGTCGAGCGCCGTGCGATCAGCGCTGCAGTGCTGGACGCCAACTGCGCCGCAGCGACCTGTGAGCCTGCGGTCGCGCCGTCGCCATCCGAGGATCAGGAGTTCCTGGGCATCGCGCTCGACGGCCAGGAGGCGGCGGGTTTCCTGGAACATCTCAAGCTGCCCCATCACGTGACGTTCACCTCGGTCCTGGACCGTATCGCCGCCGGTGGCGACCACGACGACGAGGACGCATGACGACCGCGCTGCGCGAGCTGCTGGACACCGGACCGCGCACGCGCAGCGGCTACGCCTTCGCGTATATGGACGAGTCGGCCAAGCGCGAAGTCCGTCGCGCGCTGCTCAAGGGCGTCTGCATTCCCGGCCATCTCGTGCCTTTCGCCTCGCGTGAGATGCCGGTGGCGCGCGGCTGGGGCAGCGGGGGGCTTCAGGTCACCCTCGCGACGATCACGCCGAAAGACGTCCTCAAGGTCATCGACCAGGGCGACGACCAGAGCATGAACGCGGTCGGTCTGCGCGAGCTGATCGCCACGACCACCGGAGTGCCGACGACGACCGACGCCCGCCGGGCGACCTTGATCCAGACGCGTCACCGGATCCCGCAGGACGAGCTGGACGAGGGCCAGGTGCTCGTCTTCCAGGTTCCGGTGTCCGATCCGCTGCGGCGCATCTCCGCGCGTCCATCGGTGACGCGCCGCCTGCATGCCGAGGGCGACTACACCGCGCTGTGGCTCTATCTCTACGAGGACACCGCGCGGATGGGCCGTTCCTCGTTCACGCACAGCTATCCGGTGCGCGTCGACGACGGCTACGTGATGACGCCGTCGCCGATCCCGCGCTACGACGTCCCGCGCCTGCACCAGGCGCCGCAGCTGTCGCTGTTCGGTGCCGGGCGCGAGGCCGCCGTGTTCGCCGTCCCGCCTTACACCGATGTCGTGCCGCTGGTGTTCGAGGACCGCGCGTTCGAGCCCGAGCGCTTCACCGAGTGCTGCTGGCGCTGCGACGCCGAAGGCAGTTTCCTGGACACCGAGTTCGTGGACGGGCGCCAGCGGATGGTCTGCTCGGACACGGCCTGGTGCGCACGCCGCCGCGCGGTGACGGAATGAGCGTCGCCCTGCGCGTCGAAGACCTCGCGGTCCGCTACGGGCCCGGTTGCCCTGTCTGCGCCGAGCCGGCTGGGACAAGGTCGGCCGGCGCGCTGTGCGAGATCTGCGGGTCGGTGCACGGCTGCCGCGAGGTCGGCTTTGCGCTCGACGCCGGCGAGGCACTCGGCATCGTCGGCGAATCGGGGTCGGGCAAGTCGACCGTGCTTGCGGCGCTGAACCTCGACCAGCCGGTAGCCGGTGGGCGGATCCTGCTCGACGGACATGACGTCACCGCCGCGGCCGGCTCCGAGCGCCGCCGCCTGCGCGCCGGGTCGCTGGGAATCGTCTACCAGACCCCGCAGCAGGGCCTGGACCTGGCCATCACCGCCGGCGGCAACGCCGGATCGCGCCTGCTGGCGGTCGGCTGGCGCTCCTATGATCGGGTTCGCGCCGAAGCGCTCGCCCACCATGAGTCGGTCGAGCTGGCCGGCGAACGGCTGGACACCCCGGTGCGCGCCTTCAGCGGCGGGATGCGCCAGCGGGTGCAGCTCGCCAAGGCGCTGATCTCGCGCCCGCGGCTGCTGCTGCTCGACGAGCCGACGAGCGGGCTCGACGTCTCTGTGCAGGCACGCATCCTGGACCTCGTCCGGCGCATCCGCCGCGAGAGCGACGTCGCGCTCGTGATCGTCTCCCACGACCTCGCGGTCATCCGCATGCTCGCCGAGCGCGTGCTCGTCATGCAGGCCGGGCGCGTCGTCGAGGCGGGCCTCACCGACCAGGTGCTGGGCGACCCTCAGCATCCCTACAGCCAGCTGCTCGTCAGCGCGCAGCTGACATGAACGCGCTCACCGTCCACGGCCTGCGCAAGCGCTTCGTCCGCCACCTGCAGGATGCGCGCGAGCTGTCCGTGCTCGAAGGCGTCGACCTCGAGGTGCAGGCGGGAACGTGCACCGTGCTGCGTGGCTGCAGTGGCTCGGGCAAGTCGTCGCTGCTGCGCTGCGTCTACCGCACATATCGCCCGGACTCGGGCTCGATCGTGCTTCGCGCTGAAGGCGAGCGCATCGACCTCGCGACAGCCGACGACCGGGCCGTACTGTCCGCACGCCGGCGACTCATCGGGATGGCGACGCAGTTTCTGCAGATCACGCCCCGCGTCGGCGCTGTCGACCTCGTCGCGCAGGAGGGCTTGGAGCGCGAGCCAGCGGCAGAGCTGCTGCGCTCGCTCGGCCTGGCCGAAGAGCTGCTCGAGGTCGCGCCAGCGACGTTCTCCGGCGGCGAGCGCCAGATCGTCAACCTCGCAATCACGCTCGCGCGCCCGCGGCCGGTCCTGCTGCTCGACGAGGTCACCGCGTCGCTTGATCCGGCTCGCCGGGCGCTCGCGCTGCGCGCGCTCAGCGCGCGGCGCGATGCCGGCGGCACGCTGCTGGCGGTCTTTCACGACCCACCCGATCACCCGGGGCTCGTCGACCGAGTGCTCGAGATGCGCGCCGGTCGGCTGGTATCCGCGTGATCGCGCTTCGCGGAGCGCGGGTCGCAACCGTCGCCGGCGTGCGGGAGGGCTGGTGGGTGACCATCGCCGGCGACACGATCGTCGCTGTCGGCCCCGAGCCCGGCGCGGGAGCGACGACCGTCGACCTCGGCGCCGTCGACCTCCTCCCAGGCCTCGTCGACCTGCACTCCGACTGCCTCGAGGAGCGCCTGCGGCCGCGGCCGACGAGCGAGCAGCCGATCGCCTCCGCGCTGATCCAGCTCGACGGCGAGGCCGCGCTGCACGGCATCACGACGCATTTCGTCTGTGCCTCGTTCGAGGACGATGCGCTCGCCGGGCGCTCGACGGCGCAGGCGGCGAGGATCGTCGAGACGGTCGACGCCTGGCGCCATCGCCTGCGCGTCGACCATCGCGTGCATCTTCGCTTCGAGCTGACGTCCGCCGCGTTCGAGCTCGCGCGCCGGCTGGCGGCGATGGCGCCCGTCGGAATGATCTCCTACATGGATCACTCGCCTGGGCAGGGTCAGTTCCCCGAGGAGGCAAGCTGGCGCTCCTACTACGCCCGCCGCTTCACGGGCGACGAGGACGCGCTCGACGAGCTGCTCGCCCGCCGCCGCGCGCGCCAGGACGGCGCCGAAGACCGGCGCGAGGCGATCGCCGCGCTCGCCCGTGAGCGCGGGGCGCTGCTCGCCTCCCACGACGATGACACGGCCGCCACGGTGCTGCGTGCGGTCGCGCTGGACGCCGCAATCGCCGAGTTCCCGCTCAACGCCGTGGCGGCTCGCGCGGCAGCCGCGGCGGGCCTGGGGATCGTCATGGGCGCACCGAACGCGCGGCGCGGCGGCTCGCACATGAACGGCGCGTCGGCGCGCGACTTCCTCGCCGCCGGCTGGCTGGACGCACTGGCCTCGGACTACCACCCGCCATCGCTGCTCGCCGCCGTGTACCAGATGGAGGCCGACGGAGGCTGCACATTCGAGCGCGCGGTCGAGCTCGTCTCCGGCGGGCCTGCGCGGATCGCGGGACTCGCCGACCGCGGGCGCATCGAGGTCGGCGCGCGCGCCGACCTCGTCGCCGTCGCGGTCCATCACGGTGAGCCGATGGTTCGCCAGACGTGGGTGGCCGGGGCCCCCTGCCTGGGCGCCGGCGAGCCCCAGGCGTCCGCGTGGTCTTCTTCGCGCCCGCGCGATGCATCGTCCTCGGCAGGTCGCCTCTCGCGCGAGCACGCCGGCGCGATCACCGTCCGCCCCGCCGCCTGGGACGACGCAGACGCGATCGTCGAGCTGATCGTGGCGATGGGCGGCCACCACGGCGCCGCCGAGCGGCCGGGGACGCTGCCCGCGCTCGGCGCTTTGATCGAGCGACCGACGGTCCGCACGCTCGTCGCGCAGGCCGCCGGTCGCCTCGCCGGCTACCTCGAGCTGCACGCACGCCCGTCGGCGGCGTTCGGCGTCACGGAGGGCTGGATCGCGTCGCTGGTGGTCGATCCCGCGCTCCGCGGCCGGGGCATCGGGCGGCGGCTGCTCGAGGTCGCCCAGGACGAGGCGGCGCTCCTCGGCTGCTCGACGCTGACCGTCGACAGCTCGGTGCTGCGCGAGGACGCGCATCGCTTCTACCGCCGCGAGGGCTTCGCGGAAGTCACGCCGGCGCGGCGCTTCCGGCGGCCGCTCGTCGACGCGGTGCAGGGCGGACTCGAGCAGCGCTTCCTGCGCGCGGCGGCACTCGCCGTCGACGCGGTGGCGGGGGCCCTGGCCGGCCGCGAGCGCCACCTGCCCGCCGGCGGCGGCTTCGACACGGCGGACAAGCAGACCGATCTCGCCGCGGAGGACGTGGCCGTGGCGGTGCTCGAGTTGCTGGGACTCTCGATCCTCAGCGAGGAGAGCGGCCTGTTCGGCCCCGCGCCGCAGGCTGACATGCCGTGGATCTCGCTGGACCCGATCGACGGCACCCGCAACTGCATGCACGGCGTCAGCCCGTGGGCCACGACGATCGGGCTCGTCCGTGCCGGCGCGCCGCTCGCGGGGCTCGTCGTCGATCACGCGTCCGGCCGGCGCTGGTGGGCCGGCTCGAGCGGACCGGCGCGCGTCGACGGCCATATCGCCCGCCCCCGCCCGGGCGGTCTCGTTGCGCTGCCCAGCACGCCGCCGCAAGAGCTCGACCGCGCCTGCGTCCCGGGCGCCGACGGTCTCGGCCTGTCGCGCGCTCGGATCGTGGGCTGCACGTCGGTCGATCTCTGCCGCGTCGCGGACGGCAGCACGGGCGCGTTCGTCGACGTCACGCGAGCCATCAGCCGCGTCCACGACATCGCCGGCGCGATGGCCGTCCTGCGCGGCGCCGGCGCGGTGATCGTCGGGCTCGACGGGCAGCCGCCGCAGCTCGAGCCCGACGTGGATGCGCGCTTCTGCATCGTGGCTGCACCAACCGCAGCTCACGCGCACGAGCTGCTGGCCGGTCGTCATCAGCTCGCCGACGATCATGCCCGCTGACACGCTCGCCGAGATCCTCGCGGCGCTCGAATCCGTGTGCGACCTGCCCTATGACGACGAGCCGGTCGATCAGCTCCAGCATGCGCTGCAGTGTGCGGCGCTGGCGTGCGACGCCGGATCGGATTGCGAGGTCGTCGTGGCGGCTCTGCTGCACGACATCGGGCGGTCACCGGTCGTGCTCGCCGAGATCGGCACGCACGCCGGCGGCGGCCACGGCGAGATCGCCGCGCGCTGGCTGGCGCCACGCATCGGCGAGCGAATCGCCTGGCTCGCGCGCGAGCACGTCGCCGCCAAGCGCTATCTGGTCGCCGTCGAGCCGGACTATCCACTGACGCCGGCCTCGGTACGCAGCCTGCGGGTGCAGGGTGGTGCGATGACCGACGCCGAGGTAACCACCTTTCGCGAGCACCCGTGGTGGCGCGAGGCCGTAGCGCTGCGCCGCTGGGACGACCAGGGCAAGCGAGCCGGGCTGCGCCTGCCGGGTCTCGAGTCCTACCGTCCGCAGCTGCGCGAGGTGATAGGCGTGGCGCGCGGCACGAGCGCCGCACCGCGCGACTGACGCATAGCCTGCAGCATCCCGCTGCCCCGCGCCCGCTGCCGGCTACGCCGCCGACAAGCTGTCAAAGGTGCGCGAGCTGAGGATCCGGTTGCGCGGCGAACCGACGTTCGCGGCCGGCCCCGCCGGGCAGCGCAAGCTCACGCACTACTGGCGCAGCCTCGCGATGCTCGAGGACACGCTCGCAAACCATCCGCTCGTCATCTAGTCTGCGCTTCGAGCTCGGGCCATCCGCGACCTGCCACCCGGCCGGACCAGCAGTACGGCGCTCCAGCAAGCCGTGCCAACCGAGCACTGACACCCGGCCGACGGTGAGCCCGCGCGACGACGCGCGGACGCGTGCGTGCACTACCTCGCCGCTGCGAAGGTGATGTTGCCGCTGGCCAGGACGTCCCCGCTGCCCGCGCGCGGCAGCTTGCCTGCCGCCGACCGCGTCGGGGGTCGCCGGTCGCGGGTTGCGTTCGGTGAACGCCGGTCCTGCGGTCGGCTGCACGCGGTACTGGCCGAAGCCGAAGGACAGGATGCCGCTGAGGCCTGTGGTCGTGTCACCGCAACGGCGTGCGCGCGTTCGCGAACGCGGGGCCGTCCAGGGCGCTCGGCGCGCCCGCGCGCGCGACCTTCGAGGGCTGGTAGGCGAAAGCAGAACTCCCTAACTGCGGCGCCGATGCCACCCGGACCATGCCCCGAATCGCGGCCACGATGAGACCGCAGACAGCGGCAATCAGCAGGACGAAGCCCACGAACGACATCTCGTAGAACAGGTCTTGCAACCAACCGCAGTCAGCCCGATCGCATTCAGCGCCACCGGTCGGAAACCAGCCATACCCGATGACGAATGCGACGGTCGAAGCGGCGGCAAGGCGCATCGCGGCTGACGGTACTACCGCTCTGAGGCCGGCCCCCCGGCGCTACTGCTCTTGCCCGCTAGAGGTTGAACGCCTAACGGGACGCCGAGCTCAGGCGGTGCGCGTGCTGTGTGCCGCGAGAGATTCTCGACGAGGCGCCGTGCACGCCGTTTCGGGACGAGGGTCCCACTGAGCTGACCATGGAGGCGGAGGTGGGACTGCGACTGCCGCGTCAGGGCCGCGGTCAGCGAGTGCGAGGGAGGGAAACCCGGCCAGGGGTTTGCCGGCGGCCGCGGCCGACGGAGCCTTGGGAACGAGAAGATCATCGACGCGCGACAGCGAGTTGACGATCGCCACGCCGGGCCTTTCGTTGAACGTCGCGGCGCTCCGGCGGCGCGACCGCGGCGGCGATCGTGCCCCCGGCGTGCAGCCGGGGGCACCCGTCGGCCGCCGTGAGCAGGCGAGCCGAAGTGCGGTGGAGCCGAGGTCGATGAAACGTGCGCTGCTCAGCCACCAGTGGAGGCTGCGCCATGCCGGCTACGGCTTCTGCTCGCGCATGCCCTTGACCGCCGCAGAGATCTCCTCGGCGTCGAGGACGTCGGCCATGATCCCGATCTGCTCCTCATAGACGTCGTCGTCGACCAGGCTGCGGAACTCCTCCTCGAGCGCGTGATACACGGAGAGACCCAACTGGGCCTCGGCCAGGGCGCCTGCATAGGTCGGATCGCCGAGCACAACCGTCTCGGCGGCGATCTCCGCGCTCTCCGCGTCGGGAGCTCCGAGGACCACGAGCAGCTGCTCGGCCCCGTGCTCGTCGGCAAGGCGCTTGATCGTTTCCTGACTATTCAGGTCCATGGCCCCCGAGGCAGTTCAGACGAAGCACTCCGTCGACGTGAAGGCGACGTTTCCGCCTGCGCTCTTGACGCATGCGGCGATCGCGGGGCCCGCGATCCCGTCACGCTCGCCGAGCACGATCACCTGCTTGCTCTCGAACATGGGGTGCTAACTCACCTCCTCTTGCATCTCGTCGAGGGTCTTGTCGAGCCAGTCGTTGAGCTGCGCGGGGCTGATCGTCGACGCCGACAACCGCGCCACCTCTTCGCCGTCGCGCATGAGCAGGAAGGTCGGCAGCGCGTGGACGCCGAGGCGGATGCAGACGCGGCGCGCCTTGGGCGCCTCGAGCTTGACGACCTTCAGGTCGTCGTGCGCCTCGGCCAGCTTCTCGACGTGGGGCATCAGGGCCAGGCACGGCCGGCAGTCCGGTCCCCACACGTCGAGGAGGACCGTCCCGCTCATGTCGAGATCGTCGAAGTTCTCGCGCGTCGCCTCGCTCACCGCTCCCATCTGCTCATCCCTCCGCTTCGTTGGACTCGAGCAGCACGCTCATGCCGTCGGACTGCTCCGACATCCGCCCCAGGAACAGGCTGCCCTTGGCGATCAGCTGTACCCGCCGCGCTCCCCCGTCGATCAGCCGGGCGCGGGCGTGCGGAACGTAACACAGCGCCGAGGCGATGTGCCCCTGCGTGGGGGCGAAGCCGGGCATCCCCCGCTGCTCGACGAAATCGCCGATGTCCTCCCGCGCCAGCTGGCCCTTGCGCACCGCCAGGGCGGCGAGCGTCTTGTAGTTGCGCTCGGGGACGTTGCCCGAGCCCTGGGGCTCGGTGATCTCGGGATTGTGCAGCTCGGTGGCGTAGTCGTCGATGTCGAGCATCCCCAGGCCGAGACGGTCGAGGGGAGCGACCGCGAGGGCCTCCATGATCTTCGGGTTCGACGACCCGGCGGCCACGGGATGCCGGCCCACGGAGTCCAGCCGCACGCGCGGCGAGCGGCCGTCGTCGGCCTCCACGAGCAGCGCGCTCGCGCCCAGCACGTCCTCCAGCACAGGCAGGCCGTGCTTGAGGTGGCCCTGGAACTTCATCCCCACCTTCGGCAGCGAGCCGCCCGCGACCACCGCGACGCGCCGGAAGACCCCGGCGGCGACGAGGCTGCTCGCGATGACCAGGGCGGGGATCGGGGCGGCGCAGAAGTTCTTGACGTCCGCGCCCGAGGCCTCGCTGCAGCCCGCGGCCGCCGCGACCGACTTGGCGAGGTTGCCGCCGCCGCGCTGGTAGCGGTCCCCGATCGCCTCCTCGCCGGCGCCGATGACGTACTCGATCGAGGCCGGGTCGATGCCGTTGTCGACGAGCAGGCGCAGGAGCGCCAGCGTGGCGCTCGCCTTGCCCGCGAGGTTCTCGAGGAACACGTCGGCGGTCAGGGCGGCGTCGCTCTCATGGGCACGGCGCACGGCCCCGGCCAGGCGATCGGCGCCCAGGTGCAGCCCCAGCGCCCCCGGCTCGGCCGCCACCGCTTCGGCATCGCCGCCGGCGGCCGTCACCTTCTCGAGGTCGAGGTGCTCGGCGAGCGGATGTCGGCCGAGCCGCTCGGCGATCGCAACGGCCTCCTCCGCGCCGAGCCTGACCAGGCCGAAGTCGTCGACCGCCGCCAGCAGGCCGAGGAACTCGTCTTCGGGCATGAGCTCGCCGACGCCGGCGAAGCGGCCTTCGCCGTTGGGGGCGGCGCCCGCCCACGGTCGCTCCGGCAGCTCCCGCGGGTGGCAGGCGCCGAGGAACGCCTGGTGGGGCGCGTAGGCCACCGCCTGCTCGAACGTGCGCAGGGAGCCCAGGAACTGCGCCTCGAGCTCCGGGTTGCGCGCGAGCTCGCGAGATGGCTTGGAGCCGTGGCGGGCGAGGCCGGGGACGTGGACGAGCGCTGCGCTCGCGGCCGAGATCACGGGGTCGGGCATGCCCCTATTGAACCGGATCGCCGTCGAAGACGGTCGGCTCACCGACCGGCGTGGCAACGGCGCACAGCGCCCGTTCGAGCAGCTGCCGGCGCCAGGCGCGCTCCTGCTCGGGGGCGAGCTCCGGGTCTCCCGCCGGGTAGGGGATGCCGCGCGTGGGCACGATCCGGGGCGCGCCGACGCGCTTCGCGATCGAGACGAGGTTGCACAGCAGCGCCGTGGGGATCCCGGCGCGCTCCAGTTCCTTCGTGAGCGTTGACCCGCAACGCGTGCCGGTTCCTCAGGTGGCGGTGAGGATCGCCGCCTGGATGTTCTGCTGGCGCAGCTCGGCGGCCCACTCCATCCCGAAGCGGCGCGCGTCGGCGACCGTGGTGCCGTTGCCGGTCGTCGCCAGGAACTCGCCGTGCAGGCCTCCGATCGCGCCCTCGCGCTCCAGCTCGCGGGCGACGTCGAGCGGGAGGATGCGGTTGGGATCGGCGTTGGCCCACTGGGTGGAGAAGCCGCCGTGCACCGACTCGAACTTGCCGCTCTCGGCCGAGTCGAGGCCGTCGAGCGAGTAGCGCACCCATTTCGACGCGCGCGCGGACTCCAGCCGGTCGGGGTTGCCGGCGGGCACGAAGCCGCCCTCGGTCACCAGCGCGAACACCGCCTCGGCGGGGTCGGCGACGGGCGCGGCGGGCGTCACGCTGTCGAAGTCGGGCAGGGGGATCTCGCTGGCCTCGCGGTCGCCGCCGAGCCGCGTGAGCACGAGGGCGACCGCGCGCTCGGCCGCGCTTTTCTCCGCCAGACGGTTCGTGCGCGCGACCGGACCGATGCGCCCGTCCTGCGCGGAGAGCTCCTCGCCCGCGGCGACCTTGCGCGTCGCCGCCGCGAGGCGATCGAGCGAGTCGCGCATGCGGCGCGAGGTCGCGCCGCTCTCGACGACGCACGCGCCGGTGGCCTCGCCCAGGCCGGGGTTGTCAGGATGCATGGCGGCCAGCGCGGGCAGCCCCCCCTCGCCGGCCGCCGCCGCGATCCGCGCGCACGCCAGCCCGTAGCGCCCGCTGGTGAAGGCGGGACCGGCCACCACCATCTCGGCCCCGCGCTCGCGCGCGGCCGCGACGAGCTCGGCGGCGAACTCGGGGTGCGCGGCGGCGTGGTCGTCGCCGCAGACGGCGGTGGCGACGATCTCGTGCTCGTCGCCCAGCAGGGCGGCCAGGCGCCGCCCGGGTCCGAGGGCCCCGTCGCGCAGCTCCGGCCCGGCGCCCGCCGCATCCTCGCCGCCGATGCCGGCGAAGAACTGGTTGACGTAGTGGACGATGCGCATCAGCCGGTCTCCGCGCACGTGAGCCGACCCCAGCCCAGCGTGCTCTGCGCGCAGTAGATCGCGGCCACCGGCAGCTCGACCTCGTCGGTGGAGGCCTGGTCAAGCAGGGCGATGCGCTCGCGGCCCAGGGCGTGTTCGACGGCGGGCAGCGTCATCCGCTCATCGTAGTTCCCGGTGCTGACGAGGGCGGTGGCCTTGGTCGGCGGGACCACCAGCGGCGGCCCCGTCCCGTCGCGCCCCGCCATCTCCGCGAGGATCCCCACCGCCGTGATCCCCTCCTCCTCGAGGCGGTCGAGCTTGAGCGAGACGTCGGCGTCGGCGTTGCCGCCGCCCTCCTTGGTCACGATCGCCGCGTCGAGCTTCAGCTCTGCGCACAGGCGCGCGGCGTGCGCCGAGACCAGCTCCTTGTTCGCCTGGTCGACGGGCTCGGGGCACAGCACGAGCGCCGCCAGATCGAGCTCGTCGGAGCGGGCGCGCAGGGCGGCGACCACGGGGTGCGTCTGTTGCAGGTACGTCGGGTTCTTCAGCGCGGGGTGGCCGTACTGGCCGCTGACCACAGCCCCGTCATCGAGCTCGCCGGGCGCGATGACCGTCGGCAGGCCGCCCGACAGGCTGCGCCCGTAGACGAAGACGTCCTTGAACTTCCCCTGGGTCTGCAGGTTGAGGACGACGCCCACACGCGGTTTGCCATTCGCGATTCCGGGCTCGGGCTCGGAGAGTTCTTCCACGGCGTCGGGCTCGGCGTCCAGCGCCGCCTCGGCGAGATGGGCCGCCACCTTGACGAGCCCGCGCCGCAGCGCCGCCTCGACGTCCTCCCAGGCCGCACCCTCGGCGGGCGCGAACTCGACGACGAGGTTGTGTGTCGCGCCCAGCGGCGAAAGCGGCGCCGCCGGCCCCGACATGTCGATGATCGCCTCTTGGGCGCGGGGCAGGTAGCCGGCCGCCAGCACGGCGGCGCCGCGCAGCACGTGGGTCTCACCGCGCCCCACGGGCATCGCGGGACCCAGCAGCCCGGGGAACACGCCACCCCCGCCGGGCCCCTTGGAGCAGGGCTGGATGGCGTCCAGCACGCCGACGATCCGCACGGAGTCGCCGGGCGCGGCGCAGGCCAGCCGGACCTCGGAGAGCGCGGGGTCGCGGAGGAGCTCGCGCGCGCGCTCCTCGCCGACCGTGAGGCGCCCCGCGCAGTAGCTCGTGCGCTCGCCCAGGTCGAGCTCACGCACCTCATGGACGATTCGAGTCAGCCCTGCCCCGGCTGTCGCTTCCACCTTCCCGGCTCCTTCCCGCTGTCGGCGACACAGAGTATTGCTTGCGGGCGAGGCGCGGCAACGTGCGCGGCGATGGGGCCGGTTGCAACCGCGCCGCTGCGACCGCGCGCGATGGCTCTCTGGTGTGGCCGGCACGCGGGTACGCCGTAGCCGGGCAAGACGGCTTAGGCGGCGCCCCTCCCCCTGGGAAAGTGGGCGGTCGCGCAGCGACAGAAGGAGTAGTCGCCTGCGCAACGACTGAGGATCCGCTCAGCGCGTCGCCGTAACGGGTGCGCGGAGTCCCGACGGGAACGGTATCGGAGTCCTTGCCGGCGACCGTGATGATGTCGCGCCGTCCGGGCTGCGCCCCGTCTCGTGCGAGCCACCCTGCCGCACCTTCGTCCAGCCCGCGTCCGACAGTGCTCGCCGAACCTCTCGAAACTTCCTTGTAGCAGGCCCTCAGCGAGGTCGGGACCCGCAGAGGGCTGGCTCCCGCTCCCCAGCGGGTAACGTGCGGCCGCAAACCGTGTGCTCCACCGCCCACCCGATGCCTGGCCCGGCCGTGTGGCCATGAGCGAGCCGCTAGCAGCGCCACCCGTCGCGCTGACGTCGCTCGCGCACGGCGCCGGCTGTGGATGCAAGCTGCCGGCGGCGGCGCTGCTGCCGATCGTCCGGGGGCTGCCCGCCGTCGCCGACGAACGGCTGCTCGTCGGCTCGAACACCGCCGACGACGCCGCGGTGTTCAAGCTGACCGACGAGATCGCGCTCGTGATGACGATCGACTTCTTCACCCCGATCGTCGACGATCCCTACGACTTCGGGCGTATTGCTGCAGCCAACGCGCTGTCGGACGTCTACGCGATGGGCGGGCTGCCGCTGGCGGCGATGAACGTCGTCGCGTTTCCGCTCGAGCAGCTCGGCGGCGACATCCTGCGCGAGATCATGCGCGGTGGGGCCGACGTCGCCGCGGCTGCCGCGATCTCGATCGTCGGCGGCCACTCGATCGACGACCCGGAGCCGAAGTACGGCCTGGCCGTGACCGGCACCGTGCATCCCGCCGAGGTGATCTCCAACGCCGGCGCCCGGCCGGGGGACGTGCTCGTGCTGACCAAGCCGCTCGGCGTCGGCGCGATCACGACGGCGCGCAAGCGCGGCCGGCGCGACGACGACCTGCTCGCACGCGCGGTTGCGACGATGAGCTCGCTCAACGACAGGGCGTCCGCCGCGGCGCGCGCGGCCGGCGCGCACGCGATGACCGACGTCACCGGCTTCGGCCTGCTCGGGCATCTGCACTCGCTGGGACGCGCGAGCGGCGTCGCGGCGGTGATCGACGCGTCGGCCGTGCCGGCGATCGACGGCGTGCTGGAGCTGCTCGAGGCCGACGATGCCGTCTCGGGCGGCAGCCGCCGCAACCGCGACTACGGCGAGACGTTCACGACGTTCGGCCCCGACGTCGAGGAGGCGCGGCGGCGGCTGCTGTGCGATGCCACGACGTCGGGCGGGCTGCTCGTCGCGGCTGCGCCCGCGGCCGCGCCGTCGCTGCCGGGCGCGATCGTCGGCGAGATCGTCGCCGCTGAGCCCGGCGCCATCGCGGTGCGATGATCGAGCTGCACGGGCTACATCAGCCTGGAGCGGCCCGGGCCCGGTGGCCCATCCGGTCTTCAAAACCGGCGGGGCGCGGCAGACCGCGCTGGAAGGTTCGACTCCTTCGCCGTTCCGTATGAGCGACCGCGACCGGCTGCGCGGCCTGCCGTCCGTCGACCGGCTGGCGACCGCGGTCGCGCGCGCCGAGCTGCAGGCGCGGCGCGAGGAACTGCTCGACGGCGGTGATGCGGTCGACGACACGACGGTCGACCTGGTGGCGCGCGCGCGGGCGCGCCTGCGCCCGCGGCTGCGGCGCGTGCTCAACGCGACCGGCGTCGTCGTCCACACGAACCTCGGCCGCGCCCCGCTGGCCGCCGAGGCGCAGGCCGCGGTGGCGGCCGTGGCGGACGGCTATTGCAACCTCGAGCTCGACCTGGCGAGCGGCGAACGCGGCTCGCGCCACGCCCACGTCGAGGAGCTGCTGCGTGAGCTGACCGGCGCACAGGCGGCGATCGCGGTCAACAACTGCGCGGCGGCGGTGCTGCTGGCCTGCGCCGCGCTCGCTGGAGGCCGCGACATCGTCGTCTCGCGGGGGCAGCTGATCGAGATCGGCGGCGGCTTCCGGATCCCGGAGATCCTCGAGGTCGCGGGCACACGGCTCGTCGAGGTGGGCACCACCAACCGCACCCGCCGAGCCGACTACGAAGAAGCACTCGTGGCCGGCGGCGAGCGCATCGGGGCGATCCTGCGCGCGCATCCCTCGAACTTCCGGACCGTCGGCTTCGTCGCCGAGGTCGAGATCGAGGAGCTCTGCTCGCTCGGCGCAGCGGTGATCGACGACGTCGGCTCCGGCGTGCTCACGGACGACCTCGAGCTGCTCGCGGGCGAGCCGCCGGTGCGCCGATCGGTCCGCGCCGGCGCGGCGCTCACGGCGTTCTCGGGCGACAAGCTGCTCGGCGGGCCGCAGGCGGGGGTGCTGCTCGGAACGCGCGCGGCGGTCGAGGCGTGCCGCCGCCATCCGCTCGCGCGGGCCGTACGAATCGACAAGCTGTCGCTCGCCGCGCTCGAGGCGACGCTCGCCCTTCATCGCGACCCGGCGGCCGCGCGCCGCGCGCTGCCGGTGCTCGCGATGCTCGAAGCCGACGACGCGACGCTGAGCAGGCGTGCACACGAGCTCGCGGCCGCGACCGGCGGCGCTGTCGTCGCTTCGACGGCGCGCGTCGGCGGCGGCGCGCTGCCGCTGCTCGAGCTGGCGGGGCCGGCGGTCGCGATCGACCCCGGCGCGGCCGGCGCAACCGCGCTCGCCGCGGACCTGCGGGCCGGCGATCCGGCGGTCGTGGGCCGCATCCACGACGGCCGGCTGCTGCTCGACCCGCGCACGCTGACCGACGACGAGGCGCGCGAGGTGGCGCGCATGGTGCGCGCCGTATCGCCATGAGCGTCGATGATGCGCGCGACGGCGATCGGCGAGCGGCCGCCGGCGACCGGACCGGCGGCCGGCGCGGCCGGCCCAGGCCGACGGCGTCCCTTTACGATCCTGCTAGGGTCGTAAAGGATGAGCAAGGTGTCCGGCAAGAACCAGGTCACGATCCCGGTGAGCGTCCTCCGCGCGGCGGGACTCGCGGCCGGCGACGACGTCGTCATCCGCGTGGCGGGACACGGCCGTATCGAGGTCGAGCGCGCCGACGACCTGATCGCCCGATTCGCTGGCAGCGTCCCGGCCGGCACATACCCTCCGGGGCATCTCGACGAGCTCCGCGACGAGTGGCGCCAGTAGTACTCGACGCGGACGTGCTGATCGCGTTTCTCGATGCGTCCGATGCGCAGCACGAAACCGCCGTCGACGCGCTGCGCCCGCGACTCGCGGCCGGCCAGCAGCTCCTGATCGCCGCCGGCGTGTACGCCGAGATCCTCGTGCGTCCCCTCCAACACGGCAGCGACCACGCGGTCGACGCGTTCATCGGCGCCATCAGCGCGGCGATCGTGCCGGTGGATCGCGTCATCGCCCGGCGCGCCGCCCAACTGCGTGGGGCACACCGCGCGCTGCGCCTACCCGATGCGATCTCACTGGCAACTGCGCTGGTGGTCGGCGCCGAGCACGTCACGCTCGATCGCCGCCTCGGCAATATCGCCGACGTCGAACGGACAGCAAGCCGACCGCAGTGACCGCATCACCTGTCCGGGCCGGTTGCGCATCGAGCCACATCGCGATGCGCCGCTGCTCGCGCAAACGAGCGCCGCTGCGGGGCCGCCCGGCGCTTCCGCGGCTCGTCCTTGCGCGCACAGGCACGGTTGCTCGGTGATCAGCGACCGATCCGAGACGGAGCGGATTTGCGGAACGCGGCACTAGAGCACGCGGCCCTGACGCTCGGGACCGCCGGTCATATCGACCACGGCAAGACGGCGCTCGTGCGCGCGCTGACCGGCGTGGACACCGACCGCCTGCCCCAGGAGCAGGCTCGCGGCATGTCGATCGAACTCGGGTTCGCGCCCCTGCTGCTGCCCGGAGGGCGGCGCGTCTCGGTCGTCGACGTGCCGGGCCATGAGCGCTTCGTGCGCACGATGGTTGCCGGAGCGACCGGGATCGACTTCCATCTCATGGTCGTCGCCGCCGACGACGGCGTGATGCCGCAGACGCTCGAGCACGCGGCGGTGCTCGCGGCACTGGGGATCGAGCAGGGCGTCGTCGCGATCACGAAGTGCGACCGCGCGTCCCCGCGCCGAGCCGCGGCGCAGGCCGCCGAGCTGCTGCCCGGCGCCGAGGTCGTGGCGTGCTCGGCGCGCACAGGCGAGGGCGTGGCGGCCGTCGCGGCGGCGCTGGAGCGCGTCGCCGAGCGTGTGACGCCGCGCGCCGAAGGCCGCCGGGAAGGCGCGGCCGTGCTGCACGTCGACCGCGCGTTCACGATCCACGGCGCCGGCACGGTCGTCACGGGGACGCTGTGGTCGGGCACCCTGGCGGCGGGCGACACGCTGGCCCTGCTGCCCGCGCAGCGGCTCGTCCGGGTGCGGTCGCTGCAGGTGCACGACCAGCCGGCCGAGCGGGCGCACGCGGGGCAGCGCGTCGCACTCAACCTCGCCGGGATCGCCCGGCGCGACGTCGCCCGCGGCGATGCGCTCGCCGATCCGGCGGCGGCGCTCACGCCGACGCAGGTCATCGACGCAACGCTGGACCTCCGCGGCGATCTGCACGGCCGGCGCGTCATGGCGCATCACGGCACGCGGGCGGTGCCGGCGCGGCTGGCGGCGCTCGGCGCCGGCCTGTGGCAGGTGCGCCTCGAGGCACCGCTGCTCGCCGCCGCGGGCGACCGGCTCGTCATGCGTTCGGTCGCGCCGCCCGACACGCTCGGCGGCGGCACGGTGCTCGATCCGCGGGCCCGCCGGCACGGTCGCCGCCCCGACGTGCTGGCACGCCTCGAGCGGCTACGGCGCGGTGAGCCGGAGCCTTCGCGCGCAGCGCCGCCGGCAGCCGCCGCAGCGCCCGGTCCGGCGACCGCCGCGGCCCCGTCGGCGCCGGCGCTCGAGCGTGGCGCGATCGAGCTCGCAGAGCGGCTGCTCGCGGCCGGCCACGAGCCGCTTTCGCGCTCGCAGCTGGGCGCTGCCGTAGGCGCATCTGCCCGCGCTGATCCAGGCGGGCGTCGCCGTCCGGATCAGCCGTGACCTCTACGCGCACCGCGACGCGCTCGCGGTGGTCGCCGATCGCGCCGGCGCGATCATCGCGAACGAGGGCGCCGTGACGCTCGCGCGGCTCCGCGACGAGCTCGGGACGTCGCGCAAGTACGCCCAGGCGCTGCTCGAGCATCTCGACCAGGCGCGCTACACGAAGCGCCTGCCCGACGACCGGCGCGTGCTGCGCCGCCGGCCGTGAGCCGGCGCGACGAAGCGCTCATCGGTGGCGGCGGCATTCGGCGGCCTGCTCTGCGCCGGCCAGGAGCTGCGCTGAGCCGTCCGGCGATCGCAGCCATGACCTGCACAGCGGGACGGAAGGAGCCCGCGCACGACGCCGGTGACGGCCGCCGAGAACTAGACGTACTGTGCGAGGCTGGTCAGATCGAGCCAGGCGACGCCGACGGAGACCGTGAAGGCGGCCCCGCCCAACAGATGCATACACGACGAGCATGGCCACGAGGACGGACGCGCACTCGCCTGCGCTGCACGTTGCCGACAGCCACGACCTGATCCGCGTGCACGGCGCGCGCGTGAACAACCTCAAGGACGTCAGCATCGAGATCCCGAAGCGCCGGCTGACGGTTCACCTGTTCACCGGCGTCTCCGGCTCGGGGCAAGAGTCGCTGGTGTTCGGCACGATCGCCGCCAAGTCGCAGCGGCTGATCAACGAGACTTACAGGGCTCTCAGGAAAGCCGTCGGCGCGAAGTCCGCAGGTGCCATCGCCGCCCCGCGATGCTCGGCATCCCGGGCATACGGGACAATTGCTTCTGAGCGAAGCCAGCGCGCGCGGCGCCGCAGCTTCGCTCGCCGATCGTGAGCACCATCTACCTCGTCATCCTCGGCCTGGCCCTCGCAGCGACCCTGATGTTCGCGGCTGCCTGGCTCCCCGACCGGTACGTCTCGCGGCGCCCAGCCGGCGAGTCGACCGGCGGCGGAGCGGAGCGCCAGCGCTGGGATGACGGGACCGTCGATCAACTGCTCGTGACGTTCCCGGTCGCAGCCGGCGGCCTGCTGCTCGGCCTCGTGCTCTCGGGGGCCGAGATCGACCTACTCGATCTCGGCCCGCAAGCGATGCTGCTCGCAGCAGGGGTGACGGCCACCGAGCGCCTCGTCGCGCGCCGTCACGCTGACACGGGCGGGCGCGCGGCAGCGATGTCGCTCGTGCTGTGCGTCGCAGCGGGCGCGGGCGTCATCGGTGGGATTGCGGAGCTCGCTCGCTGAGGGGGTGGCCCAGGCGCGGGACCGGCGGCTGGTGGTCGACAACGGGCGCCCACAATCGGATCACCAGGGCCGCACGGCGCGTCAACCGCGCGGCGACGCGCCCGCTGCGTTCATCTCGGGGGCGAAGTCGATGACGGCGCGCGCGGCGGCGCAGCGCGGTCGCGCGTCATGACTCGTCGACGGCGCCGGGCGTCCGCATCGGCTCTTCGCGGCGGGATGCCGCGCGCCCGATCGCATGGGCGGCGACGGGTGTCGTGAACGCCAGCAGCCCGACGATCAGCACGGCGCGCGCGACGCTGGCCGCGTCGCCCTGTAGCGCCACGGCCGCCAGCAGTGCGGCGACGCCGAGGAAGCCGGCCTTCGAGGCCGCGTGCAGCTGCGTGTAGACGTCGGGCATTCGCACGACGCCGTAGACGGCGATCGTCAGGATCGCCACGCCGAGCACGGTGAGGACGTCGGTGACGACCGCGCTCATGAGAACGGCCTGCGGTCCTCGTAGTACCTGCACGCAGCCAGCGTGGCGACGAAGGACAGCAGCGCGAGCGCCAGTGCTGTGTCGAGGACGTAGGGCCGCGCGTCGCCGCGCGCCGCGAGCGCGAGCAGGCCGATCAGGATCAGCGTCAGCAGATCGATCGCGAGGATCCGCTCGGCGGTCGTGCCGGAGGCGGCCAGCCGAACGACGACGATCCCGAGCAGGCACGCGAGCCAGACCGTCGGCGCATAGAAGATGAGGTCCGATATCACGGAAACACCCGTCGCTGGTAGCGGTCGTAGAAGCGCTGATGGCGGTCGCGGACTTCGTCGGGATCGGAGGCGTCGATGACATGCAGCAGCAGATCGCCGCGCTGTCGATCGATTTCGATCAGCACGCTTCCCGGCGACAGCGTCGTCGCAAGCGCCGAGACGGCGATCGCACGCTCGGAGCGGTGCCCGATCGGGATGCGCACGAGCCCGGGACGTTCGAGGGCGCGCAGGTGCATCACGCGCAGCGCGACGTCCCACGTACCGCGGGCGACGTCGGCGAGTACGGCGGCGGCGAAGACCGGAAACCACAGCATGCGCCCGATCGGCGAGCCGGCGGGTCCGTCGGCTGCCGGCCGCATGCGCCTGCCGAGCAACGCCGCGAGCACCAACCCCAGCAGCACCCCCGTCACGAGATCCAGCGGGTCACGGCTGGCGAGCGTCAGGACGTAGAGCACGCCGAGCCCGACGCCGGTGACGAGCAGCCGGGTCACCGGGCTGCACCGCCTGCGAGGAGCTCGCCGGCGGCGTGCTCGCCGATCGCGAGCAGCGGCTCGGGCCAGAGCCCGAGGACGAGCACGACGGCGGCGACGGTGAGCGCGACGCTGCGTTGCCCGCGGCTCGCGTGACCGCGCGGCATCTCGCGCTCGCGTTCGGCGCGCGGGCGCCAGCGGTCGTGCTGGTAGATCTGAAAGAGGTACACGAAGGACAGCGCTCCGCCGACGAACAGCAGCACGACGGCGGCGATGCTGCCGGCGTCGATACCGGCCTCGAACAGCGCGGCCTTGCCGAAGAAGCCGGCCGTCGGGGGGACACCGGCGACGCTGAGAGCGCCGACGAGGAAGGCGGTCGCCGTCAGACGCCCGCGCAGCTCGCTGGCGAGAAACAGCAGCGTCTTGTTGAGCGCGTTGGCGATGCTGAAGATCACGGCGGCCGCCAGGCCGACCGGTCCGCCGAGCCCGATCGCGACGAGCACGTAGCCGGCGTGGCCGATCGACGAGTAGGCGAGCACCTCGCGCGTGTCGCGCCGGGCGATCGCCTGCAGCGCCCCGTAGGCGATGCTGACGGTTCCGATCGCGATCAGCGCGCCGGCGCTGAGCGCGAGCTCGCTCGGGAGGATCGCCGCGCCGAAGCGCAGCAGCCCGTATGCGCCGATGTTCGCCAGCGCACCGGCGAACATCGCCGCGACGTGGGGAGGCACGGCGAGATAGACGGACGGAAGCCAGAAGTGAAACGGAAACAGCCCGAGCTTGATCCCGAACGCGACGAAGAACGTGATCGCGATCACGATCGCCGTGGTCGGATCGATCGGGGCGGCGCGCTCGGCGACCGCCTGCATCTCCAGCGTTCCGGTTGCGCGATACAGGGCTCCGACCGCGATCAGAAACAGGAATGACCCGACCAGGTTGACGACGGCGAAGATGAACGCGGCGCTGACGTGCCGGCCGCCGCCACGCGCGCTCGTCAGGGCGTAGGCGGAGATCATCGACAGCTCGAAGAAGACGTAGAAGCTGAAGATGTCGCCGGTCAAAAACAAGCCGGTCAGCCCGAGCGCCATGAACAGCGTCAGCGCGGGCGTGACCCGCGCCTGCACGCCGGTGATGACGGCCTGCAGCAGCGCGGCGAGCAGCACGCCGCAGCTGACGACGGCGAACACGCCGCCGAGCGCGTCGACGCGCAGGCGGATCCCGACGTCGGCTGCCCAGCCGCCCGCGACGAGGTCTTGCGGGCCATCCGCCACGACGTTGGCGAGCAGGACCGCGAGCGCGGCGAAGCTCGCGGCCAGCGCCGCCACGGCGAGCATCCCGGGCCCGCGGCGCCGGCCGTCGAGCAGGGCGAGCAGGATCGCCGCCGGCCAGAGGATCACGAGCGGCAGCGCGATCAGGCTCACGTCGGCGCCTCGTGGTATGCGACGCGCTGCTCGTCGCTCTCGTCGAGCTCGTGCTCCTCGTCGTGGGGCGCCTCGCGGGCCTCCCTGCGCACCGCGTCGGCGGCCTGCTGGCGGGAGAGCTCGTCGAGGTCGACGCTGTGGCGCGAGCGATACACGGAGACCGAGAGCCCGAGCAGCAGCGCGGTCACGGCAAAGCCGATCACGAGCGCGGTCAGCGTCATCGCCTGCACGAGCGGGTCGGCGACGCGCTCGTCGCCCGCCGCGCGCCCGATCGGCGCCAGGCCTCGCGTGAGCCCCGACGCCATCAGCGTCAGGTTCGCCGCGTTGGAGATCAGCACGAGACCCGCGACGACCCGGAACAGGTCCGGCTTGAGCAGCAGAAACACGCCGCTTCCGAACAACACCCCGATCACCAGCGCGAACAGGAGGTTCATCGCCCGTCCTCCCCCGCCGCCGTCAGGACGTCGATGATCGTGACCGCGGAGCCGAGCACGAGCAGGAAGACGCCGACGTCGAAGACCACGGCCGTGATGAGCTCGAGCGAGCCGATCTGTACGGGCGTCTGCGTCGCAGGCGGCCAGTGCTCGAGCGGCGCGCCGCCGAGCACGAGCGGCGCCGCGAACACCGCGACCCCGACACTCAGGCCGAACAACGCCACCGACCGAGCGTGTCGAACGGGCAGGGCCGCCGCGACCTCGTCGCGGCCGAAGGCGAGGAACTGCAGCAGGATCCCCAGCGCCGCGACGATGCCTGCCGCGAACCCGTCGCCCACGTCGCCGTACCCCTTCACGAGGATCGCCGCGGCCACCACGAGCGTCGGCGCGAGCAGCGCGCGCGAGACCATCCGCGTCAGCACGCTGGTCATGCCCGCGCCCTGAGCGCGAGCAGCATGCTCACGCCGATCATCGCGACGGCGACGACGGTCACCTCGACGAGCGTGTCCAGTCCGCGGAAGTCGGCGAGGATGACGGTCACGACATCCTTGCCGTGGGCGTCGTCAGCCAGCTCGAGGTGCCGCTCCGCCATCGCGGCGTCTGGCTGCGGGCGCGAGAACGCCGCCCAGACGACGAGCATCGTGACGACGCCGGAGAGCGTGGCGACGACGATGTCGCGGACCGTGCGCGACCGGTGCACGCGCAGCTGCGCCTCGCGTCGCAGCACGTCGCCGGGCAGCAGGGCGAACACCCCGACGAACAGCAGGGCGAAGATGGTCTCGATCAGCACTGCGACGAGCGCCACGTCAGGGGCGTCCATCAGCGAGTAGGCCGTCGCCAGCGCGAACCCGACAGCCGACAGCGTCAGCGCAAGCGAGAGATGGCGGCGCGGAGCGGTCACCGCGACGGCCGCCAGGGCGCAGACCGCGAGCGTGGCGACGAGCGGTGCATCGGCCGCGAGGACGTTGCCGATCCGGTAGGAGCCGGCCGTCGGCGTGAATGCGACGCCGACGGCGACGAGGACGGCGGCGGGCACGATCACGGCCGCCACGCGCGCGCGCAGGTCACGAACCTCGACAGCGTGCAAGCGATCGGAGATGCGGTTCAGTCCGCGCAGGCTCACGCCATAGGCGCGCTCCGGCCCGAAGCGATTGCCGACCCGCTCGACGAGCCCGAGCGACGCCTCGAGCACGGGCCTGAGCGCGAGGACGAGCAGGCCGAGGGTGTATGCCGCGAGCGCCATCAGGTTCTCGGCGCGCGCGTCGAGGTGGTAGGCGACGTCCAGCTTCACCGCGCCCGCGTGCGTCGCCGCCGCGGCGTCGCGCGCCAATCCGGCAAACGGGGCGACCACGATGCCGCCGATGAGCACGAGGCCGGCGAGCAGCACGACGGGCCACACCAGCCGGCGCTCGACGGGCTGCGGCGCCGCGCGCGGCGCGCCGAGGAAGATCCCCGACCAGAAGCGCATCATGTAGGCGAAGGTCAGCGCGGCACCCGCGACGGCGAGCGCTGCGACGACGTCGCCCCGCTCGAGCGCGGCCTTGAAGAACAGCTCGTCCTTGAAGAACCCGATCGTCAGCGGCAGCGCGGCGATCGCCGCGACCGCTGCTGCGCTGGCGATCGCGAGCAGCGGCATGGCCCGTGCCAGACCACCCGTGTCGCGCAGCGACTTCGCGCCCGTCGCCGCGGTCACGGTCCCGGCCGTCATGAACAGCGCGCTCTTGGCCAGCGCGTGCGCGAGCACGTAGAAGGAGGCGGCGGCAGCGCCGCTGCTGCCACCGACGCCCAGCATCGTGACGACGTAGCCGTACTGCGAGATCGTCGAGTACGCCAGCAGGCGCTTGAGCCCGTCGGCTGCGAGCGCGAGGACGCCGCCGACCGCCATCGACGCAAATCCCACGACGAGCAGGCCGTCGAGCAGATCGGCGTCGAGCGCGATCAGCGGATGAATCCGCGACAGCAGGAAGACGCCGGCCGCGACCATCGCCGCCGAATGCAGGTAGGCCGACACCGGCGTCGGCGCGGCCATCGCGCGCGGCAGCCAGAAGTGAAACGGCACCTGCGCGCTCTTGGCCAGCGCCGCGACCGCGATCAGCCCGACGGCGGCGCTGACCGTCGTGCTCGGCCGTGCGACGGCGAAGAGCTCGGGCAGCTGCGTGGTGGCGTACTCGACGCGCAGCATGAGGATCCCGATCAGCATGAGCACGGCCGAGATCGCGGTGACCAACAGCGCCATGAGCGCCGACAGCCGCGCGTCGCGGTTGCGGCGGTCAAAGCCGATCAGCAGCCAGGATGCGACGGCGGTGAGGTCCCAGAAGACGAACAGCAAGATCAGGTCCTGGGCGGTCGTCAGGCCCAGCATGGAGACCAGGAACAGCACCATCGCGGCGTGCAGGCGAGCTTCCTCTCGACGTGAGCGCCCCTGATCAGCGAGATGGCGGGGCACGTACGCCGACGCGTAGACGAAGACGAGGACCCCGATACCGGCGGCGAGCAGCCCGTACAGCGCGGCGAGGCCGTCGAGCTCGAACGCCAGGCGCAGATCCCACGTCGGCGCCCACGGGACGTCGATGCCCGCGCCGCCCGCGAGCCAGCCGCCGAGGAACGTCGCCGACGCCGCGCACGCGCAGGCGACCGCGCCGCCCGCCGACGCGCTGACGCCTAGGTGCTGCGATCGACTGCGGCGAGGCACGATCCCCTGACTCCCCGGCAGGGCCGCGGATCTAGCGTCGATGCAGCGGGTCGGCGCGCCGAACGTGCAGCAGATCGCGCGTCGCGGTCAACTCCAGCATTCGCAGCACAGACGCGCTCGGTGACACGAGGACGAGCGCACGCCGGCACGCTCACCCACCAGCGCGATCAAGGCGTCGCCCTGAGAGCAGGCCGCGACGCTCACGTCGAGCGCGCCGGGGTCGGGCGCTGCGAGTGTGGGACATGCACCGCTCTCGCCCCTCACGCGAGATCTCGACGCCGGCGCGATCGTGGTCGCCACGCTCAGGGTTCGATCAGGCCGCGCCTGATCGCGTAGCGCGTCAGCTCGACGCGATCGCGCATCCCGAGCTTCTCGAGGATGTTCGCGCGGTGGCGTTCGACGGTCTTGCGGCTGATCACGAGCCGCTCGGCGATCTGCTCGTTGGTGTGGGACTCGGCGATCAGCTTGACGACCTCCAGCTCGCGCGGTGTCAGCGGATCCTCGCGCGTGTCCTCGCCGCGCCGCACGCGGTCCAGGTAGTCGCGGATCAGCGCCGTGACAGCGCCGCCGAAGATGACCGGCTCACCTCGCATCGCCGATCGGCATGCCTCGACGAGGTCGCGGTCGGCAGCCGATTTCAGGACGTAGCCGGACGCGCCCGCCTTGAGGGCCTCGAAGAAGTACTGCTCGTTGTCGTGCATCGACAGCATGAGCACGCGGGTCTGCGGACGGCGTTGCGTGATCTCTCGCGCCGCGGCCAGCCCCGTCTTCAGCGGCATCGATATGTCGAGCACCGCAAGGTCGGCGCCGCTGTCGAGCACGCGCTGGACGGCCTCGGCGCCGTCCTGTGCCTCTCCCACGACCTCGAAGTCCGGCTGCGGATCAAACAGCGACTGCAGGCCGCGACGCACGATCGCGTGGTCATCGGCGATCACCAGCCTCGTCTTCAGCGGCGTCGTCATCGCTGCTGCACCGGGATGCTCAGTACGACCTGCGTTCCCCGTCCCGGCTCCGACTGGACGTCGACGGTGCCGCGGACGAGCATCGCGCGTTCGCGGATGCCGCCGATGCCGCGGTCGTCGCGAGGCGCGCCCGCGAAGCCGCAGCCGTCGTCGCGCACGACCACGCGTACGTGGCCGTCGATCTGCTCGATGCACAGCTCGGCGTGGCGCGCGTGCGCATGGCGCGCGACGTTCGTCAGGGCCTCCTGTGTGACGCGGTACAGGACGAGGTCCTGCTCAGACGACAGGTGGGGAAGATCGGCGGCAACCCGCCGCTCGACGCGGATCCCGGTCCGCCGTTCGAAGCTCGTCGCCAGCGCCGCCAGTGCGCTGGCGAGCCCGAGGTCGTCGAGCGCTTCGGGACGAAGGTCGCGCACGATCCGCCGGACCTCCTCGATCGCCGCGCGCGCAGCTTCGCGTCCCTCCTCGAGTGCTTGCGAAGCCCGCTGCGGCGGCGCCCTGTTCGCCTCGTCGATGAGCAGCAGCACGCCGGTCAGCACCTGGCCGAGCTCGTCGTGCAGCTCACGTGCGACGCGACGGCGCTCCTCCTCCTGAGCGGCCACCGCGCGGCGCGCGCTCACGCGCCGCTCGGTCTCGAGGCGATCGAGCATCGTGTTGAACGCGTCGGCCAGCGCAGCCACATCGGAATCCGCGCGTTGGAGCTCGATGCGGCGCCCTGGTCGAAGCGGATCGACGGCCTGCATGAGGCGACGCAACTGCTCCAGCGGAGCAAGTGCGCGCTCCAGCAACAGCAGGTTGAGAAACAGCGTGATGATGATCGCCGCGACGAGGACGATCGCTTCGGACAACAGGACCGGTGAGCTGATCGTCGCCGGACTGAGGACATAGAACATCGAGACGCCGACGAGCACCGCAGCGTTCGTCAGCAACACTCGCCAGCCGAGAGACCGTCGAAACGCCAGCACACACGCATGATGTCCGGACGTACGCCCAGATGAACATGGGGTCAAGACCCGATCGTTGAGCGGCCGGCCGGTCCGGTTGGGTCAGCCGGATGGCGAAGGACGCACGAACAGGCGCTGCCAGCCGTCCGACGGAGCCGCTTCGGCGAGCTCGACGTCGGGATCTCGGGCGGCCTGGACACGATCGAGGACTGGCTTGTCAACGGCACCCTGGGGCTTTCGCAGGAGCAGGTCGACGATGTCGCGGCTCGCATCCGCGAGCAAGCCGAGGCGAGCGCCGGCACGCTGGCCGGCGGCGCCCTCACGGGGGCACTGCTGCTGATCGAGGCGATCGCCGCCCTGCTGATCGCGCTCGTGGTCCTGTTCTTCTTCCTGCGGGCAGGGACTGGTCGCGCTCGTCGCAGCGCCCGTGCTCGCCGTCGCCTCGACGATCCTCGCCTACCTGCGCGAGCGCGCCGACGAAACGGCGCCGCCCGGCGACCTTCAGCCCGCCGCGTGACAGCGCGTCTTCAATGACCGGATGGGGTGAAGACCCCAGGCTGTCGAAGCGCCGCCGGGGGAAGACCTGCACCAGAACATCCCCGACGCCGGACGGCCAAGGGGCACGCGGCGTCAAGAAAGGAGTAGCAATGGGAATCGGCATCTCGATCTTGCTCATCGCGATCGGCGCGATCCTGCTGTGGGCCGTGACGGCAACGGTCGCAGGCGTGAGCATCAACACGATCGGCGTGATCCTGATCGTCGTCGGCGCGATCGGCCTGCTTGTCGGGCTGCTCGCGACGTCGCGGCGTACGTCCGACCCGGCGGTCGAACGCTGAGCGCGCTCGCCGCGCTCGGCGCGGCAACCCGCGCACGCACGCTGCGACTGCTCGAAACCGACACAACCAAGGAGGCATGCATGGACGAGAAGGCTGAGGATATGAAGGGCCGCGCGAAGGAAGCTGCCGGCGACCTGACCGGCGATGAGTCGCTGCAGCGCGAGGGCAAGGTCGACCAGGGAGCAAGCGCGATGAAGGAGAAGGTCGACAAGGGCGCCGACAAGGCGAAGGACCTGCTCAGCCGCGACGACGACAGGTAGCCGCCGGCGCAGCAGGTTCTGGGGTGACGTGCCGCCGCAATCGCGCGGCGGCACGACGCGCCGGGCGGGATAGGATGATCAGCCATCGTTGGTCCCTCTCCCACGCGACAGCGTCCCTGTCGCCGACACGAGATCTGAGGAGGACGACATGGGTCTGATCGAACGCATGCAGACCAGCGGCGACGCTGCTGCTCACTGTCCCAACTGTCGCGAGCGCCTGCCTTCTGCGATCTGGCAGTACACGCTGTGCGGTCGCAGCCTCGCCGTTGCGTCGACCGAAGCACAGCGCGGGCCCGCCGGTGACGCGCACGCACGTTGAGCACGCGTCGCGTAACCCTCGCCGGAGGTGCCGTGACCTCGCGGTGGATGGCGCTGCTGCTCATGACGCGGCTGCTGTCCGCAGGCGTCGCGATCCTGCTGCTGTCCATGCACCGCGTGACGGCGCACGATCCCCTTCTGATCGTGGCCGCGATCGCGTTCACCGTGGCGACGCTCGGCGCACTTGCGTACGCGCCGCGGCTGCAGCTGTCGCCGGCCGCGTGGCTCGTCGACGGCGCTGGCGTGCTGGCGCTCGTGGCTGCCTCCGAGGACTGGCGCAGCCCGTTCTACGTTCTCATGCTGACAGCGCTCATCCTGCCCTCTACGGGCCTGTCGTTTCGGCGCGCTGTCGGCTGGGGGATCGCGTTCACGCTGACGTACCTCGCCGTCGCGCTCTACACCAACCTTGATGCGAACACGCTGGAGAGCACGGTCCGCCTGGAGACGATCGCGACGCATCTCATGGTCCCGCTGATCGTCGTGCTCGCGCTCGCCTACGCAACCGACGTGCTCGAGCGGCTGCGCGGCGAGCGGCTGCGCTCCGAGCGACTCGCGGTCCAGAGCGAGCGCCAGCGGATCGCATGGGAGCTGCACGACTCGGCGAAGCAGCGTGTTCATGCAGCGCATCTCGTGCTCAGCGCCTTGCACGGGCAGGTCGCGGGCGCGCAGGCGCAGCTCGTCGAACATGCGCTGGGCGAGCTGCGCGCGGCCGGTGCCGACATGGACACGAGCGTCGCCGAGCTGCG
This sequence comes from Solirubrobacteraceae bacterium, assembly GCA_030447505.1. Lineage (GTDB taxonomy): Bacteria > Actinomycetota > Thermoleophilia > Solirubrobacterales > Solirubrobacteraceae > CADCVQ01. The sequence goes on along the minus strand of JAUJOT010000004.1, from coordinate 192,422 downwards.
CATGCCGCTCGACGGACGCTCGGTGCAGCGCCTGCTCGACGAACGCGCCGCCGAGCTGGTGCCGGCAAGCGACGCCGAGATCACCGTGAGCGGCAGCGTCGGCGAGTTGCCCGCGCACGTCGCCGCGCACGTCTACCGAATCTGCGCAGAGGCGCTGACGAATGCCGTTCGCCACAGCGCTGCACGCCACGTCGACGTCGTCCTGGCGCGCAACGGCTCGAGCGCGACGATCAAGGTCTGCGACGACGGCAGCGGCCTGCCGACGATCCGCCGCCCCGGCTCCAACGGCCTGCGCTCGATGCGCGCCCGAGCCGACACGATCGGGGCCGACCTCTCGCTCGGCCCGGGACCTGACGGGCGCGGCACCTGTGTGGCGCTGACCTTCGCGACTGAGGCGACCGAAACGACCTCACAGCCATGATCCGCATCCTGATCGTCGACGACCATCCCGCGATGCGCGCCGGGCTGAGCGCAGTCCTGCGCGCCGAGCCCGGCCTCGTGCCGCTGAACGCCGCCGCGTCCGCAAACGAGCTCTGGCCGACGCTGAACCGCACGAAGCCCGACGTCGTCGTGCTCGACTACCACCTGCCGGGCGACGACGGTCTGGTTCTTTGCCGCCGCATCAAGCGTCAGCTCGCTGCACCGGCCGTGCTCCTGTACTCGGCGTATGCCGACGCGTCGCTGATGATCCCGGCGCGGCTCGCCGGTGTCGATGGGCTCGTCAGCAAGTCCGCTCCCGCCAACGAGCTGTACGACGCGATACGCCGGGTCGCGCGCGGCGAGCGGGTCCTACCACCGGTCTCGCGCGAGCTGCTCGACGCGGCCGCCGGCGAGCTCGCGCCCGACGAGCTGCCGATCCTGGGGATGACGCTCGAGGACACGCCGCTCGCCGAGATGGCGACTGCGCTCGGTGTCGAGGCGATCGACGTTGCGCACCGCATCGACCGGATGATCAAGCGCCTGAAGATCGAGATCCCCGCCCCGCGTGCCCCCGGCTGAGCGTCTCGATCGTGCGCCAGCTCGCGCGCTGCGGTTCAGTCGGAGGTCGGGACCACGACGACCGGGCACGGAGCCTCGCCGGCGAGCGCGTGGCACGTGCTGCCGAGCAGCGCGGCGCGAATCGTCCCGCGTCCTCGCGACCCGACGACCAGCAACTCCGCGTCGCGATCGGCGGCGATCCGTCGCAGCCCGTCGGCGACGCTGGCGTCCAGCGCCACCTCGACCTGCGCGTCGTCGACGCCCCACTGCGCAAGCAGTTGCTCGACGCGTCGCCGTGCGTCGTCGCGAACCTGGTCGAGCTCCGCTGGGTCAGGCGCGACGGGGTACGGGTACGGCAGCGCCGGGGCGGGTGCGACGAGGACGGCATCGCTGCCGGCGGCCGGACCGCCGCCAGAGACGTGACCCGACGGCGCGACATAGGCGACGACCAGCGGCAGGCCAAGGCGCTCGGCCAGGTCGGCCGCGGTATCGAGCGCTCGACGTGACGCGTCGTCGTCAACGTCCACAGCACAGGCGATCGTAGAACCCATACAGGACAAGTGCCCGTTTGTGCTCGTGCTCGCACATGTGGCTTGTCGGACCGCCCGCACCGCGGTCCCGCGACTGCTGCGGGGGCGCCACGACCTTCGCGCGGCGCCAACCGACGAGCCCGGTGCATTCGCCGTCGCCGTAGGCGCCGGACATGCTGTCAGCGAGCGGACGCCGCACACGCGCGGCATGCTGCGCAAGCAGAGGCTGGGTAGGAGCTGCTTCGTGGCCGTCGCACCGACCCCTCAGGAGATCTGTGAGCGGGCAAAGCACGAGGGTCGGCGGCGTCTGTCGATGCCGTTTGGGGAGCAGGTTGCGACGGGTTTCATCGCGGGCGTCACGATCGTCTTCGGGATCGTGGCCCTCGGCGTCGCCCAAGCCCTGCTCGAGCCGGAGGTCGGACGAGGTGTCGCCACCCTCGTCGGCGCGCTCGCGTTTGGCATCGGCCTCGTATTTCTGATCGTTGGCCGCACCGAGCTGTTCAGCGAGAACTTCTTCGATCCGGTCGCCGCCGCGATCGATGAGCAGGGCAGCAGGCCGTGGGCGCGTCTGCTGCAACTCTGGGTCACCATCCTGGTGCTGAACCTCGTCGGCGGCGCGCTGCTCATCGCTGCGCTCACGGTGGAGGGCGCACTCCCGCACGGCTCCCCCGAGGCCTTGGTCGCCGTCGCCGAGGAGATCGTCGGAAAGGAGGCGGCGGCGACCCTGGCGCGGGCCGTGCTCGCCGGCGCGCTGATCACGCTCCTGTCGTACATGCTGGAGGCCGTCAACAGCGTCACGTCACGCATCCTGGTCGCGTACCTGGTCGGGGTGTTCCTGGCGCTCGGGCCGTTTGACCACGTCGTCGTGTCTGCTCTGCACGTGCTCTTCGGGGTCTGGCTGTCCGACGGCGTCACCTACGGCGAACTGCTCGCCAACATCGGCCTGGCGACGCTCGGCAACCTCGCCGGCGGTCTGCTGCTCATCACCCTCACGCACACCGCACAGGTCAAAGCCCGCTGACACGCGGCAGGCGAGCGAGGACGGCGTCTTCAATCGTCGCGATCGTCCTGCGCGGGCTCCTTGGTGAGCATGTCGCCGTCCGTGACGACGTCGAGCGCGAGCGCCTTGTAGCCGACGTCGTCGAAGAGCACCGAGACGTCGCGCGCTCCGTAGCGCTGCACGACGCCGCCACCCCACTTGCGGTGGACGACCCGCGCGCCGACGGCGAACGGCTCGTCGTGCGGCGCGACGTCGCCACGGCCGGCGTCGCAGAGGTCGCAGGCGTCGCATGGCGGATCGAAGGGCTGGCCGAAGTACGAGAGGACGAAGTCGCGCCGGCAGCCTGCGGCAAGCTCGGCGAACGCGCGGATCATCTCGACGCGCGACTCGTCGAAGGACTGCCGGTTTGCCTGCGTCTGCAGCGCCTGCTCGACGCTGTCGTCGCCGAGCCGATCCTCGGCGACCTCGCCCGACGACAGGATCTCGATCGCGCCGGCCTCCTCGAGCCGCGCGAGGCCGGCGGAGAGCTTGGAGCCGGAAAGCTCGAGCTCCTCCTTGAGATCCTGCGGCTCGAGGGCGCCCGGCGCGGCGGCGATCGCGTCCGCAAGATCGCCGATCTGCTCGCCGTCGATCTTGCCGGAGCGCGCGAAGAAGCGACGCAGCCCGACATCCTCCGGCCGATAGAAGAGGATCGCGCGTGCCGGCTCGCCATCGCGCCCCGCGCGACCCACCTCCTGCCAGTAGGAGTCCACGGAGTCGGGGATGTCGGCGTGAAAGACCCACCGCACATTCGGCTTGTCGAGCCCCATTCCGAAGGCCGTGGTCGCGACGATGACGGGGGCGCGGTCGGCCATGAAGTCGTCCTGGATCGCGTCGCGCCGCTTGCCGGCAATGCCTGCGTGATAGGCGACCGCGCCGAGTTCCTCGGCAAGCTCCTCGACCTCCTTGCGAGTTGCGGCGTAGACGATCCCCGAACCGCGCGCATCGCGCACACGCTCGACAAGCGCGCGCCGCTTGCTCTGCTCGTCATGGAAGCGCTCGACGGCCAGATGGATCGTCTGACGGTCAAATCCAGATACCTGGACGAGCGGGTCGCGCATCCCGCGCCGCTGGACGATCTCGTCGCGAACGTGCGGCGACGCCGTCGCGGTCAGCGCCAGCACGGTCGGCCCACCGAGCTGCTCGACCACGGCTCGCAGGCGCAGGTACGCCGGCCGGAAGTCGTGCCCCCACTCGGATATGCAGTGTGCCTCGTCGACGACGAACAGCGACGGCCGCGCAGCCGTCACGTTCGCCATCACCTCCGGATTGCTGAACTGCTCGGGCGTCAGAAAGAGGAACTCGAGCTCGTCCTGGCGGGCATCCTCGAGCGCATCGCGCCGCTCAGACTGCTTGACGGCTGACGACACGGCGGCGGCACCGCCGACGTCACCGTCGCGCAGATCGGAAACCTGGTCGCGCTGCAGCGCGATCAGCGGCGAGACGACAACGGTCGGGCCGTCGATCAGCACGCCCGCGATCTGATAGAGCGCCGACTTGCCGTACCCGGTCGCCATCACCGCGAGCGCGTCGCGGCCGGCGACGACGGCGGCGATCACCTCCTCCTGACCCGGCCGCAGCTCGCTCCAGCCAAAGCTGTCGCGGGCGACGCGCCCGATCCGCTGGGTGACGCGACGCGACGGCACAGACCGCGTGTTCCCCGCGTCAGCGGCGCCCACACCTCGCGCCGCTGGCCGCGAGCGCGGCGGTCGCCCGCGCGTGCCTGGCGACGAGCGCGCGTGGAGACCGCCCTCGCGGCGGGTGGCCCGCGAGAGCGGCGGCGTCTGAGGGAGGACAGAAAGACGCGCTCCACGGCCAGACGAGGCGTCAAAGCTCGGACTGGCGCGGCGACGGATCCCCGCGATGGGTGTCGCGGAAACAGAAGGTCGCCGAGGACGGCGGCGAGCAGCGCCTGGGCCGTATGTCGTCGGCTATGCCGTGGAGGAGGCTGAGGGGATGTACGCGTGGTCGGACGGAGAGCTCGCGGCCGGCCGTCAGCGGGCGACCGTCGTAGGGACGATGAGCTCGTACAGCGACGCGGCGAAGCGTGCGTCCCCGAGCAGGATGCAGGCTTCGGCGCACTCGCCGATCGCCGATCGCCGACGGCCAGTTGACGCCCGAGGTTCACGACCGCCCGGTCGCGATCGTCGGAGGCGTCTACGCCGGCGACGTCGAGGAGGGGATGCGCGTGATGGCGCCGCTGCGCGAGCTCGGCACGCCACTGCTGGACATCTCCAGTCCGACACCGTTCAGCGCCGTGCAGTCGGGCCTTCGGACGCAACCTCCGCAGGCTCGCCGAGGTCAAGGCGCAGTACGACCCCGACAACGTGTTCCGGTGCAACCACAACGTCGCACCGGCGCGCTGAGGTCTATCGCGATCGGAACCGAGGACCCGGCGCGCAGTCGTCACGCCAACGGGCGCCTGCCGAACATCCGTCCGTCGCACGACGAACCGGCCAACCCGTCGCCCCGCCCGATGTTCCAACCCGCATGGCGAAGCAACTGGAGCAGTGCCGGTCGCGGCGTGTCAGCCGGGTCCGGCGCCTGTTCGGGCGTCACTCGGCGAGGCATTCCGCGCGCAGCGGCCGCTTCCCTGCGGCGGGCGATGCATTTGCGGTCCACTGCGTTCGCGACGGTGACAGGCAGATCCTCGCGGCCAGCGGCGAGCTCGACCTCGGCAGCGCGTGGCAGTTCGAGCAGGAACTGCGGCGCGCCGAGGCCAGCGACTCCCAAGAGATCCTCGTCGACCTCGGCGGGCTCGAGTTCATCGACTCGGCCGGAATGCAGGTCGTGATCGACGCCAGCGCGCGATCGCGTTATCACAGCAAGCGGCTGATGATCCTCAGCGGCCCAGAGCACGTGCATCGCTCGTTCGAGCTGAGCGAACTGGTGTCACAGCTGCCGTTCGTCGATCGCAGGGCAGACGTGCCGCTTCCGTAGGTCGCCGGCGCGTGCGGCGCCGCGCGTGGTCTGCGTCGTTGCTGCAGCCCGCCGCGCGATCAGCGATGGATGCCCATCAACCGGTCAGCGCGACGCGAGCAGCTCGCGCTCGATCTCCGGCGAGTACTCGCCGCGTCGCGCGGCGGCGGTGCAGCGAGCGCGGTGGCGATACTGCGCCTGAGCGGCCGCGACGTTGTCGCTGTCGCCGTGCCACGTCGTCAGTGCGGCCGCCTGCAGCCCGCGACCATAGGAGAAGCTGATCTCCCACGGCTGGGACCCCATCTGGTTCATGAGGTTCAGTCGCGCCGTGGCATCCTCGTCGCTCTGACCACCCGAGAGAAAGACGATCCCCGGCACCGCCGCGGGAACGTTGCGGCGCAGGCAGCGCAGGGTACGCTCGGCCACGACCTCGTCATCGGGCTGCTCGGGGCACTCATAGCCGGCCAGCACCATGTTGGGCTTCAGCAGCATTCCCTCGAGCAGCACGCGCTGCTCTCGCAGCTCCTCAAAGACGGTCGCGAGAACGGCCCCCGTCACCTGCTCGGAGCGATCGATCGTGTGCGCGCCGTCCATCAGCACCTCGGGCTCCACGATCGGCACGATCTGCGCCTCCTGACACAGCGCGGCGTACCGCGCGAGCGCGTGCGCGTTGACGTGGACGCAATAGCGGCTGGGGCGCTGCTCGTCGACGGCGATCACCGCGCGCCACTTGGCAAAGCGCGCCCCGCCGGCGTAGTACTCGGCCAAGCGCTCGCGAAGGCCGTCCAGCCCCTCGGTGATCGTCTCGTCGTCGGCTTGCGCCAGTGGCTTGGCACCGGTATCGACCTTGATGCCCGCCACGACCCCCTGGTCTTCGAGCAGCCGGGGAAACGCGACGCCGTCCGTCGTGCTCTGGCGAAACGTCTCGTCATAGAGGATCACGCCGCTGATGTACTGCGCCGCACCCTCGGTCGTGAACAACAGCTCGCGCAGCGCGCGACGCGTCTCCACGCCGGGCTCCACGCCCGCCGCCCGCAGGCGCTTGTCCATCGTGCCGTTGCTCTCGTCCGCCGCGAGGATTCCCTTGCCCTCGCCGACAAGCGCAGCCGCCGTCCGTCGCAGCGAATCGGACATGACAGAACGATTCCCGCCCGAACGAACGCGAAAACATCGGCGCGCACCCACGTCGACGTGCTCGAGCTCGAACGCGTCCCGCGCTCGCGCGGAGCGATGGGCCACGGCTCAATCGCGCCGCGCCCACGACCTGATCTCCTCGCCGACAGCTCCGCCTGCGCTCGAGACGATGTCGTTGTGTCCGACGCCGGGCAGGATGCGCAGCCGCTTTGGATCGGGCGCCGCGTCGAACAGCGCCCGACCCTGCTCGACCGGCACGATCATGTCGTCTTCGCCGTGCAGCACGAGCAGCGGAGCACGCAGGTCGGCGATCAGGCGCAGGCTCGGGTACGCGTCAGGCACCAGGGCGGTCGGGATCATCCCGTAGTGCAGGCGCCCCATCTCGCGAACGCTGGTGAACGCCGACAGCAGGACGAGCCCCGCCGGCGGGTGCGCGAGCGCGAGCTCGAGCGCGACCGCGCCGCCGAGCGACTCGCCGAGGTACAGCACGCGGGCGCAGTCCACGTCGGGCTGACCCAGCAGGCACGACAGCGCGGCGCGCGCGTCGCGGTAGGTTCCCTGCTCGCTGGGCGTGCCGCTGCTGTGCCCGTAGCCGCGGTAGTCGAACAGCAGCACATCGAAGCCGGCGGCCGTCAGAACGGCGGCGTGCAGAACGCGATCGCCGACGTTGCCGGCGTTGCCGTGGCAGAGCAGGACGTGCCCGAGCGCAGCCGCGCGCCGCTGAACCCACCAACCGTGCAGCCGCTCGCCATCGTCAGTCTGCAACCAGACGTCACGGTAGGCGAGGCCGGCGTCTGCGGGCGTCTGCTCGATCGCCCGCGACGGAAGGAACAGCAACGCGTTGAGCAGCGGCCGCATCGCACAGCCATCTTCCCGTGATCGACGCGCTGCGGCGACCACGCGCAGCGCGCGATGGGCGGCGATCCGCGATCAGCCGCGGGTCGCGCCGGCGAGCGACCCGCGCAGCAGCGCGATCTCGAGCACGGCGCTCGCGACGAAGTCCGCGCGCGCCTCTTCGATCGCGGCCTCGACCCGCGTCAGATACGGCGACGACTTCTCGACGCCGAGCTCGAGCGCCTGGAATCGCTCTGCCTGGAGGCGGATCAGACGGGCTCTTGCATCGGTGGCGTCCATCGGGCAAGTCTGCCGGACCGGCGCGCGCCGGCCAATCGAGCCTGCACGAACGTCTTGGTTCGGATAACCCCCGGAAAGCGTTGTCCGGACGGCCGTTTTTTTGTATCGTGTCGCACATGCGGGGTGCAGGGTTCCCGCGGTCCTTCCGCTCGTCGCCAAGGCATAGCGGGAGGGCGTCTACAGGGTTCGCCTTCCAGGCGGAGGGCGAAGTCCGAAGATAGGTATCAATGCGGCTTGCGCCGCTATCACGACGGAGGGAATCCAAGGTGCTGGCAATGTCTTTCGGAGGTGACGTCAAGCTCTACCTCGCGCCGGACGAGCGCGTTCCGCCCCCGGGCGCGCCTGTGGGCGAGTACGCGAGTCTCGGGCAGAACGCGCCGATCGCGTGGCCGTCGGGGTTCGCGGTGGCCACGCCCGTGACGGGTCAGCTGTCGCCGCACGCGCAGGCTGCCCTCAAGCGGATGGGCATCACAAAGGAGGACTAGAAGAGCAGACGCTGTCCTGACGTACCGAGGCCGGGGCGAACGCCCCGGCCTCGGTGCTGTTCAGGGGCGTCGACACCCGACGTCCGCGCTTGAAGCATCCCCCGTACCGGGGAGACTCGTCGCGATGCTCGGGCTGCCGGACACGATCAGCGCCTGCCTGTTCGACCTCGACGGCGTGCTGACGAAGACCGCCGTCGTGCACGCGCGCGCCTGGAAGGAGGAGTTCGACGGCTTCCTGCGCGAGCTCGGCGAGCCGCCCTTCGAGCTGCCGCGCGAGTACGACGAGCACGTCGACGGCAAGCCACGGCTGGACGGCGTTCGGTCGTTCCTGCAGGCGCGCGGGATCGAGGCCGACGAGAAGCTCGTCCGCACGCTCGCCGATCGCAAGAACGAGCTCGTGCTCGCGATGATGGCGAAGGACGGCGTCGACGCCTACGAGGGCTCGGTCCGCTACGTCGAGGCGGCGCGCGCTGCGGGGCTGCGGCGCGCCGTCTCGACACGCCGGCGCCCAACGCGGTCGTCTTCGAGGACGCGCTGGCCGGCGTCGAAGCGGGCCGCAACGGCAGCTTCGGCTACGTCGTCGGCGTCGACCGCAGCGGCCAGGCGCAAGCCCTCACGCAGCGCGGCGCCGACGTTGTCGTGACCGACCTCGCGGATCTGCTGGACCGCGCCCGATGATCGACCGGAGCACCTTCGAGGTCGACCCCTGGTCGGTCGCGGAGCGCACGGTCGACCTCGACGTCCTCGCGCAGACGGAGTCGGTCTTCGCACTGTCCAACGGCCACATCGGCCTGCGCGGCAACCTCGACGAGGGCGAGCCATGCGGCCGCTCGGGCACATACCTCAACGGGTTCTACGAGACGCGCCCGCTGCCCTACGCCGAGGCCGGCTACGGCTATCCGGAGTCCGGCGAGACGATGATCAACGTCACGAACGGCAAGGTCCTGCGGCTGCTCGTCGACGACGAGCCGTTTGACCTGCGCTACGGGACCGTCGAGCGCCACGAGCGCGTGCTCGACCTGCGCGACGGCGTGCTGCGCCGCGAGGTGCACTGGCGCTCACCGGCCGGGCAGGGGCTGATCCTGCGCACGACGCGCCTGGTCTCCTTCGTGCAGCGCGCCGTGGCGGCGATCGAGTACGAGGTCGAGGCGTACGACGGCCCGGCGCGGATCGTCGTGCAGTCCGAGCTCGTCGCCAACGAGCCCGTCGAGGAGGCAGGCGACGACCCGCGCGCGGCCGCGGCGCTGCGGCGGCCGCTGCGCGGCGAGGCGCACGGCCACAACGGCCTGCGCGCCGGCCTCGTGCACGTCACGCGCATGTCGAAGCTGCGCGTCGCCGCCGGGATGGATCACGTCATCGAGGGGCCCAACGACATCGTCACCGCCGCCGAGAGCGAGCGCGACCTCGCCCGCGTCACGGTCTCCACCTCGCTGGAGCCCGGCGAGCGGCTGCGGATCGTCAAGTTCGTCGCCTACGGATGGTCCAGTCGGCGCTCGCTTCCGGCGATGCGCGATCAGGTCGACGCCGCGCTCGCCGCGGTGATGCGGACGGGCTGGGAGGCGCTGTACAGGTCCCAGCGCGCGTACCTCGACGACTTCTGGGCGCGCGCCGACGTCGAGATCGACGGCGATCCGGCACTGCAGCAGGCGACCCGCTTCGCGCTCTTTCACGTCCTGCAGGCGGCGGCGCGCGCCGAGGGCCGCGCGATCCCGGCAAAGGGGCTGACCGGCAGCGGCTACGACGGCCACTCGTTCTGGGACATGGAGACCTACACGCTGCCCGTGCTGACGTACGTCGCGCCGACGGCGGCGCGTGACGCGCTGTGGTGGCGCCACTCGACGCTCGCACTCGCGCGGGGTCGCGCGCGGATGCTGAGTATCGGCGGCGCGACGTTCCCGTGGCGCACGATCTCCGGTCAGGAGTGCTCCGGCTACTGGCCGGCGGGCACGGCCGCGATGCACATCAACGCCGACATCGCCGACGCGGCGAGGCGCTACCTCGCGGCAACCGAGGACGAGCAGTTCGAGCGCGAGATCGCCCTCGAGCTGCTCGTCGAGACCGCGCGGCTGTGGCACTCGATCGGCCACCACGACGCCGAGGGCGGCTTCCGGATCGACGGCGTCACCGGCCCCGACGAGTACTCGTCGCTGGCCGACAACAACGTCTACACGAACTTCATGGCGGCGCGCAACCTGCGCTCGGCCGCGACGCTTGCCGCGCGCCACCCCACGAGCGCGGCGAAGCTCGGCGTCGACGACGAGGAGATCCGCGCGTGGCGCGACGCCGCCGAGGCGATCGTCATCCCCTACGACGAGGAGCTGGGCGTGACGCCGCAGTCCGAGGGCTTCACGCGCTACCGCCGATGGGACTTCGACAACACGCCGCCGGAGCGCTATCCGCTGCTGCTGCACTACCCCTACTACCTGCTGTACGCCAGTCAGGTCGTCAAGCAGGCCGACCTGATCTTCGCGCTCTACGTCTGCGCCGAGTGCTTCAGCTGCGAGCAGCGCGCGCGCGACTTCGAGTACTACGAGGCGATCACCGTCCGCGACTCGTCGCTGTCGGCGTGCATCCAGGCGATCGTGGCGGCCGAGGTCGGCCACACCGAGCTCGCCTACGACTACCTAGCTGAGACGGCGTTCATCGATCTGCGCGACCTCGCGTCCAACACGCGCGACGGCGTCCACCTCGCGGCGCTCGCGGGCTCCTGGCTCGTCGCCGTCGCGGGCTTCGGCGGGATGCGCGACCACGGCGACACGCTGCACTTCTCCCCGCGGCTGCCCGCGCGACTGACGCGGCTGAGCTTCAGGCTGCTCTACCGCGGCCGGCGCCTGCGCGTCACCGTCGGGCGCGCCGACGCGCGCTACGAGCTGCTCGACGGCGCGGCGCTCGAGCTACGCCATCACGACGAGGACCTCAGGCTGCAGCCCGGAACGCCGGAGGTCCGCGCCGTCCCGGCCGCCCCGCAGCGCGAGCGACCGGCCCAGCCGCCGGGGCGGGCCCCGCCGCTGGGCGCGTAGGTGGACGTTCGCGAGCGCGGCAGCGCCCGCGGGCGCTCACACCACGCCGCCGCCGGCGCGTTACGCGGTCGCCGACGGCGGTCCGGCAGCGCTGCCGCTGTCGCCGCCTGCCTCGGCCATCGCGTCCGCGAGCATCTTGCCGGCAGCGATGCCGTTCACGCCGAGCTGGCTGAGGATCGCGACCGCGTCGCGTCTCGAGAGCTCGCCACTGGCGTAGTCTGCGGCGACCTGCTGCTGGGCCTCGGTCATCGTCCATCCCCCGATCCGTTTGTGATTGCGCCCGAAGGTCTATCGGGCCGGCGCGCGGCGACGCGCCCGGTTAGCACGCCGATTACGCCATCGTGCTCGGCGGCGGCGGATGGCGGCGACCGCAGGTGGGGCATCATGCGCCGCGTGAACCCGATCTCCGAACACTTCCGCGAGCAGGCCGCAGCGCACCGGGCGCGGGCCGCCGACCGGCCCGACGACCCGCGCTACGTGCACAGCGCCGAGGCGCTCGAGGCGCTCGCCGACTACGCCGACGCGGCCGCCGAGCGAAACGCGTTTCAGATGCGCTACCTGCTCGAGCACCACGTCGTCGACGGTCGCTTCGCCTGGAGCGGCGGGCAGTGCGGACGCTCCGTGCTGCAGTTCGGCTTCGACATCCCCGTCGGCGGCGAAGATGAGCTCGAGCAGTTCCTGATGGACCTCTGCGACCGCGCGAAGTCCGATGCCGCGCGCCATATCGGCGAGAACGAAGGCGCGTTCGATCGCAACGACGCCCTCGCGATCGCGACCCGCTTCGGGATCGGCGTCGAGCGCGTCCACGGGGCACTCGACGCCGGGCGGCGCTACCGCCAGCTCTTCGTCGTCGGGATCCCGCACGGCCATCAGGTCGAGGCCCCGACGCGCGCGCAGCTCGAGGCGATCGACGGCGTGATCGTCGAGCCCGGCACGAAGGAGACCTATGGCGAGGCGCCGCCGCTGCTCGTCAAGAACCTGCCCGCCGTCGACGCCGACGCCGCGCGCGAGCGCGTCGCGCAGATCGTCGAGATCGATCCCGCCGCGCTCGGCGCGACCGACTCGCCGCGCGTTCTGAAGTGATTGCGGCGGTGCGCCCCCAGCCCACCGAGACGCTGCCCGACGGCGTTCGCGCGATGTGGCTCTGCGAAGACGTCGTCTCCGTGCTGATCGTCGTCGCGATCGCGTTCGGGATCGCGGCGGCCGCCGACGCGCTGATGCCCTGGCTGCCGCTCGTCAGCGCCGTCGCCGGCCTCGCGCACATCGTCCTGGTCCCGCGCGAGCGCCACCGCCGCTACCGCTGGGAGCTGCACGAGGAGGAGCTCGACCTGCTCGCGGGCGTCCTGCGCGTGACGCGGACGATCGTGCCGATCACGCGCATCCAGCACGTGTCCGTCGAGCGCACGGGCTGGACGCGCATCTTCGGCCTCGTGCGCCTGAACGTGCACACGGCCGCGGGCCAGACGACGATCCCCGGTCTCGCGCCGGCGCGGGCGGACGACGTGCGCGACAGGATCCTCGCGCGGCTGCGGACCCCCGATGACCTCTGAGCCGCCGCGCCGCCTGCACTACGCCGCGATCGCCGTCGACGCGGTGCGCGCGGCGCTGCAGCTCGTCCTCGGCGCGCTGGTGATCGCGATCGTGCGTGGCGGGACGCCGGGTCTCGCCGCCGCGATGGCGGTCGGCGCAATCGCCGTCGGAAGCCTGATCAGCTGGATCACCTGGCGCAGCAAGACCTACTGGCTCGACGACATCGCCTTGCACTACCGCTCCGGCGTCTTCACGCCCGACGAGAAGGTCGTCCCACGCGCGCGGGTGCAGGGCGTCGACACCGTGACCGGCCCGATCCAGCGGCTGTTCGGCGTGGTCGAGCTGCGCGTGCAGGTGCCGGGGGCGTCGGACGCCGACGAGATCGTTCTGTCGGCCGTCACGCACGCGGAGGCGGCGCGGCTGCGCCGGGCGCTCGGCCAGCCCGAGCCGGCGTCGCCCGACGCGCGCGTCCGGCTCGGCAGGCGGCGGCTGCTGCTGACGGCGCTCACCTCACCGCAGATCAGCGTCGCCGTATCGGCCGTGGCCGGCGTCTACGCGCTGTTTCAGAACGTGATCGACGTCGAGCGCGACGGCGAGGGGCTGCTCGCCCGGCTCAACTCGCCGACGACGATCCTGATTGCCGTCGCGATCGTGCTCGGCGCGGCCTACGTCCTGTCGTTCGTCGCGGCGATCGTCGTGTTCGCCGGCTTCGAGGTCGAGCGCGACGCGCAGGTGCTGCGCATCCGCCGCGGCCTGCTCGAGCGGCGCGCGCAGAGCATCCCGCTCGAGCGCGTCGACGGCGTCGTGATCGTCGAAGGGCTCACGCGCGGGCCGCTCGGCCTCGCCGCGCTGCGGCTGGAGACGGCCGCGCACGGCAACGACAAGGCCGTGACAAGCACGCTGCTGCCGCTCGTGCGCCGCGCCGAGGCGGAGGCGGTCATCGCGCGCCTCGTGCCGGGGCTGGCGATCGAGCCGGGCGAGCTCGAGCGCCCGCCGCGCCGCGCGCTGCGGCGCTTCGTCCTGCCGCGGGCGACGCTCGGCGCGATCGTCGGCGCCGCGCCCGTGCTGGCGTTGACCAGCGCGGCTTGGCCGGCGCTGCCCGCGCTCGCGCTGGCCGGCGCGCTGATCGGCCTGCGCGACTTCCGCGGCGCGGGCGTGCGGCTGGCGGGCAACGTCGTCGTCGTGCGCGAGGTGCGGATCGCACGCCGCACGCTGCTCGCGCGCCGCCACCGCCTGCAGCAGCACGCGCTCGAGCGCACGCCGCTGCAGGCGCGCGCGGCACTCGCTGACCTGCGCGTCACGGTCGGCTCGGGCGGCAACGGACGCGCGCGTCACCTCGACGCCGCGACCGCCGAGGCGGCGTTCGCGGCGCTGCGCCGCCAAGCCGGCGCAACCGTCAGGCCGCGGGCGCCTGCTGCATCGCCGCCCTGAACGCCTGATCGGCGGCCCTGACGTCAGCGCGGTCAGCGGCGGACGATCTCGCAGTCCTTGCCGACCCTGTCGCGCGGATCGGCGAACACGGTGTCCCTGCCCGCTCCGCAGCTGACGCGGTCGACGGTGCTGTCGACCACGTTGATGCGGTCGTTGCCGGCCCCGCCGTCGACCCGGTCACGGCCGATGTTGCCGAAGATCGTGTCGTTGCCGGCGCCGCCGAAGATGCGGTCGTTGCCGCGGTCGCCGGTGATCCGGTCGTCGCCCTCGTTGCCGTGGATCCTGTCGTTGCCGCCACGACCGGGAATGATGTCGTTGCCTGGGCCGCCGTGCAGCTGGTCGTCGCCGCTGTCGCCGTCGACGTAGTCGTCGCCGGCCTTGCCGAACAGCCTGTCGGCGCCGGCACGCCCGAACATCGACTCGGCGGCGTCCGTGCCGTAGAGCACATCGTCAGCAGGCGTTCCGCGGATGACAAGCACCGCTTCACCGTCGTTGTCGGCTTCGGGCGCAACCGCCACGACGAGCTCGCAATCCGACAGCAGATCGCGCTGCGGAATGTCACTCTCGACGTAGACGGTGTCGTTGCCCGCTCCGCACAGCACCGTGTCCGCGCTGTCGTCGGCCGCCCGGATCGAGTCATCGCCATCACCACCGTCGAGCACGTCGGGGCTCGAGCCGCCGACCAGCTCGTCGTTGCCGTCACCGCCCTCGAGCCGATCGCTCGCGGAACCGCCGTCGAGGCGATCGGATCCCTCCTCGCCCTTCATCGCGTCTCTGGCAGCGCGACCGAAGATCGTGTCGTCGCCGTGACCGCCCTCCAGCCGGTCGGCAGCACGCCCGCCGTCGATGAGGTCGTTGCCGTTGCCGCCGAGGATCTTCTCGTGGCCGTTCTCGCCGAAGAGCTGGTCATCGCCGTCCTCCCCGAGGATCTGCTGGTCGTTGCCGCGCCCGCCGCGGATGATGTCGTTGCCGGGACCGCCGTTGAGCTCCTTGTCGTCTCCGAAGCCCTTCTCGACGATCGTGTCGTCACCGGGGCCGCCGAAGATCAAGTCGTCGCCGTCGCCTCCGTCGAGCACGTCGTCGCCGTCCTCGCCGTGGATCGTGTCGTTGCCGGTGCCGCCGTCCGCGCCGTCGCTGCCGGGCCCGCCGCGCAGGTCGTCGTCGCCGGTGTCGCCGCGCATGTAGTCGTCGCCCTCCTCGCCTCGGATCTGATCGCTGAACGAGCCGCCGGCCAGGCGATCGCTGCCGGCCCCGCCGGTCAGCACGTCGCGTCCGCGGCGGCCGCGCACGACGTCATCGCCGCCGAGCGCCCTGATCCTGTCGGCCCCGCGCGTGCCCGTGATCTCGTCGGATCCCTCGGTACCGACGATGACGGCGAGGCCGGGCTGCACGACGACGTCGCTGGGGCGCGTGCCGCCCAGCGCGAGCACCCCGATCCGCCGGCGCGAGAACGGGCTGACGAACGACAGGCCGGCGGCGCCGCCGTCGGCGAAGACGATCCGGCTGGCCTGCGGATACCACGAGCCGCGGCTCGGCCCGCGGCCCGTCGCGAGGCGCTGGACCTTCGCCGTGCGCAGCTCGACGATCGCGCCCGAGCGGCCGCCGGCTGCCGCACCGACGGCAAGCTGCGTACGGCGAGGCGACAGCGTCAACCCGCCGCCGGCGCCGGCGGGCAGCTTGATCGCGCGCTTGCTGGCGCGCCGCCGGGCAGGGGCGATCAGGCGCAGCCGCCCGCGCGCCGTCACGTACGTCGTGCCGTTGTCGGCGACGGCGACGCCGTTCGCGCCCGCCAGCCGGATGTGGCGCAGCAACCGATTTCTACCGAGCGCGAGCATCGCGACGCGCCCGCTGCGCAACACGACGGCGGCGCGCGTGCCGTCGTGGGAGACCGCCAGCGCCGCCCCCTCGCCGCGCAGCTCGGTCGCGCTGCGCTGCACGAGCGTGTGGGCGTCGAGCACGAGCAACTGGCGGCCGCGCACGGCGTAGAGCGTTTCGCCACCCGGCGAGAGATCGAGATCGACGATCTGCGGCGACCCCGGCCCGTCCGTGCCGCGGCGCAGCTCCTGGCGGTTGTTGACGTCCACGGCGACGATTGCGCCGCCGGCCGTGACCCACGCTGTTCGGCCGTCGCGCGCGACGGCGACGGCGCGCGACGGCCCCGGCAGCGCGAGCCGCGCGACGATCTCGTTGGCCGGGATGCCGAGGAAGACGAGCTCCGGCGTACCGGTCGCGACGAGCGTCACGCGAGCGGCCGCAGGCGGCGCGCCGAGCAGGGCGAGCGCGAGCAGCATCGCAGCCCCCGCCAGGAACCCGCGCCCCATCCTCCTCCTGCCGTCACGACCCCCCATCAGGCCACAGCATTACCGCAATCGCCGATTGCAACGCCGGTTGGCGTCTTTGACATCCTCATGCGATGGCCGCCGCGACCGTCCAGGCGCTGGGGACGACGCCCGTCAAGGGCCTGCGCCTCGTCGCGCGCGAGCAGCTGCAGCTGGGCCCGGCCGGGGTCGAGGAGGACCGCCGCTTCTACCTCGTCGACGAGCGCGGCCGGATGGTGAACGGCAAGCAGCTCGGCGTCCTCAACGAGATCGTCGCCGCCTACGACCACGACGAGCGCACGCTCGCGTTGACCTTTCCGGACGCCAGCACGGTCGCCGGCGCCGTCGAGCTCGGCGCGCAGGTCATGACGAGGTTCTACTCCCGTCCCGCGCAGGCGCACGAGCTGCGCGGGGCGTTCTCGGCCGCCCTCTCCGACCACCTCGGGCGGCCGCTGCGGATCGTCGAGGGGATCGATCGCAGCGGCATCGACCGCGGCCGCGGCGGCGCCGTCAGCCTCGTCTCGCAGGCCTCGCTCGCCGCGCTCGCCCGCCTCGCCGGCGCCGACGAGGTCGACGCGCGGCGCTTTCGGATGCTCGTCGTGGTCGACGGCCTCGCCGAGCCGCACGAGGAGGACACCTGGGTCGGCGAGCAGCTGTGCGTCGGCGAGGCCGTCGTGCGCGTGCGCGGCCACGTCGGACGCTGCAACATCACGCACCGCCATCCCGAGACCGGCGACGCGGACCTGCAGACGCTCGACCTCCTGCGCCAATACCGCGCCGGCCTCGACACGACTGAGCCGCTGGCGTTCGGCGTCTACGGCGAGGTGCTCGAGCCCGGGCACGTGGCCCTCGGCGATCCCGTCACTCCTCGAGAAACGCGCGCAGATCGGCGTTGAACCGGTCGGGGCGCTCGAGCATGACCATGTGCCCCGTGTCGCGATAGACGATCTTGCGCGCGTCGAGGATCAGCCACTCGAACTCCGACGCGTCGCGGATCGGCACGAGGCGGTCCTCCTCGCCCCAGACGATCAGCGTCGGGCAGGCGATCTCGCCGAGCCGGTCGCGAATCGGATAGGCGATCATCGCATCCAGCGCGTCGTCGAAGCCGGGCTTGCCCGCGCCGTGCGCCTGCTCGGCGATGAGCGGGCCCGACAGCCGGTCGGGGTGCGCGACGATCAGCAGCAGCAGCGCGCGGCGCAGGCGCCGGCTGCGTACGACGAGGTCGGTGTGGCGCGCGAGGCGCCCGAGGCCGAAGAACAGGAGGTTCTCGATCCGCGCGCGTAGGCCGCGCTTTCGCTCGTGGCGCATGTGGCGCAGCGACAGCCCGGCGCCCGCGACGAGCACGAGCCGCTCGATCCGCTTCGGATAGCGGATCGCCATCTCGCAGCCGACGAAGCCGCCCATCGAGTTGCCGACGATCGTCGCCCGCTCGATGCCGAGCTCGTTGAGCAGCTCGACCACCGTGCGCGCGTAACCGCTGACGGAGATCCCGCGCGCGGGCATCGGCGACTCGCCGAAGCCGGGCAGGTCGATCGCGATCACGCGATGGTCGGCGGCCAGCGGCGCGAGGTTCTCCAGCCAGTTCTGCCAGCAGCCCGCCAGCCCGTGCAGGAACACGACCGCCGGGCGGCTGGGGTCCCCGTTCATGTCGAGCACGTTGAGCGGGCGCTCCTGGACCTGCACCCAGCGCAGGTGCGAGCGCCAGTCGATCTGCATCCACTGCGGGCGCTCCGCCTCGGCAGCGGCGCCGGCGGCGCTCATCTCAGCGGATGAGGGTGCCCGCCTGGGGCGCGGGCTCCTGCTCACCGGGAGCCTCCTCGAGGAAGGCTCGCACGTCCTCGTTGAAGCGCGCCGGGCGCTCCATCATCGAGACGTGACCGGTGTCCTTGTAGATGATCTTGCGCGAGTCGTCGATCAGCCTCTCGAACACCGACGCGTCCTTGAGTGGCACCAGCCGGTCCTTGTCGCCCCAGACGATCAGCGTCGGACAGGCGATCTTCTCGAGCCGGTCGCGTAGCGGGTAGCGGCACATCGCCTCGAGCGCCTGTGAGAAGCCGCGCTTGCCCGAGCCCAGCACCTGCTGGGCCGCGAGCGGCCCCGGCAGCTGCGCCGGGTGCGCGGCGACGAGCAGCAGCAGCGCGTAACGCAGCCGCGAGCGCAGCGCGACCTGGTGTGAGCGCGAGGCGAGGTGGCCGAGCGAGAAGAACACGATGTTCTCGGCGCGGTGGCGAAGCCCGTGCGTGCGCTCGGTGCGGATCGACTCGATGCTGAGACCGGCCGCGGCGACGAGCACGAGCCGCTCGACGCGCGGCGGGTGCTGGATCGCGAGCTCGGCGCCGATGAAGCCGCCCATCGAGTTGCCGACGATCTGCGCGGTTTGGATCCCGAGCTCGTTCATCAGCGCGTCGATCGTGTCGGCGTAGCCGCTGATCGAGATCTCCTCGACGGGCATCTCGGAGTGGCCGAAGCCGGGCAGGTCGACGGCGATCACGCGGTGATCGTGGGCGAAGTGCGGGATCTGCTCGAGCCAGTTCTGCCAGCAGCCCGACAGCCCGTGGATGAAGATCAGCGGTGGGCCCTGGCCGATATCGACGATGTTCATCCAGCGATCGTGGACGCGAACCCAGCGCAGGTGCTCCTGCCAGTCGACGTCCATCCACTCCGACCGGCCGACCGCGCCGTACGACTCTGCTCGGTGACGTGCCACGCGCTGAGCATACCCAGCGTCTCATGTCGCCATGAGCGCCTCGTGAAGCGCCGGAAGCTCGGCCTCCTGTGCCGCCTCGGCGAGCGCGCCCACCAGCTCCTGGCCCGCCGCCGGGGCCAGTCGCGCTGCGAATGCCCGCATGTCGCTCGCGCCGAGGCGGGCCGCGATCCGCACGAACTCGTCCTGCAGCCCGTCCTGCTCGATCGCGTCCAGCAGCCCGTCGAGCACGTCGTCCTCGGCCGCGCTGAGGAGCTTTGCGACGTCGCGCTGGGTGCGCGCCTCGAGCTCGGCGGCGAAGCGCACGAGCGGCGGCCAGAGGTCCTCCTCGTGGGCGGCGCGGATGATCTGGGCGAGGATCGAGCGGCCGAAGCCGGTGCCGAGCGCGGCGACGCGCCGACGCGAGGTGGCCGGCAGCAGCGGCAGCAGCACGAGCAGCTCGGCCCACAGGCCGCGCTCCTTGGCAGCGTCGACGATCGACGACAGCACGGGCCGCGTCTGGATCGGCCCGAGCGTCGCGAAGCGCTCGCGGCTGCTCTCGCCCATCGCTCGCGCGACCGGCAGCACGGCCGTCCACAGGCGGTCGCGCTGCGCCGCCTTGACGAGGCCGGCGAGCACGTCGTCGTCCTGCGCGGCGGCGATGTCGCCGAGCGTCCCGCGCCGGCGCTCCGAGACGTGGCGCAGCACGTCGAGCGCCTCGCGCCAGAGGTCGAGCTCGGTCGCGGTGCGCATGATGTCGTGCAGCCGCTGCTCGGGAACGAGCGCGACGAGCGCGTCGAGCGAGCCCTTGGACTCGACGACGTAGGCCGTGCGCAGCAGCGTCTCGTCGTCGACGGCGTCGAGCGCCTGCTTCACCGCGCGCTCGGAGAGATGTCCGACGAAGCGGCCCATCGTCACGTGGTCGCGGCGTCGCGCGAGCTCCTGCGTGACCGCCCCGATCTGCTCGGCCGGGATCTCGGCGATCACGCGGCTGGCGCGGCGCGGCTCGATCTGCGCCGCGACGTCGGCGAGGAAGGGCGTCGGCAGGTGACCGGCGATGTCGACCGCGCGCGAGGGGTCGAGCAGGCCCACGACGCGCCCGCACAGCAGCGGTCCGAACGCGCGCTCGCCGATCGCGGCCGTGACCTTCCCCGGCGCGAGCTTCGTCGCCGCCGCGACGCGCTGCAGCCCCTGGCGATCGGCGTCGAACATCGCCGCCGCCGCCTGCTCGCGCAGGTCGCGGATGTCCTGCCAGTCGACCTGGCGCAGGAAGTCGACCTCGCGCGGGTTCGTTCCCAGCAGGCGGGCGAGCTTGACGATCTCGGCGTCGGCGAGCGCGAGGGTCATCTACCCGAACAGGATCTTGCGGATCGGCCCGCGCATCAGCCGCGGGACGATCTCCAGCGACTCCCGCACCGCCTCCTCGAGCTCCTCTGCCTGGCGCGCCTTCGCATCGGCGAGCAGCTCGGCGAGGATCTGCAGCTCTTCGGCAGAGAGCACCTCCAGGCCCTCCGGCATCGGTGCTCGCAGCTCGTCCTCGAGGATGTCGACGGCGCTGGCCATGTGCTCTGAGGATATGTCGCTTCGCGGCGTGGTTCGGATCAGCGCCGTTAAGCCGTCAGAGCGCGGGCAAAGGGGACGCGCGGACGGCCGCCGGAGCGCGACCCTGAGCGGGCTGTTCTGACGCCAGGTCGAGGCGCCGCAGATCTCGCGCGCAGAACGGCCCGCCGAGGCGGACCGCTCGCGCTAGGACTGACGCCGACTAGATCGTCTGCACGTTCGCGGCGGCCGGGCCCTTGGGGCCCTGCTCGGGGTCGTAGGAGACCTTCGCGCCCTCGGCCAGCGACTTGAAGCCGGAGCCGGCGATCGCGGAGTGATGGACGAAGAGGTCCTTGGTCTGGTCGTCCGGCGTGATGAAGCCGAAGCCCTTGTCGTCGTTGAACCACTTGACGGTTCCAGTTGCCATGTGAATGCCCTCCCGGGTGTATGTGTGCTGCGAAACGCGGGAGATGCTGAAGGCAACAACTACGAACGCTGGCACTACGTCGCCGGGCCGTGTGCCCGGCGTAGAGGATCGAGTCTAGAGCATTCGTCCTGCTCGCTCAGTACCCGCCCCGCCAGGTTCCCTCGACCGGCTTGGGCGGCAGCACGTCCCAGCCCTCCATCACGTGCTCGAGGCGTCCGTCCCGCGCGAAGGCGGTCTGCGCGTTGCCGTTCCAGGTGAAGGTGATCTCCTCCAGCCCGGACTCCTGGAGGTCGACGCCGTAGACGTGGTCGACCTTGACGTCGTGCTCCGTCAGGAGCTTGTGGGCCCGCTGCTGGTCGGAGCCCTCGTCGTAACGACCGGTCATCTTGATCGGCATGGCCGCCGAGGGTACTGCGCCGACGCCGGGTTCGGCAAGCCCGAGACGCAGCGCTCAGACGAGGTCGCCGCCGCGCAGGCGGGCGGCCGCCGCGGCGAACAACAGCGCGATCCAACCGAGCATCACGAGCACCGCCAGCCCCGGCGCGAGCAGGAGATCGCTGTCGTCGCCGTCGAATGCGGCGACCTGGACGATGCCCTCCGGCGCCCCCTGCGTCGGCCCGTACCTGCCGACCTCCGGCGCGAGCGCGATCAGCGTCGGCTCGAGCACGAACGCGACGAACAGCACGCCGACGATCGCGACGATCTGGTTGCGCAGCAGCGCGCCGATGCCGACACCGAGCGCGCCGACGAGCGTGGCCACCAGGAGGTTGCGCCACAGCACGTCGAGGAGGTCCGAGAAGGCCGCCGTCTGCTCGTCGCGAATCGACAGGATCACGGAGCCGACGAGCATGATCGTCAGCGTCACGATCAGCGAGAGCAGCGCTCCGGCCGCCGCATAGGAGAGCATCTTCGCGCCCAGCAGCCTGATCCGATCGGGCGCCGCGAGCACAGTGCTCGTGATCGTCCCGTGACGCCACTCGCCCGCCATGCCGATGACCCCCAGCAAGATGATGAAGATGGCGGCGAAGTCGGCGGTGAAGAGCTCGCGCACCTCCTGCTCGGTGAGGTCGCTCGCGAGCATCGAGACCAGCCCGACGACGAGCAGCGACAGCGCCAGGGAGGCGGCGACGAGCGCGACGAAGGTGCGCGTCGTACGCAGCTTCAGCAGCTCGGCCTGCAGCAGGGCGCTCATGCGGATGACTCCCCTCCGGTCAGCGCGAAGAACGCCTGCTCGAGCGAGCGCGACTGCTGGCGCAGGCCGACGAGGTACACGCCCGCGTCGTGTGCGACGACGCCGACCTCCTTCGGCGTGACGCCGGGCACGAGCAGTCCCCCCGCGGGCAGCGCCGTGACGCGATGGCCGGCCGCCGTCAGCGCTCGAGCGAGCCGCTCGTCGTCCTGCGAGCGCACCTCGGTCGACGGGCCCTCGTCGCCGCCCAGCACCTGCTCGAGGGTCCCGTGGCCGCGCATCTCGCCCTTCGAGACGACGACGACGTCGTCGACGGACTGGGCGACCTCGGCGAGCAGGTGACTCGAGACGAGCACGGCGCGGCCGCGCCTGCTCGCGCAGCAGCCCGCGCAGCCAGGCGATGCCGGGCGGGTCGAGGCCGTTCGTCGGCTCGTCGAGGATCAGCACCTCGGGGTCGCCGAGCAGCGCCGAGGCGATCGCCAGGCGCTGGCGCATGCCCATCGAGTAGCCCTTCACGCGCCGGTCTGCGGCGGCCGTCAGCCCGACGCTCGCGAGCACGACCTCGACGCGCTCGGCAGGGTGCCGTCCGGTGACCGCGAGCACGCGCAGGTGGTTGCGCGCGCTGCGGCCGGGATGAAACGACGCGTCCTCGAGCACGGCGCCGACCTTCGCGCTCGGGCGCTCGAGCTGCTCGTAGAGGCGGCCGTCGAAGGTCGCGGTGCCGCTCGTCGGGCGCACGAGCCCGAGCAGGGCGCGCAGCGTCGTGCTCTTGCCGGCGCCGTTGGGTCCGAGAAAGCCGGTCACGCGGCCGGCTGCGATGTCGAAGCTCAGATCGTTGACGGCGAGGACGTTGCGAAACCTCTTGGAGAGGCCGCGGATCTCGACAGGCGCCATCGGCGCGGATGATGGCGCATCGGCATCGTGCGGCGGCGCGCGCGCTTGGCCTCCCTTGTGGTGAAACCCGCTCTTGTCACAACATGAGACACGGATTGAACGGCAGGTACCGGTCCAGCCGCGCCCACGGCCCGTCGGCCAGAAACAGGCAGTAGAACGGATCGATCCGAAATCCGCGCTCGCCGACGAGCCACTGCACGGCGGTCTGTGCGCTGAGCGGCAGCGTGAGGTCCAGGCTCCGCAGCCCGGCGGCATGCGCGGCACCCTCGAGGTGCGCCAGCGCCGCCGGCAGGTGCTCGGGCTCGAGCGCGCCGACCGGCCCCGCGAAGCCGTTCGCGTTGGCCTCGAAGACGTAGCCGACGGGACGACCGCGCTCGTGCAGGAGCGTTGCGGGCCGGTCGGCGAGCATGAACCGGACGTCGCTTTCGCGCGCGTGACCGAGCAGCTCCTGCTCGAGCGCGAGCACCTCCTCGAGCGTCGCCGGCGCGACGTCGTAGCCGGCGGGCGGCGCGACCGCGCGCGGCGTGCCGGTGACATCGACGCCGGTCGTCTGGTGGCCGACGCCGAAGCGCAGGTACAGCGCCACGGCGGGCGCGTCGAGCGTCGCGATGACCGCGCGGTGCTCGCCGAGATCCGGCGCGAAGGACCGCTCGAGCAGCGCGCGGCCGAGCCCCGCGATGCGCGCGCCGGGCATCACGAAGAACTCGGTCAGCTCGAGTAGCCCCGCGCGCTGCGTCGAGCGCGCATAGCCGAGCGGCGTGCCCTCGTGCGGATCCTCGGCGATCCACCACTGCGCGTACGTCGCGGCGAGGTGGGCGAAGAGGCTCTCGTAGGCGGGCCAGAGCGCATCGGGGTCCGACGGCGGCGCGTCGGGCCGCCGGTAGCCGAGCCGCGTCAGCAGATCCGCCAGCGAGCGGCGGAAGATCGCAAAGCAGGCGCGGCTGTCGGCGCCGGTGGCGGCGCGGATCACGGCGCGTCCGCTCATCGGGTGGCTGCCTGCGACAGTTCGCGCTCCAGCGGCGTGCGAAAGCGCGGCGTCACCCGCGCCCCCTCGCCGATCCACGCGCGCAGGCGCTCGGCCTCCTCGGCGACCGCGTCGCGGGCCTGGGCGCCGACGTCCTCCAGCAGCCGCACGAGGATCTCGCCCGTGTCCCTGCGCTGCGCCCAGCCGCCGACGATCCGGCCGTCGCACCAGACGGTCGGCCCGATGTTGCCGCTGCGATCGAAGCACGCAGCCCGGTGCTCGCCGAGATACCAGGAGCGTTCCTGCCAGCCCATCGGCGCGGGATCGAGCGCCGGCAGCAGCGCCACCCACGGCTGCGCCGGCGCGCCGACCGGCTCGGCGTCCTGTGCGAGCACGAGGCCCGTCGCCCCGCCGGCGAGCGCGACCTCGGCGACGTCGAGCTGCGCGAGCGCGCGCTTGACGAGGGCCGTCGTCCAGCCCGTCCACCACTTCAGGTCGCCCAGCGTCCCCGGACCGAAGGCGTGCAGCCAGCGCCGTACGAGCTCCGCCGCCGCCAGATCGGTCTCGACGTCGCCGACGCCGGCCGGCAGCCAGGCGTCCATCGGCGACCAGCGATACAGCGTGCTCGTCCACGAGCCGAGCGGGCGGCCGCGCACGATCCGCCCGTCGGCGGCGAGCAGGAAGAGCACCTTCGTCGCCACGCCCTGCATCCCGCCGTAGGACTTCTGCGGCGCGACGTGGATCTTCGCGCGCAGCGCCGGGACGTCCTGGCCGAGCTCCTGGGCGGTCGCCTCGCCGCGCGCGCGCAGCGCGCGCTCGACGGCGTCCTCCGTCTCACGCATCCAGCGCGCGGCGTCGTCGGTGATCGCGGCTGTCTGCAGCAGCGCCGCGAAGCGCTTGCGCTCGCGCGCCACGAGCGCGCGCGTCGAGGATGCCTGCACGGCCGCGACGAGATCGGCCGGCACGACGAACATCGTGCGCCGCATCGCGACGATCCGCACGAGCGTGCGCTGCTCGTACAGGGCTGCCTCGATCGCGGCGACCGACGGCGTCGCGAGCCGCGCGCGCGCGGCGAGGAAGACGGTCGCCGGATCGGTGGCGTGCAGGCCGGCGAGCGCGCCCGCGAGCGTCGTCGGGTCGCCGAAGCGCGCCTGCGGGGCGAGGCCGTGGCGCAGAGCGAGGCGCGCACGGCGCTCGTCGTCGCTGATCGTCCGCATCGAGCGCCAGCGTACGGGGCGGCCGGGCGCCGGTCCGCGTGCAGCGCCTAGTCGTCGCGCATGGCGCCCGGCGGCGGCGGCGCGACGGCGACCCCGTCGCGGCCGTGTTGCTTGACCTGGTAGAGCGCCTGGTCGGCGCGCAGCAGCACGCTGTCTGGAAAGTCGCCGGGCTCGATCGTCGTGACGCCGAAGCTCGCGGTCGTGCGGACCTCGTGGCCGTCGGTTATGTGGATTCGCTCGCGGATCGCCTCCGCGATCCCCTCGGCGACGCGGCGCGCCTGCGCGCGGCTGGCCAGCGGCAGCAGGATCGCGAACTCGTCGCCGCCCAGCCGCGCGACGAGGTCGCTGCGGCGCACGCGGCCGCGCAGCACGCGGGCGACGTTCTTGAGCAGCTCGTCGCCGACGGCGTGGCCGAGCGAGTCGTTTGTCGACTTGAAGTCGTCGAGGTCGAGCAGGACGAGGCACGTGCGGCGCCCGTAGCGCTCGGTGAGCGCGATCTGCTGGGTGAGCTCGCTCTCCAGCCGGCGGCGGTTCAGCAGGCCGGTGAGCGCATCGTGGTCGGCGAGGTGCTGAAGCTCGTCGAGCGTGCGCTTGCGCTCCGTGACGTCTTCGATCTGCGCGACGAACTGCTCGGGCGAGTCGGTCGTGGCCGGCACGAACGAGAGGCTGACGTTGACCCACACGAGGTGGCCCTCGGCGTGCAGGAACCGCTTCTCGGACTCGCCGGTGCGGCGGTTGCCCGCGACCACCTCGCGCACGAGCTGCGCGTCGGCGCCGCGATCCTCCTCGTAGGTCAGCTCCTGCAGGGTCAGCCCGAGCAGCGTCTGGCGGCGGTGCCCGACGATCTCACAGAGCGCGCTGTTGACGTCGATGAAGCGTCCGTCGCGCGCCACGATCGCGCTGCCGATCGGGGCGCTGTCAAAGCTCGAGCGAAAGCGCTGCGTGGCCTCGCGCAGCTCGTCGCGCAGGCGGCCGTTCAGCCTGGCGGCGACGATGGCGGCGGCGCCGACGAGGGCGACGAAGACGACGTGTGCGGGTCCCGGCTCCCCCGGGCTGTCGGTCAGGATGTGCATTCCGGCGACGACCGCGACCGCGAGCAGCAGCAGCGACGCGTCCTCGTAGAGCATCAGCAGCGCGAGCACGACGAACGGGTGCGACCACGCTGCCGTCGCGCCGTCCCACAGCACGATGAGCCCGACCGACACGCCCAGCAGGCCGAGCGCGACGGCGGCGCTCCGCAGCCGCCGGGTGAGGACGGGGAGGTGGGCGGCGGTGGCGAACGCCGCGGCCGCCAGCACGTACGCCGCGATCGTCCCGATCGGCTGCCCGCTGACGGCGCCGAACAGCCCGAGCGCCACGACTTGGACCCAGAGGCTTGCGCGCAGCCAGCGCTGACGTTCCTCGCATACGTCGTCCGGAAGGCTCACGCGCAGCGAGATCCCTGACCAACGGCGTCCCATACTCGACAATCGGCAGAATCGCGCTGCGCCTGTAGGGCAAACCGGTGTTTTGCGACGACGGGCGGCCGGGGCACTCCCTTCATTCGCTGCATCCGCTGCTGACGGACGTGCCGATCGGGGCGTGGACGAGCGCCACGCTGCTGGACCTCGTCGGCGGCAGCGCGAGCCGCCCGGCGGCGCGAAAGCTGATCGGCATCGGGCTGGCGACAGCGGCGCCGACGGCGCTGACCGGGTTGACGGACTGGGCCGACAGCGAGCCGGTTGACGACCAGGTGCGCCGGATGGGAATCGTGCACGCCGTCTCGAACGTCACGGCCACCGCGGTGTACGGTGCCTCCCTCGCCTCGCGGCGACGCGGAGCGCACACGACCGGCGCGCTGCTCGGGCTCGCCGGGGCGGGCGCGATCGGCGCCGGCGGCTTTCTCGGCGGCGACCTCGCATACGCGCGCGGCGTCGGCGTCAACGAGACGCTCTTCGACAGGGAACCGGAAGACCGGGTCCCGGTGCTCGACGCCGGCATGCTCGTCGACGACCGCCCGACGCAGGCGATGGCGGGCGAGCGCGAGCTGCTGATCGTCAAGCGCGACGCCACGATCCACGCCCTCGCGGACCGCTGCGCGCACCGCGGCGGGATGCTGCACGAGGGCAGGCTCGAGGGCGACTGCATCGCCTGCCCCTTGCACGGGACGCGCTTTCGCCTCGAGGACGGATCCGTCGTGCGCGGGCCGTCGGTGTACCCGCAGCCGGTCTACGAGGCGCGCGTCAACGACGGGCGCGTCGAGGTCCGGTCGCCTCGTGCGGCTGCTGGCTAGTGGACCCATCCGCAAGTTCGTCGGGTTATTAAAGGAGGATGCGGGCCCGGTGTCGAACGTGAGATCGTGGCCCGGACCAGCCGCTACCCGATCGAGCTTGGCGAGGCGGATCGTGATGAGCTTGCGCGGCGCGCGGGGACGCCGACGCTCGCGTATCGCGATGTTCAGCGCGCGCGGATGATCTTGTACGCAGCCGAGGGTCTGGCCGACAAGGAGATCGCGGTGCGCTGCGATTGTCATCCGGATGTCGTCAGCAAGTGGCGACGAAGATTCTGTGAGCAGGGCATCGAGGGGCTGACCGACAAACCACGCGCGGGCCGCCCGCGCCGTTTTCCCCCGCAGCAGGTCGCCGACGTCGTCGCCGTCGCGTGCGAGCTGCCGGTCAAGCACGACCGGCCGCTGGGACGCTTCTCGCGCACTGAGCTGCATCGCCTCGTCATCGAGCAGGGCGTCACCGAGGCATCGGCGACGACGATCTGGCGCTGGCTGCATGACCGCTCTTTAAAGCCGTGGCAGCAGCGCTCGTGGATCTTTCCGCGCGACCCCAACTTCCAGCCGAAGGCGGGCCGCGTCCTGGATCTGTACGCGCGCCGCTTCGAAGGCCGGCTGCTGCATCCCGGCGAGTACGTCATCTGCGCCGACGAGAAGTCTCAGCTGCAAGCGCTCGCACGCCGCCACAGAGACGGTTGCACCAACGCCCGAGCACCCCGCGCTGGTTGAGTTCGAGTACAAGCGCGGCGGCACACTGGCCTACCTCGCCGCGTGGGACGTCCATCACGCCAGACTCTTCGGGCGCTGCGAGGCGAAGACGGGGATCGAACCGTTCAGACGGCTCGTCGAGCAGGTCATGAGCAGCGAGCCCTACAAGTCGGCCAAGACCGTGTTCTGGATCGTCGACAACGGCTCAAGCCATTCCGGCAAGACCTCGATCGCCCGCATGCAGGACACCTACGCCAACGCACGCCTGATCCACCTGCCGGTCCATGCCTCGTGGCTGAACCAGATCGAGATCTACTTCTCGATCCTGCAACGCAAGGCGCTGACACCCAACGACTTCGCAGACCTCGACGCGCTTGCCGCGCGCATCACGGCCTTCGAGGAGCACTACCGCCAGATCGCCAAGCCCTTCGATTGGACCTTCACCCGCGCCAAGCTCGACGACCTCCTGGCCCGCCTCGCCGACCGCGAGCCGCACCTCAAGCTCGCGGCCTAACCCAACGAACTAACGGACACGTCCACTAGTGGCTGCTCCGGTCTCTCGGCTCTGCGCCCCGGCCCGGCGCTACGAGCCGAAGTCGATCACGCTGCGGATGCCGTCCTGGGCCTCCATCAGCTCAAAGGCCTTGTTGACGTCGTCGAGCCCGACCCGCCGCGAGAGGAAGGCGTCGACGTCGATGTCGCCGTCGAGGTAGCGCTGCACGAGCAGCGGAACCTGGTCGCGGCCCTTGACGCCGCCGAACGATGACCCTGCCACCCGGCGCCCCGTGATCAGCAGGCGCGGGACGATGTCCAACGTCTCGCCCTTGCCGGCGACTCCGCAGATCGTCGCCAGGCCCCAGCCCATCCGCGCCGACTCGACCGCCTGGCGCATGACCGCGACGCTCCCGGTCGCCTCGATCGTGTGGTCGGCGCCGAAGCCGCCGGTCATGTCGAGGATCTGCTGCACGCTGTGCGGACCGCCGACGAGCGTGTCGGTCGCGCCCTGGTGGCGCGCCATCTCCAGACGTTCGCTTGAGAGGTCGACACAGACGATCCGCTCGGCGCCCTGCAGCCGGCAGCCTGCGACCGCGCCGAGGCCGACCATGCCGGCGCCGAAGACCACGCACGTCGAACCCTGCTCGACCGCGGCCGTGAACATCGCGGCGCCGAGGCCGGTCGACAGGCCGCAGGCGAACAGGCAGGCGCGGTCCAGCGGCGCCTCGCGCGAGACCTTCGCGAGCGCGATCTCCGGCATGACCGTGTACTCGGCGAAGGTCGACGTGCCCATGAAGTGGCGGATCGGCTCGCCGTCGCGCGACAGCCGCGTCGTGCCGTCGGGCAGGTGGCCCTTGCCCTGCTGGTCGCGGATCGCGAGGCAGAGGTTCGTCTTCGGGCTCAAGCAGTGCACGCACTCGCGGCACTGCGGCGAGAAGAGCGTCACGACATGGTCGCCGACCGCGAGCGAGTCGACGCCGTCGCCGACGGCCTCGACGACGCCCGCGCCCTCGTGACCGAGAACCGTCGGCGCGTAGCCGGAGGGGTCGACCCCCGAGGCCGTGTACATGTCGGTGTGACAGACCCCGCAGGCCACGAGCCGCACGAGCGCCTCCCCGCCCTGGGCTCCGCGAGGTCGAGCTCCTGCACGACGAGGGGCTGCCCGAACTGCTCCAGGACCGCGGCGCGCATCCGCATGCGCGGCAACTTATCGTGTGGTCATGGGGTTGGGGTCCACCACCGAGCCGCTGCGTGCCGAGTTGGGCGCGGCGCTGCCCGAGCGGCCCTTCACGCTGCGCTTCTGGGACGGCAGCGCGCTGCCCTCGACGTCGGGCGACGGGCCCGTCTTCAGCGTGCGCTCGCCGCGCGCGGTCGCGCACGCGCTGCTCGCGCCGGGTCAGCTCGGGCTGAGCCGCGCCTACGTCTCGGGCGAGCTCGAGGTCGACGACATCGACGCGGTCCTCGCGCTGCTGCGCGGCTGGAAGCCGCCGCCGATCGACCGCGCCACGCAGCGCCGGCTGCTGCTCGGCGCCGCGCGCGCCACCGGCGTGATGCGCCCGCCGCGGCCGCCCGCGGTCGAGCTGCGCCCGTCCGGCAGGCGCCACAGCGTCGAGCGCGACCGGCGCGCGGTGCGCCACCACTACGACGTCTCGAACGACTTCTTCGCGCTGTTCCTCGATGACTCGATGACGTACTCGTGCGCGGTCTTCGAGGACCCCTCGCGCGACGACGAGCCGCTCGAGCGCGCGCAGGAGCGCAAGCTCGAGCTCGTCTGCACGAAGCTCGCGCTGCGCGCGGGCGAGCGCGTGCTCGACGTCGGCTGCGGCTGGGGCAGCTTCCCGATCCACGCCGCGACCCGGCACGGCGTCTCGGTGGTGGGCATCACGCTGTCCGAGCAGCAGGCGGCGCTCGCGCGCCAGCGCGCCGCCGCGGCGGGCGTCGCGGATCGCGTCGAGATCCGCGTCGCGGACTACCGCGACCTGCGCGGCGAGCGCTTCGACGCGATCGCGAGCATCGGCATGGTCGAGCACGTCGGCTCCGCCCAGCTCGACCGCTACGCCGCCACGCTGGCCGCGCTGCTCGCCCCGGGCGGCCGGCTGCTCAACCACGGGATCGCGCGCCTGCGCCACGGCGAGCCCGAGGCGGGCGCGTTCTCGGAGCGCTACGTCTTCCCCGACGCGGCCCCTGCGCACCTCTCGCGGGTGCTGCTCGCGCTCGAGCGCGCGGGCTTCGTCTGCGAGCACGCCGAGGGCTTCGCCGAGCACTACGCGCGCACGTTGTCCCACTGGACGGCGCGGCTCGACGCGAACGCCGCCGAGGGGGAGCGGCTCGCGGGCGCGCAGCGGATGCGCGTCTGGCGCCTGTACCTGCGCGCAGCGCGCAGCGGCTTCCAGACGGGCTTCAGCTCCATCTACCAGGTGCGCTGCCGGCGCCGCTGAGTCAGCTCAGCGGCCCAGCGGTCCGGCCGGTGCGGGGACGATCGCGACGTGGCGCTGGCCGCCGGCGAGCGGTCGCCGCCACGGCCCGTCGCCCTCGAGCTCGCCGCCGCGGTCGAGCAGCAGCGCCGCCAGGCAGCGCGCGTCGTCGAGCGGCTGCGCGGGCGAGCGGTACGAGCGCGTGGGACGTCCGCTGAGCGGCCCGCTCACCCGGTCGTCCACGACGACGAGGTACAGCGGGCCGAGCGTGAGCTCGAGCTGCTCGCCGTCCGCGCTGCCTACGTCCATCCCGCAACGCTAGCTCCGCTGGTCATCAGAAGTTGGAGCGATCAAGCGCGACGCGACTCGCGCTCACGCGGTCGCGTGACGAGATCGCGCTGCGAGACCTCGCGCGGCGCGCCCTCGCGCGCCGGTCCTACGATCGTGGCTGCATGCGCTTGTCCTGTGCCCGCCTCTTTCGGCGAGAACCGCCGCGAGGGGGCGGCAGAGCAGAGCGACGCGCGTGATGAAGCAGTTGACGCGGTGACTACAGCGCCCAGCGTCAAGAAGCGCGTCGTCGAGAGGTACATCGACGGGTTCAGGGCAGGCGACCACAAGATGATCCTCGGGTGTCTGACAGATGACGTCGGGTGGGAGATGCCGCCGTTCTTCAGCGTCAGCGGAAAGGCGGCCTTCGACGACGCGATCGAGAACGACGCCTCTCCGGGTCCTCCCGACATCCGCATCACGCGTCTCATAGGGTCGCGTCGCCCGCTCGGCGGTGCAGCCGATACCGACTGCGGCCGATCGTGGCGGCCGGGTCGGTCTCGGCGACGCCGCGCGCCGTTTGCACCGCGCGTGCGGTCGCGGCCGAGCATGCCGTAGATCGCGGGGGCGAAGGGTGTGACGAATGACCGTCGCCGCGCGACGACGATTCGACACACCGCCCGACCGACGCGTCGCGGAGGTTCGCGGAGCGCCAGCAGGCGCGGATCCGGTTCGATCAGCTCGTGCGTCCGAGCTCGCCGACCCGGCGATCCGCCGGCGGGTGCACAAGGGGCACCTGCACCGCCACACCAACAGCCCGTCGTGCACTTCGAGATCGTCGGGAAGGACGCCGAGAGGACCCAGAGCTACTACTCGGAGCTCTTCGGGTGCGAGATCGAGCGCCTTCCCTTAGCACCGTCCGCGTTGTCGAGGCGTAGTTCGCGCACGACGCGCGGCATCACCCTCGTACCGCACGCCCAGCGGAGCCGGCCGGACCTCTGTCAGGCGGCGGCGGGCGACTTCGCGGGCCGCGTCGCGCCGACCAGCTTCTCCTTCTGGCGCTCGGGCGAGATCCGCACGACGTTGTGCGCCAGGCCGACCTTCTCCATCGCCCAGATCACCATCGCCGAGATGTCGACCTCGAAGCGGCCGAGCCCCTGACGCGCCGAGCGCGGGAAGGCGTGGTGGTTGTGGTGCCACGACTCGCCGAACGTCGGCAGGGCAAGCCAGGCGACGTTCGTCGACTTGTCCTCGACGTCGAAGCGCCGGCGGCCGAAGAAGTGGCAGACCGAGTTGATCGACCAGGTCACGTGATGGATGAAGAAGATCCGCACGAAGCCGGCCCACAGCAGCGTCCAGAGTGCGGCGCTCAGCGAGAAGCCGTGCAGGACGAAGCCCGCGACGAACGGGATCAGCAGGCTGAGGCCGACGAACCACAGGAAGTTGCGGCTGATCCAGCGCATCCCCTTGTCCTCGCAGAGGTCGGGCGCGTACTTGCGGAACTCCGCGCCGCCCTGCGTCTTCATGAGCCAGCCGGTGTGGGCGTGCCAGAGGCCCTTCAGGCCCGAGCCCTCCCCGAGGTGCGGGCTGTGCGGGTCGCCCTCGACGTCGGTGTGGGCGTGGTGCAGGCGGTGGTCGGCGACCCAGGCGATCGGCGGGCCCTGGACCGCCATCGAACCGGCGATCGCGAAGAAGTACTCGACCGGCTTGCTCGTCTGAAACGCGCGGTGCGTGAGCAGCCGGTGGTAGCCGACCGTGATCCCGAGGCCGGTGATGAAGTACATGACGATGAGGATCGTCAGGTCGACCCATCCGACGGCCTTGTTCCACAGCAGTGGGACCGCGACGAGGAACGCGATGAACGGAAGGACGACGGCGCCGAGGTTGGCGTAGCGCTGGAACTTTGGCATGGCTTTGAGGCTACGCGCTGACCTATCCGGTTTCTTGTCGGATTTCTGCCGCCCGTACCGGTGAAATCTGTAGTTTGTGCACAGATGGAAGGAATCCCGCCCGAGGTCGCAGCGGTCCTGCGCCCCGTTCTGCCCGATCTCGCCGCGGAGACGATCCGAGCGATCGGCCGCGAGGTGCCCGACTACTCGCGGCCGCTGGAGGGCCGGCTGGGCGTGACGCTGCGCTACGGCACCGAGCGCGCGCTGCGGCGCTTCGTCGACTCGATCGAGGCGCCGGCGGCGGTCAGCGAGCGCGACCGGCGCATCTACTTCGAGCTCGGGCGCCTCGAGATGCGCGAGGGCCGGACGCTCAACGCGCTGCTCGCCGCCTACCGCGTGGGCGCGCAGATCGCCTGGCGGCGGTTCGTCGAGGCCGGCGTCCGCGCCGACCTCGAGCCGCCGACGCTGTACCGGTTGGGCGAGGCGATCTTCGCCT
This sequence comes from Solirubrobacteraceae bacterium, assembly GCA_030447505.1. Classification (GTDB taxonomy): domain Bacteria; phylum Actinomycetota; class Thermoleophilia; order Solirubrobacterales; family Solirubrobacteraceae; genus CADCVQ01. Next base: position 158,459 of record JAUJOT010000004.1, on the reverse strand, counting down.
ACATCGACGAGATCTCCGGCGAGTCGATCGCGGGCGACGCCGGCGAGCAGTCCGCGGCCGCGGGCGAGCGCCAGCGCCGGCGCGCGCGGCTCGTGTTCCTGCTCGCCGCCGATCCGCCCGCCCCCGCCGAGGACGTCCGCGCCGCGGCCGTGCGCGCCGGTTGGCGGCCGCCGGCGCAGGTCGCGGCTCTGGTCGTCGAGGGGATCGACTCCGAGCGGCTCGCCGGCCGGCTCGGCGCCGGCGCGGTTGCGGCGCCGCTCGAGCGCCCCGACGGCCTCCTGGCCGACCGGCGAGCGCCGCGCGTGCTCGCGTTCGTGCCGCACCCCGACGCAGCCGGCCTTCGCGCGCAGCTCGCCGCGGCGGTCGAGGGGCTACCCGCGGCGCTCGGGCCGGCGGTCGTGCTGGCCGGCTGCCCCCGCAGCGCAGAGCGCGCGCGGCGCGCGCTGGACCTGCGCGCGGCCGGCCTGCTTCCGCGCGACGAGCTCGTCGTCGCCGAGGAGCACGCCGCCGCGCTCGTGCTGCACGCCGACACGGCGCTCGCGAGCGAGCTCGCCGAGGCCCGCCTGGCAGCGCTCGACGACCTGCGCCCGGGCCCCCGCGCGCGACTGACCGAGAGCCTGCGCGCCTGGCTTGACTGCCAGGGCCGCATCGACGAGACCGCGCGCGCGCTGGACGTCCACCCGCAGACCGTGCGCTACCGGCTCAACCAGCTGCGCGAGGCCTTCGGCGGCGCACTGGACGATCCGGACGCACGCTTCGAGCTGGCGCTGGCGCTGCGGGTCCGTGGCGAGCCTGCGCGGATGGACGCCGCGGCGCGCCGCCGGTCGAGCCGATGACTGCCCTCGATACCTTGTCGAGCGCGGCCTGGGTGGCCGAGATCTGCGTGAGGACGTCTGAAGCCTCGTCCAGTCAAGATCAGGCGTAGCAGTACCACCGAGGGGTATGTTAGGCTCTGTTGCTGATACCCCCTCCTCGTATGAAACCGACCAGAGAGAGCGATGCTTCCAACGCGTAACTACACCGTCGACGGCATGACCTGCGGGCACTGCCGGAAGTCCGTCATCGAGCAGGTCCTACAGGTAGAAGGCGTCAAGGGCGCAGATGTCGACCTCGACAGCAAGCAGCTGACGGTCGCGGGCGAGTCCTTCGAGGACAGCGCGATCCAGGCGGCGGTGGACGAGGCGGGGTACACGCTCGTGTCATGACAGCGAGCGCGCGCGTTGCCAGCTTCGTCGCTGTGCTCGCGGCGATCTTCGCGCTCGCCGCACTCGCGGGGCGTGCCGCGGGGCCCGTCGCGATCACCGACGGCGAGCGCGATCACGGCGCGCGTGCCCACGAGGCGTCCGGCCATGCAGCGGCCGCCGACGCGGCCGGGGGCGAGCTGCGCGTGGTCGCCGCCGATACCAGGCTGACAGCCGGCAGGTCCGAGCGCTTCACGTTCAGGATCGAAGACGCGCACGGCGTCCCGCTGCGCGACTACGAGATCGAGCAGGGCCGCCGCATGCACCTCATCGTCGTGCGCAGAGACCTGCGCCGCTTCCAGCACCTGCATCCGACGCAGGACGCGAGCGGCACCTGGTCGGCCCGCGTGACGCTCCCCGACGCCGGCGTCTACCAGGCCGTCGCGGACTTCCAGAGCGCGGGAAGCCGCCGCACGGTCGCCGTCGACCTCTTCGCCGCCGGGCGCTTCGAGCCGCTGGCGCTGCCCGCACAGGCCACAACCGCGTCCGCCGACGGCTACGACGTGGCGCTGCGCGAGGATGCCGGCCGGCTGCGCTTCACGGTCAGCCGCGACGGCACGCCGGTCGGCGACCTGCAGCCCTACCTCGGCGCGCAGGGCCACCTCGTCATGCTGCGCGCGGGCGACCTCGCCTACCAGCACGTCCATCCGCTCGCGACGCAGGCGCTCGCGTTCGACAGCGCGGGCGCCGCTCCCGGCAGGTACCGCCTCTTCCTGCAGTTCCGCCACGAGGACCGCGTCCACACGGTCGCCTTCACGCACGAGGTCTCGCGATGACTGCGCGCCATTGCTCGACCGTCGCCGCTGGCGAGCCGAAAGGCCGGTCCTCGCGATGACTGCGCGCCATTGCTCGACCGTCGCCGCTGTCGAGCCGGACGGCCGGTCCTCGCGATGACCGAGCGCCTCGAGCTGCCGATCAGCGGCATGACCTGCGCCTCCTGCGCCACCCGCGTCGAGAAGCGCCTCAACCGGCTCGACGGCGTCGAGGCGACCGTCAACTACGCCACCGAGCGCGCGTCCGTCGCGCTCGCCGACGACACGGCCACGACGGCGGAGGACCTGATCGCCGCCGTCGAGCAGGCGGGCTACGAGGCGGTCCTGCCGTCGGCGTCCGACAGTGCGGCCCAGCTTCACCACGATCCCGTCGACGACCTGCGCCGGCGGCTCGTCTTCGCGGCGATCGCCTCGCTGCCGCTGGTTGCGCTGGGGATGATCCCGGCGCTGCAGTTCGAGTACTGGCAGTGGATCTCGCTGCAGCTCGCGACGCCGGTGCTCTTCTGGGCCGCGTATCCGTTCCATCGCGCCGCCTGGATCAACCTGCGCCACGGCACGGCGACGATGGACACGCTGATCTCGATCGGCACGATCGCCGCCTGGTCGTGGTCGCTCGTCTCGCTGCTGTTCCTCGACGCAGGCGAACCGGGGATGCGCCACGAGCTCACGCTGCTGCCCGAGCGCGGCGGGGACGCCGGCGGCGTGTACTTCGAGGTCGTCGGCGTCGTCGTGACGTTCCTGCTGGCCGGCCGCTGGTTCGAGGCGCGCGCCAAGCGCAGTGCGGGCGCCGCGCTGCGCGCGCTGCTCGAGCTCGGCGCCAAGCACGTCTCGATCCTCGACGCCGACGGCGTCGAGCACCGCATCCCCGTCGAGGAGCTGAAGGTCGACCATCGCTTCATCGTCCGGCCCGGCGAGAAGGTCGCGACCGACGGGATCGTCTACAAGGGCATCTCCGCGATCGACCGCTCGCTGCTGACCGGCGAGAGCGTTCCGGTCGACGTCCATCCGGGCGACGCGGTGACGGGCGCGACGGTCAACGCCGGCGGCGGGCTGCTGATCGTGCGCGCGACGCGCGTCGGCGCCGACACCGCGCTCGCCCAGATCGGCCGCCTCGTCACCGAGGCACAGACCGGCAAGGCGCCGGTGCAGCGGCTCGCCGACCGCGTCGCCGGGGTGTTCGTGCCGGTCGTGCTCGCGATCGCGGCGGCAACGCTCGGCTTCTGGATCGGCACCGGTGACAGCGGTCTCGCCTTCGCCGCGGCGGTCGCCGTGCTGATCATCGCCTGCCCGTGTGCGCTCGGCCTTGCGACGCCGACGGCGCTGCTCGTCGGCACCGGCCGCGGCGCGCAGCTCGGCGTGCTGATCCGTGGGCCGGAGATCCTCGAGTCGACACGGCGCGTCGACACGATCGTGATCGACAAGACCGGCACGGCGACGACCGGCAAGATGACGCTGCAGGAGCTGAAGGTCGCCGACGGCGTCAGCGAGGCGCAGGCGCTGTGGCTCGTCGGCGCGCTGCAGAACGGCTCCGAGCATCCGATCGGGCGCGCGATCGCGGCGGCGGCGCGCCACCTCGAGTCCGAGGCCGTCCCGGTCGACGACTTCGCCAATCGCCCCGGCCTCGGCGTGCAGGGCACGGTCGCCGGGCGCGCGATCATCGCCGGGCGGCCCGCGCTGCTGGAGAGCGCCGACCCCGCGCTCGCGCTGCCGCCCGACCTCGAGCGCGCGCGGCTGGACGCCGAGGCCGAGGGGCGCACGGCGATCGCCGCGAGCTGGGACGGTGCCGCGCAGGCGCTGTTCGTCGTCGCCGACCAGGTCAAGCCGTGCTCGCGTGAGGCCGTCACGCAGCTCCGCGAGCTGGGACTGCGGACGGTCCTCCTGACCGGCGACAACGCGACGACGGCGCGGTCGGTCGGTGCGCGAATCGGCGTCGACGACGTCATCGCCGAGGTGCTGCCCGGCGAGAAGGCCGACGTGGTCAAGCGACTGCAGGCCGAAGGGCACGTCGTCGCGATGGTCGGCGACGGCGTCAACGACGCGCCCGCGCTCGCGCAGGCCGACCTCGGGATGGCGATCGGCACCGGCACGGACGTCGCGATCGAGGCATCGGACATCACGCTCGTCAGCGGCGACCTGCGCGTCGCCGGCGACGCGCTGCGCCTCTCGCGGCGTACGCTGCGGACGATCAAGCTCAACCTCTTCTGGGCGTTTGCCTACAACGTCGCGGCGCTGCCGGTGGCCGCGGCGGGGCTGCTGAACCCGATGATCGCCGGCGTCGCGATGGCGGCCTCGAGCGTGTTCGTCGTCGTCAACTCGCTGCGCCTGCGCCGCTTCTGCGCGCGCCGCGACGCCGATCCAGCGGCCGGCGGCGCGGTCAGCCCTGCTGGCGCCCGCGCGTCTGCGACCGCCTGACGGCCTGCTGCGTCACGGCGGCGCCGATCCAGGCGGCCTCCCAGATCTGCAGCTGCTGCTGCAGATCGGCCATGTACTCCGGATCGGCGTCGAGCCCGATCGCGACGGCGAGCTCCTGCTCCATGCGTAGCAATTCCAAGCGCTGGCGAACCTCAGCAGGGTCGTCGCATTCCACATCGGCTGGTTTGCTCAGTCGTCCGTTCGGCCAAACGTTGATCGCCACCGTGACGTGATCTCGGCATACTGCGCGTCGTGCCCCACCGCCGCCGCGTGCTCTCCGGGTTGCTCGCCGTCGTCGCGTCCGCAGCCGCGCTGTCGGCCTGCGGTGCTTCGGAGCGCGCCTCAGCGCCGCCAAGCGCCGCCGCCGACGTCGCGATCGAGCCGCTGCCGACGCGCAACCCGCGCGCCAGGGCGATCGAGCCCGTCGCCGGCGAGAGCGTCGAGTACGCAGGCCTGCCGACCGAAGCGGCGAACGCCGATGCCACGCCGACGCCGACCGGTGCGTCCGCGCCGCTGGGCAGGCGCAAGCCGGGCAACGGGCCGACGCGCGACGCGGCGATCTCCGATGCCGAAGTGCTCAAGAACGGCATCGCGCTGCCGCCGATCGAGGCCCCCGGCGAGGTGCGCCGGATCATCGAGGCCGGAAACCAGATCGCGCGCACGCCCTACCTGTGGGGCGGCGGCCACGGCAAGTGGCTCGACAAGGGCTATGACTGCTCGGGCTCCGTCTCCTACGCGCTGGCGGCCGCCGGGCTGCTCGGCGGGCCGCTGGACTCGGGGCGGCTGATGGGTTGGGGCAAGCCCGGCAAGGGCAAGTGGATCACGATCTACACGAATCCGGGCCACGTCTGGATGCTCGTCGCCGGTGTGCGATTCGACACCACGGCGCGCAAGCAGACGGGCTCGCGCTGGCTCGGGCAGCTGCGCCCGACGGCGGGCTACACCGCTCGTCACCCCCCCGGCCTGTAGCAGGTGGCCCTCCTGTAAGCCACTAGACTCCGGCGCCAGCGATGACCATCCCGTCCTTCGATCTGCGGGTCGTCCGCAGCGGCCGCTCGACGCACATCGCGCCCTGCGGCGAGCTGGACATCGCCACGACGCCCGAGCTCGAGCAGGCCCTCGACGACGCGAGCACGCAGAACGTCAAGGAGATCGTGCTCGACCTGCGCGAGCTGACGTTCATGGATTCGACCGGGCTGCGCGCGCTCGCGGAGGCGAACATGCGCGCCGACGACTCCGGCGTCGCCCTGTCGATCATCCGCGGGCCGCGCCAGATCGAGCGCGTGCTCGAGATCTCCGGCCTCGGCGCGCTGCTGCCGCTCGTCGACGCGCCGCCGCAGTAGCAGGCCCGCCGCGCGCTCGACTCCGCTCCGGGCCGGTGTACTAGCGCGAGAAGCGCGCCAGCTTGGACTTGAAGGTGAAGAACACCGGCCGCGGCGTACCGTCAGCGTCGATGAGCCCCGCGTCGAAGCGACACCTCGAGCCGCAGCCGTAGCTCGCATCCTCGATGCCGAAGAAGTTGTAGGAGTACACGCGCTGCACGCCGCGCGACCGGTAGCGGCTCGCGTACGTGAACATGTTCCTGATCCGCGACGCCTGACGGGCCTCGGAGTACGGGAACGAGCGGCCGAAGCTGGCAAGCGCGCCGGTCTCCGTGAACCAGAACTTCGTGCGCTTGTTGTAGCGGCGCACCGTGTTGATGATCTTCGCGGTCCCGCGCGAGCGGCTGCGGTTGACGTCGGAGTAGTTGTGGATCCCGACGACCGTCAGGCGCTTGCGCCATGTCGGGCTCAGGCGCGCGTAGAAGCTGCGGATGTAGCGGTCAGAGCCCTTCTGGTCGAGCACGTCGAGCCCGACGACAGAACACGTGCGGCAGCGCCGCTTGACCGCGGAGTACATGCTCTTGTAGTACGAGACCGCGTTTCCGACGCGGTTCCAGGTCTCCTGCGTCTTGTGGTTGACCTCGTTCCAGGCGCCGAAGTCGCGCACGCCGAGCTTGCGGAAGTAGGCGACCATCCGGCGGACGTCGCGGCGGTACTTGCTCGCCGAAACGACGCGGCCGCGCTTGGCGCGCAGGTCCGTCGTCGAGATGTGCAGCAGCGTGGAGACCTTCGCGCGGCGCGCGGCGAGGACGAAGGCACGCGCCTTGGCGCGCTCTTTCGCGTCGCGCATGACATCGGAAGGCACGAAGTAGCGCGTGCGCTTGATCTTCAGCTGCTTGAAGTAGGGAGAGTCGAACATCGCCGGGCTCTGGTCGGCGACACCCACGCGAACGGAGCTGCGGGCGCCGGCCGGCGAGGCCGGGATCAGGAGGATCAGGGCGAGGAAGGAGAACAGAGCAAGTCGGGGCATGTCACTACCAACCTAGCCAGGCGCCGAAGGTTGCGGCTCGCCTCGGGCTCGTCAGAGCGGTCGCGCACCTGTGACATCCGATCGATGTACGAAGATCGTTGCGTGCAGCCGCGGCAGATCTACGCGAGCACCGTCACGCGTCGAGATCGGCGCTGGACGCGCAGGCGCGGCCGCGGCGCCCGCGGCGTCGCGCTCATGAGCGTCGCGACGCTGCTCGCCGCGCTCGCGATCGCTGCGCTGGCGCCCGCCCTGTACTAGCAGGCACTAGCGCGCGGGAGCGGCCTCGCCCGTCCCGCCCGTGGCGGGAAACGGCCGCGCCTGAAGCCGGCCGCCGACGACGACCGTCCAGACGATCGCCAGCCACGTCGTCGCGGCGAGCGATGCGTGCAGCCAGACGATCTCGGCCGGCAGCTCGAGCTGGTACTGCACGCCGCCGATCACCCCTTGCAGGCCGAGCAGCACGCAGAGCCACGTCAGCGGCCGGCGTCCTTCGCTCGACACTCCGCGGCGGCGCGCGAGTATCCACAGCGCGACGGCGAGGACCCCGAGCAGCGTGGCGATCCGCGCGTGCTGCTCGATGACGAAGTTCAGCGTCTCGGTGCCCTTGAAGTCCAGCCGCGGGACGACGTCCTGCGTGCCGGTCCCGCCGGTGTGCGGGCCGGCCGCGGTGGCGGCGGTACCGGCGAAGATCGTGACGGCACCGAGCGGGACGAGCGCCCAGTTGCCCCATGCCAGCAGCCGGCCGCCTGCCGCCGCATCGGCGGGCTGGGCCAGTTCCTCAGGCTCGCGATGCGCCCGCCAGTCCAGCACCACGCAGGCGACGAGGATCAGCATCGACAGCATGAAGTGGCTCATGACGAACCCGGGAGCGAGGTCGTAGAGCACGGTGAAGCCGCCGAGCACGATCTGTGCGACCACGCCGAGCGGCAGCAGCGCGCTCAGGCGCATCAGATCTCTGCGGAAGGGCCGCCGCCGCAGGGCGCCGACGAAGGCCGCAAGCGCGGCGAAGCCGACGAAGCCGGTCAGCATCCGGTTGCCGAACTCGATCACCCCGTGGGTGTTGAGCTCGGTGTAGAGCGAGGTCTCGGTGCACTTCGGCCAGGTCGGACAGCCGAGGCCCGATCCCGTCACGCGGACGGCGACGCCCGTCACGACGATCAGCGTGAACGCGACGAGCGCGACGCGCGCGATCAGGGCGTAGCGCTCCGGGGTCAGCGTGAAGCGATCCTCCATCGGCGCACAAGCTTAGGACGCAACGGCGGCTGCCTGCGCCTCGAGCTCGGTGCGCCGTGGGTTCTCGATCCCGACGAGCGCGATCAGCCCGCCGGCGATCATCAGCAGCCCGGCGACGATCATCCCGGCGTGAAAGGCGTCGACGTTCGCCTCGCGCACGGCCGCGCGCGCGGCCGCATCGGCCTGCCCCTCGGGCACCGCGAGCGGGCGCTCGCGCGCCTGCTCGACGTACGCGCGAGTCGGCGCATCGGCCGCGCGCGGATCGAGCCGCTGCTCGACCTGCGCACCGAACTGCGCCGACACGACGGCGCCGACCGCGGCGATCGCCAGCAGTGCCGCGACGCGCGCGACCGCGTTGTTGACGCCCGAGGCGATCCCGGCATGACGGCGCTCGGCGGACTGCAGGACCGTCGCGGTCAGCGGGGCGACCGTCATCGCGAGGCCGAGGCCGAACAGCAGCGTCGCGGGCAGCACGTCGGCCACGTAGGCGCCGCGCTCGTCGACGCGGATGAACGCGAGCAGGCCGATCCCGCCGACGACCGGGCCGGAGGTCATCAGCAGGCGCGGCCCGACGCGCGTCGCCAGCGCCCCGAAGCGGCGCGACAGCGCGATCAGCAGCAGCGTGATCGGCAGCAGCGCGCTGCCCGCCTCGAACGCGCTGTAGCCGGCCACCTGCTGCAGGAAGATCGCGATGAAGAACGACGCGGCGCCGAGCCCGGCGTAGGCGGTCAGCGTCACGACGTTGCCGACGGCGAAGTTGCGCGAGCGGAAGATCGACGGCGGCAGCATCGGGGCGGGCGCGCGGCGCTCGTAGGCGACGAACGCGCCGAGCGCGCCGATCCCGCCGAGCAGCGGCAGCCAGACCGCGGGATCTGACCAGCCCAGCAGCGGCTGCTGGATCAGCGCGTACGTCGGGCCGCCGAGGCCGAGCACGCCCAGCACCGCGCCCGGGATGTCGATCGCGTGCTCGCGCTCGCCCGGGCACTCCGGCACGGCCCGCGCGATGAGCCACAGGCAGCCGAGGACCAGCGGCACGTTGATCGCGAAGATCGCGCGCCAGGAGAGCGCGTCGACGAGCAGCCCGCCGAGCGGCGGCCCGATCGCGATCGCGGCGCTCGTGCCCGCCGTCCACGAGCCGATCGCCGCGGCCCGCTCGCCCGGGCCGAAGACCGTCGTAATGATCGCCAGCGAGCTTGGCACGAGCAGCGCGCCGAACGCGCCCTGCAGGGCGCGCGCGGCGATCAGGATCTCGACCGAGGGCGCGGCCGCGCAGGCGAGCGAGGCGCCGCCGAATCCCGCGACGCCGACCGCGAAGATCCGCCGGCGCCCGTAGAGGTCGCCGAGCGCGCCGCCGACGAGGATCAGCGCGGCGAGCAGCAGCAGGTAGGACTCGACGACCCACTGCTGGTCGGCAAGCGAGCCGCCGAGGTCCTCGCGCAGCGCCGGCAGCGCGACGTTGACGACGGTCTGGTCGACGAACACGATCGCCGAGCCGAGGATGCAGGCGATCAGCGTCAGCCGCTTCGCGCGGGCCTCGTCCATCGGACAGACACTAGATTGCGAGCCGATGCGGCAGATCGACACACGGCTCGACGGACCGATCCTGCTCGAGCCCCTCGTCCGCGCCGACCGGCGCGGGTTCTTCCTCGAGAGCTACCGCGCGAACGTGTGGGCCGAGCACGGCGTCGACGACGTCTTCGTGCAGGACAACCACTCGCGCTCCGGGCGCGGAGTGCTGCGCGGGATGCACTTCTCGATCGGCGCCGGCCAGGCGAAGCTCGTGCGCTGCGCTCGCGGGGCGATCCTCGACGTCGTCGTCGACCTGAGGCGCGGCTCGCCGACGTACGGCGAGTGGGAGAGCGTCGAGCTCGACGACATCGCCGCGCGCCAGATCTACATCCCGGTCGGCTTCGCGCACGGCTTCTGCGTGCTGTCAGACGTCGCCGACGTCACCTACAAGTGCTCCTCCTACTACGACGCCGCGGTCGAGCGCGGCTTTCGCTACGACGACCCGGAGGTCGGCATCGAATGGCCGCAGGAGATGCAGCTGCTCGTGTCGCAGCGCGACGTCGACGCGCCGGCGCTGCGCGAGATCGTCGGGCAGCTGCCGTTCTGACGCCGTCGTCGGCGAGCGCGGCTACGTGCCCGCGTTCGCGATCGCGGCCAGCGGCGCTCCGTCGTTAGCAGGAAGAGCGTTGAGCCGCCGCAGCCGTACTCACAGACGGCGATCGCGGGCTCGAGCGCGTCGTCGAGCGCGCGCTGCGCGGCGAACGTGAGCCGAGACGCGATCGGCCAGCGGCGTGCGCTGCGGCAGGCCGGCCGCCCAACGCTTGAAGTCGCGCAGCACCTGCGGCGCCGACAGCCCCTGGCTGCGGGCCTGCGCAGGATACGCGCGCCTGCCGGCAGCGCTGGCGTCGCCGGCGCTCGCGTCCTCGACGTCGACCTCGAGGTACGCGGGCGAGCCGAACCAGCGCACGTGCTCGTGGACGACGGCCACCTCGAGCACGTAGCGACCCGGCTCGTCGGGCGTCGTCAGCACGAGCTTGGCGAGCGTGCGCTCGCCGGGGGAGACGGTCTTCGCAAAGGCGCTGCGCGGCCCCTCCGCGAGCACATCGCCGGCGACGCCGCTCGCGCTCGGGCGGCGCCAGCGGTGACCGAGCCGGATCAGCGGCTCGGCGTCGTGTCCCGGCGGCCAGCGCTCGTCGCCGAGGTTCTCGACGAGAACCTCCTGCTCGCGCGTGATCGCGCTGCCGACGCGCGTCACCGGGCGCACGAACTCGATCCGCGCGGCATACGCGTTGGCGGACACGGTGCGCAGCGAGTTGAAGCGGTCGACGTCGAAGAGCGTGAAGTGGCGCACCGGCGCGTAGGTCCCCGCGGGCGCCGCGGGCGCCGCGGGCGCCGGGGCGGCCTTCGCCTCCAGCACGCGTGCGATCAGTTGCGCATCGGCGTCCGGCACCGGCGCGCAGGCGAGCTGATCGCGATCCTCCGGCACGTAGATCGCGTTCACCGACGCGCCCTCGGCCACGTGGTCGGGGCGCAGGCGCTCGTAGCGCTCGGCCTTGCGGCGGCGGTCCTCGACGCCGAGCAGGAGCAGGTCGGCGTGGTAGATCGGCTTGTCGGCGAGACCGCGCTCGCCGAGGATGATCGCGCCGTCGTGCATCGCGCCCGTGAAGCGCCACAGCCCGCGCACGTTGCGCACCAGGCGGTCCTGGTAGTCGGGCTGCCATGGCGGGCTCAGCAGGTATCTGCGCGGCTCGTCGTGCAGCCAGCGCCGGGTCAGGCCGTAGTGGGTCACCTGGCGATCGGCGGTCAGCTCGCCGAGCGCGTCGAGCAGCGCGCTGCTCGGGATCTCGTCGTCGTCGAAGCGCAGCAGCCAGTCGCAGCTGCACTGGTGCTGCAGCCAGCCGATCAGCCGGCACGGCGGCGGAGCGAACTCGAACGTCAGGCGCTGGTCGGCGAGATCGGCGCAGGCCTCGTGGATATCGGCGCCGGCGCGGTCGTCGACCGCGAGCACGATCTCGTCGACGTACGGGCGCACGATGCTCAGCAGCGCGCGGGCGCGGGCGGCCGGCCCGCGCGTCGTCATGCAGAAGGAGATGCTCGCGCCGGCGGCCATGCGTGAGGCGCGCGCTCAGCGCGAGGCGCTGCGCACGACGACGGCGTAGTCGCGGTTGGCGTACACGTCGTCGTCGAAGTTGTCGGTCTCCTCCGGGAACCGTACCTCGCCGGACTCGAAGCCGACCAGGCGGCAGAGCGCGAGCAGCACCTCCGGATAGAGCGGATGGTGGTGCGTCGTGTCCGTCCAGAACGCCTTCATCGCCGCCGGGTTGTGCGGATTGACGGTCTCCATGATCGCGACGGCGCCCGGCGCGAGCTTGCGCTGCATGAGCTCGAGCAGCTCGGTCAGCTGCTCGGCGCCGAGGTGCTCGACGACCTGCGCGGCGAAGATCGCGGGCACGGCGCCGTCGGCGAGCTCGCGCAGGTACGTGGCGGCGTCGGCGCGCTTGACGTCCAGGCCCTTCTCGCGGCAGCGCGAGACCATGCTCTCGTCGGTGTCGGCGCCGCGCGCGCCGATCCCGCGCGCGACGAGCGCGTCGAGGAACTCGCCGCGGCCGCAGCCGAGGTCGAGCACCCAGTCGGCGCCCGCGAAGTACGGCAGGTAGGCGAGCTGCTGCTCGCGCACCGCGCGCTCGTCGCCGCGAAAGATGTCCTCGAAGCCGCGATAGGTCGCCGCGTCGCTCGAGGCGCCCTCGAAGCGCAGCACGCGGCGACCGTGCTCGTCGAGCTGCGAGATCGCCGGGTGCGTCGACGCCGGGCGCGCGCGGATGCCCTCCAGGAGCAGCGAGAGCTGCCCGACGACGGCCTCGGAGCGATACACGAGCGCCTGCAGGCGGGCGATCTGCGCCTGCGTGTCGAGTGTCAGGTCGTCGAGGCGGTTCTCGACGTCGCGTACGGCATGGACGGTCGAGCGGCTGAGCTCGTCCTGGTGGTGCGTATACGGGCGCATCGCGGTGAGCAGGGCGCGCCGCGCCGCGCCCTTCGCGCCACCCGTCTCGCGCGCGGCGCGCAGCGGGTCGTAGGTGAGCTTCAACTCGGCCAGCTCGACCCAGCTGTTCGCCAGGTCGTCGCCGGCGCCGTCCGGCGTCGAGCCGCTCATCGTGATCCCCGCGTTCCGGCGCCGGTGGCCTGCCGCGAGGCGCTTGAGGCGATCGCGCGCGACGCGCCCGACGGCCTCCAGCGAGAAGTGCTCGCCGATCTCGCGCCGGGCGCGCTCGCCGCGCCTGCGCGCCTCGTCGGGGTTCTGCCAGACCTCGCGCATGAGCTGCGCGGCGTGATCGAGGTCGGGCTCGGCCCACGTCCCGTGCGCGGGGTAGTTCTCGCCCTCCTCGCCGACGAGCGTCTCGGTGTGACGCACGAGGTAGGAGTTCTCGGCGGTCATGAAGTCGAGGTTGGCGCTGAAGCCCGTCGCGATGACGGGCTTGCCGAGCGCCATCGTCTCGCCGAGCGTCAGCCCGAAACCCTCGGCGCGGTGCAGCGAGACGTAGCAGTCGGCGCGCCGCATCAGCGCCGCCATCTCCGAGCCGGCCAGGAAGCGGTCGACGATGTGGATGTCCGGCCGCTCGCCGGCGACCTCGCGCAGCCGCGCCAGGCGCTCGGGCTTGAAGTCGCCGTTGTGGCTCTTGAGCACGAGCTGCGGCCCCTCGCCGGGCTCGAAGGCGCGCGTGAACGCTTCGACGAGGCCGAGCGGGTTCTTGCGCTGCAGCGTCGAGTAGAAGTCGAAGAGGAACAGGAACGCGAAGCCCTCCGGCAGGTGCAGGCCGGCGACGTCGCCGCCCGGCGGCGGCGCGACGATCGGCAGCGGGATGCGCACGACCGGGACCGGCGAGACGTTGCTGACGATCTCCTGCACGTAGCGCGAGTAGACCCAGATCTCGTCGACGAGGCCGAAGGCGCGGTCCCAGCTCGGCGGCACGACGTCGACCTCCCACGCCCATACGCCGATCGTGTAGCGATCCTCGAAGAACTCAGGCCCGAGGGTCGCGTGCAGCGCGGGCAGCTCCGGCGCATTGACGCAGACGAGGTTGAACGGCAGCTCGCCCTCGACGTGCAGGTCGGCGAAGTCCGTCGTCTTGACCTGCGCGCGGCGACCGTCCGGACCGATGACGTCGGGCAGGTTGACGTCGACGGTCGTCGTGCGGACGGGAACGCCGGACTCGTGCAGCGCCTGCACGTACAGCCGCGCGGCCTGGCCGAGGCCGAGGCCGCCGCGCAGGTAGCCGACGGCGTTGACGCCGAGCGACGCGAGCTGCGGGTTGCGGTTCATCGGCGCCGATGGTGGCACAGCACTAGCGCCCGAACGTGCGCGACAGCGCCCGCGCCCGCTGCGGCACGTCGGCGACGAGCTCGCGGACGTTCGCCAGGCCGGCGCGCAGCTCGGCGTCGCCGACCTCGACCGGCAGCATCGAGTCCTGCAGGGTGGCGAGCGTCGCGTCGGCGCTCGTGACGGCCGCGACGGCGTCGTCGACGTAACCCTTCAGCCCCCGCGAGGGCGCGCCCGGCGCCGGCGTCGTGAACGTGCGCGCCGCCAGCCCGTGGCGGCCGGCGAACTCGCTGTGCGTGCGCCGCGCGCGACCGTACGCGGCCTGCACGGGGCCGAAGAGCGACTGCTCGAGCTCGTCGGCCTTGTGCTCGTCGAGCAACTCGTAGGCGGCGCCGAGCGCGGCAAGGGCGCGCGCGAGATCGTCGATCGCGTCGGCGACCGCGGCGAGCAGGTCCTGCCGCGCGTCGGCTGTCGAATAGGTCATCTCAATCATCATCCCCGCCGCGCAGGCGGGCGAGCTCCGCGGCCAGCGCCTGCTGTCCCGCCGCGAGCCCGCGGACGCGCTCGTCGAGCGACTGCAGCGCACGCAGCAGCTCCTCGTCGACGAGCCGCTGGTGAACCGTGTACGGGCGCATCGCCCGCAGCGCCGCCGCGCGGATCGCGCCGCGCGCGCCGCGGCCGGCGCCGGGGGCGGCCTTCGGCCCGGTCGCCATCCGTTCGCGCACGCCGCCGAGGTCGAGCGTCGTGCCGCGGCCGCTGCCGTCGAGCGGGAGCTGCAGCACCCGCGCGAGCCGCTGCGCCATCGCCTGTCCGGCGATCGACGGCGCGTGGCGTGCGAGGACGTCGGCGCGAGCGCGCCGTGCGCGCGCGCGACCGGCGGCGGGATCCTCGAACGCGGCGCGCAGCTGCGCTGCGGCGTGGTCGAGGTCGGGCTCTGCCCACTCGCCGTCCGCCGGGTAGGGGTCGTTGCCGGCGCCGATCGCGACTGGCGTCGCGTCGACGAGCAGCGCGTTGAACGATGTCGCGAGGTCGCGCGAACCCCCGTAGTCCGTCGTGACGACCGGCGTTCCGAGCAGCATCGCCTCCGCGATCGTCAGCCCGAAGCCCTCCGAGCGATGCAACGAGACATAGCAGTCCAGCGCGCGGATGAGCGCGTTCTTGGCGGCGGCGCAAAGGTGCGCATCGATCACGGTGACGTGCGGATGCGCAGCCGCCGCTGCGAGCACCGCGCCGTGCTCGTCCGGATGGCGTTCCCCCCCGAGCGTCTTCAGGACGAGCCCGGCGGCGGGCGCCTCGCCGCCGCGACCGGCAGGAAACGCACGCCCGAACGCGTCGATCAAGCCGAGCGGGTTCTTGCGCCCGGCGACGCTCGCGTAGTCGAAGACGAAGCCGAACAGGAAGCGGTCCTCGGGCAGCCCGAGCTGCGCGCGCCCGGCGTCCGACGCGACCGGCTCGGGCAGGGGCAGCGGCACGTGCACGACCGGCACCGGTGCGAGCGCCGCGAGCACGTCGGCGACGAAGCGAGACCCGACCCAGACCTCGTCGACGAGGTCGAACGCGCGCAGCCAGCGCGGCGGGAGCGCCGCCACCTCCCACCACCACATCCCGACGACGTGGCGGCCGTCGAATGCCGCCGGGCCGAGCTCGTCGCGCGCGCCGGTCATCGCGTCGGGGTTGACGCAGACGATCGTGACCGGGTGGATCGGCTCGGCGGCGGCCGCGCTGAGCGGTCGCTCGCTGTCGCGAGCGGTCAGCGGCAGGGGGGCGACCATGACCCCGGCCGCCTCGAGCGCGCTGCGAACGTGACGGGCCGCCTCGCCGACGCCGAGGGTCGCGTCGAGATACCCCGCGAGATTGACGCCGAGCGGGAGTCGCGGCCCGTGCAGGCGTTCTGCCATCGCGGTCGAGGCTACCCTTCCTCCGGTGAGCGGTGTGCCCGCAGCCGGGATCGCGGTGCAGGTCGACGGCGTCTCGAAGACGTTTCGCCTGCCGACCGAGCAGATCAGCACGCTCAAGGAGCGCGCGCTGCACCCGACGCGACGCGTACGCGTCGAGACGCTGCGCGCGCTCAGCGATGTGAGCTTCGAGGTCCGCAGCGGGCAGGTGTTCGGGATCGTCGGACGCAACGGCTCGGGCAAGAGCACGCTGATGAAGTGCCTCGCGGGGATCTACCGGGCCGACGCAGGCGAGATGTGGCTGCGCGGCCGGATGGCGCCGTTCATCGAGCTCGGCGTCGGCTTCAACCCCGACCTCACGGCGCACGACAACGTGCTGATCAACGGCGTCATGCTCGGCCTCACGCCGGCCGAGGCGCGTGCCCGCTACGGCTCGATCATCGACTTCGCCGAGCTGCACGAGTTCGCCGAGCTGAAGCTGAAGAACTACTCGTCGGGCATGCAGGTGCGGCTCGCGTTCAGCGTCATGGTCCACGTCGACGCCGAGCTGCTGCTCATCGACGAGGTCCTCGCCGTCGGCGACGCCGCCTTTCAACAGAAGTGCTACGACGTGCTCAACCGGTCGCGCGACGAGGGCAAGACGATCCTGCTCGTCACCCACGACATGGACCAGGTGCAGCGCTTCTGCGACAGCGCGATGCTGCTCGAGCGCGGACGGATCGTCACGCTCGGCGACGCCGCGCACGTCGCCCGCCGCTACACCGAGCTGAATTTCGGGATCAGCGTGCCGGTCGCCGCCGGCCGCGAGCTACCCGCGAGCGACGGCGACGACGGCGTGCACATCGTCGAGGCATGGTTTCAGGACGCGCGCGGCCCGTGCGACAGCGTCGAGCAGGGAGCGCCGTGCGCGCTGTGCATGCGGGTGCGGTTCCTACGGCCGCTCAGCGAGCCCGTCTTCGCACTCGAGGTCGAGGACGCCCAGCACCGGCGCACGTTCGCGACGAGCTCGGAATGGGACGAGACGACGAGCGGCGATTTCGCAGCGGGCGAGGTCATCACGGTCGCCGTGAGCTTCGACAACTGGCTTGCCCCCGGTCGCTACAGCCTCGCCGGCCAGGTGCTGCAGCGCGGGTCGGGCCGACGGGTCCTGGCGCGCGCCGAGCACGCGACGTCGTTCGTCGTCTCGGGCTCGCGTGCGGGAGGTGGCCTCGTCGACATCCCGCACGCGTATTCCATCGCCCGCGCGGCCGCGGCCGTCGAGCCGGCGCCCGAAGGCGCGGCGGGATGAGCGGGCCGTGAGCGCGACGCCCGCCGGCGCCTATCGCGTCCGTGGTCCCTCGGCCACCGGCGGCGGCGACCTGGGGCGCTTCTGGAACCTCACACGCACGCTCGCCGCGACCGACTGGAAGGTGCGCTTCTACGGCTCGGCGCTCGGCTACGTCTGGTCGCTGCTGCGCCCGCTGATGCTGTTCGGGATCGTCTACTTCGTCTTCTCGGAGGTCGTCGAGGCCGGCGCCGGGGTGGAGCACTACGGCGTCATCCTGCTGCTCGCGATGATCCTGTACTTCTTCTTCGCCGAGGTCACCGGGGCGGGCGTCACCGCGATGGTCGACCGCGAGTCGCTGCTGCGCAAGGTCGGCTTTCCGCGCGCGGTCGTGCCGCTGTCGGTTGCGCTCGTCGCGGCGATGAACCTCGCGCTGAACCTCGTCGTGGTCGCGATCTTCGTCGTCGCGAGCGGCGTGCAGCCGCGCTGGTCGTGGCTGCTGCTGCCGATCCCGCTCGCGCTGATGCTCGTCTTCGCGACCGGCGTCGCGATGCTGCTGAGCGCGCTCTACGTGCGCTATCGCGACATCCGGCCGATCTGGGAGGTCGTGCTGCAGGCGCTGTTCTACGCGACCCCGATCCTGTATCCGATCGAGGCGGTCATCGGGCGCTCCGAGACGCTGGCGAAGATCGCGTTGCTCAACCCGATCGCGGCGATCATCCAGGAGGGGCGCCACCTGCTCGTCGGCGGGACGTCGCTCAGCGACGCGCTCGGTTCCACGACGCTGATCGCGGTGCCGCTCGTGATCCTCGTCGGCGTGACGTGGCTCGGGCTGCGCGTCTTCGACCGTATGGCGCCGGCCGCGGCGGAGGAGCTGTGACAGCGCTGCGCGACCAGCCGCTGCGGATCCTCGGCGGGCGCCCCGTCGGCTTCGTGGCACGCAACATCGCCCAGCCACGCAACTACGCGGCGCTGGCGAACATGGTGCGCCGCTATCCGCGCCCGCTCGACGCCGCGCAGCGCTACTTCCGCGGCCGCGGCACCTACCCCGTGCGGTTCGCCGTGCGCACGCCTGCCGGCACGATCGCGCCGACGCTGTGGACCTACCACGACATGATCACGCTCAACGAGATGTTCTGCCGCGAGGACTATGCGGTTCGCGTGGCGCCGCCGACCGTCGTCGACATCGGCTCGAACATCGGCCTCTCGGCGCTGTACTTCCTGACGCGCGGGGCGCAGGTGGCCTGCCATCTCTACGAGCCGGTGCCGCGCAACGTCGAGCGCCTGCGCCAGAACCTCGCGCAGTTCGACGGCCGCTTCGAGGTGCAGCAGGTCGCGGTCGCCGACTTCGACGGCGAGGCCACGTTCGGCGTCGAGGACAGCGGCCGCTACGGCGGCCTCGGCGTCAGCCTGCCCGACACGACGACGGTGCGCTGCCGGCACATCAACTCCGTGCTCGAGGAGGTGCTCGCGGTCGCGGACGCGATCGCGGTGCTGAAGATCGACGTCGAGGGTCACGAGGGCACGGTCGTGGGCGCGATCCGCCCGGACCTGCTCGCGCGGATCGAGCTGATCTACGCCGAGGCGGTCGGGATCGAGATCCCGGTCCCGGCCGGGTTCGAGGCGACCGAGGCCTGCGACACGATCCGGATGCGCAACGTCGCGCTCGCCGCCGCCTGAGGCGAAGCGCTACTCGCGGACGATCTCGAGCCAGTCGGCGCGCACGCCGACGAGCTCGCGCCAGCGACGCGGTTCGATCTCGCGCACGACGTAGCGATCGTTCTGCACCGGATCGAGGTAGATCGGACCCATGTGGCGCAGGCTCGACAGGTAGCCGCCGCTGCCGGGCCGCAGGTCGCCGCCGAACTGGCGGATCGAGATCTGGTGCTTGCCGCGCTGCAGCGAGACGGTCCCGAGCGAGGCGTACGCGCCGGGGTTGTTCAACCCGGACGGCGTGCGCGGAAGCGGCTTGCCGTCGAGTCCGATGACCAGACGGCGCGCGAACGAGCCCTCGACCCAGACCTTGTAGCGGCCTGTGGCCGGCACGCGGATCGGCGCGCGGACGTTGGACGGCCCGTCGCTGAGCAGCGTCTCGGGGAAGTTGCCGAAGCCGATCCAGCGCAGCGGTCGCGGGTGGCGACTCGCGAGAAAGATCACTGGTCGGGCGCGCGGCGCAAAGGCGATCCGGCCGCCGAGCCTGCGCGCGCGGCGCGCCAGCCTGCGCGCGACCGGCTCGCTGATGCGCGCCGCCTGGTGCAGGACGTCGGGCCCCAGCGGAACGTGGTCGAGCACGCGCGGCTCGGCTGTCCTGCGCCAGACGTCGTAGTAGGTGCCGCGGCTCTCGAGCCGGAAGCTCGCGGGCGGCCTGCTCGTCTGCGGGCCGCGTCGCAGGATGATGTACGGCACGGACTCGACATAGCCGAGCGTCAGGTCGTCCATGTCGATCGGCGTCTTCTCGCTGGGCCGGCGCTTGGGGTCGCGCAGCGCGTTGGGGTCGTAGGGCGCGTCGCGGAACTCGTGCGGGTACTCCGGCGAGCTGTAGCCCGGGACCTTGCGCAGGAAGTAGCCCGCGAACTCGTCGTATTCGCCGAGGATCGCGGGGCCCTTGCCGGCAAGCCGCTCGTTGATCTCGAGCAGCTCCGTGTAGCGCTCGTGCGGCGCCAGCGACACGTCGTGATAGGCCAGCGCGGTGGACCACGTGACGCCGCCGAGCAGCGCCACCGTCAGGGCGCCGCTGAGCACGCGCCAGCGCCCGGTCCACAGGCTCGCCGCGCCGAGCATGGCGAGCAGCAGCACGGCGGGCGAGGCGATCAGCAGGACCTTCGAGTCGGCATACGTCGTCCCGCGCTCGAGCAGGTACGCCGACACCGGGACGAACGTCGCCGCCATCAGCAGCGGCCCTGAGCGCCGGCCGCGGATCGCCCACGCGATGCCGACGATCGCCGAGATCCCGGCGGTCCACAGCAGGATCGCCTGCGGGACGTCGAGGGCGTCGTCGGGCAGATAGCGAAAGTCGCCGGAGAGCCAGATGCCCAGCGCCTGGCGCGTGTCCAGCGGCCCGGCGAGGTGGCCCAGCTCGTCCTTGAGATCGACGAGCACGGTCGTCGTGACCTGCACGGCCGTCGGCAGCGTGCGCAGGATCGGCAGCGCCAGGAGCGCGAGCAGCGCCGCCCACGCCGCGATCCACGCGACGTCGCCGAAGCGCCGCGCGTGCACGATCCGATGACCCCACACCGCGGCGACCGCGAGCCCGGGGATCGCGAGATACGGCAGCGCCGCCGGCCCGAGCGCGCCGAGGGCGGCGGCGGCGGCGAGCGCGACCGGCAGCAGCGACCGCGCCGGGGTGCGGTCGGAGATCCCCGCGGCGACGAGCGCGATCAGCGTCACGAGGACCGCGACCGTCGTGATCTCCTTGATCGAGCCGGTCAGGTAGTTGCCGACGAGCAGCGCCGACTGCGACGCCGTGAACGTCACGACCGCGGCCTGCCAGCGATGCGCGAGCAGCGGGGCGCTGAGCGACCAGATCGCGAGGCTGAGGACGATCACCGCGAACGCGAGAAACGGCTGGTACAGCCAGGCGAGGTCGATGACCCCGAGCGGAGCGCTCACGCCCAGCGCCGCCTGGCCGGCGACGGGATACAGCGTCGTGACGTACTTGCGCAGCGTCGCATGGTTGGCGCTCTCGGGCAGCCCCATCCAGTCCGGCCCGCGCTGCGCGTAGAGGTCCGCCAGCGCCAGCTGGTGCGAGGTGTCGGGCAGCGACAGATAGCCGGCGAACGACGGCGACCCCGACAGCACGACCGGAGCGGCGAGCAGCCCGAACACGCCCGCCGACGCGGCGAGCAGCCACGGCTCGGGCCGCAGCGCGCGCAGCCTGGGGTGGCCGAGGACGAGCCCGAGCAGGGCGAGCGCGCCGATCACCGGCAGCGCCAGGCGCGCGCTGCTCGCGTCGGACGTGATGACCCGCGCGAGCGCGAGCAGCGCGACGAAGCCGACCGGCAGCATCAGCGCCGCGGGCGTCCGCCATGCCGTCAACCGCTCGATCAGGAGCGCGAGCCCGAGGCAGATGCCCGCAAGGGCGAGCGGATACAGCAGCCAGGCTGCGAGCAGGTCCACGTTCCGGCAGTCGATCAGGCGCGGCGGCGCAGCCCGAGGATCGACAGCAGAAACGACGAGAAGAAGATCTGCAGGCCGATGATGACGAGCGCAGCCGCCGTCACGGCCAGCCGCTCCTCCGACAGCGCGCCGAAGCCGCGGTCGATCCAGATGGCGACGATGACCGCCCCCGCGACGAGCCCGGCGACCAGGATCGAGCCGCCGAGCATGAGCCCGTGCTCGAGCCGGAAGCGCGCGCGCATGCGATCGAACCACGGGTCCTTCTCGCCCATGAAGTACGTCCCGTACGCGTGCGCGCAGAGCCCGAGCGCGACGATCTGCACGCCGACGACGCTCATCAGCTCACCCGCGATCAGCGTGTGCAGGTTCCACGCGCGGCCGAAGATCGGAAGCTGGCTGAGCGCGACCGCCGAGATCAGCAGGCCGACCAGCAGCACGATCGCGCCCGGCACGATGAACAGGTGCGTCGGGCTGTGGACGAGCAGGAAGCGCAGGTGCCGCCAGCCGTCGCGGAAGCGCGACAGCTTGGACTCGCCGCCGCGGGGCGCATAGGCGATCGGGAACTCGCGGATGTCGAGCTTCTCCTTGGAGGCGCGGATGACCATCTCCGACGCGAACTCCATCCCCGTCGCGCGCAGGTCCAGCAGCGGCAGGACGTCGCGCCGAAAGCCGCGCATCCCGCAGTGCGCGTCGCGCACGCCCGTCCGGAAGAAGAGGTTGAGCGTCCCGCTGAGCACCGGATTGCCGATGTAGCGGTGCATCCAGTGCATCGCGCCCGGCTGGATGTTGTCCATCCGGTCGCCCATCACGAGCTGGGCGCCGGCGCGCAGCTCCTCGACGAAGCGCGGGATGTCCTGGAACGGATAGGTCATGTCGGCGTCGAGCATCACGATGTACTCGCCTCGCGCGGCAGCGAAGCCCGCGAGGTAGGCCGAGCCGTAGCCGCGCCGCCGCTCGTGTACGACGCGGGCGCCGGCGGCCGCCGCGAGCTCGGCGCTGCCGTCGTCGGAGTCGTTGTCGGCGACGACGACCTCGCCGACGATGCCCGCCTCGTCGAGTGCGGCCCGCGACCGCCGCACGCACTCCTCGATGTTCTCGGCCTCGTTGAGGCACGGGATCACGACCGAGACCTCGATCGCGAGTGGCGACGTCACGGGCCCGTCGAGGCCTTTGCGTGTGCTTTGGATGGAGGCCATGGGAGATGTCCGGCGCTGAGGCGTCAGGCGACCCTCAGAGACATGAACGCATGAGCCGGCAAATGTTGCGCTCCGGCGCGCCAGGTTAGTACAGACGTCCGCAGGTTCCACGCGCAGAACCTGCGCGGCGAGAGGATCGCCGACGGCGCCGCCGCCCGATCAACCGCGGCGCATGAGCCGCGCGATGGCGGCGACCAGCTCCTGGGAGTTCTCCTCGGGCGTCTTGGTCCCGTGGCCGTGGACGATGCAGTGGTCGGCGTGGTCGGCGAGTACGCCGAGCGCGACCTTGTCGAGCGCTGCCTGAACGGCTGAGATCTGCGTGAGGACGTCGATGCAGTAGCGGTCCTCCTCGACCATCTTCGCGACGCCCCGCACCTGCCCCTCCACGCGCGCGAGGCGCTTCTTGAGCTGATCTTTCGTGGCCGAGTAGCCGCGCGTGTCGCTGACGGAAGGCATCTGTCGCTCCTGGGAATCGGGACACAGAGGATACACCCGCCCCGTATGCGCAATCGCTACCGGGCATAAGCCGAATGGAGCGGACGATGACCACCGACGAGCTGACCAGCGCGTCGCCCGCAGCGCGTCGCCCGCAGCGCTTCGCCAGCAGCTGGAGCTGCTCGAGCGGGAGCGGGCGTCGGCCGCGTTGAGCGGCCTCGCCGAGAACGACCTCTACACCGATGTCCACCCCCACCCCTGATCGGAGGCGCTGGAAGGCACTGTGGATCATCGCCGTCGCGCAGTTCCTCGTGATCATGGACACCTCGATCATCGCTGTCGCTCTGCCCGACATCCAGCGCGCGCTCGGCTTCAGCCAGGCCGACCTGCCGTGGGTCCTCAACGCCTACGTCATCGCGTTCGGCGGTCTGCTCCTGCTCGGCGGCAAGCTGTCCGACGTCTACGGCCCGCGCAGGCTCTTCAGCGTCGGCTTCGCGCTACTGCTCGGCGGCTCACTCGTCGCCGGCCTGGCCAACTTGGTGCTGCTTGCATCAATTGGTGTAGACTGCACCGATGTCGTCCGTTGAGGACCTGGAGCACCAGCTCATCGCGTTCGTTCGCGCGTTCGGCTTGCACCAGCCCGACCGCACCCCGTGTGGCGAAGCGATCAGCGCCTCGCAGGCCCACGCCCTGACCGAACTGGCCGTGCAACCGCTGACGCAGGCCGAGCTTGCGCGCCGCCTCCGGCTGGACCGCAGCGTTGTCAGCCGCCTGGCCGACGCGCTCGCTGACCGCGACTGGCTGCGCCGCCAACGCCACCCGCAAGACCAACGCGCCGTCCAGCTCGTGCTGACCGAGCACGGACGCGCGGCCGCCGACCGCATCGCCGGCGCGCGCCGCGCACGCTTGGCCACTCTGCTCGACGCCGTCCCCAGCAGCGAGCGCGGCAACGTGCTGCGCGCACTCGACGTCCTTACCAAGAGCCTCACCAAGAACCCCGCCCACGAGACCGCCGATGCCTGACCGGCGCATCATTGCTCTGCTCGCCGCCGCCACCCTCGCTGTCGGAGGCGCAGTCGCCGGCGTCACCACGGGCAACGACGACCGCACACGCGAGGCCGCCGTCGCCGAACGCGGCGCAAAGGTCATGCCGTTCTCATTGGATGCCACCACGCACATCTTCGACGCCGACGACACAGGCGGCACACAACGCGTCATCGCTGACGACCGCAGCGACAGCGAGCAGATTCGCCTCGTCCGGGAACACCTGCGCAAGGAAGCCGCCGCCTTCCAACGCGGCGACTTCGCAGACCCCGCATCCATACACGGCAACGACATGCCCGGCCTCGCCGCACTCAAGGCCGGCTTCAACCGCATCGCGGTGAGCTATCGCGACCTGCCCGACGGCGCGGAAATCGCCTACCGCACGAACGACCGAGGGCTAGCCACTGCTGTGGGCAACTGGTTCAACGCACAGCTCACCGATCACGGCAAGGACGCGACGAAGAGCGACGGCCACTCCAGTCACGGGTGACTGTGGAAGCGCTCCAGATCGACGACTCCCACAAACAAGCGGAGCAGAAACGAAACTCTGCGCCGTCCGGCACCGTCCGGGCGCTTACAAGAGGTCCGCTCGCCCTCAGCTCGCCCTCAGCGAGCTCGTGGGCCTCGTAGCGGTCGAGGCTCCCCTGACGCGGCTTGACCGTGATCCCCCGACGCTCGCAGGAAGTACGTGACCGATCTCACGCATCGGTCCGCGTCTGCGCCGGATGATGCGCCAAGCGCCCCAGCGCCAGACGACGAAAGGATGGATCATGGAGCAGGCGACGCAGACCGCGAACCTCTTCGAGCTCAGCTGCTCCGATACGCACGCCACGTACTCGGCGAGCAGCTTCGCCGGTCCGCCGCAGTTCTCGTACTCCGGCCCGCGAGGCGATCACAGCTTCTCGGGCGAGGAGATCGGCACGCTCGACACCGCGCTCGGCACCGAGGTCACGGTGACGCTCGACACCGTGCCCGACCTGCAGACGCTCACGCTGACGGTGCTGATCCCGTCGCTCACGCTGCGCGAGGACGACGAGGCGAACTTCGAGACGCTCGCGATCTTCACGACGAACCACACGACGATCGCCGGCCCGCCCGACGGGCCGGCGCAGACGTACGAGGCGATCGCGCTCGACGGCGTGGCGAAGTCCGTCCTGTTCTGAAACGCCGGCGAGGAGATCTGTCTGATGCGCAAGGACGAGCTCAACCTGTCATCGGAGCCGGCCGCGCTGGTCGAGCGCCTGGCCGAGCACGAGGACGAGCTGCGTGACCTCAGCCAGGCCCATCACGGGCCGGCGATCGAGACCGTCCGCGAGACGACGTACCGAGGACACCGGATCGTCGTACGCACGACCTACTCGATCAGCGTCGACGACGTGCCGATCGAGGGCCATCTCGGCGTCAGCAACGACGGGCAGGTGCACTACCACGCGATCCCGAACCTCGGCTTCGCGTCGGCGCTCGAAATGGTCGAGAAGGTCATCGACACCTTCCCCGAGGACTTCGGCGACTCGTACGGTGGCGGCGGCGAGGCCGGGCCGGACGAGGGCGCAGACCCCGGACCGGGCGGCGCCGGCGACGATCCCGGCCACGAGCACGGGGAGCCGCATGGCCACGCCGACGGCAAGGACGGCTCCTGATGGCGGGCGTACGGCGCAACATCCTCACCGACGCGACTGCGCGAGACCGGTACATCGAAGGAGCGCGCGCGCTCAAGGCGGAGCACCTCGGTCCCACGACGGCGCAGCTCGGCATCCCCGGACCGGCACGGCAGGTCAGCACCTGGGATCTGTTCGTCGCCTGGCATCACACCGCGATGAACCGCTTCACCCCGGCGACGCAGACCGATCGCAACGCCGCGCATCGCGGGCCGGTCTTCCTGCCGTGGCACCGCTTCATGCTGATCCTGCTCGAGCTTCAGTTCCAGCGCGTGCTCGACGACGACAGCTTCGGACTGCCGTACTGGGACTGGGCGGCCGACGGCGACCGCAGCCCGGCGCAGCAGCGGCGATCGGAGCTGTGGAACAGCGACACGATGGGCGGCGAGGGCAACCCCGTCACGACCGGTCCGTTCGCCTTTGACGGGGCGCAGGCCGGCAGCTGGCGGGTGCGGCTGGACGTCGACGCGCAGGGACGCCTGCGCAGCACCGATCGCGGGCTGCGCCGCGCGCTCGGCCAGAGCGTCGCCGACCTTCCGCGCACGTCCGACCTGGCGGCCGCGCTCGAGCTCGACGAGTACGACCGCGCGCCGTGGTCGACGACCTCGGAGCAATTTCGCAACAGGCTGGAGGGCTGGCGGCCGCAGGAGAAGGCCCCCGGCCTGCACAACCGCGTGCACGTCTGGGTCGGCGGCGACATGCTGCCGTCCTCCTCGCCGAACGACCCGGTCTTCTACCTCAACCACTGCAATTGCGACCGCGTATGGGCGGCGTTCCAGGCCCAGCGGTCGGAGCCTCCATACCTGCCGACCAACTCCGCCGGCATCGCTCTGCAGGGCCACCGCATCGACGACCGGATGTACGCGCTGCTGTCGCGGCCCGTCACACCGCGCCAGATGCTCGACGTCGAGGACTTCTACACGTACGACTCGCTCGACGTCGCGTAGCGGCAGAGCCGTCGGCTCTGACAGTCTCCGGTCGTGTGCGGATCCTGATCGTCTACGACTGCCTGTATCCGCATACGATCGGCGGCGCCGAGCGCTGGTATCGGAACCTCGCCGAGCGCCTGGCGGCCGACGATCACGACGTGACCTACCTGACGCTGCGCCAATGGGCGCGCGGCGAGCGGCCCGACGTCGCCGGCGTGACCGTCCGCACGGCCGGCCCGCGGCTGGCGCTCTACTCCGAGGGCGGCCGCCGCAGGATCGCGCCGCCGCTCGTCTTCGGCGCCGGCGTGCTCGTGCACCTGCTGCGCCACGGTCGCGGCTACGACGTCGTCCACACCGCATCGTTTCCGTACTTCTCGCTGCTCGCCGCCGGGCTGCTGCGCCGGCCGCAGGGGTACCGGCTCGTCGTCGACTGGCACGAGCTGTGGTCGCGCGAGTACTGGCGCGAGTACCTCGGCCCCGTCGGCGGCCGGATCGGCTGGGGCGTGCAGCGCCTCGGCCTGCGCGTGCGCCAGCGCGCGTTCTGCTTCGCGCAGCTGACCGCCTGCAGGCTGCGCGCCGAAGGCGTGCGCGGCGAGGTCTCGGTGCTCTGCGGCGAGTACGCCGGCTCGCTGGAGACGCCCGCGCCGCGGCCGGCACGGCCGGAGGTCGTCTTCGCCGGTCGCCACATCGCCGAGAAGCGCATCCCGGCGCTCGTCGACGCGTTCGCGGCGCTGCGCGAGCGCGCCCCCGAGCTGCGGCTGACGATCTACGGCGACGGCCCCGAGCGCGAGGCCGTGCTGGCGCGCATCGAGGCGCACGGGCTGGGCGAGGTCGCCCGCGCGCCGGGGTTCGTCGGCGCCCAGGAGGTCGAGGACGGCCTCGAGCACGCGCTCTGCATGGTGCTTCCGTCGCGTCGCGAGGGCTACGGGCTCGTCGTCGTCGAGGCCGCGGCGCGAGGCGTGCCGAGCGTCGTCGTCGCCGACCGCGACAACGCTGCGACCGAGCTCGTCGACGAGGGCCGCAACGGCTACGTCGCGCGCTCGGCCAGCCCGCAGGACCTTGCCGACGCGATCCTGCGCGTCCGCGCCGCCGGCCCCGCGCTGCGCGAGCAGACCGCGGCGTGGTTTGCGCGAAACGCGCAGCGGCTCTCGCTGGCGAGCTCCCTGGACAGCGTCGCCGCCGTCTATGACGGGCGCCCGAGCGCGCGCTCGTAGCTTGCGGCCGTCGCGCGCGCCGTCGCCGCCCACGTGAAGCGCGCCGCCTGCGCGCGGCCCGCCGCGCACAGGCGCTCGGCCTGCGCGCGATCGTGCAGCAGGTGCTCGATCGCGGCCGTGATCGCGCTCGTGTCGCGCGGATCGAACAGCAGCGCCGCGTCGCCCGCGACCTCCGGCAGCGAGGAGACGTTGGAGCACGCGACCGGCAGGCCGCGGTTCATCGCCTCGAGCACCGGCAGCCCGAAGCCCTCGTGCAGCGACGGGAAGACGAACAGCGTCGAGAGTGCATAGAGCCCCTCGAGCTCGGCGTCCGAGACCCAGTCCAGGAAGCGCACGTCGTCGAGCGCGCCGAGGCTGCGGGCGTGCTCGCGCAGCTCGCGCTCGTACGGCGTCCGGTAGCCGGGGATGACGAGCAGCGGGCGCCGCTCGGCGGGGATCGCCGCGAGCGCGTCGAGCAGGCGCCTGAGGTTCTTGTGCGGGCGCTTGGCGGAGACCGAGAGGACGACCTGGCGCGAGCCGAGCGCGTGACGCTCGCGCAGGAGCTGCTCGGGCTGCGGCGCAGCGGCCGGCGTCAGACCGACCCCGTTTGGCACGACGTCGACGCGGTCGCGCCGCACGCCCAGGTGGCGCCGCACGTCGGCGCCCGTGTCATGCGACACCGCGATGACGCGGTGCGAGCGGCGCGCGCCGAGCGGGACGAGCACGCGCAGGCCGAGCGCGAGCACGCCGAAGTGGGCTTCGGGGATGACGCGGTAGTGCAGGTCGTGGATCGTCACGACGCGCTTGAAGCGCCCGCGCGCGGGCGCCGTGTTGGCGAGGCTGTGCACGAGCTGCACGCCCGCGCGGTGCGCCAGACCCGGCAACAGCTGCTGCTCGCCGCGCACCCACTGAACGCGGCTGCGCGCGCTCACCGGAACCTCGACGACGGCGCCGACGTCGTCCCACGGCCCGCCCGCGGCGCGCGCCTCGCGGCTGACGAACGACGTCAGGCGAAGCTCCGGGCGCTCGATCGCGAGCGCGTGCAGCAGCTCGCGCGCATAGACCTCCATGCCGCCCTGCTCGCCGGGCACGAGGAAGACGAGGTTCAGCCCGACGTGCATCAGCTGCGGCGCCGGGCGCTCCACGCCGCCACCGCTCGCTCGTAGGCGGCAAACGTCTCGCGCGCGGCCTGCTGCCAGCTGTAGCGCGACGCCCAGGCACGCGCCGCGTCGCGATCGCCGGCCTGTGCGAGCGCGTCCGCGAGCGTGCGGGCAGCGCCGGCGGGATCGTCGGGATCGAAGACGCGAACGTGCTCGCCGCCGACCTCGCGCAGGACGGGAAGGTCCGAGCAGGCGACGGGCACCCCTCGCGCGAGCGCCTCGACGACCGGCAGGCCGAACCCCTCGGCACGCGTCGGAAACGCCGCGACCGACGCCATCCGCCACAGGCCCTCGAGGTCTGCGTCGGGCACGTAGTCGACGAAGCGCACGCGGTCGGCGACGCCCAGCGCGGCGGCGAGCGCGCGAAGCTGCGCGTCGTAGGGCTCCGGATGGCCGGCGAGCACGAGCGTCGCGTCGCGCTCGAGCGCCGGCTCGCGCAGCGCACGCACGAGCAGCTCCTGATTCTTGTGCGGGCGCTTGCTCGCGACGCACAGCACCAGCGGCCCGCCGCCGAGCCCGTAGCGCGCCTTCAGCTCGCCGGGATCGGTCGGCTGCACGGACGCCGGCCGGCCGGCGCCGTGATGAACGACGGCGATGTCCGCTGCCGCGATCCCGAGCCGGCTCGAGATCTCGTCGCGCGCGGCGGCGCTGACGGTGACGATCGCGTCGGCGTTGCGCGCCGCTCGCGTGATGATCTGGCTCATCCCGAACGTCGTGACCGCGCCGAAGGTCCTCATGCGCATGAAGGTGAGGTCATGCAGCGTGATCGCCGCCGGCAGGCGCGCGCGGATCGGTGCGACCGACGCCAGGCTGTGCAGCACGTCGAAGTCCTCGCGCCGCACGCAGGCCGGCAGCAGCACCTGCTCGGCGAAGGTGCGCCGCCCGCGCTGGCCCTCGTCGCACGGCAGCGACCGCACGCCGACGGTCGCGTCCCAGCCGTCGGCGCGCAGCGCGCGGGCGCCCCTGCGTGTCGTGAAGACGGTAAATCGCACGCTCGCGAACTCCGCCGCAAGCGCCGGCACGAGCCCGCGCAGGTACGTCTCCGGGCCACCCGACGCCGACGGGTCGAGGAACAGCGCGTTGAGCGCGACACGGCGGATCGGCACGGGGGGCGATGCTACGGTGCGCGCGCTCATGGCCTACTTCGACTGGCACGAGCAGCCAGGCTATTTCCGTGACGTCACACGTCACTTCCCAGCCGGCGCGGCGATCCTCGACGTCGGCTGCGGAACCGCCTGGCTCGCCGACCACTTCGCCGACTACACGGGCATCGACGGCTCGCCCGAGGCGGTTGCCGCCGCGCGCGCCAAGGGCCGCGAGATCCTGCTCGCCGAGGTCGGTGAGCGGCTGCCGTTCGACGACGCGCGCTTCGACGGGGTCGTGCTGAAGGACCTGCTCGAGCACGTCGCCGACCCGGCGGCGGTCGTCGGAGAGGCGTTTCGTGTCCTCAAGCCGGGCGGGCTCGTGTTCGCCTCCTCACCGGACGCGCAGCGCTGGGCATGGGACGACTACACGCACCGGCGTCCGTTCACCCGCCGCAGCTTCCGGTTGCTGTTCTCAGACCACGGCTTCGAGGTCGGCCGGCTCGGCTACGAGTCGGTCATGCCGGGCACCGGGATCGTCTCGCGCTACACGAGCCGCAAGCGCCGCCCGCGGCTGCTCGCTGCCGCGGCGTGGCTGCCGCTCGTGCGCCGCAACGTCTGGATCGTCGCCCGCCGGCGACCGCGCTGAGCAACTACGGCCGTGACGCCAGCACCAGCAGCTCGTCGGCGAGGCGCAGATCGAGCTGCGCGAAGAGGTCGGCGCCGGCAGCGCGCAGGCGCTCGGCCGCGCCGACCGCGCGCGCGCCGTTGGCCGGGCAGACACCGCGCGCGACCGCAGCGCTGATCGCGGACGCCGGGCCTGCCGTCGGAGTCGGGCGCAGCCGGCGGATCGACGCGAAGCCTGCCGCGGTCAGGGCACGCGCGAGCGCGTCGTGGTCGAACAGCACGAGGTGACGCGGGGGGTCGAGGTGCACCCAGTCGGCGCCGAAGCGGCGGTGCGTGAGCGACGCGAGGTTGGGAGTCGCGATCCAGACCTGGCCGCCGGGTCGCAGCAGCTGGTGGACCGCGCGCAGGAACGCGACGGGATCGGGCACGTGCTCGATGACGTGGCTCAGCGTGACGGCGTCGTACGCCTGCGGCTCGCGCGCCGCGCGCTCCTGGACGGATTGCTCGGCCAGGTCGAGGCCGGCTGCGCGGCCGACCGCGACGGCGGCCGCGTCGAGATCGATCCCGCTCGCCCGCCAGCCCGCCGCCGCTGCCTCGGCGACGAACTCGCCGTTGCCGCAGCCGACGTCGAGCAGCCGCTCACCCGCCGGCAGGCTGCGCACGCCGCGCTCGGCGATCGCCGCCAGCGGCGGCAGCAGCCGCCCCGCGATCCTTCCGGCGCGCCAAGCGGGCCGCAGGTCATAGCCCAGCCGCGCGTTGATGTGCGCGTTGCGCAGCGCGCGCAAGGCCCCGCCGATGCCGGCGGGCGCGATGTTCGCCTGCGGCGGCGCATGCGTGTAGTACGCGGCGTAGAGGTCGCCGATCGCCGCGTCGGCGGGGCGCGGGTCCAGTCGGGCCGTCCCGCAGCTCGTGCAGCGGCGCAGGTTCCAGCGACCGGGCGCGACACCGAAGACGCGGTCGCGCAGGCCGCTGTGCAGCTCGCGGCTGCCGCGCTCCCCGCACACCGGGCAGGCGGGCACCGCGACGCCGGCGACCGCTCCGGCTGCGCCGTCTGACGCCGTGGGAGGACCGCGCATCGCGCCATAGTGTCGCCGATGATCGTCGCACCGGGCGCTTGCGGCGCCCTCCGCGTCGGGCTCGCGCTCACGTATCTGTCCGCCGAGTCGGGCGGAATGGGCAGCTACGCGCGCGAGCTCGTTCCCGCGCTGCTGCAGGCCGAGCCCGGCATCGAGCTGACGGCGTTCGTCAGCCGCGACCTGCCAGAAGCCGTGACGGACGCGCCCTGGTCGGAGGCGGTGCGATGGGTGCGCCTTCCGTTCAGCCCGTCGCGGCCCGGACCGGCGTCGGCGATCGCCTCGATGAGCGCGCAATGGGCGGCGATACCGGCGCTCGCGGCGCGGATGCGCCTCGACGTCGTCCACGGCCTCGCCAACGTCGTCGCGCCGATCGCGCCGCGGCTGGCGACGGTCGTCACCCTGCACGACCTGATCTGGCTGCGCCATCCGACGACGATGGGCCTGCGCGGCACGCTCGGGATGAAGCTCGCCGCGCCCCGCAGCGCCCGCGCCGCGGACCGCGTGATCACGGGCTCGAGCGTGGCGCGCGACGACATCGTGGCGACGCTCGGGCTGCCGGCCGCGAAGATCGACGTCGTCGCGCACGGCGTTCGGATCGAGCGCCACGCCAAGCCCGCTGCGGCGGCGCATCTGCGCGGCCGCTTCGACCTCGGCGAGGCGCCGCTGCTGCTGTGCGTCGGCCAGGTTCGCCGCCACAAGAACCCCGCCGGGCTGATCCGCGCGCTCGCCCTGCTCGCGGATCGACGGGCGCAGGTCGTGTTCGCGGGATCGCGATCCGAGTTCGAGCCCGAGCTGCGCGCGCTCGCCGCCGAGCTTGGCCTCGCCGACCGCATCCGCTTCACGGGCTGGGTCTCCGACGCCGAGCTCGAGGGGCTGTACGAGCTCGCGAGCTGCGCCGTGCTGCCATCGTTCGACGAGGGCTTCGGCCTGCCGGTGCTGGAGGCGATGGGACGGGGCGTGCCGGTCGCGTGCTCGAACGCCTCCTCGCTGCCCGAGGTCGCCGGGGACGCCGCCGTCCTGTTCGACCCGCACGATCCGCACGACATCGCGCGCGGCGTCGAGCGGCTGCTTCGGTCCGAGCAGCTGCGCGCGGAGCTCGTCGCTCGCGGCGGCGAGCGCTGCCGCGCGTTCACCTGGGACGCGGCCGCTGCGGCGACGCTGGCGTCCTACCGCCGCGCGCTCGCCGGACGCCGGCGCAGCTGCTCGCGCACGTGGCCGTAGGCGCGCTCGAGCTTGGCGAAGCGCGGATCACCGGGTCGCGCGCGGCCTGCGGCGCGCGCCGACCAGACGGAGATCGCGGCGCCGGCGCGCATCACGGGCCGCGCCCGCGAGCCGAAGAAGAGCTGCGCGCTGTCGACGTAGTGGCGCGAGACGACCTCCACCTCGTGATCGCTGCCCTGACCGACGTGCACCATCTGCGCCGCGGGCTCGAGATGGATCTCCCATCCGGCGCGCGTCATGCGGCGCTGCCAATCGGTCTCCTCGAGGTAGAGGAAGAAGCGCTCGTCGAGCGGGCCGGCGGCACGCGCGGCGTCGGCCCGCACGAGCAGCGCGGCGCCGGCGGCATGGCAGATCGGCCGCGCGCGCTGCAGGCTGCCGGGCGGCAGCGTGTGCGGGTGCCAGCGCGTCTTCGAGAGCACGTGCAGCGGCGCGCAGAACTCGACGAACAGCGTCAGCAGGTTGGGAAAGCGCCGGTGCACGCTGAGCTGCAGCGAGCCGTCGGAATGACGCAGCAGCGGCGCGACGATGCCGGCGCGCGCGTGCTCGTCGAGATAGGTCAGCATGCGCGCCAGCGCGTCCTCGCCCGCGACGGTGTCCGGATTGAGCAGCAGCACGCTGCGCCCGCGCGCGATCGCCAGTCCCTGGTTGACGGCGGCCGCGAAGCCGCGGTTGTCGGCGTTGGCGATCAGCTGCGCCTGCGGCCGGCGCGCGCGCAGCAGCTCGAGGCTGCCGTCATCGGACGCGTTGTCGACGACGATCTCCTCGACGACGGCGTCGCCGGCGCTCGCCGATGCGCTCGCGAGCGCCCGCACGGCGAGCTCGGCGCTGCGGTAGTTGACGACGACGACCGAGATGTCGGGGATGTCGCCTGCGACCATGCGCGGATGCTCGCAGAGCCCCGCTCGCCCGGGCCGGGCCCGGACGCCGGGCGGGCCCTCGACATCGCGATCGTGCACCACCTGCCCGAGGCCGGTGGCGCGCCGCGGGTGCTCGCCGAGTACGTCGCGCGGCGGCCGCGCCATCGCTTCACCGTCTACACGCGGATGGCACAGGCGCCGCCCGAGCTGCGCCTCGTGCGCCTGCCCGACGACGTCACGGTCCACCGCCTCCCGCTGCGCGAGCCGGCCTCGGCGCTGCACCGCCTGTGGCAGCTCGCGCGCCTCCCGCATTACGGCCGCACGCTGGCGGCGCGGATCGACGCCGCCGGTCACGACGTCGTGTTCGCGCATGCGTCGCTGCTCGTGCAGGCGCACGAGGTCCTCCCCCACCTGCGCACGCCGACGCTCGCGTACGCACCCGAGCCGTTGCGCGCGCTGCACGAGCCGATGCCGGCCTTCGGCACGCCGCGGGGCCTGCGGCCGCGGCTGATCGGCGCCGGCCTCGATCCCTACGAGGCGCTGCGCAAGCGCCTGGACCGCCGTCACATCGTGGGCGCCGACACGATCGTCACGCACTCGCGGTTCACGGCCGCGAACCTCGCGCGGATCTACGGCGTGCATGCAGGCGTCGTGCCGCTCGGCGTCGACAGCGACACGTTCACGCCCGGCGACGGACGGCGGGAGCCGACGGTCCTGTCGATCGGCGCGCTGCATCCGCTCAAGGGCCACCAGGACGTCATCGCCGCGGTCGCGACGATCGCGGCGCCGGCCCGGCCACGGGTCGTGATCGTCGGCGATCGGGGCGCGCTCGCCGGCGCGCTGCGCGACCAGGCGCGCGCGCTCGAGGTCGAGCTCGACCTGCTGCACGGGCTGCCGCTCGATCGGCTCGTCGAGCAGTACCGCCGGGCCGGCGTGGTCGTCGCCGCGATGGTCCGCGAGCCGTTCGGGCTCGTCCCGCTGGAGGCGATGGCGTGCGGCGCGCCGGTCGTCGCGGTCGCCGAGGGCGGCCTGCTGGAGACGGTCCGCGACATGCAGACGGGCATCCTCGCGCCGCGCGAGCCGGCCGCGCTCGGCGCGGCGATCGAGCGCGTGCTCGGCGACCCCCAGCTCGCCGCGCGGCTCGGCGCCGCCGGACGCGAGGCCGCCGTCAGCGACTGGAGCTGGGAGCGCACGGCGTGTGCGTTCGACGAGCTGCTGGCGGGCCTGGCCGCGCCGCGTCGGCGCCCCTGCGCGCCGCGATCGTGACGCGCCCGCTCGTCGTCCAGGCGACGTTCCAGCTGCCCTACCGCGCCGGAGGCGGTGGCGCCGCGCGGCAGTTCTTTCTGCTGCGCGAGCTCGCGCGCGACTTCGATGTCGCCGTCATCGCAGCGGATGACGCGGGCGCGAGCGCCGAGGCCCGCGAGCAGCTGGCGCAGTTCGCGACCACGATCGTCGTCCCGCCGCCGACGTGGTCGCGCAGCCCGCTGCGCCGGGCGCTGCGACTCGGCGAGATGATCGCGTCGCGACGGCCGTATGCGTCGCTGGCGATGGATCCGCTGAAGGCGCCGCTGCGCGCTGCGATCAACGGCCTGCCGCGCGCGCCCGACGTCCTGTACGTCGAGCCGTCGACGATCGCCGACTGGCGGATGCTCGCGCCCAGCGGCTGCGCGACCGTCCTCGGCTTCCACGACCTGACGTTCGCCGCCTATCGCGAGCGAGCGCGCCGGACGAGCGATCGGCGATCGCGCGCGCTGCTCGAGCTCGAGTGGCGCCGGATGCGCCGGCTCGAGCTGCATCAGGCGACGGCGGCCGACCTGAACGTCATGATCTCCGCGCTCGAGCAGCGCGACCTGTGGCGGCTGGCGCCCCAGGCGCGCACGGTGCTCGTCCGCAACGGCGTCGACCTCGACTACTTTCGCCGCCCGGCGGGCTCGGCGCCGCGTCCCGACGGACCGCTCGTCCTCGTCGGCTCGCTCAACCACCCGCCGAACATCGACGCCGCTCAGCGGATGGCGCGCGACGTGCTGCCGCTGCTGCGAAGCGGCGGTCGCGATCTGCGCCTGCAGCTCGTCGGCCGCAGGCCCGCGCCGGAGGTGACCGCCCTTGGGGCGCTCCCCGGCGTCGACGTCGTCGGGGAGGTCGCCGACGTGCGGCCCTATCTGGCCGCTGCGGCTGTCGTCTGCGCGCCGATCATGTTCGGCGGCGGCGTACGGGTCAAGCTGCTCGACGCGATGGCGATGGGCTGTGCGATCGTGAGCACGCCGAAGGCAGCGGAGGGACTTGCGCTGCGCGACGGGGAGCAGCTCGTGATCGCGCCGATCGAGCAGTTCTCCGCCGCGCTGGGCGCGCTGCTCGACGACCCGGCACGGACGGCGCGCCTGGCCGCCGCCGGTCGAGCCTTCGTCGAGCGCGAGCACGGCTGGGCGACGTCGGGCCGCGCGCTTCGTCAGGCGGTCGCGTCCGTCCTGCCGCGTCGCTGAGCCCCTTCGCCCAAAACGTCAGGCGCAGGTCTGCGGGAGCGCGCGCTCGCGCGCCCAGGCCCGCACGTCCTCGACCGCGCAGGCCCAGTCCACGCCCTCGGCCGTGTCGATCATCTCGCCGTGGGTGGCGAGCGTCGGCCACGGAGCGACGATCTGCTCGCCGCGCCTGCGTCCGCTCAGCACGGCCTTCAGCGCATGGCGCAGGAGCAGGCTGTCGTGGCTGACGATCGCTACGGCGCAGAGCGCGTGGACGAGCCGGTAGCGCGGCCCGCCGAGCGTCGCCGGCCAGATCGCCTGATCGTGCGGGTATGCGTGGCGGGTCGCGAGCCAGTGGATCCACGAGTCCTGCGCGAGTCGACGCGATCGGACGCCGAACGTCATCGTCGCGCTTCGGATGCCCACCCAGCGCTGGCCGCGCACGGCCACGCGACGGTCTGCGGGTTGTGGAATCGTCGGCGGGTACTGCAGGCAGAAGTAGTCGGCCTGGCGGAACTGCGTGGCCGCGACGAGCAGCTGCGAGAACGCCTCCGGCAGGTAGATGTAGTCGTCCTCGGAGAAGTACACGACGTCGTCGTCCTGGGCTTCGAGGCGCTCGGCGAGCGACAACGCCAGACGATGCGATTCGCAGTTGCCGACGCCGCCGGCGTCGATCAGCTCGCCGCGGCCCTCCATCAGCGCGAGCCGCTCGGGCTGGATCTCGCCGTCGTTGAGGAAATGGACTCGGACGGCGTCGCCACATCGCTCGACCGAGCGCACGAACGAGAGCAGCGCCGCCTGATGGTCGAAGTAGTCGGGCCTGTGCTGGCCGCCACTTCTCGCCGAGCGGTAGATGACGTGGATGCGCATTCACGCGGCCGCCGCGGCGGCGTCCGGAAGAAGCACGGGCACGCTGCCGATGATGTCGCATCCGTCTCGGGTTGACGGACGCGGCCCGGTGAAGCGAGCATGCGCAGGCCCTCGCCTACGATGCACGCGTGCACGGGTCAGCGCCGACGGACGGACGCGGCCCGGATCCGCACGGGGAGCGGGAGGGCGACCTGCTGGACACCGCGGCGGCCGGGCCGGCGGCCATCCGCGGCAGCCTGCTGCGCGCCGCGGGCTATCTCGCCGCGGCCGTCGTCAGCCTGATCTCGGTCAGCCTGATCATCCGCCAGCTCGGGGTCGTGGACTTCGGTCACTACGTGACGGTCGTATCGCTCGTCACGCTGGCGGCCACGCTCAGCGACGCCGGCCTGGCGACGATCGGGATCCGCGAGTACGCGGTCCGGCCGCCGGAGAGCCGTGACCGGCTGATGGCGAACCTGCTCGGGCTGCGCTGCGTCCTGACGGTGCTCGGCGTCGCAGGCGCGGCGCTGTTCGCCCTTGTCGCAGGCTACGAGGACCGCCTCGTGGTCGGGACGCTCGTCGGCGGCGCCGGCATCGTGCTGACGGTCCTCCAGGGAACGTACGCGGTGCCGCTGACCGCGATGCTGCGCCTGGGAACCGTCACCGGCCTGGACTTCGCCCGTCAGGTCCTGTTCACGGCGATCACCGTTCCCGTCGTGTTCGCCGGCGGCACGCTGCTCGCGTTCCTCGCGGTCCCGATCCCCGTCGGGATCGCGATCCTGATCCTGACGCTGCGCCAGATCCCCGACTCGATGCCCCTGCGGCCGCGCCTGGACATCGACGAGTGCCGGGCGATGCTGCGCACGATCGTGCCGATCGCCGCCGCGGTGGCGGTCGGAGCGATCTACTTCCGGATGTCGCTGATCCTCATGTCGCTGATCAGCTCCGAGGAGCAGACGGGGTACTTCGCGACCGCCTACCGCGTGCTCGAGGTCGTCATCCTGCTGCCCGGGCTGATCGTCGGCGCCGCGTTCCCGCTCCTCGCCCGCGCCGCGCGCGACGACGAGAGCCGCCTGAACTACGCGCTCCAGCGCCTGTCGGAGGCGATGATCATCGTCGGCGTCTGGGTCGCGATGTCCGTCGTCCTCGGCGCCGCCTTCGCGATCGAGGTGCTCGCGGGCGGGAGCGCCGAGCCGGCGGTGGCG
This sequence comes from Solirubrobacteraceae bacterium, assembly GCA_030447505.1. GTDB lineage: Bacteria > Actinomycetota > Thermoleophilia > Solirubrobacterales > Solirubrobacteraceae > CADCVQ01. Next base: position 120,361 of record JAUJOT010000004.1, on the reverse strand, counting down.
GTCCTGCAACTGCAGGGCATCGCGATCGCGCTGAGCTTCGTCGCGAACGTCTGGAGCTTCGGCCTACTCTCGCTGGCCCGTTACCGCGCGGTGCTCGCGATCACGTCGACGGGCGTGCTCACCGTCACCGTGCTCACGCTGGCGCTCGAGCCGTCGCTGCACGCGCAGGGCGCGGCGCTGGCGATCGTCGCCGGAGACAGCGTGCAGGCGCTGCTCGCGTTCGTCGTGCTGCGCCGCAGCGTTGCGAACTCCCGCTTCCCGGTCGCCCTCACGGTACGTGTCGGATCGGCCTGCGCGCTCGGCTTCGCGGTGTTTCTGATCCCCGGCTTGAGCTCCTTCACGCGGACGATCGTCGCGACCGTCGTCTACTTCGGCGCGCTCCTCGCCGTCGGCGCCATCCCCGAGGAGCTGGCGCAGGCGTTTCGGGAGCGGTTCAGCCGTCGAGCCAGGACGGCGGCAGGTTCTTGAGCACCTCGATCTTCGAGAAGCGCGAGGCCGCGCGCGGCCCGTGCTCTCGCGCCCACCGAACCATGCGCCCGACGCCGTCCTCGAGCGACGTCGCAGGCGGCTTGCCGAACACGCGATGCAGCTTGGAGTGGTCGGAGAACGCGTGCTTGACCTCGCTGCGTGCCTCGTGGTGGATCACCGGGTGGTCGGGGACGCCCATCGCGCGCCGCACCGTGTCGGCGAGCGCGTTGACGCTGTAGGGCGTGTCGGCGCCGACGTTGAACACCTCGCCGCGCGCGCCCTCGGTCCGGGGCGCGGCGGCGATCGCCGGCACGATGTCGCCGACGTAGCTGAAGGCGCGCGTCTGCTCGCCGTCGCCGAAGATCGACAGCGGCTGCCCCTGCAGGATCTGGTTGATGAAGATCCCGAGCACGTTGCGATAGCGGTCGCCGATGTTCTGCAGCTCGCCGTAGACGTTGTGCGGCCGGAAGATCACGTAGTCCAAGCCGAACATCGCGCGCGAGACCGCGAGCTCCTGCTCGACTGCGAACTTGGCGATCCCGTAGCTGTCCTCCGGCTCGGGCCGCAGCGACTCGGTCATCGGCAGCTGCCCCGCGCCGTAGACGGCGATCGAGGACGTGAAGACGAAGCAGTCGACCGCGTGGTTCACCGACGCGTTGATGAGGTTCACGCTGCCGATCACGTTGTTCGTGTAGTTGAAGCGCTTGATGAAGTGGCTCAGTCCCTCGGCGGCGTACGCGGCGAGGTGGTAGACGTCGTCGAACCCCTCGTTGGCGAACAGCTCGTCGACGAGATCGGGGTCGGTCACCGATCCCTCGACGAAGCGCGCGCGCGGATCGGCGTTGTCAGCGAAGCCTCCGCTGAGGTCGTCGAGCGCCACGACCTCGTGTCCGGCGTCGAGCAGCGCGCGGACGAGGTGAGCGCCCATGAAGCCGGCGCCGCCGGTGACGAGGCACTTCGCCATCACGTTCCGGTCCCGACCACGTCGCCGAGTCCGGTCAGCCGCGCCGGCGGCGGCCCCCAGCGCCGGCGGGCGAAGTCGAGCATCCCCAGCCAGATCGCCTCGAGCGTCGCGCGAGACGCCGCGCGCTGTTCGGCCGGCGTCCGTCTGCGGGCCACGCACCCGACGTGGCCGCCGCTCTCCGACAGCGCCCGGCGCAGGGCGCAGGCCACTCCGTACACGCCGCCCACCCGGCGCGCGTACTCGGTTCCGTTGCGACTCATGAGGTAGCTGAACGCGCCCGGGCGGCGTGCGGCGCCCGACGCCTGCTCGGCGATCGCGGCGACGACGACGCCGATCTCCCAGCCGGCGCGCTGCACGCGCAGGCAGAGGTCGGCCTCCTCGAAGTACATGAAGAACCGGTCGTCCATCAGGCCCACGCGCTGCAGCGCGTCGGCGCGGATCAGCATCGCGGCCCCGTCGATCCAGTCGCAGCCGACGATCCCGTCAGACGTCGCGCCGGTCGCTTCCATGATGTGCGCCGTCGCGCCACTGCGCGTGCGCCGGCCACCGAAGGAGAACACGCGCTCGGAGTCCGGGAACCGCAGCGCCGGACCGAGGATGCCGAACCGCGGCGCCGCGCTCGCCGCCTCGCGCAGCGCCGCGAGCGCGCCGTCGCGCAGGCGCACCTCGTGCGTGAGGAGCAGCACGTTCCTGACGCCGCGCCCGAGCTGGTGTCGGATGCCGGCGTTCATCCCACCTGCGTAGCCGAGGTTGCGGCCGTGGTGGATCACGTGGACGCCGGGAACGGGCGGGGAGACCACGGGACCGTCCGGCGTGGTCGAGTTGTGCACGATCACGATCGATTCCGCAGCGGCGCCCTGCTCGAGCACGGACGCGACGAGCGGCGCGTAGACGGTCTCGATGCCGTACGCGAGGACGACGATCCCGATGTCGGGCGCGGAGGACGTCTGGGACGGCATCGGCGACACCTTACAAGCGCCGTCCGCGCAATCTTCGGCGGCGCAGGGGGCTACGATCGGGCAGTGACCGACCGCTGCGCAGGCCGATGACGGCCACGCCCTCGCTGTACGTGCGCGCCACCAGAACGGTCCATCGGCGGGCGCGCGGACTGCGCTGGCGCTACTACGTCGATCGCCGCGGAGCGCGTGTCGTTGCGCGGTTGCCGCGCCGCGTGCGCTTCGGGCTGGGCCTCGACGACGACGACGCGCTGCGCTCCCGCCGCATCGAGGTCGGCGCGGGCCCGTACCCGACGCCCGGCTTCGTGCACGTCGACGTCGACAGCGGCGCCGAGCACCTCGAGGCGCTCGCGCAGGGCGACGCGCTGCCGTTCCCCGACGGCTGGGCCAGCGAGCTGCTCGCGATCCATGTCCTCGAGCACGTGCCGCCGCCGCGGCTGCGCGCGACGCTGCGCGAGTGGCACCGGGTGATCGCTCCGGGCGGGGTGCTGCGCGTGCACGTGCCCGACAGCGCGACGCTCTTCCGGCTCTGGCTGGAGCAGCGCGGGCCACAGCGCTGGGCGCTGAACGCCGCGATCACCGGCGTCTACGGCAGCAAGGACGTACGCGGGCCGGAGGAGTTTCCCGAGCTCGCCGACCATCAGACGATGTTCGACGCCGATCTGCTGCACGGCGAGCTCGCCGATGCCGGTTTCGTCGCGATCGAGGACCGGACACGCGAGGAGACCGACCGGCACACGCTCGGCTGGCGCCCGCTCGTCGAGAACTTCTCGCTGATCTTCCGCGCGAGCAGGCCATAGCATCGTGACGCCATGAGCACGACGACGGCCGCCGGAGAGCTCTGCCGGGCGATCGATGCGCTGCCCGCGGCGTGGCACGGCGCCGGATCGATCGGGCCACGCGTGATCGAGGCTCTCGCACGACACCTGCAGGAGCGTCCGCCGCGCCTCAGCGTCGAAACCGGCACCGGTCGCAGCACGCTGCTGTTCTCGCATCTCAGCGCGCGCCACCTCGTCTTCACGAAGGAGGACGTCGGCGACGGCGACAGCCTCGTGGCCGTGCAGGGCTCTGAACTGCTGCGGCCCGGCAGCGTCGAGTTCGTCGTCGGCCCCACTCAGCGGACGCTGCTGGGCCACGAATTCGACGCGCAGATCGACGTCGCCTATCTCGACGGCCCGCACGCCTACCCGTTTCCCGAGCTCGAGTACTGGGCGGTCTACCCGCACATCCCGAGCGGCGGCCTGCTCGTGATCGACGACGTGCAGATCCCGACGATCGCCAATCTCTTCGACGTCCTGCGCAGCGACGCGATGTGGGATCTGATCGAGGTCGCCGACACGACGGCCTTCTTCCGGCGCACCGCCGCCGCGGGCGTCGAGCCGTACGGCGAGGGCTGGTGGCTGCAGGCGTACAACGCTCGAACGTCGCTGCGGCACCTCCCCCTGCGCCAGCAGGTCTCGCAGCGCGGCTGGACCGCGTACGAGACCCACGCGCCGGCGACGGCGAAGGCCGCGGTCCGGCGCCTGCGAAGGACGATCGAAAGCGCTGCTCGGCGGCGCCGGCCGCATCCGTAGGCCGGGCGCGCGGCGGTAGGGTCCGCGATCATGCCCAAGTCCGCACTCATCACCGGGATCACCGGCCAGGACGGCTCCTACCTCGCGGAACTGCTGCTCGAACAGGGCTACGAGGTGCATGGCATGGTCCGGCGTGCGTCGACGGAGAAGTTCGACCGCATCGAGCACCTGCGCGACCGGATCACCCTGCATCAGGGCGACCTGCTCGACCAGCGCTCGCTCGTCGACACCCTGCGCGCCTCGAAGCCCGACGAGGTGTACAACCTGGCCGCGATGAGCTTCGTCGCGGTGTCCTGGATCCAGCCGACGCTGACGGCGGAGTTCACCGGGGTGGGCGTGACACGGATGCTCGAGGCCGTCCGCGAGGCGTGCCCGTCGGCGCGCTTCTACCAGGCGTCGAGCTCGGAGATGTTCGGCAAGGTGCTCGAGGTCCCGCAGACCGAGGCCACCCCCTTCTACCCGCGCTCTCCGTACGGCGTCGCGAAGGCCTACGGGCACTTCATCACCGTCAACTACCGCGAGTCCTATGAGCTCTTCGCGTGCTCGGGCATCCTCTTCAACCACGAGTCGCCGCGCCGCGGGCTGGAGTTCGTGACCCGCAAGATCACATGGCATGCGGCAGCGATCAGGCACGGGCTGCGCGATCGGCTTGCGCTCGGAAACCTCGACGCCGAGCGCGACTGGGGCTTTGCCAAGGACTACGTCGAGGCCATGTACCTGATGCTCCAGCAGGACACGCCCGAGGACTACGTGATCGCGACGAACAAGACCCACACCGTCCGCGACTGCGTGCAGATCGCCTTCGACGAGGCGGGGCTGTCGGACTGGGAGTCCTACGTCGAGCTCGACCCGCAGTTCCTGCGCCCGGCCGAGGTCGACCAGCTGATCGGCGATCCCGCCAAGGCCAGGGAGCAGCTCGGCTGGGAGCCCAAGACGAGCTTCGAGGAGCTCATCCGGCTGATGACGCGCGCCGACCTCGAGCTGCTCGGCGCGTAGCGCCGCTCAGGCTCGGGCGCCCTCCGTCGCTCGAGCGCCGTCGATCGCGGCCCGGCCGCACGAGCGCCGATCGATGCGTCAGCAGCAGACGCCCGCGTCGTCGCCGCCGTGGCGAGCGAGCAGGTGTCCGTGGACGTCGGGCGCGCGTGGATCGATGCGCTCGAAGCCGTAGCCGGCCGCGCGCAGCGCGTCCGTCACCGGAGCGAGCGTCCCGTGCAGCTCGACGATCACCGTCGGGCGGTGGTTGACGAGCGTGTCGCGCATGCCCTCGAGCGCCTGGACCTCGGCGCCCTCGATGTCCATCTTCACGACGTCGGGCGGCGGCAGCGAGCCGTCGGCGATCGCGTCGTCGAGGCGCAGCATGCGCACCGCATGCTCGCCGGTCTCGCTGATCCTCGCCCAGACGCCGGCCCCGCCGGCCTCGAGGCTGACCGTCCCGGGCTGCGCTCCGACCGCCGCCTCGACGACGTCGACCTGGCTGAAGCCGTTGAGATCGGCGTTGTGGCGCAGCCACCGCACGTTGTCCGGCAGCGGCTCGAACGCGATCACGCGGCCCTGCGGCCCGACCTCGCGCGCCGCGATGATCGTGAAGAAGCCGATGTTCGCGCCGATGTCGTACGCGACCTTGCCCGACGACAGCTCGCGCGCGAGCACCTCCTGCACCGCCGGCTCGTTCGTTCCCTGCGTGTAGCCGCAGACGCTGTCGGCGGAGTTGAAGCGCAGCCCGGCGGCGGCGCCGACGGGAATCGTGACGTCCTCGTGGCGCAGGTCGCCGTGCGCGATCGCCAGCATGCGGCGCACGATCTGCGAGCGCGCGCTCGCGCGACCGATCAGCTCCTTGACGCGGTCCGGCGTGCGGTCCGCTGCGATCAGCTTCAGGCGCAGCGCCACTCCCGGTCGCGCGCCGGCCGATCCCCTTGTCGCCATCAGCGGACTATAGGGGCGGTCATGACCGCGACCGCATTGCCGACCAGCAGTCAGGCGGCGGATGGCGGCCGTAGGCTGCACGACGGCGATGCCCGTTGCGCTCTTCGACACGACGACCGCGCTCGAGCCGTTGCGCGCGCAGATCGACGCCGCGATCGCGGACGTCGTCGCCGCGCGGCGCTTCATCCTCGGCCCCGAGGTCGCAGCGTTCGAGCAGGAGTTCGCGGCCTACTGCGGCACCCGCCACGCGGTCGGCGTCGCGAACGGCACCGACGCGCTGACGATCGCGCTGCGGGCGCTGGGCGTCGGGCCCGGCGACGAGGTGATCGTGCCCTCGTTCAGCTTCTACGCGACCGCCGAGGCGGTCCCCGCGACCGGCGCGCGACCGGTCTTCTGCGACGTCGAGCGAGACACGCTCTGCATCAGCCGCGCGACCGTCGCCGCCGCGCTGACGCCCGCGACGAAGGCCGTCGTCGCAGTCCACCTGTTCGGCAACCTCGCGCCCGTCGCCGAGATCGAGGCGCTCGGCGTGCCGGTGCTCGAAGACGCCGCGCAGGCGGCCGGCACGCGCGGCGACGCTGCGCGCCCGGGTGCGCTCGGCAGCGCCGCGACGTGGAGCTTCTTTCCCTCCAAGAACCTCGCCTGCTTCGGCGACGGCGGCGCGATCACGACCGACGACGACGCGATCGCGCAGGCCGCGCGGATGCTGCGCTTCCACGGCTCGCACGACAAGGTCACCTACGAGCAGATCGGCTACAACTCGCGCCTCGACGAGCTGCAGGCAGCGATCCTGCGCGTGCAGCTGCCGCACCTCGACGCCTGGGCGGACGGCCGCCGCGCCGCCGCGCGCCACTACGAGCAGGCGGGCCTCGGCGAGCTCGTGACGCTGCCGGTCGCCTCGCCGGGCAGCGAGCCGGCGTGGCATCTGTACGTCGTGCGCTCAGAGCGCGCCGACGAGCTCGCCGCCGGCCTGCCCGGGCACGGCGTCGGCTGCAAGGCGTATTACCGCACGCCGATCCACCGCCAGCCCGCGATGGCGCAGTTCGCTGCGAGCGCGGAGCTGCCGGTCACCGACGAGGTCGCGCGCACGCACCTGGCGCTGCCGATCAGCCCGGTGCTGAGCGCCGAACAGGCGCGCGAGGTCGTCGCCGCCGTGCGGGCGCTGCTGGGCTGAGGCCGGGCTCTGTCGACGCGGTCGGCAGCAGACGACGTCTTCAACTCGCCCTCCCCGACCGGTCGAGCTCGCGCTGCAGGTGCTCGAGCACACGCACGACGCGCACGCCGCTCTCACCGTCCGAGCGCGGCCGCTGCCCGCTGCGCACGCACTCCACGAAGTGCTCGATCTCCAGGCGCAGCGGCTCGGCGTTGGATATGCGGGGGCTGTAGATGTCACCGGCGCGGGTGATGTACTCGCCGTAGGAGCTCGCCGACTGGTCGAAGCCCTTGTCGTAGACGGTGACCTTGCGCTCGAGGTCCATGTCGTCGAAGGTCGCCATCCGCTGCGAGCCGACGACCGTGAAGCGCCGCTCCTTGTGCGGATCGAGCCACGACAGGTGCAGGTGCGCGGCGAGGCCGGAGGGAAAGCGCAGGAACGCGAACACGACGTCCTCGACGCCCGCGCGCATGTAGGACTCGCCATGCGCGTGCATCTCGTACGGATCCTCGCCGGCCAAGTGCAGGATCACCGATATGTCGTGCGCGCCGAGCGACCACAGCGCGTTCTCGTCGGCGCGCAGCTGGCCGAGGTTCAGCCGGTTCGAATAGATGTAGTGGATCTCGCCGAGCTCACCGGACTCGGCGATCTGCTTGAGCTTGCGGACACCGGGGTGGTACTCGAGCAGGTGGCCGACCATCAGCAGGCGATCGGCCGCGCGCGCCGCCGCGACCGCCCGCTCGGCGTCGGCCACGGACTGCGCGAGCGGCTTCTCGACGAAGCAGTGCTTGCCGGCCTCGAGCACGTGCACGGCGAGCTCGGCATGGGTGGGCACCGGCGTCGCGAGGACGACCGCGTCGAGCTCGTCGTCGGCGAGCAGATCCTCCAGCCGCGCGGTGAAGCGCGTTCGCGGATGCTCGGCCGCCAGGCGCCCCCGCACCTCCTCGCGCGCGTCGCAGCACCAGGCGAGCTCGGCGGCGGCGACGTGATCGATGTTGCGCGCGAGGTTCGGGCCCCAGTAGCCGAGGCCGACGACACCGATGCGGACAGGCTGCTCGCCGGCGCTCACAGCAGCACGGCGCGCCCGCCGGACTGACGCGTCACGCCGCGCAGGTCGAGCGCGAGCGGGACCCGCTCGACGGCGGCCTGATGGTCGACGCCGGGATGGGCGGTGACGATCAGCGCGAGGTCTGCCCCCGCGAGCGTCTCGTCCAGCGACTCGCTGCGCAGGCCGTGCTCGGGCAGCTCGGGCACGAACGGGTCGTGGTAGCGCAGCTCGGCGCCGAGCGCGGCCAGCAGCGCCACGATCTTCAGTCCGGGAGACTCGCGCACGTCGCCGACGCCCGGCTTGTAGGAGATGCCGAGCAGCGCGATCTTCGACCCGCGGACCGGCTTGCTCGCCGCGTTGAGCAGCCGCTCGACCTTGGCGACGCAGTGATAGGGCATCTGCTGGTTGATCTTGCCCGCCAGCTCGATGAACTCCGTCGCCATGTCGAACTCGCGCGCGCGCCACGAGAGGTAGAAGGGATCGACCGGCAGGCAGTGCCCGCCCATCCCCGGTCCGGGCTCGAAGCGCATGAAGCCATAGGGCTTCGTCGACGCCGCGTCGACGACCTCCCAGATGTCGATCCCCATGCGGTCGCAGAGCATCGCCAGCTCGTTGACGAGCGCGATGTTGACCGAGCGGAAGATGTTCTCCAGCAGCTTCGTGAGCTCGGCGGCCTCGGGTGTCGACACGCGCACGATCTGATCGCAGACCTCGCCGTAGAGCGCCGTGGCGCGGTCGCCGCAGGCCTCGGTCAGGCCGCCGACGACCTTCGGCGTCGTGCGCAGCGTGAAGTCCGTGCGGCCCGGGTCGACGCGCTCGGGCGAGAACGCGAGGCTGAAGTCCTCGCCGGCGACCAGCCCCGACTCGGCGAGGATCGGCGCGACGCGCTCGCGCGTCGTGCCCGGGTACGTCGTGGACTCCAGCACGACGAGCTGACCCGCCTGCAGCACCTCGGCGAGCGCCCGCGACGCGCCGACGAGCGGGCCGAGGTCGGGCTCGCGGTTGGCGGTCAGCGGCGTCGGCACGCAGATCAGGATCGCGTCGCAGCGGGCAAGGGCCGCAAACCGCGTCGTCGCCTCGATCCGCGGCGTCGCGGCGGCGAGCGCCGCGTCGGGAACGTCTTCGACGTAGGAGCGGCCCGCGCGCAGGGCGTCGACCTTGCGCCGGTCGATGTCGACGGCGACGACGTCGCGGCCCTCGGCCGCAAAGGCAACGGCAAGCGGCAGCCCCACGTACCCCATGCCGATGACTCCGACGGCCATAGTCCGCGCGAGTGTAGACAGCGCCGGCTTAGCGCGCCGGCGCGGAGAGCGCGGCGAGATCGGCCTGCACCATCTCCTCGATCATCGCCTCGAAGCTCGTCTCAGGCTCCCAGCCGAGGCGCTCGCGGGCGCGCGTCGTGTCGCCGACCGGCGGCGTGCGCTCCGCGCGACGCACGAGCTTCCGATCGACGCGCACGTGATCGGCGGGATCGAGGCCGATGCAGCCGAACGCGGCGTCGACGAGCTCGCGGACGCTGCGCCCGACGCCCCCCGCGAGGATGTAGTCGCCGGGCTCGTCCTGCTGGAGCATCAGCCAGTAGCCGCGCACGACGTCGCGCGCGTGGCACCAGTCGCGCACGGCATCGAGGTCGCCGAGCTGGACCTCGTCCTGCAGGCCGAGCTTGATCGAAGCGGCGGCCTTGGCGACCTTGCGCGGGAGGAAGCGCTCGGGACGCCGCGGTGACTCGTGGTTGTAGGCGATCGCGCTCGAGGCGTGCATCGCGTGCTTGTGGCGCAGCGTGTCGACGAGGCCGTAGGCGGCGAGCTTCGCGACGCCGTACGGGGAGCGCGGGCGCATCGGCGTCTGCTCGTTCTGCGGCGAGACCTTGGCCGCGCCGAAGATCTCGCCGGAGCTTGCGACGAGCACCCGCACGCCGCCCTCGACCTCGCGCGCGGCCTGCAGCAGCGTCGCCGTCGCGCCGGCGACGAGCCCGAGCGTGCCCGCGGGATCCTTCCACGAGGCGGGCACGAAGGTCGGCGCGGCCAGGTGATAGAGCTCGTCGGGCGCCGTGTCGAGCACCGCGGCACGCAGCGAGTCCGCGTCTGCGAGGTCGCCCTGGACGGTTGCGACAGCGGGCGGGGCAGCGGCCTTCGAGGCGGGTCGAACGAGGCCGACGACCTCGTAGCCCTTGGCCTGCAGCAACTCCGTGAGGTACCCGCCGTCCTGCCCGGTGATACCGGTGATCAGCGCGCGCGGCATCGGCGGAGGATATCTGCCGCGTTTCCTCGAACTATCAGCGGGTACGCGATCCGCGAGCGTTGTGCAAAAACGCAACCTTTCGGCTCCCCAAGCGTTCTCGTTCGTACCCTCAGGCGACGCCTCGGTGTCGAAACATCCGATGACCCTTCCCCTCACCGTCTCCAGCCGGTCGCCGACGCCTCCCGAGCCGGCGCCCGCACCGATCGTTCCCGACGCCGTCAACGTGCTCGGCGTCCCGCTGGCGCTGACGGACTACGACGCGACGATGGCGTGGATGGACGGAACGATCGCCCACGATCAGAAGGGCTACATCTGCGTCGCCGCGACGCACACGATCATGGTCTGCTACGAGGATCCGGAGCTGCGCGACGCCGTCCTCAACTCCTCCATCACGGTGCCCGACGGTCAGCCGCTCGTGTGGGCGATGAACGCGCTTGGCGGCGATCTCGACGATCGCGTCTACGGCCCCGAGCTGATGGCCCGCTACTGCGAGCGCGCCGCCGACGCCGGTACGCGCATGTACCTCTACGGCGGGCGCAACCAGGGGGCGCTCGTCCAGCTCGCGCTCAACCTGCGCCGGCGCTTTCCGGGCGTCAAGATCGTCGGCGGCTACTCGCCGCCGTTCCGCGACCTCGCGCCCGACGAGGAGGACGCGATCGTCGACGAGATGAACCGCTCGAAGGCGGACGTCGTCTGGGTCGGCGTAGGCGCCCCCAAGCAGGAGAAGTGGATGGCCGCGATGCGCGACCGGCTCGACGCGTCGGTGCTCGTCGGGGTCGGCGCTGCGTTTGACTTCCACGCCGGTCTCGTGCCGCAGGCGCCGGAGTGGATGCAGGCCGCCGGACTCGAGTGGTTGTTCCGCATGGCACACGAACCGCGCCGCCTCGCACCGCGCTACGTGCGCTACAACCCGCGCTTCATCCGCTGCTTCGCGCGCCAGTACGCGCGGCATCGCCTGCTTGGCAACACCAGCGAACGGTAGATTCTCAGACCTCATGCCTGAGGTCGCCGTCATCGGGCTCGGCCGTATCGGGCTCCCGCTCGCGATCTCGTTCGCCGACCGCGGGCTGGCCGTGCTCGGCGTCGACAAGGACCCCGACCGCCTGCAGGCGGTCCGCGACGCGCGGATGCCGTTCGCCGAGCCCGGCGCGCAGGAGGCGCTGGAGCGGGTCGCCGCAGCGGGCACGCTGACCGTCTCCGACCGCGTCGCCGACGCCGCGCTCGCCGAGCACATCGTCGTCACGCTCGGAACACCGTCGTTCTCGCACATCGAGATCGACATCTCCGACATCCGCGCGGCGCTGGACGACCTGCTCGGCCACCTGCGCGACGGTCACACGATCGTCCTGCGCTCGACGATCGCGCCCGGGACGACGGACTTCGTCGCCGGCTACCTCGCCAAGCACCGCGCCTTCCGCATCGGCGAGGACGTGTTCGTCGCGCATGCCCCCGAGCGGATCGCGGCCGGACGCTTCATGGACGAGATCGGCACGCTGCCGTGCATCGTCGGCGGCGTCGGCGAGGCGTCGGGCGAGCGCGTCGGCAGGCTCTTCTCGATCTTCGGGGCGCCGATCGTGCAGACGACACCGGTGCAGGCCGAGCTGGCGAAGATCTGGACGAACATCCTGCGCTACGCGAACTTCGCGCTGCCCAACCTGCTGATGATGGATTGCGAGCAGCACGGCGCGAACGTCTTCGACGTCATCGACCTCATCAACCGCGACTATCCGCGCGGCGGCATCGCCAAGCCGGGGCTGACCGCCGGGACCTGCCTGCGCAAGGACTTCGCCTTCAGCGAGGAGCGCTCCAACGCGCCCGGCATGCTGCTTGCCGTCTCGCGCGTCAACGAGTCGGTGCCGCTGTTCCTCGTCGAGGGGATGAGGCGCCGGCTGGGGTCGCTCAACGGCCGCAAGATCGGCGTCCTCGGGCTCGCCTTCAAGGGCAACACCGACGACGAACGCGACTCGCTGGCCTACAAGCTCGTGCGGCTGCTGGAGCGCGAGCTCGCCGACGTCGCCGTCCACGACCCGCGCGTCGCGACGCCGACGGCGCCGTTCGAGGAGGCGGTCGCGGGCGCCGACGCGGTCGTCGTGGCCGCCAACCACGACGAGTTCGCCGGCCCCGAGGTGCTGCGCGCGATCGCCGCGCTCGCCGGCGGCGACGCGCTGGTCGTCGATCCCTGGAACTGCTTCGGCGCGGCGCAGGTGTTCGGCTACGTCGGAGAGCTGAGCGCGCTGACGAACGGCCAGGTGACGCTGCCGTGAGTCGTGTCCTGGTGACGGGCGGCGCCGGCACGATCGGCGCCGCGGTCGTGCGGCGCCTGCTGCGCGACCCCGGCTACGACGTGCGCGTCTCAGACCAGCGCCCGGCGCCGCCGTGGATGCGCGAGGGCTGCGAGGTCCACACCGGTGACCTGCGCGACCGCGCGCAGGCGCGCGCGGCGACGGCCGGCTGCGACCAGGTCATCCACCTCGCGGCGATCGTCGGCGGGATCGCGAACTTCCACAGGCTTCCGCACACGCTGACGTCGGTCAACAGCGCGCTCTACGACGCGGTCATCCGGGCGGCGCTCGACCACGCCGTCGAGCGCTTCGTCTACGTCTCGTCGTCGATGGTCTTCGAGCGCGCGACGCAGTACCCGACCACCGAGGAGCACGTCTGGGAGGTCGCGATGCCGCGCTCGGCCTACGGCTTCTCGAAGCTCGCCGGCGAGGTCTGGTGTCGCGCCGCCCACGACGAGCACGGGCTGCCGTTCACGATCTGCCGTCCGTTCAACGCCTACGGTCCCGGCGAGATGCCCGACGACGAGCCGGGGATCGCGCACGCCGTGCCCGATCTGATCCGCAAGTGCCTGTCCGGACAGCGGCCGCTGGAGATCTTCGGCTCGGGCGAGCAGACGCGGACGCTGACGCACATCGACGACGTCGCCGACGGCGTCGTGACCGCGATGTCCTCGCCCGCCGGCCTGCACGAGGACTTCAACATCTCGGCCTCGCAGGAGCTGACCGTCGCCGAGATCGCGCGGATCGTCTGGGAGGTCTGCGGACGCGACCCCGAGCAGTTCGAGCTCGAGCACCTGCCGTCGTTCACCGTCGACGTGCAGCGGCGCTGGCCGAGCGTCGAGAAGGCCGGGCGGATCCTCGGCTGGAAGGCCCGGATCGACGTGCGCGAGGGGATCGCGCAGACGACGGAGTGGCTGCGGGAGCGGCTCGCTGCCGCGTAGCGGTGTGCGTTGGGCGCGTCGCGGGGAAGACGGGGAGCCTTGTTCGGCGCTGCTGTCGGTGTTGTCGTCTGCGTGGCCGCGCTGCTTGCGCTGGCCGGCGCGCCCGCGTCCGCGCCCGACCGCTACGTCGCGCTCGGCGACTCCTACTCGTCGGGAACCGGAACCAACGCCTACGGCCTGAGCCCGAGCTGTCAGCGCAGCAGGCACGCCTATCCCGCGCTCGTCGCAAAGCGCCGCTCGAACCTGAAGCTCGTGTTCGCCGCCTGCGCCGGCGCGACGACCGACGACGTGCTGCTCGATCAGGTGTCGCAGCTCGACGAGGCAACCCGCCTCGTGACGATCACGATCGGCGGCAACGACGTCGGCTTCGCACAGGTCCTCGGCGTGTGCGTGCGGTTGAGCCCGAGCACGTGCGACAAGGCGATCGACCGCGCGCGCGCGTCGATCCGCAAGCGGCTGCCGGCAAAGCTCGACGCCGTCTACGCGCAGATCAGCCGGCGCGCGCCGCAGGCCAGGGTGATCGTGCTCGGCTACCCGCGCCTGTTCACGGGCTCACGCTGTGGATCGATCCCGTCGGCTCAGGTCGTGCGGCTGAACCGCGGCGCGGACCTGCTGCGCGACACGGTGCGCAGGCGCGTGAAGGCGGCGGGCGAGCGGTTTTCGTTCAGCGACGCGATTGCGGCCTTCGACCGCCATCGGGTCTGCGCCGCGGCGGAGTGGATCAACGGACTCGTCACTCCGATCGGCGACAGCTTCCATCCCAACCGCGCCGGGCACAGCCGCGGCTACGCGCCGCTCGTCCTGCGCGCCATCGACCAGCCGCGCCCAAGACGCGCGGGGCGCCGGGGCGCGTAGTCGCGCCTCCGGCGCCCGTAGCACCGCGCCTCTCCCCCAGCCAACGCGGTGACCCTAGCGCCAGCGCGCGCGCGGGGCAAGCTATCCGCCCTCGAATGCCTCCCAGGTCAGCCGCAGCCCATCTTCGATCGGCGTGCTCGCGCTCCAGCCGAGCAGCTCTCGCGCCCGGCTGGCGTCGAGGCACGAGCGATCGAGCTCGCCGAGCCGCGTCGGCGCGAACTCGGGCTCGGGCGTGTCCGGTCCGATCAGCGCCGACAGCGTGCGCACGATGTCGAGAACCGAGGTCTCCTCCTCGGTGCCGATGTTCACCGCGCCGCCGGCGCGCGTCTCGCCGGCGCGCAGCAGGGCGCCGACGAGATCGCCGACGTAGATGTAGTCACGCGTCTGCGTGCCGTCGCCGAAGATCCTCGGTCGTGCGCCCGCGCGCAGCCTGCCGCAGAAGATCGCGATCACGCCGGCCTCGCCGTGCGGGTCCTGGCGCGGCCCGTAGACGTTGCCGAAGCGCAGCGCGACCGTCGAAAGGCCGTAGAGGCGCTCGTACAGCCCGAGGTAGCGCTCCGCACAGAACTTGCTCTGCCCATACGCCGCCATCGGCAGCGCGTCGACCGTCTCCGGCGTCGGCAGCACCTCGGTGTCGCCGTAGATCGCGCCGCCGGTCGAGGCGAGCACGACGCGCTCGACGCCCGCCTGGCGGGCGGCCTCGAGCACGTTGATCGTCCCTTCGACGTTCGTGCGCGCGTCGAACCCGGGGTCGGCGAGCGAGATGCGAACGTCGACCTGCGCGGCGAGGTGGAAGATCACCTGCGGCTGCGCGTCGGCGACGACCCGCGCGAGCGCGCCCGCGTCGCGGATGTCGCTGCGCTGCAGGCGTGCGCCCGCCCTCAGCGCCGCGGCGAGATTGGCCTCCTTGCCACTGGACAGGTCGTCGACGATCGTGACGCTGTCGCCGCGGGCGGTCAGCGCGTCGGCGAGGTGCGAGCCGATGAAGCCTGCGCCTCCGGTGACAAGCGTCCGCATGCGGTCGCGAGTGTAGACGGCCCTCCGCCCAGGCCGCCGTCGGGTACCCTCGTTTTGCGTCCGCGAGACCCAGGGTAGGCGCGAATCTGTGGCCAACACGAGCCGGGAGCACACATGAAGCTGCGCCAGAGGAGCAAGCGCGACCAGGCGCTCGACGCCGTCGCCTCGATTGCGAAGACCTGGTCTGAGTGGCGTCTCGGAGAGAAGGTCTCGAAGACCGCCTCCAAGGCGACCAGGAAGGCCGCGAAGAAGGCGTCCAAGGGCCAGGGCTCGCGGCCGGATGGCGGCAAGCGCAAGCCGGTGAAGATCGTCGCAGCGGTCGCGCTCGTCGGCGGGATCGGCGCCGCGGCCGCCAAGAAGCTGACCGGCGGCAAGGCCGAGCCGCTCTACACGCCGCCCGGGCCGGGCCCGGACATCGCGCCGCCGTCGGACGTCGCCGTCGGGGACCTCGCGCCGGACAGCGCGTCCGCCGAGACGGCGTCTGTCCCATCGGTCGCGGAGCCCGCGCTGACCGCCTCCAAGGACCTGCCGCCGCGCGACCCGTCGCCGATCGTCCTCGAGGATCTGGCCGATGCGCCGCCGCAGCCCGAAAGCGACGGCGAGGCGGCCGAGCCCGCGAGCGACGAGCCGCTCGGGTCCGAGGACGCCGCGACGGCCTCGTCGGCCGAGGACGATGCGCCGAGCAGCGAGCCGGCGTCCGACCCAGCGGACCCGGTCGGAGACGCAGCGGCCGAAGACGCCGGCGACGCCGGCGACAGGTCCACCTAGTACAACGCGTCGTAGACCGCGCGCAGCGCGGGCGCGATCGCGGCCGGCGACGCGACCTCGAGCGCGCGCCTGCGGCCCGCCTCGCCGACCTGCGCGTCGCCGAAGCGCGCGGCCGCGGCGAGCGCGAGCGCGGCCGCGTCGCCGGGCGCGACGAGGCCCGCCGGATCGCACAGCTCCGGCAGCGCGCCGATCGCGCTGGCGACGAGCGGCAGGCCGGCCGCCATCGCCTCGGCGGCCGCGAGGCCGAATGTCTCGGCCGAGCGGGAGGGCACGATCGCCAGCCCCGCGGCCGCGCGCAAGCGAGCCAGCTGATCGGCGCCGACATGCCCTGCGAACGTCGTCCGCGTGCCCTGCGCGCGCGCCTGCAGGTGCGCGCGCTGCGGCCCGTCGCCGGCGATGACGAGCGGCAGGCCGGCGGCGGCACAGGCCGCGATCGCAGTGTCGACGCCCTTCTCCGCGGCCAGCCGCGAGACGACGAGCGCATGCGTGCCGGTGGCGGCCGCGGAGCGCTCGACGACCTCGCGCACGACATGGCCGACGACGTGGACGGCCCTGCCCTGCAGCGGAGCGCCCAGCGCGCGCAGCCGCGCCAGCGCGAACGCGCTCGGCACGATCACGGCGTCGGCATGCTCGAGCAGGCGCCGCTGCCACAGCGCGAGCGCCGCGCCGTAGACCGCCGCCTCGGCGCCGGTGCCGCGGCAGTTCAGGCGCACGCCCGGCAGCGTCTCGCGCCCGTGGCAACGGGTGCAGTCCGCGCCGCGCGTGAAGCACGTGCCGACCGCGCAGACGAGGCGGTAGTTGTGCAGGTGCAGCACCGTCCGCGCGCCCGCCGCGCGCGCCGCCGCCAGCGCCCGCCAGCCGAGCGACGGGTGCAGGTTGTGCGCGTGCACGACGCGCGCGCCGCTGCGCCGCACGGCGTCGGCGACTTGCGCCGGCGCCAGGCCACCGCCGAGCAGCCCGGCAGCGGCGCGGGCGCGGCCGATCGTCGCGCTGTCGCGCGTCAGCAGCCGCACCTCCTCGCCGAGGTGCTCGCGCACGAGCCACAGCAGATCCTCGACCGCACGCTCCTCGCCGCCGGTCGTCCGGTAGCGGTTGTGCAGCAACAGGATCACTCGCGCGCCGCCATCTCCGCGCGAGAGTCTAGGTTTGCGCCGGCCCGAGCCGGACGCCGGCGCGACTACACGCGCTTCCAGTCCTGCCGCGTGAGGGTCACGAGCGGCATCCGCGTGCCCTCTGGGATGTTGCGTCGCACGACGTCGCCCAGGCTGCGGGTCTCGTCGATGATCTGCATTCCGCGACGCGAGAACGTCGCCTCGTTGTAGACCTCGCGAGAGAAGAGCGGGTTCGTCAGCAGCTGCGAGAACGCGTGCAGGCCGACGAGGCGCCCGATCAGCGGCGGCAGCACCGAGTTCGGGCGGCTGTCCTCGGCGAACAGCCCGACGTAGAACTCGACCTCGTCGACGTCGTCGCCGTACAGCTCGCGCAGCGCGTCGCACGTCTCCGGGTCCGACGAGATGTCCTCGAAGGTCCTGGCGCGCGGGAACCTGCACGCCTCGCGGTAGTCGTTGTAGCCGCGCAGGCGCACGTCGCGCCCCGCCTTGATGCTCGGCAGGTCGGTTCTGTAGAGCAGCATCTCGGGCGTGTTGCGCAGGCCGACCTTGCCGGCGGGCTGGCGCGAGGCGCTGTCGACGAGCGCCGCGAGGCCGTGCGTGGAGAGCAGGTCCCGCGTGCGGAACACCGTCTGCTCGAGCGGCAGCGTCTGCGAGCCGACCGCGAGCTCTGACGGGATCAGGCTGTGCCAGCGGTAGAGCAGGTTGAACTCGACCGCGACCCAGTTGGGCCGCATCCACGGCTGCTTGTCGAAGCCGCGCGGATCGAGGCGAAAGCGGAAGTGGTAGGGGTGGATGTGGTTGATGTACTCCTCGATCACGACCCTGATCAGGAGCACGGTCAGGACGCTGCGCGCGGCGTAGAAGATCCGGTCCTCGTGCCATCCCGGGTTGGCCTGCGCGAGCTCGCGGGCGATCCGGTTGTGCTCGCGCAGGAACAGGGTGTTGAGCATCGAGTAGCCGATCTGCGTGTTCGAGACGTCGCTGCCCATCGCCAGCAGCTGGGCGTTGTCGACCTTCACCTTCTTCGTTCCGACGACCCGCAGGCCGGCGAACTGGGCCACCCGCGTCCCGTCGGCGTCGTAGAGATCCGGTGGCAGCTCCTCGCCGATCTCACCCTGGTGGGCGAGCAGCATCGGCTGGCGCTTGTCGCGCAGCGCCTGGGTCTCGTCGTCGTCGAGGCCGTAGAGCTGCGCCAGGTCGACCTCGTGCGTGGACTCGTTGCGACGGATGTCGCGCACGTCGTTGTCGACGTTCTTGCGGTCGCTGCGCAGAAAGCCGTCCGTGAACCACTGCGCGACGTACGCGAACAGCACCGTCGACTTCTCGCAGGGAATGAACTCACGGCGCCGGAAGAGCTCGACGACAGCGCAGGGATCGGGATCCGTGCGCGGATCGACGGCGTCCGTCGGGGGAAGCTGGCGGCAGTTGTAGGTCTTGTCGACGAGCGTGTCCTGCGTCGTGAAGTCGAGCTTCGTGCTGAGGCGGTACGGGCGCGGCGGCAGGACGTTGATGCCCTGGTTGATGAGCACGCGATTGACGATCCGCTCGAGCGGCGGGGTGCGCTGGATGAACCGCCACAGCGGGCCAAAGCGCGTCGGCAGGCTCGTGCGCAGCTCCACGAGGCTCGTCTTCTTCGTGCGCCGGCGCTTCGCTGCGGATCGTCGTATCTCAGCCATCGGGGCCTCGGCAAGCTTGGTCATGCAGGGTCAGAGGCGGCTGCGCCGCCTCAGATACATCGTCGTGTTCGAGATCACGCATCCCGACCTGCGCTGACGGCGCGCGCCCGCCGGCGCAGCCCGTCCAGGCCGCGCGGCCTCGCGACCTGCTCGACGAGCTCGGCAAGCGCCGTCGCGCGGACGCGGTCGCCCGCGGCGCCGCGCCGCGCCAGCAGCGCGGCGTACTGCACCTGCGTCTCGGCCGTCATCAGGACCGCGCCGATGCGCCCGTTCGCCGCGAGCGCGGCGCGAAAGTGCTCCTCGGCGGCGTCGAAGCGCTCCATGACGGCCGCGAGCATGCCGAGCTGGCGCTGCACCGAGCCCCAGTTCGCGGTGAAGATGACCTGCACGAAGCGCTCGGCGTGGGGCGCAAGCAGGTCGTAGAGCTGCTGCGCGCGCTCGGCGTCGCCCAGCTCGCAGGCGGTCTCGGCGAGCAGCACGACGGTCAAGAACCAGTACCAGTCGCGCGGTACCGCACGGGCGCCGTCGGCGGCGAGCTCGGCGTAGCGCGCGCGGCCCTCCTCGCCGGCGCCGGTCTCGGCCTGCGCGAGCGCGAGGGCGGCGCTCCAGGCGAGGTTCGCCGACCCGCCGCCGGCGAGCGCGTCCATCGACGCCAGCAGCTCGCCGACGCGGCCCTGCTGGCGGCGCAGCGTGTAGAGCATCCCGGCGAGGTAGCTGTCGGCGTGCCCGACCTGGGCGCGGCCGGCCTGCCTGAAGGAGCGGCCGGCAAGGCGCTCGGCCGCCGCGACGTCTCCGCGCAGATGTGCGAACGCGCCTTCCCAGCCGATCGCGAGGTGCTCGAGCAGCGGCTGGCGCAGCTGCGCCGCGAGCGCGGTGAGCTCGGCGTGGTCGCGGCGCGCCTCGTCGGGAGCGCCGAGCTCGCACATGTCGAGCAGGCGCCAGTGCAGTGCCTCGGCGCGCAGCGCGCGATGCTCGCCGCTCAGCGAGACGATCTCGTCGCTGAGCGCGACGCGCTCGTCGAGGTGCTCGATGTGCAGCAGCGTGACGTGGCGGCTCATGAGCGCCATCGCGAGCGTCTCGGCGTCGCCGACGCGGCGTGCCATCGCCAGCGCGTCGGCGCTGAGCTGCTTGCCGTGGTCCTGCTCGGCCGTGAAGTGCAGGTTCTCCGCCATCCGTCCCAGCAGGCGTGCGCGCAGCGCGCTGTCCTCGGCCGGCAATCCCTGCACGGCTTCGGTGATGAGCTCGGCGTAGCGCCTGTTGACCGCGCTCGCCTCCCAGTAGCGCTCGGCCAGCCCGAGGGCGGCGCGGCCGAGCTGCTCTGCCGCGCCGCGCTCGCGCGCGCTCGCCGCGGCCTCGACGTACGTCTCGCGAGCGGCGGCGTCGCCGGAGCGCCACTGGATGCGCCCGAGCGCGAGCAGGATCTCGCAGCGCTGCGCCTCGTCGGCCGCCGGGTCGGCGGCGACCGCCTCCAGCGCGCGACGGTAGTGCTCGACGGAGTCCTCGTAGGCCAGCGACGCGGCGGCCTCCTCGCCGGCGAGGACCGCGTAGCGAACGGCCTGCGCGGCGGCGCCGACCTCGCGCGCCGCGAAGAAGTGGTGCGCGAGCGTGCGCGGCGGCGCGCCCGCCGCCTCGAGCGCCGCTGCGACGCGCAGGTGCAGGCGCAGGCGGCGCGCGCGCGACAGGCGGCCGTAGATCGCGTCGCGGGCCAGCGCGTGGCAGAACGCGAAGCGATCGACGGACTCGGCGACCTCGGCGACGAGCCCCGCCGCGATCGCCTCCTCGAGCGCTTCGATGACGTGCTCCGGAGATGACGAGACCAGCGCCTCGACGATCGCGAGGTCGAACTCCGGGCCGATCGTCGCCGCGACCGTGAGCGCCTCGCGCGCGAGCTGCGAGACGCGGCCGAGCCGGCGCAGGATCACGTCGGCGACGCTTTCCGGCACGCCGATCGACCGCAGCGCGTCGGCCTTCGCCTCCCCGCCGGGCTCGAGCAGGTGCGCCTCGACGAGCGCCCGCAGCGCCTCCTCGATGAAGAACGCGTTGCCCTGCGTCTGCGCGTGCAGGCCGGCGACGAAGTCCGCACGCGGCTGCGCGGCGAGGCGCGCGGCGACGAGCGCATCGGCCTCGCGCTCGCTGAGTCCGCCGAGCACGATGCGGTCGAAGCGCCGCTCGCGGCGCAGGTCGGCGATCAGCTCGGTCAGCGGCTGGTCGTCGCCGACCTCGACGTCGCGGACGAGGCCGAGCACCATCAGGCGCGCTGGATCGGCGTGGCGCAGGAGGTGGCGCAGGAGCAGCAGCGTCGGCTTGTCGGCCCAGTGCAGGTCGTCGACGACGAGCAGCAGCGGCGCGCGCCGGCTCGCGCGCCGCAGGAGCGCTGCGACGGCTTCGAAGAGGCGGTAGCGCTCCGTCTCGGGGTCCTGGCCGGCGGGCGCGTCGCCGGCCGCCGTCGCGGGCCGCGCCTGCGGCAGGATTCGCGCCAGCTCGTGGAGGTCGTGCGCCGCTTCGCCGTCGCCGACCAGATCGCCGTGGCGCAGCAGGTGGCGCAGCGCCTCGATGAACGGCTGGTAGGAGCACAGCGGCTCCTCGTCGCAGCGCCCGTAGAGGACGGCGGCGCCGGCGCTGTCGACCTCGGCGGCGAACTGCGCGGCGAGCCGCGTCTTGCCGACGCCGGCCTCGCCGACGAGCAGCGCCAGGCGCCGCTGGCTCGTGATCGCCTCCAGCCACGGCATCCGCAGGCGCCGCAGCTGCTGCTCGCGGCCGACGAACGGCGTCGCCGCCGGCGTCCCGCCGATCACCGGCAGCGGGATCGGGCTCGTGGTGGTCGCCGTGCCTGCGCCGCTCGCCGCCGCCGGCGCCGCGGCTTGGTCCGACGCGCGCAGGCGCCCGTCGTGCAGAAGCTCCTCGTGCAGCGCCGAGACGGCGCTCGACGGCACGGTGCCGAGCTCGTCGCGCAGGAACACGCGCAGGCGGTCGTACGCGAGCGTCGCCTCGGCGATGTTGCCGCGGGCGCCGTGGACCTCGATCAGCAGCGCATGGCCGGACTCGCGGAACGGGTGGCGCTCGGCGAGCGTGCGGGCGACGCGCTCGGCGACCGCCAGGTGCTCGCGGCCGCCGACGGCGAGCGCCGCGCGCGCGAGGACCTCGAGCAGCCCGGGCTCGAGCGCCGCAAGCTCGCCGCGGCGGCTCTCGACCCAGTCGCCCTCGATGCCGGGCAGCAGCGGCCGGCCGATGATCTGCAGCGCCGCCTCGGCCGACGCCCGCGCGAAGCGCGGATCGCCGCCCGCGAGCGCCCGCTCGGCGGCCTCGGCGGCCGCCTCCGCGCGTTCGATGTCGACCTCCGCGTCGGGCGAGAGCATGATCCGCAGCTCGCCCCGTCCCTGCACGACGCCCTCGCCGAGCGCGCGGCGCGTGCGCGCGAGCACGGTCGCCAGGCCGGCCTCCGGCGCCTCGGGCGGCTCGTGCGGCCACAGCACGCCGGTCAGCTCGCCGCGCGGCACCGACCGGTGGCGATTGACGACGAGGAAGGCGAACAGCGCGCGGCCCTGCCGGCCGGGCAGCTCGGCGGCGACGTCGCGGCCGCCGATCTCGGCCCGCAGCGTCCCCGACAGCGCGATGCGCGCGTGCGTCGCGGCTGTGACGTCGTCGGTCTGCTGACCCTGCATCGGGTGTCCTCTCGCGACCCCTACTTCGGTTGGAGGACTACGGCGCTACCTGTCGGCACGGGAAGGCAGATCGAATCTTGCAGGGCCGCAAGCTGCACCGCAAGGTTTCCGCAGCCTCGCGTCAATGCGGCGCAGCGAAGGTCGCTCGCATGCTGATGCAAGCCAACAGGGCAACTTCCGACGTCGGCGCGCTGGTGCGCGCCGCAGCGAGCGGCGACCAGCAGGCCTGGAGCGCGCTCGTCGACCGCTTCTCCGCGCTCGTATGGGCGATCGCACGCAACCATCGCCTCTGCGCCGACGACGCGTCCGAGGTCTCGCAGACGACGTGGCTGCGGCTGGCCGAGCACATCGACCGCCTCCAGGACCCGTCGAAGGTGGGCGGCTGGCTCGCCACGACGGCGCGCCACGAGTCGCTGCGCGTGCTGCGCGGCGCCGGCCGCCAGATCCCGATGGGCGACGACATGCCCGAGCCCGATCGCCGCGCCCCGGCGATCGACGCCGAGCTGCTGTGCGACGAGCGTGACGCGATGCTCTGGCGGGCCTTTGCGCGGCTGCCCGCACGCGACCAGGCGCTGCTGCGCCTGCTCGTCAGCGACCCGATGCCCAGCTACGAGGAGATCGGCGCCGCGATCGGGATGCCGGTCGGCTCGATCGGCCCGACGCGCGCGCGCTGCCTGCAGCGGCTGCGACGCGAGGCCGAGGTGATGGAGCTGGCGCTGGACTGAGGCGCGGCGCGAGGGCCGCGGCCGCTGGCCGTCGGCGAGCAGAGCGCTCGTACGGGCGCAGCCGGCGATCGCTCGAGCAGCCCAGCTCGGGAGGCCGACCTAGACTGCGGCGCCATGGCCGTGACGGCGAGCATCATCGTGCCGACGCGGCTGCGGGCGGACTACCTCGAGGTCGCGCTGGCGTCGATCGCGCCGCAGGCCGCGGCGGCCGGCGCCGAGCTGATCGTCGTCGACGACGGACCCGACGATCGAGCAAGGGCCGCCGCGCAGCGCCACGGCGCGCGGTACGTCGCGCACGCCAGGTCACGCGGCCTCAACGCCGCGCGCAACACCGGCATCGACAGCGCCGGCGCGGACCTGCTCGTCTTCGTCGACGACGACGTCGACGTGCATCCCGGCTGGCTGCAGGCCCTGATCGACGCCGACGATGCCGCAGACCCCGAGATCGGCGTCCTGACCGGCCCGATCCGCGCCCGCTTCGAGGACCACCGGCTCAGAACCTGTGGTCGCGAGAGCCCGCCGATCACGACCCAGGATCACGGCCCGCAGGACGCAGACGTGCCCCACGCGTGGGGCGCGAACATGACCGTGCGGCGCTCCGCGATCGCCCGTGCCGGGCGCTTCGACGAGACGCGCGAGCTCTACGGCGACGAGCAGGAGTGGCAGAGCCGGCTGCTCGCGGCCGGGGGTCGGATCCGCTACGTCGCCGCCGCCGCGCTCGACCACCGCCGCGCCGGAGACGATGCGCGCCTGCGCGCGCTCGCGGCCGCCGCCTACCGGCGCGGGGCAGCGAGCCGGCGCTTCGACGTCTCCCAAGGCCGGGCCCCCTCGCGCGCGCGCGAGCTGGCCGTGCTCGCCGGCTGCGTCGCGCACAGCGTCCGCTTCGCCTGCCCCAACGGGATCGTGCTGGCGGCGCACTCGCTCGGCCGCCTGCACGCGACGCTCGCCGGGCCGGTGCAGGTCGGCCCCGACGTGGAGGACCACGACTTCCTGTCCGGCGAGAGCGGCACGGTGCGGGGCCTGCGCAAGCCCGCGATGCGCGCCGCCGACGCGCTGCTCGACGTCGAGTCGGCCCCGCGCCTGCGCCGCATCGAGCGCGCCGCACGCGAGCGCCCGCCGCCGCGCCGCGTGCTCGTCATCGGCGTCGAGCGCCCCGGGCGCCTGATGGGCGCGCTGCGCGCCGAGCTTCACCGCACGCGCCACCGCGTCGAGATGCACACCGCCGTGATGGGCGACGCCGGGAAGTTCGAGCACCTCAACGCGCTGCTGGACGAGCACCCCGCGCGAGGCCACGACTGGCTGCTCGTCGTCGACGACGACGTCGTCCTGTCGCCGCGCTTCCTGGACCGCTTCCTGTTCTGCGCCGAGACCGCCGGCCTGCTGCTCGCCCAGCCCGCCCACCGCCGCCACTCGCACGCCGCCTGGGCGGCGACGCGGCGGCTGCCGGGCGGCGCGGTGCGCGAGTCGCGCTTCGTCGAGATCGGCCCCGTCACGGCGTTCGCAGCGCCGACGTTCGAAGCCCTGCTGCCGTTTCCCGACCTGCGGATGGGCTGGGGCCTCGACGCGCACTGGGGCGCCGTCGCGCAGGAGCACGGCTGGCGTGCGGGGATCGTCGACGCGACGCCGATCCTGCACACGACGCCGGTCGGCGGCGGCTACGAGCGCGCCGCGGCGGTCGCCGAAGCGCAGGCCTTCCTGGCGACGCGCCCGTACGTCACGCGGGCGCAGGCGCGCTGGACGCGGCGGATCGCATGACGGCGCCGGAGGCTGCGGCGACGAGCGTCGGGGGGCAGCCGAGCAGCAGGCCGTCGCGATGAAGGTCGCGATCGTCGCGGAGTTCTACCCGCGCGCCGCCGACCCGGTGCTCGGCGTCTGGGCGCACCGCCAGGCCGTCGCTGCGCGCGACGCCGGCGCCGACGTGCGCGTACTCGTGCTCCACCGCCCGCTGCCGTCGCTCGCGCAGGCGCGCAGCGGCCTGAGGGGCGCCGCGCGAGCGGCCGCGGCAGCTCTCGCCCAGCCGCTGCATGCGACCCTCGACGGCATCGAGGTCACGTACGTCCCGTTCCTCGCGCCGCCGCGGCCGAAGAGCTACGGCACGTGGGGGCGCTGGGCGGCGCCGTCGCTGGCGGTCGCCCTGCGCGCGCTGCGGCGCACGTTCGCGTACGACCTCGTCCACGCGCACAATGCGGTGCCGGCCGGCGAGGCCGTGCGGCGCGCCGGCCTGCGCACGCCGTTCGTCGTCTCCGTCCACGGCGGCGACGTCTTCCACACCGAGCCCGGCTCGCCGGCCGGCGCGGAGGCGGTGCGCGCGGCGCTCGGCGGCGCGCGGCTGACGATCGCCAACAGCGCGGGGATCGAGCAGCGCTGCCGCGTGCTCGGAGCCCGCGCGACGCGCGTCGTGCGGCTCGGCACGGACCTCCCGCAGCGGCGCGCGCAGCGCCACGACGCGCCGACGGTCGTCACGACCGGCCACCTCGTCGCGCGCAAGCGCCACGCCGACGTCATGCGCGCGATCGCGTCGCTGCAGCGCCACCCGGATCTCACCTATCTCGTGATCGGCGACGGACCCGAGCGCGAGCCGCTCGCAGCGCTCGCGGCGCAGCTCGGCATCTCCGATCGGGTCAGCTTCGCCGGCCAGCTCCCGCACGCGCAAGCGCTGAACGAGACGCGCCGCGCGTGGCTGTTCGCGATGCCGTCGGCCGACGAGGCGTTCGGCGTCGCATATGTCGAGGCGATGGCGGGCTGGTTGCCGGCGATCGCGGCCGACGGCGAGCCGGGGCCGCAGGAGATCGCGGGCGCCGGCGGCGGCATCAGCCTCGTGGGCGCCGGCGACGTCAGCGCGATCGCAGCGCAGATCGACCGCCTCGTCGGCGACGAGCACGTGCTGCACAGCGCCGGCGAGCAGGCCCGCGCCACCGTCGAGCACGCGTTCTCGTGGTCGCAGTGCGGCGCGGCCACCGTCGCCGCCTACGAGGCGGCGCTGTCGTGAGCCCCGCCGACCCGGCCTGTGCGACGTCTGCGATCCCGACGACGCGATGAAGCCGGTCCTGTTCGTCACGAACCACGTCCCGCCCGAGCGCGTCGGCGCGTTCGCCGCCCTGCACCGCCGCGTGCCGATCGAGCTTGCGGTCTTCGGCGGACGCTCGATCCACGCGACGGCGGGCGTCGACGATCCCGGCGTGCCGCACCGCCGCGTCGGCCAGCGCGCGGTCGCCCGGCTTGCCGCCTCGGGTCGCTACAGCGCCGTCGTCTGCGGCACGGCCGGGCGTGTCGCGCTGCCGGCGGCGTGGCAGGGCGCGCGCGCGGGGCGCACCCCGTTCGTCCTGTGGAGCGCGCTGTGGGCGCATCCGCGCACGCCGGCGCAGCTCGTCGCGGGCGCCCCGCTGATGGCGGCGCTGTACCGCGACGCGGACGCCGTCGTCGCCTACGGCCCGCATGTCGCGGCGTTCGCCAAGGCCCGCGGCGCGAGCAACGTCCACATCGCGCCGCAGGCCGTCGACAACGCGTTCTGGGGCGCTCCCGTGGATCGCGAGCGGACGGCCTCGTTCGTGGCGGTGTTTCTGGGGCGCCCAGGCCGGGCAAAAGGCGCAACGGTGCTGCTCGATGCCTGGCGACAGTCGGGCGTCGACGCATCAGCCGCCGCGCTCGTCCTCGTCGGCGTGGGAACCGGGTCAGCTCGGCAACCCGCCGGCGGCGCGGTGGTGTTCGTCGGCCCGCAGCCGGCGGAGCAGGTCCGCAACTTCCTGGCCGCCGCGGATGTCTGTGTCATACCGTCCCTTCGGACCCGCAGCTTCCGTGAACCGTGGGGACTCGTCGCCAACGAGGCCATGAACCAGTCCACACCCGTAATCGCCAGCGAGGAGGTCGGCGCCGTCGCCGGCGGACTCGTCCGTCACGAGCGCAACGGCCTCGTCGTCGCGGCCGACGACGCGCCCGCGCTGGCCGCCGCGCTGCGGCGCATGCACGACGACCGCGCGCTGCGCGCCGAGCTCGGCGCCAACGCCCGCCGCGACGTCGCCGCGTACACGTTCGAGGCCTGGGCGGCCGGCTTCCAGAGCGCGATCGGCTCGCTACGACGAGGCGCCGTCGCTCGACCGCCGTCTCGTGGCGCAGATCGTCGACCGCCCTCGCTACGGTGATCTGCGCGATGCGCCTGCGACTCTTCCTCGCCACGATCCTCGTCACCCTCGTCGCGGCGGGCTCGGCGCTCGCCTCCGGCGAGGACGTCATCCGCGACTGCACCGACGACGAGGTCATGTCGAAGACCTACACGCAGAAGGAGTACCGCGCGGCGCTGAAGGAGCTCGCCGCCGACGCCGACCAATACGGCAACTGCCACGACGTGATCCTGCGCGCCCAGCAGGCGGCGCTCGCGGCGAGCAGGAACAAGGACAAGAGCTCAGACGGGACGGGTGGCGGCTCGAACGCCGGCGGTGGCGGCGCGGGCGCGATCGGCAGCGCCCCTGCCGCCGAGCAGCTGGCCTCCGCGAGCGAGACCGAGCGCCAGGCGGTCCAGCAGGCGCGCGTGACGCGCAGCGCGCCGGTCGCGCTCGCCAACGCGAGCGTCGATCCGGCCAAGGCCGGGACCGTGCCCGGCGTGAGCCAGGTCGCCGACCTGCCGACGCCGCTGGTCGTCCTGCTCGCCCTGCTGCTCGCCGGGACGCTCGCGATCGCCGGCCTTCGCATCCGACGCCTTGTCGACGCACGCCGCGCTTGACGACCACGGGCGCGTCGGTGCGCTGAGCGTCCCCACGCCCGCCGTGCACACGTTGCTGACGGCGGGTCTGGCGGCGATGATCTGCGCGGTCGCGTTCGTCGCCGACGGCGGGCTGCGGGTCGGCCGCACGACGCCGGCCGAGCTCGGCCTGATCCTCGGCGGCGGCGTCGCGGTCTGTGGCGCGCTGCTGCTCGCGCCCCGCCGCGAGCGGATCTCGGGACTCGGGCCGCTTCTGCTGCTGCTCGCGCTCGCGGTCCTGACCGCCTTCTCGATCACGTGGGCAGCCAATCCCTCCGAGGCATGGCTCGAGACGAACCGCACGCTCGCCTACAGCGCGGTCTTCGCGGCCGCCGTGGCGCTCGCGCACGCCGTGCCGGGTCGCTGGAGCGCCGTCGTGGGCGCGATCACGCTGTCCGCCGTCGCGATCAGCGCCTACGCCGTGCTGACGAAGATCTTCCCCGGCGCGCTGGCTCCCGACGAGATCTACGCCCGCCTGCGCGAGCCGTTCGGCTACTGGAACAGCGTCGGCCTGGCGGCCGCGCTCGGCGTCCCCGGCTGCCTCTGGCTCGGCACGCGGCGCAGCGGCCACCAGGCGCTCAATGCGCTCGCCTACCCGGCGCTCGGCCTGCTCGTGCTGACGATGCTGCTGTCGTTCTCGCGCGGCGCGGTGCTGGCGGCCGTGCTCGGCGCGGCCTTCTGGATCGCCGTCGTGCCGCGGCGCCTGCGCGCCGCGGCCGTGCTGATCGCCGCCGTCGCCGGCGGCGGGCTGATCGCCGCATGGGCGTTCGGGCAGAGCGCGCTGACCGACGATCGCGTGCCCGTCGACCTGCGCATCACGGCGGGGCTGCAGCTCGGCCTGCTCGTCGTCGTGATGCTCGGCCTGCTGCTGCTGGTCGGCCTCGGCGTGGGCTTCGCGCGCGCGCTGCGGGCGCCGAGCCCGCTGGCGCGCGATCGCGCCGGCGTCGCGCTGCTCGCCGCGCTCGCGCTCGCCGGATTCGGCGCCGTCGTCGCGCTGTCGCTCGGCGACAGGGGGCTGACGGGTTCGATCTCGGCGCGCTGGCAGCAGCTCACCGATCCGTCCGCGGCGCTGCCGCGCAACGACAACAGCCGTCTGACCGCCGCCGGCAGCGTGCGCGCGCGCTACTGGGACGAAGCGCTGCGGATCTTCGCCGACAACCCCGCCGTGGGCGTCGGCGCCGGCGGCTACGCGATCGTGCGAAAGCGCTATCGCAGCGCCGACCCGGCGGTCCGCCACGCGCACGGCTACGTCGTGCAGACGCTCGCCGACCTCGGCCTGGCGGGCCTCGCCGTCAGCCTCGCGCTGCTCGCCGCCTGGCTGGCAGGCGCAGCACGTGCGACCGGCCTGCGCCGCCGCGATCGCCGGCGCCCGTACACGCCGGAGCGGATCGGGCTGCTGACGCTGTTCGCGGTCGTGGTCGTCTTCGGTGTGTCCTCGTCGATCGACTGGACCTGGTTCGTGCCGGCAAACGCGGCGGTCGCGCTGCTGGCCGCCGGCTGGATCGCCGGCCGCGGCCCGCTCGCCGCACCCCGGCGCGACGACGCCGAGCACCTGCGCACGAGCGGCGGCGGCGGCGCAACGCGGCTCGCCGAGCGGCTGCGCGCCGGGCTGCGCGAGCGGCCGCGCGCCGTCTCCGCAGCCGCCGTCGCGCTGCTCGTGCTCGCAACGGCCTGGACCGTCTACCAGCCTCAACGGGCCGACACGATCGCCCAGGACGCCCTGCAAACGCTGGCCACCGGAAACGCCGACGCGGCACGCAGGCAGGCCGAGCACGCGCGCAGCATCAACCCGCTCTCGCTCGACCCGCTGTACGCGCTGGCGACGATCGAGACGGCGGCAGGCCGCAATTCTGCGGCTCGTCGTGCGTTTGAGCAGGCAGTGCGCCTGCAGCCCTCCAATCCCGACCCGTGGATACGACTTGCCGAATTCGAGTTGAATACGCTCGAGCGGCCGAAGGTGGCGCTGACGGCGATCCGCCCGGCGCTGTACCTCGACCCCCGCTCTTCTGACGCGGTCGCCGTGTTCCTTGCAGCGCAACGAAAGACCTCTGCACCATGAAAACACTCCGCCCGCTCATCGCCGCCATCCTCGTGCTGGCGGCCTTCCCCTCGATCGCGCTTGCGTCCAAGTCGCAGGAGTCGATGTTCCAGGACGACCCGCTGCTCGTGTACGGCACGCCGGAGAAGATGATGTCGACGCTCGACACGCTGCAGTCCTTCGGCGTCGACCGGATCCGCGTGTCGGTCTTCTGGAGCATCCTCGCGCCGGCCAACGACCAGGTGCGCAAGCCGAACTTCGACGCGACCGATCCGGCGCAGTACCCGGCGCAGCTCTGGGAGCGCTACGACCGGCTGATCCGGGCCGCGCAGGCGCGCGGGATCGCCGTGAACCTGAACCTCACCTCGCCGGTCCCGCGCTGGGCCGCCGGCAAGGCCCCGCGGGCCGACATCCAGGAGACGTTCGGGCCCAACCCGGAGGAGTTCGGCAAGTTCGTGCGCGCCGTCGGCACCCGTTACAGCGGCACCTACGCCGGTCTGCCGCGGGTCGACTACTGGTCGATCTGGAACGAGCCCAACCAGGCCGGCTGGCTGACACCGCAGTGGGGACCCGATCCGCGCAAGCCGACGAGGTTCGTCGAGGCCGCGCCGGCGCTCTACCGCAAGCTCGTCCAGAACGCCTGGCAGGGGCTGGCCGACAGCGGCCATGGCGCGGACACGATCCTCGTCGGTGAGACGGCGCCGCAGGGTGAGGGCAACGACAAGGACATCACGCAGTCGATCGACGCGCTGAAGTTCATCCGCCGCCTGTACTGCGTCGACGACAACCTCAACATCCTGAAGGGGTCAAACGCGCAGGTGCGCGATTGCCCCGGCGACAGCGCGACGTTCGTCGCACAGAACCCCGCCCTCTTCCGCGCGACGGGCTTCGCCCATCACCCCTACGCGCTGCTGACGCCGCCCGGCCGTCGCTCGAGGCAGGCGGACTGGGTGTCGATCGCAGACCTGAGCAAGCTGAGCCGCGAGCTGGCGCGCATCTACCGCCGCTACGGGCAGCGGATGCAGACCAAGCGCGGCGTCCCGCTGTACCTGACCGAGTACGGCTATCAGACCAAGCCGGACCCGTTCGTCGCCAACGTCGTCACGTTCCGCCGTCAGGCGGCGTGGATCAACCAGGCCGAGTACATGGCCTTCAGGAACCGCAACGTGCGCACCCTGAGCCAGTTCCTGCTCGTCGACGACGCGCCCGTCGCCGGCGAGTCCGACCCACGCGTCGCCTACCGCACCTTCCAGAGCGGATTGCAGCTGCTGACGGGCGAGCGCAAGCTGTCCTACAAGGCCTACATCACGCCGATCCACCTGCGGCGCACGCGTGTCCGGCGCGGGCGCTCGACGACCGTCTTCGGAATGGCGAGGCCGGCTCAGCCGACGGCGACCGTTCCCGTCCAGGTCCAGTTCCGCCCCCGCGGCGCCAAGCGCTGGCGGACGCACGCGCGCGTCACGGTGAAAGGGCCGCGCCATTACTTCCAGAAGCGCCTGCGCGTGACGCGCAGCGGCTACGTGCGGATCCTGTGGGCCAACGGCTCGCGCCCCGTCGCCAGCCGCCAGGTGGCGGTCACCGTCAGGCGCTAGTGGGTCGGCCCACTAGGCCGAGCGCGTTCCGGCGACGGTCATCGCGCCGTCGACGAACTCGGCCGGCAGCGAGCCCGGGCCGCCCATCTGGCGCGCGCTGACGAGCAGCTGCTCGTACTCGTCGGTCACCGCCTCCCACGAGTAGCGCCGCGCGCGCTCGCGCGCCTGTGCCCGGTAGCGCTCGACGAGCTCGGGCTCGTCGAAGAGGCGCTCGAGCTGCGCCGTCAGCGCCGGCACCCCCTCGTTGCCCGAGAACGTCAGCCCGGCGTCGCCGACGGTCTCGACGTTCGGCGCGTGATCGTTGACGAGCACGCAGTTGCCGGCGGCCAGCGCCTCGAGGATGACCGGGTGCGTGCCACCGACCTCGGTCGGCGCGCAGAAGACGTAGGCGTGGCGCTGCAGCTCCCAGTAGCCGCGCCCGAAGACGTATCCCGGAAAGATGACGCGGGGGTCGCCGGCGCGCTGGACCTGCTTGATGTAGTCGTGCGCGTACGGGGCACCGCCGACGACGACGAGCTTCATGCCCTTCGCGCGCGCGCTCGAGATGCGGCTGAACGCCTCGACGAGCACGTGCGGGTTGTTCTCCGGCTCCAGGCGACCGACGAACAGGACGTACTTGCGCGGCTCGAGGCCGAGGCGGTCGAGCGTCTGCGTGCCCTCGTGGCCGGGGTCCTCGACGCCGTAGGGCACGACGCCGATCCGCTGGCCATAGCGCTGCTCGAAGATCTCCGCGACGGCGTGCGAGTCCGTGATCGCCGTATCCGACCAGCGCGGCGCGTTGCGCTCCGCGAAGCGCAGGTACGCCTTGGCGAGCGCGGGCCACTTCGAGCGGTCGGAATCGAGGCCGTCGACGTTGATGACCGTCGGGATCCCGGCGCTGCGCGTGACGAGGCACATCGGGCTGTTGCCCGCGATGAAGAACAGCGCGACGTCGGGGCGCAGACGGCGCGCCGCGTGCAGCGAGGACAGAAACGTGTGCGTGAACGTGTCGAGGTACTTGTTGCGCACTGCCGGGACGTGCACGAGCCGGGCGCCCTTGTGCTCCTTCAGGCGGCGGTCGACGACGTGCGGACGGCAGTAGACGACGACCTCGTGGCCGCGCTCGGTGAGGCGGCTGGCGAGCTGCTCGGCGGCCGTCTCGAAGCCGCTGTAGGAGGCGGGGATCCCGCGCGTGCCGAGGATCGCGACCCTCATCGGGCGGCTCGCAGGAAACGGGGCTCAGGCATCGCGCGCCAGCGTATAAGCCTCGATGTGGGCGCGCGCCGAGGCCCGCCAGGAGAAGGCGGCGGCGCGGTCGCGGCCACGCGCGGCGAGCGCGGCCCGCAGCGCCGGGTCGGCGGCGACGCGCGCGAGCTCGCGCGCAAGGCCGTCGGCGTCGTAGGGGTCGACGTAGAGCACCGCGTCGGCGCAGGTCTCGGCAAGCCCCGGCGAGCGCGCGGCGATGACCGCGACGCCGGCGTGCATCGCCTCCAGCGGCGTCAGCCCGAAGCCCTCGTGCAGCGCCGGATGCACGAGCGCCGCGGCGCCGCCGAGCAGGGCGGCGAGGTCCGGCTCGGGCTCGCAGCGCACGCCGTCCTGGGCCGCGCGCGCGCTGCCGGCGAGGACGAGCTCGAGCGCCTGCTCGCCGGCCTGCGCGCGGTAGCGCGCGTGCGCGTCGAGCAGCAGCGCGAGGTTCTTGCGCGGCTCGTCGTCGCCGACGTAGAGGAAGTGCTCGGCGCGGACGGCGGGCACGTCCAGCCCCTGGCCCGGTCCGTGCGCGGCCACGACGACCCGCGCCCCGTCCAGCCCCCAGCGCGCCATCGCGTCGCGTCGCGTCGTCTGCGAGACGCAGACGACCGCGTCGGCCCGGCAGGCCGCCCGCCGGTGAGAGATCGAGGCCCAGCGCCTGAACGCGGGCGCGAAGTGCTCGGGCAGTCGCTCAAAGGCGAGGTCGTGGACCGTCACGACCTGTGCGCAGGACGCGCTGCGCGCGAGCGCCGGCAGCGGGTGGTGCAGCACGTCGGCGTCGACGGCTCGCGCGCGGCGCGGCAGCGCGACCTGCGTCCACCACGTGTCGTGGGCGAGGTTGCGAACGCTGCCCGTGCCGCCGCCGGCCGGCCGGGCCCGGCGCGTGTCGACAGCCGCGACGAGCTCGACGCCCTCGGCCTGCAATGCATCGCTCAAGCGCTCCAGATAGACCCCTGTGCCGCTGCGCCCGCGCACGGCGTAGGTCATGTCGAGCAGCACGCGCAAGGTGACCGCCAGTGGTCGTCCACTACGCGCGGACCGCGCGCGTCAGGATCGTGGCGCGCCTGACGCGCAGCTGCGCGACCTCGAAGGCGAGGTCGTGCAGCAGCGTGCGCAGCGTGCGCGGTGAGAAGAAGCGGACGTGATCGGAGCGCGGCTCGAAATGCTCGGCGAAGCGCCGCGGGCTGAGCGCGAGCCCGAGCAGGATCAGCGGGCCGTGATGCGGCGTCGTCAGCAGCAGCGTCCCGCGCGGGCGCAGCACCCGGCGCAGCTCCGACAGCCACGGCGCGACGTCGGCGACGTGCTCGATCACGTCGCCCGCCCAGACGGCGTCGACGCTGCTGTCGCCGAGCGGCAGCGGCTCGCCCTGGCGCCACAGCCGCAGGTCGGCGCCCGGCACGCGCGCTGCCGCGCGCCGCAGCGCCTCGGCCGCGACGTCGACGCCGACCGGCGTCGCTCCGAGCTCGAGCAGCGCGGCGCTGAACTCGCCCGCCCCGCAGCCGAGATCGAGCACCGTCTCGCCCGCTTGCACGTGCGCGAGCAGGAAGCGGCGGCGCAGCGCGAAGCGCTCGGGCTGCGCGTCGGGCGGCACGATGTCCCAGATCGCATCGTGCAGCGCGCCTGCCATCCCCGCAGTCTCGCAGCGTGCCGCGCCCTGCGAGGATCGCTGCGTGAGGATCCTCGCCGTATGTGCCGTCGCCCACCCCGGCGGCGCCGAGATCGGGCTGCTGCGGCTCGCCAAGCGGCTGCTCGCGCGCGGGCACGCGCTGACGCTCGCGACACCGGCCGCCGGGCCCCTCGACGACGCCGGGCTGCCGGTCGTGCGGCTCCCGCTCGGTGGCCTGCAGCGCGGCGCCGGCGCGCGCGCGGCGGCGAGCTTCCCGCGCGCTCGCCGGCTGGCCGCGGGCCACGACCTCGTCTACCTCAACGGGACCGTCAGCGGCCGCCTGCTGCCCGCCCTCGTCGGGCGCCGCAGCGTGCTGCACGTGCATGACATCGTCGACCGCGTGCCGCGCTTCTGGTCGCTCGCAGATGCCGTCCTCGCCGACTCGGGCGCAGTCGCCGAGCACCTCGCAGGCCTCGCTGCGCACGTCGTCTACTGCCCCGTCGAGCTCGACGTGCCGGACGCGCCCGCCCCGTGGCCGCCCGACGGCGAGGGCCGGCCCGCCCGCCCCGTGATCGGCTTCGTCGGCCGCATCGAGCCGCGCAAGGGCCCGCTCGACCTCGTTCGCGCGGCGCCGCAGATCCGCGCCGGCGCGCCCGGCGCCCGGATCATCGTCGTCGGCGACGACCCCTACGACAGCGCCCCGGACTATGCGCAGCGCGTGCGCGGCTCGCGCGACGTCGAGCACGTTGCGTGGGTACCGGACGCAGCCGCGCTCATGCGCCACCTCGACGTGCTCGTCGCGCCCTCGCGCCAGGAGCCGTTCGGAACGGTGCTCGCCGAGGCGATGGCGGCCGGCACCCCGGTCGTCGCGACGCGCGTCGGCGGCCTCGGCGAGGTCGTCGCCGACGGCGTGACAGGACGCCTCGTGACACCGGGCCGTCCCGACGAGCTCGCTGCGGCGGTGCTCGAAGTGCTCGCCGCGCGGGAGCGGATGGGAGCCGCGGCCCGCGACCACGCCCGGCGCTTCGGCGCCGATGCCTACGCCGACCGCGTCGAGGCGATCCTGCTCGAGGCCGCGCGATGAGGGTGACGTTCGACAGCCGCCCGGCGCAGGACCCGCGCGGGATCGGACGCTATGCGAGCTGCCTGCTGACCGCGCTGCGCGAGACCGCTGCGCCCGGCGACGAGCTCGTCGAGTCAGCGCGCCCGCGCCGCGGCGAGGTCTTCCATTCGCCGTGGATCGACGGCGCGCTGCTGCGCCCGACGGGCCCTCAGATCGTGACGCTGCACGACGTCGTCCCGCTCAAGCGTCGCAGCGAGTACCTGCGCAGCGGGATCCGCTTTCGCATGCGCTACCTGGCCGTCGGTCGCTCGGCGCGCGTGATCGTGCCGACCGCGGTCGTCGCCGCCGAGATCACCGAGCACGTCGGCATCGGGCCCGAGCGGATCGTCGTCATCCACGAGGCGCCCGCGCCCGCGCTCTTCGAGCGTGGCGCCGACGAGATCGCCGCAGCGCGCGCGCGATACGGGCTGCCGGAGGAGTACCTGCTGTGGGTCGGCGGCCTGCAGACGCCCGACCCGCGCAAGCGCGTCGCCGCGCTGGCCCGGACGCCGCGCGAGCTGCCGCTCGTGCTCGTCGGCGCGACGAAGCCGTGGGCGCACGAGCTGCCCGGCGTGACGCTCACCGGCCACGTTCCCGACGACGACCTCGCGGCGATCTACTCCGGGGCGCGGGCGCTCGTCTTTCCCTCCGACGACGAGGGCTTCGGGCTGCCGACGGTCGAGGCGCTGGCGTGCGGGACGCCCGTCGTCGTCACCGACATCCCGGTGCTGCGCGAGGTGCTCGGCGACCGTGCGACATTCGTCGAGCCGGGCGACCTCGAGGCGCTGCTGGCGGCGGGCGCCGCTGCGACGCGACCGGCTCCGGCGCCGCCCGCCTGGAGCTGGGCCGACGCCGCGCGCGCGACGTGGCGGGTCTACTCCGACATCGCGGGCTAGCCCGCCGGCACGGCGCGCGACCCTTGTCGCGCGCCGTGCGAGGCGTACTTCAGACGCCGGCGGGAACGCGCTCCGGCTCGGGTGCCGGAATCGTGATCTCCTTCTCCCACTCCTCGCGAAGGCGGTCGAAGGCGTCCCAGTCGATGTCGGACTTCGGCTCGGGCTTGGGCTCGGCGCGCAGCGCCCACGCCGGCAGCTCGACGTCCATGTCATCGCTCGGGCCCGGGTCGGGCTCGACGGGCTCCTCGGTCTCGTCCTCCGTGTCGTCGGGCTCGGTCGCCAGGAACCAGTATGCGAGCGATCCCAGCGCGAGCATGCTCACGACGCCGACCACGAACGCCAGCGGCCCGAGTCCGATGCCGAACAGCAGTCCGGCGGTCGGGCACGTGACGGCCCAGGTCACCCCGGCTCGCCGTGGGTACGGGTCGTCGAACGAACCTCTGATGATCGCCACCAAGAGGCACGTCAGACCTGCGCTGAACAGAAGAAGCGGTATTGCAAAGGCATCCATAGGCGACGTCCAGTGTCGTGGATTGGCTCCTCCGGTTATGCCAGAGTCTGTCAAAGAGAAAACTCCGCCAAACGTCTAGTTCTTCGGCGAGTGGCGCGCCTGCGCCGCCTCCAGCAGCGCCCGCGCGGCATCCGTTCCCAGCCGGACGCTGTAGTTCGTGCCCCGGTCCTCGGGATAGATCTGGGTCGTGTTGGCGAGCACGAGCCCGGGCACGCCGGTCTGCAGCGGCGGGATCCGCCGGTGGTAGCCGACCGTCACGATCGGCTGCGCGGCCGGCTCGCGGTGCAGCCAGCGCGCCCGGATCCAGTCCGGTGAGAAGTCCGGCTGCACCTTCTGCAGGCCTGGCAGGTAGGCGGCCAGCAGCTGCTCGGGCGAGAGCGCGAGCAGCGGGTCGCCCGGCGCCACGTAGTTGGCCACGTAGAGGAAGCGCCGCCCCTTGTAGCGCTCGGGCGAGATGAGGTTCGTGTGCTCGACGAGGCCGACGAACGGCAGCTCGGGATCGGCGATGTTCGTCCAGTAGAACGGCGAGAACCGGCGGTCGAGCTCGAGCAGCAGGCACAGCGCCGTGTGGTACTCGGTGGCCGCGAGCCGCCCGAGGTAGTCGGTCCCGATCGCGCTCGCAAGGTCGTCGTCCAGGAGGGCGCCGAAGACGTCGCTGGGGACGGTCGCGACGACGGCGTCGTAGCGCTCCTCGCGGCTGGGCTCGGGGGCCGGCGGGAAGCGGCGCGGGTCGTGCCCGGCGCGAAACGAGCCGGCCGCGCCGGCGGTGACGTGAAAGGTCCCGTCGCCGTCACGCCGCAGCGCCACCGCCGGGCGGTCGGTGAGCACGCGCCCGCCGGCCGCGACGATCGCGTCGCGCAGCGCGTCGAACAAGAGCTCCCAGGAGTGCGAGGGATAGCCGAGCTGCTCGTGGCGCGCCTCGTCGCCCTCGAGCTGGCGGCGCAGCGTCAGCTTGCTCCACAGCCACGCCATCGAGATGTCCTCGGCGCGCTCGCCGAACTTGCCGCGCAGCAGCGGCCCCCAGATCCTGCGCCACGGCCCGCGGCCCATCCGCTTCTCGATCCACTCGCGCGCCGTGATCGACTCGAAGGGCTCGACCTGCCTGGCGCGCTTCTGCAGCAGCACCACCGCCAGGCCCATGCGAAGCCGCGCAGGCGGCGACAGCGGGCCGAAGCGCAGCAGGTCCAGCGGCGTGTTGAACGCCCACTGGCGCCCGTCGACGAAGAACGCCATCGAGGACGGATGCCATTCCAGCTCGTCGCCCATGCCCAGCTCCTCGTAGAGCGCGACGATGTGGCGGTCGCTCGTGAAGAGGTGGTGGTAATAGCGCTCGAGCAGGTCGCCGCCGCCGACGTCGAGCGTCGCCGCCTGGCCGCCGACGCCGGGCCAGCGCTCGTAGACGTCGCAGACGTGGCCCTCCTGCGAGAGGCGGTACGCGCAGACGAGCCCGGCGACGCCGGCGCCCAGCACCGCGACCCGCATCGCGAGCACCTGCTCTCGAGCTCCGCCCGAGCGGCCGTCGAGCGCTGATGCTGTCATCCCGCCCGCACCAGCGCCCGCATCCGGTGCAGAGGTCGATCCGGGCAGGAATCGTGCGATGAGGTGTCCGAGGACCGAGCGGGGCGGTGACGACACCGATTCT
This sequence comes from Solirubrobacteraceae bacterium, assembly GCA_030447505.1. Lineage (GTDB taxonomy): Bacteria > Actinomycetota > Thermoleophilia > Solirubrobacterales > Solirubrobacteraceae > CADCVQ01. The sequence goes on along the minus strand of JAUJOT010000004.1, from coordinate 81,647 downwards.
TCGTACTGGTGCTACGTGGAATCGGTGGCGGTGCCGCAGCCGCGACGGTCATCGGGCGCCTGATCGTGCGAGACCCGTCCGGATCGGCCTCATCCCACCGTAGCCGGCGACGAGCACCACGAGCCCGATCAGCGTGATCGGGACGGTCACCACGAAGCGCAGCAGCAACACGTACGACAGCGCCTGCGCGCCGGTGTACTGCAGCGCGCGCACGCCGAAGACGACCGCGGCGTCGAACGTTCCGACGTAGCCGGGCCCGCTCGGGATCAGCGCGAAGACCGACGCCAGGCCCATCAGGTAGCCGACCTCGAGCAGCGCGAGGTCCAGGCCGACCGCGCGCGCGGTCAGCCACCACGCGATCCACTCCAGCGCCCAGACGAGGAAGGTGATGCCGAGCAGCTGCATGCCGTGGTTGGACCGCAGCCGCCGCGTCGCCTCCGCCATCGGCGCGAGGAAGGCGAGCACGCGCCGCAGGTGACCGCGGCGGTGCAGGACCCAGGCGACGGCGGCGCTCGCCGCGATCAGGCCGCCGACGAGCAGCGCCGCGAACACCAGGCGCCCCGCGGAGGGGACGTCGATGGCGCCCAGCACGCCGTAGGCGAGCACGACGAACAGGCCGACGAGCACGACGACGTCGAGCACGCGCTCGGCGACGACGGTGCCGATCGCCGTGCGCGCGTCCGTGCGCGCGCGCGGCGCGATCAGGACGACGCGCAGCGCGTCGCCGGCGCGCGCCGGAAGCACGTTGTTGCCGAAGTACGCGACCGCGACGAGGCCGTAGGCGTCCAGGCGCCGCGGCTGCGCGCCGTTGTAGCGCAGCAGCTCGTACCAGCGCTCGGCGCGCACGGCGCAGCCCGCGAGATAGAACGCGATCGCGCCGCCGAGCTCGGCCAGCCGCCCGGGCGAGGCCGGCAGCGCCGGCGGCTCCTGATGGGCCGCCCAGAGGACGACCGCGGCGAGCGCCGCGATCGAGATCATCGCTCCGAGCGCCGTCAGCGCCCGCTGCCGCCGGATGCCGCTAGACGGGGGTGCGCTCGCGCTCATCCTCGGCCGCGCTCACGTTGGTCCGCTCGCGCACGACGTACAGCGGCCGTCGTTTGACCTCGTCGTAGATGCGCCCCACGTACTCGCCGATCATCCCGATCGCCATCAGCTGGATGCCGCCCAGCAGCAGCACCGCGACGACCGTCGTCGTGACGCCGGGCACGAACTCGCCGAAGATCCGAAAGACGATCGCGACCGGGACCGCGAGGAAGGCGAGCATCGCGCAGACGAAGCCCGCGATCGTCGCGAGCTGCAGCGGCGCGTGCGAGAACGACGCGATCGCGTCGAGTGCGAAGCGCACCATCTTGCGGATCGGGTACTTCGTCTCGCCGGCGTGGCGCGCCTCGCGGTGGTAGGGCAGAGCGGTCTGCGTGAAGCCGACCCAGGACGTCATCCCGCGCAGGTAGCGGTTGCGCTCGCGCATCGTCAGCAGCGCGTCGAGCGAGCGCCGGTCGAGCAGGCGGAAGTCGCCGGAGTTCGCCGCCAGCGGCACGTCTGAGACGCGGCCCATGATGCGGTAGAACCAGTCCGCGGTCTTGAGCTTGAACTTCGACTCGCCCTCGCGGTCGGTGCGGGTCGCGTAGACGACGTCCGATCCGGCGCGCCAGTGCTCGAGCATCGTCGGCACGAGCTCGGGCGGATCCTGCAGGTCCGAGTCGATCATCACGACGACATCGCCGGACGCGTGGTCCAGCCCGGCCGTGATCGCCGTCTGATGACCGAAGTTGCGCGACAGCGTCACGACCTTCACGCGCTCGTCGGCGCTTGCCAGCGCGGCGAGGATCTGCGGCGTCGAGTCCTGCGAGCCGTCGTCGACGACGACGAGCTCCCAGGGCAGCCCCTGCAGCGCCGATCGCACGCGATCGCAGAACGCTTGCGCCGTTCCCTCCTCGTCGAGCATCGGCGCGACGATGCTCAGCAGGCCCAGATGCCGTTCGGGCATGACGCTGATCGTAGTGAGTGGTTCGTGCTGTGGCTCCGTGCGCGTCTGGGGGTTGCCGGCGCCGGCTGGCAAGGACGCAGTGAGGGAGTGGGCCTTCAGGCCGATGACCGAACGAGGACGCCGCGGGCACCGCGGACGAAGTCCGTGGTCGGCGATCGGCGGCCGGCCAAACGCGCACGGCTCTGCAGCACGGACCACTCGCCCGTAACCTGCGCCGCGTGACCCGCTGTGCAGCCTGCGGCGCCGCCGGCCTCGTTCCCCACCTCAAGGTGGCCGGCGACGCGGGGCCGGACGGGCTGATCCCCACGACCGACCGCTTCGGCACGGCGCTCGCCGACATCGTCCGCTGCCCGGTCTGCGGCCACCGCCAGACCGACCCGATGCCCGCCGACGCGGTGCTCGAGAGCGCCTACGCGGACGCCGCGTCGCAGGACTACGTCGCCGAGGAGGCCGGGCAGCGCGAGACCGCGCGGCGCGCGCTGGAGCGGATCGAGGCGCAGCTCACGCCTGTCGCGATCCCGCCCGACAACGGCGGCCCGCGGCACCGGACCCTGCTCGACCTGGGCTGCTGGGTCGGCTTTCTGCTGTCCGAGGCCGTCGAGCGCGGCTGGGACGCCGCCGGGGTCGAGCCTTCGGCCTTCGCCTCGGCCTATGCGCGCGACGAGCTGGGGCTCGACGTGCGCACCGGCGACCTCTTCGCGACCGATCTGCCGCTGCACCACTACGACGCGATCGTGATGGGCGACGTGATCGAGCACCTGCCGCGCCCCGGCGCGGCGCTCGATCGGATGGCCGAGCTGCTGCGCCCGGGCGGGATCGCCTGGATGGCGCTGCCGGACGCGGGCAGCGTCGTCGCGCGCGGGCTGCGTGCGCGCTGGTGGTCGGTGATCCCGACGCACGTGCAGTTCTTCACGCGCGGCTCGCTGCGCGTCCTGCTCGAGCGCCACGGCTGGACGGTGCTCGAGATCCGCAGCTCGCCCAAGGCCTTCAGCGTGCGCTACTACCTCGAGCGCGTCGCCGGCTACTCACCGCGGCTGGCGCGGTTGCTGGTGCGCGGCGCACGGGCGGCGGGGCTCGCCGAACGGATGTGGGCTCCGGACTTCCACGATCGGATGGCGGTGATCGCCCGCGCGCCGGAAGACTCCGGCTCCGAGGAGTCGTGAGATCGTGGATCTCGGCCTCAGCGGTCGCGTAGCGCTCGTCACCGGCGGCTCGCGGGGCATCGGGCGCGCGATCGCGGTCGCGCTGGCCGCCGAGGGAGCGCGCGTGGCGATCGCGGCGCGCTCGCCCGCCGCCCTGGAAGCCGTCGCCGAAGCGACCGGCGGGCGGGGCTATGTCTTCGACAGCTCTTCCCTGGCCGCCGTCGACGCGCTCGTCGACGCCGTCTCGGCGGATCTCGGCCCCGTCGAGATCTACGTGGCGAACACCGGCGGGCCGCCGCGCTTCGAGGACCCGCTGTCGATCCCGGCCGGCGAGTGGGAGGCGGCGCACCGCGCGCTCGTGGTATCCCCGATGCTCGTGCTGGCGCGCATCGTCCCGGGGATGCGCGAGCGCGGGTTCGGCCGCGTGCTCGCGGTGTCGTCGAGCAGCGCTCGCGAGCCGCTGCCGGGCCTGCAGCTCTCAACCGTCAACCGGCCAGGCCTGCTCGCGGCGATGAAGCTGCTCGCGCGCGAGAACGCGGCGCATGCGGTGACGTTCAACGCGGTCCTGCCGGGCCGGATCGCGACGGACCGCCTGGCGTCCGGCTATGGCGGAATCGACGCCGCCGAGGCCGCCGCTCGAAGCGAGGTCCCGGCCGGGCGGCTGGGGACGCCGGAGGAGGTCGCCGCCGCGGCGGTCTTCCTCTGCTCGCAGGCCGCCGGCTACGTGACGGGGCAATCGCTGCTGGTCGACGGCGGGCTCACGCGCTCCTGGTAGCCGCCGCGCACGCGCCGCCGATCGCGCGTTCTTGCACGACTCTGCCCCTCTCGATCACGGCTAGCGCGCCGCCCGCAGCCCGAACGGCGGGCGCACCGCACGCGCTCGCTTGGCCTGCACCACCGCGCGCCGCCGCCGGGCCGCCGGCAGCGCCCGTGCAGCCGCCCAGTAGGCGCGCAGCAGATGACGCTCGCGCAGCACGACATGCCCGAGCGCGAGCAGCTCGTAGGTCGCGATCCGGTGCAGGTCGCCGCGGACGTCGGTCCACGAGTCGTTCTTGGCCATCATCAGCAGGCGGTTTCGGAACTGCAGCCGACGGTGCGCCTCGGGCAGCCCGTCGCGCGTCGTCGGCGAGTAGAAGCGCATGTGCCAGGCGACCGCGCGCGGTTCGTACATGCAGCGCCAGCCGAGCAGGCGCGCGCGCCAGGCGAGGTCGACGTCGGACGCCCACAGCTCGAGGTCCTCGTCGAACACCTCGCCGCCGACGGCGCAGGCGTCGAGCGCCTCGCGCCGGTAGAGCACGCAGGCGCCATCGCCGCCGAACACCTCCGACGCCTGCAGATACCCCGTCGCCGGCTCGTCATGGCCGACGAGCGTGTTCTTGCGGCGCCTGTCGATCACCATCCCGGCCGCGTCGAGCCGGTCCAGGCGGTCGGCCGGCTGCATCCCCGTCGAGCGCATCAGCCGCGGCGCGACCGAGCCGACGTCGCGCTGCGCGAGCCGCGGCCGCGCGGCGCTCAGAAAGCCGGCGTCCAGCACGCAGTCTGCGTTGAGCAGCAGCAGCGCGTCGCCTTCGCTTGCGATGATCCCGGCGTTGATCGCCGCCGCGTAGGACACGCGCTCGCGCAGGCCGAGCACGCGTGCGCCGCAGGCCTCGGCCACCGACCGCGTCGGATCGGACGAAGCGTTGTCGATCACGACGACCTCCGCGCCCGGCTGCGCCGCCGCCGCGGGCAGCGAGTGCTCGAGCAGGTGCGCCTCGTCGACGCTGAGGACGAGGATCGTCGTCCGTTCGAGGGGCTCGTTCATCGCGAGCGCCGGCGTTGCGGATCAGCGCCGGGCATCGGCGAGCGACGAAGGGCCGTCATCGCCACGCGCCGGGCAGCGGCCTCACGTCAGCAGCTCCTCGTAGACGGCGACCGTCAGCGCGGCGCTGGCGGCCCACGACAGCTGCGCCGCCCGGGCGCGGCCGAGCCGCGAGAGCTCGTCGTGACGTGCGCGGTTGCCGACGACGCCGCGGATCGCCGCCGCCAGGTCGCCGACGTCGAGCGGCTCGAAGTAGGCGGCGGCGGCGCCGCCGGTCTCGGGCAGCGCCGTCGCGCGGGCGGCGACGACGGGCACGCCGCGCGCCATCGCCTCGACGATCACGAGCCCGAAGCCCTCGTACAGCGACGGGTGGATCAGCGCGTCCGCGCCGCGCATCAACGCGTCCAGGCGCACGTCGGAGAGGTAGCCCGTCAGCCGTACGGGCTCGCCGTCGGCCGCCTCGCGCACGCGCTCGGCCTCCGCGCCGCTGTCGAGGCCGGCCAGCACGAGGCGGTGCTCGAGCCCCTCCCTGCGCAGGACGCGGAACGCCTGGACGAGCCGCATCAGGTTCTTCTTCGGCCGCAGGTCGCCGACCGCCAGCAGATACGGGCCGTCGTTCGGCACCGGCTCGTCGCCGATCGGCAGCGACGGGGCGTTGGGGATCACCCGGACGCGCGCCTCGTCGACGCCGTAGCGCCGCACGACGTCGGCGGCGGTGTAGCCCGAGACGCAGATCACGCGCTGCGCCGAGCGCGCCGCGCGCGGCGTGAGCGCGCGGTACTTCCAGCCCGTGCGCTTGGAGAAGTCGTCGGGAAAGACCTCGAAGGCGAGGTCGTGGATCGTGACGACGCCCATGCACGGCCGCGCGAGCGGCAGAAAGCAGTTCGGCGCGTGGACGAGGTCGGCGTGCTCGCGGCGCAGGCGGATCGGCAGCTCGAACTGCTCGAACAGGACCTCGGGGCCGCGGCCGCCCCGCGAGATCACGCGGAAGTCGAGACCGGGCCGCTCGGGCAGCGCGTCCACGAGCTCGCGCACGTAGCGACCCCAGCCGCGCAGCTGCGGGTCGTACGCGTCACGCGCGTCGATGGCGACGATCGGCACGCGCGGAACCATCTCATGCCGGGATCGATCGCTCGGTTGCGGCGGTGGACCGCTGCAAGCGGGCCGACTAGGATCAAGCGCGTCGTGCCCCAGGTCACGGAAGCCGCCACCACGTCGTCGGAAGCGCGCCAGTCGAGGATCTTCGAGCTGCCGATCGAGCTCGGGCATCCGGACGAGCTGCTGGCGCGGATCGTGGGCTGGGTCGGCAGCGGCGAACCGACGAAGCGCGTGATGTACGTAAACGCGCACGTGCTCAACCAGTCGCGCGAGGACCCGGCGCTGCGCACGGCGCTCGAGCAGGCCGACCTCGTCTACTGCGACGGCTACGGCGTGCGCCTCGCCGCGAAGGCGCTGAGCGCCGAGATCCCTCACCGGATGACGGGCGCCGACTGGATCTGGAAGCTCGCTGCCCTCTGCGAGGCGCAGGGCCGCTCGGTCTACCTGCTCGGCTGCGACCCGGGCGTCGCCGCCCAGGCCGGCCAGCGCCTGCGCCGCGCGCACCCGGGGCTGCGCGTCGTCGGCACCCACCATGGCTACTTCCAGATCGGCTCCGGTCACGACGAGCGCGTCATCGAGGACATCAACGCGCGCAAGCCGGACATCCTGCTCGTCGGGATGGGCACGCCGAAGCAGGAAATCTGGGCCCAGCGCACCGTCGAGCGCCTGAACTGCGACGTCCTGTGGAGCGTCGGCGCGCTGTTCGACTTCGTCTCCGGCCGCGTCCCGCGCGCGCCGGCGTCACTGTCGGACAACGGCCTGGAATGGATCTTCAGGCTCGCGATCGAGCCCAAGCGGATGTGGCGGCGCTACCTCGTCGGCAACCCGGTCTTCCTGACCCGCGTCATGTCGCAGGCGCGCCAGCGCCACGGCGCCGCTCGCTAGACGACCGAGGCACGCCGAGGGTTGGCGACGTTGGCCCTGCTGTCCTCGATCAGCTGCTCGAGCGCCTCGTAGCCCTGCTCGCGCGCGAACTGCGCCTCGGCGGCGGTGATCGGCACGAGCCACAGCACGACGATGCGGCGCTCGGCGTCCTCGTCCTCGTAGACGTCGAAGCCGGGACCGAAGGCGTACGGCGGGACGACGAGCAGGTGGTTGGCGAACGAGCCACGCGTCCACGGGCGCCCGAGGGCGATCACGCTGCCGACGCCCAGCCCCTCCTGCCCGTCCGCGTTGACCGTCGCGAGCGCGGCCAGCATCTCGACGAGGACCGGGTCCTGCGCCGGCGCCAGCACGACGTACTCCGCGCCGTCCGCGCCCGCGGGCGCGGACTGCGCGGCGCCGCAGGTCACGTAGATCCAGGGCTTGCCGGCCTCCGTGGGCGCGATCCGCCGCACGCGAAAGCCGGGCAGCCGGTCCTCGACCTCGGCGCGCAGCGGAGCGATCACCGCGTGTGCGCCGTCGGGGAAGAAGCGCTCGAGGTGCTCGGCGAAGCCCATCGCGTGCATCGTCACACACGGCTTGCCGTCGCGGCACTTCGTACGCTCTTATCCAACCGTGGTGTGCTGTGTGCAGGAGCATTCTGATGAAGGTCCTCGTCGTCGACGATGAGCCGGGCGTGCGCGCCGCGCTGCAGCGCGCGCTCGCCCTCGAGCGCCACGACGTCACGCTCGCGGAGGATGGCCAGCAGGCCCTCGACAGGCTTGCCGAGGACGCCGTCGACGCGATCGTGCTCGACGTGATGATGCCGCGCATCGACGGCCTCGAGGTCTGCCGGCGGCTGCGCGCCGCGGGCGACCGCACGCCGGTGCTCATGCTCACCGCGCTCGACGCGATCGACGACCGCGTCGACGGCCTCGACGCCGGCGCGGACGACTACCTCGTCAAGCCGTTCGCGCTGCGCGAGCTCAACGCTCGCCTGCGCGCGCTGCTGCGGCGCGTCGATCCGGCCGGGCCGACGCTCGCGTTTGCCGACCTCGTGCTGGACCGCTCGGCGCACGAGGTCCACCGCGGCGGGCGTCGGATCGAGCTCTCCAAGACGGAGTTCTCGCTGCTCGAGACGTTCCTCGAGCACCCGCGCCAGGTGCTGAGCCGATCGACGCTGTTCGAGCGCGTCTGGGGCTATGACTTCGGCGCGACCTCCAACGCGCTCGGCGTCTACATCGGCTACCTGCGGCGCAAGACCGAGGAGGGCGGCGAGCGGCGGCTGCTGCACACGGTGCGCGGCGTCGGCTACGTCCTGCGCGACCCATGACAGCGCGCCATTGCTCGACAGTCGTGCGCGTCGAACCCAACGGCAGGTGCTCGCGATGACAGCGCGCCATTGCTCGACGGTCGTGCGCGTCGAACCCAACGGCAGGTCCTCGCGATGATGGCGCTGCGCCACCGGCTGACGCTGCTCGCCGCCGCGACCGTCGGCGTGACGGTCGTGGTCGTCGCGATCGCCGCCTACCTCGTGCTGCGCAGCGAGCTGCGCAGCCAGATCGACGACGGCCTCGCGGCGCAGTACGTCAAGGTCCAGCGCCTGGCGCGCGAGTTCGGGGCCAGCCGCGCGCTCGGGCTGCGCGTGCCGGCGCCGTCGGCGCGCGAGGGCCGAGCGACGGGCCCGGTGCAGCTGCTGGCGTCCGACGGCGACATCGTCTTCCGCGACGACGAGAGCGACGTGCGCGTGCCGGTCGACGCGAGCGATCGCGAGGTCGCGAGCGGCGCGCGCGAGGCGATCCTGCGCGATGTCGAGAGCGCTGACGGCGTGCACCTGCGCGTGTTGACGGTCCGGCTGGCGGGCGGCGGCGCGATCCAGCTCGCGCGCAGCCTGAAGAACGTCGACGCGACGCTCGCACGGCTGCGGCTCGTGCTCGCCCTGCTGTGCGCCGGCGGCACGCTGCTGGCGGCCTTCTTCGGGCGCCTGTTCGGCCGCCAGGTCGTCCAGCCCGTGACCGAGCTGACCGCGGCGGCCGAGCACATCACGCAGACCGACGATCTCGGCCGGCGGATCGAGGTGCGCAGCGACGACGAGGTCGGCCGGATGGCGCAGCGCTTCAACGCGATGCTCGAAGCGCTGGAGGGATCGCGGCGCGCGCTCGACCAGTCCGTGTACTCGCAGCGCCAGCTCGTCGCCGATGCGTCGCACGAGCTGCGCACGCCGGTCACGGCGCTGCGCACGAACATCGAGGTGCTGCTCTCCGAGGAGGGCGAGCTGACGGGCGGCGACCGCCAGCGGCTGCTGGAGGACGTCCGCGCGGAGACCGAGGAGCTGACCGCGCTGATCACGGACGTGATCGAGCTCGCGCGCGGCGACGAGCCGCTGTCGCGCGTCGACGACGTCCAGCTCGACCACGTCGTCGCCGAGGCGGTCGCGCGCGCACGGCGCCGCCGCCCGCACACGACGTTCGAGGCGAAGCTCGAGCCGACGCTCGTCGAAGGCCTGTCCGAGCGGCTCGGCCGCGCCGTCGACAACCTGCTCGACAACGCTGCAAAGCACGCCCCCGAGGGAACGGTGGTCGAGGTTCGCCTGTGCGGCGGCGAGCTGACCGTCCGCGACGACGGCCCCGGCATCGCCGCCGCTGACCGGCCGCACGTCTTCGATCGCTTCTACCGCGGCGCCGCCGCGCGCGGGCGCCCCGGGTCCGGCCTCGGCCTGGCGATCGTGCGCCAGGTCGCCGAGACGCACGGCGGCTCGATCGCGGTCGAGCAGGCGCCCGCTGGCGGGGCGCTGTTCCGGCTGACGCTGAAGCGGGTGCGCACGCAGGCGGAATCGGCGGCTGAGCGGGAGCCGGCGCCCGCCGGCGGCCCACCAGCCTAGGCCGCTTCGCCCGCCGCTTCGACGATCACGGGCACGACGACCGGGTCGCCGACCGACACCTCGAAGCGCTGGCCGTCGCTGACGAGCGTCAGCGGTGAGCCGTCGAGCAGCGTGTAGCTCGTCGCGTCCCGCTGCATCTCGATCTCGAGGCGACTGCCGCGGAAGATCAGCCGGAAGCGCATCCGATCCCAGTCGACGGGCAGGCGAGGCGTGAAGCGCAGGTCGTCGCCGGAGACGTCGCGCAGCCCGGCGAAGCCGTTGACGAGCGCCATCCAGACGCCGCCGCAGGAGGCGACGTGGATGCCGTCGCTGACGTTGCCGGCGAGGTTCGCCAGGTCGACGGCGGCGCTGAGCAGGAAGTAGTCGTAGGCGGCCTGGATGTCCCCGACCTCGGCCGCCATCACGCTCTGCACGCACGACGACAGCGACGAGTCGCCGGTCGTCAGCGGGTCGTAGTACTCGAACACGCGTCGCTTCTCCTCCTGTGAGAAGCGGTCGCCGGCGAGGAACGTCGCGAGCACGACGTCGGTCTGCTTGATCACCTGGTGGCGGTAGATGTTCAGCGGGTGGTAGTGCAGCAGCAGCGGATAGCTGTCGTGCGGCGTGCGCTCGAAGTCCCACGGCTTGCGGTTGAGGAAGTGCTCGTCCTGCAGCAGCACGCCGGCGCGCTCGTCGTAGGGGATGAACATCCGCGCGGCGGCGCGGCACCACTCCTGCGGCTCGTGCGGCTCGATCCGCAGCCGCGCGACAAGCCGGTCGTAGGCGTCCGGATCAGTGTCGCGCAGCAGCTCGAGGCCCTCGGCGGCGGCGGACAGGTTCTCGCGCGCCATCAGGTTCGTGTAGGCGTTGTTGTCGACGACCGCCGAGTACTCGTCCGGGCCGGTGACGCCCTGGATGCAGAACTGGCCGTCGCGGCGCGCGGAGAAGAAGCCGAGGTCGGCCCACAGGCGCGCGGTCTCGACGAGGATCTCGACGCCCTCGCGGGCGAGGAACTCCTCGTCGCCGGTGACGCGCACGAACTGCCGCACCGCATATGAGATCGCGGCGTTGATGTGGTATTGCGCGGTGCCGGCGGCGTAGTACGCCGACGCCTCCTCGCCGGAGATCGTGCGCCACGGAAACAGCGCGCCGCGGTGGCCGAGCTGGCGAGCGCGCCGGCGCGCGGCCTCGAGCATCTCGTAGCGGAAGTGCAGCAGTCGCCGCGCGACGTGCGGCTGCGTGTACGTCAGCACCGGCAGGACGTAGATCTCCGTGTCCCAGAAGTACTGGCCCTCGTAGCCGCGTCCGGTCAGCCCCTTGGCGGCGATCCCGTGGCCCTCGACGCGCGCCGACGCCTGGCGGATCTGAAAGAGGTTGAAGCGCACCGCCTGCTGGATGTCCTCGGGGCCGTCGATCTCGATGTCGCTCTGCTGCCAGAACGCTGCGAGGCGCTCGCGCTGGACCTCGGCGATGCGCTCGAAGCCGTCGTTGGCGGCGCGGTCGAGCGTGCGGGCGACCCGTCGCTGGAGGTCGCCGGGCGGCGCGTTCGTGGCGTGGTGGTAGCCCAGCAGCTTCGTCACGCGCGCGGGGACGCCGGGCTCGGCGTCGAGGAAGAACACGACGCGCCCCTCGTCCTCCTGCACGCTTGGCTCGATGCTGTGGCGAAGCTCGGTCTCGATGCTGTGCTCCATCCCGCAGGCGAGCCCGATTCCGCTCGAGCGGGTGCGCAGCTCGAGCAGAACCCGCGTCGCGTCGCAGAACTGGTCGACCGGCTCGAGCGCCGACTCGTCCATCCGCATCCCGATGCGCGGGTCGTCGTGGCCCTTCGGGCGCGGCAGGTGCGTGACGAGCTCCGACGCGATCGCAAGCTCCGCCATGCCCGAGACGAGCGTGACCTCGTAGGAGATCGCCGCGAGGTGGCGCCAGTGCAGCGAGACCAGGCGCTGGGAACGCAGCTCGACGACCGCGCCGCGCGCCGTGCGGAAGCGCGCGCTGCGCTCGAGGATCGCGCTCTTCATGTCCAGCACGCGCTCGTAGTGCAGGAGCCTCGACTCGGCGAGCACCAGCGGCTCCTCGTCGACGTACAGGCGGATGACCGAGCCGTCGGGCGCGCTGACGATCGTCTGGCCGGTCGTCGCGAAGCCGAACGCCGCCTCGCCGTAGGGGATCGGCCAGGTCTCGTGGAAGCCGTTGAGGAAGAAGCCGGGATCGTTGGACGGAAGCCCCTCGTCGTGCGTGCCGCGGATGCCCATGTAGCCGTTGGCGATCGCGAACAGCGTCTCGGCCTCGGCCGGGCTCTCGAGCGAGAAGCGGCGCGATACGAGCCGCCACGGGTCGATCGGCATCGCCTTGCGCAGGGCGGATCCCTGCCGCGTCTCACGGATGCGATTGAGCGCCGCGAGGCGCGACTCCCTCAGGCTCAAGCCAGCAACTCCTCGAGGTCGGCGATCATCCGCCGCCGCCGGGAACCCGTCCCCGCCCGCGACGCGGGTTGCATCTTACGCAGCGGTCTCACCACCCGTCAGCGCGAACGCGACGTCCAGGTCGCGCCCCAGCACGACGAGCGCCGCGTCGACGACGGCGGGATCGAACTGCGTACGTGCGCTGGCGCGCAGCTCGTGCGCGGCATCGGTTGGGGCCAGCGGCTCGCGGTAGGAGCGGCGCGTCGTCATCGCACTGTAGGCATCGGCGACGGCCACGATCCGCGCGGCGAGCGCGATCTCCTCGCCCTTGAGGCCGTCTGGGTAGCCGCCGCCGTCGTAGCGCTCGTGAGAGGAGCGCACGACCGCGCCGACATCGTGCAGCGTGCCCCCGACCTGATCGAGCATCCGCTGGCCGTCGATCGTGTGCCTGCGCATCGTCTCCCACTCGTCGTCATCGAGCGGGCCCGGCTTGTTGAGGATCTCCTTCGGCGTCGCCATCTTGCCGATGTCGTGCAGCAGCGCGCCGAACTCCACGAGCCGGCGCTGCTCGTCGTCGAGCCGCAGCTCGTCGGCGATCGCGAGCGCGAAGAGGACGACCCCCTGGCTGTGCGTCCCCGTGTACTCGTCGTCCTCGGACAGCACGTCGCCGAGCAGCAGCGCGGTCCCGCGATAGGCGGCGCTGAGCTCGATCGCGGTCGCGATCCGCTCGCGCCGCTCGCGCGCGAAGACGCTGAGCAGCGCGCCGAGCGGCAGGACGAGCAGGTAGGCGTAGTGCTCGACGCCGCTCGCAAGCGCGGCGAGCAGCCCGATCGGCGACAGCAGCAGATCGACGAGCCAGACCTCCCGCAGCACGCCGAGCTGGAGCCTCGGCGCGACGCCGCGGCCGATCCACTCGCGCGCGATCGAGCTGGCGAGATCGCCGCCGAACTGCGCCACCAGCGCGAGGGCGTAGATCGGCCAGTCGGCGAGCGCCGGGGCCTGCACGTCGAAGAGCACGAAGACGAGCGCCGGCCCGACGGCGAACATCGCGTCGCCGGGCGCGCTGACGAGCCAGTGCGGGTGCTGGCGGCGACGCGCCACGTCGGGTAGCGATCCGACGACGAAGCCGACGGCGACGATCGCCGGGGCGACGGCCGGCGGCAGGACGAACAGCATCGGCACGAACGCAAGCTGCGTCGGAACCAGCGAGCCTGCGCCGGTCTCGAACTTCAGGCGGCCCATGACGGCCATCAGCAGCACGAACAGCGCGGCGTCGCCCAGGTCCACGCCCGCGCTGCTCGCGACGAGCAGGACGACGGCCGCGACGACGAACGGGACACCGACGGCGATCTCGCTGGCGGCCTCACGAGCCGCCATCCGCGAGGGTCGAAGCGACCGCGTCTCCTCGGTAAGACCGATCGGCGCCGTCATCGTGGCGATGAGGTTAACCGGGCAGCAGCGTCGCCGTGCACGTCGACGCCCATGTGTGGACGCGTGTGCGACTGGCCGGCGTGAACAGCCAGCTTCTATGAGAACGGCCGATAAGGGGCCCGAGCGCGCTTCGCGCTCGATAACCGCGAGGGGGTCTCCAATGTCCTGTGTCAGCGTCCGTCGCCGCGCCGCTTGCGCGTGCGCTATCGCAATCGCCGCAGCCGTCGTGTTCAGCGGCTCAGCCATCGCCGCCGACGAACCGCCCACGGGCGGCTGCCCCGTCGTCGCGACGGTCCAGCCGTTCGGCGCCTGGCAGGATTTTGCCGACTACTTTCTCGCCCCGGACGGCGACATCGAGCGTGGCGCCTCGAGCTGGGACCTGGCCGGCGGCGCGACCGCTGTGGAGGGCAACCAGCCGTTTGACGTCGGCGCCGGCGGCGGTCGGCTGTCGCTGAGCCTGCCGGCTCGCAGCACGGCGATGACGCCGCCGGTCTGCATCGGCGTCGAGCACCGGACGATGCGCTTCTTCGCGCGCGGCTCCGGCGCCGGCGTGCTCAAGGTGCACGCGATCTACGCCAAGGACAGCGTCAAGGAGAAGCGCGTGCAGCTCGGCACGATCCGGGGCAGCGGCAAGTGGGCGCCGTCGCCCGCCCTGCCGATGAAGGTCAACGAGATCGCGCCGGACTACGCCAACGCGCTGCCGGTCGTCCTGCAGTTCAGCGCGGTCGGTCGGGACGCGTGGCAGATCGACGATCTGTACATCGATCCGTATCGCCGCGGATGAGCGCGGCGATCGCCGCGTCGCGGCCGCTGCACCAAGCCTGACCCGCGCGCGAGCCCTCGCCGGGCAGCGGTGCGATCATCGACGGCCGATGCACCGCGCCCTTCGCCAGCTGCGCCACGAACTGACCGGGCGCCTGCGCAACGGCGCGACGCACCTGATCACGGGGATGCCCGAGGAGCGCCGCGCCGCGGTCGCCGAGCGCGTCCGCGCGGGGCGCGCCTCGCGCGCGCTGCTGCGGCGCGCCGCAGGCTGGTACGGGCGCGCGCCGGTACCGGTCGCCGGCGGCCTCGGCCACCTGCTGTCGGTATCGACGGCCGACCTGCCGCTCGACCACGCGCACGCCGGGCTGATCGTCCGCGGGACGCTCGAGCCGCCGGTGCAGGAGGCGCTGCGCCGCCTGCTCGCGCCCGGCGCCGTGTTCTACGACGTCGGCGCGAACATCGGCTTCTTCACGATCCTCGGCGCGCGGCTCGTCGGGCCGGCGGGCCGCGTGATCGCCTTCGAGCCGGTGCCCGCCTGCGCACGCGCCGTCGCGCGCAACATCGCGCTCAACGACTTCGCCCACGCCGAGATCCGTGAGGAGGCGGTCGGCGCGCGGAGCGGATCGGCGCGCCTGCTCGTCGTCGGCGAGGCGAGCTGGTCGCACCTCGCGTCGACCGGCCGGCACGCCGACGTGCGCGAGGAGATCGCCGTCAAGGTCGTGTCGATCGACGAGCTCGTCGCCGCAGGGACGATCCCGCCCCCCGACGTGCTGAAGATCGACACCGAGGGCGCCGAGCTGCAGGCGATCGAGGGCATGCGCGCGACGCTCGAGCAGCGACGCCCGGCGATCGTCTGCGAGCTGCACGACACGAACGCCGCGTTCTGCGCCCGCATGGACGAGCTCGGCTACGTGACGACGAACCTCGACGGGACCGAGCCGGTCGCCGAGGCGGGGCCCGTCCACGCGCTCGCGCTGGCGCGCGAGCGCTGATCGAGCGGGGCAGCCTCATCGCCCACCGTCTGCCGCGGCACGTGCGAGCGAAGCGACGCTCCGACAGTGAGCGAGCGCGATCGCCGCCGACGGCGACGTCGCGATCAGCCGCGAAGCGACTCGAGCGCCTCGCGCAGCGTCTGCGCGGTCTGCCGCGGGGCGTACGCGGCAACCCGCGCAGCGCCGCGCTCGCGCAGCGCGGCACGCAGCTCGCCGTCGCCGACGACGAGCGCGAGCAGCTCGGCGGCGACGCTCTCGTCGTCCTGGCTGCCGAGCAGCAGGGCCGCGTCGCCGGCGACCTCGGGCACGCCGCCGATCGGCCGCGCGATGACGGGCACGCCGAAGTGAAAGGCCTCCAGCAGCGGGATGCAGAAGCCCTCGTGCTCGGAGAGGCAGAGGAACGCGTGCGCCGAGCGCCAGCGCTCGGCGAGCTGCTCGCGCGTCAGCCCCGACTCGATCGTCACGCGGCCCGGCGACAGCTCCTCGGCGAGCTCGCGCATCGCGGCGTCGTAGGCCCAGTTGATCGGCGCGCCGACGAGCACGAGCCGCGCGTCGGGCGCATGGCGGCGGCGGTAGAGCTCGAACGCGCGGATGACCGCGTCCTGGCGCTTGTGCGGCGCAAGGCGCCCGACGAAGAGGATCGTGGGAGGACCGGGAGGATCCGGCCTGCCGGCGTCACGCGGCGCGCCGAGCCCGGCCGGGTCGAAGAGGATCGGGATGACCGTGTCGGAGCCGAGCTCGCGGGCGTTGTAGAGCGAGACGCCGGCGGCGACGTCGGCCGCCGCCGCGAACTCCGGCAGCTGCTTGCGCCCCAGCGCGCAGACGACCGCGGCCTGCGGGTCATGGTCCCAGAACCAGCGCGCGGGCGTGATGTTGTGCGAGATCAGCAGCTTGCGCTGGGGCAGCTCGAGCACGGCGCGCAGCTTCGGCGCATAGGCGGAGTAGTGGACGAGCAGCACCTCGTCTGGGCGCATCGCGCCCGCTCGCAGCGCCCGCAGCGGCGCGATCCGGTCGCCGATCCGCGGGTCGATCTCCGCCGCGACGTCGCGTCCTCCCCAGCCCCACTGCCCGAAGAGGTCGCGAAACGCGAGCGCCTGCATCGTGACGGCGTCGTATGGGCCGGCGCCGCTGAGGACCTGGTGGACGTTCAACGCCCCGGCGCCTGATCGGCCGGTGCCGCGGCGCGCTGCTCGAGCCGCGCGACGCGATCCTCGAGCTCGGCGACGCGGATCAGGACGTTGAGGTTGAAGCGCGTCTGCTGGGACTGAAGCTCGCGCAGGTACTGGCGCATGACGTGGACGAGCTGGCGCTTGGCCCACGTGATCGGCGCGCCGAGCCTGCGCGTCGAGCGCATCAGGTCGGGGTCGGGCTCGATGTTTGCCCACTCCATGAGCTGTTCGATCGAGACGCGCTCGGTCGGCTCGATCGACATTCCCGGCGGCAGCCGATCGTCGCGCGCGGCGGCCGCCCTGCGCGCGGCGGCGAGCGCGTCCTCGGGCTTCATTGCGGCGACGGGACCGTCACGGCGGTGCCCATCAGGCGGTGGTAGAAGGGCATCCCCTCGTCGACGGGTCCGTCGAAGACCTTCCTACCGCCGTCGAGCACGACGAGCCGCTCGCAGGTGCGCTCGATCAGCGCCGCGTCGTGCGAGACGAGCACGAGCGTGGCGCCGGCGGCGATCTGCTCGGCGATGCGCGCCTCGCACCTGCGCTGGAAGGCCTCGTCGCCGACGGCGAGCACCTCGTCGATCAGCAGCACGTCGGCGTCGAGGTGCGCGGCGATCGAGAAGCCGAGGCGCAGGAACATCCCCGACGAGTACGTCGCGACGGGCGCGTCGATGAAGTCGCCGAGCTCGGAGAACCCGATGATCGCGTCCAGCCGCGACTCGATCTGCTCCTTCTGCAGGCCGTGCAGCGCGCCGTTGAGGAAGATGTTCTCGCGGCCGGAGAAGTCGCGGCCGAAGCCGGCGCCGAGCTCGAGCTGGGCGACGACCTGGCCGCCGCAGGCGACGCGCCCGGAGTTCAGCGGCACGATCCCGGCGAGCACGCGCAGCGTCGAGGACTTGCCGGCGCCGTTGCGCCCGACCATGCCGACCGTCTCCCCCGGCTGGATGTGCAGCGACACGTCGCGCAGCGCCTGCACGGGCGCCGGCCCGCCCGCGCGCCTGCGCCCGATCAGCATCTCCTTCAGCGTCCGGCCGCGGTCGGCCTTCACGCTGAACGCGCGCGAGGCGTGCTCGAGCACGATCTCGCCCGGCCTGACGCCCTCGTCGAGCGCCGGGCGCCGCGGGGTCATCGCGAGGACCCGCCTTTCGCCGCCGGCGCAGCGACGGTCGGGCAGTGGCGCGATCTCACACGACCACCGCCAGCTCGCCCTGCATCCGGCGAAACAGCGCCATGCCGCCGGCCAGCACGAGCGCGGCCGCGACCCCGACGTACAGCAGGACCGGCAGCGCGGGCAGCGCTCCGCCGTAGATCACGTCGCGGATCGCGACGATGAAGGGCGCCACCGGATTGACCCACTCCAGGACGAACAGCGCCGCGGTCTCGTCGCTGAAGCGGTCCAGGTGCGAGGGGTCGAAGAAGATCGGCGACAGGAAGAACCACGGCAGCAGCGCAGCCGACAGGATCGGCGCGACGTCGCGGAAGTAGGCGTGCAGCACGCTGACCGCCAGCGCGAAGCCGAGCACGAACGCGAACAGGCACGCGAGGATCAGCGGCAGCGCCAGCAGCGCGAGGTCGGCCGTGCCGCGGATCGCGATCGTGATCGGCGTCAGCAGCGCGAGCAGCGCGAGGAAGGTGACGAGCTGCACCGTGACGACCGACGCCGGGATCGCCTCGCGCGGGAAGCGCGCCTTGCGCACGAGCGCGCCCTGGTCCAGCAGCGACGGCGCGGCGCTCAGCACGGCCTGGCTGAAGAAGACCCACACGACGAGCCCGACGAGCAGGAACAGCGGATAGTCGTCCTCCGACGGCGCCGGGAAGATCACGCCGAACATGAGGTAGTAGGCGCCCATCAGCACGAGCGGGTTGATGAGGTACCAGAGCACGCCGAGCGCCGAGCCCTTGTACTTCTGGCGCAGCTCGCGACGGACCATCTGCTCGAACAGGTAGCGGTAGGCCACGCAGCGATTATCGCGCCATCATGGGACGGGAGCCGCTACCCACCGAGCGCCTGCTGCACCGCGGAGAACGCGGGCTTGGGCCGCAGCGCTTCGTCGAGCAGCGTCGCGGCGCCCATCCCGGCCTGCGTCTCGGAGATCCACGACCGCCCGTCGGTGAAGCCCCAGAACGTCAGCGAGCGGCAGTCGACGGCGCGGCAGCTGCGGACGATCTCGCGGTAGATCCGCGCCTGCGCCTGCAGCTCGCCGGGGTCCGCCGGCACCGGCAGCCCGACGTCGGCCTCCGTGATCGCGATGTCCAGGCCGAGCGCCTTGAAGCGCCGCATGTTCGCCACGAAGTCGCCCGGCAGCCCGTCGAGGTTGGCGTGCGCCTGAAAGCCGACGCCGTCGATCGGCACGCCCTGCGCCTTCAGCCGGCGCACGAGCTCGTAGAGCCGGTTGGACTTCGCGTTGATCCCCTCGGCGCCGATCTCGTTGAGGTAGAGCTTCGCGTCGGCGTCGGCCGCGCGCGCGGTGCGAAACGCGTCGGCGATGTAGCCGGGGCCGAGACGGCGCATGAAGACCGACCTGCGCAGTTCGCCGTCGTCGCTGACCGGTTCGTTGACGACGTCCCATACGCCGACGTCCTCGTCGTAGTGACCCATCACGGCGTGGATGTGCTCGCGCGTCGCCTGGCGCAGGTCCTTCGCGCCGAGCTCCTTCACCCAGCCCGGCAGCTGCGCGTGCCAGACGAGGGTGTGGCCGCGCACCTTCTGGTTTGCCTCCCGCGCGCGCTCGACGATGTCGTCGGCAGGGCCGAAGTCGAAGTCGCCGCGCTCGGGCTCGATCGCAAACCACTTCATGTCGTTCTCGGGCGTCACCGTCGAGAACTGCGCCGCCGCGATCTGGCGGTAGGCGCGGTTGCGCTCGAGCGCGTCGCCGCGCACCGCCGTTCCCAGCTCCATCCCTTGCTTCTTGGCCACTTCGCGCAGCGGCGGGCCGGGCAGCGGCTCGGCATCGGCTCCGCCGCGGGCGAAGTACGCCGCCGCGATGACGATCAAGACGAAGGCGGCACCGACCGCCGCCCGCCGCGGGAATGTCAGCCCGGTACGGCCGGAGAACGTGGATGGGTCGGCGCCGGGAGTCAAGTCAGCGTGGATCGGCCGAACATCCGCAGGGCGGGTCCTTCGGAGTGAGGCCGATCCGCGCTGGCGCCGGCTCCCGGCGGCGATCCGCCGCGAGATTCGGCCGTTCCGGGTTCAGAAGGCGCCTCGCCGGGAGAAGACGGCGGGGACCGTCTTGACGAGGATGCTCAGGTCCAGGAAGACCGACCAGCGCTCGAGATAGAGGAAGTCCAGCCGGACGAGGTCGTCGAAGTCGAGCTCCGAGCGCCCCGAGACCTGCCACAGGCCGGTCATGCCGGGCGTGACGAGGTAGCGCTTCTTGTGCCAGTCGTCGAGGCGCTCGAAGTCCCGCGCGGGCAGCGGCCGCGGTCCGACGAGCGACATCTCGCCGCGCACGACGTTGAACAGCTGCGGCAGCTCGTCGAGCGAATAGCAGCGCAGCAAGCGGCCGACCGGCGTCATGCGCGGGTCGTCGCGCATCTTGAACAGCGCGCCGGTCGCCTCGTTGTGGGACTCGAGGTCGGCCTGGCGCTGGTCGGCGTCGCGATACATCGTGCGGAACTTCAGGCACGCGAACGGCGTGCCGCCGATCCCGGGTCGGATCGAGCGGTAGATGATCGGCCCGCGCGAGCTGAACCGGACCGCAACGGCGCTGGCAGCCATCACCGGACTCAGCACGAGCAGCAGCCCCGACGCGATGATGAGGTCGAACGTGCGCTTGACCAGGTAGTCGAAGCCCTCGAAGACGGGCGGCTTGAGCTCGAACAGCGGCACCGCCTCGCCGGGCACGAACTCGGCGCGGTGCACGAGCAGCTCCATCGTCGACGGCGCGATCCGCACGCGCACGCCGTTGGAGTGCGCGACGTCGACGAGCTCGACCGCCTGCGGCTGCGGGAACTCGGGGTCGGCGATGATCACCTCGTCGATGCGGTGACGGTGGATGACCGGCGCGAGCTCGTCGAGCGTGCCGAGCGACAGCAGTCCGTTGTTGGGCCGCGGCGTCAGCGAGATGAAGCCGACGACCTTGACGGTCGGGTGCGCGGCGTCGCGCAGCGCATGGCCGACAGCCTCGATGTGATGGCCGGTGCCGACGAGCACCGCGCGGCGCTGGTAGCCCGCCGCACGCAGCAGCGCCCCCGTCACCTTCTCGTAGCTGCGCCGCAGCAGCGAGATGTAGATGGCGGCGAAGAACACCGAGCCGTAGAAGATGTAGTAGGAGCTGAACTGGCTGCCGCTGGCGGTCGCATAGATCAGCGCGACGAACGCGACCTGCACGAGCGAGGAGACGATCCGCGACAGACCCGGCCGCTCGCCGCGTGCCGAGTACAGGCCCGAGCGCGCGAACAGCAGCACGGTCAGCAGAAAGGCGAAGTCGAACAGCTCGTTTGTCTGCGCCACTTGGTTGCGGGCCTCCCACTCGCCGCTGAGGATGCCGGCCTTCAGCCACAGCGCCGTGAGGATCGCGAGGTAGACGCCGAAGGAGTCGAGCGTCAGCAGCACGCCGACGCGCACGAGCTTGCGCAGCGTGTCGAGCTTGAGCAGGAATGAGAGGACCGGCGGGCGCTTGCGGCGCACGTCACGTTCCGCCAGCGCGAACTCAGGTGACGGCGCCTGCGCCGGCGGCTTGGATGAGCGCTTCCGTGGCTTCTGCTCGGCTGTCGGCATGTCCCTGCTCTAACGGCTGACGATCGCAGATGTTCCGGTGCGACGCCAGCCTCCCTGGACCTTCGGCGATGCGCCGGTCGGTCCTCCCGGCGCCGTCATCTTCTCCCTGCGCCGATGAGCGTTGCCGTCCCCGCCTGCTCGACGGTGCGGCGCAGTCCCTCGCGCAGGCCGACCTCGGGCTCCCAGTCCAGCAGCTCGCGTGCGAGCGTGATGTCGGGCTGGCGGACCTGCGGGTCGTCGGTCGGCAGCGCCTCGTAGACGATCTCCGAGTTCGAGGAGGTCACGTCGATCACGGTCTCGGCCAGCTCCAGGAGCGAGAACTCGTTCGGGTTGCCGACGTTGATCGGCTGGTGCTCGCCGGACTCCGCGAGCGCGATCATCCCGCGGATCAGGTCGTCGACGTAGCAGAACGAGCGTGTCTGGCTGCCGTCGCCGAAGACGGTGATCGGGCGGTCCTGCAGCGCCTGGCGCAGGAACGTCGGGATCGCGCGGCCGTCGTAGGGACGCATCCGCGACCCGTAGGTGTTGAAGATCCGCATGATCGCCGTGTCGACGCCCTGCTGGCGGTGATAGGCCATCGTCAGCGCCTCCGCGTAGCGCTTGGCCTCGTCGTAGACCCCGCGCGGGCCGATCGGGTTGACGTGTCCCCAGTAGGACTCGGGCTGCGGGTGCACCTGCGGATCGCCGTAGACCTCGCTCGTCGACGCGATCAGGAAGCGCGCGCGGTGCTTCTTCGCCAGGCCGAGCGTGTTGTGCGTTCCGTGCGAGCCGACCTTCAGCGTGTGCAGCGGCAGGCGCAGATAGTCGATCGGCGACGCGGGCGAGGCGAGGTGGTAGACGAAGTCGATCGGTCGCTCGACGTAGTACGGCTGGACGATGTCGAGCTGCAGGAACTCGAACTCGGGCACGCGGATGTGCGCGATGTTCGTCAACGAGCCCGTTTCCAGGTTGTCGACGCAGACGACGCGGTGGCCACGGGCCAGCAGCTCGTCACAGAGATGTGACCCGAGGAAGCCCGCGCCACCCGTGACAAGACAGGTGGCCATGGGCGGGGATGGTACCCGCGCCGGCGCTCGGACTGGACGAAAGGGCAGGGGGCGGGCGCCGGCGGCCGTCAGGCACGGATCGGGCGCCGGGAAGACCCGCAGAACTTGGGGAGGGGTACTAACGCTTGCGCGCGATCTTCAGCTGCTTCTTCGTGAGCGTCGGGGAGATGACGACGAAACCGTCCGAGCGCCGCTCGGCGAGGCCGCCCTTCTCCAGTCGCTTGATCACCACCGGGCAGCGCTTGCAACGCGGCTTGCTCCTGCAGCAGCCCTTCTTCGGCTTGACCAAGAGCTTCATTAGGCGAGCCTAACGCGTCGCGTCGAACGAGTACAGTCCGAACCATGCCTGCAGATGCCTTCGTCGAACGCCTCAACGAGCAGATCGGCCACGAGTTCGCCGCCTCGCAACAGTACCTCGCGATCGCCGTCCACTACGACGACGAGACGCTGCCCCGCCTTGCCGCGTTCTTCTACGCGCAGGCGCTCGAGGAGCGCAACCACGCGCTGATGATGGTGCAGTACCTACTCGACGCGGGCGCGCCGGCACCGATTCCCGCCGTCGCCGGGCCGCAGAACGGCTTCGGCGACGTCGTCGAGCCGGTCGCGCTGGCGCTCGCACAGGAGCGCCGCGTGACCGACCAGATCAACGCGCTCGCGGCGATCGCGCGGCAGGAGGGCGATTACTCCAGCGAGCAGTTCATGCAGTGGTTCATCAAGGAGCAGATCGAAGAGGTCGCCTCGATGAACGACCTGCTCAAGGTCGTCAGCCGCTCGCGCGAGAACCCGCTGCTCGCCGAGGAGTACCTCGCGCGCGAAGCGCCCGCCGACGGGGGCGCAGACCCGACGGCGCCCCCGGTCGCCGGCGGGGCGCTGTAGCAGCTCCGGCCGCGACCGACCGTCTGGCACGCACGCACGGATCAAGCGCCGGGAAAGCCCGCAGCACCTGCGCCCGCGTGTACTGGTGGGCCGCCTACGCCGTTTCACGTGACCGTCGTCGCGACCTGAGCGAACCCTGCGCCGCGCGCGGCGCAGGGCGGACTGCTCGTCAGGTCGCGCGCTCGGGGCGCGTGCCGAGCGTGACGCGCAGCGTGCGCTCGTCGTCGGCGCCGCGACGGCGGATGCGGATCTCGACCTCGTCACCGGGCTTGCGCGCGCTGACGGCCGAGGACACGTCGGCGGACTGCGTGACCGAGCGGCCGGCGATCGCGACGATCCGGTCGCCGGCGCGCAGGCCTGCGTCGTCAGCCGGGCCGCCCGGGACCACTGCGGCCACGACGGCACCCGTGCCGGTCCTCGCATCGCCCGTCGTCACGCCGAGATAGGGCCGCTTGATCTTGCGCCCCTCCTTGAGCGCCGGCAGGATGTCCTTGGCGGTGTCGACCGCGATCGCGAAGCCGACGCCGTCGTTCGCGCCGCTGGTCGAAGCGATCTGCGCGTTGATGCCGATGACGCGCCCCGAGGCGTCGAGCAGCGGCCCGCCGGAGTTGCCGGGATTGATCGCGGCGTCGGTCTGGATCGCGTTCTCGATCGTGAAGTTGTTCGGCGACCGGATCGGGCGCCCGACCGCCGAGATGACGCCGGTCGTCACGGTGCCCGCAAGCCGGAAGGGGCTGCCGATCGCGATCGCGGGCTGGCCGACCTTGAGCGTCTTCGAGGAGCCGAGCGGCAACGGCGTCAGCGCGTGATCGTCGGGGTCGATCTTCAGCAGCGCGAGGTCGCTCGACGCGTCGGCCCCGACGACGCGCGCCGTGACGGGCGCGCCCTCGCTGAAGCGCACGCGGACGCTCTCGGCGTCCTCGACGACGTGCTCGTTGGTCAGGATGTAGCCGTCCTCGTCGAGCACGAACCCCGAGCCCGTGCCGCCGCCGGCCGCCGTCGTCGTCTCGACCGAGACGACGCCCTTGCTGACGCGTTCGTAGAGCTCGGAGACATCGGTCGCCGCGCGCGCTGCCGTCGAGCCGGAACGCTCGCCGCTCGAGCCGGAACGCTCGCTCGACGCGGCGGGGGCGGGGGCGGGGGCGCTCGCCGGCGCGGGCTCGCTGTCGGAGTCGAAGACGCCGGCGAGCGCGAGCCCGCCGAAGGGGACCGCGACGGCAAGTGCGCCGAGCAGGGCGGCGAGGAAGTTCGAGCGGCGGGCGTCGGCATTCATGAGCACCATCCAACCTAGCGGCGCTCAAGGGAAGCTCTCTACGTCGTAAGAGTTCTCTTACAGACTGCGCGAGCTGGCGCCCGCGCGTACGCTTGCTCGATATGTCGACACAAGAGCGCTTGACCGTCGCCCCGATCGTCGGCCCGGACGATCCGCGGCGCTTCACCGACTCGGGCATCGAGATCCAGCAGCTCTACAGCCAGGACGACCTTCCGGCCGACCTCGATCTGGGCGATCCCGGAGCCTTCCCCTACACGCGCGGCGTGCATCCCGAGATGTACCGCAGGCGCCCGTGGACGATGCGCCAGTACGCGGGCTATGCGTCGGCGACGGAATCCAACGAGCGCTACAAGTACCTGCTCGCACACGGCTCGACGGGCCTGTCGATGGCGTTCGACCTGCCGACCCAGCTGGGCCTGGACTCCGACGACCCGCGCTGTCTCGGCGAGGTCGGCCGCACCGGCGTCTCGATCGACACGATCGACGACATGCGGATGGTCTTCGACGGCATCCCGCTCAACGCGATCTCGACGTCGATGACGATCAACGCGCCGGCGACCGTGCTGCTGGCGCTCTACTCGCTCGTCGGCGAGGAGCAGGGCTGCGCGCTGGACGAGCTGCGCGGCACGACGCAGAACGACGTGCTCAAGGAGTACATCGCGCGCGGGAACTTCATCTACCCGCCACAGGGCACGATGCGCCTGACGACCGACCTCTTCGCGTACTGCAAGGAGTTCGTGCCCAAGTGGAACACGATCTCGATCTCCGGCTATCACTTCCGTGAGAAGGGGTGCTCCGCCGTCCAGGAGGTCGCGTTCACGCTCTGCAGCGCGATCGCCTACGTGCAGGCGGCGCTCGACGCCGGCCTCGAGGTCGACGAGTTCGCGCCGCGGCTGGCGTTCTTCTTCAACGGCCACAACAACGTCTTCCAGGAGGTCGCGAAGTTCCGCGCCGTGCGGCGGATGTGGGCGCACATCATGCGCGACCGCTTCGGCGCCAAGGACGAGAGGTCGATGAAGCTGCGCTTCCACACGCAGACCGGCGGCGTGACGCTGACCGCGCAGCAGCCCCAGAACAACGTCGTCCGCGTCGCGCTGCAGGGCTTCGCCGCCGTCTGCGGCGGCACCCAGTCGCTGCACACCAACGGCTACGACGAGGCGCTCGCGCTGCCGTCGGAGCGCGCCGCGAAGATCGCGCTGCGCACGCAGCAGATCATCGCCCACGAGTCCGGCGCGACGGACACCGTCGACCCGTTCGCGGGCTCCTACTACGTCGAGGCGCT
The DNA here is from genome assembly GCA_030447505.1 of Solirubrobacteraceae bacterium. Classification (GTDB taxonomy): domain Bacteria; phylum Actinomycetota; class Thermoleophilia; order Solirubrobacterales; family Solirubrobacteraceae; genus CADCVQ01. The sequence goes on along the minus strand of JAUJOT010000004.1, from coordinate 55,942 downwards.
GACCGACGAGATCGAGCAGCGCGCCTACGAGCTGATCGCCAAGGTCGACGAGATGGGCGGCTCGGTCAACGCGATCGAGTTCATCACGAACGAGATCGACGAGTCGGCCTGGGGCTACCAGGAGCGCTACCGCCTCAAGCAGGACATCGTCGTCGGCGTCAACAAGTACGAGGAGGACTCGATCGAGATCGAGGACATCCTGCGCGTCGACCCGGCGACCGAGAAGGCGCAGCTCGACCGGCTGGCGGCGTTCAAGCGCGACCGCGACCAGGAGCTCGTGGCGACGCGTCTGAACGAGCTGCGCGACGCCTGCCGCGGCACCGAGAACCTCATGCACCCGATCCGCCAGGCGCTCGAGGACCGCTGCTCGCTGGGCGAGGTGTGCGGCGCGATGAAGGACGTCTTCGGGGCGTACCGGCCGCGCGCCTGAGCGAGGGCGGTACGGGCGCGGCTGAGCGCGCTGTCAGGCGAGCGCGTGCGCGATGCGCGCGATCGTCTGCTGCGGTTGACCCGTGAGCTGCTCGTAGGCGACGCGCAGCACGCGCTGGCCGTGCGCTTCGAGGAGGGCCTGCCTCTGCGCGTCGTCGCGCTTTGCGATCGCGCCGCGATGAAACTGCGCGCCGTCGACCTCGACGACGAGCTTCTGCGCGCGCCAGAGGAAGTCGGGCATGACGGTGGTGCCGTCGAGCCTGAGCAGCGGGTTGACCTCCGGCAGCGGTAGGCCGGCGTCCTGGATGAGGTCGAGCAGCAGATCCTCAGCGGCGCTGCGCGTCGGCGTGGGTCCGTCGGCGATGACCGCGAGCAGGGCCTTGGCGCCGGGGTGGCGGCCGGCGCGACTGTGGACGTCGCGCAGCTGGCCGACGCTGAGGCGGCCTTCGGCCTGCGCCTGACGGAGCATCCGCCGCAGCGCGCGGTGCGGCATCTGCGCCGCCACGTCGAGTGCAGCCCGCGCCGGTGACGTGATGCGGATGCCGGCGCGTGTCCAGACGTCGCGACGGTCCACGCCGCGCGTGCGGTGCGCCTGGATGCCGGCGATCTTGCGGCCACCGTCGCGCGCGACGATGACCTCCGGCGCGCGCTCGTCCGATGCGACGAGCTTCCACCACGCAGCGGCCGCGTGGTGGCTGAGGACGGCTCCGCGGCCGCAGGCGAGAACGGCAGCGGCGAGCCGGCCCTCCAACGTGAGCGCGTCGGGGCGCAGGACCGCGTATACGCCGCGGTACACGCGGAACAGCGTGCACCTGCGCGTACGCACCGTGATCGCGTCACTCGTCAGCCCGCACGCCAGCAGCTGACGGCGCGCCACGACCGCGTTCTGCTCCGCCGCGAGCTGCGCCACCCGCACGTCAGGCGGTGCGGGGCCTCGCGCCGTCGCTCATGCCCGGATCGTGACGCTGGACGCGTGACGAAACCACGCGCGTTCGTGACGACCCCGGCGCAGGGGTGCGACGAAACGCGCTGCGTGCCCCGGAGCCCGAGCACCGCCTCGGGCACGGCGACCCGGGGCGAGGGGCGCGCCGGCCGCATTACCCTTGCTCGCACGATGTCCAAGCGCCAGAAGGCCCCGGCCACGTACGAGATGAAGCTCGCGCAGCTGCTCGAGCTGCGCGAGGCGGCGGGCCGCATCGAGCGCGAGTCCGAGAAGAAGCAGCACGAGCGCGGGCGGCTGAGTGCGCGCGAGCGCATCCACAAGCTGCTCGACGCGGGTTCCTTCCAGGAGCTCGACACCTTCGCGCGCCATCGCACGCACGACTTCGAGATGCAGCGCAAGCGTCCCTGGGGCGACGCCGTCGTCACCGGTCACGGCACCGTCGACGGGCGCCGCGTCTGCGTCTTCTCGCAGGACTTCAGCGTCTTCGGCGGATCGGTCGGGGAGGTCATGTCCGAGAAGATCTGCAAGGTCATGGACCTGGCGGCGAAGATCGGCTGCCCGGTGATCGGCATCAACGACTCGGGCGGCGCCCGGATCCAGGAGGGCGTCGTCTCGCTCGGGGCCTACGGCGAGGTCTTCATGCGCAACGTCAACTGCAGCGGGGTGATCCCGCAGATCAGCCTCGTGATGGGTCCCTGCGCCGGCGGCGCCGTCTACTCGCCGGCGATCACGGACTTCGTCTTCATGGTCAAGCAGACCTCGCACATGTTCATCACGGGCCCCGACGTGATCCGCACGGTCACCGGCGAGGATGTCGAGTTCGAGGAGCTCGGCGGCGCTGACACGCACAGCGAGAAGTCGGGCGTCGCGCACTTCGCCTGTGAGGACGAGGAGGCCTGCCTGCAGGACACGCGCTACCTGCTGAGCTTCCTGCCGTCGAACAACCTCGAGCCGACGCCGCGCGTGCTGCCGACCGACGATCCGCTGCGGATGGACCCCGAGCTCGACGAGGTCGTGCCGGCGAACCCGAACAAGCCCTACGACGTGCGCCTGCCGGTGCGCATGATCGTCGACGACGGCGAGTTCTACGAGGTCCACGAGCACTACGCGAAGAACATCGTCTGCGGCTTCGCGCGCCTCGACGGCCACGCCGTCGCGATCGTCGCAAACCAGCCGGCGAGCATGGCCGGCGCGCTCGACATCGACGCAAGCGTCAAGGCCGCCCGCTTCGTGCGCACGTGCGACGCGTTCAACATCCCGCTCGTGGCGCTCTGCGACGTGCCCGGCTTTCTGCCCGGCACGGCGCAGGAGTGGAACGGGATCATCCGCCACGGCGCGAAGCTGCTGTACGCCTTCGCCGAGGCGACCGTTCCGAAGATCACGATCGTCACCCGCAAGGCCTACGGCGGCGCGTACGTCGTGATGGCCTCCAAGCACATCGGCGCCGACCTCAACCTCGCCTGGCCGACCGCCGAGGTCGCGGTGATGGGGCCCGAGGGCGCGGTGAACATCATCTACCGCCGCGACATCGCGGGCTCGCCGACGCCGGAGGCCCGTCGCGAGCGGCTGATGGACGACTACCGCGCCCGCTTCGCCAACCCGTACTCGGCCGGCGAGCGCGGCTACGTCGACGACGTGATCATCCCGCACGAGACGCGGCCGAAGCTGATCGCCGCGCTCGAGGCCCTGCAGAGCAAGCGCGTCGAGCGCCCCAAGCGCAAGCACGGCAACATCCCGCTGTGAGCAGCCGGCTGCTGGCGCTGGTGATCGCCGCCGGCGCCGCCCTGCGCTTCGCGACGCTCGACGCGCAGAGCCTCTGGTACGACGAGGCCGTGACCGCGCGGCTGCTGCGGATGGACCTCGGCGCGATGCTGCAGGTCATCCCCGACAGCGAGTCGACGCCGCCGCTGTACTACGTCCTCGCGTGGCTGTGGACGCACGTCTTCGGCACCGGCGAGGCCGGCATGCGCTCGCTCTCGGCGCTGCTCGGGACGGCGACGATCGTGGTCGTCTGGGCGCTCGGCCGGCGCCTCGGGGGCGACCGGGCGGGCCTCGCGGCGGCCGCGCTCGTCGCGGTCAACCCGATGCTCGTCTGGTTCAGCCAGGAGGCGCGCGCGTACGCGCTGCTCGCGCTGCTCGGCACGCTGTCGGCGCTGCTCTGGCTGCGCGCGCTCGAGAACGGTCTCGTCGTCCGGTCGTCCGAACAGCCGACCGCTGGTCGCAGTCAGAGCTCGCGACCGCCGAGCTTCGGACGACGTTACGCGCGCCTGCTCGCGTGGGGCGCCATCGCCGCGCTCGCGCTCGCCACGCACTACTACGCGGTGTTCCTCGTCGCGCCGCAGGCGCTGTGGCTCGTGCTGCGCGCGCCCGGCCGGCGCGAGCGGGCGGCGGCGCTGGCGCTGCCCGCCTTGGCGGCCGCCGCGCTGGCGCCGCTCGCGCTCGACCAGCGCGAGAACGACCGCGCGGCGTTCATCACGGGCAGCGACCTGCTCACCCGGCTCGCCCAGCTGCCCAAGCAGTTTCTCGTCGGCTACGACGCGCCGCTCGAGCCGCTGCTGATCGCCGTCACGGCGCTGGCCGCGCTGGGCGGGTTCGTCGGGCTCGCGGCGCTGCTGACGGGCCGCATCGCGGCGCCGCCCAGCGCGCGCAGCGAGAGCGCGCGCCTAGCCGCGCTCACCGCCGCCGCGCTCGCGCTGCCGGTGCTCGCGGCGATCGCCGGCGAGGATCACCTCATCACCCGCAACGTCCTGTTCGCGCTGCCGCTGGCGGCCGCGCTGGTGGGCGCCGGGCTCGCTGCGGTGGCGCGATCCGTGCCGCGCCCGGCGGCGCTCGCGCTCGGCGCGGCATGCGCGGCCGGGCTCGTCGCCGTCGTCGGCGTCGCGCGCAGCGCCGAGTTGCAGCGCGACGACTGGCGCGGCGCGGTCCGCGCGCTCGGTCCCGTCAGCGCACCGCGCCTGATCGTCGCCACGCCGGGCGCGGCGCTCGAGACGCTGCGCTACTACCTGCCGGGGCTGAGGACGGCGGCGCCGCCGACGTTCACGACCGCCGAGATCGACCACGTCGCACTGCCGGTGCGCCTGCCCGGCGAGCGGCCCGAGCCGCCGCGCCCGGCCGATCCCGCCGTGCCGGCGCCCGGCTACGCGCTCGCGCAGCGCACCGAGGGCGAGACGTTCACCGTGCTGCGCTGGCAGGCGCCGGCGCCGCGCGCCGCGCCGATCGGACCGCTGCCGGGGCTCGACGGCGAGCCGGCGGCGCTGCTCACGATCGCGCCGGGCCAGACGGATCCAGCGAGCGCGGCGGCTCACGGGCCCAATTGACGCCCCCGTCAGCGCTGCCCTACGCTTCGCGCGCCATGTCGCCGCCTGCTCGCGAGCATGACTACGACTGGCTGGTCGTCGGCTCTGGCTTCGGCGGCAGCGTCGCCGCTCAGCGGCTGACCGAGAAGGGCCACCGCGTCGCCGTGTCGAATCCGGCAGGCGCTACGCCGACGACGAGTTCCCGCGCTCGCCGTGGGACATCCGGCGCTAGTTCTTCGCCCCCGCCTGGGCCTGCACGGCAGCTTCCGCCTGTCGCTGTTCAAGGACGTCTCGGTCGTCAGCGGCGCCGGCGTCGGCGTCGGCAGCCTCGGCTACGCGAACACGCTGTAGCGCGCGCGCCCGCGCTTCTACGAGGACCGCCAGTGGGCCGGCTTGGAGGACGACTGGCAGGCCGCGCGAGCGCGCGATGAGCTTCGTGCCCGCCGCCGATCCGGTGATCGATGACGAGCCGCCGGGCGTAGTGGCCGTTTAGCCGCCGCGCGTCTGCGGCCGTTTACGCTGACGAGGCTGTGGCGACCACCGATCCCCCGAACCCAGAGCCCAAGGCCGACCTTCGCAAGCCGGGGATCGTGCGCCGCCTCGAGGCGCAGCGCACGCGCCACCGCCAGCGCCCGTTCTACGTCCGGGTCGTGTACATCGTCGTCGGCTTCACGCTGCTGCTCGGCGGCCTCGCGATGCTCGTGCTGCCGGGCCCGGCGTTCGTCGTGATCCCGATCGGCCTGGCGATCCTGTCGCTCGAGTTCGTCTGGGCGGAGGGGCTGCTCGACCGCGCCCTCGAGAAGGGCGAGATCGCCAGGCAGAAGGCGGCCGCGACGACGAAGACGCAGCGCATCTGGACCGCGCTCGCCTGCCTGCTGGGCGCCGCGGCGCTGCTCGCGTGGGCGCTCGTCGGCGACATCCCGCTCGTGCCGGTCTAACCCGAAGTTCCGGGGAACTTCAGTCCACTGATCTTCGCGCCCCGGCGGCCGGTACAGCCGAACGGCTACAGCGAGACGCTGCCGGCCTGCACCTCGCCGGCGCGAGCGGCGCGCAGCGCCGCGGCGGCGACCGCCAGGTCCTGGATCGCCAGGCCCGTCGAATCGAAGAGCGTCGTCGCGTCGGGACCGCTGCGGCCGGGCGCGTCACCGGCCAGCACCGCGCCGAGCGTCGTGACCTGCTCGCGCGTCACGAGCCCCGCCTCGACGGCGCCGGTCAGCTCGCCGCCGTGCGAGGCCTGCGCCCACTCGTCGCAGAACAGCTCGCAGGCGACGACGGCGTCGATGCTCGCCTCGGCCTTGCCGCTGCCGTCGGCGCCGAGCATGTTCAGGTGCTGGCCCGGGCGCAGGTCGCCGCGCTGCAGCACGACGACCGCGCCGGGCGTGACGGCGCAGACGACGGCGCAGGCCAGCGCCGCCGCCAGGTCGCCGACCGCCCAGCCGTCGAGCTGCGCCGCGAGCGCCGCGGCGGCCTCGGTCCGCGGGTCGAAGCAGACGCCCTCGTCGTAGCCGGCGGCGGCGAGGCAGCGCGCCGTCCAGGCGCCGTGCAGCCCGCAGCCGACGATCCCGACGGTGCGGGCATCGGCGCGCGCGAGCGCCTGCGTGGCGACGGCCGCGACGGCGCCGGTGCGCAGCGCCGTGACGGCGCGGGCGTCGAGGATCGCGAGCGGCACCCCGGTCCGCGCATCGGACAGGCAGACGACGCCGCTGACCGTCGGCAGCCCCTGCTCCGGATTGCCGGGAAAGGAGGTGACCCACTTCAGCAGCGCCAGGCCGTCGCCGCGGGCAGGCATCGCGCGGAAGTCGCCGTAGGGTGGGCTCTGCAGGTAGACCTTCGCCGGCATCGCCCACTCGCCGCGGTAATGGCGCTCGAACGCCTCGCGGGTGGCCTCGATCGCGGCCTGCGCAGAGACGGCGGCGAGGACGGTGTCGTGGTCGAGGACGGCGAGCTGTGGCACGGCCGGCAGGCTACCCGCGCCGCCGCTCGAAACGAGGCAGAGCGAGCCGTCGACGACAATTCCCGAATCCCGACAGGATTTAGCTGTATTATGCCGGCCTCGCCCTGCACGCCACCACGGAGCACTGAGACCTTCCATGGAGCCCACCACCCTCAGCGGTCGCCGGGGGACGCTCGAGAACCCCGAGGTTCGCGAGGACGTCCCGGGCCACGTCATCCCGATCCTCGAGCGCGAGTTCGACGACTTCGACACGGAGGCGCAGCAGTATCTGCGCGGTGACACCGAGGAGACGGAGTTCATCAAGTTCCGCCTCAAGCAGGGCGTCTACGGCCAGCGCCAGGCGGACGTCCAGATGGTTCGCGTCAAGCTGCCGTTCGGCGGCATCGGCGCGGAGCAGATGGACGCCTTCGCGGCCGTCATCGAGAAGTGGGTGCCGCTGAGGAAGGGGCACATCACGACGCGCCAGAACATCCAGCTGCACCACGTCCCGCTGCCCGACGCGGCGAAGCTGATCCGCGAGCTGGCCGAGTCCGGGCTGTCGTCGCGCGAGGGCTGCGGCAACACCGTGCGCAACGTCACCGGCGACCCCTGGGCCGGCGTCGCCCCCGACGAGCTCTTCGACCTGACGCCCTACGCCGGCGCCTACGTGCGCTACTTCGTGCGCCACCCGACGACGCAGATGATGCCGCGCAAGATCAAGACCGCGTTCGACGGCTCGCCCGCCGACCGCTCGCTGACCGGCATCCACGACATCGCCTTTCTGGCGCGCGAGCGCGACGGCGTGCGCGGCGTCGAGGTGCGCGTCGGCGGCGGCACGTCGATCATGCCGCGCGTCGCGCCGACGCTCCACGACTTCGTCGGCCTCGACGACGGCGAGTACCTGAAGGTCGCCGAGGCGTGCCTGCGGATCTTCGATCGCCAGGACTTCCTGCGCGTCAACCGCGCCCGCGCCCGCATCAAGGTGCTCGTCGACAAGATCGGCATCGACGCGTTTCGCGAGCTCGTCGAGGAGGAGCTGCAGGGCGACTGGGTGGCAGAGCGCAACTTCGACGTCGCCGGCCTGAGCTGGCAGTACGACGAGGAGCTCTCCGCGCCGCCCGTTGCCGACAGCTACGCGTCGCCCAACGGCGATGCTTCGGCGTTCGAGCGCTTCCTCGCCGACAACGTCCAGGCCCAGCGGCAGGACGGCTTCAGCACCGTGCACATCAAGGTCACGCGCGGCGACCTGACGCCCGAGCAGTTCCGCGGCGTGGCCGACATCATGCGCACGTACTCCGGCGGCCACATGCGCACGACCGTGCACCAGAACCTGCTGCTGCGCTGGGTTCGCGACGAGAGCGTCTACGAGGTGTGGCGGGAGCTCTGCAGGCTCGGCCTCGGCGATCCGGGTCCCGACAAGATCACCGACGTCGTCTCGTGCCCGGGCACGGACTCCTGCAAGCTCGGCATCACGTCCTCGATGGGGCTCAACGCGGCGCTTCAGAAGCGCCTCGAGGAGATGCGGATCTCCGACCCGCTGACGCGCGCGATCCACATCAAGATGAGCGGCTGCCCGAACGGCTGCAGCCAGCACCACATCGCGAACATCGGCTTCTACGGCGCGTCGATCAAGGTCGGCGAGCACACGATCCCGGCCTACGTCGCGCACATCGCCGGCAACTTCGAGGGCGGCGAGATCGTCTACGGCCAGCGGCTGAAGGTGCGCCTGCCCGCCAAGCGGATCCCCGACGCCGTCGAGCGCTGGCTGCGCTGGTATGAGGACGAGCGCGAGCACGGCGAGGTCTTCAACGACTTCGCGGCGCGCGTCGGCACGAAGGCGTTCGAGGACAGGGTTCGCGATCTCGCGATGCCCGTCGACTTCGGCCTGGACACGATGACGACGTTCATCGACTGGAACCGCGACGTGCCCTTCCAGGTCATCCGGGGCGAAGGCGAGTGCGCAGTCTGACGAGCCTCGCAGCGTCTCTGACCGAGACCCTGCGCCAGGCGGCCGCCCACGAGCGGCTCGTCTTCCTGTGCTCCTTTCAGAAGGAGGAGTCCGTGATCCTCGACGAGCTGCTCGCGCTCGCGCCGCAGGTGCGCGTCGTGACGATCGACAGCGGCGTGCTGTTCGAGCAGACGCTCGCGACATGGCGCGCCTTCGAGCAGCGCTTCGGCGTGCAGATCGAGGTCGAGGAGGCGCTCGCGACGCCGCCCTGGACGGGGCCCGAGCACTGCTGCGGCGCGCAGAAGGTCGCGGCGCTCGAGCGCGCGCTGGCCGACGCCGACGCCTGGATCACGGGGCTGCGCCGCGAGCAGGGGCCGTCGCGCGCGGAGACCGAGCTCGTCGAGGTCGACGCCAGGCGCGGGGGGATCGCGAAGTACAACCCGCTCGCGCTGTGGACCGAGCGCGACCTCTGGGCGCGCATCCACGAGCGCGACCTGCCCTACCACCCGCTGCACGACCAGGGCTACGAGTCGATCGGCTGCGCGCCCTGCACGCGGCCCGGCAGCGGGCGCGAGGGCCGCTGGGCGGGCCTGGACAAGACCGAGTGCGGGCTGCACGTCTGATCGGCCGCTGGCGATGGACCCGATCGTCATCCTCTTCGGCCTCGGCGTCGGCATCCTGATCGGCCTGACCGGCATCGGCGGCGGCTCGCTGATGACGCCGCTGCTCGTGCTGTTCGCGGGCATCCCGCCCGTCGTCGCGATCGGCACCGACCTCGCCTACGGCGCCGTCACGAAGACGCTCGGCGGCTGGCGGCACTGGCGCAAGGGCACGGTCGACCTCGGCGTCTCGGTCTGGCTTGCGGTCGGAAGCGTGCCCGGCGCGCTCGTCGGCGTCTGGCTGCTGCAGCGCCTGCACGGCGCCTACGGAAAGAGCTTCGAGCCGGCGCTGCTGGCCTCGATCGCGATCGCGCTGATCATCGTCGCGGTGACGATCCTCGGACGCGCGCTGTTCATGCCCAGGCTCGTCGCGCGCGAGCGCCACAGCGTCGAGCAGACGAGGCGCACGAAGGTCGCCGCAGTGCTGATCGGCGCCGTGCTCGGCCTCGTCCTCGGGATCACCTCGGTCGGCAGCGGCGCGCTGATCGGCCTCGCGCTGATCCTCGTCTTCCAGCTCACGCCGCACCGCGTCGTCGGCACGGACGTCTTCCACGCAGCGATCCTGCTGTGGGTCGCCGGCCTGGCGCACTGGGTCAGCGGCAACGTCGACTTCCTGCTGATGGGGACGATCCTGATCGGCTCGCTGCCGGGCGTCGTGATCGGCACGATGCTGATCGGCCAGGTGTCGGCCAACGTGCTGCGGCCCGCGCTCGGCTGCGTGCTGCTGGCGTCGGCGCTGGGCGTGCTGACGAAGGCGGGCGTCGAAGTGCCGCCCGCGGCGCTGATCGGCGTGCCGCTGCTGGTCGGCCTCGCCGCGTACGTGCTGCTTCGCACGCGCGTCGCACCACCACCCCCCGAGGTCGAGGCGGTCCCCGCATGAACGCGCACATGACCCACCTGCAGGCGCTCGAGTCCGAGGCGATCCACGTCATGCGCGAGGTCGCGGCCGAGCTCTCAAACCCGGTGCTGCTGTTCAGCGGCGGCAAGGACTCGATCGTGCTGCTGCGCCTCGCCGAGAAGGCGTTTCGGCCGGGCCGCTTCCCGTTCCCGCTGATGCATGTCGACACCGGCCACAACTTCCCCGAGGTGATCGAGTTTCGCGACCGCCGCGTCGCCGAGCTCGGCGAGCGGCTGATCGTCGCGTCCGTGCAGGAGTCGATCGACCGCGGACGAGTCGTCGAGGAATTCGCTCCCCCCCACCCGCGCGCGTCGCGCAACCGGCTGCAGACGACGACGCTGCTGGACGCCATCGAGGAGCACTCCTTCGACGCCGCCTTCGGCGGCGCGCGCCGCGACGAGGAGCGCGCGCGGGCCAAGGAGCGGATCTTCTCGTTCCGCGACGACTTCGGCGGCTGGGACCCGAAGAACCAGCGGCCCGAGCTGTGGAACATCTACAACGGGCGCATCCGTCGCGGCGAGAGCGTGCGGGTCTTTCCGCTCTCCAACTGGACCGAGCTCGACGTCTGGGAGTACATCGCCGTCGAGAACCTCGAGGTGCCCTCGATCTACTTCGCGCACGAGCGCGAGGTCTTCCAGCGCGACGGGATGCTCTACGCGATGTGCGAGCACATGCAGCTGATCGACGGCGAGCAGCCGTTTCGCGCATCCGTGCGCTACCGCACCGTCGGCGACATGAGCTGCACCGGTGCCGTGCGATCGACCGCCGCCGACCTCGGCTCCGTGGTCGCCGAGATCGCCGCCACGCGCGTGACCGAGCGCGGCGAGACGCGCGCCGACGACCGCGTCAGCGAAGCCGCGATGGAAGACCGCAAGGTCGCGGGGTACTTCTAGCGAGGACATGCGATGACCGCTGCCGACAACCATCCGCCGAGCAACGGCGCGCAGTCGTAGTGGCTCTGGCACAGGCAGACCTGCTGCGCCTGGCGACCGCCGGCTCCGTCGACGACGGCAAGTCGACGCTGATCGGGCGCCTGCTGCTCGATGCCAAGCAGGTCCTGACCGACCAGCTCGAGCATGTCGAGGAGGCCTCCAAGCGCCGCGGCGCCGGGATCGTCGATCTCTCGCTGCTCGTCGACGGGCTGCGCGCCGAGCGCGAGCAGGGCATCACGATCGATGTCGCCTACCGCTACTTCGCGACCGCGCGGCGGACGTTCATCATCGCCGACACCCCCGGACACGTGCAGTACACGCGCAACATGGTCACGGGCGCGTCGACCGCCGACCTCTCGATCATCCTCGTCGACGCGCGCAAGGGCGTGCTCGAGCAGTCAAAGCGCCACGCCTACATCTCCTCGCTGCTCGGGATCCCGCACCTCGTCGTCGCCGTCAACAAGATGGACCTCGTCGACTTCGACGAGGACAGCTTCGACGCGATCGTGCGCGACTTCTCGGACTTCGCGCGCGGCCTCGGCGCGCGCGACGTCGTCTACATCCCGATCAGCGCCAGGCACGGCGACAACGTCGTCGACCGCTCGGAGAACATGCCGTGGTACGGCGGGACGCCGCTGCTCGAGTACCTCGAGACGGTCAAGGTCGACGACGACCGCAACCTCGAGCAGGCGCGCTTCCCCGTCCAGTGGGTGATCCGCGACCACGAGACCGACTACCGCGGCTACGCCGGCCAGGTCGCCGGCGGGATCCTGCGCCCGCGTGACGAGGTGCTCGTGCTGCCGTCCGGCAAGCGCACGCGGATCGCCGCGATCGAGACGTTCGACGGCCCGCTCGCGGAGGCCTGCGCGGGGATGTCGGTGACGCTGCTGCTCGAGGACGAGATCGACGTCTCGCGCGGCGACATCATCTGCCATCCCGACGACGCTCCGCAGCTCTCGCGCGAGCTCACGGCGACCGTCTGCTGGATGAGCGACGCGCCGCTGCGCGGCGGGGCGCGCTACGCGATCAAGCACGCGACGCACAGCGCCCGGGCGATCGTCGACGCGGTCGTCGACCACGTCGACGTGCACACGCTCGCGCCGGATCGCGGCGCAACCGCGCTCGGTCTCAACGACATCGGCCGCGTGCGCCTGCGCACCTCCAAGCCGATGGCATTCGACACGTACGCGAACAACCGCGCGACCGGCTCCTTCATCCTGATCGACGAGGCGACGAACGACACCGTCGGCGCGGGCATGATCTGCTAGCTATAGCTAGACGTGTCCGCCGTGAACCGCCGGCCGAAGCTCCGCATCGTCGCTCCCGCTGTCTCCGACGAGGAGGCCGCGGCGCTCGTCGCCGCGCTGGAGCGCTTCATGCGCGACACGGCGCCGCCGCCCGCCCCCGAGCCGCCCGCGCGGCGCTCGCCATGGGCGCGGGCGTCGCTGCTGGAGGCCACCGGGCACGCGCCGGACGAGCGCGTGGCGTGGGATCGGGGCGGGCGGTAGTGGGTCGCCCAGGTCGGGTGCCTCCGTGAGGGTCGGACGCTGCCCGGCCCTCGCTCACGCAGGTCTCAGCCAGACGTCGCGGTCGTCGGCGCTCCACGCCGCCGTCAGCTCGGTACGCGACCGCACGCCCAGCTTCGCATAGGCGCGCGAGAGGTGGTGCTCGATCGTCTTCTCGCTGAGGAAGAGCGCCGCGGCGACCTGCTTGTTGGAGCGGCCCTTGGCCACGAGCGCAGCGATCTCCCGCTCGCGCTTCGTCAGGCCGCCCGAGCCGCCCGGCGCGGGGGCCACGGCACGCGCCGCGGCGGCCGGGGCCAGCCGCACGCCGAGCCGGCGCAGCTCGCTGGCCGCCGCGTCACGCAGCCGCCACGCCTGCGCGCGCGCGGCGTCGTCGGCGACGAGGCGCAGCTCGTCGTGTGCCTCGGCGCGGCGTCCGGCGGCCGCCAGCGCGCGGCCCGCGCACAGTCGCGACGGCAGCGAGTCGAGCCGCGCGCCGAGGCGCTCCTGCTCTGCGGCGGCCGCCTGGGCGAGCCGCGCTGCGCGCTGCGGCTCGCCCTCGGCGAGCGCGATCTCGGCGCGCGCGACGAGCGCGCGGGTGACGCCGACGGGCAGCTCGTACGTGATCGCGCGCCGCTCGATCAGCGCGGCGAAGCGGCGCGCCTCGGCGACGTCCCCGCTCGCGATCGCGGCACGCACGAGCACGAGCGCCAGCCACAGCGAGCGCGTCGGATCGATCCGCTCGAGCTCCGGCCCGGCGGCGTCGACCATCTCGCGCAGGGCCAGGGCCGGATCCTGCTCGGCGCGGTGCGCTGCCAGATTGCAGCGGCCGATCGGCTTGAAGATGTCGTCCTCCTCGAGATCGTCGAGCAGCGGACGGCACTCGGCCTCCAGCCGCTCGACCTCGCGGACGTCGCCCTGCAGCCATGCCGCGAACGAACGGCACCACAGCGCCCATTGCAGCTGGTAGGCCAGCCCCTGCAGCCGCGCGGTCTCCTCGGCGACCTCGACGAGCTGCAGGCTCTCGCGCAGATCGAGCGTCTCGGTCAGTCCCATCGCCAGCAGCGTCGTCAGCGGCGCGACGAGGTGGCCGATCCGCTCCGCGCGCGCGATCCGCAGGCCGCGTCGCATGGCCTCCTGGCTCTCGGCGTGGCGCTCGAGCAGCAGCAGCGTGTGGCCCAGTACCCAGGCCGACTCCGGCCAGGCCGCGACGACCTCGTCTGGCAGGTCGGCGAACCCGCGCCGGGCCAGTTCGATGTGCCAGCGCGAGCGGGTCGGATCCCGGCTCCAGAGCAGGCCGAGCGACAGCAGGCCGTGGCCGAGCACGATGGCGCCGGCGAGCGGCGAGCCGGGCGGCGCTCCGGCCGCGGTCTGCAGCGCGCGCCCCGCCCAGCGGCGCACGGCCGGGGCGTCGGCCGCGAAGACCGCGGTGAGCGCCAGCTGCGTCTCCAGAGCGGCGCGCGACTCGGCCGGCGCGCCGTCGGGCAGCGAGCTGAGCACGCGCTCGAGCCGCCGGCGGGCGGGGCCGTGCAGCCCGAGGACGTTCTCGAGCGTCGCGCAGCGGGCCACGAGGATGATGCGCTCCGAGGCGTCGGGCGCCAGCAGCTGCGCGGCCCGCTCGAACGCCTCCCTGCTCTCGTTCAGTTGACCGGCCGACGCGAGCGCCGTCGCGCGCGGTGCGAGCACCGCGGCGTGGCGGAGCGCGTCGCCGGCGGGCAGCAGCCGCTGCGCGGCCTCATACAGGCGCGCCGCCGTCCCGGGCGCGGCCTCGGCGGACTCCGCGGCGGCCCGCGTGAGCAGCTCGACGGCCGCGTCGTCGCCCGGGCGGGCACTCTGCTCGACGTGGTAGGCGCGCACCGCCAGCGCGGCATCGCGCCGCGCGAGCTCGGTCGCGATGCGCTCGTGCGCGGCCAGCCGCCAGGCCGGCGGCGCGGCGTCGTAGACGGCGCGCCGCACGAGCGGGTGGCGAAAGCGAAACCCGCGCGCCGCCTCGGCGGGGCGCACGAGGTCGGCGGCCACGAGCCGGTCAAGCAGCACCAGCGCGTCCTCCTCGAGCCCTGCGGCACGCGCGGCAAGCTCGGGATCGAAGGGGTCTCCGGCCACCGCGGCGCCTTCGAGCAGCACGCGCGAGGCGGGCGCGAGAGCTGCGACCTCCTGCTGCACGGCCGCGATCAGCGATGACGGCAGCGCGGCTTCCCGCTGGCCGGCGACGAGCGCGAGCTCCTCGAGGTAGAGCGGGTTGCCGCCCGCCTCGCGCATCAGGCGGGCGCGCAGTGCGTCGTCGTCGACGCCGCGCAGCAGCTTGGCGGCGGCAGCGTCCGGAAGCGGGCGAAGCTCGACGCGCTCGGCGCCCGGCGCGGCCCGCAGCGCGTCGAGCAGTCGCAGGACCGGTCCGACCCGCCGGCCGGCGAAGACCAGCAGGTGCGACGAGCGCGGCGGGCGGCGGATCAGGTGCAGGATCAGCTCGAGCGACGCGTCGTCGGCCCAGTGCACGTCGTCGAGCAGGAGGACCAGCGGGCGCTCGCGGGCGAGCAGCTCGAGCAGCGCCCGCAGCGCCCGGTGGTAGCGGAAGCGCTCCGCGCCGCTGGCCGGCTCGGCCGCGCGGACGTGCTGGGCGACGGCCGGCAGCACCGCCGCGAGCTCGGCCTGGCGCGCGGCGCCGAGCGACTCGAGCTGGCGCGGGTGCAGCGTGGAGACGTGATCGTCGAGCGCGTCGACCGCCAGGCCGAACGCAAGATCGCGCTCGTGCTCGGCGGCACGACCCGCGAGCACGAGCAGGCCGGCTGCCGCGGCGCTCGCGCTGAGCTCGCGCAGCAGCGCGGTCTTGCCGATCCCCGGCTCGCCGAAGACGCCGATCGCGCGCCCTGCGCCTCCGCGCGTCGCCGACAGGGCCTGTTTGAGCGCCTCGAGCTCTGGGTCGCGACCGATCAGCTGCTCGCGCGTGAAGGCGTTGTCGGGCACGCCGCTCACTTTAGGGGTTCGATGCACCCCCAAGCGGGGTTTCGGGGTGGACGATCGAGGGGTTTCCCCGATGCGTCCGGCAGCCCTCACCTGGGACGCTCGCCCTCAGATGATCGCCAGAGTCGCAACGGACAAGGAGAAGAAGGCGATGACGCCACAACGTTCGACGGTATTGCGGGGGCTGCTCGCGGCGGGCGCCGCGGCCGGCTTGATGGCAGCGCTCGGCAGCGGATCGCCCGCATCCGCGGACGAAGGTGCCCAGGCGGCCGCCACCGCGAAGACGGTCTCGATGAGATTCGACGCCAGCGGTCCGCGCTTCACGGGATCGAGCTTCGTGACGGCCGGTCAGCCGCTGCGCATCCGCAATCTCAGCGACCCGAGGAAGATCGGTCCGCATACCTTCACGCTCGTCGCGGCGAACGTCCTGCCGCGCAGCCGCAAGGCGATGAGGAACTGCTTCACCCCCGGGAAGATCTGCATGACGGGCGCGATCGCGCACGAGTTCGACGAGAAGACCGAGCAGGTCAAGCGCCCGCTCGTCGAGGCCGGCCTGTCGGGCTGGGACCGCCGCTTCTCGCGCAAGGTGAAGACGGGCGATTCCTGGTACAGCGAGCGGCAGGGCGAGCAGTTCGAGCAGGTCGTCAGCGCAAAGCCGGGGACGCTGTTGCGCTTCATGTGCATCATCCACCCCGAGATGCAGGGCAAGATCAAGGTCGTCGGCTAGCGCCGAAGGCCCGGCGGGCGGGGAGCGCCGCTCCCCGCCCGCATCACCGCTCCGATGCGACAGCAGCTCCAGCCGCAGCCGCCGATCGACGCCATCAGCCGCCGATCGCTGCTGTCCGCCGCGGCGGCGGGCGCGCTCGCGCTGACGCTTCCGCCCGCGGCGCGCGCACCGGCGTCCGGCACGCGCCTGCGGGTTCGCCGATCGGCGCGGCCGTACTCCACGCCGCTGCCGATCCCCGAGGTCCTGACCGGCGCCGACCTGACGATCCCGATGCGCGAGGCCGAGGTCGCGATCCTGCCCGGTCGCAGGACGCGGATGTGGACCTACGGCGGCAGCTTTCCGGGGCCGACGATCCGCCGCCCGGCGGGCGCCACCACGCGCGTGCGCTTCGAGCATCGGCTTCCGCGCCAGGCCGGCGAGCTCACCGTGCATCTGCACGGAGGGCACAACCGCTGTGAGGAGGACGGCCAGCCCGGTGGCCTGACGGCGGCACAGCCGCAGTCGCTGTACTGCGACATCTCGGCGGGCCTCAGCGCAACCGAGTCGGGCAACGAGCTGCTGATCGCTCCCGGCGGCGAGCGCACCTACACGTACGAGCTGATCGAGGACGGGGCGCCCGAGCGCGCCGCCTTCCAGTGGTATCACGACCACCGCCTCGACAGGACCGCGCGCAACGTCTGGCGCGGGCTCGCCGGGATGTGGATCCTCGACGACGAGCTCGACGCGTCGCTGCCGCTGCCGCGCGGGCAGCGCGACATCCCGCTGATGCTCGCCGACCGCTCGTTCGACGCGCGCAACCAGCTCACCGACCCCTTCGCCGCGCGGCGGCGCCCACCCGACGACGGCGTCACCGGCCGGCACGTGCTGGTCAACGGCGCGGTGCTGCCATACCACCGCGTGCGGGCCCAGCGCTATCGCCTGCGGGTGCTCAACGCGTCGCACTTCCGCGCCTACGAGCTGCGCCTGAGCGGCGGCCTGCCGATCGTCCAGATCGCGACCGACGCCGGCCTCATGCCCCGCCCGGTGCGCCGCAGCCGGGTTCTGCTCGGGCCGGGCGAGCGGGTCGAGCTCGTCGTCGACTTCGCCGCCGCCCGCGGGCGCCGCATCCACCTGCTCAGCGGCCGGCGCCGCCAGGGGCCGAACAAGCTGGGTTCGGTCTCCTACGCCGGGCCTCTGATGCAGTTCCGCGTCGGCAGCCAGCGCGAGCCCGATCGCAGCGCGGTTCCGCGCGAGCTGCGTCCGCTTCCGGCGTGGGTCGCCGAGGCGCCCGCAGAGCCGTCGCACGTCTGGCGCTTCACGGTCGGCGGCGGCCTCAGGCCGCGCTGGCTCATCAACGGCCGGTCGTTCGATCCCGCCTTCGTCGAGGCGAGCGCCAGGCTCGGGCAGACCGTGACCTGGGAGTTGCGCAACCAGACCGCCGTCGCCCACCTCATCCACCTGCACCACACCGACTGGTACATGCTCTCGCGCAACGGGCGGCGGCCGCCGCCGTGGGAGGCGTGCCTGAAGGACACGTTCTTCCTGGACCCCGGCGAGCGGGTGCTGATCGCCGGGCGCGTCAGCGACTACACCGGCAAGTACGTCGTGCACTGCCACATGCTCGATCACGAGGACCACGGCCTGATGTCGCAGTTCGAGGTGCTCGCCTGAGCCCGGCTTCGATGCCGGCCGGCGGGCGGCGCGCCGCGCAGCTGGGCCTGGCGTGCAGCGCCGCCCGCCGATCCTGAGTCTCGCCTCGGCCCCGCGGCACCTACGATGCCGTGAGATGTTCTCGAAGATCCTGATCGCCAACCGCGGCGAGATCGCGGTCCGCATCATCCGCGCGCTCGACGAGCTCGGCGTCGCCTCGGTGGCCGTCTACTCCGAGCTCGACCGCGACGCGCCGCACGTCGCGCGCGCCGGCGAGTCCTACCTGCTCGGCGGCTCGGCGCCTGCCGAGAGCTACCTGAACGTCGAGCGGATCCTCGAGGTCGTGCGCCGGTCCGGCGCCGAGGCGGTCCATCCGGGCTACGGCTTCCTCGCCGAGAACGCCGCCTTCGCCCGCGCCTGCGAGGCGGCCGGCGTCGTCTTCATCGGTCCGCCCGCGAGCGCGATCGACGCGATGGGCTCGAAGACGGGCGCGCGCGCGCTGATGCGCGCTGCGGGCGTGCCGATCGTGCCGGGCACGGTCGATCCGGTGACCTCGTTGGAGGATGCGCAGCGGGTCGCCGCCGACGAGATCGGCTATCCGGTCGCGGTCAAGGCGGCTGGCGGGGGCGGGGGGAAGGGCTTTCGCGTCGCGCTGAAGCCCGCGGACCTGAAGGACGCCTTCGAGGGCGCGGCGCGCGAGGGCGAGAGGTTCTTCTCCGACGCGACGGTCTACCTCGAGCGCTACCTGCGCGACCCGCGCCACGTCGAGGTCCAGGTGCTCGCCGACGGGCACGGCAACACGATCCATCTCGGCGAGCGCGACTGCTCGATCCAGCGCCGCCACCAGAAGCTCGTCGAGGAGTCGCCGGCGCCGGAGTGGATCGTCGACGACGCGCTGCGCCGGCGGATCGGCACGATCGCCGTCGAGGCCGCGCGCGCGGTCGACTACCGCGGCGCGGGCACCGTCGAGGGGCTGCTCGACGTCGGAGACGGATCGCGCCCGCCCCGCTACTTCTTCCTCGAGATGAACACGCGCGTGCAGGTCGAGCACTGCGTGACCGAGATGACGACCGGCATCGACATCGTCAAGGAGGGCATCCGCGTCGCGGCCGGCGAGCCGCTGTCGGTCGGACAGGACGACGTCGTGCTGCGCGGCCACGCGATCGAGTGCCGCATCAATGCCGAGGACGCGTCGAAGAGCTTCGCGCCGGCACCGGGCCGGATCGGCTCGTACGTCGAGCCGTCCGGGCCCGGCGTGCGGGTCGACTCGGGCGTCCGCGCGGGCAGCGAGGTCTCGCCGATGTACGACCCGCTGGTCGCCAAGCTGATCGTCTGGGACGCCGACCGCGAGCAGGCGACGCGGCGCATGCTGCGCGCGCTCGCCGAGTACGAGATCGGGGGGCTCACGACGCTGATCCCGTTTCACCGCGCGCTGCTGCAGACCGAGCAGTGGGCGCGCGGCGAGACCTGCCGCGACCTGCTCGAGGACCGCGGCTGGCTCGAGGCGCTCGCGTTCGAGCAGGCCCCGGTTGGCAAGGGCGGCGCGTCCGACGAGCAGCAGACCGTCGAGCGGACCTACACGGTCGAGGTCTCGGGGCGCAGGTTCGACGTGCGCGTGATCGGCCCCCCGGGCGCGCCGCGCGCCGCGGCGAACGCGAACGGCGGCGCGGGCGCGGGCGCGGCCGCGAGCGTGTCCAAGCGCCCGGCGCGTGCCGCGCGCGCACAGAAGTCGCGCGAGAACGGCCACGGCGACGACGCGCTCGCGTCGCCGATGCAGGGCAGCGTCTGGAAGATCCCCGTCCGGGCCGGCCAGCAGGTCGTCGAGGGCGAGGTCGTGACGATCATCGAGGCGATGAAGATGGAGAACGAGATCACGGCCCACAAGGCCGGCGTGATCTCCGAACTGCCGATCTCCGAGGGCGATCTCGTGCGCAGCGGCGACGTGCTCGCCGTCATCACCGACGCCGAGTGACCGCGTGAGCACGCCCAGGACAGCGCGCGCCTGGGTCGCCCAGCCCGCTGAGGCCGAGGCGATCGCGAGCCTGCTCGTCGCCTTTCGCGATCACATGGGCTCGAGCTGGCCGTCGGAGAACGCGTTCCTCGCGTCCGTCGAGCGGCTGCTCGAGGATCGCGACACGGAGTTCCTGCTGGCGACGCCAGACGACGACTCGCCGCCCGCGGGAGTCCTGCAGCTGCGCTTTCGCTTCAGTGTCTGGAGGGCTGCGCCGGATGCCTGGCTGGAGGACCTCTTCGTCTGCACAGACGCGCGCCGCGCGGGGGTCGGCGACGCGCTCGTCACGCTCGCGATCGAGCGCGCGCAGGCGCGCGACGCCAAGCGGATCGAGCTTGACTGCAACGAGACCAACGCCGCCGCGCTCGCGCTCTACGAGCGACACGGGTTCTCGCCGCACTCGAAGGACAGCGCGGGGCGCGACCTGTTCCTCGGCCGCGCCGTCGGATAACCGGCGATGCTATGCCAGTCGGCGCAGAACAGGCAGCGCATTCACCAGGCGATCGACTGTTGGGGACGGTCTGGAGGTTGCTACGAGCCCGGCACGCCGGCGACCACGCGGCGGACGCCCCCGCCCGTCGCGCGCGACTACGGCAGCCGGCCGCCGAGCCGCAGCGAGCTGACGAGCGCGCCGCCGAGCAGCAGCAGCGCGGCGCCGGCGAAGTAGGTCGTGATCTCGCGCTTCTCGGGCTTCGTCCCGATCTGCGATCCGAGGCGGTCGTAGACGGCGTCGAGCTCGTCTGAGTCCTCGGCGCGGAAGGCCTGACCGCCGGAGGTCGTCGCGATCCGCTCCAGCGCGTCGGGGTCGGGCGGAACTCGCAGCACGCGCCCCTGGATCTCGATCGTGCCGTTCGGGGTCCCGAGCGCGACGGTGTAGATCGGCACGCGCAGGCGCTTGGCCTCGGCCGCCACCC
This sequence comes from Solirubrobacteraceae bacterium, assembly GCA_030447505.1. Taxonomy (GTDB): domain Bacteria; phylum Actinomycetota; class Thermoleophilia; order Solirubrobacterales; family Solirubrobacteraceae; genus CADCVQ01. Next base: position 35,163 of record JAUJOT010000004.1, on the reverse strand, counting down.
GGTCGGCGGCGCTGCCGTCGGTGGCCGAGCCGTCGGACAGCAGCACGAGCGCCGCGGGCGGGCGCGGCGCGGAGTCCTCGCCGCCGCGGACCTTCAGGTCGCCGAGTGCCGTGGCGAGTCCCGCGCCGGTCGCGGTTCCGGCAACCGGCTGCAGCGTCTCGAGCGCGGCGGAGACCGCGTCGTGGTCGGTCGTCGGGGTCTGCAGGGTCTGGGCCGCGTCCGAGAACGTCACGAGGCCGACGCGCAGCTCGTCAGGGACCTTTCCCAAGAAGCTCTCCGCGGCGCCGCGCGCCGCGTCGAGGCGGGTCGGGCTGACGTCGGTCGCCGACATCGACCGCGAGACGTCTGTCACGAGCACGACCGACGCGCGCTCGACCGCGACCTCGACGGTCTTCTGCGGGCGCGCGAGCGAGATCGCGAGCGCCGCGATGGCGAGCGTCAAGAGGGCGAACGGCAGGTGGCGCCTCCAGGGCGGGTCGGGCGCGGCGACCGCGGCGAGCGTCGCGAGCGCGGGAAAGCGCACGGCGTAGCGCCGGCGGCGCCGGCCCGCGGCGACGTGCGCGAGCAGCGCCAGCGGAACCGCGGCCAGGACGAGCAGCGCGATCGGCGAGATGAAGCTCACGGCTTGGCAGGGGTCATCGGATGCCCTCTATCGGAGCGCCCGCCCGAGCGCTTTGAGCCAGTCGCCGCTCGTCGACAGCACAGCGTGGTGCGCGCCGGCCGCGCGCAGCTCGGTGGCGACGGCCGCACGCTCCTCGGCGGCAGCCGCCGCGAAGCGCTCGCGCAGCCCGCGCCGCGACGTGTCGACCTCGATCAGCCTGCCGGTCTCCGGATCGACGAGCGCGAGGCGCCCCGCCGGCTCCAGGCGCTCCTCGCGCGGGTCGCGGATCTCGACGGCGAGCAGGCGATGACGCGCGCCGAGCGAGCGCATCGGCTTGCGCCAGTCGAGCGCGCCGCGGAAGTCCGAGACGACGACGACGAGGCCCGGCTGGCGCGCCAGCCGCCCGGTCTTGTGCAGCACCCGATTGAGGCCGCGGTCGGCGGCCCCGTCGACCGCGACGCCCTCCTCGAGCAGCCGCCGCAGGCCGATCTTCGCGTGCGGGCCGCCACGCGGCGGCAGCATCTTCTCCGGGCCGCCCGCCGTCAGGACGGCGAGCCGGCCGCCGTGGCGGGTCGCGGCACGGCCGACGACGTTGGCGACGCCCTCGGCGACGTCGGATTTCAGCCGGTCGGCGGTGCCGAACGCCATCGACGCCGAGCGGTCGAGCACGAGCCAGGTCGTGAGGATCCGCTCGGGCACCTGCAGGCGCACGTGCGGCACGCCCGTCCGCGCGCTCGCGGCCGGATCGAGCTGGCGCACGTCGTCACCGAGCGCGTAGGGCCGCAGCTGCGCGAACTCGGTGCCGCTGCCGACGCCCGGAGCGAGCCGGTCGCCCGGCAGCGATCCCGCGCCGCGGCGCGCGATCGTCAGCGCGAGCGCGTCGACGAGCGCGGCTGGGACAGGTCCCGGGCCCTGGCGCGCGGGCGGCACCCGCAGCGTGGTGAGCGGCGTCGGCATCTAGGCCACGTCGTGCTCCGCGGAGGCGGCGGGCGCGGCGGTGCCGGCGCTGAGCGCGCCGAGCAGGTGGTCGAGAATGTCGTCGGCGCTGACGCCGTCTGACAGCGCGTCGTAGGAGAGCACGAGGCGGTGGCGCAGCACGTCCGGTGCGAGATCGCGGATGTCGTCGACGAGCACGTGGCGGCGGCCGCGCAGCAGCGCGAGCGCCTGGCCGGCCTGGACCATGCCGATCGCCCCGCGCGGGCTCGAGCCGTACTGGATCAGCTCGCTGAGATCGCTCAGCCCGTAGCGCTCGGGATGGCGCGTGCCGTCGACGAGCTGCACGGCGTACGCGACGACCTCGCGGTCGACGAAGATCTCGCGCGCTGCGCGCTGGAAGCGCTCGAGGTCGGGCATCGACAGGCGCACGGCGACGTTCTCGGGCGGGCGCAGCGAGCGGCCCACGACCGAGGCCTCCTCGCCGAGCGTCGGGTAGTCGACGAGCACCTTGAACAGGAAGCGGTCGATCTGCGCCTCGGGCAGCGGATAGGTTCCCTCGGACTCGATCGGGTTCTGCGTGGCGAGCACGAGGAACGGATGCGGGACGGCGTAGCTCTCGGTGCCGATCGTGACCTGCTGCTCCTGCATGACCTCGAGCAGCGCCGACTGCACCTTGGCCGGCGCGCGGTTGATCTCGTCGGCGAGCAGGAAGTTGCCGAAGACGGGGCCCAGCTCCGTATCGAAGCGGCCGCTGTCGGGGCGGTAGATGCGCGTCCCGACGAGGTCTGCGGGCACGAGGTCGGGCGTGAACTGGATGCGCCGGAACGTCCCGCCCATCACGTCGGCGAGCGTGCGCACGGTCAGCGTCTTGGCGAGGCCCGGGACGCCCTCGAGCAGCACGTGGCCGCGCGCCAGCAGCGCGACGAGCAGGCGCTCGAGCATCGCGTCCTGGCCGACGATCACGCGCTTGACCTCGTACAGAACCTCCTCGAGGACCTGGCGCGGCGGGCGCCCGGCGTCGTTGTCGGGCGGCGGCGTCGGCGTCGGCGTCGAGTAGTTGGAGAAGCTCATGTTCGGGTCCTCGGGTCGGTTCTCAATCAGACAAGCCTGCGAAACCACAGCAGCGACAGCAGCGCGCCGCCGGCGAGCAGCGCGAGCGCGCCGCCGCTGAACGCGGCGGTGATCTCCCGCTTCTCGTCGCGGTAGCCGATCCGCGAGCCGAGCGCCTCGTAGACGTCGCTGAGGTTGCTCGCCGTGTCGGCGGTGTAGGCGCGCCCGCCGGAGATCTCCGCGACCGCGCGGCTCTCGATCGGATCCGGCGGCACGGGCCGCGTCTCGACGGCCCCGTTCGATCGCGTGACCTCGATCGTGCCTGACGGGGTGCCGAGCGTGACGGTGTAGATCGGGATCTTCAGGTCCTTTGCGCGCTGTGCGAGCTCCGCCGGCGGTCGACCGCGGACGGACGCTCCGTCGGACAGCAGGATGATCGCCGACGGCACGCGCACGCCGTCGGCGTCCTTCTGCTGCGCGAGCGCGCCGATCGAGACGGCGAGCGCCTCGCCGGTTGCGGTGCCGCCGCTCGGGCGCAGGTCGGCGATCGCGTTGCGCACCGCGGAGCGGTCGGTGGTCGGGCTCTCGAGCAGGCGCGCGGAATGGTTGAAGGCGACGAGGCCGACGCGCACCGCTGCGGGAACCTCGTCGAGGAACTCGTAGGCGGCGGCGCGCGCGGCCGCCAGCCGCGTCGGCGGCACGTCGGTCGCCTGCATCGACCCCGAGAAGTCGGTCGTCAGCATGATCGACGCGCGCTCGACCGGGACGGCGACGGTCCGCTGCGGCTTGGCGAGCGCGAGGATCAACACGGCCAGCGCGAGCGCGTATGCGACGAGCGGCACGTGGCGCCGCCAGCCCGGCGTGCGCGGCGCCACCGAGGGCAGCAGCGCCGGCGCGGCGAACGCCGCGGCCGCCGCGCGGCGGTTGCGCTCGTGGCCCCGATAGGCGACCAGTGCCAGCGGCACGAGCAGCAGCGCGAGCAGGAAGAGCGGCTGGGCGAAGCTCATCTGGGCGACGATCAGGGTCCGGACGGCGAGTTCGGCGCGTTCTCGGGGCGCGTGCCGAGCGTCACGCGCAGCGTCCGCTCGGAGCCGGCGCGCTGCAATTCGATCTCGATCTCGTCGCCGGGGCTGCGCCGCTCGATCGCGCTCGCGATGTCCTCCGGCGCGTGCACGTCGGTCCCGTCGACGCGGCGGATCGTGTCGCCGGCGCGCACCCCTCCCAGCTCGGCCGGACCGCCGCCGACGACCGCGGCGACGATCGCCCCCTGCCCGACCGTGCTCGGTATCGACGAGATGCCGAGGTACGGGCGCCTGATCGAGCTGCCGGCGCGCAGCCGGGGCACGACCTGGCGGACGGTGTTCGACGGCACGGCGAAGCCGATCCCGACGTTGCCGCCGGCAGCGGCGGTGGTCGCGATCTGCGAGTTCACGCCGATCACCCGGCCCGCCCCGTCGAGCAGCGGCCCGCCCGAGTTGCCGGGGTTGATCGGCGCATCGGTCTGGATCACGTTGTCGATCGAGAAGCCGTTCGGCGCCTTGATCGCGCGCCCGACACCGGAGACGATCCCGCGGGTCACCGTCAGGTCCAGCGTGAACGGATAGCCGATCGCGACGGCGAGATCGCCGACCTTCACGGTGCTCGAGTCCGCGATCTGCAGCGGCTTGATGTCCTGCGTGCTGGAGGCGTCGACGCGCAGCACGGCAAGATCCGACGACTCGTCGCTGCCGAGGATCTCGGCGTCGACGCTCTTGCCGTTGTCCTCCAGCCGCACCTGCACCTGGTCCGCGTCTGAGACGACGTGTGCGGCGGTGACGATCGTCCCGTTGGAATCGATCACGAAGCCGGTCCCGATTCCGCTGCTGCCGCGGCCGCCGGAGCGCACGAGCACCACCCCTGACCTTGCCCGCTCGTAGATCTGCCGGATCGTGCGCGCCTCGGCATCGGGCGCGACGGCCCCGGGCGCGGCGGGCAGCGCGACCGGGCTGCCGGAGATGTCGTCGTCGCGCAGCAGGCTGGCGCCGAGGACGCCGCCGCCGAACAGCACGACGGCGATCAGCACGCCGATCGCGACGAGCGGCCAGAGGCGGCGCTCAGGCGGCGGAGGCGGGGGTTCGGGCTCGCGCAGCGGCGGATGGACCGCCGTCACCGAGGTCTTCGGGGCCAGCCACTGCGTGTGCTCGTCCTCCTCGCGCGGGTCGGTCCAGAGGCGATCGGGTCCGGACCTGCGCCGGGGAGGCTCGTCGTCTGTCATGTGCTCCACGGTAGGACGATCATGTGCTCCACGGTAGGACGAGGATGTCAACAGTTCGTAAGTTGAGCGCCACTCTGGATAAGACGCGGATAAGAGCGCGAACGCCTGGAGGCGCGGAAGAGCTCCAAGCGTCGTAAACTCGCGAATCGCGGATCGCGGAGACAGGGAGACAAGGAGACACGTTGCGACCTAAGGCCATCTTCGGCGTCATTGCATTGCTGCTCGTCGCCGCCCTCGTCGCCTGCGGCGGCGGCTCGTCAGACGACGCGTCGTCCGGTGAGAAGACCGGCGCGCCAAACTCGGCCGACGCGAAGAAGCTGCTCCAGCAGACGTTCGGCCCCAACCCGAAGGCGAGCTCGGGCAAGCTCAGCGGCTCCGTCGAGATCGACGTCAAGGGCGTGCCGCGCTACCGCCAGCCGATCGAGGTGACGATCAGCGGGCCGTTCAACCAGTCCGGCGGCGGAGCGCCGGAGGCCAACCTGTCGGTCGGACTCGGGCTGCGCGACGGCGCGATCGGCGGCGAGCTCGTGCTCGTCGACGACGAGGTCCTGATCGGCCTCGGCACGACCGGCTACCGGGTCCCGGACGACATCGCAGCGACGATTCGCAGGCCGCTGGCGAACTCCGACAACGCGCTGACGTCCGTCCTCGCGGTCTTCGGCGTGGCGCCGCAGCGCTGGGCGAAGAACCCGCGCATCGTCGGCAACGAGAAGATCGCCGGCGAAGACACGATCCACGGCACCGCGCAGATCGACGCGCAGCGCTTCTTCCTCGACGTCGCGCGCCTGACGAAGATCCTGACGAAGCTGCGGATCACCGAGGTCACGGGGCTGCCGCGGGAGGTCGACCGCAAGGCGCGCGTCGCGCTCGCGCGCTCGGTGACGAGCGCGAGCGGCGACGTCTGGACGGGCGCGGAGGACAAGGTCCTGCGCAAGGCGACGTTCGACATGAAGCTCAAGCCGTCGGGCAAGGACCGCAGGACGCTCGGCTTCTCGAGCATGACGATCGACGGCGAGCTGAACGTCACGGACGTCGGCAGCGCGCAGAAGATCGAGGCGCCCGCGAACCGCGGCTCCTACGACGCACTGCAGATCACGCTGGACGCGCTGGCCGAGTCGGTGAAGTGAGCGCGGACGCCGCGACCGCGGCGCCCGCGCTGGCGGTGCGGGCCATCAGCAAGTGCTTCGAAGAGCGCCAGGCCGTGCGCGACGTGAGCTTCGACATCGAGCGCGGCGAGCTGGCGGCGGTCATCGGCCCCAACGGCGCCGGCAAGACGACGCTGCTGTCGATCCTGGCCGGCATCCAGCAGCCCGACGAGGGCAGCGCCGCGCAGCCCGACGGCACGACGGCGCGGATCGGCTGGGTCCCGCAGCAGACGGCGGTCTACGGGAAGCTGACCGTCGCCCAGAACCTGCGCCTGTTCGCCAAGCTCGAGAAGGTCCCCGACGCGGATGCGACCGTCGAGCGGATGCTCGAGCAGACGGGGCTGGCGGAGCGCGCCGACGACGAGCTCGGACGCCTGTCGGGTGGCAACCGCCAGCGCGTCAACATCGCGGTCGGGCTGCTGGCCGACCCGCCCGTGCTGCTGCTCGACGAGCCGTCGGGCGCGCTGGACCCGCGCCAGCGCGAGCGCCTGTGGGGGTTCATCACGGCGCTCACCGAACGCGGCACGGCCGTGATCTTCGCCACGCACGACATCGCCGAGGCCGAGCGCCACGCGCACCGCGTGCTCGTGCTCGCCGACGGCGAGCTGCTGTTCAACGACACTCCGGCGGCGCTGAAGAGCGCGGCCAACGCCGGTCCCGACGACGACCTCGAGCAGGCGTTCGTCGGCTTTTTGCGCGAGCGGGGGCACTGAGGCGCCGATGCGCTGGATGCTGCTCAAGGACCTGCAGATCCTGCGGCGCTCGAAGCTGCTCGTCGGCCTGCTCGTCGTCTACCCCGTCGCGATCGCGCTGCTGATCGGCTTCGCGCTGTCCAGCGGGCCCGAGAAGCCGAGCCTCGCGTTTCTCAACCAGATCCCCGGGAGCCAGAGCACGATCCGCCTCGGCGGCGAGAAGTTCGACGTCGACGTCTACACCGACCAGCTATTCGACGCGGTCGATCGGATCGACGTCGAAAATCGCGAGCAGGCGCTCGAGAAGGTGCGCTCCGGCGAGGCGCTGGCGGCGCTGATCATCCCGCCCGACTTCGCGACGAAACTGTCCAGCGGCGGCTTCAACGCCGCCAACGTGGAGGTCGTCTACAACGGTGACGCGCTGAAGCAGTCCTTCGTCGAGTCGACGGTCGAGTCGAAGCTCGCGCTCGCCGACGCCGCGCTCGCCCGCCAGATCAGCCAGGTCGCGGCGGGCTACGTCAAGATCATCACCGTCGGCGGCGAGATCAGCGCGCTCGGACAGAACTTCGAGCTGCTCGGGCTGACGCGGGCCAACAAGCTGCTCGACGAAGCGCTCGAGGACGCGCCGCCGGAGATCGCGCGCAAGCTCGCGCCGGTTCAGCGCTTCGCCAGCCTCGGCGTCGCGAACGTCGGGCGCTTCAACGACGTGCTGAGCACCGTCGAGCGGCCGGTGGAGGTGACCGAGACGGTGCTCAGCGGGCGGCGCACGCCGCTTGACACGTTCGCCGTCGCGCTCGCGGTGGCGGTCTCGCTGATGTTCGTCTGCGTGCTGCTCGCGTCGGGCCTGCTGGCGCTCGAGCGTGAGGAGAACACGTTCTCGCGGCTTGCCCGCGGGCTCGTGCCCGGCGGCTGGCTGCTGGCCGGCAAGGTCGTGCTGGCGGCCGCCTGCGCGTTCGTCGTCACGCTCGCGATGCTGCTCGGGATCAGCGCCTTCGTACCGCTCGACTACGGCCGCGCGGCGCTGTGGATCGTCGCGATCGCCGCGAGCGCGATCGCCTTTGCGACGCTCGGCGTGGCGATCGGCTCGCTGGCGCGCGAGGTGCGGGCCGCGTCGCTGCTGGCGCTCATGCTCGCGCTGCCGCTGGCGTTCCTCGCGCTCGTGCCCAGCGGCGGCGTCTCGCCGCTGCTCTACGACGTCATCCGCGTGATCTCGGCGCTGTTTCCGTTCAAGCCCGCGCTCGACGCGATCAACAACGCGATCAACGGCGCGGACGCCAACATGCTCGTGGCCCTCGCCCATCTCGCTGCGCTGACGCTCGCCTTTGGCGGCGCGGCGTACTGGGGCCTGCGCCGCTTCGCGTCGGGCTGACGGCGCCGGGGCCGTCGCTGGGCGAGCACCGTCGCCGCGCGTCGTAGCCGACACGGCTGTTGGGCTGCTTCCTGGGTTGGCTGCGTCGTGGCGCTAGGCTCGGGTTCGATCACCATGGGGATCGTCGCCACGAGGCACTGGCACCAGATCGAGGATGGTCGCCTGCAGTGCGACGTCTGTCCGCGCGCGTGCAAGCTGCGTGACGGGCAGCGCGGTCTGTGTTTTGTGCGCGCGCGCGACGGCGAGCGGATCGTGCTGACGACATACGGTCGCTCGAGCGGCTTTTGCGTCGATCCGATAGAGAAAAAGCCGCTCAACCATTTTCTGCCGGGCACGCCGGTGCTCTCGTTCGGCACCGCGGGGTGCAACCTCGGCTGTCGCTTCTGCCAGAACTGGGACATCTCGAAGTCGCGTCAGATGGACACGCTCGCCGACGCCGCCTCACCCGAGGGTCTCGCGGAGGCCGCGCAGCGCCTGGGGTGCTCCAGCGTCGCGTTCACGTACAACGATCCCGTGATCTTCATGGAGTACGCCGTTGATGTGGCCGACGCATGCCGAGAGCGCGGGATCCGCGCCGTCGCGGTCACCGCCGGCTATGTCTGCGACGAGCCGCGTCGCGAGTTCTTCGCGCACATGGACGCGGCCAACGTCGACCTGAAGGCGTTCAGCGAGTCCTTCTATGCGCGTACGTGCTCCGGCCATCTGCGGCCGGTTCTCGACACGCTGGAGTACCTCAGGCACGAGACCGACGTCTGGTTTGAGATCACGACCCTGCTGATCCCTGGGTTGAACGACTCCGACGAGGAGATCGATCGGATGACGAACTGGGTCGTCGACCGGCTCGGCCGCGACGTGCCGATGCACTTCACGGCGTTTCATCCGGACTACAAGCTGCGCGACCGGCCGCCGACGCCGCCCGCGACACTGGCGCGCGCGCGCTCGATCGCGATCGCCAACGGCGTCCGCTTCGCGTACACGGGAAACGTGCACGACCGCACCGGCGCCAGCACGTACTGCGGCGGGTGCGGCGCTCTCGTCATCCAGCGCGACTGGTACCAGCTCGGCCGCTACAACCTCACCGACGACGGCCGCTGCCGATCATGTGACACTCCGCTGCCCGGCGTCTTCGCCGGGCCGCCGGGCAACCAGGGCCCGCGCCGCCAGCCGGTCAGACTCGCGCCACCGCTGGCCTGACGCCGCGCGCGACGTCCATCACCGGTCTGCGGCCGCCTCCTCCGCCGCCTTCTGGCGGTGCTCGGCCGCCCCGACGGGCTCGCCGTAGCGGTCCGTGAGCGCCGCGACGATGTCATCGGCATCGCGGTCGAGCAACGTATCGTCAGGCAACCGCACGACGGGGATCTCGCGAGAGCCGACCGCCTGATGCATCTCGTCGCGGTCGTCGGGATCGGCGGGAACCTGGCGCGCGACGAACGGGACCGCGAGCTCGGTGAGCGCCTCGCGGACCTTGTGCGAGTGCGGGCACCACTCGGCTTGCCAGACCTCGGGCATCTCGGACACGCTGACGCCACTACCCTGCGCCCAGGAGGTGAAAACGCATCAGGCGCCGCGGCCCCGCGGTGGCCGAAGCGCATCACTGGCGCTGGAGGCTCGGCTGAACGCTGCCTGTTGTGCAGCGTCTTTCGACCGTCCTTCAAGACCCCGCCTCGGGCCCTCCCTGGCCACGAGGCGTGGACCTCACCTGCTCAAACCCCCCGCGGCCCGAAGGTTGGTCACTGACATGACCAGCGACGAAGTTTTTCCCCACGAGCGTCGCACAGGTGATCGCGCGCGAGCCGCGCAGTGCTCGTCGCGACCGTAAGAGCGCCAGCCGCCGGGCGGCGGCGCGCTAGCTGTAGTTCCTGAGGACGTTGTTCATCCGGGCCTCCCTGGAGGCTGGTGGTTACGAAGCCCCAGCACCAAGGAGACACCGGATGAAGTTGCACGCCAACGCGCGGCTCAGCGTGATCGGCCGGCAGTTGCTTGTCGATCGAATCGAGAGGGAGAGTTGGAAGGTCCGAGACGCCGCACAGAGCGTCGGGATCTCTGAGCGGACCGCCCGGAAGTGGCTCGCGCGGTATCGCACCGAAGGGCCCGATGGCTTGATCGACAGGCCGTCGACGCCGCAGCTGGTGGCCAACCGCACCGACGAGCGGACGATCGAGGCGATCGCGGCACTGCGACGGTTGCGCTTCTCGGGGCCAGAGATCGCCGAGGTCCTTGACCGGCCGCTGTCGACGGTCTCAGGGATCCTCACGCGGATCGGGATGGGGCGCCTCGGTCGCTTGGGCTTGGAGCCCGCGGAGCGCTACGAGCGCCAGGTCGCCGGTGAGCTGATCCACATCGACGTCAAGAAGCTCGGCCGCATCCACGGCGGCGCGGGCAAACGCATCACCGGGCTCCAGCGCAACCCGCGACGCACACGCAAAGACAGCGAGGGACACAACCGCAGGATCGTCGGCTGGGACTACGTCCACGTCGCGATCGACGACGCCACGCGCCTGGCCTACGCCGAAGTCCTCAGCGACGAGAAGGCAACCACCGCGATCGGGTTTTTGCGCCGAGCGATCGCGTTCTTTGAGAGCCACGGCATGACCGTCTGCGACCTGCTTACCGACAACGGCTCGGCGTACCGCTCAGCCGTTCACGCGATCGCCTGCAGAACGCTGGGCATCCGCCACCTGCGCACCCGGCCACGACGCCCGCAGACCAACGGCAAGGCCGAGCGCTTCATCCGCACGATGCTCGCCGGCTGGGCCTACGGCGCGATCTACGCCACCAGCGCCGAACGCACCGCAGCCCTTGACGGCTGGATCTACCGCTACAACCATCACCGACGACACGCAGCCATCGGCCGACAACCACCGATCAGCCGCCTGAACAACCTGCTCGGGACCTACAGCTAGCGGCTCTCCGGCGCGAACGCCATGAGCTCCACGCGGTGCCCCGCCGGAGACCGGACGAACGCGCGCGGCGAGCCCCAGTACTGCGTGCGCGGCTGCGGGTCGAAGCCCGCTTCGCGCAGCGCTTGCAGCGTCGCGTCGTGGTCCCGCACGACGACCGCGACGTGACCTTCGGGCGCCACCGCCGGCGCCTCCGTGTAGAGCAAGTGGATCTGCGTGGCGCCGGCCTGCACCCAGGTCGAGCGGGCCGCCAGCGCGCCGGGCGGCTCGACGCGGTCAAAGCCGAGCAGGCCCCAGAAGCGCACGCACGCCGCGACGTCCTGCTCGCGAACCTCGAGCGCGACGTGCTGGATCATGAGCCGCGTCGCACGCGCTGCACGTTGGCGGCATGGATCGCGCGCTGCGCCTCGCCGCGGCGGGCGATCGGCAGCTCGGCGTCGGGCAGCTTCGCGAGGTAGTTGAGGTCCTCGCGCAGGATCGCCGCGGCGCGCGCGCTGTCGAGCACCTCGCCGTGGCCGGGAACGACGTAGGCCGCCGCGTCGACGAGCGCCTCCAGCCGGCGCAGCGTCGCGATGTACGCATCGCGCGAGCCGCCCTCGGAGAGCATCGGGACCTCGACCGGCGAGACGTAGTCGCCGCAGACGAGCACGCGCGCCCAGCCGATCCAGATCGCCATGCCGTCAGCCGTGTGGCCGTCGGCCGGATGCAGCTCGAGCTCCTCGCCGCCGATCTGGCAGTGGCCGGGCACGGGCAGCGCCTGGACCTGGCCGAGCGACAGCGGCGCGCGGCGGTCGAGGTAGTGCTCGTCGTCGAAGGCGCGCAGCCCGCGGGCGGCGGCGCCCGGCGCGGCGGCCAGCCGCGCGGCGGTCGTCTCGGCGACGCCGAGCGCGCCGCCCGGGAACGCGAGCCGGCCGAGCAGGTGATCCCAGTCGGCGTGCGTGGCGAGCAGGCCGGTGAGTGCGAAGCCGGCGTGCTCGAGCACCGCCGGCAGCAGCTCGAGCTCGTCGGGAAAGACCGGCGAGTCGACGACGAAGCACTCCTCGCCGTTGCGCACGATCGTGCAGGTCGTCTGCCAGGCACGGCTCGTCGCGACGAGCACGTCCTGGTGCACGCCGACGACCCGCACCACGCACGCTTCCTAGATGCCGAGCAGCTTGACCGCCTCGAGGAGGTTCCTCACCTCGGCGGTCGGCTTCTTCTGGCCGGGCTCGAGCGTCTCCCTGCCGCGGTTGACCCAGATCACGGGGATCTTGTTCTTCACGCAGGGCTCGACGTCGTGGTAGTAGCTCGACGACACGTGCACCCAGCCCTTCTTCGTGCCCATCCGCCGCGCGCACTCCGTGAAGTGCGCCATGTCGGGCTTGTAGGAGCGCACCTGCTGGGCGGTCACGACGAGGTCGAAGTCGTGCGGGATGTGGCGCCGGGTCTGGCCGAGCAGCTTGTCGTCGATGTTCGAGATCAGGCCCGTCTTGTACTTCTTGGTGGCCTTCGCGAGCTGCGTGTTGGTCTCCTTGAAGGGCGGCCAGCGCTGGACGCTGTCGGGCAAAAAGCCCGAGCGCGAGGGCTCGAGCGGCCACTCCAGGCGCTTTGAGATCTCGACTGCCGTGCGGCGCAGCACCTCGGCGTACAGCTCGTAGGAGCCGGCCTCGATCTGGCGCTCGATCTCGTGGAAGTTCGTGATCAGCTCGTCGCGATCGATCGTGAAGCCGTCTCGTGCGGCCTCCTTCTGGAAGGCATCGACGATCCCCTGTTCCCAGTCGATCAGCGTGCCGTAGACATCGAAGGTGACCAGCGAGATCTGCTTGGGAAGCGCCATGAGGGGCGCCATCATAGGAGCTTCGCCGGCGCGAGCACCGGCGCGCCCCGGGCCGCCTGAACTATGGTGGCGCGGCGGATGGACCTTCTCGAGTACAGGGGAAAGCAGGTTCTGGCCCGTCACGGCGTGGCTCAGCTTCCGGGCAGTGAGGCAACGACGGTCGACGCCGCGGTCGCGGCCGCGGAGCAGATCGGCTTTCCGATCGTCATCAAGGCGCAGGTGAAGAGCGGCGGCCGCGGCAAGGCCGGCGGCATCAGGATCGCCGCGTCGATCGACGAGGTCCGCGAGCACGCGACGAGCATTCTCGGGATGGACATCCGCGGCCACACGGTGCGCGAGCTGTGGCTCCAGCGGGCGTCGGAGATCCAGTCGGAGTACTACGCGGCGGTCGTCCTCGACCGCTCGGCCAAGGCGCCGCTCGTCATGCTGTCGACGCAGGGCGGGATCGAGATCGAGCAGGTCGCGGCCGAGCACCCCGAGGCGCTCGCGACGCTGCACGTCGACCCGCTCGTCGGCTTTCACCCCTTCCACGCGCGGCGCCTGGCGTACGAGGCGGGTGTCGACGCCGGCGTCGTCCGTCCGGTCGGAGACATGCTGGCGGCGATCTACGAGGCCTTCGTCAGGGAGGACGCGACGCTCGTCGAGATCAACCCGCTCGTCGTCACCCCCGACCGCGAGGTCGTCGCACTCGACGCGAAGGTCACGCTCGACGACAACGCGATCTTCCGCCACCCCGACAACGCGACGCTCGACGACGACGCCGACGTCGACCCGCAGGAGGCGATGGCCAGGGAGCGCGGGCTGACGTACGTCAAGCTCGACGGGGACATCGGGATCTTCGGCAACGGCGCCGGCCTCGTCATGTCGACGCTCGACGTCGTCGCACACGCCGGCGGGGCGCCTGCGAACTTCCTCGACGCCGGCGGCGGCGCGAAGGCCGAGGCGATCGTCGCTTCGGTCGAGGTGATCCTCTCCAACCCCAACGTCAAGGCCGTCCTGTTCAACGTCTTCGGCGGGATCACGCGCTGCGACGAGGTTGCCAGGGGGCTGATCGAGGCGTACGGAATCCTCCAGCCGACCGTGCCGTTCGTCGTCCGGCTCGACGGGACGAACGACGTCGAGGCGCGCAGCCTGCTCGCCGACGCGAAGCTGCCGAACGTCCACGCCGAGGCGACGATGGACGGCGCGGCCGCGCGCGTCGTGGCGCTCGCGCGGGGAGAGTCGGGATGACAGCGCGTCATTGCTCGGGCGGCGCCCGCGTCGAGCCGCAAGGCCGGTCCTCGCGATGACAGCGCGCCATTGCTCGACCGCCGCCCGCGTCGAGCCGCAAGGCCGGTCCTCGCGATGACAGCGCGCCATTGCTCGACCGCCGCCCGCGTCGAGCCGCAAGGCCGGTCCTCGCGATGACAGCGCGCCATTGCTCGACCGCCGCCCGCGTCGAGCCGCAAGGCCGGTCCTCGCGATGAGCATCCTCGTCGGCGAGGACACGCGCCTCGCGGTCTCGGGCCTGACCGGCCGCGAGGGCAGCTACCACGCGATCAACAACCGCCGCTACGGCACGAACGTCGTGGCCGGCGTCACGCCCGGCAAGGGCGCCCAGGACGTCGAGGGCGTGCCGGTCTTCAACACCTTTCGTGAGGCCGTCGCGGCGGCCGACGCCAACACCGCGATGATCTTCGTCCCGCCCCGCTTTGCCGCCGACTCGATCCTCGAGGCCGAGGATGCGGGCATCGCGACGATCATCGCGATCACCGAGGGCATCCCGGCGCACGACGAGCTGATGGTCTTCAACGTCCTCAAGCGCAACCCCGACGTGCGCCTCGTCGGCCCGAACTGCCCTGGGGTGCTGTCGCCGGGCAAGGCCAACGTCGGGATCATCCCGGCCGCGTTCTTCAAGCCCGGCAACGTCGGCGTCGTCTCGCGATCGGGGACGCTCACCTATCAGATCGGCAACGAGCTGGCGCAGAGCGGCTTTGGCAACTCGACGATCGTCGGCATCGGCGGCGACCCGGTCCCGGGCTCCTCGTTCGTCGACATCATCGCCCTCTTCGAAGCCGATCCGGAGACCGAGCTGATCGTCATGAGCGGCGAGATCGGCGGCTCGGCGGAGGAGGAAGCCGCCACCTTCATCGCCGAGCACGTCTCCAAGCCGGTCGTCGGCTACATCGCCGGACTGACCGCGCCGCCCGGCAGGACGATGGGCCACGCGGGTGCGATCGTGTCGGGCTCCAGCGGCGGCGGGCAGGCGAAGATCGACGCGCTCGAAGCGGTCGGGGTTCGCGTCGGGCGCACGCCGACGCAGGTCGCGGCGATCGCGGTCGAGATCCTCCGCGGGTAGGAGCGGCGCCGGCCCGGCGGATCGATTGTGGTGCGCAGCGCCGCTGGATGCGACCGCGTTCACGGCAGCTCGCGGTTCCTTTCAGCGTGCGCAGGCAACGGCCGTCGTGTATCGGCGCGCGGGTGCCGCGCATCGGTGACAACGCGCGCGCCGGTCTTCGGGCTCCCCGGCCGGCTCGCCGTCGACGCCGCTGGCTACGCGGTCGCGGCAGTGCTGGCGGGCTCGCAGCGGCGCGGCGGCGGCAAGGCCGTGCACCCGGAGCGGCGTCGTGTACGGCGCGCGGCTGGTGGTCGGCGGTGGCGGACATCGCGCGCGCGGTCGCAGCTGCTCGGCACGCCGGCGCAGCACCGCGTGCTGATGCGGTTCTCGCGCTCGCTGGGGATGTCACGCCCGATCCCCGATCTGCTGGGCGCCTCGCTGCGCGTGCTCGACGCCTAAGCGATCTCACGAGCCGGCCGCGAGCGGCCGCGCCCGGGGGGCCAGACCCTAGCGGGCACACACCGGAGCGTGCACCCCTCGGCCGAAAATCGCTTGGCATCCAAAAAGTGGTGTTCCTCCCCCGCTCGGCCAACACTACGCGACGTCGCCGCCGATGCGGCGTGAGGAAACACCTCGGCTATCGGACGCTCCGGTGCTGCTGCCGCACCGCCTGCCGGTCCTCGTCCATTGCAGTAGCGGTCGGCGGAGGCGGGGCGCCGGAGGCCGAAGGCCGAAGGCCGCGAGCCGCGGCGACGATAACGGCTGGCGGCGCCCCGGGGATCTGCCGCGCGTCTCAGTAGCTGAAGACCTCGGCGCCCTCGTCGCCGATCCATTCCCAGAGGGGGGTGGCCCCGGCGAGGCGGGCGTTGGAGACGAGCTTCGATTCGTCGAGCTTTCGGGCCTCAAAACAGATTGGGCAGACGAGGAGCTCGCCGGCGGCGTCGGCGTACTGCTCGAAGAGCCGCGGGAGCGGCGGGCATCCGTCGCAGGCGACGCCTTCCGTGTAGCCGTCGACGCCGATCCGCACCGCCTCCTTGGTCAGGAACATCGCCACCCGCCTGCCGCTCGCCGCCGCCGCGCCTGCGACGAGGAACGCGATGGTCACGCGCTCGGCGTCCTCGAGGCCCGTCGCGAGGTTGATCACTGCCTTCTTGCCGGCCATCTGCTCGTCTCCATTCCGGGAGGTTCGAATGTGACGAGCATTCCGCGGGGCGCGCTCGGAGACTTCGCATCGATTCGCCATTTGCAGGATTCGCCGTGTATGGCCTGATCCGGCCACTGCCCGGTCAGAGGAGGTTCTTGCGAAGGGCTTCGGCGACCGCTGCCGAGCGCGAGCGGCAGCCGAGCTTGGCGAGAACGTTCGCCACGTGCCGGTGGACGGTGTGCTCGCTGAGCACGAGCTCGGCGGCGATCTCGCGGTCGCTGCGGCCGTCGGCGACGTGCCGCATGACCTCCTGCTCGCGCCGCGTCAGCAGCGAGCCCCGTCCCGGCCGGCGCCCGGTCACCATCCTCGCCCGCTCGGCCTCGCGCTCGGCGCCCATCCGCTCGAGCGCTTCGGCCGCGCGCGCGGCCTCCTGGCCGGCGTGCGCGGTGCGTCCCAGCGCGGCGAGCGCCCGTGCGACCTCGACCTGCGCCCGCGCCGCTTCATAGGGAGCAGCCGCGCGCCGGTACGCGTAAGCGGCGTCGGAGAAGCCGCGCCTCGCCTCCTCGTGCTCGCCGACCGCCGCGGCAACCACCCCGGCCGAGAAGCTCACGCAGCCCCGCAGCGGCTCCGTTGCCAGCGCGTCGCCGATCTGACGGAGCTCTGCGAGCGCCTCCCCGGCTGCGTCGAGCCGGCCGCAGGCGGCATGCGAGCGCACCGCCAGCTCGAGCACCGTGGCGCGCTGGGTGCGGCTCGTCTTCGGCGTCTCGCGCAGGAGCCGGTCGACCAGGTCGTGGGCGAGCACCGGGTCGTCGCGGTCAAGCCGGATCTCTGCGAGAACGAGGAGCGCGAGCGGGTGGTCGGTCACGTCGGCGAGCAGGCTCTCCGCCTCGTCGAGCCGTCCCTGACGGCGGCGCAGCTCGCCGAGCCGGACGACGGCCTCGGAAGCCAGGGCCGGACGACTCGCCGCGAGCACGTCGCCGGCGCGGATCAGCTCCGCCTCGGCCTCCGTCCACATCCCGCGCCAGATCAGCACCCCTGCGTGATGGGCGCGACAGAGGTGGTTCAGCGACTCCATCTTCGTTCGCTCCGCGTACTCCGAGGCGCGCGTGCACCACTCCGCGGCGCGATCGTAGTCGCGGACCCGCTCGCAGGCGTAGATCACGAAGCACGAGGCGAACGCGGCGTAGGCGCGCTCCTCGAACTCGCCCGCAAGCGCCGCGGTCGCGGACTCGTCCAGATCCCGCATCCCACGCTCGATCTCGCCCTCGGTGACGAGGGCCAGACCCTCGACCGCGATGCCCATCATCTCGAGCGCGGTGCTCTCGAGGCGCCGGCCGAGCGCGGCGGCCTGCGTTCCGCGCATCCGCGCCTCGGCCGTGTCCTCGGCGTAGATCAGCTGCTCGGCCTCGTGGACGCAGAGCCATCCGTACTCGAGGGTGTCCTCGAGGCCGGCGAGCAGGCGACGGGCGCGCGACAGCCACCCGCCGGCGACCGCGAACTCGCCGCGGAAGTCGACGCTGTCGGTGCCGAGCCAGGTCGCCATCCGCGCCGCGCCGAGGCGGTCCTCGCGGCCTCGATACAGCGCATACGCGCGCTCACGCGACTTGAAGAGCAATTCCGTCGCGCCAGTCCACCACGCGGCCCAGCTCAGCCCCTCGAGAGCCTCCGGTGTCTCCTCCCTGGCGATGACGGACTCAAACGCGGCGCGAGCCTCCCCCCATGCCGCCCGCGACAGTGCGTCACGGCCAACGGCGACCCCATCATCGGCCTGTTGCGTCTCCTCGATCGCCACCGCGAGGGAGAGCGTAACCCGGTTTGAACGACGGGCAAGAGCGAGGGTGAGACTCCTGCTCCCCGTGCGCGGCGCGGTGGCGGCTGCGCGCGTGAGCCGCCGGAGAGGCGATCGTGCGCGGGCCGCTACTTCCCTGTGCGCTCGCGGTGCTTGCACCCCGGCCAGCAGCAAGGTCGGCGCTGGCCTTCCTCCAGCTCCTCCTGGGTCCGCCGAATGCGCCGCGCCCGGGTGGTCTCCTGCTTGGCATCCTCGACCCAGCAGATGAACTCGTTGCGGGCCAATGGCGTGATGTCGTTCCAGGCATCGAGTGCCGTCGCGTTGGCGAGCAGCGCCTCACCGAGGTCCGCGGGTAGTTCATGCACCACCCCACCGAGCACGCTCTGGCCACTCACGGGTCCATCGTAATGAGCCCGGGAAGCGCCACGCATCGCTTCCGCTCGGGACGACGACAGGCAGCGGCATACGCCGGCCCGCTTCGCGGCCGCCGCGCATGGAAAGGGGCAGCCGGAGGACATTGCAGCACCTCACGTGGCAGCCTTCGCGCCGACGTCAGCCGGCTCGGCGGTGTCGCACATGACCACCCTGCGCTCGGACCCGCGTGCCTCACCTCGTTTCATTGCGACGACGGGTGTCACCACTCCTTCACAACGACCGGGCGGTGCGGCGCCACCATCTGCTCCTGTAGCGACGGGATCAAACGCACACTTCGCGCTAGGCGGTGGGGATGATGAGGCAGGTCAGTCGGCGACAGCTGCTGGGTGAGGCGGCGCTCGGGACGGGGGCGTTGTGGGCGGCGGCCGCGGGGGTCTCGCAGGCGCCCGCGCTGGCGCGTCCGCGCTTTACGGCGTACCCGTTCGCGCTGGGGCTGGCGTCGGGCGATCCGCGCCCCACCGGGGTCGTGCTGTGGACGCGGTTGGCGCCGGATCCGCTGGCCGACGACGGCCACGGCGGGATGCCCGAACGACGCCTCGCGGTGAGCTGGGAGGTCGCCGATGACGAGGCGTTCCGCCGGCGCGTGGCAGCAGGACGCTCGCCGGCGGTCCCTGAGCTTGGCCACTCGGTGCACGTTGAGGTCGACGGGCTCGAGCCGGGCCGCGAGTACTTCTTCCGGTTCGTCGCCGGGGGCGAGGTCAGCCCCGTCGGGCGAACGCGCACCGCGCCGTCCGGTCCCACCGATCAGCTGCGGTTTGCCCTTGCGTCCTGCCAGGCCTGGGTCGGCGGCCCGTACGCGGCCTACCGCACGATGGCCGAAGAGGACCTGGAACTCGTCGTGCACGTCGGCGACTACATCTACGAGGCGCGCAATACCGAAAGCCTCGCCGACTTCCGGATTCTCCACGCGCGCTACAAGACCTCACCCGACCTGCAGGCGGCCCACGCCCGGTTTCCCTTCGTCGTCACCTGGGACGATCACGAGATCGAGAACAACTGGGCCGCCGACGCCTCGCAGCCCGACGGCGAGCCGAGCAACGAGCCCGGGCGCTTCCTGCAGCTGCGCGCCGCGGCCTTTCAGGCCTACTACGAGCACCTGCCGCTGCGCCGCCCCCAGCGGCCCAAAGGCCCCGACATGCTGCTCTACCGCGGCCTGTCGTACGGCGATCTCGCGGACTTCAGCGTTCTCGACACGCGCCAGTACCGCTCCGACCAGCTCGACGACGCCTTCCCGGCCGGCCCGCGCGACCCCCGCACCGACGACCCTTACCGGACCATGACCGGGGCTGCCCAGGAGCGGTGGCTGTTCGAACGGCTCGCCCGCTCCCGCGCGCGCTGGAACGTGCTCGCCCAGCAGACAATCGTCGCGCAGTTCGACTACGACACCGGTCCGGGCGCGAGCGTCAACCACGACCAGTGGGACGGCTACGCGGGCGCACGCGACCGGCTGCTCGAGTTTATCGCCGCAAGCCGTGTCGCGAACCCGGTCGTGCTCACCGGCGACTGGCACTCGAGCTGGGTCAACGACCTAAAGGCCGACTTCGACGACCCGGCCTCGACGACGCTGGCCACGGAGTTCGTCGGCACCTCGATCAGCTCCGGTTGCCCGTGGGAGCGCGCGGTCGCGCAGGCCGTGCCCGCCAACCCGCACGTAAAGTTCTTCGACGGCACGCACCGAGGCTACGTACGCTGCACGGTCACCCCCGAGCGCTGGACGTCGGACTATCGGGTCGTCACGGCGGCCGCCGACAGCAGCGAGCCCGCGAGGACCCTGACGAGTTGGGCGGTGGAAGCCGGGCGACCGGGAGCAGTCCCCGCCGCGTAGATTCGTGCGCGTGAACGGTCAGGTGCCCCGACGACGGGCGCAACCCCCGTCGCCGCTGTCACTGTGCGGCTTCGGTGCGTTGCGCGCAACATCGCCCGCACCTGCACACAGCGCACCCAGCCGCCCGAGGACAGCAGCTCATGCGCGGCCCTCTGCAGCCGCTCGCGGTCGTGGCGGCGCCGCGCGCTCCGCGCGCTCGGCCTCCGACAACCGGCGCGACGGCTTCTTGGACATGAGGGCCTCCTCTGTGGGGCCCGCCCGCTGCGGGCCATTGGCGACCCGTCCACCTGCCAAGGCGTGTCACTATCGGCGAGCCCGGCCGGCAGCGGGCTGCCGACCGCTTCAACGCAAGAGCGCCTGGCCCATCGACGCAGCTCCCGTTTGCATCGCGACCACGCCGCTCGAGGTGAGCGCGCGGCCTAGGATCGGCTCCGTGCCCGACTCCGTCGTCATCGTCACCGGACCTCCCGGTGCTGGGAAGACGACGACCGCACGGCTGCTCGCTGCCAGGTCGGAGCGAGCGGTGCACCTCGAGTCCGACTCGTTCTTCCACTTCATCCGCGCGGGCTACGTCGAGCCCTGGAGACGCGAGTCGCACGAGCAGAACACGACCGTCATGCACATCGTACGAAACGGGCTGCTCCAAGCACGCTCGCCACGTGAGTGACACCCGTTACCGACGCCGGCCAAGCTGCGTGCGCCAACCCACGCGCGACCGAGCCAGAAAACCACGCCCTTCGTCGCGAGCTCGAGCGTCGGCCTCGAGGTGGGCGGTGAGTCGATCCCGTATGTCGCCGGTTGGGGGAAGGGAAGGGCGCACTCGAGGCCGTCACCGAGTTCGCCCAGGCGATCGACTCGACCGCGCGCCAGATCGAGAACATGCTCTGCGCCGACGCCGACGCCCATCAGGCGGCTCAGCCTGACGCGGCGTGAGCGTTGCCCGACCGTCGAGACGGCCGGTAGGAGCGCTCCCGCTCAACGGGGAGGCAGCGCGGCACCCGTTCCCTGCCAGGTCGACGGCGCCTCTTGGTTGCGGACCGCTCGACGAGGCGTGGCGCCTCCTTCGAGGCAGGACGAGTAGCCTCGCCGGGACCAGCCTCACTTCCCCCTTCGACGGAGGCTGTCGCACAAACCGGTTGTGAATCCGGTGCATGATCTGTGATGGGACGACCCGCTCAACAGAGCGTCTACGCCGGCGTCCTCATGGGACAGCACCCTCAGCTTCGCGCGTTCTTCCGCTGCGATTCCCACCGTTGACGGCGCAACGGTTTCGCGCGGGTTTGCGCGACAGCCTCGACACGGAGGCGCACGTTCGACGGGTGCGAGGCTCTCGCCACACTGCCCCTACTCGACGAAGGCAGCAGTCTGACGTGCGCCCGCCGTCGCTCCCAGCGCAGTGCCGGCGTCTAGACCCACCGCGCGGACCCCGGTTGCCGGTGCGTTCGGAGATCTCCTGGCGGCGCCACGGGACCGAATCGCGCCCGGCCGCGACCTACAGTGAACGGATGCCCGTCACGACCGATCTCGCGACCCGCGCCACCGCGCTCCTGCACGAGCTCGCGGGTCCCGACGTCACCTTCCGCGAGCACCAGCTCGAGGCGATCGCCGATCTCGTCGAGGATCGGGCGCGGGTGCTGTGCGTGCAGCGCACGGGCTGGGGCAAGTCGGCGGTCTACTTCATCGCGACGGCGCTGTTGCGCGAGCGCGGCGCCGGGCCGACGCTGATCGTCTCGCCGCTGCTGGCCCTGATGCGCAACCAGATCGCCGCCGCGCAGCGGCTCGGGATCCGCGCTCACACGGTCAACTCGACCAACCGCGACGCCTGGGACGAGATCTGCGCACTGCTCGATGCAGACGCGGTCGACCTGCTGCTGATCAGCCCCGAGCGGCTGAACAACCCGCAGTTCCGCGCCCAGATGCTGCCGGCGTTCGCGCAGCGCGTCGGCCTGCTCGTCGTCGACGAGGCGCACTGCATCTCAGACTGGGGCCACGACTTCCGCCCGGACTACCGCCGGATCGCCGACATGCTCGAGCGGCTGCCCGACGGCGTCGGCGTGCTGTGCACGACGGCGACCGCCAACGACCGCGTCGTCGCAGACGTCGAGGAGCAGCTGCGGAACGCAAGCAGCGGCAGCAGTGGCACGCCGCTCGTCGCCTACCGCGGGCCGCTCGGGCGCTCGAGCCTGCGCTTCGAGGTCGTCGAGCTGCCCGGCCAGGCCGACCGGCTCGCCTGGCTGGCGACGTGGCTGAACGAGCTGCCGGGCTCGGGCATCGTCTACACGCTGACGAAGCGCGACGCCGAGCAGGTCGCCGACTGGCTCAACGCGCACGGCGTCGCCGCCGAGGCGTACACCGGCGAGATCGAGACCGAGCGGCGGATCGCCGTCGAGGACCGGCTGCTCGCCAACGACCTCAAGGCGGTCGTCGCGACGAGCGCGCTCGGGATGGGCTACGACAAGCCCGACCTCGGCTTCGTCGTGCACTACCAGGCGCCCGGCTCGGTGATCGCCTACTACCAGCAGGTCGGCCGCGCCGGCCGCGCGATCGACCGCGCCGAGGTCGTGCTGCTGCGCGGCAGCGAGGATCGCCGCATCCAGGACTTCTTCATCGAGCAGGCGTTTCCGCGCCGCGAGCTCGTCGACCGCGTCCTCGAGCACCTCGACGAGGTCGGTTCCGAGGGCGCTTCGACGCCCGAGCTGACCGCGATGGTCAACCTCGGCCGCGGCCGGATCGACGCGATGCTGAAGGTGCTCGACGTCGAAGGGGCGGTCTCGCGCGACGGCAGCCGCTGGGTCCGCGAGCCCGGCAGCGACTGGGCGTACGACGCCGAGCGCTACGAGCGCATCACGGCCTTGCGGCGCCGCGAGCAGGCGACGATGGCGAACTTCGGCGCCGACCGGCGCTGCCTGATGCGCGCGCTGCAGGAGGAGCTCGACGATCCCGAGCCGCGCGACTGCGGGCGCTGCTCGATCTGCACCGCGCCGCGCTACGACGGCCCGCTCGACGCGGGCCTCGTACGCGAGGCGATCGACCACCTGCGCTCGCAGCCGCTCAGGCTCGACGCGAAGAAGATGGCGCCCGACGCCGAGGGCCGGATGCGCAGGATCCCGGCCGAGTTCGTCGTCGAGGAGGGACGCGCGCTGGCGCGGCTGGGCGACGGCGGCTGGGCGCCGGTCGTGCAGGCGGGTCTGCGCGAGGGCCGCTTCTCCGACGAGCTCGCCGACGCCGTCGACCGGCTCGTGCGCGCCTGGAACCCGCCCGTGCGCTACATCGCCGCGGTGCCGTCCGCGCGTCATCCCGGCGTCGTCGACGACCTCGCGCGCCGGCTCGCCGAGTCGCTCGCGATCCCCTTCGTCGCGCTGCTGCAGCGCACCGGCGAGCGCCCGCCGCAGCGCGAGATGGCAAACGCCGCGCTGCAGGCGGCGAACGTGCGCGGCGCCTTTCGGGTCACGGCCGAGCCGCCGCCGGAGGGCGGCCTGCTGCTCGACGACCTGCGCCTCAGCGGCTGGACGCTCGCGATGGTCGGCGGGCAGCTGCGCCGGCGCGGCTCGGGCCCCGTCTTCCCGCTCGCGCTCGCGACGGCGTTCTGAAGCGCCCGCGCAGAGGATGATCAGCGCCGCTCGCGGGCGGCGAACGGCGCCGCCAGCACGGCGAACATCGCCACGGCGAGCAGTGCCGCGGCGGCGATGTACCACGGCCACGGACCCATCAGGTCCAGCAGCGAGTCCGAGGGCTTGCGGCGCAGGAACATGTAGTTGCCGCCTGTCGCGATGCTGCCGACGGCCGCTGCCGAGGCGACCGCGACGGTCGCCGCGAACGCGCGCGTGACGGCGCCCGGCAGCGGCACGATCCCGCGCCCGACGACCAGCAGGAGCGCGGCCACGACGACCCCGCCGTGCGTGACGAAGTAGGTGAAGAACAGGACGTCGGGGAAGGTGTGGCCGAGGTCTGGCGTGAGCGTGGCCTGCAACGAGCCGGTCAGGCCCCAGAAGTACGTCAGCTCGACGAGCGGCCGCCGCGCAGACCACAGCGCGAGCACCGCGGCGAGCGTCGCTGCGTCGGACAGGTGCAGGGGCAGGTAGATCCGCAGCGACCAGATGCCGCGCGCTGCCGCGACCGCGTGGTCGGTGACGTACGCGGCAAGGATGATGAGCGCGAGCGCACGCGATGCCGGCACCACCCAGCGGCCGGATCGCGCGCGCGGCAAAAGCGCCGCCGCGACGGCCAGCGCGGCCGTCACGAGCAGCGCTGCGACGTGCTCGGTGGCGAGCAGTTGCACCGCTGCAAGCCTCTCAGGCTTCGAACCGGTCGGTCGCCCGCTCGCTATCTTCGGGACATGGCCTCGGACACCATCTCCTTCGCGCGCGGCGCGCCGTCGCTGGACATCGTCGACGTCGAGGGGCTGCGCGACGCCGCGACCCGCGCCTTTACGAACGACCCCGGCGGCGCGACCGCGTACGGGACGAGCATCGGCTACGTGCCGCTGCGCCGCTGGATCGCCGAGCAGCACGGCGTCGACGAGGCGCAGGTCCTCGTCACGAACGGCTCGATGCAGGCCGATGCCTTCCTCTTCGCGACGGTCGTCAGCGCGGGAGATGCGGTCGTCGTGGAGAAGCCGACCTACGACCGCACGCTGCTGAACCTGCGCGGGCTCGGTGCCGACGTGCGGGCGGTCCACCTCCAGACCGACGGCATCGACGTCGACGCGCTGGCGGAGCTCGTCGAGAGCGGGACCGTGCCGAAGCTCGCCCACGTCATCCCGAACTTCCAGAACCCGGCCGGCTACACGCTCTCACAGGACAAGCGCGGCGCCCTGCTGGCGCTGGCCGCCCGCAAGGACTTCCTGATCTTCGAGGACGACCCGTACCGCCACATCCGCTTCAAGGGCGAGGACCTGCCGACGATGCTCGAGCAGGACGCGAGCGGCACGGTCGTCTACGCCTCGTCGTTCTCGAAGACCGTCTGCCCGGGCATCCGCGTCGGCTACCTCGTCGGCCCCGCCGACCTCATCGCACGGATCGCCAAGCTGGCGACGAACACGTACATCTCGCCGAACATGGTCGCCCAGTCGATCGTCTACGAGTTCTGCGTGTCGGGCGCGATCGACGGCGCGATCGCGACCGTCAAGAGCGCGCTCGCCGAGCGCGTCGCGACGCTCGACGCCGCGCTTGCGGAGCACCTGCCCGAGGCGCGCTACACGCTTCCGGAGGGCGGCTACTTCATGTGGCTCGAGCTGCCCGAGGGCACCGACGTCGACGCGCTCCTCGCCGCGGCGAACGAGCGCGGGGTGCAGTTCGTCAAGGGCACGGACTTCCTGCTCGAGGGCGGCGAGAACGCGCTGCGCCTCGCGTATTCCGGCGTCACGAACGACCGCATAGACGAGGGCGTCAGGCGCCTCGCCGACGCGTACCGCTCGCTGGCAGCGGCGCCCGCGCCCGCGTAGGGCTCACGCCCCCGCCGACGCCAGGTACTCGCGCCAGCCGCCGAAGCTGGTCGCTTCGCGCGCGTCCTGCAGCGCGTACGGCTCGCACAGGAAGCCGTGGACCGTCGTGGCGTCCTCGAGTTCGAGCGTGCCGATCGTCAGCGGCGCTGCCACGCCGGCGACGAAGCTTCCCAGCGCCGCCGCGTCCAGGCGCCAGACCTCGATCTCGATCGCGCCGCCGCGCCTGTCGCGCAGCAGGCCGGGGCGACCGCTGCCGTCGTCGAGCGCGAACAGCCGGTAGCAGGGCGCCGTCCGGGTGCGCCGAACGAGCCGCGCCCCGCGTTCCAGCAGCTCGTGGTTGCGCGCCATCCCGGAGAGGTGCGCCCCGACCACGGCGATGTCGATCGTGGGCCCTGCGGTGGTGGCCTCGAAGGCCGCCGCCAGGCGCAGCAGCGACGGTTCGCTCCATGCCGGCGCGACGAAGCTGACGCCGAAGGGCAGGCCGTTGTCGTGCGATCCCGCGGGCAGCGCGACCGCGGCGAGGTCGAGCAGGTTGACGAAGTTCGTCCAGATGCCCAGGCGGGCATTGACGCCGACGGGATCGGCGGCGACGTCCGCGTGCGTCGGATGCGTCGGGGCGGTCGGCAGCAGCAGCGCATCGATCTGCTCCCAGACAGGCTCCGTCTCGCGCCGCAGCTCGGCCAGACGGTGCAGGCCTCGAAACGCATCGACCGCCGACGCGGTCGCGCCGGCCAGCACGATCGCGCGCACGACGGGATCTGCCGTGACATGCTCGCGCTCGAGGAAGTCGCCGACGGCGGCGTGACGCTCGGCGACCCAAGGACCCTCGTAGAGCAGCCGCGCGACGGCGAGGAACGGCTCGAGGTCGATCTCGACGACGGCGTCTGCAACCTGCGCCGCGCGGGCGCACGCGGCCTCCCACACCTCACGCGATCGGTCGTCGAGCGCGGCGAGGTCCTGCGCGCGCGGTACGCCGATCAGCGACGGACAGCGGCCGTCTCGCGGCGCCGGCGGGCGACGCGCGAACGGATCGGCGGGGTCGAAGCGGTCGGCGACCGCGAGCACGGCTGCGGCGTCGGCGACGTCGCGCGCGAAGATCGAGACGCAGTCCAGCGTGCGGCAGGCCGGCAGGACGCCGCGGCAGCTCAATCGGCCGATGCTGGGCTTGAGGCCGACGATGCCGTTGAAGGCGGCCGGAACGCGGCCTGAGCCGGCGGTGTCGGTTCCCAGCGAGAACGGCACGATCCCGGCCGCGACGGCGACCGTCGAGCCCGAGCTCGAGCCGCCGGACACGTGCTCGCGACTGAAGACGCTCGCGCACGCGCCGTGCGGCGTGCGCGTGCCGGTCAGCCCGGTTGCGAACTGGTCCATGTTCGTCTTGCCGACGAGCACCGCGCCGGCCTGCAGCAGCGTTCGCACGACGAAGGCCGTGCGCGTCGGCAGGTACGCGAAGTCGGGGCATGCGGCGGTGGTCGCCAGTCCGGCGACGTCGATGTTGTCCTTGACCGCGAATGGCACGCCGAGCAGCGCAAGGTCGGCGGGGCCGTCCTGCAGCTCGGCGGCGCGCGCTCGCAGCTCCTCGGCGGGCACGCGACTGATCCAGGTCGCCCGGTCCTGTGCGGCGTCGAGTGCGTCGATCAGCTCCTCGACGGTGTCGCGCACGGCGCGCTCGCCGCAGCGGTGTGCGGCCGCCAGCGCGCGGACACCCTGCGTCATGCCGCCAGCGCCTGCCACGCGTCGCGCTCGGCGCTGAAGGCAGCCTGCTGGCGGCGACGGAACGTCGCGATCGCGGCGGCGTTGTCGTCGACGAAGCGGATCTGGTCGGCGAGCCGGAAGGAGGCGGGCTCGGTGTCGAGCTCCAGCTCGCCCGCCAGCAGCGCGCTGCGGCGGCGCTCGAGCTCCTCGCCGCTGACCGAGAAGAACCGCAGCCGGTCGAACGGCCGCAGCAGCCAGGGCGTGCCCTCGGCGATGCAGCGCGGATTCCAGACCTGGGTCGTGCGGCCGACGAGCTGGTAGCCGCCGGGCCCCTCCATCCCGTAGACGCACAGGTAGGCACCGCCGATTCCGACGGCGTTCTCCGGCGTCCAGGTCCGCGCGGGGTTGTACTTGGTCGTCACGAGGCGGTGGCGAGGATCGAGCGGGACGGCGACCGGCGCTCCCAGGTAGACGTCGCCGAGGCCGAGCACGAGGTAGTCGGACGAGAAGACGATCTCGCGGACCTGCTGGCGGTCCTCGAGCCCGTTGACGCGGCGGATGAAGTCGATGTTGTCAGGGCACCACGGCGCGTCCGGTCGTACGAGGCGCATGTAGCGCTCCATCGCCTCGCGCGCCGACGGGTCGTCCCACGACAGCGGCAGGTGCACGACGCGGCCCGGGATCTCGAGGTCGTCGACGGCGCCGAGGTCTGCGACGAGCGCCGCGATCTGGCGGCGCAGGTCGTCGCCGGCGGCGTCGCGCGGGTCGAACTGCACCTGCAGCGAGCGGATGCCGGGCGTCAGCTCGCCGACACCGGGCAGCGCCTGCGCCTCGAGGCGCGCCTGCAGCGCGTGGACGCGCAGCCGCAGCCGCAGGTCGAGCGTGTTGTCGCCGAACTCGACCAGCAGCGCGCTGTCACCGCACGATCGCACGACGACGTCAGCCTGTGCGAGCCCGGGCGCAGCGGTCGCCGTCTTCCACGGCCGCATGCGCGGCTCCAGCGAACGCTCCTGGCGCGCGTCGAGCTCGGCGGCGCGAGTCGCACCGACGGCTTCGAGGCGCACGCTGTCTCCCGGACGCAGCTGGCCCAGCTTCCACAGGTCGGCGCGGATCACGACCGCCGGAGACACGAAGCCGCCGAGCGACGGCCCGTCGGGACCGATCAGGACGGGCGCGTCGCCGGTGAAGATCAGCGACCCGACGACGTACGCGTTGTCGTGCAGGTTGGACGGGTGCAGCCCGGCGTCGCCGCCGTCGCTGCGCGACCAGGTCGGCGTCGGCCCTTCCAGCCGGACGCCCGTACGATCCGACTGGGCGCCGACCTTCCACGTCGCGGCGAAGATCTCCGTCAGGTCCTCGTCGGTGAAGTACTCGCCGTCGTCGTGCGGGCCCTGCTTGACGCGCAGCCTCCACTCGTGCCGGATCACCGGCCGCAGCGGCAGCGAGATCGCCCGTTTCGGTCCACGCGCGTCCGCGTCGATCGTCAGGCGGTCGCCGGGCTTGAGCGCGCGTCCGTCGTGGCCGCCGAAGCCGCCGAGCGGGAACGTCGCCCGGCTGCCGAGGACCTCGGGCACGAGGATGCCGCCCGTGACGGCGAGGTAGCCGCGCAGGCCGGCGCCGCGCGTCCAGCCGAGCGCGAGCTCCTGCTCTGCGTGCACCGCGACGGGCTCCCACAGCGCGACCGGCTCGCCGTCAAGCTCGGCGCGCATCTGCGCGCCTCCGAGAGCGATCGTGGCCGCGCAGCCAAAGCGGACGCGCAGGCCGCCGACGGTGATCTCCAGCGCCGCGGTGCCCGACGGGTTGCCCGCCAGGCGGTTGGCGAGGCGAAACGACAGCGCGTCCATCGGACCCGACGGCGGGACTCCGACGGGCCACAGCCCGCGGCGCCCCGGATACTCCTGCACGGTCGTCATCGGACCGGCGGCGAGCACCTCGATCGGCATCTACACAGCCTCCGGGTCGTCCCACACGAGCAGGCGCACCGGCGTCGGGTCGTAGGCGTTGCAGGGGTTGTTTAGCTGCGGGCAGTTGCTGATCAGCACGATCACGTCGCGCTCGGCTCGCATCTCGACGTACTTTCCGGGCGCCGAGAGCCCGTCCGCGAACATCAGCCCGCCCTCGGGGGTGACCGGCACGTTCATGAAGAAGTTGACGTTGTGGCTGAGGTCGCGCTTCTCCAGCCCCCACGCGAGCGCCTGCGCGAGGAACGTCTGGCGGCAGGCGTGCATGTGGCGGGTGTGCTCGCCGTAGCGCACGGCGTTGCTCTCCTGCGAGCAGGCGCCGCCCAGCGTGTCGTGCCGGCCGCAGGTGTCGGCGACGATCGTCACGAGCGGCCGGCCCGAGCCTGTCAGCAGTCGCGAGCCCGTCGTCAGGTAGATCGACCCCTGCTCGCGGATCGTGTCCTGCGCGCTGTAGCGCTCGGCGGGCTGGTGCGCGTCGTAGAACAGCGTGTCGACGGCCTGGTTGCCGGCGAGGTCGACGATCCGCAGGCGCTGCCCGGCGGTCAGCACCCGCATCCAGCCTTCGCCCGGTTGCAGGGTGTGGTCGAGGACGGCGGCGGAGGGATCCAGCTCGCTGCTGACGAGCGTGTCGGTCATGAGGCGATCCCTTTCAGGCGGGGTGGTTGCGATCGGTCGCGGCGAAGCCGCGCTCGTTCTCGGGGCAGGCCAGGCGGACGGGGTCCTCGGGACCGGCGGGGCCGACCGTCCGGACGCCGAGGGCGACCGGCTTTGGCTCCCACGCCGCTGCGCGGTCGAGCGGGTGCGGCGCGCTGTCGAGCAGGACCAGCAGATCGGTGTCGGCGCGCAGGACGATCCTGCTGCCCGGCGGCGAGCTGCCGGCGTGAAAGCGCAGGCGGCCGGCCTCGTCGACGGTGACCTTGCTGAAGAGGTTGATCGTGGCGGCCAGATCGCGTGCGCCGAGACCGTGCTTGGCGAGCTCGAGGACGAGCTGCTCGCGCGTCCCGCGGCGCACGTCGTTGCGCTCGACGGCGTAGCTCGTCGACCCGTGCTGGGCGTCCACGTCTGCCTGGCGGCCGTGGCCGCACAGCGGGTCGTGCCAGCCGCAGGTGTCCTCGATCACGGAGGCGAGCACACGGCCCATGTCGGAGTACAGCGCGACCCCGGTCGTGATGCGCGCCACGTGCTGCGCCTTGAGCGTGTCGGGGACGTTCAGTCGCTCGCTCGGACGATCGGCGTCGAGCAGCAACAGGGTGACGTTCGCGCCGCCCTCGAGGTCCTCGAGCTCGAGGGCGCTGCCGCGGCGCAGGATGCCCGACCAGGTCGCGGCGCCGGGCAGCAGCTGCCGGGCGGCGAGGCTCTCGACCATCGGGCTCATGCCTGCTCCAGGGCGGCGTTCTCGGGGACGGCGATCATGGGCGAAGCCGGGCGCATCGCGCTGCGCACCGCCACGCCGGCGACGGCCACGACCGCGACGATCAGCAGGGCGCCGTAGTTGACGTACCAGGGAGCGTCGGGCAGGCGCGGCCACGCGATGTTCACGATCTCGAAGCACAGCCACGCCGCCGCCGCGACGTTGACGCCGAGGCCGAGGCGTCCGACGTTCCAGCGGCCCGGCGTCCAATCGCCGCGCAGCCGTGTCCGCAGCGCGGCCAGGACGGGAAACGCAAAGGCGATGTAGAAGCCGATCGTCGCCATCGCCAGCAGCGTCGCGTAGGCGTTCTCGCTGAGCGCGACGAAGAGAAACGCCGCGGCGGCGACGGCGGAGGCAGCGATCGCGTTGCGCGGAAGGCGGTCGCGACCGGAAAGCTCGCCCAACCATCCCGCGGCGGGCAGCTGCCGGTCGCGGGCCAGCGAGAAGATCACCCGCGACACGGCCGCCTGCACGGCGGCGATGCCGGCGATGAAGGCCAGGACGACCATCGCGAACAGCGGCTTGGCGACGCCCGCGCCGAGATGGGCGGTGATCGTGGCGGAGATCGGGTCGGCGCTGGCGCCCGCGATCGCGGCGCCGAGATCGGGGATCGCGAGGATCAGCCCGAGCGCGGCATACATCACGATCAGCGCCACGACGACGAGCGACAGGACGAGCGCCTTGGGCACGCTGCGGTGCGGGTCCTCGACCTCCTCGGCGATGTCGCCGGCGCTCTCGAAGCCGATGAAGCTCCACCCGATCAGCGCGACCGCGGCAAGCATCGGCGCGATGCCGATGCTCGCTTCGGGATGCCCGCCGAAGACCGCCGAGAACGGCTGCTCGCGGAAGAACAGCAGCAGCACGGTGCCGATGACGATGCTGCCGAGGAACTCCGCCGTGATCGAGATCCCGACGAAGATCTTCAGCGCGCGCGGCCCGAGCCAGTTGACTGCGGTCGCCAGGATGAGGATCACGACAGCGAGAAAGAGCAGCAGGCTCGTGCTCGGGTCAGCGATGCCGACGAGACCGGTCAGAAACGGTGCGGCGGCGTAGCACTGCGCGGTGACGAGGACGATCAGCGTCCACGTGTACGCCCACCCCGCGGCCCAGCCGATCCGCTCGCCGGCGAGCTTCTGCGTCCACTTGTACAGCCCGCCGGCGAGTGGCCACACCGAGGCCAGCTCCGCGAGCACCAGCGCGACCAGCAGCTGGCCGCCCAGGACGATCGCGAAGCCCATCCAGAAGCCGGGTCCGGCGGCGCCCAGCGCGAGCGCGAAGATCGTGTACAGGCCGATGATCGGCGAGATGAAGGCGAACGCGAGCGAGAAGGTGGAGCGGAACGTGAACTCCCGCTTGAGCTCCTGCGCAGGTGGTGGTGCTGCGGTGACGGTGGCCATAGGTCGGACCTTTGCGCTCCGGCCCTACGGCGTCTTTGGACAACTGTCCAAAGCTGTTGTCCACCTGGTCCAACCGCTGCCGCTCAGACCTCCCGCCGGACGAGGGTCAGACGCACGCGACGGCAGTCGACGGCGATCGCGGAGAAGGCCACCGGCTCCTGCAGCGGCGAGAAGAGCAGCTCGCGCAACTCGGCGTACGGCGTGCCCGCAGGAAGCTCGAGATGCGCCGGCTCGGCAGCCGTGGCGACACCGGGCACGATCTCGACGACCGAATGATCGACCGTCGCACCCGTGCTCTCGGCGATCAGGCTGAACGTCGTGTCGGCGTCGGGCACCTCGTCCGGCGCCATCAACAGCCAGCGCAGGGGCAGCATGTCGGAGACGGTGATGGCGGGCGCCGCGTCGGCGCGCAGCAGCCGCCTGATCACGAGGCACTGCTCCCCGGGCGCCAGCCGCAGCGCGGTCGCGATCGCCGCCGGCGGCACCTCCAGTCGTCGCACCAGCGGATCGACGGACGCGACGTACCCCGACTGCTCGACCAGCTCGCGGAAGGACAGCAGCCGGTTCAGAGGCAGGCTTCCGTGCAGCATGTGCTCGTTGACGACGGTGCCGTGCCGCCTTCGGCGCGAGACGATGCCGTCCTCGGCAAGCGTCTGCAGCGCCGCCCGCACCGTCGCACGGCTGACGCCCAGCCTGCGGGCCAGGTCGGCCTCGGGCGGCAGCCGACCGCCTGAGAAGATCCCGGCTCGCATCCCGTCGAGCAGCCTGTCGCGTACGGCGTGCGCCAGGCTCACCCCACGCCTGCGGCCCACGTCCCCGCTGCCGAGATCCCCTGCGATGAAGGGATCCTAGGGCTTCAAGGGGCGGTCGAAACGGAGACCCGCAGCGATTGCGGCGACCTCCTCGACGCCAGCGCTGAGCTGCGGCTGCGATGACGAACAGGCGGATTCGCGACGGGCGTGGGGCCTTTCGCGGCCTCAGCCTTCGAAAGGCCCCTCGCGACGGATCGGCGACCAGCTTCCGGAGCACAGTGTGTGGGACCTCACACGCGGCGATCTTGACAGCGAGTTGGGGCGCGGAGAGCATCGCCGCAGCCGGACACAGGGGTCCGAACGCGAGTAGGAGATGGCATGCCCAGACGATGGATCTCTGTGATGGTTGGCGCTGCGGCGCTCGCGCTGGCGGCTCCGGCGCACGCGGCCACCGTCGGCTTCACAGGCGACGTCCTGACCTACGACGCCGGCGCGGGCGAGACGAACAACGTCTCGTTGACGCTCGGCACAGCCGACTTCGCGTGCGGCACGCGCGCGGCTCCGTGCATCGACGTACAGGAGGCCGGCGACGCCTCGATCACCGCCTTTCCGGCCGATCGCTGCGCGGCCGACGGCCTTCGCACCGTCGAATGCGACGCGCCCGCCTCGGTTGTCGTCAACCTCGGCGATCGCGACGACGCGCTGTTCGACTGGGAGGGGCCGTCGACGATCAACGGCGGCGCCGGCAACGAGACCGTGCTCCACGGTGGCGGCGGCGCGGACAGCATCAACGGTGGCCCGGGCAACGACGCGCTGTTCGGCGGCGAAGGCAACGACAGGCTGGACGGCGGCGACGGCGATGACTTCCTCGAGGGTTTCGGCAACCTGTCGCCCACCAATCCGGTGTCGACGGGAGGGACCGACGTCTACGTCGGCGGCCCTGGCAAGGACTTTCTCGACTACGCCGGCCGCACGGAGCCGTTGAGCATCAGCATCGACGGGATCGCCAACGACGGCGCGGCCGGTGAGGCGGACGACGTCGGCCTCGACGTCGAGCAGCTGCGCGGCGGAAACGGCGCCGACACGATCAGCGGCAGCGGCGCCGCGAACTGGCTCGACGGGTGGGACGGCGACGACACGCTGCACGGCGGGGCCGGCGAAGACTCGCTGTTCGGCCACAACGGAGACGACCGCACGTTCGGCGAGGACGGCCAGGACACGATCGAGGGCGGGGACGGAAACGACACGGTCGACGGCGGAGCGGGAATCGACACGTTGCACGGCGACAAGGTGCAGATCTGCATCCCCAGCGACTGTGCGAGCGGTCGCGACACGATCGCGGCCCGTGACGGCAGCGATGACACGGTGGCATGCGGCCCGGGCGAGGATTCCGCGGTGCTCGACGCTGGAGATCAGATCCCGGGCTCCGGAAGGGACGTCTGCGAGCACGTCGACAGGAGCGCCGGCGGCGGCGGCGGTGGTGGTGCCGGCGGCGGTGGCGGCGTCGGCGGCGGTGGCGGTGCCGCGGGCAGTTCCGCCCGAGACGTCGTCGTGCCACAGCTTCAGCGCCTGCGCGCCGGCAACCTGCGCCGCGGGCGCACCGCCACCGTCCGCTACAGGCTCTCGGAACCCGCGAGGGTGACCTTCAAGGTCGAGCGCCGCGTCAGGCTCCGCGGCAGGATCCGCTGGATCAGGATCCGCGGGACGCTTCGCCAGAACGCCAGGGCCGGTAACAACACGCTGCGCTTCAACGGGCGGCTCAACGGACGGCGCCTGAAGCCCGGGCGCTACCGGCTCGTGGCGATCGCGCGTGACGCGGCGGGCAACCAGGCCCCGCCCAGGCGAGCCATGTTCCGCGTGCTTCGGTAGCCAGCGCGGGCCGTGCTCGCGCGGCGGGGCTGCTGCTCGTAGCCGGCATCCCCGTCGTCCGCGATCGGTCCTCCGCCGCGAACGGCGGCGGGATCGCTGCGGCTCGTCGGGCACGGCGTCGCCGCGGGGCGCGATGCGCTAGGACTCCCGGATGCTCTCACGCCGGCTCGCCACCTTCGCCGTCCTCGCGGCGCTCGCGGTCGGGGGGGGGGGGGCGGCCCCCGGCCCCACCCCCCCCCCCCCCGCGGCGCCCCGCGCGCCCCCCCCCACACCCACACCCCAGCACCCGCCCCCCAACACCCCCCAGCCCCAACACCCCCAAAGGCCCCCCCACCACCCCCACCAGAACCAGTCGCACGCAC
>JAUJOT010000003.1 GCA_030447505.1 Solirubrobacteraceae bacterium | reverse complement strand
CATGGTCGTCAAGGCGAGCGCGCTCGCGCTGCGCGAGTTCCCGCGCGCGAACGGCAGCTACCGCGACGCCCGCTTCGAGCTCTACAGCCGCGTCAACGTCGGCGTCGCGGTCGCGGCGGCCGACTCGCTCGTCGTCCCGACGGTCTTCGACGCCGACAGCAAGTCGCTGCACGAGATCGCGCGCGACACCCGTGCTCTCGCCGAGCGCGTCCGCGCCGGCGTCATCACTCCGCCCGAGTTGAGCGGCGGCACCTTCACCGTCTCGAACCTCGGCATGTACGGCGTGACCGACTTCACCGCGGTCATCAACGCGCCGCAGGCCGCGATCCTCGCCGTCGGCGCGCTCGCACCGCGCGCGGTCGTCGGCGACGACGGCGAGCTCGTCGCCCGCCACACGATGCACGTCACGCTCGCCTGCGACCACCGCATCCTCTACGGCGCCGATGCAGCCCAGTTCCTCGCGCGCATCCGCGCGCTGCTCGAGCGCCCGCTGGCGCTCGCCTTCAGCTCGTAACGGCCGGAAGTCCTGTCCCGTCTTCGCCGATGCCCGCGCGGGAGCTGACCGCGCAGGACCTGCGGACGCGTGTACGAGCAGCTACTTCGGCGCCGGCGCCGGCAGCGTCTCGAGCGCTGTGCCCGCGCCGGCGGTCGTGCGACGCACGATCTCTGCGACGACGTTGAGCACCTGCTGAACGGCAGCGCTGACGGGCGGCGCGAGCGGCTGCGTGGCCCGCGAGACAGCCGTGCCGCCCTTCTCGACCGTCGAGCCAAGCGAGTTGCCGACCGCGCGCACATGCTGAGCGGTCTGCTTCCTCGCAGCGGCCGGTGCAGGCATCGTCGCGGAGGACTGCACAGCCGTCGCGTTGCGGTTGCTCGCCGCACGCCCCTCCGTCGCGACGACGCTGCTCGCAGAACGATCGCTGCTGGGCGCGGTGCCCGAACCGCCGCCGTGCGAGTCGCGGCGCGGCTGGGGCTTCGGCGCGGGCGCAACGATCCGCGCCGTGCCGGCGCTGGCGCCCTGCAGCGCATCGCCATGCGACAGGTTCGATCCTGCGAAGACGAGAGCAGGCTTCTCGACGGCCGACGAGGCAGGTTCGACCCAGCCGCCGAAGGCGAAGACGGCGCTGACGGCCAGCAGCGACAGGGCGGCGGTCGCGACGAGCACGACGCTGGCGCCGATCGATGCAAGGAGTGCCTTGGTTCCTGCCATGCATCGCCCGTATCGGCAGTTCGCGGCGTTACCTGTAGCCCCCGCGCGGATGTTGTGAGGCGTTCGACTCGCGGCTCGCGTCGCGTCTGATGCGCGGCGGGCTGTGCGACGTGTCGACGATCAGGCACAGCCAGCGCTTGGGATCGGGTCCCGGGACGCAGGTGCGGTGCAGGTCGCTGTCGATCAGCACCGAGTCGGCGGAGTCCACGTGCGCGCGCGCGAAGTCGTCGCCGTTGGCCTCGACCCACAGCCGCACGGCTCGCGACTGCTCGGCGAACGCCGCGCGGTCGGCGGCGAGCTCGGGCCGGTGCACCAGCCCGGCGACGAGAAACGCCGCGCCGACGACGGCGAGCGCGGCCAGTCCGGCGTAGTTGTCGGCCACGACCTTGGGCATGTCGCGGCGCACGCGGCGCAGGACGAAGCCGCCGAGGCCGCCGAGCACCGCGATCGCGATCACGTTCAGGCAGCCCGCGAGCAGCAACCCCGCGACGAAGCCGCTGCCCGCGCCGGCGATCGGCAGCCAGTGCAGCAGACCCATCTCGATCAGCGTCACGACGACGAACGCCGGCCACAGCCAGGCGCCGCGCAACCGCCAGCGCATCCGTCGCAGGCCCTCCTGCCGGCGTTCTCGTGCGACCTCCGCCATCTCAACCAGCGTACGTACCCGCTACCCTCGATGGTGACGGTTCGCGTCCCGCGCGGAGATCCCGACGAGGCGTCGAAAAGGCGAGGCGGAGATCCTGCCTCGGCCGCCCAGAACGAAAGGCGAAGATGGCGACCAGCAGTACCGATGTTCCGATCGGTCCCAGCACACCCGCCCTGGAGGACCCTTCTGCACAGCTGACGACGGAGGACCGCGTCGGGTTGCTGCGCGCGATGCTCCTCATGCGCGCGATCGAGGAGCGCGCGATGAACCTCTACCGCCAGGGCAAGGTGCCGGGTTCCTTCTACGACGGCTTCGGTCAGGAGGCCGTGTCGGTCGGCGCGACGTGGGCGATGGCGGCGGCCGACCGCCTCTGCGTCCTGCATCGCGACCTCGGCGCGCACATCGTCCGCGGCGTGCAGCCGGCGGCGATCCTCAGCCAGTACATGGGCCGCGCCGCCGGGATCACGAACGGCCGCGACGGCAACGTGCACTTCGGCGACCTGCGCACGGGCTGCGTCGGGATGGTCTCGATGCTGCCCGACATGATGCTCGTCGCCGCCGGCATGGCGATGGCGTTCAAGCTGCGCGGCGAGCAGCGCTGCGCGCTGACGTGGTTCGGCGACGGCTCGACCTCGCGCGGCGACTTCCACGAGGCGATGAACTGGGCGGGCGTCCAGCAGCTGCCGGTGATCTTCATCCTCGAGAACAACCAGTTCGCCTACTCGACCCCGATCAAGCAGCAGTTCGCCGTCAACCCGGTCGAGCGCGCCGCCGCGTACGGCTTCCCCGGCGTGTCGGTCGACGGCAACGACGCCGAGGCGATGTTCGAGGCGACCCGTCTTGCTCGCGAGCGCGCGATCTCCGGCGGCGGCCCGACGCTGATCGAGGCCGTCACGATGCGAATGCACGGCCACGGCGCGCACGACGACATGAAGTACGTGCCCAAGGCGCTCGTCGAGGAGTGGCGCCAGAAGGACCCGATCGACCGCCAGAGCGCGCGCCTGAAGGAACTCGGAGTCGACGTCGAGGCGCTGCGCCAGGAGGTCCGCGCCGAGGTCGACGCGGCGGCGAAGAAGGCGCTCGCGGGCCCGATGCCCGATCCGGCGACCGCGACCGACCGCCTCTTCCATCCGCGCGAGGCGCAGGAGATCCTGCTCGAAGACGGGGCCGCTCCGTGGAGCGGGTTCGGGTCCTAGTGCTCGCCGCCCAGCGATGAGTGAGATGACCTATCTGCGCGCGATCTCCGACGGCCTGCGGACGGAGATGCGCAACGACGAGCGCGTCCTGCTGATGGGCGAGGACATCGGCGTCTACGGCGGCGCGTTCAAGGTGACCGACGGCTTCATCGAGGAGTTCGGCGCCGACCGCGTCATGGACACCCCGCTCGCCGAGTCGGGAATCGTCGGCACGGCCGTCGGCGCCGCCGTCGTCGGCCTGCGGCCGGTCTGCGAGATGCAGTTCGCAGACTTCGTCTCCTGCGGCTTTGACCAGATCGTCAACGTGGCGGGCAAGATGCTCTACCGCCAGGGCCTGCCGGTGAACATCACGGTGCGGCTGCCCAGCGGCGGCGGCTTCTCCGGCGGGCCGTTTCACTCCCAGAACCCGGAGGCGTGGTTCATGCACTCGCCGGGGCTGAAGGTCGTCGCGCCGAGCACGGCCGAGGACGCCAAGGGGATGATCATCGCGAGCATTCGCGACCCCAACCCCGTCATCTACATGGAGCACAAGAACCTCTACCGGCGTGTGAAGGGCGAGGTGCCGGAGGGCTCCTACGAGACGCCCTTCAAGGCGCGCGTCGCGCGCGAGGGCGACGACCTCGTCGTGATCGCATACGGCGCGATGGTGCACACGGCGCTCGAGGCGACCGCCGACCTCGACGGCGCCTCGATCATGGTGCTCGACCTGCGCTCGCTCGTCCCGCTCGACGAGCAGGCGATCCTCGGCGCCGTCCAGCGCTGCTCGAAGGTGGTCGTCGTCGACGAGGCCAACTACACCTGCGCGGCCGGCGCGCAGGTCGCCGCCCTGATCGCCGAGCGTGCGTTCGAGGATCTCGACGGCCCGGTCCTGCGGGTCGCCTCGCCAGACGTGCCGATCCCGTTCTCGCCACCGCTGGAAGCAGCGGTCCTGCCGTCCGTCGAGCGCGTGAGGGAGGCCTGCCGTCAGCTCCTCGAGTACTGATCACGCGACCGTCGTCGACGTGACGATGCCGCAGATGGGCGTCTCCGTCGCCGAGGGGACGCTCGTGCAGTGGCGCAAGCAGCGCGGCGACTGGGTCGTCGCCGACGAGACGATCTGCGAGATCTCGACGGACAAGATCGACACCGAGGTGCCGTCGCCGGCGAGCGGCCGCCTCGTCGAGGTGCTCGTGCAGGTCGGCGTGACGGTGCAGGTCGGCACGACGCTCGCGCGGATCGCGACGGACGCCCGTCCCGGCGAGCCGCACAGCGCCGAGAACGACCGCGCCGCGGCACCCGCTGCGTCGCCGCCGGCGGCAGCCCCCGCGCGTTCGCCCGCTGCGTCGCCGCCGGCCGCAGCCCCCGCGCGTTCGCCCGCTGCGCCGCGCCGGGCTGCCGCGCGCCGCTACTCGCCCGTCGTTCAGCGGATCGCCGACGAGCTCGGCGTCGACCTCGACGAGGTCGAGGGCAGCGGCCGTGACGGCCGCGTCCAGAAGAAGGACGTCATGGCCTACGTGCAGGCGCGCGGCTCCAGTCGTGCCCAGCCGTCCGACGAGCCGCCGATCCACATCGAGAGCCCGTACCGCCCCGCTGCCGCGTCGTCGTCGAGCGGGCCGTACCTGCCGCCCGAGGGACGGCCGCTGTCGCGCATGCGCCAGTCGATCGGCGAGCACATGAAGCGCTCGCAGGAGATCGCCGCGACCTGCACGACGTGGATCGAGGTCGACGTCTCGCGCATCGAGATCGCGCGCAGGGCGCTCGGCATCACGGCGCTGCCGCTGATCGCCCGCTGCACGATCGGCGCGCTCGTCGAGTACCCGCTGCTCAACGCCTGGCTGGACGGCGAGACGCACACGGTCCACGAGCAGGTCAACCTCGGGATCGCCGTCTCGCTCGGCGAGGACGGCTTGATCGTCCCGGTCGTGCGCGGCGCCCAGGACCTCTCGCCCGAGGGCCTGTCGCGGCGCATCCGCGACCT
The DNA here is from genome assembly GCA_030447505.1 of Solirubrobacteraceae bacterium. GTDB lineage: Bacteria > Actinomycetota > Thermoleophilia > Solirubrobacterales > Solirubrobacteraceae > CADCVQ01. Next base: position 468,050 of record JAUJOT010000003.1, on the reverse strand, counting down.
CGCGCGCCGTGCCCGCGCCCGTCAGCTCAGCCCCGACGACGTCCGCGGCGCGACGTTCACGATCACGAATCCCGGCCAGTTCGGGTCGATGATGGCGACGCCGGTGATCGCCCAGCCACAGGTCGCGATCCTCGACGTCGAGGCGATCATCAAGCGCCCCGTCGTCGTCACCGACGCCTTCGGCGAGGACGCGATCGCGATCCGCCCGATGGTCATCCTCGGCCTCTCCTGGGATCACCGCGCGCTCGACGGAGCCCTCGCGGCGCGCTTCCTCGCGAACCTGAAGAAGCGCGTCGAGAGCTACGAGGCCTGAGGCCGGGCGTCCCGGATCAGACGTTGAGGTAGCGGACGAAGAAGTACGGAGTCGCCGGGATCAGCACGAGCTCACGCTCGCTGCCTTCGGGCCGCAGCGCGACATCGACGCGCGAGCCGATGATGTAGCCGCGCAGGTGGTGCCCGGCGCGTTCCTGCAGGCGGGTCATCGACTCGGGCGCGTGCCTCTCGAGGTCCGGGTCGTCCGTCATCACCCCGACGATGCTCTTCGTGCAGCGCACGCAGTCGTACAACGTGATCAGACCGGTCTCGTCGCGCGTCATCGCGTCGAGACGCTGCTCGGTCCCGCACGAGCACGTGAGCAGGAAGTCGCGGTCGGTCGTCTCGGGCCGGCCGGCGTCGCGAAACGGATCGGCATACCTCATCGCCCGGAGAGCCTAATCCGACCGACACGAAGGGCGCGCCGGGAGGAGACGAGACGCCCTTCGCACTGCCTTTCGAGGAGCGACGACGCACCTGCCAGGCCGGCGCAGCGGGAGGAGAGAGCCGGCCTGGCGGTGATGCGGGAGGCGGGACGAGACAGATTGTGGCGAACGTGCATCCAGAAGTCCAAGACAGCTTTCTTCTCAGACCCATAAGCTGTGCGTATGGAGCTACGGCAGCTGCGCTACCTCGTCGCGCTCGCCGACGAGCGCCACTTCACCCGCGCCGCCGCACGCGAGCACATCGCCCAGCCCGCCCTCTCGCAGCAGATCCGCCGCCTCGAAGCGCAGCTCGGCCTCGCGCTCGTCGAGCGCACGACGCGGCGCGTCGCGCTGACGGACGCGGGCGAGCTGCTCGTCGCCCGCGCGCGGCGGATCCTCGCCGAGGTCGACGCCGCGCAGTCCGAGCTCGGCACCCTGGCCGGCGTCAAGGGCGGACGGCTCGCCGTCGGCGCGCTGCACACGATGGGCCCGGTCGACCTGTCGCTCCTGCTCGCGTCGTTTCATCGCAACCACCCGGCGGTCGAGCTGAGCGTTCGCGAGCAGTCCAGCGAGGAGCTCGCCGAGATGCTGCGCGACGACGTCATCGACCTCGCCTTCTTGTCGGTCACCGAGCGCATCCAGAGTCGCGGACTCGAGCTGCACAGGCTCGTGACCGAGGAGCTCGTCGCGGTGCTGCCGACGCAGCACCCGCTCGCCGCGCGCGAGGCCGTGAAGCTGGCCGAGCTCGCCGGCGAGCCCTTCATCGGCTTCCGCGCCGGCTCGCGGCTGCGCGAGCTGCTGGACTCCGCCGCCGCCGCGGCCGGCTTCGACCCGCGCGTCGCGCTGGAGTCAAACGAGAGCCGGCGGGTCCGCAGCCTCGTGTCGAGCGGCCTCGGCGTCGCGATCCTGCCGCGCTCGGACGCCGCCGGCCCCGGCGCGCCGGTCGCCGTCGCGCGGCTCGTCGAGCCCGCGCTGACGCGCGACGTGACGCTTGCCTCGCGCGCGAAGCGCCGCCACTCACCCGCCGCGCAGGCCTTTCTGGCCCTCACGCGCAGTGTCTTCGACACGACGCGGCAGCGTGCGATGATCGAGCCATGACCGCCGCAGCGCAGCTGTGGGTCTGCGACCTTCCGACGATCGAGTACCGCGAGGCACTGACCCTGCAGGAGCGCGTCCGTGCCGCGCGCCAGCAGGACCTGATCCCCGACACGCTGCTGCTGCTCGAGCACCCGCCCGTCTACACCCGCGGCCGGCGCTCCGACGCTCGAGAGCTGCCGATGGGCGAGGACTGGTATCGCGCGCAGGGGATCGAGATCGTCGACAGCGACCGCGGCGGCAAGCTCACCTATCACGGCCCGGGACAGCTCGTCGGCTACCCGATCATGCGCATCGACGACGTCATCGCCTACCTGCGCACGATCGAGCGCGCGATCGTGGCCGCGCTCGCAGACGCCGGCGTCAGGGCCCACGCCCGACCCGACGACGGGCCTGACTTCACAGGCGTCTGGACCGCCGCCGAGCGCAAGATCGCCTCGATCGGCGTGCACGTCGCGCGCGCCGTAACGACGCACGGGTTCGCGATCAACGTCGACAACGATCTGCGGCCGTTCGGGTGGGTCGTGGCCTGCGGCCTCGACGACGTGCAGATGACGTCGGTGATCGAGGAGACCGGCGCGAGCGGCGACGGCCGGCTGCCGGACATGCGCGCGAGCGTGGCCACGCGCTTTGCCGAGGCGTTCGGGCTGACCGCGACGACGGTGCCGGTCGAGCGCGTCGCCGCCGCCGCCGCGGCCGCATGAGCCGCCCAGCCTGACCGCTACCCTCGAAGGACGGCAATGGCGATCGAGGAACGCAGGCTCTCCACGCGCTCGCGCGCGAATCCCGGCGGAATGGACGTCCTCAGCGTGCTCGGGCCTGACGTGCGCCCGATGCGCGAGCGCAAGCCACCGTGGTTCAAGGTTCGCGCGCCGGGCGGCGAGCGCTACCGGGAGCTCACGCAGCTGATCAAGGACGAGAAGCTGCACACGGTCTGCCAGGAGGCCGCCTGCCCGAACGTCGGCGAGTGCTGGGAGCGCGGCACCGCGACCTTCATGATCCTCGGCGACACGTGCACGCGGCGCTGCGGCTTCTGCAACGTGCGCACCGGCAAGCCGACCTGGAACGACCCGCTCGAGCCCGCGCGCGTCGCACGGTCGATCGCGCAGATGGGCCTGCGACACGCCGTCGTCACCTCGGTCGATCGCGACGACCTGCCCGACTACGGCGCCTCGGCGTTCGTCGGCGTCATCCGTCAGGTCCGCCGTCAGGCGCCGCGCTGCAAGGTCGAGGTGCTGACGCCCGACTTCCGCGGCCAGGAGATGCCGCTGGCGAAGGTCATCGCCGAGCGCCCCGACGTGTTCAACCACAACGTCGAGGTCGTGCCGCGCCTGTATCCCGTTGCGCGGCGCGGGTCGCGCTTCGAGCGCTCCTGCCGCGTCCTGCGCAATGCCAAGGAGATGGGGGGCGACGAGGTCACGACGAAGTCGGGCCTGATGGTGGGCCTCGGCGAGACGCACGAGGAGATGGTGCAGACGTTCGCGATCCTGCGCGAGCACGGCGTGCAGGTGCTCACCGTCGGCCAGTACCTGCGCCCGACCGAGCGCCACCTGCCGGTCGTGCGCTACTGGCATCCCGACGAGTTCAAGGCGCTCGAGGAGGCGGCCTACGAGCTCGGCTTCGACCACATCGCGGCCGGCCCGCTCGTGCGCTCGAGCTACCACGCCGACCAGCACATCGCCCAGGAGGAGCCCGGCAGCGGCCCGCTCGCCAGAGCCGCTCCTTGACTTCGGATACCGTCGGTATAAGAATACCGCCGGTACGCGCACCTATCGACAGGTGCGCGACGGGGAAGAGGAGATTCGGGTGTCACGCACGATCAAGCTGTACGGCTTCACGGGGTCCAACTCGGTCTACACCGGTCGGCTGATGCTCGAGCACAAGGGCATCGAGTACGACTTCGTCAAGCTGCCGCCGGCCGCCCACGCGATGATCCTGCTCGCGCGCGGCTTTCCGACGACCGGCGCGCCGGCGCTCGAGATCGGCGACCGCCGCGTGCAGGGCACGCGCTGGATCGCGCGCGTACTCGACGAGCTGTGCCCGGACAAGCCGCTGTTTCCGGCCGATCCGCAGCGCCGCCTCGCGGTCGAGTACGCCGAGCGCTGGGGCGAGGAGCTGCAGAACGCGACGCGGCGGATCTTCTACTGTGCCGCTCGCCGGGACATGTCGGCCTTCATGAGCGTGCTCGGCGCGGGGCGCGGCCCTGTCAAGCGATCGACGATCCGCATGTTCGCTCCGCTGATCATGCGGCTTGCGTCGGGCGTACACCGTGCGACCGACGAGGCCGGCCGCGAGGACATCGCGCTGCTGCCCGAGCGCCTGGACCAGATCGACCGCTGGATCGCCGAGGGGCTGCTCGACGACGAGCAGCTCAACGCGGCCGACTTCCAGATCGCCGTGAACGTCTCCGCGATGCTGCTGTCGGAGGATCTCGCGCCCTACGTCGAAGGGCGTCCCGCAGCAGCGCTCGCGCGGCGGGTCGCGCCCGACTACGTCGGCCACCTCGGCGCGGTCATCCCCGACGAGTGGATGCAGCCGCTGCGCGTCGGCGCGGGCGCCGGCTCGAGCACCGGCGAGAGCGCGACCGCAAGCGCCGGCGGCGCCTTTCGCGGCGGGACGGACGACGTGCTGCGCGCCGTCGGAGTCGACGACGCGAAGATCGCCTCGCTCCGGCAGCCGGGGCGCGTCTGATCGATGCCCGGCGCGAGACCGACGCGCGCCGAACGCAGCGCCCAGACGCGCTCTGAGCTGCTCGCGGCCGCCGAGCGGCGCTTCTTCGTCCACGGGTATCACGGCACGACGCTCGACGACATCGCCGACGAGGCGGGCTATACGAAGGGCGCCGTCTACTCGACGTTCAAGAGCAAGGCCGGGCTGTTCCTCGCGCTCTTCGACGAGGTGATGGAGCGCCGCTTGGAGGAGCTGCGGGAGCTGCTGGACCCACACGACGACGACGCCTCTCGCTTGCGCGCACTGGCCGAGCGGCCAGCCGACGAGCGCAACACGCAGTTCCTGCTGCTGGCGATCGAGTTCTGGACGCACGCCGCCCGCGAGCCCGCCGTGCTGGAGCAGTTCTCGACGCGCTACCGCCGCTTTCGCGAGGGTCTGGCGGCGTTGGGTCCGCAGGACAGCTCGCTCGGCAGCGAGCGCTGGGCGATCGTCACCCTGGCGCTCGCCAACGGGATCGCGCTCGAGCGGCTGATCGATCCCGGCGGCGTGCCGGGAGACCTGATGGCGGCCGTGCAGGCGCGCATCGCGCGCGCCTGAACGCACTCGTCACGTAGGGAGCCTGCGGGCAGGGTAGGGTCCGCGCCAGCCGCGTGTTCCCGCTCAAGGACAACATCCCGACCGACCGCACGCCGTACGTCACGATCGCGTTCATCGTGATCAACGTGCTCGCCTACTTCCTGCTGCAGCGGGGCGGGATCCTCAGCGGGCCGAGCGACAGCGGCGTCATCGACTACGGCGCGATCCCGTACGAGATCACGCATCCGGGCAAGGAGTGCGCGATCGCGGGCGAGCAGGTCGTCTGCGAGGGCCAGCCCGGGGTGCAGGTCCAAGCGCCCGACCAGCCGCCCACGATCCTCACCGTCTTCACGTCGATGTTCATGCACGGCAGCATCCTGCACCTCGGCGGCAACATGCTCTTTTTGTGGATCTTCGGCAACAACGTCGAGGACTCGATGGGCCACCTGAAGTTCGTCCTCTTCTACGTGCTCGGCGGCATCGCCGCGCTCCTCGCGCAGACGGGGATCGACCCCGACGCGGCCGTCCCGACGATCGGCGCGTCGGGCGCCGTCGCCGCCGTCCTCGGCGGCTACATCCTGCTCTATCCGACGGCGCGGGTCGTCACGATCATCTTCATCATCTTCTTCTTCACGATCGTCGAGCTCCCCGCGTTGCTGGTGCTCGGCCTGTGGTTCCTGCTGCAGCTCGCCTACGGCTATGCCGACATCGCCAATCCGGCCGGCGGTGGAGGCGGCGTCGCGTACTTCGCCCACATCGGCGGGTTCATCCTCGGCCTCGCCCTGATCAAGCTCTTCGCCAGCCGCCGCAAGGACTACACCGTCCCGCCGAAGTACCCCGTGTACTAGCGGCCGCATCACCATCCGCCGCGCGAGGACCGATGCGCTACGTTCCCGGCGTGACCGTCTCGCCGGACAGCAAGCCCGTCGTCGTCAGCGATCTCGAGGAGGCGATGGACGTCGTGCGGCGCGGTGGCCTGCGGCTGACGTCGGCCCGGCGGCTCGTCCTCGAGGCGCTGCTGGCGGCGCGTCAGCCGATCTCCGCAGAGGACATCGCCGACGGCCTCGGCGGCAAGATGACGCAGTCCGACATCGCCTCGGTCTACCGCAACCTCGAGACGCTCGGCGAGCTCGGGCTCGTACGGCACTTCCACGCCGGGCACGGTCCCGGACGGTACGTCCTCGTCGGCTTCGGCGACCGCGAGTACCTCGCGTGCGAGTCATGCGGAGCCCTGGAGTCCGTCGACCCGGCCGCGCTCGACGGCGTGCGCGACGCGGTCCGCGAGCTGTCGGGCTTCGAAGCGCGCTTCTCGCACTTCCCGATCGTCGGGTTGTGCGCGCGCTGCGCCAAGCAGCGCGACACCCCGAGCTAGCTAGCCATCAGCCCTGCGGCGCGCCGCCGCCCGTTGATGCCTGTCGCGAAGAAGACGGCGGCAAAGAGCGTCGCGGCGACGAGCACGATCGTCGGGCCCGACTGGACGTCGAGGTGGTAGCTGAGGTTCATCCCGACGAAGCCGCAGACCGCGCCGATGCCCGTCGCGAGCTGCAGCATCCGCGCGAACGAGTTCGTCAGCATCCGTGCGACGGCCGCGGGGATGACCAGCACGGCGGCGATCAGCGTCACGCCGAGAACCTGCATCGTGGCGAGGATCGAGGCCGCGAGCACGACGGTCAGCAGCGCATCGATGCGCGCCGTGTTCACGCCTGCGACGTCGGCGACCTCTGGATCGAACGTCGTGAACAGCAGCGCGCGATAGCGCAGGAAGATCAGCGTGCCCGCCAGCAGGCTGACGACGCCGATCGCGATGACGTCGTCCGCTCCGACGCCGAGGATGCTCCCGAAGAGCGCGGCGTCGAAGTTCGTGCCGGCTCTGCCGAAGAGCGCGAACAGCGCGAGGCCGAGCGCGAACGACGCCGTCGTGATGACTCCGATCGCCGCGTCGGAGCCGATCACGCGGCGGCGGGTCACGGCGTTGATCATGAACGCGGAGGCGATGCCCCAGGCGCCCGCGCCGAGCAGGAAGTTCACCCCCAGCAGGGCGCTCGCGGCGAAGCCGCCGAAGATCGCGTGCGACAGGCCGTGGCCGATGTAGCTCATGCCCTTCAGGACGACGTAGACGCCGATCGCTCCGCACAGCGCGCCGGCCATCGTCGCGACGATCAGGCCATTGCGGAAGAACTCGAAGTCGAACGGGCGCAGCAGCTCGTCGATCATGCGGGCGTCTCGCTGCGATGCGCGTCGGATGCGTGCGGCGCGTGGGCTACGTGCGGCGCGTGCGGGTGCGGCGCGTGGCGGCGGAAGCTGTCGACCACGACCGGCATGCCGCCGTGCTCGAGCACCTCCATGCTCGCGCCGTACGTACGCTCGAGCACGTCCGCCGTCAGGACGCGGTGGGGAACGCCGTCGCCGATCACGCGCCGGTTCAGGCAGATCACGCGCGGCAGGTGCGCAGCGATGCCGTTGAGGTCGTGCGTCGTCAGCACGATCGCCAGGCCGCGGGCGTGCAGGTCGTCGAGCAGGTGCAGCAGCTCGTGGCGCAGGCGCACGTCGACGCCGGAGGTCGGCTCGTCCATCAGCAGCAGCTCGGGTTCGCCCAGCAGCGCGCGAGCGATGAAGACCCGCTGCTGCTGGCCGCCGGAGAGCTCCCGGATGTGGCGGTCGGCGAGGTTGCCGATGTCCAGTCGTGCGAGCACCGCTGCGACCTGCGCGCGCTCTGCGCGGCTGGACCAGGGCAGGCGGCGATCCCTGCCGACACGCGCCATCAGCACGCATTCGCGCACGCTCACCGGAAAGCTCCAGTTGATCGTCTCGACCTGCGGGACGTAGGCGATCCGCAGATCGGCGCGGCGCTCGACGCGTCCGTGGGCCGGTCGCAGGCTCCCGGCGATCACGCGCAGCGCGGTCGTCTTGCCGGCACCGGACGGCCCGACGATGCCGACGAACTCGCCGCAGCCGATCGCGATGTCGATGTCCTCGAGCACCGCCTCCGAGCCATAGCCATACGTCAGGCCTGCGAGCTCGACGAGCGTGCTGCGCGGCCGCTCGATCACTGCGGGTAGCTCGCGGTGTCGGGAGCGGTGTTGGCGGGCTTGAACGCCTTGAGTGCGGTGGCGTCGCCGCCCATCGCCTCCGTCATCGTGACGTAGTCGAAGTGCATCAGTCCCATCCACGAGTGCCCCGCGTCGCCGGGCTCGCCCGGGAGGTCGTCGTCGCGCAGGATGTCGACGTACTTGACGCCCGCCTCCTTGCCGATCTGCGCGAGCACCGGGCTGGGGAAGACCTCCGAGCCGAAGATCGCCGGCACCTTCTCGGCGCGGACCTGGTCGATCAGCCGCGCGACCTCCTTCGGCGTCGGGTCCTCGAAGTCCGACAGCTGTATCGCGCCGATGATGTCCCAGCCATAGTTGCGGCCGAAGTACGCGTACGCGTCGTGGTAGGTCAGCAGCTTGCGCCTTGCGCGCGGGATCGTCTCGAACGACGCCTGCATCGCCTCGTCGAACGCGTCGACCCTGGCCTTGAAGCGGTTGAAGTTCGCGGCGTAGTAGGCGCTGTTGGCGGGATCGCGCTCGGAGAGGTCGTCGCGGATGATCTGCGCGTACTTCAACGCGTACCTCGGGTCCGTCCAGAGGTGGGGATTGGGCCTGCCGCCGGACTTCGGGAACGAGAAGTCGTAGATGTATTCGCTCGCGGGGATCGATCTCGTCCCGAGCTCGACGATCTGCGCACCGTCCTTGAGGTTCTGCGCGGCGAGATCCTTCGTCGGCTCCTCGAGCTGCAGGCCGTTGACGTAGAGCACGTCGACCTGCGAGAGCAGCTCTGCGTCGCTCGGCTTGGGCTCGAAGGTGTGCGAGTTCGTGCCCTCCGGGACGATGCCCGTGATCTTCACGCGGTCGCCGCCGATGTTCGCCGCGATGCTCGTGATCGGAGCGACCGTCGTGGCGACGCTCAGGCCTGCGTCGGCGCTGCCGCCCGCGCCGGAGTCGCCGCAGCCGCTGAGCAGCACGAGGGCCGCGCAGAGCAGCGCTGAGAAGGTGCGGCGCGGGGCGGGCATTCAGTGCCAGCCTAACGTGATTGCCATAAGGTCGCAATAGCGTACCGCTCGGACTCCGCTGATCTCGGTAGCGCGACACGTCCGTCGGGCACTACGCTTCAGCGATGCCGGTGCGCTACTGGTTCAAGTGCGACATCTGCGGCTGCCTGCCCGACGAGGCCACCCGCAGCAGCATCGGCGCGTCCACGCGCGAGGACCTGTTCGGAGAGCTGATCGACGCGATGCCCGGCGGGTGGCTCGTATGGCACGCGGGCGGCCTGCTCGGCCCACGCCGCTACGCCTGCCCGGAGCATCGCCGCGACCTGCTCAAGTCAATTCGCTTCCACTACGCCTACTGCGGCGAGCAATGGGTCTGGAAGCGCCCGCCCTATCCGCAGCGCTGGCCGCCGGACGGGATCACCGGCGAGCCCGACGGGACGCTGACGATCCCGGAGTGGTTCGTGCGCGGGCCGGGCGACGCGGGCGAGCGGCCGGCGACCGACGGGCCCGGCTAGTCCTGTGACTCGCGCTCGGCGAGGCGGCGCCGCGTCTCGGCGACGGTGTCCTTCGGCGGTGTCGGCAGCTTGAACGTCGTGATGCCGTACACGAGCGCGAGCTCGGCCTGCGCAGCGTCGTAGGCCTGCCGCGCGCGAGACCAATCGCTGCCGGCGCCGTTGATCTGCAGCCAGCGCCCGTTGTAGACGAGCGTCAGGCTGGCCTCGGCCTCGACGGCGTGCGCGACGTAGATGTCGAGCGACAGCGGGTCAGCGCCGGCGGCGAGCAGCGCGTCGAGCTCGGCGAGGTTGTCGAGCGTCAACGTGTCCTCGTCGCCCTCGATCGTCACCTCGCAGACGAGCGGATCCAGCGGTCCGGCGGCGATCGCGGCGCGCGCGGCCTCGACCATCGTGTCCAGGCGCGACCAGCCGTTCCACCGCTCGCTGAGCGCGAAGCCTTCCATCCGCGCAGAGGATACGACCGGCTCAGCCGGCCGCAAGCCGAGCCGCGGCAACCGCGACCTGACCGAACGCGATCTGGCCGTCGTTCGGCGGCAGCTTCTCAGGCACGAGCACGCGCAAGCCGGCCTCCTCGAGGGCGGCCGTCGTGAGCTCCAGCAGCAGCCGGTTCTGAAAGACGCCGCCCGACAGCACGGCGAGGTCGAGCTCCTGGCGCCCCGCGACGAGCACGAGCGCCTCGGTCGTCGCGCGCGCGAGACCGGCGTGGAAGCGCGCCGAGATCGTGCTCACCGGCACGCCGGCGGCGATGTCGTCGAGCACCGCGAGGATCGTCGGGCGCACGTCCAGCGCGACGGCCGTGCCGCGATGCTCGAGTTCGAGCGGATAGGGATCGACGGCGGCGCGGTCGGCGAGCGCCTCGAACTCGATCGCCGCCTGGCCCTCGTACGTGACCTCGAGGCGCACGCCGCAGAGCGCCGCGACGGCGTCGAACAGCCGGCCGGCGCTTGACGTGAACGGCGAGCCGATGCCGTTGATCGACAGCCGCGCGACCATGTTCCAGCGCGGCTGCGCGATGTCCTCGAACGCCGGCGGCAGCCGCACCTGCAGCTCCGTCAGCCAGGCCGCCGCCATCCGCCACGGCTCCGCGACCGCGCGCGCGCCGCCGGGCATCCGGATCGGCCGGATCCGCCCGCTGCGCTCGATCCGGTCCAGCCCGCCGACGAGGATCTCACCACCCCACACCGTGCCGTCGGTCCCGTAGCCCGTGCCGTCGAAGATCGCGCCGACGGCGAGTCCGGTCTCGCCGTGCTCGGCGAGCGTGGCCGCGAGGTGCGCGTGGTGGTGCTGGACGGAGAACAGCTGCACGTCCTCGCGCGCGAGCGCGTAGCGCGTCGAGAGGTAGTCGGGATGCAGGTCGTGGACGACGAGCTGCGGCTCGACCTCGAAGAGCCGCTCGAAGTGCGCGATGCCCGTCTCCAGCGACTGCAGCGTCTCGTAGTTCTTGATGTCGCCGATGTGGTGGCTCGGCCACGCGCGGTCGCCCTTGGCGACGCAGAACGCGTTCTTCTGCTCGGCACCGACGCCGAGCAGGTGCAGCGAGGACGGCACCGGCAGGTCGAGGCTCGCGGGCACGTAGCCGCGCGAGCGGCGCAGCATGAGCGGGCGTTCGCGCACGACGCGCACGACGGAGTCGTCCGTCCGCGTGGCGATCGGGCGGTCGTGGATGAGGAAGCGGTCGGCGATCCGGCGCAGGCGATCGAGCGCGTCCTCGTCGGCGAACGCGATCGGCTCGTCGGAGGTGTTGCCGCTCGTCATGACGAGCGGCACGCCGGTGTCGCTCGCCAGCAGCTGGTGCATCGGCGTGTAGGGCAGCATCACCCCGAGGTCGGGCACGTTGGGAGCGACGGACGGCGCGACCGCCGCGTCCGCCAGCCGGCGCGCGAGCACGATCGGGCGCTCGCGGGAGGTCAGCAGCGCCTCCTCGACCGGTCCGAGCTCGACGAGGCTGCGCGCGGTCTCGACGTCGGCGACGAGCAGTGCGAAGGGGCGATCCTCGCGGCGCTTGCGCGAGCGCAGCGCCGCGACGGCCTGCTCGCTGTCGGCGCGGCAGGCGAGGTGGTAGCCGCCGAGCCCCTTGACGGCGAGGATTGTGCCCTCGAGCAGGTCGTCCGCGGCGGCGCGCAACGCGTCGCCGACGCCCTCGACCGGCTCGCCGCTTCGCTCCAGCAGCCGAACCTGCGGGCCGCAGATCGGGCAGGCGTTCGGCTGCGCATGGAAGCGGCGGTCGCCCGGGTCCTCGTACTCGGCCCGGCAGTCGTCGCACATCTCGAACTGCGCCATCGTCGTCAGCGGCCGGTCGTAGGGGATCCCGCGCACGATCGTGAAGCGCGGCCCGCAGTTCGTGCAGTTCAGAAACGGATAGCGGTGGCGCCGGTCGCTGGGATCGGCGAGCTCGGCGAGGCAGTCGTCGCAGGTCGCCGAGTCCGGCGTCACCGGCGCGGTCGCGGCGCCGCCATGGACGCTCGAGACGATCTCGAAGCCGGCCTCGCCGACGACCGGCACGTCCTGCGCCTCGACGCCGCGCACCTCGGCGAGCGGCGGAGCATCGGCGCGTAGCCGCGCGAGGAAGACGTGGACGGCGTCGGGCGGACCCTCGGCCTCGACGAGCACGCCACGCTCGTCGTTGAGCACCCAGCCGGCGATGCCTAGCTCAGCGGCGAGGCGGAACACGAACGGGCGGTAGCCGACCCCCTGCACGGTGCCGTCGACGCGCGCGCGAACCCGTCGCATCGCCTTCTCGGACTGCGTGCTCATCGCGAGCGTCCTGTCGGTGGGTCGGCGTCAGCCGGGGTCGGGCGACGACGCGCTGTCACGCCGCCGCCTGCGGTCCGGCGAGCTCGACGAGCTCGCGCAGCACGTGGTAGACGCTCGCCTGCGCCTCCTGGATGCGCGGGATGTTCTGCGAGCGCGTGACGACGATGTGGTCGGCGAGCTTGTCCGCCGCGACGTTGCCGCCGTCGTAGCCGACGAACGCGATCGTCACGAGCTTGCGCTTGCGCGCCTCCTTGAGCGCCTCGAGGATGCTCAGCGAGTTGCCGCTCGTCGAGAGCGCGAGCAGCACGTCGCCCTGGCGACCGTACGCAATCACCTGGCGCTGGAAGATCTCCTCCGTGCCGATGTCGTTGGCGACGGCGGTGATGATGCCCGTGTCCTCGGTGAGGTCCAAGGCGCGGCGCGGCGGCCCGCCGTACAGCGGCGTGTGGAAGTCGGCGACGACGTCCATCGCGTCGGTCGCCGAGCCGCCGTTGCCGAGCGCGATCAGGCGGCCGCCGTCGTCGAGGCGCTCGCGCAGGACGCGCGCGGCGCTCAGCAGCGTGTCACAGCCCTCGCTGAGCGACTGCGCGCGCAGCGCCATGACCTCGTCGGCCTTGAGCAGCATCGACTTGCGCACGTCCTCGAGGATCTCGTCGAGGTTGTGCTCCTGCTGGGTGAGAAACGGATAGAGGAAGCTCGACGCGCCGGGGTTGTGCACCGGCTTGGCGGCGCGGCCCTCGAGCAGCCCGCGGTGATCGAGGAAGATGTGGACGAGCTCCCACAGCAGGTGGTAGAGCGTCTCGACGATCTCCTGGCGGATGAAGGGGTCCTGCACCGCCGAGAGGTCGAACTCCCATTCGGCACCCGAGCCGGGTGCGAACGCGACCGTCAGGCAGCCGCGCTCGCGCGCCGCGGCGAGCGCCGCGAACGTGTCGCGGTTGTCGCCGAAGCCCATCGCGATGTCCTCGCCCTCGGCCTCGAGCGCGACCTGATCGGCGACGCGGCCGCCCTCGCCGGCGATGCCCAGCGCGGGCAATGCGCTTTTTCCGACGATCACCGGGTGGACGAACTCGACCGCGACGTGGCGCGCGTCGGAGCGGTCGGCCGGCGTCGCGCCAAAGGCCACGAGGCGACCCTCGCGCGCGAAGCGCTCGGCCATCCTGTGGCACAGGCGCGCGAGGCGCTCGGCCTCGGCGGCGAAGAACTGCGTGTTGGCTTCGCTGCGGTCGCGCAGCAGAGCTTCGACCCGCTCGGCGCCGACTTCCGTGGTCGGTCTCATGCGTGGCGGCCGCGACCGACGGCCGTCATCTCGGAATGGCAGGTGTGAGACGAACCACCGGCCGTCTGCTTCACGCCGTGGCGCCCGCCCGCGCCGGAAGCGCCTGCAGCCAGGCGCGGAACGCGTCGATGCCCTCGCCGGTCTTCGCGCTGACGCGCATGACCTTGGCGTGGTGGTTGACCTGGAGGATGTTCGCCTCGAGGCGGTCGACATCGAAGTCGAGGTGCTCGAGCAGGTCGACCTTGTTGATGACCACGAGCTCGCAGGCGCGGAACATCAGCGGGTACTTCAGCGGCTTGTCCTCGCCCTCCGTCACCGAGCAGACCATGATGCGGGCATCCTCGCCGATCCGGAACTCCGCGGGACAGACGAGGTTGCCGACGTTCTCGACGATCAGGACGTCCATGTCGTCGAGCGGCACCGCCGGCAGCGCGGAGCGAACCATGTTCGCGTCGAGGTGGCACTCGCCGCCGAAGCCGTTGTCGGTGTTGAGCTGGACGACCGGGATGTGCAGGACCGACAGGCGGTCGGCGTCGAAGCTGCCCTGCACGTCGCCCTCGAGGACGCCGACGCGCACCGGCGGGTCCTCGTCCGCGAGGCCTTCGAGCGCGCGCTCGAGCAGCGTCGTCTTGCCGGCGCCGGGGGCGCTCATGAGGTTGACCACGGTGACGTTGGAGCGATCGAAATCGCTGCGGTTCGCCGAGGCGATCGTGTTGTTGGCGTCGAGGGCGTCCTCGACGACCCTCACCTTGGTGCGGTGCATGCCGCGTCCTCCTCGTCCTCGACCTCGATCGACTCGACCATGAATTCCTCGCCCGTCTTCACCTCGACGGCTCCGGGGCCGCAGGTCGCGCAGATGAACGCCGGAATCTCGATCTCCCACTCGTTCTGGCAGTTCTTGCAGACCAGCGTGGCCGGAACGTCGATGATCTCCAGCGTAGCGCCCTCGCAAGGCGTGTCCTTGCCGACGATCGCGAGGTAGAACTCCAGCGTGTCCCGGACGACCTGACGCAGGCGGCCGATGCGCAGCGTCACGTGCGTGACCTTGCGCCCGTCGGCGTGCTTGTTGACCGTCGCGACGATCGCGCTCGACAGATCGAACTCGTGCATCGCCTGGTGCTACGCCGCGTCGTCGACGGAGGCGTAGGCCTCGTCGGTGAGGAGCTCCTTGGCTGTCTCGAGGACGAGCTCGACAGCGCGGTCGACGGCGTCCTCGACGACGGAGCTCAGGCCGACGCCCATCTCCTCGACCGTCTCGGGCTCACAGGCGACGATCACGACCTTGCCCGGCCAGCCGCCGGTGATCTTGATGAAGCGCAGGACCGTCTCGGGGTCCATCGCGTGCGGGTTGAGGACCTCGCCGTCCTCGACGGAGCCGCCGGGAACCTCGTCCTCGTCGACCTCCATCACATACAGCGTGCCGGGCGATCCGCCCTGGCGGCTGACGTCGATCATCAGCAGGGCGTCGTAGCCGTACATGACCTGGTAGGCAAGATCCAGGCCGCCGGTGCCGAAGTCGATGACCGCGACGCCTGGCGGCAGCTCGCGTCCCTCGAGTCGCCGTGCGACCTCGCTGCCGAAGCCGTCGTCGCGCTGCCACGCATTGCCGATGCCTGCGATCAGGACCTGCTTCGGGCGGCCGGAGACATCGGGTTCCTTCAGCTCCAGCGGCGCGCCCGGCGCCGGCGGCCTCCACGTGTCGCGCGGCGGCTCCAGCGTCTCCTTGTCGCGCTGCTCGTCCTCGCTCATCGCAGGCACCTGCTTTCGGATTGGAGGCCTGCGACGGTCGAGACGTGCGCCGTCGTCACGACACCACCTCGACCTCTTCTGCGAAGAAGAACAGAAAGCGCCCGCTCTCGCCGAGGATCTCCTGCATCGGATCGTCGTCGACGGTGACGCCGATGTGCAGCCGATCGTCGACGCGCAGGAACAGCCGGTGGATCGTCGCAGAGCGCCCGTCGAGCATCTTGTCGTACACGTCGGCGGTCTGCGGCGGGCGCAGGATGACCTTGTCGCCGCGGCGGTACCGGACGCCGTCGAACGTGACCTCGCGCTCGCCGGGCGGGTCCTCGAGGCGCACGCGCCCGTGCAGGTCCATCAGCTGCTGCGGCGTCGTCGCGTCCGCGCGCGCGAGCATCTCGCGGACCTTCGGGTCCATCGCCGCGATCTCCTCGCGCTCCTGGTCGGAGAGCGCCTGGATGTGCAGTACGAGCGCCTCCTCGATCTCGGTGCCGTCGAAGAAGTCGTTGACGCTCTCCGGGGCGATCTCCGGATGGTCCGGAAGCATGATCGTGGGCGCCAGGAGGGCGTCGTCGGCCGGCGTGGCGAGCACCGGCCACGTGTTGACCTGGCAGCAGCCGGCGACGCCGTCGTCGCCGCGATCCAGCGGCGACAGGAACGTCTCCCCGCCCTCGACGCGCGCGAGCAGGTGCGTCGAGAGCATGCTCTTCGTCAGCGCCTCCTTGCGGTCGGCCGTCGCCTCCTCCTCGCTCAGCGGCGTGACGTTCTCGACCGCCAGCGTCACGCGGCCGCGGCCGTCGGGCAGCCGGTCGACGATCAGCTCGGCGCGACCCTCGAGCTCGTCGAACTCGAACCGCACGGTCGACGGCGCGGCGCCGAGCTGCACGCGCCGCTCGATCGCCTTGTGCTTGTCACCGGAGGCCTGCAGGAACCGCACCTCGCCGGTGACGAGGGCGTCGGCGGACGTGATGACCCCCTGCATCTGCATGCGGTCGAAGGCGTGCGTCTGGTTCTCGGCGTAGTCGGCCGGGTAGACGATCCCGAACGGCGTCGGCGTTGCGTTCTTCGTCGAGCCCGGCGTGTAGGGATACAGCGCGTAGCCCTCGAACAGGAGCGAGTCGACGAGCCGCTCGAGATGCGACTTCGACGACGTGATCCCGACGTCGGACGGGTTCTCCGGGGTGATCGGCTCGACATGGTTCATCGCGAGGACCCGCCTTGCGCTTCGGGGCCGGCGATCGTGCGGCAATCACTCGGTGTCATGCGCTCGCTCCTTCGGTGTCCTGCGCCGGTGCGCGCTCGAGCATGTCGAGAACGACGCCGTCGAAGTTGGGCAGGCCGCGGACGCGCTTGTACTTCTTCAGCTCCGCGAGCGTGTCGTCGTGCAGCAGCAGGAAGCCCGAGTTGCCGTGATGGTGCTTGATCATGGCCTTGAAGACCGAGACCGGCATCCGGTACTTCGTCGACGTGTGCCACGGGATGTGGAGCACCTGGACCTGGCGCTGCGGACCCTGGTACATGACCCGCCCGGTGAAGTGCATCGTCAGCGGGACCTCGCCGTCGGGCAGCGCCGAGATGTAGCGCGACGCGACCATCTCGAGGTCGGCGGTGCACGGGACCTCGAGGCCGAACGTCGTGGCACCGGTGAACGAGTGCACCATCGCGCTGGCGTGGCACCAGAGGAAGCTGCGCGTCGTCGACGGCCAGCGCTCGGGCGCACCGAACAGCTCGAAGAGGTCCTCGCGCGTCTTTGCGTCGTACTCCCGCAGCGCGGGGTCGAAGTTGATCTGCGCCGTCAGCGAGATCGCGTAGATCGGGCGATCGGTGGGCTCGAAGACGCTGAGCTCGAAGCGCAGCGTCGGCTGCGCCGCGAACGGCTCGTGCGCGGCGCCGAGCACCTCGAACGTGACCTCCGGGCGCTCTTGCGTCGGAGGGGGATCCGGTTGACTCATGCGGCTCCGGCCTTGTGGCGTACGTAGTCGAAGAACTTGGGCACGGCATCCTCTATAGCACTGCCGCCGGAGATACCCTGCCAGGTGGACTTGATCAGGCCGACGAGGCGATAGCACTCGTCGATCGGCACGATCGCGTGCTGATTGCTGTCGCTGATGCGGTTGACGACGAGCGCCTCTGCATCGGCCTCGAGGTCCTTGAGGATCGGGTTGAGCTCGACGAGCTTGTCCCAGCTTTCGAGGTTCAGCTCGCACTCGGTCGCGCCGGCCGGGCTCGGGTACAGCGCGACGAGCGAGTCCGTGCCCGTCGAGCGCATGAAGAACGCAAGCCCGACGGGAAGCTGGAACGACGCCCACAGCTCCCCGGGGAACACGAAGTCGTCGAGCCACAGCGTGCGCGCTCCGACCGGACAGTAGTTCTCCATCCCCGACTTCATCGCCATGCACGGCTCGCAGGCGCACAGGATGCGCCGTTCGTTGAGCTCGAGCAGGTGTCGATGCTCGTCCGACAGCGGCCTTCCGCACAGCTCGCACTTCTCCGTCTGAACAGGCGCGGGCCGCGCGAGGCGGCCCAGGCCTGTCACGAGCGTGGAAGGCAGGCGACCGCCGGCGCTCACTTCCCCACGCCCGAGGGACACTCGGTGTACGGCGCGTCGGCCATCGGCAGGCTCGTGCCGCCGACCTGGACCATCGGAAGCGACAGGCCGGATGGAGTGCTCTCCGCCTCGTCCAGTCCGACGACGCCCTCGACCTCGAGGCCGAGCAGATCGGGAGCGACCTCGTCGATCGCCTCGCGCAGCGCGTTCTCCAGCGTCGACGCCGACGCCGGACAGCCGTCGCAGCTGCCCTGCAGCCGCAGCCGCGCGACGCCGTTCTCGACGCTGACGAGCTCGACGTTCCCGCCGTGGCCGGCGAGAAACGGCCGCACGTTGTCCAGGCCCTGCATGACGCGCTCTTCGAGCGGCACCGGGTACAGGCCGTGGATCAGCAGCAGGCTTGCGACGATCCCGTCGTCGAGCAGTGCGTCGCGGATCGGGAGGGCGGGCTCCCCGGCGTCCGCAAGGACGCCGAGGATCCGCTCCAGACCAGCTCCATACAGCTCGAGAACTGCGCCGACGAGCTCCTGCACGCGGTTCTGCGCGACAGGATCGGCGATTTCGTCGAGCGAGCCCAGGAGTTCCTGGACCCGCTCGACCAGCTCTTCCGGAGCTTGGTGCTCAGTAGCCACTAGGCCCTCAGCACATCCCCGTCGGCGTGTGCTGGACCTTCTTGACGCGGCCCTTGCCGGTGTACATGTGCACACCGCACGGCAGGCACGGGTCGAAGGAGCGCACAGCGCGCATGATGTCGATCCCCTTGAAGTTGTCCGGCCCGTTCTCCTCGAAGATCGGGGTGTTCTGGACAGCGTCCTCGTAGGGTCCCGGGGTCCCGAACTTGTCGCGCGGGTTCCCGTTCCACGGGGTCGGGGGGTACGGCTGGTAATTCGCGACCTTGCCATTGCGAATGACCATGTGGTGGCTGATGACGCCGCGAGCGGCCTCATGGAACCCGCACGAGATGGCCTCCTCCGGAACGGTGAAGCTGTTCCAGGACTTGGTGCGCCCGGCGCGCACCTCGACGAGGGCCTTCTCCAGGTTGTACAGACCGATCAGCGCGGAAATCGGCTGATGGTAGGTACGGGCGCGGTCACGCTCGATCGCGTTGGACCACGGCGGGATCTTCCACTCGAGCTCCATCTCGGGCATGTTCAGCGACTTCGGCAGCACCATCTGGATGCTGTGACCCGTCGCCTTGAGGTACCCGATGTCCACGAGCCCGGCCTTCGCGGTGCACCAGTTGCGCGCGAACGGGCCGCCACCGGTGTCGGTCGCGACGTAGATGTCGTTGCGCTTGTCGTACATGCGCGGCGCAGCGACCCACGAGTACTTGTCGTTGAAGTCGCGCTTCTGCGGCTTCGGCAGGGTCTGCTTGTTCCACGGGTGGCGCTTGTCCACCGGGTTGCCAAGCGGATCGTGCGTGACGAACGTCTCTTCCTGATCCCAGTCGTCGAAGTACGAGTGGCCCAGGAGGATCCGCATCGCGAGGTTGATCTCGACCAGGTCGGTCGTGATCAGCTCGCCCTTGAAGACGAGGCCAGGCGTGATGAAACGCTTGCGGCCCCAGTCCGTCATGGTCTTGTACTCGTACGTCACGTACTCGGGGTCGTCGAAGGCGCCCCAGCAGATGATGTCCGTGTCGCGGTAGCCGACCCGCTCGTAGCCCGGCATGGCCTCGTAGAAGAAGTCATACAGGTCGTCGTGCATCGGCACCGTGCGCTTGATGTAGTCCATGTAGCGCATGAGCCGCACGTAGTACTCGGTCATCGTCTGATGCGTGATGTCCGCGCTGCAGCCACCCGGCATGATCGTCGAGGGATGCGTGTGCCGGCCGCCGAAGAGGCAGTACATCTCACGCGTGTACCGGGCGACGCCGAGCGTCTCCAGGTAGAACGAACCCGTGAACGGGTTCAGCGCGCGCATGATGTCCGCGATCGTGTTGTAGCCGTGGATGTCCGAGTGCGGGGCCGACGTGTTCTCGGCCTTTGCCAGCACGGACGGGTTGGTCTCCTTGACCATCTGCTCGCAGAAGTCCACGTTGGCCATGCAATCGTTGAAGATCGCGTGGTCGAACATGTAGTCCGCGGTCTCGGCCAGGTTGAAGGCGTAGTCACCGAGCTTCGGCGGCTTGACCCCATAGGCCATGTTCTGGTTCAGACAGGAGACCGTACAGTGGTTGTCTCCGCAGATCCCGCAGATTCGACTCGTGATGTAGTGCGTGTCGCGAGGATCGATGCCCTTCATGAAGATGTCGAATCCACGGAAGATCATCGAAGTGCTGTAGCACTTGTTGACCTTGCGGTTCGTGAAGTCGATCTCCGTGTGGATGCCGAGCGACCCGACGATACGGGTGATCGGATCCCACGCCATCTCCTTGACGACGACCCCGGAGGTCGAAGTCGGTGTTTGAAGTGTTGCCATGTGTCTTTGTCTCTCCCTTACGTCCAGTGAGGCGCGTAGCCCGAGGTGATCTCGTTGCGCGGGTGGCGCCAGTCCGGTTCCTTGTCGTAGTTCCTGCTGATCGACTGGTTGCGGAAGTAGCGCAGAAGCGGCCCGTAGGTGAACTTCGCCGTCGCCGACGAAAGCTTCGCCTTCGAGTCCTCGTCCATGAACGGCATGTACTTGTCGGGGAAGCCCGGCATCGTGCAAGCCATGCAGATGCCACCCACGTTCGGGCAACCGCCGACGCCGCTCTGCCAACCGCGGATCGGGACGTTGCACTTCACGACCGGGCCCTTGCACCCGAGCTTGACCAGGCAGCGGTGGTCGGAGCCGTACTCCGTCGCGAAGTTGCCGTGCTCGTAGAAGGCAGCGCGGTTGCAGCCCTCGTGCACGGTCCGACCGAAGTGCTCCACGAGGCGATGCTGCTCGTCGAGCTCCGGAACCGGCCCGATGCCGGCCAGAGCCATGACGAGAAGCGTCAGCGACTCGGTCGTGTTGTCCGGCTGCGCGGGGCAACCGGGGATGTTGACGATCGGCAGGCCCGCAGCCGAGGTCCAGCCCCAGCCGAGGTAGTCGCACAGGCCCATCGCGCCCGTCGGGTTGTTCTTCATCGCCGGGATGCCGCCATACGTCGCGCACGTCCCGAGCGCGACCACCGCAGCGGCCTTCGGGGCGAGGCGATCGATCCACTCGTTCGTGGTGATCGGCTGGCCGTCGCTCGGGTTGACACCCATGGCCGCCCAGTGACCGTCGCCGTTGATCTTCTCGTTGGGTACCGAACCCTCGAGGATCAGGACGAACGGATCGAGCTTGCCGGCCTCGGCGTCGTACCACGCCTGCAGGAACTCGGCGCCGTTCTCGTAAGCGAGGACCGGGGTGTGTGCCACGACCTTCGGCATGCCCGGAATCGCGCCCGTGATGATGTCCTCAAGACTCGGGTTGACCGCCGATGTCATGGCGACGGAGTCGCCGTCGCAGCTCAGACCCGATGTCAGCCAGACGACGTGAGCCGTGATCTGCTCCGTCTCGTGCTGGCGTGGTGCGAACTCGATTGATGCCATGTGAGCTCCTCCCTTTCGACTAGCAGATGCGCGGCAGTGGATCGCCCACGAGCTGATCCATGACGCGCTTGCCCCCGAAGGCCGTGGCCACCAACACCATGCCTTCGGGTTCGGTCTTGCATTCGCCGATCATGGCGGCCTCTTCGCCGCCCGGCGCTGACCGCAATGCGGCCAGTGCTGCGTCCGCTGCCTCGGGGGCAACGATCGCAACCATCTTCCCCTCGTTCGCCACGTGCATCGGGTCGATCCCGAGGATCTCCGCGGCTCCTGCCACTGCCGGGTGCACTGGCACCGCGGCCTCGTTGATGACCATCGCTACACGCGATGCTCGAGCGAGTTCGTTGAGGACCGATGCGACGCCGCCGCGCGTCGCGTCGCGCAGGCAGCGCAGCGACGGACCGACCTGGTCCAGCAGCGTGTCGACCATCGGCCAAAGGCACATCGTGTCCGACGTGATGTCGGCATCGAGATCGAACTCGCCGCGGGCGAGCATGATCGCGGTGCCGTGGTCGCCGATGCGACCCGAGACGAGGATCTTGTCGCCCGGCCGCAGCGAGGACGGCGACAGGCTCGTGCGATCGTCGAGCACGCCCATGCCGGTCGTGCAGATGTACATCTGGTCGCAGGCGCCGCGCTCGACGACCTTCGTGTCGCCGGCGACGATCGGCACGTCGGCGGAGGCGGCCGCCTCGGCGATCGCCGAGACCTGCTCCTTGAGGACGTCCGCCGGCAGGCCCTCCTCGAGGATCAGCGAGAGCGTCAGCGCCAGCGGCTTGGCGCCGGCCATCGCGACATCGTTGAGCGTGCCGTTGACCGCGAGCTCGCCGATCGTCCCGCCCGGGAAGCTGATCGGGTTGACGACGAAGGAGTCGGTCGTCATCGCGACGTTGCCGCCGAGGACGGAGACGGTGCCGGCGTCGGCCATCGCCTCGAGCGTCTCGTTGGCGAACGACGGCACGAGCAGGCCCTCGATGAGGCTCTGCGTCGCCTTGCCGCCGGCGCCATGCGCCATCGTGATCTGCGTGTCGCGAAACTTCTGACGCTTCGCGCGCGCGGTCTCGATGATGTTCAGGACCTTCTGCTCGCGCTCTGAAACGGGGCTAGACATACTTCGCCCTTCGGTCCTCGCGAGCTCGGACCTGGGATGAAGGCTTTCGCCCTCCGATCCTCGCAAGCTCGGATCTCCGGGAACGGCGGCTTTCGCCCTTCGATCCTCGCAAGCTCGAATCTGCGGGCGACGTCACTTATACGACCTCGCGCTCGCGGGCGAAGCGCCCGTAGTTGTAGTACGCGGCGCAGGCGCCCTCGCTGGACACCATGCACGTGCCGATCGGACGCTCAGGCGTGCAGCCGGAGCCGAACACCTTGCACTCCCACGGCTTGATGACGCCCTTGAGGACCTCGCCGCACTGGCAGGCCTTGGGGTCGGCGACGCGGATGCCGGGCACGCCGTACTGGATCTCGGCGTCCATGTCGGCGTACGCCTCGGAGAGCTTCAGGCCACTCTGCGAGATGAAGCCCATCCCGCGCCACTCGAAGTGCGGCCGCAGCTCGAAGACCTCGGACATGACCTGCAGCGCGCGCGGGTTGCCGTCGTAGGGCACCACGCGGGCGTACTGGTTCTCCACCTCGCAGCGGCCCTCCTTGAGCTGCGTGAGGATCATGTGGATCGCGTGCAGCACGTCGAGCGGCTCGAAGCCGGCGACCGAGATCGGCTTGCCGTACTCGGCAGGGATGAACTCGAACGGTCGCACGCCCACGACCGTCGACACGTGGCCCGGGCCGATGAAGCCGTCCAGGCGCAGGTCGGGCGAGTCGAGCAACGCGCGCAGCGGCGGCACGATCGTCACGTGGTTGCACATGCAGAAGAAGTTCGACACGCCCTCGGCCTTCGCGCGCTTGAGCGTCAGCGCCGTGGACGGAGCGGTCGTCTCGAAGCCGATCGCGAAGAAGACCACCGGACGGTCGGGATTGGCCTTGGCGATCCGCAGCGCGTCGAGCGGCGAGTAGACCATCCGGATGTCGGCGCCCTCGGCCTTTGCGTCCAGCAGCGTGCCGTCCGAACCGGGCACGCGCAGCATGTCGCCGAAGCACGTGAAGATCACGTCGGGCTGGTGCGCAAGCGAGATGCCGTCGTCGACGCGTCCCATCGGGATGACGCAGACCGGGCAGCCGGGCCCGTGGACGAGCTCGACGTTCGCGGGCAGCAGGTCGTCGATGCCGTACTTGTAGATGGAGTGCGTGTGGCCGCCGCAGACCTCCATGAACTTGTAATGGCGGCCCGGCTCGACGAGACCCAGGATCTCACCGGCGAGCACTTCCCCGAGCGCGGGGTCGCGGAACTCGTCTACGTACTTCATGCAGAGGCCTCCTCGGTAAGCCGCGCGATCGCCGTGCCGGCGTGAACGAGGAGTCGATCCCCCGGCGCCACCGGGGCGACTAGGTCGATCTCAACCGTCTCCGAGTTCCCGTCGTCAGCAGCGCAGAGCGCGAGTCCCCTCTCCTCGTCGAGGCGGAGGACGGTAAGTGGGATGGCGACGTCGCCGCACGTGATGCAGCCCGTCGTGTAATCGCAGCTTGGTGCCAGCGCGGCAGCCGCGTCGGCGATCAGGCGGCTCATTCGATGATGCTCGCCTTCAGGTCCTCGAGCTCCTGCTCGTAGTCCTCGCCCATGCTCTCGAGCATGCGGCGTGTTTCCAGCGCTTCTGCCTCGTCGACCTTCGACATCGCGAAGCCGACGTGGATGAGGACCCAGTCGCCAGGACCGACGCCCTCATCGTCATCGTCGAGGAGCCCGATGTTCACGTTGCGGTGCACGCCCGCAACATCGACCTTCGCGAGGCGGTTGCTGTCGTCAAGCACCTCGAGGATCTGACCGGGAATCGCCAAGCACATTTGGGTCGTCAAGCCCCCCGTTCGAACTGCGTTGCCATATCGGTCCTCCTAGCGTACGCAAGAAGGGAGTCGTACCACCCCGGCAAGCGGGGCGCTAGATGCCTAGATCACCTTGTGCCCGCGCTCGCGACCGTGGTACCAACGGGCCGTCGCGACTAGCTAGCTTCGCCCAGAGCGGAAGAGGGAGGATGAGACCGCGTGTCCACAGGCCGATCGGTGACGCAGGATCCCATTGAGCAGGCGCTAGACAAGCTCGGTTCGTTTGGGGTGCCCGTGAATGAGATCGGAGAGAGAGCCGGCGCGCTCGTCGGTCAGCTTGGCTCATTCGACCTCTTCGAGATCCTCGACCAGGTCACCGAGATCGATCCGAGCCAGCTGGACGTCGGCGAGATGCTCGCCGAGCTGAAGTCGAAGTTCGACGAGCTCGACCCCGCGCTGAAGGTTCCGGTGGCGATCGCCGCCGGCTTCGTCGGTGCCAGGGTGGTGAGGTGGATTGTCCGCTAGCGGCGATCGCGCGATATACACGCGCGCGCGAGAACCTGGCTTTGGTGCGGCGATGACGGACGGATCGCCCACGAACCAGACGAGCGGCGGGGCAGCTTCCGTGCCCGGCATCGACTCGGCCCTGGCGGTTGCGCCTGACGCGGAGAAGCCGGGTATGGTCACGGTACGGGAGGATGTGCTGACCTCGGCGGCTGCGGTGGTCGGATTCGTCGCCGGTGCCGGTGGGGTCGGCGCGGCCGTCGGGATGCCGCTCCGCGTGGTCGGCCTGCGACGTCGGACACCAGCGTTGAAAGGGATGCGAATGCGGAACAGGAAGCTCAACGCGCAGCTTGCGCCGGCGATGTACTCGCTCGCCGCGACGAACGCTCAGCTGCTCGGCCTCGTCGGGCATCGCCGCCCGATGCTGGCACTTGCCAGGCTCGGGGTCGTTGCCGCGGGCGTCGCCTACCTGACCGCCGACGAGGCGGGTCGCAAGGCAATGGTCGACCAGGCGACGGGGCTGCTCGAGCAGGGGGGCAACCTCCTGACAAGCTCGGGCGTGCTCGACAGGCTGTTCAAGTAGAGACCGAACGCGGTCCGCGTGCTCCAATCCTCCGGAGCACGCGGTGCCTGCGCCGCTCGGCAGTGGCGGGGTGACCGTCCTGACGCGGCGGCGCCGTCTACTTCGCGTCGGCCGTGGCGTGGATGCGCCCGCCGCCCTTGCTCTGCGAGAGCCGCCCCCCGGCGCGCCGATGGCGAACGGCCGCGAGCTCGGCCATGATCGACAGCGCCGTCTCGCGCGCATTGGTGGCCCCGAGGTCGAGGCCGACGGGCGCGCTGATCCGCGCCTGGTCCTCCTCCGGCACGCCCGCGGCGAGCAGACGCTCGCGGCGGTCGGCCTGCGCGCGCTTGGAGCCCATCGCGCCGATGTAGGCGACGTCGGAGCGCAGCGCGATGAGCAGCGTCGCGTCGTCGAGCTTCGGGTCGTGCGTGAGGATGACGATGTAGGTCGCCTTGTCCGGCGCGCCGAGCTCCTCGAATGCCTCCTCCGGCCAGGCGGCGACGACGCCGAGCGCGTCCGGGAAGCGCTCCGGCGTGGCGAACCGCGCGCGCGGGTCGACGACGTAGGGGCGCCAGCCGCAGACGCGGGCAAGCGCCGAGAGGTGCTGGGCGTACTCGACCGCGCCGAAGACGACGATCCGCGGGTCCGGGTTGGTGACGTCGACGAACAGATCGCCCCGTACTTCGGAGCGCTCCGCCCACACGAGCTCCTCGGCAGCGGCCTTGCCCTCGGCATCGAGCTCGGGATCGCCGAGCGTGCCCTCGGAGCTGCCGTCCGCGCGCACGAGCAGCTTCTCGCCCTTGTGCGGGCCCTGCACGACGGTGACGAGCGCCGCGCGACCGTCCTCGCGCGCGATCTGTGCGAACTCCTCCTGGAGGCTCACGGCTCGAAGCGCTCCACCCAGACGTCGATCTCGCCGCCGCACGGCAACCCGACGTCCCATGCCTCCTCGTCGGCGATGCCGAACGTCAGCAGCTGCGGCTCTCCGTCGCCGTTGAGGATCGTGTCTGCGACCTCGATGACGGCGCCCTCGACGCAGCCACCGGAGACCATGCCCGAGACCTCGCCGCGGTCGTTGATCGCCATCTTCGCGCCCGGCGGGCGCGGGGCCGAGCGGCGGGTGCCGGTGATCGTCGCGATTGCGACCTTCGCCCCTTCATCCACCCAGCGATCGACGTCCTCGATTACGTCCTTCATCGCGTCGCTCCTTCCAGGTCTGACGGCATCCGCAGGCGGTCACGCGTCCCGCCGGGGACGTGTGCGAAGGCACACCGACACCTTACCCGCGCGCGCGCGCGTAACTCGGAAGCGCGCGAAGAACATGGCGCCGGTGCGTCCGCCGCGGCCGCCCGCGCGGCGGCCGGGAGCGCTCCGAGCGCGCCCGGCCGGCAGGGGTCTGCCAGGTGTCAGATGTTCGCCGCGAACTGCTTGACGAGCTGCGTGAGGACCGCCACCACGGTGCCCTCGCCCATCGATGCTGCCTTGCCGTTGACGTTCGCCACGGCGTTGACGGTGCCGGTGCCACCGGCGACGGAGATCGTGACGTCCCCGTTGGCGGCGCTCTGCCCGCCGGCTTCCTTCGTGTTGGCCTTGATCTTGACCGTCTTGCTGCCGGCATCGGCCGACTCGATCGTGACCGGGCCGACGAACTTCATGCCCATCGAGCCCATCTTGACGTCGATCTCGGCCTTGACGGACTGCGGGCTGTCAGCGGACACGACGCGCGCGCCGGGTACGCACGGCACGAGCTTGTTCAAGTCGCTGATGGTGCTCCACGCCTGATCTGGATTGGACACCGGGAAGCTCTCGTTCAACGTTGGCATTCTGCGAACTCTCCTTTGATCCGGGATGGCGGCTGTCTCATCTGGGTACCCTCGCGCGCCCCGTACAGCCGCCCGGGCAGCACTGGCGCTGAGCAGCGGGCCAGTATCTCACGTCCGCTGCCGATTCGCCCGCTCGCCGCGGCGGCCTGAGGGAGCCGCCGAAGATGAGCCGGTCTTCATAGAATCCGCCGATGGCGATTCAGGCAGGTACCCACAAGCTCGGACCGGACAACGCGTCTCTGCACGTCGAGACGGGCCGCAGCGGCGCTGCGGCGAAGGCGGGCCACGACCTCATCATCGACGTCACGTCGTGGGAGGCGACGCTCGAGGTGGGCGACGCGTCGAGCCTCTCGCTGAGCGCTGACCCGACGTCGCTTCGCGTGCGCGAGGGCAAGGGCGGCATGCAGGCGCTCAAGGACGACGACAAGGAAGACATCCACAAGACGATCGACAAGGACGTGCTGAAGCAGAAGGACGTGTCCTTCACGTCGTCCAGCATCGAGTCCGCCGGCGACGGCCTCAAGGTCAGCGGCGACCTCGCGATGGGCGGAAAGTCCAAGCCGATCACGTTTCAGCTCAGCGAGAGCGGGGGCACGCTCAGCGGCAGCGCCAGCCTCAAGCAGAGCGACTGGGGCATCAAGCCCTACTCGGCGCTGTTCGGGGCCCTGAAGGTCAACGACGAGGTCAAGGTCGTCGTCGAGGGCAAGCTCGGCTGAGCACACGGCACAGGTCGATACGATGAGCAGGGTGCCGATGATCGTCGCTCACATCGCGGGGATCCCGATCGAGGAGGCCGTCGTGATGGCGCTTCCCGTTCTGGGAGCCACCTACGTGGCGATCATGGCGCGCCTGCGCTCGCGCCGGCGCTCCTGGAAGCGCGGCGACGGATCCAGCCGTTGACGAGCACCGGCCTGCAGAGCAGGCCGGTGCGTGCGTCGATGCGATGTGTCGCCGTTCGTCAGTTGCGGAACGTCGTCTGCGCGTCGAGCGAGCCCTCGAGCTGACGACCGTCGGGACCGAGCGGAAGCTCGATCGCTCCGCCGTGGGCGTAGAGCGCGATCTCCTCGATGCGCTTGCCGCCGAAGTTGTCGCCGTTCCATGACAGCGACTGCGGTGACGTCCCCAGCATGCCGCCGGCGAGGTAGCGTGCCTTGTCCTTGATCTTGGCGCACGTCTTGCGGGTCGCCTCGACGATCCCCGGGCTCGACTGCGTCACGTACCCGTGCCCGCCGCCGAAGCGGTCGAGGTCCTGTGAGACGACCTTGACGTCGCCCGCGGGCATGCCGAGCTCGTCGCCGACGACCTGGGCCAGTTGCGCATCCTGTCCGCCGCCGTCGCAGCTCAGGCTGAGCGTGCACTTCCCCGTCGGATGAACGCGCAGATAGACCGCTCGGTAGACGCTAGCCATGGACAGCTCCCCTCATTGTTCTTGTTCCGCTGGTCACGGTCCCTCCCAAGGATCGTGCGACCGTCAGCGGCCGCCGGTCAAGCGGGCGCCAGTATGACAGTTCCCGTGGCGCCGCGCCCGTCCCGATGGCGCCTCCGGATCGCGTGCAAAGCCTCATAGCCCCGAGTTGGAGCCCGGCGACGTGTTGCCCTTGAACGGGCCGTAACCGCTGGGCATCGCGACGTGGCGCTCGGTCGTGCCCGCGACGCCCCAGGTGTCCTCGTCGGGCTCGTCGTCCAAGGTCGGCACGCGCCAACTCGCCAGCAGCGGGTCGTAGTCGCGTTCGGCGGCGATCGCGTCCGCGACCTCCTCGAGCGACTTGAGGGTGTGACCGCTGACGAGCGCGTCGCAGTACGGCAACGCGGCGACGAGGCCTCCGGCCTTCGGCGAGAAGCCGCTCGCCGCCACGCGCGGATTGACCCAGACGATCCGGTACGCCAGCCGCGAGAGACGCTGCATCTCGCGCCCGACGAGCGCCGGCTCGCCGCGCTCCCAGCCGTCGGACAGGATCACGATGACCGATCCGCGCGCCATCCCGCGCCGGCCATAGCGGTCGTTGAACTGCTTCAGAGCATCGCCGATCCGCGTGCCGCTGGACCAGTCGGGCGCCGCCTCCGTCGCACGCCGGATCGCCCGCTGCGGGTTGCGCCCGGCGAGCTGGCGCGTCAGGCGGGTCAGGCGCGTGGCGAAGACGAAGGCCTCGGCGTAGGGCCCCGTCGCCCGGGCCGCGTGCAGGAACTGCAGATACGCGCGCGCGTACGGCTCCATCGAGCCCGAGATGTCGCACAGCAGCACGAGCCTGCGCGGGTGCGCGCGCCGGCGCTTGCGCGAGAGCACGATCGGGTCGCCGCCGGTGTGCAGGCTCCTGCGCAGGGTGCGCCGCATGTCCATGTGCTCGCCGCGGCGTCCGCGGCGCTTGCGCCGTGTGACGCGCTCGGGCGTGGCGAGCTGGAGGCGCACCATGAGCCGGTACAGCAACGCGAGCTCCTCGGAGTTCAGCGACTGGAAGTTCTTCTGGCTGAGCGCCTCCTCCTCGCTGGCCTCCTGCATCGGGACGAGCGTCTCCTCCTCGCTGTCGTCCTCGTCGTCGTCGTTGTCGCCTTCGCCGGCGTTCATGTTCATGGCTTCCTGGCCGCCCTCGCGCTCCATCACCTTCTGGTCGTCCATCTCGTCCGGCGTCTCGCTGTCGACCTGATCGACGGGCGCTTCCTGGAGCTCGACGTCGTAGTCGTCGGTGTCCTGACGCTTGCGCGACCCGAACACCTGCGCGAAGACGCGGTCGAACGCCGCCACCTGCTGAAAGCCGGTGACGAAGATCGCTCGCGTCGTGCAGTACAGACGACGCCGCGAGACCGGCTTGGTGAGCTTGAGCGCGCGCGTGTACTGCTCGGTTTGAGAAGGGGTCACCGGAACGCCCGCTTCGTGCAGGCGCTGGCTGAACGCGCTCGACAGCCCGGGCAGGTCGACGTCGAAGTCGACGACCGCGAAGTCCGGCACCGCGCCGTTGTCCTTCTCAGCCATCAGCGACTCAGCGCTTCTCGACGAGCTGGTCGAGGCCGGCCGAGCGAACGACCTCCTGGTCCTCGCTGTACTTCAGGACCGAGCCGAGCGTGCGATCGGCGGTCGCGACGTCGAGATGCTCGACGCCCAGCAGGTCGAGCGCAGCGACCCAGTCGATCGCCTCGGCGATACCCGGCGGCTTCTGGATGTCGGACTCGCGCATCCGCGAGACGGCGTCGGCGACCTGGACCGCGAGCGTCGCGGAAGCGCCCTTCACGCGGCGGCGGACGATGTCGACCTCGCGCTGCGGGGTCGGGTAGTCGATCCACTGGTACAGGCAGCGGCGCTTGACCGCGTCGTGCAGGTCGCGCGTGCGGTTGGAGGTCATGATCACGACCGGCGGGTGCGTAGCGTTGATCGTGCCGATCTCGGGGATCGTCACCGTCGCCTCGGCGAGCAGCTCGAGCAGGAACGCCTCGAAGTCGTCGTCGGCCCGGTCGAGCTCGTCGATCAGCAGGACGGCCGGCCGCGGGCCCTTGTGCTCCAGTGCGCGCAACAGCGGGCGCTGGATGAGGTAGTCAGGGCCGAACAGCCCCTGCTCGTCGAGATCCTCGCCCTTCGAGTCCGCGATCCGGATGCTCAGCAGCTGGCGCGGATAGTTCCACTCGTAGAGCGCCTCCGAGGCGTCGATGCCCTCATAGCACTGCAGGCGGATCAGCGGCGTGTCCATGACCTGCGCCAGGGCCTTGGCAAGCTCGGTCTTGCCGACGCCCGCCTCGCCCTCGAGCAGCAGCGGCTGCGGGAGGCGCAGCGCGAGGTAGGCCGAGGTCGCGAGTCCCTCGTCGGCCAGGTAATCGACGTCTCCCAGCATCTGCCCGAGCTTGTCCACGCTCGGGATCAGCCGGCGCATCTCGTCTTCGAGCTCTTCGCTTCGCTTCAGGCGGCTCACGCCGTCACCTCCGTAAAGCCGGCCTCCGCGAGCACGGCCTCATAGTCCTCGGGCGTGTCAACGTCGAGCGGCACGTTGCCCGCGATACGTACCTCGACAACCTCGTCGGCGCACTCGTCCAGCAGGCGCCATACACCCTTGTCGCCGTGCAGATCGGCGAGCCTGGGAAAGATACTCCGGTCAAACGCAAACGGATGTCCTCGTCCGTCGTCGTAGCGGCAGACAGCGAGCGGCGCTTTCCCGTGGCCGTCGAGCAGCGACCGGACGATCGCCGGCGTCACGCCGGGCTGATCACCGAGCATCAACACGAGCACGTCGCAGCGGGCATCGACCGCGCCGAGCGCGGCTGCGATCGACGATGAGCAGCCCTTGCCGTAGTCGTAGTTTACGACAACCTCGGCGCCCGACAGGTCGACGCGCTCCCGAACCTCGCCGGCGGCGCCCCCGATCGGGACGACGAGCTGGTCGAAGCCGCACTGGCGCGCGGTGTCGAGCGTGTGCTCCAGCAGCGTCCGGTCGCCGTAGGGCAACAGCTGCTTGGGCCGCCCCAGGCGGGTGGAACCGCCGGCACCGAGCACGAGCCCGGTGATGAAGGTCTCAACCTGCGGCGACGACATCCATGTGCTCCTGCTGGTACTTCGATCGGCAGCCGTCACAGCAGAAGTAGACGGTCTCGCCGTCATGCTCGAGATGCGGGGTGTCCGGCGTTGCAAGCACGGTCATCCCGCAGACCGGGTCGACGGCCGTCGCCGGCGCGGCGGGCTTCGCCGCGGACGATCCGGAGAGCTGTGCCGCGTACTCGGTCTTGCACGCCTCGCGGCAGAACCAGATCGTCTCGCCGTCGTGCTCGAGATGGGGTGTGTCCGGCGCCATCGTGACGGTCATCCCGCAGATCGGGTCGACCGCGAAGCTCGGCGGCGCCTCGGCGCTGGGCGAGCGCAGCGGGGGCGTGTACGCGCCGCCGTAGCGCGTCTCGATCAGCCGCGCGATGATCGACAGCGCGACCTCGGGCGGCGTCTGCGCGCCGATGTCCAGACCGGCGGGACAGTCGACGCGTTGAAGTTTGTCCTCGGGAACTCCGGCTTCGCGCAGCTCGTCGAGCAGCGCGGTTCCGCGCTTGGGGCTCGCGACGAGCCCGACGTAGGGCAGATCGGCCTCCAGGCCGGCGCGGATCGCCTCGAGCTCGCCCTTGCCGTGCGCGGCGACGACGATTCCGAGGTCGCCCTCGCGGATCTGCGCGGGGTCGTCACCGACTGCCGCGATGTCGAGGTCGAACTCCGACCCGAGCCGCTCGATCGCGGCCGCGATCGGCTTGGAGCCGACGATGTTCACGCGCGGGATCGGCAGCGTCGGCTCGAGGAAGATCTCGATCGCGCCACCGGACAGGCACGTGTTCTCGACCGTGACGGCACCGTCCTGCTCTGCTCCGGTCTTCATGTCGTCGCTCACCTCCGGCAGGATCCGCAGGAGCAGCGGCTTGCCGGACTTCATCGCCGTCCAGGCGAACAGCCGGACGCTGTGCTCGGCGCAGATGCCGCCGACGAAGCCCTCGATGTTGCCATCGCTCGTGATGAGCGCGACGTCTCCGGCGTGCGCGCTCGTCGGGCGCTGGGCGCGCACGACGGTCGCGGTCGCGAAGGCCGCGCCCTGCGCGGCGAGCTCTTCAGCTCGCCGCGCAAGCGCGTCGCTTCTCACTGCGGGGGCTGCTCGTTACCGTTCATCGCGGCCCACACGCGGGCGGGGAAGCACGGGATGTCCATGTGCCTGATTCCCTTGGCCTGGTAGAGCGCGTCGATGACGGCGTTGGCGATGCACGGCGGGGACCCGACGCACGGGCTCTCGCCGACGCCCTTGGCGCCGATCGGGTGGTGCGGGCACGGCGTGACCGTCTCGCCGAGCTCGAAGCCCTCGGTCGGGCACTCCAGCGCGGTCGGGAGCAGGTAGTCCATGAACGATGCGTTCATGCAGTTGCCCTGCTCGTCGAACGAGATGATCTCCATGAGCGCCTGACCGATGCCCTCGACGAGGCCGCCGTGGATCTGCCCCTCGACGATCATCGGGTTGATCCGCACGCCGCAGTCATCGACTGCGATGAAGCGACGCATGTGGACCTTGCCCGTGCCGGGATCGACGTCGACCACCGAGATGTACGCCCCGAAGGGGTACGTCAGGTTGGGCGGGTCGTAGACGGCGTTGGCGTCCAGGCCGCCTTCCAGCCCTTCGGGCAGGTTGGAGGTGCTGTAGGCGTACTCCGCGATCGACTCGATCGTGGCGCCGCGCTCCGGGTCGCCCTTGACGAACCAGCGGCCCTTCTCCCACGCGAGGTCCTCTGCGCGGGTCTCGAGCATCAGCGCCGCGAACTGGCGAGCCTTGTCGCGCACCTTGCGCGACACGACCGCGACGGCGCCGCCGGAGACCGGCGTCGAGCGGCTGCCGTACGTGCCCAGGCCGTACGGGGTCTTGTCCGTATCGCCGTGGCGGACCATGATCTCGTTCGGCGAGATGCCGAGCTCCTCGGCGACGATCTGCGCGAACGTCGTCTCGTGCCCCTGGCCCTGCGTCTGCGCCGACAGCGAGACGACGGCCTTGCCGGACGGGTGAACGCGCAGCTCTGCGCCGTCGTTCATCGCCAGGCCGAGGATGTCCATGTGGCGACGCGGACCGGCGCCGACGCCCTCCGTGAAGAAGGACACGCCGATGCCCATCATCTCGCCCTTCGCGAGCTTCTCCTGCTGCTCGCGACGCAGGCCCTCGTAGTCCGCGATCTCCATCGCGAGCT
This sequence comes from Solirubrobacteraceae bacterium, assembly GCA_030447505.1. Taxonomy (GTDB): domain Bacteria; phylum Actinomycetota; class Thermoleophilia; order Solirubrobacterales; family Solirubrobacteraceae; genus CADCVQ01. The sequence continues at coordinate 434,165 of JAUJOT010000003.1, read as the reverse complement.
TCATGGCCTTGTGGTAGTCGCCCGAGTCGTAGACCCAGCCGGTCGCCGTCTCGTAGGGGAACTGATCGGCGCGGATGAAGCTGCGCATCCGCAGCTCGATCGGATCGACGTTCATCTCCATCGCGAGCGCGTCGACCATCCGCTCCACGAGGTACACGGCCTCGGTGATGCGGAAGGAGCAGCGGTAGGCGACGCCGCCCGGTGCCTTGTTCGTGTACACGGCCTTGACCTGGCAGTGCGCGCCGTCGAGGTCGTAGGACCCCGTGACGATGTGGAAGAAGCCGGCCGGGAACTTCGTCGCCTGGGCGGTCGAGTCGAAGGCGCCGTGGTCGGCGATCGCGTCGACGCGCAGCCCGGTGATGCGGCCGTTCTTCGAGCACATCTCGCTGTACATGAGGTAGTCGCGAGCGAACCCGGTCGAGGCGAGGTTCTCCGAGCGGTCCTCGATCCACTTGACCGGAGCGCCCGCGACGATCGAACCGGCGATCGCACAGACGTAGCCCGGGTAGACCGGCACCTTGTTGCCGAAGCCGCCGCCGATGTCGTTGCAGAGGATGCGGATGTTCTGCTCGGGCAGACCCGCCACCTGCGCGTACACCGTCCGGTGTGCGTGCGGCGCCTGGTTGCCGTTGTAGATGTTCAGCTGCCCGGTCGCCGGGTTCATGTCGGCGACCATGCCGCACGTCTCCATCGGGCACGGGTGGCAGCGCGGATCGAGGATCGTCCGCTTCGCGACGACGTCGGCCTCGGCGAACACGCGGTCGCAGTTGGCCTTGTCGCCGGCCTCCCACAGCGGGCTCGCGAGGTTGTCGGTCTGACCGACCTTGTCGTCGCGAATCAGCGGCGCGTCGGGATCGAGCGTCTTGCGGCAGTTGACGATCGCCGGCAGGACCTCGTAATCGACGTCGACCAGCTGCAGGGCGTCCTGCGCCGCGTAGGCGTCGGTCGCGATGACGAACGCGACCTCCTGGAGGTGGAAGCGGGCCTTGTCGCCTGCGAGCACGGCCTGCGTGTCGTAGGAGATCGTCGGCATCCACGCCAGACCGAGCGTCTCGAGGTCCTTCGCGATGATGACCGCGGCGACCTTCGGATGCGCGAGCGCAGCCGACGTGTCGATCGAGTTGATCCGCGCGTGGGCGTACGGCGAGCGCACGATCGCGCTGTGCAGCATGCCCGGGAGGCGGACGTCGTCCATGTAGTCGCCGAGACCGCGGATGAACCGCGCGTCCTCCTTGCGCTTCATGTGACCAAAGCCGACCGGCGCGTCGGCGACCTTGCCGAACTTGTCGCCGGTGGCGTGGCCGTACCAGTTGGGGTGGCGGCCGGGTGTTGTCTCAGTGGTTGCCATGCTGGTTACCTCGCTGTCCTAGCCGACTCGGGGTGCTCCTCGATGTAGGCAGCTGCCCACCGAATCGCCTTGATGATGTTGTCGTAGCCCGTGCAGCGGCACAGGTTGCCTGAGATACCGTCGCGGATCTCGTGGTCGGTCATCTGCGTTGGGTTCGGATGTCTTTCGATCAGCCAGCGCCCCGTGGACATCATGCCCGGGGTGCAGAAGCCGCACTGCAGGGCGTGCATCTCGTGGAAGCCCTGCTGGATCGGGTCAAGGGTGCCGTCCGGCTTCGCCATGCCCTCGACCGTCGTGATCTCGTAGCCCTCGGCCATCGCCGCGAGCATCGTGCAGGACTTGACGGGATAGGGCGGCTGGTCGCTGTTCGGGTCGTCCATGAGCACGATGCAGATGCCGCAGTTGGACGTGTCGCAACCCCAGTGGGTCCCGTGCAGCTCCGCGTACTCGCGGATGAAGTGGACGAGCAGCACGCGTGGCTCGACGTCGTGCGAGTACACCTGGCCGTTGATCGAGATGGATACGAGCATTGATTACCTCCTTAGCTGCGCAGCGCCGTGGCCGCGGCGCGGCTGAGGGCTCGTTGTGTGAGCACGCCGGCGACGGCGCGCTTGTAGTCAGCGGGCCCGCGGCCGTCGCTGTTCGGCGAGCAGTCGGCAGAGGCGATCTGGCCGGCCTGCTGGAACAGCTGCTCGGACGGCGCCTTGCCGACGAGCGCCTGCTCGGCGCGCTTGATGTGCATCGTGGTCGGGCCGACCGCGCTGCAGGCGACGCCGGCCTCGCGGATGACGCCACCTTGGATGCTCAGACCCGCCGATGCCGCCACGATCGCGAAGTCGCCGGCGCGGCGCTCGACCTTCTCGTGGGCGCCGCCGAAGCCCGGATGGACGTCGAAGCGAACCTCGATCAGCATCTCGGTCGGGCCGACGGCGGTCATGTACGGGCCGATGTGGAACTCGTCCATCTCGACGACGCGCTCGGCGCCGCCCGGTCCGCGCAGCACGGCCCTGCCCTTGAGCGCCACGACGACGCCGGAGAGGTCCTCGGCGGGGTCTGACTGACAGAGCGAGCCGCCCATCGTGCCGCGGTTGCGCACGACCGGGTCGGCCAGAACCGCCTCGGCGTCACGGAAGATGTGCGGGAACGTACGATCGAGCAGATCGGACTCGAGCATGTTGACATGGCGCGTAAGCGCGCCGATGCGGATCTCGTTGCCCTCCTGGCGAATGTAGTTCAGCTCCGGCTCGATTGGGTTGATGTCGATCACGTGGCCGGGGTTGGCGAGGCGCAGCTTCATCATCGGGATGAGGCTGTAGCCGCCCGCCAGAATGCGAGCGTTGCCGCCGAGCGCTTGAAGCTGCGCTATGGCGTCGTCGACGCTCGTTGCCCGCGAGTACTCGCAGGGCGCTGGGGTCTGCATTGCCAAGGTGTGACGCTCCTCTCCTCCGAAAGTGTCCGACAACGATCCTATGCACGCTACGATCGCTATGCAAACCGAATGAAGCGATCGCTTAATTGACCCTGTCGCAGCTCCGCTCGTTCATCACGGTCGCCCGGCTGGGCTCGGTGAAGGCCGCAGCTCACGCGTTGCAGGTCTCCGAGCCGGCGATATCCGGCGCGGTTGGAGCACTGCGTCGCGAGCTCGGCGACAAGCTGTACATCCGGTCATGCGGTGTGATCGAGCTGACCCCCGGCGGGCGGCGCCTCGCGAGCGCCGCCAGCGAGATCCTCGATCTCGCGGAGGAGACGCGTCGCCAGGTCCGCGACGCCGACAGCCACAAGACGACGCTGCGCGTCGCGGCGACGCCGCCGTTCGCGGAGTTCGCTGCCGGGCCGCTGCTGAGCGTGTTCCGCCACCGCCACCCCGACGTCGAGGTCGACCTGCGCGTCGCGCGCCGCGAGGAGCACGCCGCCCTGCTCGCCAACCGCACGGCGGACATCACGCTGGGCCCTCCCGTGACCGAGCGCCAGGACGTGCCGGCGATGGTCTGCGAGCCGTTTCTGCGCTACGGGCTGATCGTCGTCGCCGCGCCCGGGCACACGCTGGCCTCGTCGAAGGGACTCGCCCCGGCGGCGCTCGTCAGCACGCCGTGGCTGCTCGGCCCATACGAGAGCGACCGCTCGACCGACACCGGGGCGTTCCTCGCGCGGCAGTCGATCGCGCCACGGCGCACGCGCACGTACCCGAACTTCGCGGCCGCGCTGGCGCAGGTTGCCTCGGGTCGCGGCGTCACGCTCGCGATCGGCCACACTGTCCGCGACGAGCTCGAGCGCGGCGCGCTCGTCGAGCTCGACGTGCGCGGCACCCCGATCTCCGGCCTGTGGTACGTCAGCACGCTGCGGCCGGAGCTGCGTACGGCCTCGGCCGACCTGCTCAAGCGCTTCATCACGATGCCGGACGCGACGCGGGCGATGCTCGCCCGGGGGGGCGGCGTCCCCGCCGAGCGCTTCGTTCACATGGGCACGCGATGGAGCTGATGCGGCGCCCGCGACGGGCGCTCAGTCTGCCGACGCCTTCGTCGCGCGGCGGCGGCTCAGTCTGCCGACGCCTCGTTCTCCAGGCGCTGGCGCTCCTGGTACGCCGAGGCGGCGTTGTGCTGCTCGAGCTCGCAGAAGCGCGGGGGCGGACCCTGACGCTTCGGGTTGTCCGTCTTGTTGGGCGGCGGAACCGCCGGGTTCTCACATCCCGGGAAGAGGCACATCAGTGTTTCCGTGCTGTCGCTCTTCTCGGGGGTCTCGGCCATCTCGGGCATGGGTCGCTCTCCTCTTGCGTTGCTCCCTCGGGTTATCGCCGCATTCGTAACGTAGCAATCGTGATCGCGCGCTATATCCCGGCGCGTCGCCGCTCGCCGGACTGCCTTCCGGCCGCTCGGGACGGCTGCGTGGACGGGCCGACGCAAGCCCGTTCGCTACGGTTGGCACTTCGGGAGCGTGTCAAATGCCCGCAGTCGAGACTCTATGAGCAGCGAACTTCTGACCCACCTGGACGCCGAGGGGCGAGCACGGATGGTCGACGTGGGCGCCAAGCCCGAGACCGATCGCGTGGCGAGCGCCCGCGCCGTGATCCGCATGTCGCCCACGACGGCGGCTGCCGTCATCGCCGGCGACGCGCCGAAGGGCGACGTCATCGGGACCGCGCGCCTGGCGGCGATCCAGGCCGCCAAGCGGACCGACGAATGGATCCCGCTTGCGCACACGCTGCCGCTGAACTCCGTCGACGTCGACATCGACGTCGATCGCGAGGCGGGGACGGTGATCGTCACGACGACCGCGCGCGTATACGCCCGCACGGGAGTCGAGATGGAGGCGATGGTCGGATGCGCCGCAGGCGCATTGTGCGTCTACGACATGGTGAAGGGCATCGAGCGCGGCGTCGTGGTCGAGCGCGTGGAGCTGCTGAGCAAGTCCGGCGGGCGATCGGGTACATGGAGGCGTGATGAGCAAGATTGAGCCGCTGCGCGACGGACACAGCCGGCTGATCCGCGACGTGCGGATCTCGGTCACCGACCGCTGCAACTTCCGCTGCCAGTACTGCATGCCCGCCGAGGGCCTGCCGTGGCTCGAGCGCGACGAGGTCCTGAGCTTCGAGGAGCTCGAGCGGCTCGTCGGCCTGCTGGCGTCGATGGGCGTGCATGACGTGCGCCTGACGGGCGGCGAGCCGCTCGTGCGCCGCGAGTTCCCGCGCCTCGCCGCGCTGCTCGCCGCCGTGCCGGGCGTCCGCGACCTCAGCGTCACGACGAACGGCTTTCTGCTCGAGCGCGACGCGGCGGCGCTCGTCGAGGCCGGCATCAACCGCTTCAACGTCTCCGTGGACTCGCTGCAGCGCGACCGCTTCTTCGAGATGACCCGGCGCGACGCACTGCCCCGCGTGCTGCGCGGTCTCGAGGTGCTCGCCGGCTTCCCGGAGGCGCATCCGATCAAGATCAACGCGGTCGGGATGCGCGGCTTCACGGAGACCGAGATCCTGCCGATGGCGGAGTTCGCGCGATCGCACCCGTACGAGGTGCGCTTCATCGAGTTCATGCCGCTGGACGCCGACCACGCCTGGGACCCGAGCCTGGTGCTCACCGGCGACGAGATTCGCGCCGCAATCCACGCGGTCTATCCACTCGAGGCGGTGCCGCGCGAGCCCAGCGCGACCGCTCGCGTGTACAGGTTCACCGACGGCAAGGGCAAGATCGGCTTCATCAATCCGCTCTCAGAGCCGTTCTGCGGTGATTGCGACCGCATCCGCGTGACGGCCGAGGGCAAGCTTCGCACCTGCCTGTTCAGCCTCCATGAGACGGACCTGCGCACACCGATGCGCGCGGGCGCGTCCGACGACGAGCTGCGCGAGACGATCCGCGACGCGGTGTGGCGCAAGGAGCTCAAGCATCGGGTCAACGAGCCGGGCTACCGCCAGCCCCAGCGAACGATGTCGCAGATCGGCGGTTGACGCTCCCCGTCGCTGCCGCGCCGGCACGCTGCGCCGGCGCTGTTCACCGCACCTCGAACGAGCGAGCGATCTTCTCGAACGTCGGCCGCAGCGCGGGCAGCCTCGCTGCCGGCTCCGCCTGCAGGACGATCTGGATCAGCTGATCGCCGCGGAAGAGGAAGTAGTGGATGTGAGCGCCCTCACCGCCGTCCTCCCGCCGGTACCTGTACCCGTACCGGTAGCCGGGAAGACCGTCGACGCTCACAGCGACGGGCTCGGGAATCGCGCGGATGCGGTCGTCCTGGCGCAGCAGCTCGTCCGTCAGCGGCCGGACGATCGGAAGCGTGGCAGCCGTGACGGTCTCGAGATCGGTCGGGCGAACGCTCACGCTCACCGCCGCGGAGGCGTCCGGCGACGAGGCGACGATCCGCACCCGCTGGTCCCGTGCGATTCGCCGCTCCCACGTCCTCGGGTAGGCGATCGAGACATCGGTCAGCGTGTCGGTGAAGCGTACCGTCGCGGGCGGCTGCTGAGCCGCGGGGGGCGGCGGTGCCTCGGGTTCCGCCGGCGACGGAACGATGCTCCTGCCTACGAGACCGCCGACGACGAGCGCGAGCACAGCGGCGACGGCCAAGAACGCCGCGACGCCGCCGAGGAGCCACTTTCGGTCCACGTTCCCCCAGCCTGAAAAAAGAGTCCGGCCGAAGCCGGACTCTTTGTCAGTGGTCAGCGCTCCCAGGGCCGAGAGCCCGGCGCCGGCGGCGCCGACGGCGGCGGCGTCTCGATCTTGCGTCCCTGCGCGTCGCGCGTACGCGTGCCGGGCGTCAGCGCGGCCTCGTACGGGCTGTGCACGGGATCCTTGCCGATGACCGGCGCCTTCGGGATGTTCCGCGTCGGATCACGACGATCGGGCGGAGCCGGGTAGAGCTTCGCGACCTCCGTCGTGGAGTACTTCGGGTCGCGGACGGCTGCGCCCTTGATGTGCGCGGCGCCGATCGGCGCGCCGCGACCCAATCCGGCGAGGATGCCGACGCCGCGCGTGTACACCGTGCCGACGTTGACGACCTTCCCCGTGCGGCCGACGCGACGCAGGAACTTCGCGCCCTCGCCGGGGAAGAGCGACTCGACGAGACCTGCTGAGTCCGGCCCGGCCTTCTTCAGCATGAGGTTCTCGAGCGCGTCGCGCGTCACGACGAGGTTTGCGTTGATGTCGTCCACGACGGGGTTGACAGGGCCCGTCTTGGCGACGATCTGACCCACCAGGGGGAGCACGACGCTCAACCCGGCGTTGATCTTGAACAGCTGCATGATCGTCGCGATGAGGAAGATCGCCAGCTCGGCGATGATCACGGCGACCAGCAGGATGATGATGGCTACCTGAATCTCCACAGGGGCCCCCTAGTAGTCGGGAAGGGCAGCGTCGAGCGAGCCGCCGTAGTCGAGGACGGATGCCCGGATCGACTGGATGTAGCCCTGCGTGGTGAGCAGGACCGCCACCGCGTCGAGATCCTTGGACGCGGCCGCAGCCACGCCGGCGATGGCGTCGATCTTGGCCGGAATGCTCGTCGCGGCCTGCAACACCCGCTTGAGCAGCTGCAACAGTAGGAGGATCACGACGGCCAGGACGACGACCATGATCCAGAGCGCTGCATCAGCCATCGATCAGCCCCCCTGTGCCTTGCGGACGACGAGACGGGCCTTGCCCGCGATCACCGGCAGCGTGTCGACGATGATCTTCAGCGGCCCGTTGACGTCCGCCAGGAGCTTGAACAACGGCCGCAGGTGCTGGGACTCCACCGTCGCCAGGGCGCCACCAAGGGTGCCAAGGCCCTCGGAGATGGTCTCCAGGCGCCTGGCGACCATCGTCAGCGCGACGGCGAGGATGACGACCAGCAACGCCGGCTCGACCATGCTCAGGATGATCATGAGCTCAGTACTCATACGGTCTCTCCTGCCGCGGTGTAACCGTCGGTGAGTGCGTTCATGTAGCCGTCCTGGATGATCGCCTCTTCGATGATCAGGTTCAGGACGGGCGGCGTGGCGGCGAGCTTCGGGATGTTCGCCGTCTGCGAGGCCACGATGCCTGTTGTCTCCAGCAGGCTCGCGACGCTCGCCTGGATGTCCTTCACGAGGCTCAACAGGAGCATCATGAGGATGATCACGACGACGAGCACGACTGCGCCCATCCCGAGTGTGATCTGCCACACCGCATGTGTGTCAGCTGCTGCGAGGACCAAGACGTCGTTCATTTGCCCACCGCCACCTTCCGCAGCGCCCGGGCCATGTGAAGGATCCGGACCGCCGAGTCGTTGACCCTGTCGACGCCGTCAGAGAGGCTCACCGACTGAGCCCTGACGGTGTCGACACCTGCGTCGGCCTCCGCCGCCTGGTCTGCGATCCGGGCCGCCATCGTGAGGATGATGGCCACGATGATCACGACGACCACGATGACGAAGAACGACAGGCCGAGGCCGATGTACCAATCGGTGTACGTAGCGCCCATTACCTCATGCACCCCGATCCACCGATGCGGTTGCCACCCAGAGCGTCCTGGACCGGCCCCAGCAGGCCATCGAGACCGCCGCCGATACCCGCGGAAGACAAGATACCCCCGGCAGTCAAGCCCGGTGAGCAATCGATGCTGTTGGCGTGCCCGACGATCGTCGAGGGGAACGGCCCACCGCGACCCTGCTGCCCGACCTCTTCGTCGATGCCGCGGGAGTCCCGCTTGATCCCCTCCGCTGTCGAGTTGATCTGCGTCGCCAGGTCACCAACGATCGTATTGACGCCACGATCGATGGTGTTGACGCGGGTCAGGATCGAGTTACCGCTCGAGAGGATGCTCCGAGCGCTGCCGTTGATCTCCTGTGCCGACCGCTGGATCCTCTGCACACTCCCGCCAATCGAGCCCACGCTGCTGTTGATCGCGCTCGCGCTGCCGAAGATCTGATCGACGGTGCCGCCGATCTGCAGCACGGTCCCGTTGATCTCGTCGGCGACCGAGTTGATCTGGCCAACCTTGCCGAGGATCCGCTTCAGCTTCGGGTCGATGCCCTTGCTGGCGATCTCGAGCGTCGTCGCGAGACGTCCCGACAGCGGCGCAGCCGCCCGGTTGATCTTCGTCGACGTGTTCTGGATCGTCCGCGCCTGGTCGATGAAGCCGGCCTCCGTGCCGATTTCATCCACGTTTGGCTTGATGACGGCCACGGAGCGATCGATCGATCGTGCGGCCAGCAGCGTCCCGGTGAGGAACATCACCGAGAGCAGCGCCCACGCGATCAGGATCACGAGCACGACGGGCGACATGCCCCGTGCTCCGCTGAGAATGTCACGCAACATCGCTGGCTAGCACCGGCCCGCGTTGTTCGCTAGCGCGGCCAGTGCCTGGATCGCGCTCGACCTGCAGATGCTCGTCAGATGATCCTCGGCATCGGACAGGCCGTCATCGACCCTGTTCGTGTCCGAGAGGATCCCGTTGAGCGCCTCGTCGCTGTTGATGCTCTCGACGAGCGGGATGACCGCTGCGGTGCCCGCGCTCTCAGCCGCCCGAGCCTGCCTGAGCTGCCGGTTGATCGTCCTGACACGGCCGTCGATCGAGACCAGGACGCCAGAGATGCTGCGCAGGCTGCCGCGGATCGTCCCCAGGCGACCCGTCGTGCCCGTGAGCCCACCTGACGTGTCGGTCAGCGAGCCGGAGATCGTCGTCAGCGTGCCCGATGTGTCGACGAGCGAGCTCGACGTGTTCAACAGCGAGCTCGACGTGTTGCCGAGAGCGGCGTTGACGCGACCCGTCGACCTGTTGATCGAGGTCAGCGAGTTGAGGATCGCCACGCCCTGGCCCGGAACGGGCTCGAGCGCCTTGTCGATGTCGGTCAGGTTGGCGTTGATCTTCTGGATGAAGCCAGGCAGCGGATCAGCGTCGCTGCCGACGTCCGTCAGGGTCGCGTCGGTCGTGCCGAGCGCCTTGTCGATTGAGTTCAGCGCGCTCGTGATAGCGGAAAGGAATCCGATGACCACGACCACGACCAGGATCAGGATCGTTCCGAAGATCCAGGTCCAGCGGAGATCTGTCGCTACGCCACGTTGCACGGGTTCCTCCTCGAAGCGTTCTCGTTGCTCTTCGTCACGCGGCTCACGGTGTCAGCCCCTCGCAATCGCTCCTGGGAGCCCTGGGGCGGCCCAGGTTGGCATTCACGTCGATGCAGGCCGCCGTGTCCTCGATGGCGATGGCATCGCCGAGGATGTTGCCGGAATCCGACTTGATGCTCCTGGCGATGCTCAGCGTCCGGGTCAGGCGATCAACGATCGTCGCGACATCGCCGTCGATGATCCGCGCGATGCCCTGGATGCCCGAACCCGTCCCGGCGGTCCGGTTGATGCTCCTCGCCGTGCGGTTGATCGTGCCGGCGACGCTGTTGATCCCGCCCGCGATCGTGTCGATCTGTCCCGCAGTCGAATTGATCGTGCCGGCGGTGCTGTTGATGTCCGTCGCGGTGCCGCCGATCGTCGTGGCGCTCGTGTTGATCGTTCCCGCAGTCGAGAGGATCGTGCTCGCGAGGCTGTCGATCGAGGTCGCGTCACGGTTGATCGACCGCGCGCGTGAGACGATCTTCGTGAGGACGGCGTCCAGCGGGGACGCGGTCTCGAGAATCGACGACGCTATCTCGTTCGTCTTGACGAGCTGCTGGATCGAATCCGTCGCCGCGTTGATCCCGACGCCGGTGTCGCGAATGCTCTTCGCCTTCTTGTCGATCGCACGAGCGGTGTTGACGGTCTCAGCGAGAAGACCCGCTGCGATCGTCACCGACGCGGCGACCAGGACCAGGATGATGACGTTGACGCCCTGCACGCCGCCGGAGGCGCCGCTGGGCCTTGTCGTCCCGCTGCCGCTGGCGGCCGAGGCCTGCTGCTGCGGGGTCTTGGGCTTCCTCTTTAGCGCTGGCACGGAACGCTCCACCGATGCGGCGCCGTGGCGCCTGGCCGTATAAGCACTGTGGCTCCCCTCTGTTGTACGTACGCCCTGAAGCGCCGCGGCAAAGTGCCACGACGACTCAGTTGCGCGCTCCCTGATAACTCCGATTCCGGGTCCCGGTACGTCTCCCTCTGCCCCGACCCAGCCGGTTCTGGGCGCGACACTAGTACACCGCGGGCCGGAATGTCCAGCGACGAGCGGCCGCGAGGACGTCAACAGGGGCCGCGGGCGCCGAAAAGGCCCGTATTAGCAGCGGCTCTTAGCTTATGTTAAGAAAGTTTTGACTCCTCGCGGGACGTCCGTCGCGTGGTCTCGGACAGCGCGCCTGCTGTACGTTGACCGCATGGGCGCGGACAACGAGCTGGGCCGTCGCGTCGCGCGAAGGAACGTCCCGAGAGACGGAGCCGCGTGAGGGGCGTCAGGCGCGGGCGTCAGCGCTCCGTTCGGGCGCTGCTCATCCTCGTGTTCGTGCCCGTCGTGATCGTCGTCGGCCTGCTCGCCAGCGCCGTGCTCGCAAGCGGCCGCTGCGATGCTGCGGCGGCGGTCTCCGGGATGCTGTCCGGCTCGGCGCCCGCGCCGGCCGCGGTCCCCGACGAGCCGCCGCTGGCGGTCGATTCGCGTCGCACGCCGAGCTGCCCGCGCACGCGCCTCCGGCGCCTCAGGCGCCTGGTCGGCGGCATCGGCGATGCAACCGATGCGCGTCGCCGGCGAGCTTCTGAGCGCTGTCTGGCGGCGACTACAATCCCGCGCGAGGGGCCATAGCTCAGCTGGGAGAGCGCCTGCTTTGCAAGCAGGAGGTCACCGGTTCGATCCCGGTTGGCTCCACTGGGCGAAAGCGCTGCAATGCCGCTGATTTCAGCACTGCTGAAGGGCCCTGATTTCTGCCACGGTAGGGCTTGCGAACAAGCAGGGAACAAGCACTTGGTCGATGTAGCGCCGAGCCACGCTTGGAAGAAGGCCCAGATACCGCTCTGCAGGTGAGCCGCTGGCGCCCGAGCCGTCCCCGTTGCAGTCGGCAGCGTGTCGGGCCGGTGCCCGGCGGCGATTAGTCGAGGCGTCGGGTACGGCTTATCGCGAGACCTGCGCGACGGGCGCGACCACCGGGCGGGCGGCGCGTCTGCTGGTACAACAGCCGCATGCCGCGCGTGTGCCTCGCCGAGCTACCCGCGTGCGCAGCGTCCTCAGGTCCTCCAACGCTTCGTGGTGGTGCGCCGTGAGCGAGCCGGTGAAGGTCGCGGTGGCCGGCGGCGGCTACGGCTCGAAGGTCGCTCTCCCCGTGTACTCGGAGCTGGAGGAGTTCCAGCCGGTGGCGGTGTGGTCGCGGCGGCCCGAGCGCGCGCTCGAGCTGGCCGAGCAAGCGGGGCTCGAGCTGGGGACGTCGGACCTCGAGGAGCTCTTGCGGTTTCCCGGGCTCGAGGCGGTCCGCGTCGCGACTCCCGTGGTGACCCATCCCGAGTTCGCTCGCGCGGTGGTTGAGCGGGGCCTGCACCAGTTATGCGAGAAGCCCCTGGCCGACAACCTCGCCGCGGCACGGGAGATCGCCGAAGCCGCGCGGCGCGCGGGAGTGGTCGCCGCAGTCAACTACGGCCGCCGCTTCGAGGAGGGCCGCCGCCGCCTGCTCGAGCGGGCCGTGAGGTGCTCGGAAGGCCGCGGCTGGCGTCGGTGTCCCTGGTGTTCGCCGATCATGCCGACCCGACTCGCGTCCGTTCACGTGGGTGCACGACGCGACGTTGGGGGGCGGGCGGCTGCAGGGCTACGGCGTCCACGACCTGGACTTGCTGCTCGAGCTGTTCCGAGACGTGGAGGCGCTCGGTGACCGCCGAGGACGCGTTCGGGATCCTGCTTCCGCTCCGCGGCGGAGGACTCGCCGTGGTGAGCTTCACGGCGACCGCGCGGCACGACCGCGGTGACCTGATCGAGATCTACGGTGCAGAGGGCACCGTCAGGCTCGACCCCGACGGGCGGCTGTCGTGGCGGCGCAGCGAGAGGAGCTGCAGGTCGAGGGACCGCTGGGCTCCTCGCCGCAGGAGGCCTTCGAGCATGTCGCCCGGCGGTTCTGGGCCCCCATCCGCAGCGGCTCCCCGCCCGATCCCTCGCTCGACGAGGCGCTGCGCGTGCAGAGCGTCTTCGACGCAGTGCGCACGGCCGACGTCGAGCGGCTGGGTGCAGCCCGAGCCAGTCGTCGCGGCGGGCTGATCGGAAGGCTCCGGCGGTCGTGCCCACGGCCGGCGGTCTGCTCAGCCTCGGCTCCTCCCCATGCCGGCGCGCGCGACCTGCTGGACGATCGTCAGAAAGCCGTCCTCGTCCAGCGTCGCTCGCGTGGCGCCCACCCCGTCGAGCTCGTCGACGGCCGTGAACTGCCCGACGTTGTCAGCGGTGACGGTCCCCCCGTAGATGTCGCTCATGGCCATCAGCGAGATCGCGGGCGGGCACACGATCACAGTCGGCAGCGCGATCGCTGCATCGACCTCCCGGCGCAGGCGCTCCTGGACACGCGCGAAGAGCCCGATCGCCTCGCCAGGCCCCAGATACATCTTCCAGTTGGCGACGACATAGCCGATGAAGCGGACTGTACGGCGGACCTGCCTGACATCGGCGCGACGCCCGGCGACATCACCGAGAAGGGGTCGCGGCGACGTGAACGTCGGCAGGGGCGCCGGCCCGCCGCCTCAGGCGCGGCCCGGCCATCCCCTCACGCCTGAAGAGGACGGTCAGCCCTCCCGGAGGACGAAAAGGCCCTGCTCGATGCCGTTGACGACGATCGTGCCCGACGGGAAGAACGGATAGCTGCTCCACGCCCCGTTGAACTCGGGAGCGTCGTCGGGCGGATAGACGTCGAAGTACGCCACCTCGCGCAGGCGCCCCTCCGCGACGCGCTTGAGGTCGAGGATGCGGAGCCCCGCGCGGTAATTCGCCTCGTACACGTGCGAGCCGCGGACGTAGAGGTTGTGGTCGATCGCCGGCGTCGAGCCCTCGTGGGCCCGGACGAACCGGGGGGCGTCGAGGTCGGAGACGTCGAAGACGTACGTCGTCGTCGGCACGCCCGCTTCCACTTCATCGAGCTCGTCGCCAAGCAGGAAGTGGCGCTGGTCGTCCGTCAGCCAACCCTGGTGGGTGTACGCGGCCTTCGGGTACGTCGTCCGGGACAGGGTCCTGGGAAGGAGCTTGTTCGTGACGTCGACGATCGTGACCGTGTCCTCGTTGGAGTTCAAGCAGATCTGCCGGCCCTGGTACTCGGCGTCCGGACCGCGGTAGACGACGCACTGCGCATCGTGGGTGTAGCCGTCATCGGCGGCACAGCCGGCGAAGACCGGCGTCTTCGGTTGGCGGATATCGATGATGTGGGGGCCGCCCGCGCAGGTGTTGGTTCCGACCGCGTACGCGAACCCGCTCTCCTCGTCGATGGCCACGTTGTGCGCGCCGCCGAACAGCGGGTAGTGCACGTCCTCCGTCCATTCCCGCTCGGTGGCCCCGCGCAGCCGCGTCAGGTCGAACACCTGCATCCCGTGCGACGGCTCCTCGCTCACCACGAACGCGTGGTTTCTGTAGACCTTCACATCGCGCCAAATCGAGAACAGCGTCTCGACAGGCTGGTGCGACGGCAGCAGCCCGAGGTACACGGGCGCCGTCGGCTTGGTCACGTCTACGAACGCCGTCCCGACCGTCTTGGCGACAAGGGCGTACTCGCGGCTGGTATCCGGGTCCGTCCACCCCCAGATGTCGTTGCCCTCGCCGCCGCCGATGACGCCGTGCGGCAGGAACGCCGCCAGGTCGACGCCCTTGCACGGAAAGCCGCCCGCGCGTCCACCGTCGCACGGCTGGTCGAAGACCGGCTGCTCCGGCACGCCGGTATCCCTCGGCGTCAGCTTGCGGCTGTGGAGCTCGACCTCGCCCTCGTAATCAGAATCGGTGACCGAGAACGGGTTGACCCGGACCGAGTACTCGCCGCTCGCCTTCTCGATGAGCACCCGCTCGCTCGTGGTGTTGACGGTGGTCGACGACCCGACCCGATTGCCGTCGGCGTCGAAGACGTGCAAGTCAAAGTCGTCCTCGGCGCTTGCCCAGCTGATGCGGATCTCGGCGCCGCCCCGGTGCTCCGTCCAATGCGCCGCATCGACATCGACCGTGAGGTCGAACCGGTCGCAGACCTCCTTCGTCGCCGGCGGGCACGTCGTGCCCGCGAAGATCGTTGATCCGGCGACGTAGTGCTCGCCCTGCCAGTGCAACGTCCGGTCGTCGAGCGAGACCGTGCCGCGTTCGGGCGTCGCCGCGCGCGCGCCGTCGATCGCGAACGCCGACACGACAATCAGCGCCGTCAGCGCGCCCAGGCGGCGCAAGCGAGACCCGTGCGTGCCCATGAAGCCCCTCTCCCTCGTGACCTTCCCGTCCTGTGCGCGCATTGAATCACCGTCAACGCGAGCTGCTACTCGAGCCGGGTGCTTGACTCCCGAGCCGAAGATTGCGGTGCGCGCACGACCGGCGCGGCTCACGCCGCACCCGACGCAGTTCGTTTCGCGCGGTGGGTGTCGCAGCAGAGCGTTTCGCGTCTCGCGTGATGCTTCGCACCTCCGCCCTTTGCCGACCGCGACCAGGTCGCGCTGCTGCACGACGTCGTAGGGCCGTCCGCCGATCTCGACGAGATCGCCGATCTGCACGTCAAGGCT
Organism: Solirubrobacteraceae bacterium; assembly: GCA_030447505.1. Taxonomy (GTDB): domain Bacteria; phylum Actinomycetota; class Thermoleophilia; order Solirubrobacterales; family Solirubrobacteraceae; genus CADCVQ01. The sequence continues at coordinate 418,767 of JAUJOT010000003.1, read as the reverse complement.
CTTCACCGACATCGCGCCGCCATGAGGGCTGCGAGCAACGCGTGCCCTACATCGTGCCCTACACTACGCGATGGTGCGCAAGACCAGCGTCTATCTCGATGAGGCCCAGGCCGCACGCCTTCGCCGGCTCGCGGCTGAGGAGGGCCGCTCGCAAGCGGAGATTCTCCGAGCGGCCGTCGATGCCTACCAGCCGCAGGCCTCCCGCGATCGCAACTTTGCGCTCGCAGCCGGCTTTCGCCGGATCGACGACGACCCGCGTCCCATCTCTCAGATCCCCGAACCCGACCTCCTCGACGGCTTCGGCACGTGACGCTGCTGATCGATGCCGCGCCGATCGTCGCTCTCGCCGACGCGGCAGAGCCCGAGCGCGAAGCGATCCTCGACGCCCTCACCAACGAAACGGGGGCGCTCGTGATCCCCGCACCGACGACCGCCGAGATCGACTACCTCCTGGGGCAGCGGTTCGGCGCCGGAGCGCGGCGGGCGTTTCTCGCGGACCTCGCGGCCGGACGGTTCTCCGTCGCGAACCTGGAGCGCGCCGACTACGCCACGATCATCGACCTGGACACGCGCTACGCCGATCTCGATCTCGGTCTCGCCGACTGCGCACTCGTCACTCTGGCGGCACGGCACCGCACCACCCGCGTCCTCAGCTTCGACGAACGACACTTCCGCGCTGTCACGCCACTGCACGGCAACGAGTTCACGCTCCTGCCGGCCGACGCGTGACGGCGCCGCCGCGTTGCGGCAGCCGCTGACACGAAGTTGTTGCAGGACGGTAGGAACCGCGTCTTGTTTCGTTAAGCGTGTCAGCGGAAGCTCGGGGCATGCGCAGCGATCACGTCATAGCCGGAGAGGTGACGCAGTACGAAGAGCCCGATTGGGGGCCTTTGCGCGATCTTGTCGGCATGGAGCTCGCCGACTGGTTCATGTGGATGCACGAGATCGAGCTCGACGACGGCACCGCCGTCCACGCGTACAAGCACATCGCCACCCGCTGCTACTTCCACCTGTCCCTCGACGGCCGCGCGCTCGTCTACATGCCCGGCGGCTTCTACTACGAGATCGAGCCGCGACGCGCGATCGATCTTGTCTTCGAGGAGTGGGACAGATACCTGACCGAGCGCGACGATCCAGTGGTCATCCGGCGGGAGCTGCAGCGAGCGCGACGGGCGGCAGCGGCGCGTGCGTCGTCGGCCGCGCACGGTGACGGCCGCGATGAACGATCGGCCTCCAGCTGATGTACGACGGTGACGGAAGCGTCGGTTGACGCACGAGCGTCGGGAGAGCACCGATCCGGACGGACGCCACGTCATCCTCGACGAGCGTACAGTCGAGCATCTACGGCGAGGGCGCCCGCAGATGCTCCGCCATCTCGACGCGATCCTCGACGCTGTTCTGAGATCCTCGAGCAGCTGCGCCACTGAAGCCCTGCGCGTCGCAGCAACCCGAGCGCGGGCGGGTCGCTCCGCGCCGCCAGGGGTCGCGGCCGCGACGGGGTGGCGCGGCGTCCCCTCGCAGTGCGTCAGAACCGCGCTTGACCGCTACGGCGGGCGGCTAACCGCGCCGTCCGCCACCGCTCACCGTGACCACGGGAAGGGAAAGCCGAGTGCAGGTTCGGGTCCGCTTGCGTCTCGGCCGGCCGGGTGTCCCCGGTGGCGCTGTGCGTGAGCCTGCGCCGTGGTGCGCAGCGCGTCACTGCGCGGCGCGGCGCCAGGCTCGGCTGCGCGCCCCACCCGCGGCCCGGCCGTTCCTGCCGCCGGCGGCCCGCGGCGTCGAGCGCCAACTGCAGACCGTCTTGAGGATGCGCATCCGATGGCAGCGCCCGCGCGGACTCACATTGACTGCGGGGATCCGTCGCGGCGCCCGGGAGCCCCCTGGAGCGGCGCGACACGCGCCGTGCTGACTACTGGTCCGGGTAGCGGCCGTGAAGGCGCTTGTGCGCGCGTTCGTAGACGCTGCGGGTTCCGGCCCGCGGGTGGCGTTCGCCGAAGGCGACGAGCGCGAGGTAGACGCCCTGATCATCGCGACCCGGCGAGTACACGAAGCCGTACGGCCGTTGCGATGCCGCCGCCCCGCAGATAGGCACGTAGGCCTTCACGAGGCCCTTCAGCCTCGTGCCGTCCGATCCCTCCGCCGCGCAGCTCCGAAGCTCAGACATGCTCACGCCTTCCTCCTCCAGGCGCCGCCGTCCCGCTCCGCCGCCATGCGGGAAGGCGAGCGCGCGTCGAAGCGCTCGACCTCCTCACGCCAGGCGGCCGGGCTGCGCACCGCGACGCGTCGCGCGTCACGGCCTGATGGCACCACGGCTCAGCCTTCGCCGTCGGCGGGCAGGTCTGCGAAGAGCTCGTCGAACTCCGCCTGTGTCACCGGGCGTCCGCCGTGCTCGGCGTGGATGTCGGCGACGGTGCTCGTGATCGCCGGCTCGAGCGCCACCCCGCCCTCCTTGTCTGAAACGACGTCGTAGCGTCGTCCGTCGATCTCGACCAGATCGCCGATCTGCACATCGAGCCTCTTCACCGACACGGCCATCGCCGCCATGGTATTCCTCCTACGTCGATGGCTCGGCGGGCTCGACCGCGCTCGGTCCCCTGGGCGTGCCCCGACGACTGAACCCTCGTTCGGCTTTGTTGTCGTGATGGCTGTTCGGAGTCCTCTTGCGCGCGCAGCGAGGTCTGAAGAACGATCGCGGCCGACCGGGCTTGTGGACGAATGAAGCAGCCGTAGGGTGACGCTCACCTGCGCAGTCTCCTTCTCCTCGGTTCCGGCGCTGTCGCTCAGCGAGCCGTACGCGCCCGGCGCCGTTCAGCTTGGTGTGGTGGTCGATCGGCTGCCCCGTCCGCGCCGTCCGGTCGCGGTTCCGGCAAGCCGGTCGTAGTGCTCGAGCGCGAGACCCGAGCCGACGGCGACGCAGGTCAGGGCGGAGTCGATGACGGTGGTCGTGATCTCGGTCTCGGCCTCGACGAGCTCGGCCAGCCCGCGCAGCAGGGTGCCGCCGCCGGCGAGCAGGATGCCGTGGCGGTCGATGTCGCTGGCGAGCTCGGGCGGGGTCTGCTCGAGCGTTTCCGTGATCGCCGCGAGGATCTCGCGCAGCGGCCCGCGCAGCGCCTCGCGCACCTCCTCGCTGTGCAGCACGACCTCGCTGGGCAATCCCGTGAGGATGTGCCGCCCGCGCACGGCGAAGGTCGTCTCCTCGGCGAGCGGATGCGCCGACCCGATCGCCAGCTTGATCGCCTCGGCGCTGCGCGAGCCGATCACGAGCTGATGCGCGCCGCGCATGTAGTGACCGAGCGCCTCGTCCATCTCGTAGCCGCCGACGCGGATCGAGCGCGACACGACGATCGCGCCGAGCGAGATCACCGCCACCTCGCTGGTACCGCCGCCGACGTCGACGACCATCCGCCCGACCGGCTCCTCGATCGCCACGCCCGCTCCGATCGCCGCCGCGATCGGCTCCTCGATCAGCTGCACCCGCCGCGCGCCCGCGGCGAGCGCCGCCTGCTCGACGGCGCGCTGCTCGACCTCGGTCACTCCCGACGGCGCGCAGACGATCAAGCGCGGATGCGCCCAGCGCCGCTCGAGCACGCGAGCGATGAAGTAGCGCAGCATCTGCTCGGTGACCTCGAAGTCGGCGATCACGCCGTGGCGCAGCGGACGCACCGCCGCGATCGTCGCCGGCGTGCGCCCGATCATCCGCTCGGCCTCGGCACCGACGGCATGCACCTGCCCGCTGTCGGTGTCGATCGCGACGACCGACGGCTCTGCGACGACGATCCCCTCACCGCCGACGTACACCAGCGTGTTCGCCGTACCGAGATCGATCGCGATGTCATGGACCCCGAGCGTCGGGCCCAGCCGCCGCCGCGACGTCGCGCCGCGAGCGCGATCTCTGCCAAAGCGCACGCAGACAGCGTCGCAGACAGCGGTGTTCAGGGCGTCGAGCTACAGCGGCGCGGATTCGCCGGGCGCGACCGCGATGACCGCCGAGCCGTGCAGGCGCCCGTCGCGCAGGTCGTCCAGGGCGTCCTGGGCGCGCTCGAGCGGATAGGCGCTGACGTGCGTGCGGATCGGGACGCGCGGCGCGAGCGCGAGCAGCTCGCGCCCGTCCGCGCGCGTCTGGTTGGCGACCGACCGCACGACGCGCTCGCCCCACAGCAGCTCGTAGGGCAGCGACGGGATCGCGCTCATGTGGATCCCTCCGCAGACCACCGCTCCGCCCTTGCCGACGGCACGCAACGCAACCGGTACGAGCGCGCCGACCGGGGCGAAGATGAGCGCAGCGTCGAGCTCCTCGGGCGGCTGCTCATCGGAGCCGCCCGCCCAGACGGCGCCCACTGACTTTGCGAAGGCCTGCCCCTCGGCGTCGCCCGGCCGCGTGAACGCGAACACGTCGCGCCCTTCGTACACCGCGACCTGACAGACGATGTGCGCGGCGGCGCCGAAGCCGTAGATGCCGACGCGTCCCGGGTCGCCCGCGAGCCGCAGCGCGCGGTGCCCGATCAGCCCCGCGCACAAAAGCGGCGCGGCCGCCAACGCGCCGAACGTATCGGGCAATGGAAGGCAGAACCGCTCGTCGGCGACCATCATCTCCGCGTAGCCGCCGTCCACGTCACGCCCGGTGAACCGCGCCGCGTCGCAGAGGTTCTCGCGCCCGCCCCGGCAGTGCCGGCACGTGCCGTCGGTCCAGCCGAGCCACGGCACGCCGACGCGCTCGCCCGTATCCGTTCGCTCGGCGACGACCTGGTGGCCGAGCACGAGCGGGAAGTGCCCGGCCGGAACGTCACCATCCACGATGTGCAAGTCCGTGCGGCAGATACCGCACGCGAGCACGCGAAGCAGGACCTGCCCGCGGGCGGGCTCCGGATCGGGGAGCTCGTCGAGGCGCAGGCGGGCCAGCGGCGCGTCGAGGACGGCGGCGCGCATTGGTCGATTCTGAGGGATGGCAAGGAGCGCCTACGCAACATGCATCCTCGCGATCAGGGCGCACGCTTTATCAGCCGGCGCCCAAACGAGCACACGACGAAAGGCGCGGGGGCTATGCAGGTCCTTCGAAAGAGCGGAGCGACGGGACGAACCCGGGACCTCCGGCGTGACAGCCGCCAAACACGTATCCAAAACGCGGAGTTGGGGAACGTTTTGGACCCGAAAGGCCTGTAAAACGGACCTTGCGGAGAGAAAAGTCGACGTCGCTCGACGGCGATCACCGCGGGGTAGGCAGCGCGCGGCAACGCGCGCAGCGGCTCCGCGGAGCCGATCTGGCCGACCGTCCCTTTCGGCCGCTTGCGCTGGTCGCCAACTTCGATGCACCAGGCATCAAGTGACGCTTGGGCCTCGGCCATCGTCGTGACCGGCGCGCTGCGCCACCACGACTTCGTCGTGTACTTCACCGCGGCCTCGACGACGCCCTTGCGCTGGGCGCGCCGCGACGGGCAGACCGCGACCTCGACGCCATAGTGCTTGGCGGCCTGCGCCGCGTCGGTCGTCAGCCGGTCGGTGCCCGGCACGACGATCGTGGCCATCCGGTCGGTGCGCCAGACGCGCGGGGTGCCGCCCAGGGCGACGAGCACGCGGTGCATCGCCTCGGCGAGGTGCCCGAAGGTCATCTGCTCGCAGAAGACGCCCCTGAAGCGCCCGGAGTGCGACAGCGCGCCCAGCAGCACGAAACGCCGGCTGCCCCCACGGCGTGTCGTGCAGCTCCAGCCAGTCCCACTGGATCTCCTCGCCGGCAGGATGGTCGATCTCGACCGTCACCGCCTGACCGCGGTGGTGCTCGCAGACCAAGCAGACCGGCCGCAGCTCGAGCCGACGCAACTCGCGAACGAGCGTCGGATAGCTGTGATCGAGCCCGGCCTCTGCGAGCTCGCGATGCAGCACCGTCGCGTCCAGGTGCGGGTCATCAACGAACCGCGCCTCGATGTCGCCGCGAAACGGCTCCAGGCAGCTCGCCGCCGGCGCCCGGTGCTGCCCGCCACCCTCGCCGTTCAGGTACTTGGCGACGGTCTTGCGGTCGCGGCCGGTGTGCCTGGCGATCTGCGACACCTTCCAGCCGCGCGCAGCAAGCGCGTGGATCTCCACGTCGTCCTCCTCTGTGAGCATCCCCGCCGGTCCTCCTCCGGTTCATGGCCTAGACACCACGACCGTGAGGGGGACCCCCGACAGAACGCGCACGCGCGCGTGGAAAGCGACTACGGCTCGGCGCTACGACCCTTCGCCTCCGTCGCTCCCCACGCGCGGTCCTCTACGCCCTACCGAGGTGGGGAATTCCGATGATCAGCACCGGGGAAGAAGATCGTGATCGCGGTCAGCCCCGCGGTGCGGGCAACCGCGCCTCGCTCGAGCGTCACCATCTCTTCGCAAGGTCCACCTAGGTCGGCCTCGGCGTCACCGGCACACGCGACGCCACAGATCGGCAGCTGCGCACTGGTCGAGTGGCCTGACCGCGTAGCGATCTCTGCCACGGTACCGGTCGAATACTGGTCCTGCCTCTCTGGGGAGCCCGACAACCGCCGCCAGTCCCGAAGAGAGGGGCTCCACTCCGAAGCGCAGCGGGTTCGAGCGTCAATCCGACGGACGAGCCATGATCACCGAGTGCTCAAGCGCATCCACGTGAACCAGCACCTCATTCGATCTAACCGCCGCAACGGTGAGAACGTCCCGCCACTGACCGTGAAGACGTCTCGGTCGAACGTCAAGGCGCACGAGGTTGTTATCGACGGCCCGAGCCGGCTCGTCTACTCGCCGGAGCGCCCGCTTGCGTGCGGTGCTCGGGTCTGGATCGAGACTAACGCGCCGGTCATCGCAATCGCCGATGACGACTGTACCGAGCTGCGGTAATCGCACGAACGGCCGTTCTACTCGCGCGGCGGCGACTCGCTCGTGGCGGACAGGGCGGCGGCGAGCCGGGCGGGCACGTCCGCGAGGTTGTAGCGGTCGAGCACGTAGGCGCGTAGTGTCGCCTCCGCGGTATCAGGCCAGCGTCGGGCAACCGTCCGAGCGACCATGTCGATAGCAAACGGCCAGATCGGATGCGCGACCGCTCGATGGTAGTTCTGCCGCTCGGGGCCGTCGATCGGCTCGACCGCCCCCAGGGTCCTGAGCATCGCGAGCTCCGGCGTGATTTGGTTGTCGCCGATCTTGAGGACGGCGGCGAGTTCCTTCGCGAAGAACACGTGCTGCCCACGGGCGGCGATCAGCGCCAGCACGTCGAGGCGATTTTCCCGCCGGAACAGATGCCGTGACGCTTCGGCGACCGCTGCCCGAGTTCCGTCCGGTTCGTAGTTCACGATTCATGAATCATGAACCATTTCGCGGGAGAAAAAAGTTCCGGCGAGAGCGGCTTCCGTCCAAGCGAAACTGCTGGGCGCGAACTAGGTTCTGTCGCGGTCCCGGATCTTGTCCCCGACGCCTTGCCGGAGGTGTTCTCGTCTGTGTACGTGTTCCGTATCTTCAGCGACTGGCGCGGACAGTTCTGGTGGCGTCTGACTGACCCCGACGGACGGGACGTTCGCCAGTCGGCGTTCAGCTTCGCGGCAGTCTCCGGTGCGTGGCGCGACGCGGTCGCCGCCCGGCGGTCCGACGCGCGGCTGGCCGAGGCGGTTATCCGCGACGACTACGCCTAAGCGGCGAGCGCCGAACCGATCCTCGGGAGGCTCTTGGCGGCTTCCCACGAGGCACGGACCATTTCGCGCCGGGGGTGCTGCCGCCAGTTCCATTCTTGCGGCTCGCCTATCGCCTCGGCAGCTACCTGTCGCAACCACTGCGACGGCAAGGCATGACCCGAGGCGGCGGGGCGCGTCCAAAGGCGCCCTCCGAGGCCGCCCAGGAGAAGGTACTCGCCATCGCCGACGACATCAGCCACGCCCTGAAGGCCGCCGACGACCGGCTGCCAACCGCCGGCGGACTCGACCAGCGGCGCCAAATCAGGTACGCCGGCCAGCAGGTGGATGTGCGCGTGTTCGACGGTGCAGGCGATGGCGTTGCCGTTTCGGGCGTTGCCGTGCTCGAAGAACTGCACGGTCTGTCTTGTCCAGGTGGCAAGCCCTCGTTCGACGCTCGCGAGAGCCGACTGCGCTGCATCGAGGTGCGCCAGCGAGGCGAAGCTACGTGCGTGTTCGGCGGGGCACAGCAGCAGGTGCCCGGGCACCAGTGCGCCGACGCTTGGCATCGCGACGAACGAGGTATCCAGGTCGACCACTCGGCGGAGGTAGTGGCCGTTGCCGAGGAGTTCCTCGAGCATATCGCCGTGCGGGTCGCCTGCGATCTGCGTGCACAGTCGGCATGTGCTCATGACTTCAGCTCCCCGCGGTTACGCTGGTGCGGGACGCTGCTGTCTGGGGCGTCGGCTCGGAAGGCCTTCAAATCCTCGTCGCTAATGGACTTTTCCCGCTGCTGACTGATTTCGTTGGCAACGTTCTTTGCTGCCTCGGGCGAATCCATCTCAGAGTACCGTTCGGCCATAGCGCTGGCGGCGCCTACGAGGTCGCCCCGCACGAAGTAACGGGTGTTCGAGGCGAGCGCCTCGACGGCTTGGTCGACGACTCCATCGGGAAGGGTTGCCCGCCGCCGAGCAAGCGCGTCACAGAACTCTTTGCGAATCGTGCGCTCCCGTTGCGCCCGATCGGGCCAGCCGACGCCGACGATCGAGTCGATGCGGCCGACGCGGCGGACCGCAGCGTCGATCTGGTCGAAATAGTTCGTCGCGATGACGAAGAAGACCTGGCCGCGGTCGCGCAAATCCTGGAGCTTTGGGAGCATGCTGGCCGTTAGGAAAGCGGTGATCGATCGCACCTGGTCACCGCCGGGGACCGGGCCATCCTGGCGAAGCCCCTGATTGCGCTCGCGGAATAGCTCGTCGCACTCATCGAAGAGGACAACGGTTTCGGCAAGGTCTCGCAACCAGACGAACAGCTCGCTTGTCCGCCGCTCGACATTGTCGAGGCCGTCTTCGACAAACGTACCCGGACTCAACGTTACCAGCGGCCATTGAAGCCCCTCGGCCATCGACTTGACGATGGTCGTCTTCGTGGTGCCGGACGGACCGAACAGGATCACCGACATTGCGGACGTGCGGGTCCATGGTCTGGGATCCTCGCGACGGCGCCGCTTCGCCTGATCGACAAACCTGCCATGCAGGTAGGGCAGGATCGGGTTCTCGGAGTCCGGCTCGTTCGCTTCGCGGTACTTCTCCCACTTCAAAAACGGGGCGGTGTAGTCGCTAACGGGATCCCAAACGTCGGCGAACCGGGCCAAGGCGTCGGTTTGCCGTTGGAGTTCGGCGACTCGCCGCGCTGTCACTGCGAGCTGCAACACAGCGGCAGTGGGCGCGGCTTGCACTTGCGTCTGACCGTACAGGTGAGACGCCGCCCACCCATACATTGGGCCAGGGGGAGGTGAGGATGACCGGAGTGCGCTCGAACTCGCGTGGTCCAAGGCTCTTTCCAGTCCCTTGATGGCCCGCGGCATCGGACGGCCTCGCGTTGCCCTGGGGATGCCGAGCAGGCTGATCGTTTCGGCAACCGCGAGCGCGACCTCGTGCGTAGAAACCATGAACGGCTCGCCAGTGACCGGGTCGTGGTGCCAGGTGATAGCGCGACCGTCGGGCCAGCCTCCGTTTGACGACTGGCTGGCCAAGGCGGCATCGAGGGCGGTGTCGATGTAGCGCAGGTCGTTCGCCGGCGGGACCGCTAGGGTGGCGGCGCAGAAGGCAAGGGCGACCGATTGGCTGTCGGTAACATCGCGCAGGGCATGCTCGGCGACGAGACGCTCGGTGATTCGTACCGCCTTGGCCTTGAGCGTCTCCTTCTGCGAGCGCGCAAGCAGGTAGACGGGTGATTCGTCAGTCGCGAGCTCCGCGAGCCACAGCGCCTTCACGGTTCGGTAGATGATGTAGGGATGCACATGCTCGTCGTCGACCGCATCGACGAACATGCTCTGTCGCACCAGCTCGCCGGTCAGCGGTGCGAGAGTCTCGTCGACTTCGACGGTGATGCCCTCCTGGGCGGCGTCACCTGCGCGCCGAAGCCACGCTCGGGCTCGAGCAGTGACGAGCAGCGAAACCGCGTATGGCGCGTACCGCCCCTCGGAGGTCTCGTCAGGGAGGTTGTCCTTATGCGGTTCGAGCGCTTCCGCCGCTCGAGAGACGGTCGCGTCCTCAAGGTCGCCCTCCTTTGCTAGCTCGCTGAGCACGTCGAGTCCCGCCTTCGCGAGTACATCCGCGACGGCCGCGTCTATGTAGTCGAAAGGGCGGGCCCACTCACCCGCTATGTCAGTCAGTTCGACGAGCGCCTCAACGCAGCGCGCCGACGAGACGATCGCCGCCTGCTGGTCGCTGTCGATGGCCTTAAACCCGGCGCCGTTCGTTCGCAGGCCCTTGAGTGCTTCGGCAGCCTGCTCGGCGACTCGTCGCCACGCGGGCTGCTCGTATGGCCAGTCGCCAGTCGTCGGTCCGACTCCTGCAGTGTGCACCGTGCCCTAGAATGACGCCTCTGACCCCCGATCGTGGGCGCCGCATTGCAGAACGTCCGCGCGATGCGCTAGTCGACCCCACCGGCCGGCCGCACCATGACGTCGATCTGGTGCTCGCCGACGCTGATACGAAGCTCCCATCCGTCAGCTAGAGGGAAGGTTGAGCGCAGACCCGCATTGGACTTGTCACGGCCGGTTGCAGGCACTGTGATTCCGGACCGTGCGAGCTGCGCGACCGGCGCGGAGCCGGCGGTGTCCATGAAGAGCGGAACGGTCCCCGGCCCATTCAGCGACTCTTGGCCGGCTCGAAGCCAACCGAGTGATTCGAAGCCCGCCTCTGGCGGCCGGTCGACGTGTAGAGCCGGGTGGAGCACCCAGAGCGCTCGTCGGACATGCTCCTCGTCGTCGGCGTCGAGGGACGCATTGATGGCGAGCGCCGCGAGGGTCTCAACGGCAAGCTGCCTCGCATCTTGGCACGGCAGTGTCCGTACGCGCTCTAGCCCGCCGTAGTGGGCGACGACGACCGTGCACAACGGCTCACCGTGATCAATCCGAGAGTCCCTTGGGGTTACGACGGTGGCGCCGGCGTTGGAGAGCAGATGGAACGCATGCCCGAGGATGCTGCCAGCGAACAAGATCACCACTCCGCGCGAAGCGGCCCAGGCGCCGATATCCGTCAGGAAACCTGCATCCCGCAGCCATGCGGGGCTGGGCTCTACGCGAACCGCCGCCGGGGCAGGGTCGGAGGCTATCGCGTCTAAATCCTGCGGCCGGCGCAGCACCACTTCGTCGCGCTCGGCCGCCAAGGCGCTTCTCACGGGTCCGGGCGTCGAGGTCAAGCGTGTGAAGTGAAACGGCAGCAGACCGTCGCGACCCCGGAGGCCACCCACTTGAGCGAGGACCAGCAACTGCATCGGTCCGGCCTTATCCGCGACCTTTCGCGCTAGTTGGGCGATCGCTCGAGCCTCCTCGTCGTCGAGCACTCGCTGCCAATCGAACGGCGGCGGGACCGACTGAGTGACCCATTTCCCGGCCCTCGGAACCAGACACGCCGGCTTGAACGAACGGAGGACTTCTACCTCGCTCGTGGTGTCGATCGTGTACGAGTCGTGGGGCAGGTGCAGCAGGCCATCGGGGTAGCCCCAGAGGGCAGTGATGGTCACTTCCCCTGCCGCGTCGATCTGCGCCCATGCGCTCGCCTGCGCCGGCACGAGGACGGCGACCAGGAAGGCCCAGCCATCACTGGGGACACCAGCCTTAGCGAAGCGCTCGGAGGTCTCCCGCATATAGGAGAGCACGTCGGTCGGCCGGGACATCGGTCCGCTGGTCGGCAGCAGGAGCGGGTCGTGGGCGGCAGCGAGATCCGTCCGCACGACGAGTGGCCCGGGCCCGAGCTCCTCGATCGCCTCGATGAGCTCCTGCTGGCGGCTCGTCTGGTAGCGGCGGCCATCGATTGCCAGTAGTTCGATGCGGGGCAGATCGAGCTGCTCGAAGGTTCGCCAACGGTCGAGCTTACGTCCTGGGAAGCGCACTGACCCAAGAAGCCGGCCGCGGGGAACCTCGACCGAGGGCAGCTTGCCGAGCGGCCGGTCCGCCGCGGCGCCCTCGCGGACGCTGTCGGCTTGTACGACCCAGATCCGCTCGCCATCCCACAGCCATTCCACGCGCCACCGCCCGCCGATGCCCTGCAGATAGCGCGCAATGCGGCGCACGGACTCAACGGCTGAGGACGGCGACGATGCATCGAGGGCGAACCCCTCAACCTCTGAGGCCCGAATTCTCCGGATCTCAGGCCCCCGCAGGTGGATCTCTCCCTCGAGCACCCAATCATGAGGGTGTTCGGCGACTCGCCGCTCGTTACTGAGCAGCCCGACAACCGCCGGCTCTATTGCTGCCTGTACGACCGCGGCCGCCCGGTTACCGTTGGCCACTCGCTCCAACGCGCTTGTCACCGCGTCGGGATTGGCGGCTGCCACGACGGTGCGGCCGGATCCTGGGTGGAGGGCCTCGTCGGCTCCATCAGAGCGCACAAGGAGCCGTCCCGGTGACCGATCGACGAACTCCTCGAGCACCCGCCTCATGGGGGCGGGTGGTTCTCGCGCGAGTAGAGCCTTCACAGCAACCGGATCGAGGGCGAGAAACGGCGGCGTCCAGCCGTCGGGCAGTGCCCGCAGTCCGAGCGCCTTAGCGCCTATGGGATCTGCATCCGATCTCATTCGCGGATGATGCCAGCACGTTTAAAGTGTGGCTGCCTGCTACGCGGGGATTCCCCCGGTTGGGCCAACCGCTTCATCGAGCGGCTCTCCAAGCTCCGAGCCTGCCGGCCAGCGACCGGCCCAGAGGATCACGCGTTCCCAACCTCCGCGGCGGCCGTATGAGCCGCCAGCGCATCGGCAGGATCCTGAATGAGCCGGCAGCCGGAGCGAACCAGCGGCTCGAAGAACAACAACGGCCGCCGCTCCCGATGCACCACCCCGTACACCCTCCGCCGCACCTACATCTCCATCACGCTGCTCGCCAACGGCTTCGACGTCGAGTGGATGATGAGCCAGGTCGGGCAAACCGGACTCGACGATGACGCTCGCTCTACGCGCAGCTCGAGCAGCGCACCGACCGCTCGGACGCGACGTCGTTCGACGTGGCCGCGATCACGATCTTCTTCCCCGGTGCTGATCATCGGAATTCCCCACCTCGGTAGGGCGTAGAGGACCGCGCGTGGGGAGCGACGGAGGCGAAGGGTCGTAGCGCCGAGCCGTAGTCGCTTTCCACGCGCGCGTGCGCGTTCTGTCGGGGGTCCCCTCACGGTCGTGGTGTCTAGGCCATGAACCGGAGGAGGACCGGCGGGGATGCTCACAGAGGAGGACGACGTGGAGATCCACGCGCTTGCTGCGCGCGGCTGGAAGGTGTCGCAGATCGCCAGGCACACCGGCCGCGACCGCAAGACCGTCGCCAAGTACCTGAACGGCGAGGGTGGCGGGCAGCACCGGGCGCCGGCGGCGAGCTGCCTGGAGCCGTTTCGCGGCGACATCGAGGCGCGGTTCGTTGATGACCCGCACCTGGACGCGACGGTGCTGCATCGCGAGCTCGCAGAGGCGGGGCTCGATCACAGCTATCCGACGCTCGTTCGCGAGTTGCGTCGGCTCGAGCTGCGGCCGGTCTGCTTGGTCTGCGAGCACCACCGCGGTCAGGCGGTGACGGTCGAGATCGACCATCCTGCCGGCGAGGAGATCCAGTGGGACTGGCTGGAGCTGCACGACACGCCGTGGGGGCAGCCGGCGTTTCGTGCTGCTGGGCGCGCTGTCGCACTCCGGGCGCTTCAGGGGCGTCTTCTGCGAGCAGATGACCTTCGGGCATCTGGCCGAGGCGATGCACCGCGTGCTCGTCGCCCTGGGCGGCTGAGCGCACTCGTACCGCGATCGCGTGGTGCAGCAGCCGGTCGAGGATCGCGCTTCGGCGAGCACGCGCTGGTCCACCGCTGCCATCGCCACAAGGAGCGCAACGTCACCGACTTGCTGCCCGAGCGTGACCGCGACCAGGTCCGCGCGCGGATGCGGGCGTCGTGGGCGCTGACCGACGCCGAGCTGGCCGAGCAGCGCCTGCAACTGCTCGCCGGCGAGCTCGACCGCACGTGGCCGGATGCCGCCGGCTCGCTGCGCGAAGGCATGGCCGACACGCTGACGCTGATGCGCCTGAGGATCACTGGCAAGCTCGCAACGACGCTCTCATCAACGAACCCCTGTGAGTCGATGATCGAGATCGTCCGCTACACGCAGCGCAACGTGAAGCGCTGGCAGGACGGCGACATGCGCAAGCGCTGGACCGCCGCCGGCATGCTCGTCGCCGAGCAGCAGTTCCGACGGATCATCGGCTACCGCGACCTCGCAAAGCTCGTCATCGCCGTCGAGCGCCACGCCATCCTCGTCGCCCCCACGAAGTCCGACCACCCGGAGGGCGCCGAGACCGTTACCGTCTGGTCGTCAACCGGGGATCGCCGCCGAAATTCCACGACGATGCGGACAACCTCGGCCTCGTCCCAGCGCGCTCGAAGTCGGATCGATCGATCACCGGCCAAGTCTAGGTTCGCGATCACGCGCGGCGTCTCGTCTCACAGGTCGCCCAGCTCCGGAAGGGTCCCGAAGCTCCGGCCCCAAATGATTCGCTACGTCGACCCAGCGCACGAGTCCGATGCGTTGCCCGAGCATTCCTCGTTCGGTCGGATCGAGGTGCGGCCACCCGCCAGACCAGTTCCCGTTCCTGTAGCCGTCGACGAGCAGCTGCTCGTGGCAGCGCAAAATCGTCCTCGAGGCAGGCAGGTGAGCAAGCAGAAGTCCTAGTGCCGTGCCGATGCGTACAGCCACGCAGCTGGTCGCGCGCCGAATCCCAAGCCGTTGGGGCGCGAACCAGTAATGGCGCTTCCCATCGATCCACACGATCGCGTTGCCGCCTTCGATGACGCAGTCACCGCTCGGCGCGTGGGAACCGTCGACAAGTTCCAAAGCCAGGAGGCGGCGGTCGTCTTTTCGCCATAACGTGCTCCTCGGGCGAGGACGTGCCCCGCGGGCTCCACTTCCTCTTCGACCGCAACCGTTTCAACGTGGCCGTCTCGCGGGCGCAATGCCTTGCCGTGGTCGTCGTCAACCCACGCTTGCTCGACGCGGACTGCCGCACCTTGGAGTCTGTGCAGCTGGTAGACGGAGCGTGCCGGTTCGTCGAGATGGCCGCTCCCGTCGACCAGCTCGAGGCCGTTCTGCTCGGCGCCCGCTGGCCTAGCGAGGCACGCGGGCCGCTGCCGCTACCGCCAGTGCGAGCTTACGTACTCCACTGCGTCCGCGGTATTGAGCAGACGGGTCGAGTTATTGAGGCGGACGTAGAGGTCGGCCTCTCCCTTGCCACCCTTCACGAAGGTGGGCCGCTTGCCAGGACCCACGTCTATGCGACACACGCTGCCCTCGGGGAAGTCTTCGTATGAGATCGACACTTGCGAAGTGGCGGTCGGTCCGAGCATGTTGTCGAGCAGCCCGGTGAGCCAAAGCTCGAAACCGTCTCGGTTCTGCTTGCTGCCGAGCGTCTTCAGGTCCTTCTGGAGCCCGAAGATTTCCCCACGATCGGTGACGCCGATGAGAAGAGTGCCGCCGTGCGCGTTCATGAAGCCGGCGATCGACTTCGCGACCATTAGCTCGATGACCTGATCTCGCTGCTTCGTCGAAAGGTTGACTCGGGCGGTCTGCTTGAACTCGACGCGAGCTCCTTCACCGCGGGCGATGAGCTCCGCAACAGACGCTCCTCGCGTTGCGCCGTCGTCTGTCGCTGAACCTGCTGCGCGAGCTTCGCTTGGCACAGCCTCGTCCTCAGCGAGCGGATCGATCTCTTCCGGCTGCTCGGGCACATCAACCCAGATCTCGTGGCCAGTGTCGCGCTCCGCGTAGGAGAAGGCGGTTTTGGCATAGTCGTGGGCGGCGAGCTTCTTCAACTGCTCCTTGACCCGTCGGCGCCCCTCCATGGCGAACTCGAGGTATTCGCGTAGCTCTCCGTGAGTCCATTCCCCATGGGGATGCAGGATCTTCAGCAGACCCGACACGGTCTTGCGCACGGCTTTCTCGTCTCGCGCGGAGAGATGAGAGCCGAGCGCGAAGTCGCTGTCGATCGCGCTCACCTGGCTTTGCTTTCGGAGCTGACGCAGCGCCTCTGCGAAGTAGTCGGATACCAGGCCGAAGTGGTCGGTGAACAAACGCTTCTCGAGCTTCGGCGCTTCCCAGCCGGGGAGGTAGTAGTGGAGCCGGTCGAGGAACGCCGGATCGATCATCGCCTTCGGTAGATCGGCGAACAGATGCGCGCTTCGGACGAGCTCTTGATGGGGCTTGCTCGTGTTCCCGATGAACACGATCGATGCCTCAGTTGGGACCTCCTCCTTGCCTCGCGCGAATGAGCCGGACTCCATGAAGTCCTTGAGCATGTTCACGACGGTCGAGTCCGACATCTCGAGCCCCGCGACCTCATCGAAGGCCACGACGTCCCACATGCCCAGCAGCCCTACACGGCTCGAGCTGAGGTTGACGAACAGCTGGGCGACCGTGACTTTGCCGCCCGAGATCAGGATCGCGTTGGGCGACGATTCACGGAAGATGAAGGACTTGCCTGTTCCCCACGGCCCGAGTTCGATCAGGTTGTAGTTCCGCTCGACCATCGGTAGGAGCCGCAGGGTGGCGAGAAGCTTTCCGCGCAGGTCGTAATGCGTTGGCTCAAGTCCAATCGACCGCGTCATCAAGTCAAGCCACTCATCGCGCGTGAACCGCTGACGAGCCTCTAGGTATTCGTCCATGTCGAACGCGGCGACTTGGATCGGCTTTAGGGCCCGGATGTAGAACGGTCGCTTCTTCTCCTCCTCGTCGTCCGCGTTGTAGAGGAGGTCGAGCTGGCACCAGACGCCGCCGCCTAGTAGGCGCTCGTACTTGTAGACGACGTCCTCGGAGATATGGACGTACTTGTCGCCGAAGCTCGAGAGATGGGCCCAGAACTTGTCCTCGCTGGCGACGAGCCGGACGTCGACCTTGTCGATGAGGCGGTGTTGGCCCTTCTGCTTGAGCTTCGCCTTCGCCTGCTCGGACTCATCGGGGCGGATGAAGTTCTCCTGCAGGGTCTGGTTGACCACTTGGAGGCCGGTCGCAATCGCCGCGGGGTCGTCGGAGGCGCAGTATTTGCCGAGCAGGAACTCAAGGACGTAGACGGGTACGTTGGCGCCGACCTTCACTTGCCGGACGAGGTCCTTGCGGACGACCCGGCCCGCGAACGCGTCGTTGGCCAGGCGGTCGAGCGCGTCCATCAGCGTGCTGGTAGGGGCGGTCGCTTCGCTCACGCGAGCTCATCCTCCACTACGATCTTCGCCGAGACGTTGGCTTCGGCGCGGCCGAGGCGAACACCGGTCCTGGCATCGAGGACCTCGATCTCGACTGTTGTGTCCCGCTCAAGGTTTGCGGTCACCTGGAACGTCAGCACCGGAGATGGGCCGTCGGCCCGCAGAGCAACCGAACCCGTCGCTGGGTCGTAACCGTCGCCAGACACAACCCGAGCGACAACGTCGCTTCCCTTCGCCCCCTTGGCCACCACTCGCACGGTGATCTCGCTAGTGAAGAGATCGCCGGCGAATCCCACGGTGGCGGCGAACGCTCCGGTCGTAATACGTCCACCCGCGACCGAAACGTCGACCTGAAGCTGCTTCGGAGCAGGCGCTGGTTCGGTGTCGATGACGATCACCGGCACGACGAGTTCCTGCGGGGAGAGGCCCCCGTGGAAGAACTGCTTCGAGCCGCCGGCTCTGAACACGGCTAGCCCGCGGGGCACGATCAGGTCCAGATCGCTCGGTACGCCCGTCGATGCCAGCGAAACGCGCAGGGTGCTCTCAGTCGTTGACGCGCCCTTGCCGACCCATCCGCGGCGATGGAGGCGGCCGGTGCCGCCTGCGGGCGGGTCGATCGACCGGTTGGGTCCGAGCCCGCGGGACAGGGTGACGAAGCCATGATCGGCGGCGATGACGATCCGCCGGACCCCCGCCTGGCCGAGCCGAGCGACGAGATTGCGCAACAGGTCGAGCACTGCGTTGAACTGTGCCCAGGCTGCGTTGAGCATGCCCGACTCGCCGGCCGCGTCCAACTCTTGGGACCGGACGAGCAGCAGATCAGCGTCACCGAGTGCGCGCTTGAGTTCCTTCTCGCCCTGGCCAGCGACGACCTCAAGCGTGCGATCGAGAACCTTGTCGCCGTGCGCAGCACGCAGGCGAGCGACCCGATCGGCAACGCTCGCCACGGTGGAGCCGTCAACGCGAATCGCGAGGTCAGTGCCTTCAAGCTCGAGCGAGAGGCCGGCTCCAGCGCCCGGAGTGAGATTGGCCATGCCCACTGGAGTGATCGTCGGCGCGGCCGCCACCGCCGCGTGAAGCTTCACGCGGTGACCGTCAGCGCGAAGACCGTCTGCCAGATCCGTGGCGAGTTCAAACCGCAGGGCGTCGACCCATACGTACGCGACGGGTGCGTCGGCATCCCGCACCCACTGATCGTGGATGTCTCCCTGGCGGGCCAGGCCCCCGACGTCGAAGCCATCGCGCTCGATTGCGTTCGTGAACGCGACCAGTGTCCCCTCGAGCCACTCCTCGTGGGCGACGCGTGCAGCCGTGAATGCCGGCTCAAGATCACCCAGGACTCGGAGATCGTTGCGGGCGATCTCCAACCGACGGTGCGCTCGGTCGACTTCCCAGCCACCGTCGACGTACCAGCTCAACAGCTCTCCCGCTGACCAGTGGGCGGGTGCTTGGGCGGTCAAGACAGCCGTTCGCAGATCGGCGGTGGCCTTCACCGCACGCCAGCGGGCAGCGATCGATGCCCAGCCGTCGCCGGCCGGCCCTTGAGGTTGGACCCACGGGCTCATCTTGAGACGGCGGTCGGCGAGGGCCGAAGCCTCCGCCGTGTCGTTGTCGGCGAGCCGCTCGACCGCCTCTCCGAACGCGACCTCTTCGAGGGCCGGCGTCGCGGTGCAGTCGATGAGTCCGTCAGCCCATGGCAGGCTGGTTGCAAGACCTAGGTCGTCATCGACCAAATGAGCCACGGCTCCGTAGTCCTCACGCCGCCCGGGGTAGGTCTGCCACGCCTGCAGCAAGTCGGCGGTGCGCCTGCGCTGCTCAGCATCCACCGTTCCCCACGCCGGTGCCAGCGCATCTGGCAGGCCGTCGGTCGCGATGGCGATCTCGGTAAGCGCCATCTGCCGGAGCGCGGCGCGACGGACATCGTGCCATTCCCCGGCGATCGAACCTCCGATCTGGCGGGCAAGGAGTTCGGCGGCAGCAGACCATGCTGCTTGATCGTCTAGAGCCTCCGCGCGCTCGCCCGTGAGGATGCGCAAAGCCATCGTGCGGCTATCGCTCGCTCCCAGAATGCCGATGAGACGGACATCGCCACCGGCGTCGGCGCCAACCGCCGATTCGGCCTCCGCCAGTGTGCGGGCCTGGCTGCCGATCTCAGTGAGGCGTTGTTCGCTCAGCTCGCCCTTCAGAGCGTTCTTAACGAGCGTTCCGAGCCTGATCGCGAACCGGATCCCAGCTGCGCGGACCTCTTCGAGAGGATCGTCTACCGGTGCAGGTCCAGGTGCGTAGACAACGAGTCTTGGTGGGCTGTCGGCACGCAGCAGCGACTCGACGTCGAGGCGTAGCGCGTACCAGCTGCCGTCGTAGGCTGCAAAGCGCGCATCAGGCGGGCACAGCGTGCCGGCGACGTCTCCGTACTCACGGTCCGTGTCCTGCCAGACCACCACGCCGCGCTGGCTGACCTTCTTCGCCAGCTCGGCAGCCAGGTGGTCACGCAACGCAGTCATCACAAGTCCTCAGCCCATCGAGCGACGGCGGCCCACTCGTGGTCGCCGTTTCGAAGCTCATCCCGGGCCTTATTTGCATCGGGCCACGCCGGGAAGAGATCGGCGAGGGGTGCAGCACAGAGAACGACGCCGTCATCGAGATTCGGCCTCCATCCGAGCCCGGCAATCCGTTCGGCCTCGGTCCGAAATCGGCGCAGCTCCTCGGATAGCTTCTCCTCGGAATCGAGCTCCTCGGCGATCTTCCGGGCTGGCCGGGCGAGATTGCCTTCCTGCTGCTCACGCTGCAGCCGAGCGATCGCCTCAACCGCGAGCCGCTCGCGCCGAGCGGCTTCGCTCGCGACCGCATAGAGCGTTTCTCGGCTCAGCATCGGCGCGTAGATCCAGACGCCCCAACTCCTCGAAGGGACGCTGAGCGGCCAATAGATCGGCGCCTTTCGCCGGCTCTTGGAGTACCGCGAGAGGTGGTCCTTGAAGAACTGTCTGCGTAGATGATCACGCAAGGTCTTCCGGCCCAGAATTGTCAACATTTCCGAGACGCGGTCCTGAGCGCCGTCGAAGAGAGCTTCGGCCGCCAGCAGAACCGCTGCTTCCGCATCCCAGCTATGTCCCGGTTCGTCCAACAACAAGCGTCCGGGCGGGAGCTCTAGCGGGTAGCCCGGCGGCACATCACCCACCGGGAATCCGTCGGTGCCGAGAAGCATGCCCGGCGGACACAGCGGCACCGGATCGAACAGCGGTGGTGGAGCTGGCGCCAGCGACGGGTCTCCCCCGATCCGAACGTCCCACCGGCCGAAGGCGATCCCAACGAGATACGACAACAGGTCATCGGCCCCCCGCTTCGCTTCATCTGGAGGCAAGAGGCCAAGTTCTTTCCGGCATGCGACCGCCGCTCGCACCGATAGTCCCAATGCATGGCAAACGAGCTCCAGCCGTCGGTTTGCGATCTCGGTCTTTGTAGTCAGGGATCGAAATACACCACGCGCGTGTACAGCAGCATCGGTGAGTCGTTGGAGCGACCCACCATAAAGCTCGCTGAACCGCTCCTCTTGGCATTCGTTGCCACCGTAGGCCCCTGGATGCGGTCCCGATTCGGTTTCAACGAAGCGACGACCCTCTTCGTCTAGATCGATAAGCTGGTAGGAGACATTTTCCAGCGCGTAGCTCGCTTCTATGGCACACGCGCTCACCTCCTCCCGATGGGTCAAGGCCGCCCTAGCCCTGTCCGGGACGCCCCCATCGCCATGCCGACAGAGCTCAGGAGCGATGAACCGACGTGCACTCTCATCGCCCTCATCGAAGCGGCACCGCATCTCGACGAGCCGCCGGACAAGCGAGATCACGTCTGTGGAGAGATCCCCATCATCGGCCACTGGCCACGGCAGACGCTGGACAACGCCAACCTCGTATTTCGGGCTACCTCCAGCAGCCATAGCCCCCTCCGCAACGCTCGTCAATAGATCCGCCAGCCTTCGCGTCACTCGCAGATTTAGCCAGCCCACGAGGGCCAAGGCATCATCGTGAGAGGTAAAGCAGCTAGGACCTTCAGTCGTAATGATGCATCCTGCCGGTAATACACGAGGGGCCAGAGTGGCAGCACGGCGAGTCCATGTCAACCCGGATTGGAAGTAATAGTCCGAGTTTCGCACAACTGCACCAGGCAGACTCTTCACGAGTTCGCCGTCGTTCTTCCAGTCGATAAGAAGGAAGACGTCGCTCCAATACGGATTGTTCTCTCCTCCCTTTGCGATCGGGGCCCAGCGCAGCCCAGCAAGCGTCTCTGCGCGCGTCCGAGCGATCCTCCGCGGATCGATCTCCCAGAACAAGCGAATGCACTGTTCGTCCCCACCGGATTGGAGCCCGGTGCGCACGGGGTAGCTCTTTCCAATCAGACGATGGCGGACGAACATGGCACGGACCGAGCCGCCCACCCAATATGCAAGTGGGGCCCCCGGAATACGCTCAATGTCAGCTAGGGCTACTCGGAAGATCCGTTCGTCAGACCTACCCCCTCGATCGTTTAGCACCGCCTCTCGTAGTGCCGAAGGGCGCTCAGCATCCCGAGACACCCGGATCGCCACAAGGGTGTCATCGCCGTGTCGGGTCGAGCCAAGTACGTATGCGGCCGCCTCAACCTGGGCGCCTTCCATCACGCCGTACCCTAGATCGGCCAGCGCCACCATCCGGCTCCCGAGGAGTATGTCGCGCCGCCATCGTTCGGAGGTAGTCAGGAACATGCCCGCACGGGAAGTGATCGCGCCGACATAACCATCCGGTCTACACAACTCCAAACCGCGGCCCACGAATGCCGCGAGAAGGTTGTAATCGCGCGTGGGGATCCACGGGTAGGCAGCGCGGAGGTAGGGCTTGGTCTCAGCGACTGGTTCTCCGAAAGGCGGGTTCATGAGGACGACGTCGTATCGGTTGCGCACTACGTCGAGTAGCCGGAGGGCGTCATCGGCTTCCGCGGCGAGCAGTCGTTCGGCGACAGATGAAGAAGCCTGGTCAGCGACGGCTTGGAGGTGAGCCATGAGATCGGTCTCGACCTGGCTGAAGGCGTCGTCCGTCAGCGGCAGTGATGCAGCTGCGCCGTCGAACGCTGCATGACGGATCTCTTGTTCGATTGCGTCCTCGGCTTTCAGGAGTGTGCCTAGCAGCGGCGCGCTTTCGAGCGCTTCGCGGATTCGCGCCAAAAGGCGCTGCTTTGCAGGCGTGAGGCCGTCGTGCGGGAGCGCGGCCGGTCCGGCCGGCAGGCTTCGTGCGGTGATGATGTTTGGCCGCGGCAACGGAAGATCTCGACAATGGCGCCGTGCTCGCAGCACCACGGCGGCGGATGCCACCTGCGAGCAACGGGGATCGATGTCAACACCCCAGAGCGATGCAACGATCACTGGAGCCGACTCGGAGGGCGGAACGCCCCGTAGCTCCCAGGCGCGTTCCAGAAGGTCGTAGCAGCCGAGCAGGAAGTGCCCGCTTCCGCATGCCGGGTCCAACACGCTGCTCTCGCTGAGATCGAGTGGCGGGCCCGGGGTGGTCGGTGGGTCGACGAGAAGCGGCAGCTCACCGAGCAGGGCGCTCGTCGGGTCGTTCTCGATCAGACGCCGACCGAGCGTGTTCTGCACCAAGAAGTCGACGACGTACCGCGGCGTGAAAAACTGATTGCGAACCGCCAGTTCGCGCGAGGTTCGCGGGGCTGTCGCTCCCTCTCGCATCAAGCGCCGCTCGTCGGATGTGTTGAAGAACTGGTACGTCCACCCCAGGGTGTCGGGCGCGACCCAGAGTTGGGTCGCATCGGCGCTGCTCAGCAACGCGACGATCTCTTCGAGCGCAGGCGTGCTCGGGGCTAGAGCGAGAAGCGGGTTCCGGGGATCAAATAGCGCCGGCGCGTCGGCTGCCAGTTCGTCGCCGCAGAGTAGAAGGTAACCCCAGTAATCGTCGCCGAGGATCGGCATGATCTCGCCTAGATCCTTGAACCCGCGTGACCGTAGACCATTCGCCAGCGATTCGGGCAAGAGGCCGATGGCTTCGGCGATCCGAATCGCCAAGAGTCGGTTTAGATGTGTGAACGCGGCCTCTCGGAGCAGACGCGCGACGGCTTCGGGTTGAGACTCTCCGAGCGATCGGACGTGGTCGATGATCTCGACGAGGTCGCGGCGTGTCGCCCGATCGCTCGCGTCATCGGGGAGGGCTTGCTCCTCCTCGATCGTCCCGTCGATATGTATGCCGAAGCGTCCCTCGGCCTGTGCGGCGAGGTCGGCTTCGAGCGCCGCGCGGGCCCGACTAACGAGCCGCTCGAGCTGGGTTCGTTGTGCGGAGTCAAGTCCGGTGGGTGAAGTGGTCACAGTCATTGCAGGCGCACCTGCTTGGGGTCAGGGGGCGCCAGTTCGGCGAGAGCGGCTTGACGTATGCGGCCGAGGGCGACGTCGAGCTCTTCCTCGGTGGTGATGGGCTCACTCACCAAGTCCATCACATGAATCCGCGCGAGATTGCCGGCTGCCTGAAGCTCCTCGAGTACCCGCGCGGTGCTGGCTGCGCGTGATTCGACGAGCTCGGCGCGGGCGAGGAGATCGCCGAGCGGCACGGTAGTCGGCTCGTCGGGTGGCGCTAGGTGTTCCAGCTGGCGCATAGCCTCATCGACCTTGCCGCTGTCCATCTCCGCGAACTGGGCGCGAATGGCCGCGCGCGCATGGTCAAGCTTGCTGGTGATGCGGGCAGCTGCCTCGCTCGCCGCATGCCGTCGGGCGTCTTGAACCTTGGTGGTCAGCTGCTTGATTGCGCCTCGGTGCGAGAGCAGGTTCCCGGTGGCCAGGAGATCGGCAAGTTCGCCGACACCGGCGGTAGCTTCGGACCCGAGCCCCTCGCCGCCGGCTTGGATCTGCGCACGTGCCGCACGGACCAACGGGAGATCGTCATCCAGCGTCTCCACCAGTTTGCAGACGGTCTCATGGTCCGCGACGAGGTCGACCCATGCACCGGCAGCGGTTGTGATGACGTCGGCGTCGCTCGCCTGCGGAAACGAAAAGACGATGTTCCGCAGCCGACTGACGGAATCCGGGACAGCGAGGTCGGCGCCCATCAGACCGGCGCCGATCTTGGAGCACGCCTCGCGGTCGGGAGCGAAGAACTGCCTGAGAGCAGCCGCGAGACCCGCGGGGTCGATTGCCGGTTTTGTGCCAGTGAGCTTCCCGAGACTGGCCGCGAGCTGCACTCGCGTTTCGATGTCCGGGCCGGCGGTCGGAGGCGCAAACGACGATCCCCGGAAGTCGCTGATCCTGCCGAACACCCGCTCCAGCCGATGGTCTGATGGATCGCCGATCCTTGAACCCTGGTACGTGACCTCCAACAGGCCAGCTCGCAGCGCGGCGGCGGTAAGCGCCTGTGCGACCTCGATCGGAGCCCCGCGCGGCGGAGCAGCCAGCTTCGACGCGAGTAGCGCGCCGGTGACGGCGTGCCCGAAGCTCATCTCACTCTTGACCAACTTGAGCAGGTCATCGAGGGGGCCAGAATCGGTGGCGAACTGATGACCTTCGGGCGTAAGACGGACGAGACCTATGCCGCTCTCCGTTAGCGCCTCGTTGACAGTGCCGAGGTCGTCGGTGCGAAGCACCGTCATCACGTCCTTCGTGGACAGCTGGGCGGCGAAGCTGTCGAGGCGGTCATAGATCTCGCTGATGCGTTCGGTCATCAGCTTCTGCGCTGACTGCATGAGAGTTCCGGTGGGGGCCTCATCCACCTTGCCGCGGAAGATGACCTGTCCACTCGTGAGGTCGCGGGCCAGGCGGTCGGTCAGCTGGCGCTCGACTCGGCCCAACCGCTGGCGTTCCTCGCCGAGTAGCTCGACCTCGGCAGCGGTCTTCGACGGCGTGTCCTTGGCCTTGATCATCTCATCGCTGCGGTACCACTCGACGATCGCCTGGTAGGCAGCGTCGGAGAGGCTGTAGACCCAGCTGACCCGATTCTTGGCCGTGTCGTCGCGCGACTGGCCGCGAAGTTGATCGCGACGTGTCGCGTCGGCTTCCTCGATATCGAGAGCCACGTCGCCGTCGGCGAGCTTCTCGCCCTCTACCCACAGCTCGACCTTGAACGACCGTCCCTTCGTAACGCTCAAGCCCCCGAGGGCCTGACGAACGAGTGCCTTTCGGATTCGGATCGCGTCTGCTGGGCGCGGCTCCTTCCCACGCCGCGACTTCTCCCAGTCCTTCTGCTCCGGCGATTGGATGTGATAGCCGTCGTCGCCGGCTCGCAGCCGATCATCGACGACAAGCCCGGCGACAGCATCTGCGACGTCTCCGCGACGGCTCTCGCCGCCAATGCGATCGTGTAGAAGAACCGCAAGATTGGCCTCGGTGAGCGGAAGCGCAGGGACGTCTGAGCACAGCGCAACGGCCCGCATCACCTGCGTCTCGGTGGCGCCGTCGCCATACTTGTCAGCGACCTGCTCGATCTCATGACGCCATGACGTCGGGATCGCTTCCTCAAGGAGCTGAGCAGCTCGGTCAAGCGTGATAAGTGCCCCCACGTCGTCGTCCCCGAGGCCGTGGCTCGGATCGATGACGAGTTGCTGCGCGAGCTTGATGATCGTCCGGTTCGAGCCACCGAGCATTGGCGAGCCGCCGCCCTGAGCTCGGCGTGCCGAAACGGCATCGATCAGTAGCTGCACCTGGTAAGGCACGAGCGGGTACAGCCGCACGAACTGGTCCTCAGCGATGTCCGCCGCGCGGGTCGGCGACTCAAGCCGAACATGGGCGCCGAGCTGATTGCGATGAGCGGCGAGGGTCTCGCTGACCAGCGATTGACCAGCGTCGGTCTTGTCGAGTACCCGGCGGCTGGTCACCTCGTGAATGTCGCTCGGGAGCAGATCAACGCGCAGCGGGAAGCGATCCTGCACCCGGGCGTACTCGACCTGCCGCGACTCGAGGCTGTCGACAACGTCACTCAGCCGCTCCTGCGACGTCACCACGAGCCAGAGCGGCCCTCGCTTCTTCTGGAACGCTTCGGCCAGGCCCTGCAGATCGAACATGCGTTGAATGCTCCGCGCGACGTACTGTCCCACTTCGTCCACGACGAAGACCAGGCGCGTCGCTCCCTCGCCGCGTCGTGCGAGGAGTTCGAGAGCGCGGTTGGCGAGCCAGTTGTGATCGATGTTTGGCGCGGCGGCCGCCTTGGCCCAGGAATCCGCGCTCGGGAAGTTCGCCGAGTCGATGAGGTGCAACGCACGGCTCGCGTAGTTCTTGGCCAGAGCGACATCGCGGACCTGCGCCCACGGTCGCCCGTCGGTCGCTTCGAGCACGGCCGCTTCGAAGGCCTGAAGACGACCCTCTGCCTCGAGCGTGACCTCAAGCTCAGCCAGCAGTTCGTTCGATGAGTAGCCAAGCCGCTTGAGGAGGCCGCGGTACACCGGCAGCACAAGGCTTTCGCCCTCGCGCAGCATGTCTCGTCCGCTGGCCAGATCGAGGAATACCGCGATCGTCGGAACCAGCGTGTGAGCGGTGTTCAGCAGGGCATCGAGCTTGTGCGAGTTGGCGCGGCCGAGAAGCCGGTCGGTAGCGGTGCGACCATCGATAAGCGGGTTGTCCAGGGCATAGCCGACGGTTTTGGCGAAGGAGCTCTTGCCGGAGCCGAAGAATCCGCTCACCCAGACGTTGGTCGACTCGCTGGGATTGCGTGCGGTATCGCCGAAGACGTCGACGAGTTCCTCGAGGTGCTCTCGGATGTTCTCGGTGACGACGTACTCCTCGATCTCGTGAGCCACGATCGACTCGTCGGAGAGGTCGACGTGGATCACGGTCTCGATCGGACGCTCGATATCGCCGCGGAACAGCTCCCTGATCTTCACGAATGGTCTCCTCGGGGAACAATGAGGGCGCGGTAGCCATACGCCGGCTCGGTTCGGCCCATGAATTTCAGACCGTAGTCGCCGATGATCACGCCTGGGTAGAGCAGCGTGACCGGAAGGCGTAGCCGGCTCCGGAGGTCGTCGATCAGCGTGGAGGTGCGATAGGCGGGGTACAGCGCCCCGGCCCGGTACAGGAAAACGGCGGTCCGCTCGTCACCGAGTTCGTCGACCGCGGCGATGACGCGTTCCGGGAGGGATGGGGAAACCCGCAGGATTTCGCCCACCGATCGGTAGATCTCGCGCTGTCCGTTCTCGTCGCCGGCAGCCTCTCGCTCTTGACTGACGAGTTCGTTGATCCAGCCCTCGGCTTCGAGTGCCTGCCAGAACAGATCAGCGAGGGAAATCGCCGCACATCGCACGCCTTGGTCGGGAGCCTCGAGCCAGAGCTGAAGATCCTTGAGGTCGCGTCGCACCGCCCATTCGTCTGAGGGCGGGTACACGTACAGGAGATACGGTGGCTCGCCCCCACGCGCGTAGAAGTCGAGGACCCGCTGACCGATCCTGCGGAGGTCGCTACGCAACGGCACAGACCGCCTCCGACAACGTGTCCTGCAGCCAGTCGACCCGCACGGCGCTGCCCGCTGAGGAGTAGCGCAACAGGCCTTGGCGCTCAGCCTCGTGGAAGAGCTCGGTTACGCGAGCCGCGTCGAGGAGCCACCGTCGCCAGACCGGGCTTGCGAACAACGCACGCGATGAGGCCCCCTCCTCATAAAGTCGGAACGCGACGTAGCCGAAGCCGGCGATGCTGAGCGACGGCGGGGCAAATTCCTTGCGGACCGCACCGGTCAGGATTCCGAAATCGCGCAGCGCGGCCAGGAGGCCCCTGGCGACCTTCGTCCGGATCGTCTCCGTCCACGGCGGGGTCTGGCCACGTTCTGCAAGCTCAGCCAGCCAGGAGGAAACGGACTCGACGTCCACTCCGATGCGTCCTCGCTCCCACCACTCGAACAAGGGGCCCTCGGCGAACGCCGCCAAGAGCGCGTCGTCTCGAGTCGCCTCGAAGTAATAGGCATCGGCGAAGCCTCGCGGCGACGGCAACAGCTGCTTCAGGGCGGCGATCACCTGCGGACCGGGCTCGACTAGCCGCGGTCGTAGGACCCGCAGCAGGACGTCGTCCGCCCGAGCTCGGGACGGCTTTGCCAGGAGGTTCTCCTCAGAGATACGGCTCAGGTTCCAGCTCACGTTCTGGTCGAGATCCCAGACCTCCACGACTCGCCGAGCGTCGTCGAGCAACGCGCCGCCCTTCTGGATGTTCGACGTGAACGTGCTCACCGCACGAGATCGAAGTAGGGGGGTCGTATTGCCCCGGTCTGGTCTAGGTACGAGACGCTGAGCCGTCGGGCGGTCTGCATCAGCAACGCTGGATCTTCCAGCTCATTGCCCGCAAGTCGGCCGAGCAACAGCCCGTTGCCGAGGCTCTCCCCGGGCGCTGTATCGACTGGGTCGCACCAGTCGCGCAGCACGGAGACGGCCTCGTCGAGGGTCCATGCCTCGAAGGTCGCGAGTAGGTCGTGCCCCGCGTCGGACGTCTTCTGCTCGGCGAGCCAGCCGGCTGCCCAGAGCCGAAATGGCAGCAAGTCCGAGAACAGATGCAGCGCGCTCGATCGGCCGAGCAGCTCGTCGTGAATACGCGCAGCGGCCGAGACATCGAGTTGGAGGGCCGCCGGCCGCCAAGTCCGCCTGAGCATGCTTGACAGGACGTACTGGCCGGTGCGGTCGAGAGCGTGGCCTTGCCACCAGCCGCGTAGATCGTTCTCGCCGAGACGGGCCACCCCGAGCACGAGGCGCACTATCTCGAGGGTGTTCGGCGAGTCGGGGGTCATTTGCTGATCGTCAACAGGGCCGAGAGGCGGAGCTCAGGCGAAACCTAGCTCCGCTCTCGGGTCGCCCCCGATTGTCGCGACCTGACGCCCGGTACGTTGGCCGACCCTACTCGGTGCCTCCAGCGAGCGTTGAGCCGTCCCGGCTTTGACGGAGGTCTTCAACCCCAGGATGCTGTCCTGGAGGACGGCGATTCTCCCGAGCCATGGCACGACTGGAGAAGTACCCCGATGAGTTGATGCAACGTGGGATCCGGCTGGCGCTTGAGTCAGGCCGCCCGATCGCGCATGTCGCGGCCGACCTGGGGATGCACCCGGAGACGTCAGAAAGCGCGTGCGTCAGGCCGAGGCCGACAGTGGCCCGCGGCCCGATCTGCCGACGAGCCAGGAGCGCGAGGAGATCCGGCGGTTGCGCCAGGAGAACTTCGAGCTGCGCCGCGCGAACGAGATCCTCAAGTCCGCCTCGGTCGGTTTTGCCAAGGAGCTCGACGAGGACGGAACGGGTGAGCCGCTACATCGATGAGCACCGCGGCCGCTTCGGCGTCTAGCCTGCGCCGGCGAGCAGGACGAACCCGGTATCCGCAGAACCCGGGAAGGTTCAGCGCTTCGGTTGCGTCAATCGCCCGCGCCCGCCGCAAGCTCTGCCAAAGAGCCGCCGACCGACCAGCCCGTTCATCCGTCAACCGGCCTTGGAGACGCGTAAGAATCGAATCAGCGAATCAACCGGCCTGATCGCTCCAAAGCCGTGTCCGCAGCGCGGAGGCCCGCGCAACCGGCCGCGAGACTGCGATCCGGATTGTCTCTTGTGTTCCCATAAGTACGAGCCGCGTCCGGGCACGCGTGGCGCCGGTGTAGAGCAGTTCTCGCGTCAGGATCCGCGACGCCGGCGCGGGCAGCAGGACGACGGCGGTGTCGAACTGCGAGCCCTGGCTCTTGTGGATCGTCATCGCGAACGCGGTTTCGATCGCGCCGAGGCGGGTGGGGGTGAACTCGAGGAGGTCTGGGCCGCGTTCGAAGGCGGCGCTCACGCGGTCCGGGTCCGTCTGGACGATGACGCCGGTGTCGCCGTTGTAGAGGCGCAGCTCGTAGTCGTTCTGCGTGACGAGCAGTGGCCGGCCGACGTAGGCGGAGGCGTCGGGGTCGAAGCCGGCGATCGCGGTGGCGAGCCAGGCCTCGATGCGGGCGGTCCAGGCGGCGACGCCGTGGGCTCCTCGGCGGTGCGCGCAGAGCACTCTGAACGCACCGAGGGCGGCGATCGATTCGCGCGCGCCTCCTGCTCGGGCGGCCTCGACGACGGCGCGACCGGCGGCGACCGCTTCGTCGCGAACCGCCGCGACCGCCGGCTGCGCCTCGGCCGCGGCGGCATCGACGGGGATCCAGGACACGTCGTCGGGTTGCGTCGCGAGGACCGCCATCACCTCGTCGGGATCGCCGCGGCGGATCGCATCGGCGAGCAGCGCGATGCCGCCCCCGAAGCGGTGCACGCGGTCGAGGACGACGATGCCGTCGCCGATGCTCGCGCCGGGTGGCGGCTCGGCCGCGAGCGGGAGGCCGTGGCCTGTCGCTTGCGCGAGCGCGGCGCGCGCCGGTGCGCGCATCAGCGGAGCGGCTGTAGCGGGGCCGACGATGTCGCCGAGCACGGCGCCGGCCTCGATCGACGTGAGTTGGCCGGGGTCGCCGACGAGGATCAGGCGCGCGTCGGGACGCACGGACTCGACGAGGCGGGCCATCAGCGACAGCGAGACCATCGAGGTCTCGTCGACGATGACGACGTCGTGCGGCAGCCGATTCGTGCGGTGGTGGCGGAAGCGGCTGTGGCTGCCCGGCCGCCAGCCGAGCAGCCGGTGCAGCGTCGAGGCGTGTAGGTCGGCCAGCTGCGCTCGGACGGCGTCGTCGACGGCGAGGGCGGCGGCCTCGGCGTGGACGGCCTCCTCCAGCCGGGCGGCGGCCTTGCCGGTCGGCGCGGCGAGCGCGACGAGCGGCGGCGGTTCGCCGGCGGCGCCCGACTGCTCGGCGAGCAGCGCGACGATCCGCGCGACGGTCGTCGTCTTGCCGGTGCCGGGGCCGCCGGCGACGACCGCGAAGCGCCGCAGGACGGCGGTCGCGGCGGCCATTCGCTGGCCCGCGTCGGCCTCGCCGGTGAACAGGCGCGCGAGCCCGGCGGCGAGCACGTCGACGTCGAACGTCGCCGCCGGACCGTCGCTGAACGTGCGCAGGTCGGCTGCGACCTCGCGTTCCTCGCGCCAGTAGCGATCGAGGTACAGCGTGCTGCCGACGAGGCGCAGCGGGCGCGCGGCGTCGGGCTCGGCGTCCTCGCCGACGGCGACGAGCGCGCTGGCGGCGAGCATCCGCACCCATTCCTCGGGGTCGGGCCACGGCAGCGCCGACAGGTCGACCGGCTCGTCGGAGTCGACCGCCGCGGTGGAGCGGATCGTCGCGAGGTCGACGAGCACGTGGCCGAGGCGCGGGCCGCGGACGGCGAACGCGGCGCCGAGCGCGACCCCGTCGTCCTGCTCGCCCGCGAGCTCGCACAATCGCACGGCGACGTGGACGTCGGCGGCCGACAGCACGCCGGTGTCGTTGAACGCGCGCAGCAGCCCGGGGGCGCGGCGGGCGCGCCGCGGATCGTGGACGTCGACCTCGATCGCGAGGGAGTCCGTCATCGCGGCTCCCCGTGGTCGAAGACGTCGCTGAGCGCCGCGACGAGCGCGCCCGGCGGGCGCCACGCGAACACGCCGCACGGCTCGCCGTTCACCGTCGGCGTGTCGGGCCCGGTCATCCCGCGCAGGAAGAGGTACAGCACGCCGGCGATGTGCCGGTCGGGGTCGTAGCCGGGCAGGCGCCAGCGCAGGTAGCGGTGCAGCGCGACCGTGTAGAGCAGCGCCTGCAGGCCGTAGTGACGGTGGCGCATCTCGCTCGCCAGGGCCGCGGGGCGGTGGTGCCACGCCGTCAGCTCCTCGCCGGGCGCCGCGAGCCAGTTGGTCTTGTAGTCGGCGACCGCGTAGCGGGGCCCGCTCCCATCGCAGTCGTGCACACGCAGCACGAGGTCGATGCTGCCGGTGAGATAGCCGCGCACGCTCTGGCGCAGCGCCGGGTCGTCCAGCCGCGCGGCGTAGGCGCGCAGCGGGTCACCCGCAGGCAGGTGCTCGCGCAGGACGGCGCCGATCGCGGCGAGCGTCAGCCTGCCGGTCGGCTCGTCGCCGCCGACGAGCGGCAGCTCGAACTCGAGCTCGTCGAGGCGATCGGCGCGCGAGACGTCGCAGAGGCGCAACCCACCCAGCAGCGGCCCGAGCGGGGTCTGCAGCGCCGCGCTCAGTCCGGCGGCGGCGACACCCGCGTCACCGAGGTCGACGTGGCGCCACCCCTGGCCCTCGGCGATACGCGCGGCGACCTCCGCCTCGAGGTCGGCCGCCGCGAAGTCCGCCGCCTCGAGCACGCGATGCACGAGCGTGCCGACGCGCAGGCCGACCGGCATCGCCGCCAGCGGCACCGAGCCGGCGAGCAGCGCGGCCTCGACCTCGTCGACCGGCTCGGCGGCGACGGGTCCGGCCGGCGGCCGCTCGTCCTCGAGCACGTCCTCCTCGGGCTCGCTCGCGACGCTCGCCTCGTAGGCGCCGGCGGAGATGTCGCTGAACGACGTGCGCCGCCAGCGCGCGTCCAGGCCGCGACCGAACGCGGCCGCCGACAGCTCCGCCGCCGCGGGCAGGGCGGGCGCCCACGACGCCGGCATGCCGGGCCGCGAGCGCTCGACGCTGATGCAGCCCGGCGCCTGCGCGGCGAGCGCCTCGAAGCGCGCGACCGCAACCTCGTCCGGCGGCGTCGCGCTTCCCGCGGGCGCGACGAGCCCGTCCTCGTCGCGCGCGAACAGCAGCCGGCCGAGCGCGGAGTGGCGGCTGTCGTACGACCCCGCCCACCACAGCACGGCCTGGTGGCGGGATCGCGTCAGCGCGACGTACGCCAGCCGCAGGTCCTCGCCGCGCTGCTCCTCCTCGTGGTGGCGGCGGTGGCGCGGGTAGTCGGGACCGTCGAGGCCGACGTCGATCGTCCGCGCGTCGCCCTGCGCGGGGTCGTGGAAGAAGATCGGGTGCGGGTCGCGCGGGATGTAGCCGGGCTCCCACAGGTCGGAGCAGTAGACGACCGGGAACTCCAACCCCTTGCTGCGGTGGATCGTCAGCACCTGGACGGCCTCGGCGTCGGACTCCAGGCGCCGCGTGCGCTCCTCGTCGCTCGTCTCGCGCGCCGCCGCCGCGATCCGCTGGCGCAGCCAGACGGTCAGCGCCGCGCCGCCCATCTGCTCGGCGGTCGCGGTCGCGTGCAGCAGCTGGCCGACGTGGCGCAGGTCGGTCAGGTCGCGCTCTCCGGCGGCCGTGGCCAGGACGCGGCCGGACAGGCGCTCGGCGCGCGTGATCGCCTCCGTCAGCGCCGCGACGCCGCTCGTGCGCAGCACCCGCGCCCAGCGGTGCAGGCGGCGGTGGACGTCCTCCCACTCGGCCTCACCCGCGCACGCGACGCGCTCCGCCGTCCAGCCGAGAAACGGCGTCAGCGCCGCCGAGCGGGCGCGCGTCGTCGAGGCGGGCCGCTCGATCGCCTGCAGCACGCGCAGCCAGTCGCGCGCCGGGACGGTCCCGAACACGCTGCCGGCACCGTTGATGACGGCCGGGATGCCGGCGGCGTCGAGCTCCTCGCGCACGAGCGCCGCGTTGCGGTGCGTGCGCACGAGCACCGCGACGTGGCCGGGGCGGATCGGCTCGCGACGCGCCGGCCCGTCGGCGCTGCCGGCACGGATCTCGACGACCGCGCCGGAGGACAGCAGGCCGACGAGGTCGGCGGCGAGGTCCTGCGCGATGTGGTCGCGCGCCGACGGCGTGCCGGCGTAGCCACCGCGCGTCAGCGTGATCGACGGCTCGTCGCGATGCACGACCCGCACGCGCACCGCCGCGCCCACCGGGGCGCCGATCAGGCCCGGCGTCTGGTTGGCCGGCGCCGCGCGCACGCGCCGGTAGACGATCCCCTCGTGGCCGAGCGTCGCGCCGCCGAACATCGCGTCGTAGGCGTCGATCAGCGACTGGTCGCTGCGCCAGTTGACCTCGAGCGTGGCGTGCGCGCCGGCGGTCGCCCGCGCCGCGAGGTAGGCGTAGACGTCGGCGCCGCGGAAGGCGTAGATCGCCTGTTTCGGGTCGCCGATCAGGATCAGCGCGACGCCGCCGCCACCGAACGCGTCGCGCATGATGTCCCACTGGACGGGGTCGGTGTCCTGGAACTCGTCGACGAGCGCGACGCGGTAGCGCGACCGCAGCCGCGCGGCCGCCGCCTCGCCGCCCGGGCCGGTGAGGGTGTCCTTGAGCCGCGTGAGCAGATCGTCGTACGTGATCAGCGCCATGCGGCGCTTGCGGCGCTCGAACTCCTTGCAGACGGCGCGCGCGAAGCGCACGCGCATCGCGGCGATGCTGTGCTCGGGCGCGGCCTCGGGCTCGATCCGCGCGGCCGGATTGGCGACGGCGACCCGCGCGATGCGCAGCGCCTCGGCACGGCTGAACTGCGGCTCGCCGTGGCGATGAAAGCGCCGCACGAAGAGGTCGTCGACGACCTCCTCGATGAGGTCGGCGGGGTCCTCGACGAAGGTCATGTCGGTCTCGACGTCGCCGACGATCCCCAGGCCGCCGAGCACCTCCTGGCAGAAGCCGTGCGTCGTCGCGATCGTCGCCGCGTCGAAGCGCGCGATCGCGCGGACGAGGTGATCGTGGCGCTCGCGGACCGCGGCGGCCGATCCTTCGGCCAGCAGCGCCACGACCTCGTCGGCGTCGCTCGCCGGGGCGCCCGCGAGGCGGCGCGCGAGGCCC
The DNA here is from genome assembly GCA_030447505.1 of Solirubrobacteraceae bacterium. Lineage (GTDB taxonomy): Bacteria > Actinomycetota > Thermoleophilia > Solirubrobacterales > Solirubrobacteraceae > CADCVQ01. The sequence continues at coordinate 383,893 of JAUJOT010000003.1, read as the reverse complement.
TGCTCGCTGTGTACGAGCCGCTCGCGGACGCGGTCGCGCAGCTCGCCCGTCGCCATCCGCGTGAACGTCACGAGCAGGATCTCGTCCAGCGGCGTGCCCTCGGCGACGAAGCGCGCCGCGAGCGCCGCGATCGCGAACGTCTTGCCTGTCCCCGCGCTGGCCTCGAGCACGGTCACGCCGCTGGGCAGCGGCCCGCAGACGTCGAACGGCCGGGGCGCCACGAGCCGGCTCACCGGTCGAGGACCTCCTCGCAGGCCAGCAGGCCGTCCCATATCCGTCGCGCGTAGCGACCGAAGCGCGTCTCGTCCGCCACGTCCCAGCCGTCGCCCTGCTCGTCGTCGCGCGGGCGCTCGCGGAGCAGCTCCTCGATCGTGCGCTCGCCGCCGAATACGAGCAGGTGATCGGGCTCGCGGTCCTCGCGGTCGAAGTTCCAGCTCGACTCCCACGCCTTGCGCGCCGCCGCCACCGGGTTCGCGCCGCGCCGCGCCGCCGCCGCATACGCCGCCGAGCTCAAGCAGGCGATCGGCAGCGCCTCGCGCAGCCCGCGGTCGTAGACGTCGACCAGCCGCTCCAGCGCCTCGGTCGCCCGCTCGCGGCGCGCCTGCGGGTCCGTTGCGAGCACCGGGATCCGGGCAACCGTGACGCGCGTGCCGTCATCGGCGCCCGACCGCGCGCGGCCGATCGTCACGGCCTCGAACGGCCGCTGCGGGTGCGACGCGGTCAGCGCGAGCAGCCGCACCCATGCCGCCAGCCGGTGGCGAGGGCTGACGCGCGAGTACGTCACCGCGCCGAGCACGTCGCCGCGCACGCCGGGCGCCGTGCCGCGCAGGAAGCGCCCCTCGCCGATCCGGGCGTTGACCTCCACCGAGCCGGGCTCGCCGGCCGCGCCGAGCAGCGTCGCCGCCTGCGCGGCGATGTCCTGCACGGTCGGGCGCACGCGCTCGATGACCGGCTTGCTGAGCGCGCCGGGCGGCAGCGTCCCGCGCGCGATCTCGGCCGCGATGCAGGCGTCGAGCTGCGCGCCGGCGAGCAGCCCGTCGACGAGCCGCTGGCCGACCGCCCACACCTCGAGCCCGTCGAGCTCGACCGGCAGCGCGTCGGCGACGTCCTCGTCGTAGTCGGCGACGCTGATCCCCAGCCGCTGGCGCAGGAACGCGCGCACCGGCCGCTCGGCGAACCGCACGAGCCCGTCGAGCTCGACGACCGGGCCGGCCGCATCGGCGAGCGGCGCGCGCAGAAACGGCTCGACAGAAGCGCGCGGGCCGACGATCGCGCGCGCCCCGTCGAGCGCGACGCGGTCGAAGCTCCACGCCCGCTCGCGCACGACTCGCCCCGGCTCGAAGTTGCGGGGATCGAACGGCTGCAGCGGATGGCGCACGACGACCTGCGTGCGGGCGTCGACACCGCCGTCGACGCGCACCGTGCGATCGACGGCGTCGAGCAGCTCGCCGACCGGGACCGCCGGCGGGCGCGGCGTGTTCGTGCGCTCGTCGTTGCCGGTGTAGGTCACGATCAGCCGGTCGGTCGCCGCCAGCAGCGCGTCGAGCAGCATCTGGCGATCCTCGGTGCGCGCGTCGCGGTCGCCGACGTGCGGGTCGGCGAGCATCAGGTCGTCGCCGTCGCGGTGCGCCTTGCGCGGAAACGCGCCGTCGTCGAGGCCGAGCAGGCAGACGACGCGATGCGGGACCGAGCGCATCGGCACGAGCGTGCAGATCGTCAGATGCCCCGTGCGGAAGTTCGCCCGCGTCGGCCGGCCCTGCAGGCGCTCGTGCAGCAGCGCGCGCACCTCCGCCGGCAGCAGGCTCGTCGTGTCGGCGCGGCCGCCGGCCCGCGCCTGCTCGAGCACCTCGTCGAGCAGGCGCTGCAGCCCGGCGCGCTGCCAGCCGTCGCGCGCGCTCGTCGCCGTCAGCGCGTCGGCCGCCGTCGCGATCGCCGCCGCCCACCCGCTGACCGTCTTCGCCTCGCTCAGCGCGTCGAGCGCCGCGCCCAGCCGGTCGACGAGCTCCGCGAAGCGCCCCGCCAGGTCGATCGCGCCGCTCTCGACGTCGTCGAGCGCCAGCACCCCCTCGTACAGCCGGTGGCCCTGCTCGGTCATCGCGACACCGACGAGCAGCCGGTCGAGGCCCGCGCGCCACGTCCCGGCGGCGAGCGACTCGAGCTTGAACGGCGCGCGATGGGCAGCATCAAGGCCCCAGCGGATGCCGCCCTCGGCGATCCACTCCTGCATCCGCGTGACGTCGTCGTCGTCGAAGCCAAAGCGCCGGCGGACCGGGTCGCGGTCCGCGAGATCGAGCACCTGGGAGGCGGTTAGCCGCGCGGCCGTGAGGTCCAGCAGCTGCGCGACGACGCCGAGCACCGGGTTGGTCTGGCGCAGCGCGCGATCGGCGAGCCGCACGCGCAGGTCCGGCAGCCCGGTGTCGGCGGGCCCGTCGTCGGGATCGTCGTCGGCGAGCAGCGCGCCGACGCCGAACGTCGCGTGGATCAGCGGCGCGAAGGCCTCGATGTCCGGGCACATGACGATGACGTCGCGCGGTTCGAGGGTCGCGTCGTCCTGCAGCAGGTGCAGGATCGCGTCGCGCGCGACCTCGACCTGGCGCGCGCGGCCGTGGCAGGCGTGCACCTGCATGCTGCGGTCGTCGCGGTCCAGCAGTGGACGGAGGTCGTCCTCGCCGGGCAGCGGCTCGCCCGGCGGCGCCCGGTCGGCGCGCACGTCGGCCTGGATGCGCGCCAGCAGCGTCTCTCCGTGATGCTCGACCGGGTGGTGGTGATCGACGTGCTCCGCGCCGGCGCCGACGACGAGCTGCAGCTCGCGCGCGTCCTGCCCCCACGATGCGAGCAGGCTGTTGGCCGGCAGCGCCGCCGTCACGTCGTCGTGGCGGCGCACGATCGCCGGCAGCCCCGCGCGGGCCGCGGCGATCTGCTCCCACAGCACCGGCGACGGGTGCAACAGGAACAGGTGCACGTCGCGCTGCGCCGCGAGCGCGCGCAGCACCGCGAGGCGCCCGGCGGGCAGGCGCGTCAGGCCGAACAGGGACAGCCGTGACGGCAGGTCGACGAGATCGGGCTCGTCGCGCAGGCGCGCGCACGCGTCCTGCAGGCGCTCGGCCGGGCTCGCGATGCCGATGCGCTCGCGCAGGCGCCGCCACAACTCGGCCTGCCACAGCGCCTCGTCGGGCAGGGCGCGACCCGCGCCGTCCGTGTCCTGCGAGCCTGCCCAGGCCCGCACCATCTCGGGCCGATGCAGGGCATACCGATCGAACAGCTCGGCGATGTGACGCACGGTGCTCAACCGCCGCGAGCGCCGCGACTCGTCACGCTCCCCGTCGCCCGCGCCCAGATGGGCCGCCAGGCTCTCCAGCCACGGCTCGCCCAGGCAGCCCTCGACGACGTCCAGCAGCGGCCACACCGCATGCTCGACGAGCCAGGGATCGGCCGCCGGATCGACCCCAGACGCCGCCGCCGCGGCGTCCCTGACGAGCCTGCGCGGCGACGGGAACCCGACGTTCGCGCACACCCCGTCCAAGCGGCCCTCCGTCACACCCAGGCACGTGGACATCCGCTGCGTCAGCCACCGTTCCATGCCGCGCGTCGGTACGGCGATGACCTCCGGCGCGAACGGGTCGGGCAGCGGCTCGCGCAGCAGCCCGCGCAACGCGTCCACGAGACCGTCCGTGCGCTCAGCCCTGTGAACGTGCAGCATGCCGGCCGCTCATCCTCGCCCGGGCAGTTCGAAAGCCTCGTGCAGCACTGCATCCTCTGCGCGTTCAAAGAGCCACCGCACGAGTTCGTCGTGCGCCATGCGCCGGGCGGCGGCGAGTGCCTGATCGAGCACGGTGAGCCCCGGCGTCCGGCGGCGCTTCGCGGCGGCGTCACGCAGCTCCTCGGCGAGCGCGGTGAGCGCGAGCGAGTCGGTCCGGCCCCACCCCGTCGGAGAGTCGCCGTCGGCGAGCCGCGCGGCGAAGGCTCCGTGCTCGAATGGACCGGTGGCGTCCGACGGCTGGCGCGACGCGTGGTACTCCGGGACGACCCGGGGCATCTCCACGAGGCTCAGCTGAGCGCGAGCGATCATCAGCCGCGAGTATCGCGCCGCGCGGCGGCGGCATGGCCTGACGGTCTCACATCCCAGGGGCGGGTCGGCCGCGCTTGCGGCTCTTGCGCGACTGGTCCATGCGGCTGAACTTCGCCGTCCAGTCGACCTCGCCGGTTTCGGCGCGGCTGCGCGGAGCCGATGATTTCGCGCTCTTCGGCGATCTCCGGCGACGGCCAGGTGAGCAGCAGCTCGTCGAGCTGCGACCCGGCGGAGTCGTACGCGACCCGCGCGGCCGCGCCGTCGCCGTCGGGCAGCGCGTCGGCGGCCCTGCGCTTGGAGCCCTGTACCTGCTGGTAGACGAGCTCGGTGCGGACCTTCTGGTCGGGGGATCCGTCCTGCCGCCGGTCGCGGGGCACGACGTTGACGCTGACCGAGATCGTGACGGGCTGCTCGGCGAAGCCGGGCACTGCGACGTAGCGCAGCTCGAGCTCTGCGATCGGGGCCAGACCGAGCGTGGGCTTCGCGGGAACGGCGAACGTGAGGACGAGTGTCGGTTCCTCAGCTCGCCGAGCTCGACCGTGACCGCGCCGTCGACGGCGTGGCCGGGCAGTTCGTTCCAGACGGTGACCGTCTCGACCGCCGCGTCGGGGCGGATCAGCAGGCTCGCGCCTGCACGGTCTTCGACAGCAGGCCCTCGACCTCGCCCGCGACCGCCGCCGCCGCGCCGTCGCCATGCTCGGCGAAGACGTGGTTGCCCTGACCGCCGCGCGCGAGCTCCGCCAGCAGCAGCTCGTCGTAGCCCATGCCGATGCCGACTGTCGAGGTCGTGATGCCATGGTCGCGCGCGCTCGCGGCGACCGTCGAGCTCGTCGCGATGGAAGAGCTTCCGGCGGCCGCCGTGCGACGGGAGGCGCCCGGCGGCCACGAGCTTGCGGAAGGTGCCGGCGGGGACGGGCGTGTAGGCGATGGCCTCGTCCATGGCTATCCAGGGGGAGGATGCCTGCGACGCGATCCGGTCGGCCAGGCGCGCGGCGACGCGAGCCGCTACCTCATCGGGCAGCATGTCGAGTTCGAGCTCGAGCCTCAACGCCGGCCTCGCCGCCGTTCGGATGACCGCAAAGTGGGCACTCAGCCCTGACGGACGGCACGCCCGCCGCGGCTGGCCAAACGGCCGGCGACGGGGCCGCGGGAACAAGCAGGGAAGAAGCAACTGCCGAATCCGGCCACTCCGAGCGACGCCTCCAACGGGCGAAAAGATGGCAGTTTGCGGCCTATTGCGCCCAGCGGAACCCCACGATCGGTCCCTCGGGCTCATTTGCAACCAGGACATCACCGGTTCGATCCCGGTTGGTTCCACTGCCGGATTTGCAGGCGTTCGCGGCATTATCAGCGGAGCGCCTCCGGCGTGGGATCGAACAGCGCGCACTCCGCGCACACCAGGCTCACGCGCGGCGCGGATGCCAGCCTCGGCCGTCACGCGCTGGCCAGGGTCGACGTCCTCGAAGATGCCGGCGTAGTGGCGGTCGCACACGGCGACGCTGTGCCCGGCCTGGCGCGCGACCTCGAGCAGCGTTAGCCCTCCCATGCGAGCAGCGAGACGAATGAGCCGCGCAGGTCGTACGGGACCGGCGTCGGCAGGCCGACGGCGCGGGCGTGTGGCTTGTAGACGCGGTTGCGCCAGTTCGACCAGTCCCAGCGCGTACACGGGGTCCCGTCGGCGCGCGGGATCACCAGGCCGGTGCGTCGGCCGCTGGCGAGCGCCCACTCGGCGAGGTCGGCGCCAAGCGGCGCGAGCGGCTTCACGCGCCGGTTCTGGCGCGTCTTGGTGTACGGAAACAGCTGCCCGTGGACGTTCTTGCGGCGGATGCGCAGCGCGCCGTCGACGACGTCGTCCCACCTCAGCGCCAGCAGCTCCTGCGGGCGCAGCCCGGCATACGCGAGCACCGCGACCATGAGAGCGTCGCGCGTCCCGAGCCGCGTCGCACAATCGTTCAACCGTTGCCGGCGCCACCGGCGGCACCTCGCGCTCGACCGCCTGGCGGGGCTTCGTGACCCTGCGGATCGGGTTGTCGGGCACGCGATCCTCCGCGTGCGCGTACGTGAAGATCGCCTGCAGCACCATCAGCGCCTGGCGGATCGTCGGCTCGCCGACGCCGCGCTGCGCATCGGCGCGACGAGCTCGCGGTTGACGAGCTTCGGCGCGATCGCGCGCAGCGCGTAGTCGCCGACGCGCGGCTGGATGTGAGGCGCCCCAAGCGGCGGCGTTGTGCCGCCGGAAGCCTCCCAGTCGTTCGGTGCGTCGGACGAAAGGGTGTCCGCTCCAATCGCGCCGCGCTCGGAGCTGTGAAGAGTCCGGTTACCGGCGGTGGTCCTCGGCGCCTGGGTCTCCTTGGCTTCTCTGCGATGACCGCAGCTGACCCCACGGTGTGATCGGCTGGTCGAGTTCGCGGATGCGATCGAACTCGTCGTGGTGCGTGCGGATGTCGCGCAGGAGTTGATCGAGCCGCTCGGTGTCCGTCGGATCGGTGCTGCGCATGGCGCGCAGTAGTCGACGGATCTCCTGGTGATGTGATACGGCGTGGAACGCAGCGTTGCCAATGACCATACCCCCGTAGGTCAGGTCGCGATACAGCTCGTAGCCCTCCTGCAGCTGCGGCGGCGCGTTGCGTAGGCGCACGCGATCGATCAGCCGGCCGATACTGTTCATCCGCAAAGCATCCTCGCGATCTGGCGAACCAACCGCGGCGTCTTGACGGGCAGCGCCTGAGAGCACGTGAGCATCGCCGTCGCAAGCTTGGCCCCGGTGATCTTCGCGACGAGCTTGAAGAACTTGCGCTCGTAGAAGTCCTGGCACGCTTTGGCGACCGGTCGCAGCACGAAGGTCTTCTCGAGCTCCTCGCACGCCTGTAGTCCCCTCTTGATCGCGAGCAGCGCGCCGACAACCACCGGGAGGCCCGCCGCTCGAGCCGAAGGCGCGCGGCGCTCTGCGGCAAGGGCGGCTCGTGTTTGAATGCGAAGCTCGCGTTCGGGCGCTGACGTTTCGAAGATGCTGCCGGCGAGGCGACGACCCGTCCCGGCAGCGAGAGCCACTCGCGACCCCGCGTCGAGAATGATCAGCTCCCGTGTTCCGCCCACGAACATCTGGTACATACGCGCGGTTTGATTTCGCGAGGCCAGGAGGAAGTCTCCGGGAGGCTTCCGGGCTTGACAACGAGATACGTGGATGCTTCTGGCGAATGCTTCACGAGCGCGACGCGATCGCCAGGCTCGGCAAGCGTCCATTCCGGTGATGCGGCCGCGGAGTCGGCGGCAAGCAAAGACGGCAAGCAGAGGAGCATCGGCGAGCAGTACGAGTTCAACGACGTTCTCGGCCTTGAAGCCCCGTCTCGCAAAGCGATATGCGAACACTTGCGCGGTGTTCGACGCCAACCAGCGCCGAATCGACAACCGCTGAGCAGATCCACGCAACCCGCTTTCGGAAACAAGCGCTGCGACTGCATGAGCTTTCCTTCCAAGCGAAGCTGCGTGCTGGTTGATCAACGCACGCATCGTGCGCGCGTCGTCCCCGTGGGCGGCGATCTCAGCATGACTATGCGTATCTGTCAACTCGAGCAGGATCAGAGCTTGCTGGATGCGGTTCGAGATGTCCTCGTAAGTGCTGTCCGACTTCGGTGTAGGTCTTGATCGTCAGCCAGCCGACGGCGACTGAGACAGCCAGCGGCGTGACGAATGCGTCGAAGCCCGAACCACCCCGCGAGCACCAGCAGGGGTGCTGTACAGACCGCCACAGAGCTGGCGAGACATACGCGGCGACGCCCGCGTCGCTCGCGAGCATGGGCGGCGAAGGGGGACCCAGTCGCTCGACCACGCAGGAACTCACTCCACGTCGCCATCAGGGTCACTCCGGACGAACCGCTCGCGCACCGCGACGAGCGTGACCGTTGCTGTCGGGCGTGTGCAGATTCGTTCGACCCCGCCTGCCTTCATCAGACGCCGCCCCGCTACGCTGCGCGCGTGACAGACCGGGCGGCGGTGGCGCTCCCGCGCAGGGCGCTTGCGGGAAGCGCTGCGGGCAAGGGAGTCGAGGCGCTGACGCTCGCCGCGCTCGTGCTGCTCGTGCCGCGCGCGCTCGGGCCGGCGGACTACGGCGGCTTTGCGGTGGCGCTGGCGGTGGCGACGGGGATCGCGACCGCGACGGGAATCGGTGGGCCGGCGCTGTTCGCGCGCGTGCTCGCGCCGCTCGACGGGCAGCGGCGGCGTGACGTGGCGCGCGCGCTGGCGTTGCGGATCGGGCGCACGCGTGCGCTGCTGCTCGGCGTCCTGGTCGCAATCGCTGCGGGCGTCGCCGTGCTCGCGCCGGGCGACCTGCGCCCGCTGCACGTGGCGCTCGTCGGCGCGGCGGCGGTCCTGGGCACGGCGGCGACGCTGCTGTCGCAGCTCTCGCTCGGGCTCGAGCGGAACTTCGCGTGGAGCCTGCGCTACCCGCTGGAGAACGGCGTCATCGTCGTCGGCGCGCTCGCGCTGCATCCGACCGCCGGGCTCGACGGCGCGCTCGCCGCTATCACGCTCGGCGCGGCCGCGGCGCTCGTGCTCGGGCTGGCGAGCGCCACGCCGGCGCTGCGCGGCGCCCGGTCCGGGCAGACGCTGCCGGCCGCGGCGCTGCGCTTCGCACGGCTGCACGCCGCCGCCGGGGCACTGACGCAGGTCGTCCACCGCGGCGCCGCGCCGGCGTGCGCGTTGGCGGGCGCAGGCGCCGTCGCGACGGGCCACGCGGCGATCGCCGCAGGGGCCGCGCTGGCGATCACGTACGCGGTGCTGCAGACGATGCTCGTCGCGCTACCGGGCGCGGCGCGCGCCTTCGCCCGCGCCGCCGCCGCGGCGCGGGCGGTGCTGCGGCGGACCGCCTCGTGGTGCGCGTGGGGCGTGGTGCCGCTCTGCGCGGTCGTCGCGCTGGTCGCCGAGCCGCTGCTGGCGGCGGCGCTCGGGGAGGACTTTCGCGGCGCGGCGGACGCGCTGCGAATCGCGCTCGTGGCGGCGGCGCTGGCGCCGCTGTGGGCGCTGGCGAACCAGCTCGCAGTGCTGCGCGAGCGGCCCGCAGCCGTTCTCGGCGGTGCCGCCGTCGGCGCGGCGACGTTCGCCTGGGTCGCGCTGTTGGCCGTGCCCCAGTCCCCTGCCGCCGGCGCCGCGGCGGCGATGCTCGCCGGCGTCGCGGCGACGAGCGCCGCGACCTTCGCGGCCCTGCGCAGGCACCCGTGATCTCCGTCGTCGTGCCGACCTGCGACCGCCCCGACGCGCTCGCGCGCTGCCTCGCCGCGCTCGGCCGCCAGCGCGCGCAATCGCTCGAGATCGTAGTCGTCGACGACGGCCGTGGCGAGGTCGACGCGCCGGGCGCCCGTGTCGTGCGCGCGGCTCGCGCGGGACCCGCGGCCGCGCGCAACCTCGGCGCTCGCGCGGCGCGCGGCAAGGTGATCTGCTTCACCGACGACGACTGCGTGCCCGGACCGGACTGGGCGCGGCGGCTTGCCGGCGGCTGCGCCGACGGCGGGGCGGCGGCCGGGACGACGATCGCCGATCCCGCCGCCGGTGCCGCGGCCGCGGCCGCTCAGCTGCTGACGAACACCCTGATGGCGACGTCGCGCGACGAGGGCAGCGGTGGGCTGCGCTTCGCGCCGACCTGCAACCTCGCCTGCCACGCCGACACGCTCGCAGCGCTGCCGTTCGACGAGGCGTTCGCGCTCGCCGCCGGCGAGGATCGCGACTGGTGCGCGCGGCTCGTCGCAAGCGGCGCGCTGCTGCGCCACGTGCCCGGCGCGGTGGTCGTCCACCGGCCGCAGCTCGGGCCGCGCGGCCTCGTCCGCCAGCAGCTGCGCTACGGCGCCGGCGCGGTCGGCTTCCGCGCTGCCGGCGGCGCGCTCGCGGGCGCCGGCTTCTACCGTGCGCTGGCGCGCCGGTCGGCGTGCACCGGCGCCGGGCCCGCGGCGCTCGTCGCGCTCGCGCAGCTGTCGGTCGCCACGGGCGCGGCGCGCGAGCTACTGCAGCAGCGGCTCGCCCGCTAGGCCGTCGCGGTCCACGCCGCAGACGGCGGCGACCGTCGCCGCGACGTCGGCCAGCCGCGGCGGGCGCGCGGCGGGCGGGCGCGGATCGTGGGCGCCCGGCGCGACGACGGCCCAGGCGTCGCCCGGCGTGTGGTTGCCCGAACGACCGCTTCCGCTCCCGCGCCGCAGCACGTCGCCGAAGCGGCCGGAGTGGACGCCCTCGAGCGTCGTCGCCGGACGCTCGCTCCACTGCACGACGAGGTCGGGCAGCTGGTCGGCGCGCGCACCGGCGTGGTGGTCGTCGACGCGGTCGACGCGGGCGACGGCGGGCGCGCCGTCGGGATCGTCGAAGCTCGTGAGGCCGTCGGCGATCGCGTGCATCAGGGCGTCGGCATCGCCTGGGGCGACGATCCCGTCGCGCTCGCGACCGCGCAGATTGAGGCGGATGTAGCCCTGGTTGTCAGCGGGATGGCAGAACGCCGCCGTATCCGACCAGCCGATCCCGCGCAGCTCCAGGCGCGCCGTCAGCTCGAGCGCGACGCGGTCGGGCAGCGCCCGCGCGATCGCGCCGCGCGCGCCCGTCGGGATCGCCGCGCGCAGCCGCCAGATCGCGCCCGCACCGCCGCCGTCGCAGGGCAGCGGTCCTCCGTTCATCACCGCTGCGAGCATCTGCGGCAGCAGGTCCGCGCGCGAGCTGTTGACGTCCATCCCGACGGCCGAGGCGACGATCACGTCGGTGTCGGCGGGCAGCGCCGCGAGCACGCGTCCGAACGCCTCGTCGACCGCCCCGTAGACGTCCTCCAGTGCGCTCTCGAGCAGCTCGCGCTCGCGACCGCGCGGCTGCTCGGCGAGCTGCGAGAGATCCCAGAACTGGTGGCCGGCGAGATGCGCCGCGCTGAACGTCAGCCAGGTGAGGTCGTACGCGTCGTCGCGCCGCAGCAGTTCGATCGCCGCCGTCGCGACCCGCTCCGGCGCGGCGACGAGCTTCGCGCGCAGCGCGAGCAGCTCGCGCACCGTCGGGCGGCCGAAGATCTCCGTCGCATGCGGGCCGGCGCCGTGGCGCTCGGCGAGCTGCGACCCCGCGGCGCGCGGCAGCGACCAGCGCGGCAGCACGACGCGGTCGCGAAAGCCCCAGCCGCAGACGTAGGTGCCGCGCCAGTCGCGCGGCGGGCGGCTCTCGTAGGGGTCGATCGCGAGCGTGCGCAGACCCGCGCGGGCAAGCCGCTCCCAGATCGCCGGCGGTGCGGGAAACGCCGTCATGTAGCGCGCGCGCTGCGCGGCGGGATCCCACTGGAAGGGATAGAAGAGGCCGTGATCGGCGAGCTCGATGCCGCTGTAGAGCGTGTGAAACGCGCCCGCCGCGAAGTGGTTGGCGGGCGTCTCGAGCACGACCCTCCGGCCGCGATCGATCAGCCCGGCGAGCACCGGCAGTCTGCCGGCGGCGAGCATCCGGTCGACGACCGCGACGCTCGCGGCATCGAACTGCAGCACGCAGATCAACGCGTCACCGCGGCGCCCTCGACGGCAACGGTGTCGGCGCCGACGGCGTGTGAGCGGCGCGCCGCGTCGAGCACGCGCATGACTGCGGCGCCCTCGCCGGCAGTCGCCAGCGGCCCCGGATCCTCGTCGCGCAGCGCCCGACCGTAGGCCTCCAGCTGCAGCGTCAGCGAGCGCACGAGCGGGTGCGCGCGCGGCGTCAGCCGCCCGAGGACGGCGCTCACGCGGCCGCCGCGCTTCGCGCGTCCCACGCGGCGCCCCCCGGCGCGGCGGATCTCGACGAGCTCGCGGTACGGCCGGTTCGTTGCGCACTCGATGTTCACCTCGGCGCGCGTCGTCCCGAGCACGAGCCCGGCGCGCTCGCGCGTGCAGTGCGCGCGAACGGCGATCGGCGGCGATGCCGTGAGAAACAGCGCGAGATCGATCAGATGCGGGGCCAGGTCGAGCAGCGCGTCGTCGGCGCGGGCGACCGGACGCCACGACCTGCGGCGGTAACGCAGGACCATCTTCAGCTCGAGGTCGCCGTCGGGAGGCATCCGCCGCTGCAGCGCGAGACCCTGGTCGAAGCGGCGGTTGAAGCCGATCCACGGCGACGGCGCGAGCGCCGCGATCCGCAGCGCCCCGGCGCCGTCGGGCGCCGGCGGCTTCTCGACGAGTGCCGTCAGTCCGGCCTGAGCGGCGGCGGCAGCAGCCTCCTCGTGGTCCTCGGCGGGCGTGCAGACGACGATCCCGTCGAGCGCCACGGCGGCCAGCAGCTGATCCAGGCGCGCGTGCCCGGACGCCCCGAGCCTGCCCGCGACAAGCGCGCGCCGGCTGCGGTCGGGATCGGCTACCGCGACGATCTCGACGCCCGCCGCAGCCTGTGCCGCCGGCGCATAGCCGAGTTCGGCGAGCCGGCCGCAGCCGACGAGCCCCAGGCGCAGGGGCTCCTGGGTCATCGCAGGCGCAGCCACAGCAGGATGCCGGCGGGGACGGAGGCGGCGGCCGTCAGGTGGTGGACGAGTGAAAGCGGCACGCCCGCCAGCGCGAGCCGCGGGCCGCCGAGCCGCGCGAGCAGCGCGTAGAAGCGCGCGTTGGGCGCGATCATCGCGACCAGCGCGACCGCCGAGACGCGCCCGCGGCCCGTCAGCGCAGATGCGGCGGCGAGCAGCGCGGCCCCGGCCGCGAGCCGGTGGCGCCAGGAGAGGTTGAGCGCGGTGGCGCCGTCACCGCCGCGCTCCAGGCGCAGCGCGACCCAGGGCGCGCCGCGCGCGCCGAGGTCCGCGCGCAGCATCGAGGGCAGCGTCCAGTGCTTGAGGTGCGTGCCGCGCGCTCGCGGGTCAAGTGCGATCCGGCGACCCGCCGCGTGCAGGCGCATGCCGAACTCGATGTCCTCGATCGACGGGCGCGGGTAGCGGTGTGCGTCAAAGCCGCCGACCGCGTCAAAGGCCTCACGCCGGATCGCGCCGAGGCCGGCCCAGAAGGTCGTCGCGGGGCCGGGCGCGGTCGTGTGCACGTGGTGGTGCAGGAGGTTGCGAAAGCGCGACACGGTCGCCGCCGCGGCGGGGTGCTCGTCGTAGCTGCCGAAGACGGCGTCCAGGCCCGCGTCGCGCTCGAGCGCCTCGCGCAGGCGGCGCAGCGCGTCGGAGTGGACCGCGACATCTGAGTCGACGAAGACGACGATCTCGCCGCCCGTGCGCGCGACGCCGGCGTTGCGGGCGGCGGCGGGTCCGCAACGAGCGGGCGCCGTCACGACCTCGAGCGTGTGCGCCTCGCACGAACGCTCCAGCGCCGCGAGGCAGCCGGCGAGGGCCAGGGGCGCATCGGTGGCCGGGATCACGACGGTCAGCACTTAGGAGACCCTAACTTAGAGTTCCCCAATGCAGCAGAAAGAGTAGCTGCCTCAGTCCCGCCAGGGCAGCGAACGGCAGACGGCTCAGCTTCTCTCGATCGACCGACCGCCTGCGCGGTCGGTGTCGCCGGCGAGTCGCCACGAGCAGGCGCCGGCGGCAGGCGCAGACCTACCCGCGCCCGAGACGCCCGCGCTGCGGGCCGCCGACGAGCTCCGTCGCGGGGCAGTCGATCGAGTAGGCGCGCCACTCGCCGACGCGGCCGATCTGCGTCGCCACGGCATGCATGTCCTTGCGCAGCCGCGGGCGCGCCTCGAGGTCGACGACGAACGCGCCCGACAGGCGCGGCGGCTCACCGAAGCTGACGACGTGCGAGAGCGGGACGCCGAGCTGCCATGCGAGCGCGGTGCGGACGAGCGTATCGCTCGTCGCGAGCCGCCCGCAGCGCAGCAGGCGATCGCGACCGACGGCGCGCGACAGCGCGCGAACGCGGTCCTGCGACTCGCTCGCGCGCGCCGAGGTGCGCCAGCCCGCGCGCAGCTCGGACACCCGGTCGGGCAGGCCGGGCACGGTGAAGACCAGCGCCACCGACGCTGCCACGGCGAGCGCGGCGCCGGCCGCGCCCGCGGCGCCGCGCGGGCGCCGGTTCACGAGCACCGCGGCGAGGCCGACGCCCCCGAGCACGCAGATGATCGCCGCCGGCGGCGCCACGAAGCGCGAAAGGCCCGGGAAGCCGATCAGCGTCATCGCCGCGACGATCGCGATCCACGCGATCGCGCCGGCTGCGAGCACGCGCGCCGCGCGCTCGCGCAGCGCGGCGAGCGCGAGCGGCCACACAAGCGCGATCGGCAGCACGAAGGCGCGCCTGAGCGTCTCGCGAGGATCGCCCGTTCCGCGCTGCGCGCGTTCGGCGCCGCCGCCCCCGGATCCGAGCAGCTCCGGGGCGAGCCACGCGACCGGAACCCCGACGCCGACCACGAGGACGAGCGGCCGCACGTGCGGATCGCGGCGCCAGCACCACAGCGCGTAGGCCACGAGCAGCGGCCAGGCCTCCGGACGCACGAGCGCCGCCAGCGCGCCGAGCACGAGCGCGCTGCGACCGCGACCTGCCAGCCCCGCGCGCGCGGCCGCGAGGACGAGCGCGACCAACAGCGGCTCGGACATCCCGCCGGCGACCTGACGCGACCACCCGGCGTCGGACAGCAGCACGAGGCTGACGACCGCGAAGGCGGCGGCGGCGAGCCGCAGCGGGCGCGGCCTGCCGGCCGTCAGCAGGTACGCGAGGTCGGCCGCCAGCACGAACGTCAGCAGGAACGCCGTGCGGACGAGCACGAGCCACAGCTCGGGCGCGGCCTCGCCGGCGAGACTCAGCGGCGCCGCGAGCACGACGGGCAGCGGCTTCCAGGACGGGCCGCTCGTCGTGTCGAGCCCGAGGTGCGCGAGCTCGCGACCCCAGACGAGCCACGACCACGCGTCATAGACCGGTTCGTCGGCGACCAGCAGCGTGCCGGCAGCGACCGCGACACAGGCGAGCACCGCGAATGAGAACCGAGGGGTGGTCATGGCGGAAGCCGTTAGGCTGCCCTAAGCTGCGCCGCTACATCAGGCCGCACCGACCCGAGGAGGAGAGCGCACAGCATGCTAATCCGTCGACGCCTTGCACCGCTCGCCGCGCTCGCAGCGCTGCTGGCAGGCCTCGCCGCGTGCGGCGCGTCCGAGGACGAGACGACCCTCACGTTGTACTCGGGCCGGATCGCGCCGATCATCAGTCCGGCCGTCAAGCAGTACGAGGCCGCCTCGGGCTTCGACGTCAACACGCGCTACGGCGACAGCCCGTCACTGGCGGCGACGATCCTCGAGGAGGGCAAGAACTCGCCCGCCGACGTGTTCTTCGCACAGGACGCCGGGTCGCTGGAGGCCGTCGAGAAGCAGGGCCTGCTGCTCGAGCTGCCGGCGGACATCCTCGCCGAGGTCCCGCCGCGCTACCGGTCCAAGGGCGGTGCCTGGGTCGGCGTCACCGGCCGCGCGCGCGTGATCGCCTACGGGGAGAAGGTCAAGGCGTCCGAGCTGCCCGACTCGCCGCTGCAGCTCACGGACAAGAAGTGGAAGGGCCGCGTCGGCTGGGCGCCGCGCAACGCGTCGCTGCAGGGCTACGTCACGGCGTTGCGGCTCGTCGAGGGCGAGGACGTCGCGCGGAAGTGGCTCGAGGGCATGGTCGCCAACGACGTGCAGACCTACAACTCGAACATCCCGATCCGCGACGCGATCGCCAAGGGCGAGATCGACCTCGGCCTGATCAACCACTACTACGTCGCCGAGGCGCAGGCCGAGGATCCCGACTACCCGGTCAAGGTGCACTTCCCGCCGGAGGACCTCGGCTCGCTCGTCAACACCGCCGGCGTCGCCGTGCTCGCCTCGACCGACAACAAGGAGCAGGCGCTGAAGTTCGTGCGCCAGATGCTCTCCGAGCAGACGCAGACCTACTTCTCGGAGAGCTCGAAGGAGTATCCGCTGGTCTCCGGCGTGCCGGCGCCCAAGGAGCTCACGCCGCTGGCCGACGTGCCGGCCCCGAAGATCGACCTCGCCAAGCTCGACGACCTGCAGGGCACGCTGAAGCTCATGCGGGAGACCGGGGCGTTGTAGGTAGTGGACGCGGCGACTGCGGGACGCACGTTCGGGCGCCGGCTGCCGTCGGCGGCGCGGGCGTTCGGCATGCGCCGGCCGCCGCTCGTGCTGCTCGGCCTCGGCCTGATGGTCGGGCTCGCCGCGGCGCTGCCCGCGCTGTACCTCGTCGTCGCGGTGCTCGACGACGCGCGCGGAGCGCTCGACGCCGTGCTGACCGACCGCACGGTCGGGCTGATCACGCGCAGCCTCGGGCTCGCGGCGGCCGTCACCGCCGCGGCGATCGCGATCGCCGTTCCGCTCGCCTGGCTGACGGTGCGCTCGGACCTGCCGGGACGGCGGATCTGGGCGACGCTGCTGACGCTGCCGCTCGTCATCCCGAGCTACATCGGCGCCTACCTGTTCGTGTCGGCGCTCGGCCCCCGTGGTGCGCTTGCCGACCTGCTCGGCGTCGAGCAGCTGCCCTCGATCTACGGCTTCAGCGGGGCGTTCCTCGTGCTCACGCTGTTCACCTATCCGCTCGTGCTGATCCCGCTGCGCGGCGCGCTGCAGCGGATGGACCCGTCGCTCGAGGAGGCGGCGCGCGTCATGGGCCGCAGCCCGCGCGACGTCTTTCGCAGCGTCGTGCTGCCGCAGCTCGCGCCCGCGATCGGCGCCGGCGGCGTGCTCGTCGCGCTGTACGTCCTCAGCGACTTCGGCGCCGTCTCGATCATGCGCTTCAACTCGTTCACCCACGACATCTACATCGCCTACGAGTCGGGCTTCGGGCGGACCGAGGCGGCGGCGCTCGGGATGGTCCTCGTGCTCGTGATGCTCGTGCTGTTCGCCGCCTACGCGCGCGTGCGCGCGGCGCGCGCGCTTCACCGCGTCACGCCCGGCGCGCAGCGCCCGGCCCAGCCGGTGGCGCTCGCGCGCTGGCGCTGGCCGGCGCTCGCGTTCTGCGCCGGCGTCGCCGCGATCGCGCTCGTGCTGCCGGTCGGCGTGCTGCTGTACTGGGCGACGAAGCAGATCTCGAGCGGCCTCGAGCTGGGCGCGCTTGCGGCGAACAGCTGGCACTCGCTGCTCGCCGCGGCGGCCGCCGCGCTTGCCGCGAGCCTCGGGGCGATCGCCGTCGCGCTGCTGTCGGTGCGCTATCCGAGCCTCGTGACGCGGATCGTCGAGCGCGTCGGCTACGCCGGCTACGCGTTGCCGGGGATCGTCGTCGCGCTCGCGCTCGTGTTCTTCACGACGCGCGTCGCGCTGCCGCTCTACCAGACGCTCGCGGTGCTCGTCTTCGCGCTGGCGATCCACTACCTGCCACTCGCCGTCAGCCCGATCGGCGCGTCGCTGCTGCAGGTGCCCCCGCGCCTGGAGGAGGCGGCGCGCGGCCTCGGCCGCAGCCCGATCGCCGTCCTGCGCACGATCACGACGCCGCTCGTCGCAAGCGGCGTGCTGGGCGGCGCGGCGCTCGTGTTCCTGCACGCCCTGAAGGAGCTGCCGGCGACGCTGCTGCTGGCGCCGATCGGGTTCGACACGCTGGCGACCGACGTCTGGCAGCAGACGTCGTTCGGCTTCTACGAGGCGAGCGCGATCCCGGCGCTGCTGCTGCTGCTGATCGCGGCACCGCCGCTGTACCTTCTGAGCGCGAAGGCAAGCGTGGCCTCGTAGCGATGCAGGCGACAAGCGGGAACGGCAATGGCAACGGCGCGGATCCCGCGCCCCGCGTCGGCCTGCGCCTGCGCGGCCTGCGCAAGTCGTTCGGCCCGGTCCGCGCCGTCGACGGCGCTGATCTGGAGCTGCATGCGGGCGGCACCTGCGCCCTGCTCGGCCCGAGCGGCTGCGGCAAGACGACGACGCTGCGGCTGATCGCCGGCCTCGAGCGACCCGACGCGGGCGAGATCGTCGTCGGCGGCCGCGTCGTGTCCAGCGCCGATCGCTTCGTGCCCGCCGAGCAGCGGCGGATCGGCATGGTCTTCCAGGACTACGCGCTCTTTCCGCACCTCGACGTCGCCGGCAACGTCGGCTACGGCCTCGGGCGCAAGCCCGATCCGGGACGGATCCGCGAGGCGCTGGAGCTCGTCGGCCTGGCCGGCTCGCAGAAGCGCCCCGTGCACGAGCTGTCCGGCGGCCAGCAGCAGCGCGTCGCGCTGGCGCGCGCGCTGGCGCCCAGCCCGGACCTCGTCCTGCTCGACGAGCCGTTCTCCAACCTCGACGCCTCGCTGCGCGACCGCCTGCGCCAGGAGGTCTCGCAGATCCTGCGCACCGCCGGGGTGACGGCGCTGTTTGTCACGCACGACCAGGAGGAGGCGATGAGCATCGCCGAGACGGTCGCCGTGATGCGCGACGGCCGGGTCGAGCAGGCGGGGACGCCGGAGGAGGTCTACCTGCGGCCGGCCTCGCGCTGGATGGCGGCGTTCCTCGGCGACATCGAGGTGCTGCCGGGCGACGCGCAGGACGGCCGCGCGAGCTGTGAGCTCGGCACGCTCCCGGCGGGCGACGTCAGCGGCGCCTGCGAGGTGCTCGTGCGACCCGAGTCGGTCGCGATCGGCGTCAGCGGGCCGGCGAGCGCGGCGCGCGCCGAGGTCGTCACGCGGCGCTTCTTCGGCCATGACCAGCTCGTCGGGCTGCGGCTCCGGTCCGGGCGGGTCATCTCCTCGCGGCGGCTGGGCTACCCGGCGTGGCATCCGGGCGATCACGTGCAGGCGTGGATCGAGGGACCGGTCGAGGTGCTGCCGCGCGAGAACGCGTCGTCGTCAGACGAGCAGCACGTCGCCGTCGGCCACGACGACGACGTCGCCTGACACGCGCGGGCGATCGTCCGCCCAGGCGCAGTCGATCCGGCTCGGGCGCCCGATCTCCAGGCCCTGCTCGACGGTGAGCTCGTCGCGCCCGTCGCGCTCGCGCAGGTAGGCGAGCAGCGGGCCCGCGGCCGAGCCTGACGCCGGGTCCTCTGTGATGCCGCCGGCGTCGAGGAAGAAGCCGCGCGCGCGGGCGACGCCCGAGTCGACGTCGACCGCCGCGAGGTAGAGGACCATCGCGCCGATCGGCTCGAGCAGCGCGCGCATCGCCTGCCTGTCGGGCGCGGCGTCGCGCAGCGCGGCCTGATCCTTGAGCGGGACGATCAGGTGCGCCATGCCGGTCGAGATGACGTGCGGCGCGAGCTGCGGGTCGGCCGCGC
This sequence comes from Solirubrobacteraceae bacterium, assembly GCA_030447505.1. GTDB lineage: Bacteria > Actinomycetota > Thermoleophilia > Solirubrobacterales > Solirubrobacteraceae > CADCVQ01. Next base: position 364,723 of record JAUJOT010000003.1, on the reverse strand, counting down.
AGATCGGCAGCCCGGCGGCGGCGAGCACGTCGGCGGGACTCGGCCGCGCGCCGAACTGCGGCGGTTGCGATAGTCGGCACCGGATGCGGTCGGCGCCTGCACGAACGTCGTCTCCGACAGCCGCGTCTCACGGGCGAAGGCGAGCATCGTGGCGTCGTCGAGGCCGTCGGCGTCGTGGACGACGGCGAGCTGGTTTCCGGCCAGCGGGACGTCGGTGAAGACGTCGAGCCAGGTCAGCCGGCGACGCAACGCCTGAGGTTCAGTCGTCGAAGTTGAAATCGCGCGGGGGACGCTGCTCGAACCAGAGCCGGTCGTGCTCCGGTGTCTCCTCGAGGAACTCCGGCGTCTCCTCGAGCAGGTCCTCGACTTCTGGCTCGTCGTCCGCCGGGACGATGTCGGGCTCGTGCTGGACCGGCGGCGGCTCGTACGACGACCGCGGGGGCGGGGGCGGCTCGTAGGGCGCGGACTCGTAGGGGGCGGCCTCGGGCTCGTAGGCCGCCGGCGGCTGCGGCTCGCGCTCGGACTTCGACCTGCGCCCGCCGAGCAGCCGCGAGAACAGGCCGGTCGACTGCGCCGGGGGATCGGGATCGGGCGGCGATTGCGGCTCGGGCTCCGGGCCGAGATCGCCGGTCGTCCAGGGCTCGCCGATCGCGGGCGGGGTGAGCGGCGGCGGCTCGTAGGATGCGGCCGGCGGCGGCTCGTACGCGGCTGGCGGCGGCGGCGGCGAGGGGTCGTACGCGGCTGGCGGCGAGGGCGGGGGCTCGTACGCGGCTGGTGGCGGCGGCGGCGGCTCGTAGGGGGCTGGTGGCGGGGGCGGGGGCTCGTACGCGGCTGGTGGCGGCGGCGGCGGCTCGTAGCCGGCTGGCGGCGGTGCCGGTCGCGGCTCATGCGCGGACGGGGGCGGCGGAGGCGGCGGCTCGTAGGCGGGCGGCTCGTAGGCGGGCGTCTCCGGCAGCTGGCTGTGCGCCGCGCTCTGCTCGTCCTCCCATCGACGCAGAGCCGGAGCCTCAGGCGGGCCGCCGGGCTGCGTCTCCTGCGCCGCGCCCTTGCCGGCGGGCTCCTGCGGCGGCTCGAACGTGTCCGACAGGTCGGGCACGCCGTCGGCCGAACGGCGCACGGGTCCGAGCGCCTCCGTCTCCAGCCGGGAGATCTCGCCGGCGTCAGCGCCGCGGCGCCGCTTGAGCTCGAGATGCTCCTTGATGGCGTCGTCCAGCAATCCCATCCCAGCGAAGCCTACCTCGCGCGGACGGACGTGTTCCTGCCTCTGTTCTTGGCCTCGTACAGCGCGTCGTCGGCGGCCTGCACCAGCGCGCGTGGGTCGGCCGCCTCGGGGCGCATTGCGGCGACGCCGCAGCTCGTCGTGATGCTCACCGTGCCGGCCCCGCGGAGGCGCGGAATCCGCAGCTGCCCGATCTCCTCGCGGATCCGCTCGGCCCGCTTGAACGCGCCGTCGAGATCGGTGCCGGGCAGCACGACGGCGAGCTCCTCGCCGCCGTAGCGCGCCGGATGGTCGATCTCGCGCGAGCTCTCGCGCAGCACGCGCGCGACCTCGCGCAGGACGAGGTCGCCCTGCGGATGGCCATACAGGTCGTTGACGCGCTTGAAGCTGTCGAGGTCGATCAGCACGAGGCCGAGATCGCTGCCGAAGCGCTTGGCGCGCTCGACCTCGCTCGCCAGCGCGTCGTCGAACGCGCGGCGGTTGTTCAGGCCCGTGAGCTCGTCCGTGACCGACCGCCGCGTCGTGGTCTCGTGCAGGTCGACGTTCTCCATCGAGCGGGCGGCCTGGCCGGCCAGGTAGTTGAAGAGCTCGCGGTCACCCGGGGTGAAGGGCCTGCCGGTGCGACCGACCGAGACGACGCCGACGACCTCGTCGCTTGCGTCGGCGCGGCGCAGCGGATTGGCCATCACGGTCGCCACGCCGATCGTCGTCTCACGCGCGCTGCCGCTGCTCATCGCCTCGGCTTCGACGGATGCGACCGCATGCTCCAGGCCCATCATGTCGCCGACGCGCGAGCGCTCCTCGACCGTCCCGTGGCCGTTCGTGCGCACGCAGGCGCGGCCGGCGTCGGCACCGACGCCGTCGACGGCCGTCCGCACGATCAGCTCGAGCAGCGCGTCGCGATCGAGGTTCGCCCCGACCGCCTCGCCGAGGCGGCGCATCGAGTCCTGCACGCGACCGCGCTCCTGGCTGAGCTCGGCGAGCCGTCGCGCGAGCTCGCGCGACATCTTGTTGAACTCCTCCCCGAGCTCGGCGAACTCGTCGTGCCCGACGGTCGGCACCTGCGCGGAGAAGTCGCCGCTGGCGAGCCGCCGGGCGGCGGCGAGGAAGGCCGCGATCTGCTGCTGCAGGGTGCGCGAGACCAGCACCGCGCAGGCGATCGCGATCAGAAAGAAGCCAAGCAGGATCGCGCCCGCGAACAGGCGCTCGCCGGTCTTCGAATCCTCGAGCGCGGACGGGTCGCCGAGCGTGAAGATGCGGATCTTCTGGCCTTCGAAGGCCGCGCGGTCCTCGAAGTTCTGGACCCGGTACTCGTCCTCGCCGACGTCGAGGCTTGCGCCCTCGCCGGTCGGCAGCCTTGCGCGATCGACCGCGGGCAGCGTGCTCGCCAGCACCTTGTCGCCGTTGAGCACGACCGCGCGCAGGCCGGCGAGATCGCGCACGCGCTCGACGTACGTGCGTGCGTCGATGACCGACACCCCGAGCGTTCCGAGATCCTGCTCGGCGCTCGATACGACGCGCTGCACGGCCGGCGCGATCGCGTGCTTGTCACCGACGCGCACGACCGCCTTGCCGTCCTGGACGAACACGATGCGCTCGATCGGGCGGCGCTCGAGCAGCTGCTGCGCGCGGCGGCGCGCGCGGTCGATGTCGCCCTCCTGCAGCGCGCCGGTGAACACGGGGTCGACGCCGACAGCCTCGATCGCCTTCTCCGCGGACCTGCGCTCAGCGCGAAACAGGGCGCTCGCGAACGTGTGCCGCTGGGCGATCGCGGCCTCCGCCTGCCCCTCCGCGCTCTCGTCGACGAGACGGAACAGCAGGAACGCCACCGCGAGCATCGGGACGATGACGATGACGACGAAGAACAGCGCCAGGCGGTTGCGGAAGCTCAAGGTCGTAACGTATCGGCGCGTTCGCGTCGCAGCCGCAGCCCTGCAAGCACTTGTCGGACCTTTTTCGCCGGTACACTGTCGCTGCCGCGGGGCTATAGCTCAGTTGGGAGAGCGCCTGGATCGCACCCAGGAGGTCGGGGGTTCGAGTCCCCCTAGCTCCACTCCCGGAGTACCTGCACCTGTGGGAACACGCGGGTCCTTGGCACTCCCACCGCCGGGGGGCAGCGGCTCATGCGCGACCCGCGCCTTGGCCGAGATCATCACTTTTCGCCGTGACCGTGTGCGACGACTCGTATCGGGGCTAGCGTCTGACACGGGGAGGACACCGCGATCGGAGGATCGATCCATGTTCCGCAAACTCGCAGTGCTGTCGGCGACGTTCGCAAGCACGTCAGTACGTGCTGGGATCTCGGGGGCGAATCGCCGTGCTCGACTTGGAAGAGCTGTATGAAGACTCGCCGGAGGGCCCCTGGCTCCCGACGATCCCGGCCTCGGGGCCGGGGGCGTGGCTGCCTACGTCCAGGCGGCCGGTCTGTGGACCGGCCGCCTGAGCTCTGCTGCTTCGCTTGTCGTGCGACGCGCGATTGGGTGTGGTGTGCGTCGCGGGGAGGTCCGCGACGTGCGGTTGCGGTCGTTCCTACCGGCGTGCTCCGAGCAGTCCGCCGAGGCCGCTGTTGACGGAGACCTGTGAGGAGGCCTCGCCGTTGGCGCTGGTCGTGCCAGCGGACATCGAGCCCGACGCGGTCGCGTTGAGGCCGAGGTCGGCGAGCGCGCCGAGCGTCGTCGAGCCGTGACCGTCGAGCGTGACCTGGTGGCCGTCGATCTGCGTGCCGCTGACGATCGCGGCGATCTTCGCGGCGGCGTTGGCCAGACCGTCACGCACGCGCTGGGCGGCGAGCTTCGTCGTGCCGGCGGTCTGCATCTGGATCGCGGCGGCCGTCGTGGCGCTCTTGCTCAGCGCGTCGGTGCCGATCGCGACGGCCATGTCGGCCGATGCCTGGCCGCGTGCGCCGACCTGCGCGGAAGCCGCGGTCTGCGCGGCGATCTCGACCTGCTCGGACAGCGCGCTGACGGCGTTGCCACCGGCCTTCATTGCGACCTGCGCGCGCTCGTCGGCGTGCTTGGCGGCGAGGCGCAACACGCCGGCGATGATCGCCTGCTGCATACGCACGTCGCTGACCAGCGACTTGGCGGCCTGGGTCTCCAGTCGGGAGGTGCCCTCGACCGCGATCTCCGACTGCAGCTCGGCGTCGCGCATCAGCGTCGAGCTGACGCGCTCGGCGACCCTGCCGGCAACACGGACCTCGACGGGCGTGCTGGCCTTGGCGACCAGCTTGCGCGATGTCGAGACGGCGGTCTTGAGCTCACCGCGGCTGCGTGACAGCAGCGCGTGTGCGCGCGCCTGCGCCTGCGCGCTGCCGTCGCTTGCCAAGCGCGTCGCGCGCTCAAGATTAAGCTCCGCGCGGGCGCTCGCCTTGGCCGCCGCCGACGCCTTCGCCGACGTCTCGGCCTGCGCGACACCGGGCAGCGCCAGCGCGCCGACGAGGGCCATGCTGAGGGCGAGCTTCGTGCACTTCGGGTTGGTCTGGTCGAACATTGTGATCCTCCGGGGAGTGTTGCCCGCCCATGCGGCGGGATCTGAGAGCAAGACGTGACGCAGCCCCCAATCCACGGTGGTCCGGACGAATGACCTGAAAAGAACGCCCACCCCTCAAGGCCGGCTACGCTGGCGGCCGCATGTCAGACGTCGACGCGAGCTTCGTGGTCGCTCGCAACCCCGAACCCGACAGCACACTCCCGTTCTTGCTCAGGGTGCCACTCGACGGCGGCATCCTGCTCAAGGCCCGCGATCGCTGGCCCACGACGACGCGCGTGTACTGCCATCCGCTCGAGCAGTGGCCGGCGGACGCCGAGATCCTCGAACAGGTCGCGGTCCGACACTGCCAGCGCCGCGGCGCCGCGATCGACCTCGTCTTGGACCGCGCCCGCGAGAACCGCTCGCAGATCGTCTTCACGCAGCCCGACGCCGGCCGCCAGGGCGGCCGGCCGATGATCTTCTGGCAGACGGCGCGAACCGCGCGCCGCGCGCGACCAGGCCAGCGCGTCCCGACCCACCGCGCCTCGGGCCTTCAGACGCTCACGATCGCCGTCGACACCCGCGAGCGCTACCCCTACCGCTTCGCCGGACGCCCGATCCAGCGCGAGCGCCACGCGCTGCGCGTCGGTGACTACGCCGTTCGCGTCGGTGACGACGTGATCGCCGCCGTCGAGCGCAAGACGCTGGAGGACTTCACCAAGGCGCTCGTCGACGGCGCACTGAACTACGCGCTCGCGGACCTCGCAACGCTCCCGGTCGCCGCCGTCGTCGTCGAGGAACGCTACGGCGCGCTGCTCAACAACGAGCACGTCCAGCCGGGCTGGCTGCTCGAGCTCGTCGCGCGGCTACAGGTCCGCTACCCCACGGTCCCGATCGTCTTCGCGGACTCCCGCAAACTCGCCGAGGAATGGACCTACCGCTTCCTCGCCGCCGCCTTCGTCCACCACGCCCCGCCGGACGCGACGCCCCCGAGCAAGCGATCACAAGCCGCCGACGGCGGCACGACAGCGACCTGACGGACGCTCATCGGCTGCCCGAACGGCGGACCGCTTCGCTCTAGGGCGGACGCCGAGACGACTACGGTGGTATGGCGTAGTACACCGAGACGGTGATCGTCTCCGTGGTGCTGAGCGTTCCGTCGGACACCGTGACCTTGATTTCGTGAACCGTCGTACGGCGATTGGCGGATACGGGATCCTCTTCGGATACGTACAGCCGCAGAAGCGGCGACCGTTGCACCGATGGCTCGGCCGGTGCCTTGCTGCTGTCGGTCCAGCGGAACGTGAGCGGGTCGCCGTCGGGGTCGGTCGCTGTCGCCTCGAACTGGACGTCGCTGTAGAACCGCCCCTTGTCAGCCTTGTTGGCGACGAAGCTCGTGTCGGGGGGCGGTGCGTCGATCGTGACGCGCGGCGCCCTGTTGCGCGGCGGAGCGACGTCACTCGGTGTGATCGGCTGCGGCGGCGGATCGACACGGATCGTGATCTGCGCGGACGCGGACTGGCCCTTGTCGTTGACCGCGGTCACCTCGATGCTGTGCGTCCCCGGTCTGGTCTTGTCGCGCGTCACGAGCTGCCCGCGACCGAACACGATTCCGTCCTCGCGCCAGGAGACCTCGTATGACGACAGGCCGGCGTCCTGCGGATCGCTGATCTGCGCGACGTAGGTGATCCTCTCGCCGGCGGCGAACACGCTCCGATCGGCCGGCGACGTGATGCGCACCGACGGGGCCTGCGCCGGCGGCGCGGTGCTTGTCGTCGGCGGTGAGCTCGTTGGGCCCGGCGCCGCTGACAGTCGGTCAAAGCGCGCAACGACAGTGCGACTGCGGTCGAGGGTGACGGTGCAGGTGTTGTCGCTGCCTGTCGCCGCGCACGCAGCGTGGCCCCAGCCGGAGAAGCGCGAGCCGCGCTGCGCGACGGCAGTCAGAAGCACGCGGCTGTCGCGGCGGTAGCCGGCGGTGCACAGCTGGCCGCAGTCGATGCCCGACTGGCGGCTGGTGATGCGTCCGACGCCGTCTCCTCGCACGTCGACGCTCAGCGTCACGGCGTCGGGGTTGGCGGCGAAGCGGGCGTGCACGACGGCGTCGCCGCCGATCACGCATCGGCGCACGTCGTCGCAATCACGCGACCAGCCGACGAAGCGATGCCCGTGCGCGGCGGCGGCCGTCAACTCGACGGTGCGCGAGCGCGTGAACGTCCCACTGCAGGTGTCGCCGGCCTGACAGGTGATGCCGGCCGGATGGCTGACGACCGTCCCCCCGCGCCCGACGACCACGGTGACCGTGCGCGGCTCGCGTACGCGCTTGAACTCGGCGACGACGCGCGTGTCACCTGTCATCAGCAGCCGGCACGCGCCGCGCCCCGAGCACGCTGCGCTCCAACGCGCGAACTCCCAGCCTTCCTGTGGCTGCGGGCGCAGCAGCAGCTCGCGCTGCAGCGAGAGCTGCTTGCGGCACTCGCGTTGCGCGCAGCGAATCGACCCATCGTTGCTGACGACCGCCCCCTCCCCCTGGACGCCGATCGACAGCTCAGCGACCGCATCGCCGCCGTCGGGAGGTCCGAGCGCCGTGGCGCCGGCGACCCCGGCGGCGCCGATCAGGAGCACGAAGACAAACGCGAGGATCGTGAGCGGGAGGTGGCTGAGCCGGTACAGCAGCGGTGCGCGACCGTCGACGACGCGCAGGTTGCGGCGCGTCGTCTCGGCGCCCGTCAGGTCGCCGATCCGCTCGCGCAGGGCGAGCGCCTGCTCGAGGAGGTTCCTCGCAGCACGGACATCGCCCGTGCCGTAGGCGCGAGTACCGAGCTGGTGCAGAGCTGCGGCCTCAGCCAGGCTGTCGCCGTTCTCGCGCGCCGAAGCGAGCACGAGCTCGAGCACGCGCCCCCACGCCTTCCAGCGGTTGCCCCACGCCAGCGCGCCCTCGATCGCGAAGCCGAGGCGCACGACGTCGTCGTTGCGACCGGCGGCGTGGGCGCGCTCGAGCAGCGCGACGAGCGCGACCGTCTCGAGCAGCACCGCGTCGCGCCTGCCGGCCCGCGCCTCGTCCTCGCACCAGCCGGTGAAGTGCTCCAGCGCACGATCGAGCTCCGGGCCAAGCTCACGCTCGTCGAAGGCGGCGGCGAGCCCACCAAGCAGGCTGTAACGCGGCGAATGCGAGCGCGCTTCGTGGCGCGCCTCGAGCGCCGCCGCTGCGGCCGGCGCGCGATCGCCCGCAAGCACCTCGATGTGCTCGAGGCCGAGCGGTGCGTCGCCGTGGACGGCGAGCGTGCGCGCCACCAGCCGCTCGTCTGCCGACAGCGCCTGCGCGCGGTCGTAGGCGCTCGCCGCGCGCGGCGCGAGCTGCTCGAGCGGCAGGCCCGCATCGCGCGCACGGCTGAATATCTGGCGCAGCCCGAGCGGGTGCCCGCGCAGCCCGGCCGCGACCGACTCGGCGACCGCGCGTTCGCGCCCCGTCAGCGAGCGCCCCAGCTCCTGCTCGGCGATCGCCACGGCGTGCTCCGGGGCCAGTCCGTCGATCTTCAGCGGCACTGCGTCGTAGAGGACGCGCGCGCGCGAAGTCACGAAGACGCGGCAGTCCGGCAGGCCGAGCGTCAGGCGCTGCGCGTGGTCGGGTGGCAGGTCGAGGTTCTCGAGCGCAAGCAGCGCGCGCCGATCCTTGAGGTGGCGCTCGATCTGCAGGTCGCGCAGCGGGACGCGGCACTCGAACAACGCCTCGAAGATCGCGTGCAGCAGGTCGTCGGCATCGCGCTCGCGGCCGTCGAGGTAGACGCTGCCGTCGCGCATCTCGCACTCCCGGCGGTTGAGCGCCTCGACGAGCACGTGCGTCTTGCCGACGCCCGCTTCGCCGTAGAGGTTGACGACGCGGGGCGCGTCCGCCTCTGCGGCCAGCACGCGCACCTCGGCGTCGCGATCGACGTGGCACGCAAAGCACGGCGGCGCGCACGGCCGATCGCCGCGCTTGCGCGGCCGCGGCCGGTTCCAGCGAAAGACAAAGGCAAGCGCCGCTCCGGCGCCCTGGAGCTGCATCTCGACGGTGTTGCGATCTCCCGTGACGATCAGCGCGTTGTTCGTCGGCGCCGTGATCAGGACGTTGCGCTCACCCTCGACGATGGCCGTCCGCGTTGCCACCGCTAACGACCGCCGACGGCGTTGCCGTCTCCGCTGATGATCGTGCTGCGATCGACCGGCGCGGCGATCGAGACGTTGCGATCGCCGACGACGTCGATCGAGACGTGCTGCGCGGCCTCGGCCATCAACTGCTCGACCTCGCCGGCAAGCCCGGCGTCACGCTCGAGCAGCTTGCGCAGCTGATAGACGAGCACATGCCGGGCGTCCTCGTCGCCGGGCGCTGCCGCCACGTCCTCGGCGGCCTCCTGCGCGGCGGGCCGCTCTCGCACGCGTGCGCGAAGCTTCTCCCACAGACGCTGCGCGTACTCCCAGCTCTTGTCGCCGAGCACCTCCACCGCCTGCGATGCGGCGTGATCAGCCGAGCGCAGGAGATACGGAAGGGCGGGCGCCAGCAGCGCTCCGACGACCGCAACATCGATCATTGCCCACCTCCAACTTGACGCCATCGTTCATCAGAGGCGCTTGTGAAGCCGCTTGATACATCGGGCCGCAAGGGTGCCTTCGACAACAGCGTGCAGCTCATCTGATCCCCCTCGACCCCGGCGCTTCAGTGGCGCGATCGTACTGCCGCACCCGCACCGCGGCGGGGTAACGTGGCGGATGTCACACAAGCGCCTCCAGCAAGCGCGCGCAGCTCCCCACGACGATCGGTTTGCCGACGACGACCCGGCGCGATCGCGCTCGACCAGCCGAGGTGGTTGCGCTCGCCCCGCGCACCCGGCCCGCCCGCCTACGCGGAGCGCCGCAGCGGTTCGCCGAGCCGCGCCTGAGTCACGGCGATCGCCTCGCGGCTCGCGTCGACGAGCACGAAGCGCCGGCCCAGCGAGCGACAGGCGGCGCCGAGCGTGCCCGAGCCGGCGAACGGGTCCAGGCACCAGCCGCCGGGGCGCGACGACGCGGCGACCATCCGCCGCACGATCCCGACCGGCTTCTGCGTCGGGTATCCGGTCTTCTCGCGCGAGTTCGTCGCGACGATCGTGTGCCACCAGCAATCGCTCGGGCGCTTGCCCCGCGCCGCCTTCTCGGGTCCGACGAGCCCGGGCGCCATGTACGGCTCGCGGTCGACCTCGTCGTCGTCGAAGTGGTAGCGCTCGCGGTCGCGCACGTAGACGAGGATCGTGTCGTGCTTCGCCGGCCAGCGGCGCTTCGGCCGGCCGCCGTAGTCGTAGATCCAGATCAGCTCGTTGAGGAAGCATTCGGGCCCGAACAGCTCGTCGAGCAGGATCTTGCAGCGGTGCGCCTCGCGGTAGTCCAGGTGCAGGTACAGCGTGCCGTGCGGCGCGAGCAGCTCGCGCACGCGCTCCAGCCGCGGGGCGAGGAAGCCCGCGTAGTCCTCGAAGGCGTCGCAGTACGCGATCGCGCCGCGGCGGCGCTCGATGCCGGTGTTGAACGGCGGGTCGAGGTAGGCCATGTCGAATCCGCCCTCGGGCAGCGCGGCCATCGCCGCGAGGTTGTCGCCGGCGATCAGCAGGTCCTCGTCGAGGACGGCGGGTTCACCCGCCGTGAGCGTGCGCATCGCGGCGCAGCCTATGGCCGCCGACGGTCGTAGCCGCTGCCGGCGGGGCGGCGCCGTCGCACGCTCGACTTTGCGAGCCTACATGCGGATGGCGTCCCTGCCCCGCCGCGCGCTCGCGCTCCTCGCCGTCGTCGTGCTGGCGGTGGTCGCCGTGGTCGTGCTGTTTCCGGGCGACACGAGCCGCCCGCGGCTCGTGCCCGGCAGCGGCGCCGACAACGACCCGCTCGCGTACACGCCCGCTCGCGAGAGCGAGTTCGCGGCCGCCGCCGCCCGCGGGCACGCGCACGTCATCTACGCCAAGTCGCCGGGCGGAGCGCGCGCGAGCGCGGCGCGCACCGCGCGCTACCGCTCGCTCGTCGAGGCCGCCGCCGAGGCCGCCGAGGTCGAGTCCGACACGCTCGAGGCGATCGTCCTGCTCGAAAGCGCGGGCCGTCCCGATGCGGTCGCCGACCCGCAGCTCGAGGGCGCCGTCGGGCTGACGCAGATCCTCGCCGAGACCGGGCGCAACCTGCTGGGGATGAAGGTCGATCCGACCGGCGCCCGGCGGATCGGGCGCTCGCTGCGGCGGGCCACGCAACGCGGCGACGCCGCGCTTGTCAGCCGCCTGCGCGCCCGCCGTCGCGCGGTCGACGAGCGCTTCGATCCGCCAAAGGCGCTGGCGGGAGCGGCGCGCTACCTGAAGTTCGCGCGCGAGCAGCTCGGCCGCACCGATCTCGCCGTCGTCAGCTACCACATGGGAATCGGCAACCTGCAGAACGTGCTGCGCGCCTACGGCGAGGACGACATCTCCTACGCGCGGCTGTACTTCGACTCGACGCCGCTCGAGCACGCCGAGGCCTACCGCAGGCTGGCCGCCCTCGGAGACGACTCCGCGACGTACCTGTGGCGCGTCCACGCGGCGCGCGAGATCATGCGCCTGTATCGCTCCGACCCGGCGCGGCTCGACCGCATCGCGGCGCTGCAGACCGCCAAGAACTCGGCCGAGGAGCTCCTGCACCCCGAGCAGGAAAGCGACCCGTTCGCAACGCCCTCCGAGCTGCGCGACGCCTACGACGACGAGCGCATCGTGCCGCTGCAGCGCGCGACGCTCGCGAAGTACGGCCTGACGATCGATCCCGCGATGGGCGAGCTCGCGCCGCGGCTGAAGCGCCGCAAGGCGACATACCGCGGCCTGCGTCCGACGGCGCTGGCGCTGCTCGCCTACGTCGGCGCGGGCGTCAGGTCGATCTCAGGCAGCGAGGGCTCGCTGGTCGTCACGAGCACGGTGCGCGACGAGCGCTACCAGCGCCTGCTGCTGGCCCGCAACCGCGAGGCGACGCCGAACTACTCGCTGCACACCACCGGCTGGGCGTTCGACATCCTGCGCGCGTACGTGTCGCGCGCCCAGGCGCGGGCCTTGCAGTTCATGCTCGAGCGCCTGCAGTCGCACGACCTGATCGCCTGGGTGCGCGAGCCCGCCGCGATCCACGTCACGGTGTCGGCGGACGCGCGGCGGCTGGGCGCGGTGCTCGAGCCCTGAGAACCTGCTTCAGGCAGATCGCGGAGGGTTCGTCGATTGCCGAGGCCCCGCCTGGAGGGCGCTCGCGGTGCTCCTCGGCCGTCTCGCGCAGCGCCTCGAGCAGCGCGCGCAGCGCCACCGCCTGCTCGTCACCCACGCGCCGGGCTAGGAGAGCTCGACCTTCGTGCCCAGCAGCTCCTGCACGTGCGCGACGACGTTCTCGGGCGTGATGCCGAGCTTCTCGAGCACCATCGTGCCGGGGGCCGACGCGCCGAAGCGGTCGATCGAGACGATCGCGTCGGCGTAGCGCTCCCAGCCCATCCGCACGCCGGCTTCGACGGACACCGTCGGCAGGTCGACCGGCAGGACGGACTCCTTGTAGTCGTCGTCCTGCTGCTCGAAGAGCTCCCACGACGGCATCGAGACGACGCGCGCCGGCACGTCGAGCTGGTCGCGCGCGGCGAGCGCCGTCGCGACCTCGCTGCCGGTGCCGATGATCGTCACCTGTGCGTCGTCGGCATCGGCGAGCACATAGGCGCCCTTGCCGACGCCCGACGCGGAGGCGTACTCGCTGCGGTCGAGGATCGGCAGGTCCTGGCGCGAGAGGATCAGCGCCGCGGGGCCCTCGAGGTCCTCGAGCATCACGCGCCAGCTCTCCGCGGTCTCCTGCGCGTCGCCGGGGCGCAGCACGACGAGCCCGGGGATCGCCCGCAGCGCCGCGAAGTGCTCGACGGGCTGATGCGTCGGGCCGTCCTCGCCGAGGCCGACCGAGTCGTGCGTGAAGACCCACGTCGTCGGCAGGCCGGTCAGCGCCGACAGGCGGATCGCGCCGCGCATGTAGTCGGCGAACTGCAGGAACGTCGAGCCGTACGGGCGCACGATCCCGCCGTGGGCGGCCAGGCCGTTGACGGCCGCGCCCATCGCGTGCTCGCGCACCCCGAAGAAGACGTTGCGACCGGCCTTCTCGGCCGTGTAGCGCTCGGACTCCGGGAACTCGGTCTTCGTGGACTCCGACAGGTCGGCGGCGCCGCCGAGCATCGTCGGCACCGACGACTCGAAGGCGGCCATCACCTTCTGTCCCGCGACGCGGGTCGCGAGCTTGTCCTTGTCCCACTCGGTCGGCAGCGCGTCGGCGAGACCCGGCAGCGGCTTGCCCTGCCAGGCGAGGTCCCACTCCTGCGCGAGCTCGCCGTTCGCGTCCTTCCAGGAAGCGAAGCGCTCGTTCCACTCGGCGTGCGCCTTGGCGCCGTCCTCCTTCATCGAGGCGGCGGCGTAGACCTCGTCGGGGACGTAGAAGTGCTTGTCGGGGTCCCAGCCCATGACCTCCTTGGTGGCGCGCACCTCGTCCTCGCCGAGGGCGGCGCCGTGCACCTTGCTCGTGCCCTGCTTGTTCGGCGACGGGTAGCCGATGACCGACTTGACGCGGATCAGCGTCGGGCGGTCCTCGACCTTCTGGCCCGCGCGGATCGCGGCCTCGAGCGCGACCGTGTCGTTGGCGTCGCGGACGTCGAGCACGTGCCAGCCGTAGGCCTCGAAGCGCTTGTCGACGTCCTCCCTGTCGAAGCTCAGCGACGTCGGGCCGTCGAGCGAGATGTCGTTGTCGTCGTAGAGGTAGACGAGCCGGCCGAGGCCGAGCTGACCTGCGAGCGAGGCCGCCTCGGCGGCGATGCCCTCCATCAGGTCGCCGTCGGAGACGATCGCGTAGACGTGGTGGTTCTGGACGTCCTCGCCGTAGTGCTCGCGCAGGAACCTCTCGGCCATCGCCATCCCGACGCCGTTGGCGAAGCCCTGGCCGAGCGGGCCGGTCGTGACCTCGACGCCGGGCGTGACGTGGACACGGTCGCGCTCGGGGTGACCCGGCGTCAGCGATCCCCACTGGCGGAAGTTCTTGATCTCGTCCATCGACAGGCCGTAGCCGGTGAGGTGCAGGATCGAGTACAGGAGCATCGATCCGTGGCCCGCGCTGAGCAGAAAGCGGTCGCGGTCGGGCCACTCTGGGTCGGCCGGGTCGTGGCGCATGATCTTGCGATAGAGCACGAAGGCCGCGGGCGCCATCGCCATCGGGAGACCCGGATGGCCGGAGTTCGCCTTCTGGACGGCGTCCATCGACAGCGCGCGGATCGTGTCGATGCAGAGCTGGTCGGTCTCGGAGGTCATGCGCTGAAGTATCAACATCCGCCGCAATCGCTGCGGACTAGTGGGTCGCCTACAAACGTTGCACCCGAAACCTCGGTCACAGCATCGCCGCGATCGCGCCCCGAGCGGGTTCCCGCGCGTCTCGACGCAGGTGCTGTGCCGGCGGCGTTTCAGCGCGCTGCGGCGGAGGGCGCGGCTTCGAGCGGGCGCTCGGGGCGCTGGGGCGAAGGCGGCGCTGTCGTCTGCGGCGGGCTGACGGGCTTCTGCTGCGCGCCCCGCGCAGCGTCGGCCTTGCGTCCGCGCAGCGCCTCCTGCAGCGGACGGGCACGGCGCGCCGCGAGCGCGTCGCGCTGCGCCTCGCGCTGCGTGCCCTTCGTCGCCGCCCGCTCGGCGCTGGTCTTCGAGCCGGCGCGGCGGCTGCCGGCGGCGCTCCTGCGCGCCACCGAGCGCTTCTTGTCGACGCCGTCGCGACCGGCTCCGGCGGCGGCGGCGAGGTCCGAGCGCGCCGCGACGGAGTTGCCCGGGGCGCCGTCCGAGCGACCGCCGGAGCGATCGCCTGCCCGCTCGGGGCCGCTCACGCCGCCGCCGCCGGAGCTGCTCGCTGCGGCGGAATCCGCCGTCCCCGGGCTGGCCGTCGAGCCGGGCGAGGCCGTCGCCGGCGATCTGAGCGCGGACGCAGCGGGCGCAGCCTTCGCGGCGCCCGCGCCCGCGCCGGTGCCGCGCTGGAACTCTGCCTCGGCGCGCGTCGCGGCGCGCGCGTCGCGGACCTCGCTGACGGTCACGTATCCGCCGCCGCCCGCGCTGCCGGCGAGCGCGAGCACCGCCAGCGCCTTCGTGGCGATCGCCTTCGTGCCGACCGCGATCCCCGCGACGGCGCCGCCTGCCGAGATCGTGCCGATCCCCGCCGCGGTCGACGTCGTGGTCACTCCGAACGTCGCCGCCAGCGTGCCGTTCTTGAGCGCAAGCGTCGGCGCGACCGGCAGCAGGATCGCCATGCCGGCGCGCTGGCGGCGCAGTTCGGCCTCGAACATCCCGCAGCCTTCGCAGGAGTCCACGTGGCGGCGCAGCTCGCGCCGGCGCAGCGCGCCGCCGCGCAGCACCGAGAGCTGCTCGCGGATCTGCGTGCAATCGGTCTCGCGCGCCTGGCGGCGGATCATCAGCGTCTCCCGCGCCTGGAAGACGAGCGCCTTGACCTTCGCCACGGGCACACCGAGGATCTCTGCGATCTCCTTGTGGGTGTGCGCCTCGAGCTCGGCGAGGACGAGCGCCGCGCGCTGGTCGTCGGGGAGGCGCTGCATGTCGGCCAGCAGCTCGCGCAGGTCGCTGCGCCGCTCGACCTCGAGCGCGAGGCCGGCGGTCGACGGCAGCAGGCCGTCGACGTCGTCGAGCGCGACCTGCTCGCGCCGCGCGGCGAGCATCGACAGGCAGCGGTTGCGCGCGATCGCGTACAGCCAGGCGCGCAGCGCGATCTCGCGATCGTCGCGCAGCAGGGCGGTGTAGGCGGCGCTGAACGTGTGCTGGACGGCGTCCTCGGCCTCCTCGAGCGAGCCCAGCATGTGCCGGCAGAAGGCGAGCACGCCGCGGTTATGACGGTCGAAGAGGACCTCGAATGCGGCGCGTGCGGCGCGCCCGTCGGTGCCGCGGGTCTGCGCGACGAGGCGCTCGTCGGCCGCGCTGCGCAGCGATCGGCGCGGCAGCGCGAGCCGCCGCCTCGGCACAGGAGCGACGAATCCGTCCATGAGAGTCGTATCGGCACGCATGCTCGACAACCTGACACGCCCTTCCAACCGGCGTCGTCGTCAGAGGTTGGACGGTTATCGTTGCGCGATCCCCAGCTTTCGTCATGCCGGGCAGCGCATCGCCTACGGCGAGTACGGCTGCGGTGGGCGCGCGGTCGTCCTGATCCACGGCCTGCTGCTGTCCCAGCGCATGCACGAGCCGCTCGCGCGCGCGCTCGCCGCGCGCGGCAACCGCGTCGTCACGATCGACCTGCTCGGTCACGGCCGATCCGACCGCCCGACCGAGCCGTCGAGCTACTCGACGTCGATCTTCGCCGAGCAGGTCGTCGCGCTGCTCGACCACCTCGAGATCGACGAGGCCGTCATCCTCGGCACCTCGCTCGGAGCGAACACGGCGCTCGAGGTCGCCGCGCTCGCGCCCGCGCGGGTCCGCGGGATGGTCGTCGAGATGCCGGTCCTCGACCACGCGCTGATCGCCTGCCTGGTCGCGTTCGGCCCGCTCTTGATCGGCCTGGCGGTCGCGCAGCCGGTCGCGCGGCTCACAGCCCTCGCCGCGCGCGCCGTGCCGCGCCGCGTGCTGCCGTTCTGGGCCGACGTCGTCCTCGCCGCGGTCCGCCAGGACCCCGGCCCCAGTGGCGCGGTCCTGCGGGGCCTGTTCTTCGGGCGCGTCGCACCGTACGCGGCGGAGCGCCGCGCGATGCTCGCGCCGACGCTCGTGATCGGCCACCGGCGCGACCCGGTGCATCCGCTCAGCGACGCCGGAACGCTCGCCGAGGAGCTGCCCAACGCGCGGCTGCTGGAGGCCGACTCGCTTGTCGAGCTGCGCTTCACGCCCGAGCGTCTGACGACCGAGATCGCGGCCTTTCTCGACGAGTGCTGGAAGCCGGCGAGGCGCGCCCGACGCCGCCGCGCGGCCGCGGCGTCCTGACACGCAAGGCGCCGCGGACGGCTAGGCTTGAGCGCCGATGTCGAGCCGCAAGGAAGAGAAGGAACGCCTCAGGCGCGAGCGCGAGGAGCGCGAGCGCGTCGCCGCCGCGAAGGCGAAGCGCACGCGCCTGCTGCAGCTGTTCGGCGGCGTCGTCGCCGCCTGCGCGATCATCGCCGGCGTCGCCGTCGCGGTATCGAGCGGCGGCTCAGGCGCAGACGATTCTGCCGACGTCGACGAGGGCAGGCTCGAGGCGGCCGCGCAGCGCGCGGGGTGCGTCTATCGCTCGTTCCCGCTCGAGGGCGATGAGCACGTGACCGAGCCGCTCAGCGCGGCCGACTACAAGACCAATCCGCCGACCTCGGGGCCGCACGACCCAGAGCCGGCTCCCGACGGGCTCTACGTCGCCGGCAACGAACCCGAGATCGGCAACTGGGTCCACACGCTCGAGCACGGCCGAATCATCTTCCAGTACCGCCCCGGCGTCGACAGCTCGGTCGTCGCGCAGCTCGAGAAGCTCTTCAACGAGGACGTCGCCGGCAGCGGCGGCGGCTACCACAGCGTCCTGATGCGCAACAACACGAGGATGCCCTTCGAGGTCGCGGCGGTCGCGTGGCGCCACTACATCGGATGCCGCGAGTTCACGCCGAAGTCGATCGAGGCGCTGCGGGCATTCCGCGAGGAGCTCGTCGACAAGGGGCCGGAGACGGTTCCGTAGCGCCGGGATACGCGCGCACGCCGCACACGTGAACCGCACCCCTGCGGTCGTCAGCGTGTTGATCCTGCGATGCGCCGTCCTGCCGTACTGCTCGTGGCCGCCGGCCTGCTCGTCTGGCTCGCCGCGCCGGCGCTGTCGTCGCGACCGTTCGTTCCTCGCGCCGTCGAGTTCGAGCAGGCGCTGGACACGAGCGGGTGGCAGCGCGCGGGCGACGGCACGTGGCGCTCGCAGGTCGTGACGGCACCCAAGCGCTTTGACCTCGTGGGGCTGCAGTGGCGCGCGGCGGCGGGCGAGCGCGAGGCGCGGATCCGCGTGCGCGACGCGCGCGGGCGCTGGGGCCGCTGGACGCTGATGGCGCAAGACCACGTCGGCGGCGCCGGCGCCGAGCCCGTCTGGGCCGGCGGTGCGAACGGCTACCAGCTGCGCATGAACGGCCGTCCCCGCGCGCTGAAGGCGCGCTTCGTCAACGCCACCGGCACAGCGACCGCCTCCGACCGCCTGAGCACGTCGCTGCGGCGGGCGGCGCACCGCGCGCTCGCCACGATCGCGGGAACCCCGGCGCGCGCGCAGGCGCCGGCGCCGGGCAGCCGCGGAGCGCCGGCGATCATCCCGCGCGAGGCGTGGGGCGCCGATCAGTGCACCCCACGCGCCGCTCCCGCCTACGGCGAGGTGCAGCTCGGCTACGTGCACCACACCGTCAACGCGAACACGTACGCACCGCAGGACAGCGCCGCGATCGTCCTGTCGATCTGCCGCTATCACCGTAACGAGAACGGCTGGCTCGACATCGGCTACAACTTCCTCGTCGACCGCTATGGCCAGATCTTCGAGGGCCGCGCGGGCGGCATCGACCAGCCCGTCATCGGCGCCCAGGCGCAGGG
The DNA here is from genome assembly GCA_030447505.1 of Solirubrobacteraceae bacterium. Classification (GTDB taxonomy): domain Bacteria; phylum Actinomycetota; class Thermoleophilia; order Solirubrobacterales; family Solirubrobacteraceae; genus CADCVQ01. The sequence continues at coordinate 346,480 of JAUJOT010000003.1, read as the reverse complement.
CTACAACGGCGTCTCGACGGGCGTGGCGAACATCGGCACGTTCTCGCAGGAGCGCCAGACCGAGGCCGGGCTGGCGGCGACCGCCGAGCTGCTGGCGTGGAAGATGTCACTGCACGGCGCACCGGTCGCCGGCCAGGTCACGGTGACGTCGGCGGGCGGATCGTCCAACCGCTATCCGTCGGGGCGCCTCGTGACGTTCGAGCGCATCGCCGCCCACCGCGACGCCGACAAGACGAGCTGCCCGGGCGACGCGTTCTTCGCGCAGCTGCCGCAGATCCGCCAGCAGGCGGCGGCGCTCGCACCGCAGTACGCGTTCGTCCCGGCGGCGAGCGCGGTGTCGCTCGAGGCCGCCGACCGCACGCTGGACTTCCCGCAGGCGGCGCAGCTCAGCGGTCGCGCGACGACCGTCGGCGGCGGCGCGCTCGCCGGCGCGCCGATCTCCGTGCAGGCCGCGACCGGCAGCGGCTTCGCCACGCTCGCGCGCGCGACGACGAACGCCGACGGCACCTGGTCGGCGCCGCTCGCGACGCAGTACTCGCGCGCGCTGCGCGCGGTCGCGGCGCTGCCCGACGGGACGCTCGTCAGCTCGCCGCGGGTCGAGGTGCAGGTCGCGCCGCGGCTGTTGGTGCGCGCTCCCAAGCGCGTGGCCGCGCAGCGGCGCTTCACCGTCAGCGGCAGCATCCGCCCACGCCGCCCGCGCGTCGTGCTCGAGATCGCCCGCGAGGGCAGCGACGCGCGGATGCACAGCGTCGCGCGGGTGCCGGTGAGGGTCCGGCGCGGGCGCTTCTCGACACGCGTGCGCCTGCGCCGGCCGGCGCTGCACAGGCTGCGGGCCGTGTTTCGCGGCGACGCGCGCAACCGCGGCGCACGGTCGGGCGACATCTACCTGCGCGCCGTGCGCCGCCGCTGACGCAGGGCTGCAACGCGCGGTTCACGCGCTCGACACAGAGCGCACACGGCCGGGAAACCGCGCCTTGCTGAGGTGCTCCTCATACGGGTCTCGGGGTCTGAGGAGGAGCGCGCGTGAGCACGACGGTCGACAGGCCGGCCGCCGGTCCGGCGACGCCGACGTACACGCGGCGAGGCCGGTGGCTCGACGACTGGGAGCCCGACGACGAGGCGTTCTGGCAGTCGGCCGGTAGGCGCATCGCGCGCAAGAACCTCGCTCTGTCGATCTTCGCCGAGCACCTCGGCTTCTCGATCTGGGTGCTGTGGACGATCGTCGTCATCAACCTCGCCAACGCCGGCTTCACGCTCTCGCTGTCCGAGCAGTTTCTGCTGATCGCGCTGCCGAACCTGGTCGGGGCGACGCTGCGGATTCCATATACGTTCGCGGTGCCGAGGTACGGCGGGCGGGCGTGGACGGGCGTCAGCGCGTCGCTGCTGCTGATCCCCGCGGCGCTGCTGGCGTTCCTCGTGCCAAGCGGCTGGCTGCTCGAGCAGGGCCATTCCACGCAGGTCTGGGTCCTCGCGCTGTGCGCCGCGACGGCGGGCTTCGGCGGCGGCAACTTCTCGTCCTCGATGGCGAACATCTCGTTCTTCTATCCGGAGCGCCACAAGGGCGTCGCGCTCGGGCTGAACGCGGCGGGCGGGAACCTCGGCGTCGCGGTCGCGCAGCTGCTGATCCCGCTCGTGATCATCGTCGGCGTGCCGGCGGCGGCCGTGAAACTGCCCGCGCACGAGGTCAACCTCGCCTACGCAGGCCTCGTCTGGATGCCCTTCATCGTCCTGGCAGCGATCCTCGCGTGGCGCTGGATGGACAGCATCACCGACGCCAAGGCCGACCCGAGCTCGTATCTGAAGTCGCTCAGGCACGGTCAGACGTGGGTCATGTCGCTGCTCTACATCGGCACGTTCGGCTCGTTCATCGGCTATGCGTTCGCGCTGCCGCTGGTCACCAAGAACACGTTCCCGGAGTTCCTCGCCTCGCACCCGTTCATCGCGACGTACCTCGCCGGCCTGGGCTTCGTCGGCGCGCTGATCGGCTCCGTCGCGCGGCCGCTCGGCGGCTGGCTGTCGGATCGTCTGGGCGGCGCGCGCGTGACGCTCGCGGTCTTCCTCGGCGAGGCCGTCTTCACGCTGACGGCGATCATCGGCGTCAACGAGCACAGCTTCCCGATCTTCTTCGGGTCGTTCATGGCGATCTTCCTGCTCGCCGGGATGGGCAACGGGTCGACGTACCGCATGATCCCGTCGATCTTCAGCGCTCTCGGGCGCAAGGAGGCGGCGGAGAAGGGGCTCGACGTCAAGAAGACGATCCTCGACTTCAAGCACCAGGCGGCGGCCGTGATCGGGATCGCGGGCGCGATCGGGGCGTTCGGCGGCTTCCTGATCCAGGTCGCCTTCCGCCAGGCCTCGCTCGGAGTCTCCGCCGCGGTGAAGGGCGCCGAGACGCCGGCCGAGAAGCTGGCCCTCGCGCAGGCGCAGGCCGACTGGTCGACCCCCGCGCTGGGGGTGTTCCTCGTCGCATACCTCGTGTTCGCCGCGCTCACGTGGTTCTTCTACCTGCGCAGGAGCTTCGTCACCGACCGCTTCCCGAGCCTCGCGCACGCCTCCGTCTGACTGCGCGCCGGGCGATCGCCCGCCTAGGGCGATGGCCGGCGGATCGGGTCGGCGCGGCTACGCTTCGCGCCGCCATGCGGCACCTGCCCTCCACCGACGACCGAGAGCATCACGACAGCCGCAGCCCCGTCGTGCGCTTCTGCGCACAGCTGGCCGACTCGTCGGCGTTCAACATCGCGATCTTCGTCGTGATCCTGGCGAATGCCGTCGTGCTCGGGCTCGAGACCTATCCGGCTGTCGCGCGCGAGGCGGGCGGGCTGCTGCGCACGCTCAACGACGTCTTCCTGGCGGTCTTCGTCGTCGAGCTCGCGATCCGGCTGACGGCCTTCGGATCGAAGCCGCAGGAGTTCTTTCGCAGCGGCTGGAACATCTTCGACCTGCTGGTGGTCGTGGCATCGCTGGCGCCGGGGCTGCGCGAGAACGCGCTGCTGCTGCGGCTCGCGCGGCTGGCGAGGATCCTGCGCGTCGTCCGCCTGCTGCCGGACCTGCGGGTGCTGACGATCGCGATCGGGCGTTCGATCCCGGGCGTCCTGTCGCTGACCGTGCTCGCGCTGCTCGTCGTGTTCGTCTACGGGATGCTCGGCTGGACGATCTTCGGCGATCACGCTCCCGAGCAGTACGGAACGATCGGCGAGGCGATGCTGACGCTGTTCGTCACGCTGACGCTCGAGAACCTTCCCGACCAGCTCGCTCTGGGCCGCGAGCTGTCGGACTGGACGATCCTCTACTTCGTCTCCTACGCGCTCGTCGCGGCGTTCCTCATCTTCAACATCCTGATCGGCGTCGTGATCAACTCGCTCGAGGAGGCGCGGGCGATCGAGCATGCGCGCGAGCGCGCGGACGCGCTCGAGCATGGCGCCTCGCCGGCGCCGACGGTCGAGGAGCGCGTGCTGGCGGTGCGCGAGGCGCTCGACGAGCTGGAGGCGGATCTGCGGCGGGGATAGGCGTTAGCGGGGAGCTGGAGGTCCTCCGTTCGTCGAGACGCGCAACTCTGCTCGCCGGGTTCGCCGGACTACCGCGTGGCATGGAAAGCGGTAGCGGTGGCAAAGCGCGTCCAGTGGCCGTCGCTGCCTCGGTCGAGCCGAAGCATCCGTCGCTCGACGAGGTCGGTCGTTCGTTCCCTCGCTGCGGATACGCGGAAATCAAGCTCCATCACGCGAAGGGCTTCGAGCGAGCACACCCACGGACTCGGCCACCTGGTCGCCGACCGATAGGCGTTCGCGAAGGCGGTTCCCGATTTTCTTTAGTTCTCGAGACCTCTCCGGTGCTACCAGATCGGCAATCTCGCCGGTGCTATGAAGGCGCACGAGCTCCTGCGCGAGAAGCGGCTTGCCAACGGCTCTAGCGTGAGTGTTCAACCAGACTTCCACGGCTCGCGCTCGAGTAGGTCCCGCTTCAAGATCCTGCGTGGTCACCGGAGGCGCATCCGCTTCAATGATCCGGGCGAGCGAGTTGAGGGCACCGACGATTGCGTCCTTCGAAACGAGATCCTCCAGCTCAAGCGGCTCGTTGCCAGCCTCCAGCTTGACGATCCGGTCGGCGGGGATCCCCGATGCTTGAAGGCGATCGGCGATTGCGGTTCCGGCCTCATCGCCGTCAAGCAAATAGGCCGCTTGTGCGGCATCACGCTCTAGGTCGTCAACCGCGTCCGCCCGGAGCCAAGCGAGTCCGGGCACCACCTGGAAGCCCAGAACCGGCAGGTCCAGAGCCTCGCGTAGCAACGCAGGGAGGAGGATTGCGTCGGACGGCCCTTCAACGAACACCGCACGGCGGAGCGCTCCGAGGGCCAGGGTCGTGGCTCCGAGGGCGAGCAAGGGGACGCACGCCGGGACCGTACCCGGCATGGACGCGCCATGCCACCCGCGACTGCCGGATTGGACGACGACTGGCAGCTGCGCTCATAGGCGCAGCGAGGCGTCAACCGGGACCATGGGAGCTCGTCGAGCACGGACGGCGTCAATGATCTCGGCGCTGTCGATGCCTTGGAGGTAGATCGACGTCACTCCGAGGCTGGTGTGCCCAAGCTGGCGCTGGATGACGATCAGCGGCACGCCCTCGCGCGCCATCTCTACGGCATGCGCGTGGCGTAGTTGGTGCGGGGCGAAGCGGCGGCGGACGCCAGCCTGGTAGCGACGTGTCGGAGCTGTGCACGCACCGCGGTGTTTGAGAGCCCGAAGGTCCCACTCGCGTACTGGGCCGTCACCCAACAGCCATCACCGCCGCGCATGGAAGGGAGCAGCGCAGCCTTGTCGTCGCCGCGAGGGGAGAACCGTACGCTCTGACGCGTGCAACAGCACCTTCTGACTCCCATTTCGTTGGACGCGAGCAGGCCCCGCGACTAGGTTGGGTTCGGGACCGTTCAAGGTCGTTTCTGCCCATCTCGAAGAGAGCGATGACGATGCCCGAGAACAAGGACGGAGACGCGAGGTCGGGGTTCCTGGCCTTCTGGACGTCACTGCCGGGCGTTCTCACAGGAATAGCCGCGGTCGTCGGCGCAATCGCAGCGTTGGCTGCCCTGTTCATCGAACACGCCGGCACGGGATCCCGTGTGCCTGGCGATTCGCCTTCCAGCGAAACCAAGGCAGTGTCGAACTCCGGCGGAACGGCCTGCCTTCGCCGATACTTCGATGGCATACGACCCGACCGGATTGCGACGGTCGAAGCGGGGACCGTAGACCTCGACGTCATCGCGACGGACCAAACGAAGGCCGGAACGATCGGACTCAGGCTCACGAACAACAACCGCTCGATCGGCGCGACGAGGTTTGCGTTCTTTCCCGACCAGCGAGATCTTCAAGATCGAGTCGATCGTCGATGAGCAGTGCGAGAGGATCGAGGAGTATTCCAATACCAGTCGGGGCGGCGACAAGCACGTCCTGCAGAACTACGACTCGCTTCGAATTGGCCTCGGGGGCGCCTACTACGACCTGCGCCTTGGGGGCAACACCACCATCAGGTTGAACTTCGTGTCCGTGGTTCCCTAGCGACCCGTTGCCATTTTGTGCAACATCGCCAGCGACCCGAGCACGGGCGAGGCAACGTCTTCGCTACCCCTTCGGACGATAAGCGGCACCCGGCCTCACGTTGCGAGCAGCGTCGCTGGCTCCGGAGCGTCTGTGACGGCGACGGTGAGCCCCGCGGCTCAGGACCGTCGCGGGCCGTCGCCGAGCGGGCGGGCGCGGGTTGTCCTGACGAACGCGGCCCAGTAGACGAGAGTCGAGAGCGCTATCAACAGTTCCGGCGGGCTCGGGCACTGCCCCTTCAGACGACGAGTCGGCACCGGCCCTGAGCAGCCTAAGGTCGGGCCCTGCGGGGTCATTGCCGCGCCTGTCAGCTGCGGCTGTGGGCCGGCCGCTACCGCCCCCGCTGGCGGCGGTGGCCCGTCGCTGGCCTTGGGTGCTTACGGCACGGTGGACCGGGCGAGGATGCCGTCGACGACCTGCAGGAAGTTCGGGATGGCGAACGGCTTGGTCAGGTATTCGACCGCACCGAGCTCGAGCATCCTGCGAATCTGGCCGTCGGTGGCGTCGGCGCTAAGGACGACCACGGGGATGTGCCGCGTCGCGGGGTCGGCCTGCAGACGACGTAGCACCTCGGCGCCGGTCACGTCGGGCAGGTGCTGGTCGAGCAGGATGAGGTCGGGGCGGTGCTGACGCGCGAGCTCGATGCCGAGACCACCGGTGATGGCCGGCAGCAGCTCGATGTGCGGTCTGCGGCCCATAAGCTGCTGGATGACCTTGATGTTGGAGAGGTTGTCCTCGATCAGCAGTAGTCGCCGGTGCCCGGACGACGGCGCGGGGCGCAGTTGCCGGCGACCGACGTGGACGCGTTCGATCCGGGCGGCACCTGGTGCGTCGGTCGACGGCAACTCGAGCCAGAAGGTGCTGCCTTCGCCCTCGCGGCTGTCGACGCCGATCTCGCCGCCCATCAGCTTGACGAGCTGGCTAGACAGCGCGAGGCCCAGCCCGGTGCCCTCCACCGGACCGCGTTCGGCGCCGAGGCGCTCGAACGGCTCGAACAGCCGGTCGATCCACGGCGCCGGTATCCCGGGGCCTGTGTCCTGCACACGCAGCCGCAGCCGTCCCTGCTCTGGCTCGACACAGGAGACCGCGACCTCGCCGCCCTCGTGGTTGTACTTGATCGCGTTGGAGAGCAGGTTGAGCAGCACCTGCTTGAGGCGCTGGCGGTCGGCGATCACATGGCGATCACATCTGCCGACGTCCATCAGGAGCCGCACCGAGCGTTCCTGCGCAAGCGGGCGGATCAGGTCGAGCGCCTCGTCGGTGAGACCGGCCAACTCGACCGGCTCCGGCGATATGGCCATCTGGCCGGACTCGATCCTCGACAGATCCAGCACTTCGTTGATCAGCTCCAGCAGGTGACGTCCGGCCTTCAGGATCTGCTCGACGGCCTCGCGGTCATCGTCGCCGAGCGAGTCGCTCATCTCCAGGATCTGCCCGAAGCCGAGCACGGCGTTGAGCGGCGTGCGCAACTCATGGCTCGTCCGAGAGAGAAAGTCGCTCTTGGCCATGTTGGCGCGCTTGGCGTCCTCCATCGCGATCAGCAGCGCGCGCCGGCTCTCACGCTCGCGCTCGTGGAGCACGCAGCGCGTCAGGCTCAGATCGGCAAGCGCAGCGAGGGCATGCAGCAACCGGAGCTCCTCGCGGCCGAAGAACGGCGTCAGCGAACTCGTCGCCACCACGAGGGATCCGAACGGCGGCGACAGTGCCAGCGCTTCGAGCCTCGCGCCATCGCGCGATCCGGGGTCTCCCTCTGCGTGCGGCATGCTTCCGAAGGACGCCACGACCGTGCCGTCCTCGTCCCATAGGGCGGCTCCCGAGCCGCCGACGATGCTCGCCACGTGGGGCAGCAGCGTGTCGGTGACCTCCGACACCGTGCCGGCCCGCACGAGCTCCTCGGTGGCGCGCCGCAGCGCCTCCTGCTCGGGCTGCCGCCAAGCGAGGCGCACGAAGACCGGCGGCGCCAGACCCACCGCGAACGCTGCCAGGCTGACCAGCAGCAGCGCCTGGAGCGCCAGCTCCACGCCGCCTTCGTCCCCGCCGGCGAGAACAAGGACCACGACGTTGATGCCGCCGGTCGCGGCGCTCATCAGCCGCACGCGCCGGCGCATCAGCGTCGGCCGCCCTGCTCCGCCGCGCCACAGCCCCACCATCGTCGTGCCCGCGAGAGCGGTCCAGAAGGCGGCGCCGACCACGATATAGGCCGTGTACCACCCCGGCCGGGCAGCACCGTCCTCAGGAAAAAAGGGCAGCGCTACGGTCGCCGCCAGCAACGCCGCCAGCGACCCAGCGGCCAGGCGCGCCATCACGACCGGCACGGCCACGAAGGACTCCGTGAAGCGCAACAGCAGGTACGGAAACGCGAGCAGGAAGCAGACCAGCACCTTCACCGTCCACTCCGGCCGCGCAGCTTCGTCGACTGCGCGGATGAGCAGCGCCACCGCAAGCGCCCCGAATGCCGCCGCCCCCCAGCGCCCAGCACGCCCGCCACGACCGGCCTGGAGCGCCGCGACGGTCGCCAGGATCAGCGCAGCGGCACCGGTGACGTAATGGGCGAGCTCGACTGCCAGCTGCACTGTTGCCTCACGGCGATACAACCAGACCGCAGGGCAACTTGTGTTGCAGCAACCGCTTTGCAGCGCTTTCGCCTGCTTAGGGACAATCCGGGCGGTCGACCTCGCGGCCGCTGCGGCCACCAGGTGCGGCGTGAAGTTCGACCACGCAGTCCGCCGCTTTCGCCCAACGACACGATCGCCCGCGTCGCTCGCGTCATCGCCAGCACGTCGCGCCGCCGCGACCGCCACGCCTGGGCGGAGCCGCGACAGCCCTCCACGGGAGGCAGGAGCGCGGGCGATCGCTGGCAGAGCGCTCTCACTGTCGACGAATTCCAGCGCTGTCGCTCGCCCACGTGATGCGCGCCCCGATGTCACGCTCGCGCCCGCCTTCGCCGGGTTGGCGGTCTGCGCACTGGCTGCCGGCGCCGGTAGTCAGCTCGAGGCGCCGCAGCTTCTTGCGAGTCAGCGAGGCGTCAGCGCTATCGCTGCGTCCAGCCGCCCGTCCTGCCCTTGTAGAGCCCCTCGCCGGCGACGACGAGGCGCGCGCTGCGCCACAGGATCTTCAGGTCCAGCCGCCACGAGCGATGCTCGATGTACCAGAGGTCGAGCTCGATTCGCTCGGTCCATGGCAGCGAGGTGCGCCCGTTGACCTGCGCCCACCCCGTGATGCCGGGGCGGATCGCGAGGCGACCGCGCTCGCGCTCGCTGTAGTGCGCGACCTGGGACGGCAACGTCGGCCGCGGGCCGACGATCGCCATCTCCCCGCGCAGGACGTTGAGGAGGTTCGGCAGCTCGTCGAGCGACGTGCGCCGCAGGATCCTGCCGACGCGCGTGATGCGCGCGTCGCCCTTGTTCACAGCCAGGCCGGCGCCGATGTGCTCGGCGCCGTCGACCATCGTGCGCAGCTTCAGCACGTCGAACTCGTGGCCGTCCTTGCCGACGCGGCGCTGGCGGTAGATCACGGCGCCCTTGGACTCGAGGCGGATCGCGATCGCTGCGAGCGCGAACAGGGGTGACGACACCAGCAGCGCGAAGGCGGCGACGCCGATGTCGAACGCGCGGCGCGCCATCAGCGCGTTCCCTCCGCGGGCTCCCAGCCCGCGGCCGTGCCGTGCCGCAGCCAGTCCCACAGCCCGGCCGCCACGGACGCGGTCGTCAGGACGTAGTAGCGAGCGACGAGCAACGGGCGCAGCGGCACGACGGGCGCGAGCGGCGCCGCCAGGATCAGCACGACCTGCAGCGCGAGCAGCACGCCGTAGACGACGCTCGCCGTCGCGAGCACGGCGCTCGCCGCCAACGCGCCCAGATGCAGAAACGGCGACGCGTAGCGCAGCACCCGGTGCGAGGCGATCATCAGCGCGTACAGCGGCGGGTACCCGCGCGGCGACAGCAGCCCACCGCGCAGGACGATCGGCCACGTATGGCTCATCATCCGCCGCTTTCTCGCGAACTCGCCCTCGATCGAGGGCACCATCTTCTCGCTCGCGCGCGCCTGCGGCACATACACCGCGCGCCAGCCGCGCTTGACCATCTTGAACGGGAACGAGAGGTCGTGGCCCATGATCGGGTCGACCTCGATGTAGGACGCGCGGCGCGTGGCGTAGATCGCGCCGTTGCCGGCGGTGATCGAGGCGAGTTTCGACTCCAGGGCGCGCAGCGCCATCTCGTAGCGCCAGTACAGGCCCTCCTGGTTGGAATCGGGGTGGGTGGGATCGGATAGCACGAAGCGCACCTGCCCGCAGACGTAGCCGACGCGAGGGTCGGCGAACGCGGCGACGAGCAACCGCAGCGCGCCGGGCTCCCACGTGCTGTTCGCGTCCGAGAACGCGACGATCTCTCCACGCGACTGCGCGACGGCGGCGTCCTGGGCACGGATCTTGCCGCCGCGCGGGAGGTCGAGCACGAGGTCGGCGCCCGCGCGGCGCGCCGCCCGCACCGTCTCGTCCGATGAGCCGTCGCTGGCGACGATGACCTCCAGGCGATCGCGCGGGTAGTCCAGCGCGAGCGCGTTGGCGACCTTGCGCGCGATCACCGCCTGCTCGTCGTATGCCGCCACGATCAGGCTCGCCGTCGGCGGCTCGTCCGGCGCGGGCGCGGGCGCCGGCGCCCGCGCGGGCCGCAGCCGCGCGATCGCCGCGAGCACGAGCGGGTAGCCGATCTGCGCGTAGACGAGCAGGCCGGCACAGAGCCAGAAGACGACCTCCCAGGCGAGCACGTGCTCATTCTGTCGCGCGCGAACGCCGCCGGTCGGAGCGGTCAGGGGCCCTTAGCCCAGCGATCGGTAGAGCTCCAGGTGCGCGGCGGCGATCGCGTCCCAGGAGTACGGTCCGGCCGCTGCCGTGCGGGCGCCTGCGGCGAGCCGGGCGCGCGCGCCGTCATCGGCGAGCAGGCGGCGCAGCTGCTGGGCCAGAGCGAGCGGGTCGCCCGGCGCGACCAGCGCCGCCGCGCCGTGTCCCGCGACGTCTGGAAAGCCGCCGACCGCGCTGAGCAGCAGCGGGCGCCCGAACGCCAGCGCCGTGAAGAGCACGCCGGACTGCTCGGCCGCGCGGTAGGGCAGCACGACGAGATCCGCACGGCGAAAGTAGGCGGCGAGCTGATCGTCGGCGATGAAGCGCGCGATCCAGCGCACCGACGGCGGCGCTGCGGCGCGCAGCGCGGTGACGTCCATCCGCGGCATCCCGACGATCCACAGCTCGGCGTCGACGGCGGCCGCCCGCCACGCGTCGAGCAGCACGTCGATCCCCTTGTACGGGCGCAGCAGCCCGAAGCACAGCACGACCGGCTTCTCGACGGCGGCCAATGCCTGCGGTAGCGGCTGCTCGCCGGCGACGTGCGTGAGGTGCTCGAACGCCCCGTGCGCGATGACGTGCACCTTCGCCGCAGCCACGCCGAGCGCGGAGACGAGGCGCTCGCGACCGTGCTCGGAGTGCACGACGACGGCGTCGACGCGCTCGTACAGCGCGCGCTGCGCGGCGAGCTGGCCGCGGCGCGGCTCGCGCGGCAGCACGTCGTGCGCGGTCAGCACGACCGGGCGCCCGCGCGGCAGCAGGTGCAGGTCGACCTGCTGCACCGTCAGCCACTGGAAGTGCACGACGTCCGCGTGCGGCGCGGCCGTCCGGGCGTAGCGCAGCATGTCGGGAACCTGCTGCGCCAGCTTCGCCGCGAAGCGGGCCGCGGAGCCCGGGCGGGCGGACGCGCCGCGGCGATAGAAGTACTCCACCCGTTGATAGCCCTCCGGCCGTGGCACGGGTCCGTAGCCGAAGCGGCTCGTCTGCAGGCGAACCTGCGCCCCCGCGCGCGCCAGCGCGGTGCACAGGGCGTGATCGTAGGGCGGCGTGTACGCCGAGGGGTCGACGACGTCCACACGCACGCCACGAGCGTAGCCGGGCGACCTTTGCGGGTGCTGCTGCGGTGCTGCGCGGCGCCGTCGGACAGACGCTTCCCATACCGTGGCGCCGTGTCCGTCGAGATCTCCTACTGCGTCGTCAACACCGAGCTGCGCGCGCTGATGCTGCGCTGCCTGGACGCGATCGCGCAGGAGCAGGCGACGCTCGACGTCGAGACCGAGGTGCTCGTGCTCGACAACGCGTCAGCCGACGGCTCGGCGAGCGCCGCGCGCGCCCATCCCGCGACGACGCAGGTCGTCGCGCTCGAGCGCCGGCGCGGCAAGGGCGAGAACGACTCCCAGCTGCTGCAGCTCGCGCGCGGGCGCCTGTGCCTGCTGCTCAACGAGGACTCAGAGCTGCTGCCCGGCGCGACGCAGACGCTGCGCGCGGCGCTCGACGCGGATCCGAAAGCGGCCGCGGCCGGCGCCCGGCTGCAGCGGCCCGACGGGCGCCAGCAGCCCTCCGCCTGGCGTTTTCCGACGCCGCTGACGGCGCTCGTCGGCGCGCTCTTCCTGCACCGCCGCTACACGGTGCAGAGCCGCGGCGAGGAGATCCGCGAGGTCGACTGGGCGCAGTCGGCGGCGCTGCTCGTGCAGCGCGACGCGGCCGCGCAGATCGGCTGGTTCGATCCGAAGTTCTTCGTCTACTCCGACGAGGTGGACTTCTGCAAGCGCCTGCGCGACGCCGGCTGGCGGACGCTCTACGTCCCGCAGGCCGTCGCGATCCACCACGAGCAGCTCTCGACGGGCGCGGTCCCGGAGCGGCGGATCGTCGAGCTGTCGCGCAATCGCGACCTCTACATGCGAAAGCACCACTCGCGCGCGGCGGCGTGGACCGTGCGGCTGCTGACCGCGTTCACGTACGCCGCGCGCTCGATCGCCGCCGTCGTGCTGCCGGGCCACGACCCGCGGCGCTACTGGCGTCACGTGACCGCGACGCTGCGACCGGCGCAGGGCGAGGGTCTGCGCGAGGCGGCTTCGGAGCACAACCGCGGGCGGCGGCTGTAGCTGTTGGTGCAGCCGATCGAGCGCGCCGGCGTGGTTGTCACGCTTGCAGACGCTCGCCGACGAGCTCTACGCCAAGCTCGCCAAGCTCGCCATCGCCGTCGAACGCGACCTCACCGTCGTCAACCTGCGCGCGAGCGTCGCGGCGCAGTCACTACGCCGAAAGCCGTTCGCGCGCCGCGTCGACCAGCGCGCCGACGACCCGCGAGCGCTCGTCCTCCTCAGGGTGCCACAGCACGCCCAGCAGGAAGTGCGCGGCGGGGTCTTCAATGGCTTCAGGGCTGTCGTCGATGGTCGACCTGCCCGTCACCTTCAGGCCCTCGCCGATCCTGTCGGGACCTTGGTGGTGATGGGACAGCACCGTCTCGATGCGCTTGCCGGTCGCAGCTGCGGCAACAGACCCCGGCTCGATCTGCACCTCGTGGTGGGCGAAGTCTGCCGGCAGCGCGCGGTGGTCGTCGTGCTGGACCACGTCGGGCAGGTGCTGGTGAAGCGTGCCGCCGTAGGCGACGTTGAGGAGCTGCATGCCGCGGCAGATGCCGAGGAGGGGGATCCCGTGGTCCTTCGCGCCTCGCGCCAACGCCATCTCGAAGGCGTCTCGGCCGGGCTCCTCGGCGGCGGTCGCCGGATGTCGTTCCTGGCCGTAGCGGCGGGGTGCGACATCGCTCGCGCCGCCGCTCAGAATCACGCCGTCGAGCATCTTCAACAGGTCCTGCGGATCCTCGGCGTCCTCGTCATCGGCGACCAGCAGGACCGCGCGCGCGCCGGCGCGCTGCACCGCGCGGATGTAGGCGAAGGGAGAGAAGGCCGCGTGCTCGTCCCAGCCGCTCGCGTGGATGTCGCCGACGGTGGAGGTGATGCCGATCGCGGGGCGCATGGCCGCGAACGATAGGCCGAAGCGCCGGGCTCGCTCCTTACGACGCGGTCCCGTACCGTCGCGACCGCGGCGACACAGTCAGGCGCGGCCTGCCGGCGCTTCGTCCGACGCGATCGGGCGGTGCCTCGCGTTCAGGCGCTGTGCGGGCGCGGCGGGACCGAGCCGACGCGCTTGCGCCAGCCACGCTCGACGTCCTTGACGAAGCGCTTCGGCGAATGCCTGTAGACGCGCCGCCCGAGCTTCAGCGCGCGGCGTTGCAGCATGTCGCGACGGCGCTCGAGGACGGCGAGCAGCGCCTCGCGCGCCGTCATGTCGGCGAACAGCTGCGGGTTTGCCTCGACGTGGTCGCGCAGGACGCTGAGGTCGTGGTGCTCGCCGAGCAGGTCGGAGAGCGCGTGCGCGTCGCGCGCCAGGCACTTCATCCGCTCGGGATGCGCCTCGTGCAGGAGCTCCGCCGCGTGCCAGAGATCCTTGACGCGCTTGCGCGCATCGTGCAGATTCTCAGCGCTCGGATCGGCGCAGGCGGCGCGGATGCGCTTGCGGCCGCGTCGGTAGACGCGTCGCAGTCCCGGCTTGACGGAATCGAAGCCCTGCCGGCCGAAGCTCCACTCCGCCGTCCGCGCCCGCACCTCCTCGAGCGCCTGCCGCGTCGTCGCGGCGAGATCGCCGTCGTCGGCGAACGCGGAGAGCGCGCGCTCGTGTTCGTCCTCGAGCCGCGCGCGCAGCTTCTCGGCGGTCGAGGGCGCCAGCTCGTCCTCGAAGCGCTGCTCCAGCGCGTCCAGCGTCTCGATCAGCACCTGCGCGTCGCGCGCGTCGGAGAGGCGGCCGGCGATCGTCCGGATGTCGCTGTTCTCGCGCTCGTACGCGCGCTCGCCGAGCGCGTCGCGCGACAGCCGCAGCGTCGTTCGAACGCGCTTGATCGCCTTGCGCGTGCTGTGCACCGCGTCCCCGAGCTCGTCTGTGCCGGACGCGCCCGCGAGCGCCTCCGAGCTGTCGGCGAGCTGACCGCGGGCCGCGCGCCGGATGCCGTCGGCGACCGTCTCGTCCGCGCGCAGCCTGAACGCGCGCTCCTCGCCGCCGGCTGGTTTCGGCGCCGGCGGCGGATCGTCCGCCGCGGCCGTGCCGGTGACGGCGGCCGCGATCAGCGTGCGGCTTGCGGGGTCGGTCTGCCGGGAACTGGGAGCGCGTGTCATCGAGATCGTCTTCACCGCCCTGCGCCGGATCCTGAGCGCGTGCAGCGCCGAGACGGCGGCCGTCGCGAGGACGAGACCGCGCGCCACCTTCGCGAGGCTCATGAGTCGCTGCCGCGGCCTGTCCTTTCCTGAAGCTCGTCGATCCGGCGTGAGGCCTCCGCCTTGCTCAGGTTGGAGTCGAACTCCTCGCCGGCCTCTCGGCACAGGGTCTCCAGATACGAGGCCTGCGGCCCCGTCATCGGCTCGTCGCCGGTCGTCCAGTCGCTCGGGTCCTTCTCGGGATTGCGCTGCTGCTGGTCCATACGCTCCGGTTGCCCGCCTCGCGGCAGAGGTCAAACCGCCAAGAGCGCGCGCGGGCTCTCGGCGCAGTCGCCGCGCGGCTTGCGCAGCGCACGAAACCTGCCGAGCTCCGACGCCTCGTAGAGTCGTGGCATGCCGTCGCGGGCCGGATTCGCGTTGCTCCTGTCGGGCCTGCTCGCGGTCGGCGCGATCGCGGTCGGTCTCGAGATCGTGATCAGCCGCGATTGCAGATCGAGCGGTGCCTGCGACGACGGCGCCGCCGCCCTCGTGATCGGCGTCCCCCTCGTTCTGCTCGGCGTCGCGATGCTGATCGGCGCCGCCGTCGGCTGGCTGCGGGCTCCGGGCCTCGGCGCACAGCTGTCCTGCACCGTCTGGGCGGGCGTGTTGCTGCTCGCCGGCGCTGCGATCGGCGGCGCCGCGAATCTGCTGGGGATCCTGCTCGCCGCGCTCGCCGTCGTCATGGGCGCGCTGAGCGTCTGGGTCCCGCGCTGAGCCTCACGGCTGCTCAGCTCCCGCTGCGGGCCGGCGGCGCAGCAGGCCGCGCAGCCCCGTCCACTCCGCGGGCCGCACGAATCGCGTCGCGGCGAACAGGAGCGCGAGCAGCGCGAGCGCGACGGCGCGCGTGACGAAGCCGTCGACGCCCGCCTCGGGCAGCGCCAGCTCGCCGGCGACGCTGACACCGGTCAGCAGGACGACCGCGTGCGCCAGCCGGCGCCACTCGAACGGCACCGCGAACAGCCGCCGCGTCAGCAGGTGCAGTACGACGAGCATCACGGCATGGGCGATGACGAGCGCGATGCCGGCGCCCGCGATTCCGAGCGGCTCGACGAGCACGACGAGCGCGAGGACGTTGACGAGAACGCCCGCGAGCGCCGCCGGGAACGTCCGCGTCGTCACGCCGACGCGCCCGCCGATCGTCACGAGCACGAGAAAGAGGCCGTACATCGCCCAGCCCAGCGCGACCCACGGCAGCGCCTCGTGAGCCTCGAAGTACTGCGGCGCCGCCAGCAGCCGCACGAGCCAGCGCCCGAGCAGCGTGAGGCCCGCGACGACGAAGCCCGTGACGACGACGTACCACGTCGTCACCGCGGCATAGAAGCGCCCCGCCTCCCGGTCGTCGCCGATCGAATAGGCAAGCGGCGGCCAGGCGAGCTGAAAGCCGCGCACGGCGAGGATGACCGCTGTCGCGAGCTTGACCGAGAGCGCGAACAGGCCGGCGGCGGCGGCGCTCTGCGCGCGCAGCAGGTAGGCGCGGTCGATCACGTTGAGCGCGAACACCGTCGCGTCGGCGGGCACCGTCGGCACGCCGAAGCGCAGCAGCGGCCCGAGCGGGAAGCCGTGACCGCTGGTGGGCAACCCGATCCGCGTGCGCAGCGACCACCACAGGCCCAGCAGCACGACGCCCGACGCGACGTAGTTGCCGGCCAGGTAGCCTCGCGCGCCCTGGTCGAGGGCGACCACCAGCGTCACCGTCAGCGCGACGCTCAGCACGACGTTGCACAACGACGCCGCGACGTACAGGCGCCGGCGCTCGTCGACGCGCAGCAGCGCGTAGGCGATCTCGAGGTTCGTGAACGCCCACAGCCCGAAGATCGCGATCCGCATCAGGCCCGCATCCTCGAAGCCGAGGATCAGCGAGCTGAGCGGGCCGGCGAGCGCGGCCGCCAGCAGCGCGGTCGCCGTCGTGGTGAGCAGGACCGCGGCGGTGGTCGTGCGCGCGAGCCGATCGCGCTCGTCGTGCGGGGTCTGCGAGTAGAAGCGCACGAACGCCTCGCCGAGGCCGAAGCGCAGCAGGATCGAGACGAGGATGATGAACGTCAGCAGCGTCTCGGCGACGCCGAAGTCCGCGCGGCTCAAGGCGCGCGTGTAGAGCGGCAGCGTGACGAGCGCCAGCGCCGCCGACACGACGCTCGACGCCTGGTACGCCGCGCCTCCCGCGATCAGGCGCCCGAAGAGGCCGTGCATGGGGTGCCACGCTACTGTCCGCACGTGCCGGATCCGCGTGCCCTGCTGCTGCTGCCGCGACCGCTGGAGGGGTTCATCCTCGCCGACCAGGCGCGTGACCTGCTGCGCGCGGAGGGCGTCGTCGCCGCCGATCCGCCGCGCGTGCCCTATGGCGCGGTGGCGCGGCTACCCGGGCCGCTGCGCGACCGGCTCGCGCGCGGCACCGCACGGCGGCTGCTGCGCGCGTTGCGCGGCGACCTCCGCGCGGTCGCGATCTTCCACCCGGTGCAGTGGCCGCTCGCGCGGGCGCTGCTGCAGATGCGCCCGCAGGCCGAGCTCTGGTACGGGCGCTGGGACCGCTACGAGATGGCCTACGACGCGTCGCCGGCGATGCGCGCGCGGCTGGCGCTGCTGCACGAGCAGGCGGCGTCGCATTCGGCGCTGACGTTCGTCGTCTCCGCCAAGCTCGCCGAGCTCGAGCGCGAGGCCGGCCGCGAGGCGCAGCTCGTCGGCCTTGCCGCCGACTCGTTTCCCGCGCCGGACCCGCGCGGCGCCGTCGTCGCGGTCTCGCTCGGCCATCTCGGCTGGCGCACGGACTGGGCGCTGCTGCGCGCGGTCGCCGAGCGGATGCCCGAGCTCGTGCTGCTGCTCGTCGGCGAATGGCACGAGGACGAGTGCTCAGACGACGCCGACTTCGCGCGCTGCCGCAGCGCGCCCAACCTCGTCTGGCTCGGGCGCCGCAGCGACGAGGAGGCCGCGCGGCTGATCCTGTGCGCCGACGTCGGGATCCTGCCCTTCCGCGTCGAGCCGTTCAACGACGCCGCGTTGCCCTACCGGATCCTCAAGTACGCCCGGCTCGGCCGGCGCACGATCTCGCCCGAGCTCGCGGGCGTGCGTACGTGGGACCGGGCCGTGACGACGGCGGCCGACCATGATGCCTTCGTGGCCGCGCTGCGGGCGCAGGCCGGCGCGCGCCTGCGGCCCGATCCCGAGCTGCGGTCGTGGGCTCTGGAGCAGACGGCGGAGAAGGTCAACGCGCCGCTGTGGAAGCGGCTGCGAGCGCTCGGGCTGGGCTGAGCGTCGGCACGTCCCTGCCGCGGCTCGAGGGCAGGCCCGTGGGCTTGATCGGTGCCAGTGGATCGGCGACTAGGAGGCGGCGGCGCGCTGCTCGAGCTTCGTCGTGCGGGGCTTGTTGAACGTCGCGATGCACGTGATCTCGTGGTCGCCCTGGGCCCAGCTCTGCGCCGTCGGATAGACGAACTTGTAGCCCAGCTGCCTGTCGGCGAACTCCTCCCGCGCGGCCTGGCGGCGCAGCCGCGCGCGGCAGCCGCGCTGTCCCTTGGCGCTGACGAACTTCGTCCCGGGGTACCTGTCGCCCTCCAGCTCGATCAGCGTGAAGACCTCGCCGTCGTGCGGCTTGTCGCAGTCGATCCTGTCGAACGCCGTCACGTCGCCGGTCGTCGTCTTGGCCTCCGCGATGCAGTCGCCGACCTCGAGGTCCTTGGCGGAGACCGGCTCGGCGTCCGGGTTCTTCGGCTGGACGTCCAACTCCTCCGGCTCGACGTCCGGCGTCGCGACGACAGGCGCATCGTCGCCGTCCGCGGCGCCGTCGTCACCGCCGCCCGAGAACAGCAGGACCAGGATCACGACCACGATCGCGACGAACGCGAAGAGGACGAGCAGGGGCCTCCAGAGCAACGACATCGACTCGCGAGACTAGCGTGCTCGCGCGCCACACACGACATACGCCGCAAACGGCCCGCGGACGACAGCCGGTTCCCGGGGCGGCGGGCGGTTCGTCTCCCGACTGACGCCGTCCGCCCGCCCGAAGCGCCGCTCGAACTTCTCGTCGCCGTTGATGTAGACCGCCACGGCGCCGGCGGGACGGTCGCCGGCGCGGCTGTGGACCGCGGTTGCATCCGCGTCGAGTTGCCAGCGCGCGTCGGGCACGAGCCGGTAGGTCGGGAACGTCAGCGCCCCGCAGCGCATCCCGTCGCGGACGCGCGGGTCGGCGAGCAGCCCCGCGAGCTCGTCGTGCGTGCGGTCGATGAAGCGCAGCTCGTCGTACAGGCGCTGGAAGCTCGACGCCTTGACGGCGAGAAACGCGAGCCCGACCGCGAGCGCGCCGACCGCCAGGCGCCGCCAGCGCTCGCGCGCGGCGCCCGGCGCGAGCGTCGTGAAGCCGAGCACCGCATAGCCGGCGAGCACGCACAGCGCGACCGCCGGCACGGTCAGGTAGCGCGGGATCAGCGAGAGGCCGGCGACGCCGATCGCGATGAACGTGATCGCGCCGCTGCCGGCGAGCGCCAGCGGGACCGCCATCCTGCGCGGGCCGAAGCGCCGCAGCGCGAGCACGAGGCCGACCACGCCCGCCAGCGCCACCGGCGGGCGGGCGAGGTCGGCGAGGAACGTCACAAACGCCGCGGGCACGTTGCGCAGGCCGCGCTCGCGCCCGAGCGACGCGGCCAGATCGCTTGTCGAATGCAGGCTGAAGAGCGGGTCCTGCGTGACGGCGAAGTCGACGAGCGCCCACAGCACGGGCGCGGCGACGACGAGCGCGAGCAGCGCCGCGCGCTCGCGCAGCTCGCGCCCGGGCAGGCACCACAGCCAGTACAGCCCCGCCAGCAGCCACGCCTCGGGGCGCAGCAGGCCCGCCGCCGCGAGCAGCGCCATCGGCGCGAGGCCGCGCCGCAGGCGGCGCGCCTCCAGTGCCGCCGCCCAGACGACGAGCGCGAGGAACGGCACGTCGACGAACGCGCGCACCGCGTACAGCGCGAACGCGAAGCTCGACCCGACGAAGACCGCGCCGGCGACGCCCGCTGCGCTGCCGAACAGCTCCCTGCCGAGCGCGTAGGCGCCCGCGGTCAACGCGACGAGGCTGAGGATCGTGACGAGCACGAGCAACCGGTCGGCGTGCTGTCCGGCAAGCGAGAGCACAGCGCCGAGGCCGAGGTAGAGCGGGTGCTGCGTCGGGGCGGCGTAGTCCTCGAACCCGGGTGCGCCGCCCTCCAGCAGCTCGCGGCCCCAGACGAGGTGGTGGTAGGCGTCGTAGTCGGGGTACGTCGGGACCAGCGCCCACGCCAGCACGGCGCCGAGCGCGAGCGCGCCGAGCGCGATCTTCGCCGCTCTCACGGCTCGGCCGGCAGCGCCGAGCCGACCGCCAGCAGCGCCCACGCGAGCGGGTCCTCGAGAAACGCCGCGTAGAGCAGCGTGTGGACGACGAGCGCGACGAACGCCGCCGCGACCGCGGCGCGCGCGATCGAGCGCCGCGCGTTGCGCAGCAGCGTGCCGATCGCGACGACGACGAGCGCGAGGTAGAGCGCCAGCCCGCCGAGGCCCTGCTCGGCTGCGACCGTGATCGGGATCGTGTGCGACGCCGCCGACGCGCGTGCGCTGGACGACTTCTCCTGCTCGCGGTACTCGGTCTTGAACGCGGCCGAGCCCCAGCCCTGCAGCGGTCGATCGGACGCGAGCTCGACGCCGCCCCGCACGAGCGACCAGCGTCCGCTGGTGACGCTGTCCGCCGAGCCGTCGACGCCGACCGCGGCGGGCGCGGCGACGACCGCGAAGACGGCCGCGACGGCGAACGCGGTCACGATCGCCGCCGCCCGCTTGAGGCCCCAGCGCAGCGCGCCGAGCACGACCAGCCCCGTGAGCAGCGCCGTGAACGACGACTGCGACAGCGTCAGCACGAGCCCTGCCCACAGCAGCGCCAGGCCCGCGGCACAGGCCGCGACGAGCGCCGTGCGGCGACACCACAGCAGGATCGCGGCGAGCGCCAGCATGACGGTCGCGAGGAAGCGACCGTAGATGTTCGGATCGAAGAACAGCGAGTTGACGCGGAAGTACGACTCGAACTGGTTGGAGCTGATCACCTTCGGGTTGAGTAGCAGCTCGCGCTTGGCGTACTCGACGAAGCCGATCCCGACGAACGCGACGGCCAGCGCGAGCAGCACGATCAGGCAGCGGCCCGCCAGCTGCGCCGTCCACCGGAGCCGCACGAGCAGCGCGTAGAGCAGCGCGAACGGGACGTAGAAGAAGATCGTCTGCGCGAGCGCGCCGTCGAAGTCGCTCGAGTAGGCCGCCTGCGCGGCGTAGAGCACGACCGCTCCCGCCAGCAGCCACTCGAGCAGGCCGCGCTCGTGCTCGCCCTCCTCGGGCTCGGGGTCGTCGAGGCCGCGCGGGGCGCGCAGGCGCGGCAGCGCGTACGCGAGCGCGCCGGCGGCGATCACGAGGTACAGCGGCACGAGCAGGTTCGCGGTCTCGCCGCCGGACTCGATCGGCACGCGGAAGGGGAGCGCCGCGGCGGCGCCGAGCGCGAGCAGCTGCGGCCGGCGGTCGATCGCGAACGCGGCGAGTCCGAGCACGGCCAGGCCGCAGGCGGCGGCGATCAGCGCCAGCAGCGGGCGCTCGCGCAGCGGCTCGAACTGCGGTGTCGACCAGATGTTCGCGACGAGCAGGACCGGCGTCAGGACGAGCGCTGCGAGCATCGCCGCCGCGCGCGGACGCGGCGAGCGGTGCACCAGCACGACCGCCGCCAGCAGCGCCGCGACGACGACGCCCGCGGTCTGCGCGAGGTCTGCGAGGGTTGTGACGGTGGCGATCATCGGCTGCGCAGCAGCGTCCAGATGCGGTCGAGCAGCTCGGCGAGCCCGTCGTCGTCCTGCAGTCTGGCGGAGAACTCCGGCAGCCCGGGGCGGATCACGAGGCCGTCGCCCAGGCGCGAGGCGACGATCACCTGGCGCTTGCCGTCCTGCGTGGCCGCGGCGGCCGCGAGCGCGCCGCCGCCGCCGCGCACGTCGAGCGTCTGCTCGAACGCGCCGATACCGGCGAACTGGCCCGCCGTCCCGGCGAACAGGTCGATCTCGTCGGCGACGTTGACGAGCGTCACCGGCTCGCGGACGATCGGCCGCAGCCGCGCGCCGAAGAGGTCGCGCTGCGTCGGCAGCGTCGGCGCCGTCGCCCGGCCGCGTGGCGTCAGCGCGACGCTGCGGCGCAGCGACTCCGTGCCGACGGACAGCAGCCGGCCGCCGCCGCGCACGTAGCTGCGCAGCGCGCGGGCGACGCGACCGTCGAGCCAGCGCGCGTCGCCGGCGATGATCACGCCGCGATGGCCCTCGATCCTCGGCCCCTGACCGCGCGCGAGCGCGACGTCGGTCGTGAGGTCGTAGCGGCGCCCCTCACGGTCGAGCTGGGCGAGCAGCAGCGCCTCGTGGCGGCGGATCTGATCGGGGACGCCGTCCTTGACGTATGGCCGCCCGAGCACGCTCGTGGGCAGGCCCGCGCGGAGCGTGTTCGGCCGTCCGTCGCCGTCGTCGTCGACGGGGTTGAGGCCCTGCCAGGTCGTCACCGGCAGCACGACGAGCACCTCGCGCGCCCGCTGGGACTGCACCACGAGCGGCGCCGCGGTGCGCCGCGTTCGCGTGCGGACCTCGAAGAGGTACAGCCCCGACTTGCCGCGCGGCGCGACGAAGCGCACGCGGCGCGAGCGCGTGCCGCTGCCGCGCTTGCGGATCGCGCTCGAGCCGACGCGGCGCAGCGTCCAGGTGAAGCGCGCGCCCGCCGACTCGACGGCGACGAGCGCGTTCTCGCCCGCCATCACGGGCGCCGCCGGCGCCTGGGCGCGCAGGTAGCGCACGCTGATCCCGCCGCGGCCCGGCAGTCGCCGCCCGTACTCAAAGCGCGGGGGCAGCGGCACGGAGCTGCCGATGTTGCCCGCGCGGTCGCGCGCTCGCACGACGACGAGATACGTGCCCGCAGCGACCCGGCGGCCGTCGACGGTCCCGTCCCACTCCCACTGCGTGGCGTCGTCGTCGAGCTTGATCGGCGCGTCGAAGACGCGCCGCAGGGGGCGCACGTCGGTGCGGTAGACGAGGATCTCCTTGCGCCGGCCGCCGGCGCGGAAGGAGACGCGGGCGGGGTCGCGGGCGTCGTTGGGCAGCAGCTCCGGTCCCGGCGCGGCGACCGGCCCGATCGACGTGACGAGGACGTCGGGGGGCGTCGTGTCCTTGTCGATGTTGCGCGGGACGACGATCGCGCGGCCCTGGCGGCGCAAGTTGAGGCGAATGCGGTAGCTGTCGTCGGGCACCTCGCGGCCGCTTGCGTTCGTCCCGTCCCAGACGAGCCGCATCCGCTGCCCCGCGCGCAGGCGCCGGTTGTCGACGAGCGTGCGGATCGCGTCGCCGTCGTGATCGACGACGGTCGCCGTCACGTCATCGGCGTGCTTGAGCCGGAACGACATCCGCGCGCGGTCGTGGCGCCCGTCTCGGTTGGGCGAGAAGAACGGGGTCGCAGAGAGGTCCTGCACGCGCGGCGGCGTGCTCTTGAGCTCCTGGGCGACGAAGAACGCCGCGAACGTCGCGCAGACGAGCACCGCGAAGACGATCCGGGCGCTCGCCGTCACGTCCGTGAGCTCCCGGCGGCGAGCAACGCCGGCAGGCGATACAGCGCGCAGTTGTCGATCGATCCGCCCGGCGGGCGGTCGATCGCGCCGACCGAGCGGATCGAACCGCCGTGCGTGACGACGAGCGCCGGCAACGGCCCTCGCGCGATGTCCTCGAGCGCGGCGCAGACGCGCGCGGCCTGCTCGGCGACGGATTCCCCGCCGGGGAAGCGAAAGCTGGGATCGGCCGAGCGCCAGCGCTCCCAGCCCTCGGGGTCGGCGGCGGTCACGTCTGCGATCAGCCGGCCCGACCAGTCGCCGGCGTCGGCCTCCATCAGGCGCTCGTCCACGACGGCCTGCAGGCCGAGCAGGTCGCCGACGATCTGCGCCGTCGCGCACGCGCGCTGCAGCGGGCTCGTGTAGAGCGCCCGCAGGCCCTCGTCGCGCAGGCTCTGCGCGAGCGCGCGTGACTGCTCGCGACCGCGATCGTTGAGCTGCGTCTCGCGGCGACCCTGCAGGCGAGCGGCCGCGTTGTCGTCGGTCTCCCCGTGGCGCACGAGCAGGACCTCATTCGAGCCGGCCATCCGCACTCCCCCTATGAGCGCTAACCGAGCTTGTCCGCGCCGACCGTCACGACGACGTCGGCGGCGGCGGCCGTCGTGCTCGCGTCGGCGGCCCGCACCGATGCGCGCTCGACGCCGATGATCTTCGCGACCGCGAGCGCCGCCTCCTCGTGGCCGGGGCTGTAGGCGACGATCGTCGTCGGCACGCTCTGGTCGGGGTTGGTGGCCACGCTGCCGAGCCGGAAGCCCCCCTTCTCGATCTCGTCGCCGACGCTGCGCGCAAGGCCGGTCTGGGTCGTGCCGTTGAGGACGGCGACGTCCGTCGCGCGACGCTCGGCGCTCGTGAGGGCCGCCGGCGGCGAGTCCGAGCCCGATCCGGAGGAAGCGGGGGTGCTGGCGGGAGCCTCGACCGACGGCGTGTTGCCGAAGCTGTTCTCCGGCGGCGGCTTCTCGTCGCTTGACGCCAGCGTGATCATCAGCACGACGGCGACGAGGATCGTGGCGCCGCCGCCGCCGACGATCATCGCGATGCGGGCGGGCGAGAGGCCAAATCCGCCGCCGTCGTCATCGGCCAACTGGCCCGCCGGCCGCGAGGGCGACTCGGGCAGCGGCTGCGGGCGCGCCGCGTCGGACTCGGCCGTGTCCTGATTGCTCGAGCCGTGCGCGAGCGCCGGCACCGGGCGCGAGTCGGCCGCGATGCGCGCGGCCGCGGTGCTGGCGGCCGGCGGCGTCGCGCCGGCGGCCGGCGAGGAAGCGGGTGCCGGCGGGGGCGTCGCGGCCACGATCGGTCGCCCCGCAGCAGGCGGCGCCGGCGCGGGCGTCTGCGTTGCAGCCGCGGCCGCGGGCAGCGTCGCGGCGTCGGGAGCCCGCGGGACAGCACCCGGCGCGGACGCGGCCGGGCTCGGCGTCGACGGACGCGCGAGCTGGCCGGCCCGAGGCGGCGCTCCGGGGGGCTGCGCGCCGATGCTCGCGTAGACGGCCGCCGCCGCCGCCGCCTGCGCGCGTCCTTCGGCGCTCTGCTGCCCGGCGGCGGACGCCGCCGCGATCGGCTGCGCGACGACGCGCTTCTGCGCGTCGGCCTGGACGCGCTGCTCGAGCTCGACCGCGCGCTCCGGCGCGCGGCCGGCCCACTCGCGCAGCCGCCTGACCTCGCGCGCCTGCGTGAAGTAGAGCAGCGCCAGCACGCCGAGGCCGACGATCGAGGCGTAGCCCGCGTAGGAGCCGATCTGCTCGACGACGCCGCCCGCGGAGGCAGCGATGATCATCGCGCTCATCGCGAGCACCAGCGTCGCGGTTGGATCGCGACCTTGGTCGAGCAACGGCGCGCAGTCACGACTGCGCGCCGTCGCTGATGGGTGCTGGTTCAGCAGAGATCACGGCAGCCTCGGGCTCAGATCGCAGCATCCTAGTGGGAGCGACGTCGGGAATCGCTGACAGCTCGGACACCTTCGCAGCAAGACCGGCCGCATCGCCCTCCAGGACGAGCAGGCCGATCTGGTCGAACATCTCGTCGACGACCTGCGGCGGGCGCGGGTCGCGCTCGGCGCGCAGGATCTTCTCGGCGGGCGTCGGCTGCGGACGCTCGTAGCGGTTGAAGAGCTCCTCGTGGAGCTTCTCGCCCGCCCTGCGGCCGACGATCTCGATCGCGATGTCGCGTTCGGGGTCCAGCCCGGAGAGCTCGATCATCGTACGCGCAAGATCGAGGATCCGGACGGGCTCGCCCATCTCGAGCACGTAGATCTCGCCGTTGCCCGCGCCCTTCGACAGACCGCCCGCGCGGATGATCAGCTGCACGGCCTCGGGGATCGTCATGAAGTAGCGCGTCATCCGCTCGTCGGTCACGGTCAGCGGGCCGCCGAGGGCGATCTGACGGCGGAAGATCGGCACGACGGAACCCGACGAGCCGAGCACGTTTCCGAACCGCACGGCGCAGAAGCGCGTGCCCGCGAAGCGCGCCTGCTCGGCCTCGATCGCGAACTCCGCCAGCGCCTTGGAGGCGCCCATCACGGTCGCCGGGTCGACCGCCTTGTCGGTCGAGACGAGGACGAACGTCTTGACCTTCATCTGACCCGAGATGCGCGCCATCAGGCGGGTGGCGATCGCGTTGTTGCGCACGGCCTCGACGGGGTTTGACTCCATCAGGCCGACGTGCTTGTAGGCCGCAGCGTGAAAGACGATCGTCGGGCGGTACGCGTCGAAGACCTCGCGCATCCGCTCCTCCTCCTTGCAGTCGGCAAGGACGACGTCGAGCGTCGACGGGTGCACGTGGCGGTCGTCCTCGAGCTCGCGCTGGATCGCGAAGAGGTTGTCCTCGGCGTGGTCGAGCAGGACGAGGCGGCGCGGCGCGACGCGCGCGATCTGGCGCGAGAGCTCCTTGCCGATCGAGCCGCCCGCGCCCGTGACGAGCACGACCTCGGAGCTCAGGTACGCGCCGACGCGGTCGAGCTCCATCCGCACCGGCTCACGCCCGAGGATGTCCTCGATCTGGACATCGCGCACCTGGCGCACGGCGGTGGCGGCGCTCTGCAGCAGCTCGAAGACCGTCGGCAGCGTGCGCACCGGGATCCCGCGCTCGCGACAGCAGCGCACGACGTTCGCGCGCAGGATGCCCGGCGCCGAGGGGATCGCGATCGTGATCTCGTCGGGCTCGACCTCGTCGAGGATCCGCCCGAGCTCCTTCGTCGTGCCGAGCACGCGCACGCCGTCGATCCGCAGCCGCCGCTTGAGCGGGTCGTCGTCGACGAAGCCAACCGGCTTGAGGCGCAGCTCGGGGTTGCGCAGGATCTCGCGCAGGACGAGTCGCCCGCCGTCGCCGGCGCCGACGATCAGCAGCCCGCGCGCGTCCTTCGCCGCTCGAAAGCCGCGCAGCGGCCGCTCGTAGATCGTGCGCGCGACGAAGCGCGAGCCGCAGACGAACGCGAGCATCAGCAGCAGGTGCAGCGCGAGCACCCCGGACGGCGTCGTGACGACGGTCGCGCCGACGCCGGACGGCTGCGTCACGGGCTTCACCGTCGCGACGTAGAGCGCCAGCAGCAGCGCGGCGACGACGACGGCCTGGACGATCGAGCTGTAGTCGCGCTGCGTGACGTAGCGCCACCACTTCGCGTACAGGCCAAAGCCCGCGAAGACGACGAGCGAGCCCGCCACGACGGGGACGATCGTCGCCTCGAAGAGCTGCTCGTAGCGTGGCGGAACCCCCGAGGGCCCGTCGAAGCGCAGCTGGTAGGCCAGCCAGTACGCGAGCGCGACCAGTACCCCGTCGACCGCGAGCTGGGGCAGCGAATGACGGTGGAGGGGGAGGGCCGCCGAACGAATCCGTCGGCGCATCGCGGCAATTGTAGGGCGATCGGCGGCGACGGGCCGTGGGGCGCGACGACGCTCGCGCGGTCGGCCTGCGCACGACCGCACCCCTCGGTCGCGCGCGCCATGTAGCCTCCCCGCGTGTTCGTCGTCGCTTCGCTGACGGACCCGATCGTCGAGTTCGCGACCAACGTCGTCGCCGACCTCGGCCTTCCGGGCGTCTTCATCCTCATGCTGCTCGAGAGCGCCTGCATCCCGATCCCGAGCGAGGCGACGATGCTGTTCGCGGGCTTCAACGTCAGCGAGGGGGAGTACAGCCTGATCGCGGTGACGCTCGTCGGGTCGGTCGCGAACCTCGCCGGCTCGTGGGTCGCGTACGCGGTCGGCTACTACGGCCGCGTCGACCTGATCGAGAAGCACGGCCACCGGCTCTTCATCAAGCCCCACCATCTCGTGGTCGCCGACCGCTGGTTCGAGCGCCACGGCGATGCGACGGTCTTCTTCACGCGGATGCTGCCGATCATCCGGACGTTCATCTCGCTGCCGGCAGGCGTCGCGCGGATGCCGTTCATCCGCTTCTCCGTCCTGACGTTCCTCGGCTGCCTGCCGTGGGTCTTCATGCTCACGTTCATCGGACAGCAGGTCGGCGAGAACTGGACGGACTGGAAGGACTCGCTGCACTACTTCGACTACTTCGTCGCCGCCTGCATCATCGTCGGGATCGGCTACCTGATCGTCAAGCGCCGGCGCGGCGGCGGCGGCGGCGCGGCGATCGCACCGGTCGAGCCGGCGGCCGATGCGCAGGGCCGCTGACGAGCTGCGGCTGCGCACCCGCGACGCGATCGCCCTCGGGCTGCTGCACGGGCCCGCCGAGCTGCTGCCGGTCTCCTCGTCGGGCCACGTCGCGGTGGTGCCGTGGCTGTGCGGCTGGCCCTACAGCCGCCTCGACGGCGAGCTGCGCAAGGCGTTCGAGGTCGCGCTGCACGCCGGAACCGCGGCCGCGCTGCTGGCCGGACTGCGCGACGAGGTCGCCGCCGCCGCGCGCGAGCTCAACCGCCGGCGGGTCGAGCTCGTCGTCCTGAGCTTCGTGCCGCCGGCGATCGTCGGCTTCGTCCTCGAGCGTCCGATCGAACGCCGCCTCGGCACGCCGCAGACCGTCGCGGCCGGGCTCGTGCTCGGGTCGCTGGCGATGGCCGCCGCCGACGCGGCGAGCAGCGGCCGGCGCCGTCGCGAGGACGCGGGCGCGGGCGACGCCCTGTGCCTCGGCCTGGCGCAGGCGTGCGCGCTGATGCCGGGCGTGTCACGCAACGGCGCGACGCTGACGGCGGCGCGGGCGCGCGGCTTCGGGCGCCAGGACGCCGCCATCCTGTCGCGCCACGCCGCGCTTCCGATCATCGTCGGCGCGACACTGCTCAAAGGGACGCGGCTGGCCCGCCGCGGGCTGCCGGCCGGAACCGCCGGCGCGTTTCTCGCCGGGATCGGCGCCTCGTTCGCGACCACGCTGCTGTCGCTGCGGATCGTCCGCGCGGTCGAGCGCGACCGGTCGCTGCTGCCGTACGCGGCGTACCGGCTGGGGCTCGCGGGGCTGATCGTGCGGCGGCTGCGTGCATCGGACGGCGCGCGCCGCACGCTGCGCTAGGTTCGCTGCCAGTGCCGCCAGACGACGCCTACGCAGCCGCCGGCGTGTCGATCGCCTCCAGCGACGCGGGCGTGCGCGCGCTCGTCGACGTGCTGCGCACGATCGAGACCGGGCGGCCGCGCCGTTCGCTGCTCGGCTCGGGCCACTACGCCAGCGTCCTGCAGATCAGCCCCGACCTCGCGATCGCGCTCTGCACCGACGGCGTCGGCTCCAAGCTCGTCGTCGCCGAGCAGACCGGGCGCCTCGGGACGGTCGGGATCGACTGCATCGCGATGAACGTCAACGACCTCATCTGCGTCGGCGCCGAGCCGCTGGCGATGCTCGACTACCTCGCCGTCGAGCAGCCCGACCCCGCCGCGCTGGCGGCGATCGCGGGCGGGCTGAAGATCGGCGCCGAGGACGCCGGGATCGAGATCCCGGGCGGCGAGCTCGCGGTGCTGCCCGAGCTGATCCGCGGTCATCCGAGCCCGAACGGCTTCGACCTCTGCGGCGCCGCGTTCGGCACCGTCGCGCCCGGCGCGATCGTCAGCGGCGAGACGATCGCGCCGGGGCAGGCGCTGATCGGCCTGCCGTCGAGCGGCCTGCACTCCAACGGCTACACGCTCGCGCGCCACGCCCTGCTCGAGCAGGGCGGCCTCGCATTCGACGACACGCCGGCCGAGCTCGGCGGCGCCTCGGTCGCCGACGCGCTGCTCGAGCCGACGATCATCTACGTGCGCGCGATCCTCGAGCTGCTCGCCTCGCCGATCGACGTGCACGGCCTCGCGCACATCACCGGCGGCGGGCTGACGAACCTCGTGCGCCTCAACGACGGCGTCGGCTTCGCGATCGACACGCCGCTGCCGGTGCCGCCGATCTTCGAGCTCGTCGCGCGCTGCGGCAACGTCGAGGAGGCCGAGATGTGGGACGTCTTCAACATGGGCTGCGGCTTCGTCGCGGTCGTCGCCGAGGCCGACGCCGAGCGCGCCGCCGCGCTGCTGTCGGCGCGCCACCCCGGCAGCGCGCGGATCGGCACGGTCACCGACCGCGCCGGGCAGATCGACCGCGGCTGAGCGGTCCCGCAGCGCCAGGGGCCGGCGTTGCAAGATGCGACTGCGCGGGGTAGGCCGACAAGGATGCTCGTGCGACGTGCGCGAATAGGGACGTGACGTGCACAACCCGCGGCCGACTGCACAATAGAGCGATGCCAACGCCCGTCGGCACGCTGCTGTCCAGTCGCTATCGCCTCGATGCACAGGTCGGGACGGGCGGGATGTCGACCGTCTACCGTGCCTTCGACACGGTGCTCGAACGCCAGGTCGCGATCAAGCTCATGCATCGCGAGATCGCCGGCGACTCCGATCAGCTCGAGCGCTTCCGCCGCGAGGCGCGCGCCGTCGCGCAGCTCAACCACCCGCACGTCGTCGGCGTCATCGATGCCGGCGAGGAGGGCGACCCCGACCACCCGACGCCGTACATCGTCTTCGAGTACGTCGAGGGCGAGACGCTCAAGCAGCGCATCCGCCGCAACGGCCGGCTGCCGATCGCCGAGGCGCTCGCCTACTCGATCGAGATCGCGCGCGCGCTGGGCGCCGCCCACGAGCGTCAGATCGTGCATCGTGACGTCAAGCCCCAGAACGTGCTCGTCGACGAGGAGGGAGCCGCGAAGGTCACCGACTTCGGGATCGCGCGCACGTTGCACCAGGAAGGGCTCACCGCCGACGGGCGCGTGCTCGGCACGACGGACTACGTCTCGCCCGAGCAGGCGCTCGGCCACGCCGTCTCGGGGCAGTCCGACCTCTACTCGCTCGGGATCGTCCTGTTCGAGATGCTGACCGGCGACGTCCCGTTCAAGGGCGACAACCAGATCGCCGTCGCGATGCGGCACGTGCGCGAGGAGCTGCCCGACGTGCAGATCCGCCGGCCCGAGGTGTCCGCCGCGCTCGCCGCCGTGCTCGACCGTGCGACGGCCAAGGAGCTCGACCGCCGCTATCCGGACGCGCGCGCGATGATCGCCGACCTCGAGGAGGTGCTCGCGATCGAGACCGCCCGCAGCGGACAGGTCACCGGCGAGGCGACGACGGTGCTGCGCAGCCTGCCCGAGACGACGCGTCGGCGCGTGCCGCTGCGCGCCCGCAGCTCGACGAAGGCGCTGCTGGCGCTGCTCGTGCTCGTGCTCGCGGCCGCGGGCGCGCTCGCCTACGTCGCCGCGCAGCGCACCGAGCGCGGCACCGGCGAGCGCGAGAACGTGGCGCCGGCGGCGCCGCAGCTCGAGCCCGTCGCGCTCGGTCAGCGCGCGGCGTCGGACTACGACCCGCTCGGCGACAACCGCGAGGAGCATCCGCAGGACACGAACGCGGTCGTCGACGGCGACCCGCAGTCGACGTGGTCGACGGAGAGCTACCGCGGCGGCCTGGCGGCGCAGAAGGCGGGCGTCGGGATCGTGCTCGACGCGCCGCCCGCCGGCGTCGCCGCCCGCCAGATCCAGATCCAGACGCCGGCGCCCGGCTTCACCGCCGAGGTCTACGTCGCCGAGGACGACCTGCCGCCGACGGTGCCGCACCCCGGCTGGACGAAGCTCGCCGGCCCGACGACGATCGGCGCCGACGCGAAGCTCGACCTCGACACCGCCGGCAACCGCTTCCGCCGCTACCTCGTCTGGATCACGAGGCTCGCGCCGGACGAGGAGTCGGCCGAGATCTCCGAGATCCTGCTGTTCAAGTGATCGCCGCCTTGCGCGCGGCGCGCGGCGGCCGGCCTCAGGAGCGGTAGCTGCGCTCCTCGGCGTGGCGTTCGATCGCCAGCGTGCACAACCGCTCGACGAGCTCCTCGTAGGGCAGGCCGCTGGCCTCCCAGAGCTTCGCGTAGACGCTGGTCGGCGTGAAGCCGGGCATCGTGTTGAGCTCGTTGAGTAGCACCTGCTCGCCCTCGACGAAGAAGTCCGCGCGGGCCAGGCCCGAGCAGCCGAAGCGGCTGAACGCCTCGACGGCCATCGTCCGCAGCCGCTCGCGCGCCGTCTCGGAGATCCGCGCCGGCACGCGCAACTGCATCCCGCCGGGCTCGTACTTGGCGGCGAAGTCGTACCACTCGGCCGCGATCACGATCTCGCCCGGTTGCGAGGCCTCGGCGGCACGCGCCGAGCCCAGCACCGAGCACTCGACCTCCACGCCCGTGCTCATCGCCTCCACGATCACACAGGGGTCGTGGACGAAGGCGGCGTCGAGTGCGGCGTCGAGATCCTCGCTGGCCGCGACCTTCGCGATCCCGACCGACGAGCCGAGCCGCGCGGGCTTGACGAACACCGGCAGGCCGAGCGCGGCCAGCTGCGCGAGCACCGCCTCGCGGTCCTCCTCCCAGCGCGCCGCGCGGATCCCGGCGTAGTCGACCTGGGCGATGCCCGCCTGCGCCATCAGGTCCTTGGCGACGACCTTGTCGAGGCAGACCGCGGAGGCGAGCACGCCGGAGCCGACGTAGGGCACGTCGAGCAGCTCGAGCAGCCCCTGAACCGAGCCGTCCTCGCCGAACGGCCCGTGCAGCACCGGAAACGCGACATCGGCGCCGAGCAGCCCGCGGCCGGGGCAGAGCGCCAGCTCCTCGCCGTCGCTGACCCACGTGCCGTCGCGCTCGAGCGTCACGCGCACCACCTCGTGGCCCGTCGCGGCCAGGCCGTCGGCGACGCCCTCGCCGCTCGCAAGCGAGACGTCGTGCTCCGACGAGCGGCCGCCGCAGAGCACGGCGACGCGCATCAGTTCGCCGGCGTGGTCGTCGTCGTGGCCGGCGTGGTCGGCGTCCCGGCGTCCGGCTCGGGGTTCGGCGGGGGATCGAAGCGCCCGACGCTGATCGTCACCGTCGATCCGCGCTCGACCTTGCCGCCGCGGCTCCCGGGCGACTGCTTCTGGACGATCCCGTCCTCGTCGGGCGAGTCGACCGCCTGCTCCTCGACCTCGACCTCGAAGCCGGCGCCCGACAGCGTCTTCGTCGCGGAGTTCTGCGAGCGCCCGACGACGTCGGGCACGGAGACCTGGCTGGGCTCGACCGCGACGCTCAGCGTCACCGTCCCGCCGCGCGGCAGGTTCCCCCGCGCCGGCTTCTGGGCGAGCACCGTGCCCGGCTCGGCCTCGTCGTCCTCCTTGGACTGAACGACGACGCGGAACGCCTGCAGCGCGGTCCGCGCCGCGTCCTCGCTCTTGCCCGTGACGTCTGGCACCGGCAGGCGCTCGGGTCCCGACGAGACCTCGATCCTGACGACCTCGCCGCGCTCGGCCAGCGACCCGCCGTCGGGCGACTGCGAGATGACGCGGTTGATCCGCACGGAGTCCGACGCCACCGGCTGCTCGTCGATCTTGAAGCCCGCCGCGCTCAGCTCGCGGCGCGCCTCGTTGCGGCCGTCGCCGACGACGTTCGGCACGTCGGTGATCGAGGGTCCGTCGGAGACGACGATCGTCACGCGCGACCCCTCGTCGGCGCTCTCTCCGCCGCCCGGATCCTGGCGGATCACCGCGTTGCGCGGCTGCTCGGAGTTCTCGCGCACGGACACGACCTCGAAGCCCTCGTCCTGCAGCCGCTGCGCCGCGACCGAGATCGAGCTTCCGACGACGGCGGGCACCTGCACGCGCGTCGGCGTCAGGACGGACACGAGCAGCAGGATCAGCCCGATCAGGGCGAGCGCGCCGAGCAGCAGCCAGGGCCAGCGCTTGCGCCGCGGCGGGGGCGGCGGGGGCGGCGGGACGACCTCGCGCTCGCGCTGGCGGTCCGGCGGCGAGGGCGGATAGACGCCGGTCAGCGGCGCTGGCGGTCCGACAGGCGCCGGCGCTGCCGTCGGGCCGGCTCCCGCCTGCGCGGGGGCGATCGCCGCCGGCGACGGGATCCGCGAGGCGGCCGCCTCGAGCGCCGCGATGAACTCGTCGGCGTCGGCGAAGCGCTCGCGCGGATCCTTCATCAGCGCGCGCAGCACGACCGACTCGAGCTCGGGCGTCACCGCCGGGTTGATCCGACTCGGCGCGACCGGCTCCTCGGAGACCTGCTTGAGGGCGATCGTCACGGCCGAGTCGGCCTCGAAGGGAACCCTGCCCGTCAGCAGCTCGTAGAGGATGATCCCGATCGAGTAGAGGTCCGAGCGTGCCGTGACGGCGTGGCCCTGCGCCTGCTCGGGCGACAGGTACTGCGCGGTCCCCATGATCGAGCCGGTCTGCGTCATGTCGGACGCGCCGGCGCGGGCGATCCCGAAGTCGGTCACCTTCGCGCGCCCCTCGTCGTCGACGATGACGTTCTGCGGCTTGAAGTCACGGTGGATGACGCCGCGCCGGTGCGCGAAGCGCGCCCCGCGCAGGATCTGCACGGTCAGGTCGACCGCGCGCGCAGGCGCCAGCGGGGTGGGCGGGTCGGTTTCCGCGACGATCTGCTTGAGCGTGCGGCCGGCGACGTACTCCATCGCGATGTACGACGTGCCGTCCTGCTGTCCGCGGTCGTAGACGGCGACGAGGTGCTGGTGCTGAAGGCCCGCCGCGGACGATGCCTCGCGCTTGAAGCGCTCGACGAACTCCTCGTCGGCCGCAAAGCGCTCGTGCAGGACCTTCAGCGCGACCTTGCGCCCGAGCTGCAGGTCGGTCGCGCAGTAGACCTCGGCCATGCCGCCGCTGCCGAGGTGGGCGACGACCTGGTAGCGCTCGTCGACGACGGCGTCGACCTCGATCCCGCCCCTCATCGCGGGCACCCGCCGCCCGAGTCGGCGTCGGCCGCAGTGAAGCGATCGCGCGCTGTCATCGCAGCAGCTCCTGCATGACCTGCCTGGCGATCGGCGCCGCCACGACGCCGCCCTGGGCGCCGACGATGTTCTCGAGCGTCACCGCGATCGCGATCTTCGGCTTCGCGCGCGGCGCGAAGCCGATGAACCACGGCTGGTTGATCCGGCGCTCGATGTTCAGCTCTGCGGTGCCCGTCTTGCCGGCGACCTCGATGCCCTCCAGCGCCGCCGCGGTGCCGGTTCCCTCGCGCACGACGTCGCTCATCATCTGCGTGAGCTGCGCAGCGGACCGGGCCGACATCACGCGCTCGGCGCGCTCGGGCTCGATCCGCCTCACGGTCCGCCCGTCCTGGTCGACGATGCGGCTCGTGATCCGCGGCTTCATCCGCACGCCGCCGTTGGCGACCGTCGCCGCGACGACCGCCATCTGCAGCGGCGTCACGCGCAGGCGCTCCTGGCCGATGCCGACGCGGCCGATGTCGACCCGGCGCGAGTCGAGCGGGATCAGCTGCTCCTTCTTCAGGTCGTACACGCCGCTTGGCAACATCTGCCCGTCGGGGTAGTCGAGCGCCGGGTCCGAGCCGAAGCCGAAGCGCTGCATGTACTCCTGCATCCGCTCGCGGCCCAGCTTCTGGGCGACCTGCGCCCAGACCGTGTTGACGGAGTTGGTCAGCGCCGTCGTGAGTGGGATCGCGCCGAACTGCTTGTTGGAGAAGTTCTTCAGCGGTACCCCCGACACGACGATCGGTGACCTGCCGAGCACCGTCGACTGCGGTGTGAACAGGCCGCTGTCGAGCGCGGCGGCGGCGGTCACGACCTTCATCGTCGACCCGGGCGCATAGCCCGCCTGCGTCGCACGGTTGAACAGCGGGGAGTTCGTCGTGCGGTTCAGGCGCTTGAAGACCTGCGGGTCGCGCAGCGCGCTGGGGTCGTAGCCGGGAGTGCTCGCCATGACGCGTACCTTGCCCGTCGCCGGCTCGATCGCGACGATCGCGCCGCGCCGACCCGCCAGGGCCTTCAGCGCGATCTGCTGCGCGCGCGGGTCGAGGTTCGTGATGACGTTGTCGCCGATCCTGCGCCGCCCGCTGAGGTCGGCCACGATCGACGAGATCTCGTCGGTCTCGCCCGCCAGCGCGTCGTTGCGCGAGCGCTCGAGCCCGGCGCGCCCGATCGTGAGGCCGAAGTCGTAGCCGATCGCGTGCGAGAAGCGCTCCGCCGCCTCCGGATAGCGGCGCACGTAGAGGCCGTCCTCGCCCTTGACCGAACGCGCCAGCAGGGACCCGTCGCGCGCGCGGATCACGCCGCGCTTGACCTGCGCCTGCTCGATCAGCGGGCGCTTGTTGAGCGCGTTGGCGCGGTACTCCTCGGCCTTGATGACGCTGTTGTAGCTCGTCATCCCGGCGAGCGCCGCGAACAGCACGAGGACGAGCCCGAAGAGCTTGAGGATCGGCGCGTTCACGCTGCGGCCTCCCGGCGCGCGCGGTCGGAGACGAGCAGCAGCAGCGCGAGCAGGACGAAGTTCGCGACGATCGACGAGCCGCCGTAGGAGATGAAGGGCAAGGTCACGCCGGTCAGTGGGATGAGCTTCGTCACGCCGCCGACGATCACGAAGACCTGCAGTGCGAGCACCGCCGTCAGCCCCGTCGCCAGCAGCTTCGAGAACGAATCGGTTGCGAGCATCGCGGTCTTGAATCCACGCTCCACGATCAACAGGTAGACGAGCAGCACCGCGACCGCCCCCATCAGCCCGAGCTCGTCGGTGATGACGGCGTAGATGAAGTCCGTGTGCGCGGCGGGCAGGATCGGCGGGTTGTCGCCGAGCTGGACGATCGCCTGCCCGAAGCCCTGGCCGAAGAAGCCGCCGTCGGCCTGCGAGAAGATCGACTGCGCGATCTGGTAGCTGCCGCCGATCTCGCGTTCGTAGAGCTCGGGGTCGAACGGATGCAGCCAGGCGTCGACGCGGCTCTCGATCGTGGGCCGGATCGCATAAAGCGCGCGGGCGCCGAGCGCGAACAGGCCCAGGCCGATGAGGACGAAGGAGATCCGGTTCGTCGCGACGTAGACGAGCGCGAGGAAGCCGCCGAAGAACATCAGCGACGAGCCGAGGTCCTGGATGACGAACAGCAGCGCCATCGCGGTGCCCCAGACGGCCAGCAGCGGCCCGAGGTGCTTCAGCGGGGGAAACGTGATCCCGGCGAAGCGGCGCGCGCCGATGACGAGCACGTGGCGCGTGTCGCGCAGGTACGACGCCAGGAAGATGACGATCGCGAGCTTCGCGAGCTCGGCCGGCTGAAACGAGATCGGGCCGAGATCGAAGGACAGATAGGCCCCGTTGACCGGGCTGCCCAGCCGCGGCAGCAGCAGCAGCAGGATGCCGCCCAGCGCGATCACGTAGCGGTAGCGCTCGAGCACGCGGTGGTCGCGGCGCAGCGCGACGATCGCCGCGGTGAAGAAGAGCAGCCCGACGACGAACCACTGCGCCTGCTCGCGCGCGAGCTGCTCATCGAGGCGGTAGAGCATCACGAGGCCGAAGGACGCGAGCACCGCGACGAGCGGGAAGAGGTACGGATCGGCGTCGGGCAGCGTCATGCGCAGGACGAGGTGCGCGGCCAGGCACAGCGCCAGGAAGATCGCGCCGTATGTCAGCGACACGTCCGACAGGAGGTTGTCGCGCTGGATGAAGACGGCGGCGAAGCCGGCGGTCACCAGCAGCGTCGCCGGGATCAGCGCGAAGAGCTCGCGGTTGCGCGCGGTCATGACGGCGCAGCCTCGCGGGTCGCACGGCTTGTGGCGCACCGCATCATGTCGCGTGCCCTCGCGATCACGAGGCTATGCGGCCGCGCTCGAGTTCGCGGACGAGATCGGACGCGTCGTCGTGCGAGCGCAGCGTGTGGTCGACGAGCTGCTTGCGGCGGCTCGCGGGCAGCGTCTGGAGCGGGACGCCGGAGACGTAGTTGACCTTGTAGAGGTCGATCCCTCCCGGCAGTGAGTACGGCAGGCCGCGATACAGCGTCACGAAGCCGTCCTCGTCGGTCCCGATGAAGAAGACGGCCTGGTTGGCGCTGTAGGCGCCGAAGCCGAGTGGCAGCGCGATCAGCGCGAGGATCGCGAAGACCTTCGCGAGGCGGCGCCCACGACTGGAGGGCGGCGGCGCCTCGACGGGCGCGCTCGGGCGCAGCCGGCGTGTCGTCGCGCTCGGCGCGCTGCTGCCGGCAGCGGCCGGCGCGGGCGCGGGCGGTGCCGCGGCGATCGCCGCCTGCACGCCGGACGTCGTCAGCCCGCCGGCGCCGCCGACCGACGTCGGCTGCTCGAGCGCCGCGTCGGACGCGCCGCCGATCTCCTCGAGGCGAAACAGGATCACCGTGATGTTGTCGCGCCCCCCGGCCGCATTGGCGGCGTCGATCAGCCCGCGGCCGGCGGCGCGCAGCGAGTCCGCAGAGCGCAGGATCTCGGCGACGCGCGGCTCGGGCACCATCGACGTCAGCCCGTCGCTGCAGAGCAGGTAGACGTCGCCCGCCGCGCCGCGCCAGGACGACGTGTCGACGAGCACGTCGGGCTCGGGTCCGAGCGCGCGCGTGATGATCGAGCGCTGCGGATGCTCGTCGGCCTCCTGCGCGGTGAGCTGCCCGCGGCGGCGCATCTCCTCGACGAGCGAGTGGTCCTCCGTCAGGCGCACGAACTCGCCGCCGCGCAGCCGGTAGGCGCGCGAGTCGCCGACATGCGCGATCGCGACGTCGTGCTCGCCGACGTGGGCGGCCGTGAGCGTCGTGCCCATCCCGGCGCGCTCGTGCGCGGCCTGCGACATCGCGTGGATGCGCGCGTTGGCCTCGCGCACGCGCGCCTCGAGCAGCTGCTCTCCGCTGCTGGCGCCGTCGTCGCCGAGACCGCGCTCGAAGGCCTCGATCGCGATCCGCGACGCGACCTCGCCCGCCTGGGCGCCGCCCATCCCGTCGGCGACCACGAAGATCGGCGAGCGCGCGTAGTAGGAGTCCTCGTTGGCGCGGCGCGCGCGGCCGGTGTCGGAATGCGAGAAGTGGTCGGTCGCGACGCGCAGCATCAGCTCAGCTCAGCTCACGTCAACCGTCGAAGGTGAACGTCGAATCGCCGATCCGGACGCGGTCGCCGGCGTGCAGCGGGCGCGGCCCGCGCAGCAGCTCGTCGTTGAGGTACGTCCCGTTCGTCGAGCCGAGGTCCTCGATGACGAGGATCGCGCCCTGGCGCGTCAGGCGCGCGTGGCGAGAGGAGGCGAACGGGTCCTCGAGCTGGATCTCGACGTCGCCGCGCCCGAGTGTCGCCCCCTCCGCGACGTCGTAGGCCATCCCGCGCGACAGTCCCGGCACCGACTCGACGACGAGCCGCGGGCTGAAGCTGCCGTCGCCGTCGAGCACGTCGAGGCTCGATGCCGGATGCATCCCGGTCGCGTCGGCCGCGACGGGCGCGCGCGGGCCGCCGAACGCGCCGCGCCGCAGGTCGTTGAACGCGCTGCGCGAGATCCACAGCAAGAAGAGGTAGAGGACGGCCAGGAAGGCGAACTTCAGGCCGACGGAAACCGGTTCGAGCATTCGACTTGAGCCTAGATGGTCGGATGCGCAGCGAGTGTCGCCGCGCATCGGACTAGTCCAGCTCGAACGCGATCTCCGCGGTACCGAGCGCGATCCGGTCGCCGGGCTGCAGCTGGGCCGCACCCTGGATCCTGCGCCCGTTGACGAGCACGCCGTTGGTCGAGCCGAGGTCGGCGATCGTCCACGTTCCCGCCGCCGCGGGCAGCACCTGCGCGTGGCGGCGCGACACGTTCGCATCGGCCAGCACGATGTCGCACTCGCGGCTGCGCCCGACGACCGCGCCGCCGGGCGGGATCACGTTGCGGCGCCCCTCGGCGAGCAGCAGCGCCCGCGTCGGCCGCACGCCCTGCAGCTCCTCGACCGGGGCGCGCAGCCGGCCTGCCGTCGAGTAGATCATCGTGTTGCCGTGGTCGGCCTGCTCGGGCTCGGCGACAGCCGGGTCCTCGGACTGGCGCACGAGGCGCGCCTGGATGCCGAACTCGCCGAGCGCCAGCCGCTCGTCGGTGCGGAACTCGATCTGCGGACGCGACGGCAGCGCGAGCCGCTCGCTGCGCGCATGCTCGAGCAGGTACGCGCCCAGCTCCTCGATCAGCGACGCCTCGACGCCCCCCAGCCGCGAGCGGTCGTCCGCCGACAGATAGACGATGTACTCGTTGGGCACGTACGTACGCGAGACCGACACCGTCTTGTGCTCGTCCATCTCGCGGACGAGCTTGCGGGCGAGCTCGACCGGCCGAACCTCCGATCTGAAGACGCGCCCGAAGGTGCCCTCGACGAGGTCGGTCAGCTTGGCCTCGAGGTTGCGCAGGACGCTCATGCCTGGGGTTCGATTCTACGGGCAGGGCCTAACCGTTTTCGGCTACGCCCGCCCGCGCACGGCGCGCGCCACGACGGCGATGACGCCACCACCCAGGGCGCCCGCGACGAGGCCGCGCGGCGCGTCGAGGACGAGCGCCTCCGACAGCGCCTGCGTGCCGGCGGCGAGCGCCGCCGCCCAGCCCGTCACGGCGACGATGTCGAGCGCGGCCGAGCGACCGCGGACGAGCACCGGCAGGAGGATCGCCGCCAGCGCCCACAGCACGACGAGCCCGAGCGCGCCCCCGGCCAGCAGCGGCCACAGCGCGTGCTGCGTGGCGTCGACGGCCGAGCTCTCCCAGGCCGAGCGCGCCAGCACCGCGGGCGCGGCACCGAACACGAGCCGGTCGGACGTCAGCAGCTCGCCGAGCGCCAGCCACCAGCCGCCCAGCCCGCCGAGCGCGGCGCGCAGCTGCCAGCGCGACGACTGCCCCGCCAGTGCCGGCCAGGCGCCGGCGAGGCCGATCGCGCCGAGCAGCGGCGCTGCCGCCGGCAGCGACCAGAGCGTCCCGCGGCGCGCGAGCAGGGGCGCGACGGGCACGACCGCAACCGCGGCGATCAGGGCAACGCCCGGAACGGGCACGGCGAGCCAGGCGAGCAGCGCGACGACGCCCAGCAGCCAGCCCAGCCGCGGCAGCAGGAGCACGGCGCCGCCGGCGGCCGCGGCGCCCGCGCCGGGCTCGAGCGGCGGCTGCGGGCCGAGGGTCGCGAGCGCGGCCGCCGTCAGCGCCGCCGCGCCGAGCGCGGCGAGGACGCGCGGCAGCGGGCGCGCCCGCGGGCGGCGGACCGGCTCCTCGTCGTCGCGCGGGTGGGAGTTCGAGTGCGAGTGCGCGTCGTGCTGCGGATGCGGAGGCTGGTGCGAGGGCGGGGCGCGCAGCCGCCGCGCGGGGCGCGCCCGCCGCGGCTCGTGCAGCTCCTGGCGGCGGGCCGGCGTACGCGCCGGCGCGGGCAGCGCGAGCGTGTCCAACGCGCCGCCGCTGACCGGGCCCGGCACGTCGTCGACGGCGTCCAACGCATCCTCGAGAGCGCGCCGCAGCGCGCCGAGTCCGGCGCGCGCCGGCGGATCGACCGCCGCCGCACGGTCGATCGCGCCGCACAGCTGCGCCGGCAGGTCGCGGCGCACACGGTGCAGCGGCGGCAGGCGCATGCCGACCCGACGCGCGGTCGCGGCGGGGTTGCCCGCGCGCACGGGGTTGACGCCCGCGAGCCCCTCGTAGAGCACGACAGCGAGCGCGTAGACGTCGGCGGCGCCCGTGATCTTCTCGCCGCGCGCCTGCTCGGGCGCCATGTAGGCGAGCGTGCCGATGATGTCGCCCGTCCGCGTCAGGACGTCGTGGTCGGCCATCCGCGCGATCCCGAAGTCCGTCAGCTTCGCCGTCGCCGGACCGTCCTCGCTGTGGCGGCAGATGATGTTCGAGGGCTTGACGTCGCGGTGGATGACGCCGCGCGCATGCGCGTGCGCGAGCGCGCCGCAGAGCGTCGCGCCGATCAGCAGCACGTCACGGTCCGAGAGCTCGCCGGCGCGCAGCAGCTCGGCGAGCGTCGGCCCGTCGACGAGCTCGGAGACGAGGTAGACCGCGTCCTCGTCACGGCCGGACTCGTACAGCGCGACGATCCCGGCGTGCGACAGCCGCGCGGCCGCCAGCGCCTCGCGCTCGCCGCGGCCGTCGGGGTCGTGCTCGATCGCGATCCGCTTGACGGCGACATCGCGCTCGAGATGCTCGTCGCGGGCGCGGTAGACGACGCCCATGCCGCCCGCGCCCAGCCGCGCCCCGAGCCGGTAGCGGCCGAGCACGACCTGGCCCGGGAGGGCCGCCGCGGGAGTGTGCGCGTGGGACACCGGCTCCCTGTTCGGCGTGATCGTCGTGGGGTCCTTGCCCGTGTAGGGAGGAAAGCGGCGACTGGCGGCAAAGTTGCAGGTGGAGCCGCGCGGACCCGCCCGCGGCATACTGAGCGTTCCGCAGCTTCCGGCGGCAAGGAGCGGACCCCTGTCTTTCTTCGACGACGACGAGCCTCGCACGACCCGCACGCGGCCGCGCAGTCCGGCACCCGCGGCGATCGGGCCGCCGTCTGATCCGCAGCAGCTCATGGTGCGCCGCGTCGCGGCGCTGGCGATCGGCGTCCTCGTGCTCGTGCTGCTCGTCGTCGGCATCAACGGCTGCCTCGACAGCCGCCAGGAGCAGGCGCTGAAGGACTACAACCGCGCGGTCTCGGGAATCGTGCGCGACGCCGACGCCAACGCGGACGCCTTCTACGACACGCTCAGCGCCGGCGGCGCGCCGTCGACCGACGTGCAGTCGGAGGTCAACCAGCTGCGCATCCGCGCCCAGGCGCTGACAAGGCGGGCCGAGGGCATCGACGTCCCCGATGAGATGCGGCCCGCGCACCGCAACGTGCTGCTGTCGCTGTCGCTGCTGCAGGAGGCGATGGGCAAGGTCGCCGAGAAGCTGCCGGCGGCGCTGTCGAGCGATTCCGCGACCGCCGTGCCCGCGGTGCGCGCGATCGCCGGCGAGATCCAGGCCTTCGACGCGGCCAACGTCGTCTACAACCGGCGCGGCGCGGCGCTCATCAAGCAGGTGCTCGACGAGCACGAGATCGGCGGCCAGACGATCGCGAACGCAAGCTTCGTGCAGAACTACGGCTGGCTGCAGCCCTCGACGGTCGCCCGGCGGATCAACTCGCAGGCCGGCCGCGGCGCCGGCGACGCCGGCACGTCGGAGCCTGCGCCGGGCCTGCACGGCCACGGCCTGCTCGGCGTCAGCGTCGGCGACGTGACGCTTCAGCCGGGGCAGGCCAACCGGATCCCGGCGGCCTCCAACCTGACCTTCAACGTCAAGGTCGCAAACCAGGGCGACAACGCCGAGAGCGAGGTCCGCGTGCGCGTGCGGATCCGCGGCGCCGGCGATCCGATCACCGAGCAGAAGGTGATCGATCAGACGATGGCGAAGACCGAGACGACGGTCTCGATCCCGCTGCGAGAGGCGCCGCCGATCGGCGAGCCGGTGACGATCACCGTCGAGGTGCTGCCGGTGGGCGGCGAGAAGAACACCGCCAACAACACTGCCAGCTACCCGGCGCTCTTCGTGCGCAGCTAGCCCGCGCTACCGTTTGGCCGGCATGGGTGCCGAGCTGAGCTCCACGGTGGGCATCGTCGCGCTGGCCGCCGCCGCGCTCGCCGTCGTCGCGATCGTCGCGGTCGTCGTCCTGTATCGCCAGCTGCGCCGCCTGCGCGCTGACCAGCGCGTGGTGCTCGGCGAGCGGGGCAGCAGCGACCTCGTCGGCCACGCGGCCGCGCTCGACGCGCACTTCAAGACGCTGCACGACTACGTCACCGACGTGGCCGCGCGCCTCGACGCGCGAATGGGCGTCGCCGAAGCGCGCATCGACGGGGCGATCTCGCACTGCGGGCTGATCCGCTATGACGCCTACAACGAGATGTCGGGCCGCCAGTCGACGTCGATCGCGCTGCTCGACAGCTCGCGCTCGGGCGTCGTGCTGTCGTCGATCCACCACCGCGACCAGGCGCGGCTGTACGTCAAGCAGGTCTCCGAGGGCAAGGGAGAGCTCAAGCTCTCGCCCGAGGAAGAGGAAGCGCTGCGCCTCGCGACGACGTCCTGATGCGGCTCGGCTACCTCGGGCCCGCGGGCACGTTCTCCGAAGAGGCCGCGCGAACGGCACCGGACGCCGCCGCCGCCGAGCTCGTCGGCCTGCCGTCGGTGCGCGACACGATCCTCGCCGTCCACGACGGCGGCGTCGACCGCGCGATCGTGCCGATCGAGAACTCGCTCGAGGGCCCGATCGCCGTCACGCTGGACACGCTCGCCGACGATGGCAACGACGTGACGATCGTCGGCGAGCTCGTGCTCGCGGTATCGCAGCACCTGATCGCGGGCTCGCAGCTCGAGCTCGGGTCGATCGAGCGCGTCCTGTCACATCCGCAGGCGATCTCGCAGTGTGCGCGCTTCCTGCGCGATCGCGTGCCAAACGCCGTCGTCGAGCCGACGGCGTCGACCGCCGAGGCCGCGCAGATCGTCGTCTCCCAGGACGGGCCGTGGGCCGCGCTCGGGACGCTGCGCGCAGCCGAGCTGTACGGCGCGACGGTGCTCGCACGGGGCGTCGAGGACGAGCCCGGCAACGCGACGCGCTTCGTCTGGCTCGCGCGCCAGGCGGACGCCGTCGCGCCCGCCGACTTCGCGCCGGCGAAGACCTCGCTGTCGTTCTGGGGGTCGGGTGACGACAGCCCGGGCTGGCTCGTGCGCTGCCTGTCGGAGTTCGCCTTTCGCGGCGTCAACCTGACGAAGATCGAGTCGCGCCCGCTGCGCGCGCGCCTCGGCCACTACCGCTTCTTCGTCGACTGCCAGGGCGCCGCGACGGACGCGTCCGTGGCCGAGGCCGTCGCCGGCCTGCGCAAGCACTGCGAACAGGTCAGGATCCTGGGAA
The DNA here is from genome assembly GCA_030447505.1 of Solirubrobacteraceae bacterium. Classification (GTDB taxonomy): domain Bacteria; phylum Actinomycetota; class Thermoleophilia; order Solirubrobacterales; family Solirubrobacteraceae; genus CADCVQ01. The sequence continues at coordinate 302,176 of JAUJOT010000003.1, read as the reverse complement.
CGTACCCGACCGCCGGGCCGCCCGATTAGACTTTCGCGCGATCTATGGCGACCCAGTCCACGCCACCAGGCCCAGGGGGGTTCGCGCCGCATCCGGAGCACCGGCGGCGCGGACGTGAGTCTGGTCGTGTGCTTGTCCTGAACGCCACATACGAACCGATCAACGTCTGCACGGTGCGCCGCGCGGCGGTGCTGCTGCTGAAGGAGAAGGCGGAGATCATCGAGCACTCGAGCTTCGAGCTGCGCTCGGAGAACGCGGCGATCCCGCGGCCGGTCGTCATCCGCCTCGTGACGTTCGTCAAGGTCCCGCGCGACACGCACCGGCGCAAGATCACGCGTCGGGCGGTCTTCGCGCGCGACGGCTGGACGTGCCAGTACTGCGGTTCGCGGGCCAACCTCACCGTCGACCACGTCATCCCGCGCTCGAAGGGCGGCGATTCGACCTGGGACAACATCGTCGCCTCGTGCGCGCCGTGCAACCGGCGCAAGGGCGACTCGCTGCCGCAGAAGGTCGGCATGCACCCGCGCCACCCGCCGCGCGTGCCACACCCGCAGGTCTTCATCCACGTTGCCAGCCCGACGATCCCCGCGGCGTGGAAGCAGTGGCTGCCCGAAGCGGCCTGACGCACGCCGCCGCCGCCACCCCAAACGCACGAAGGGCGCCGCGGTGACGGCGCCCTTCGCAACTTCTGACTGGACATAACCCGAGTTGGACCTTCGTACTGACTGCCGGTGGGACCAATCCGGCGTCCGGCTCGGGGGTGGCCCGGTTTGGATTCGCTGGGCGGAGCCAGCCTCCCGACCTAGCGGCCGAGCACCTCCAGGGTCCCGCAAGAACTTGAGCTGATTCGGACCACCTCCTTTCTCTGGTGAGAAAAGCGTAGCGGACCGCGACGACAAACCGCAGCAGTTCGACGATCAGCTGGCGCTGTCGCCTTCGTCGGGCTCGTCGGGCTCGGGTTCGACCCCTTCGACCTCGGCCACGAGGCGCTCGATCTCGATCTCGGCCGCGGCCGGCTCGAGCCCAAGCGCGTCGCCGTCGCCGTTCGCCGACTCCACGATCAGCGCGACCGCCGAGACGAGGTCGTCCTCCTTCATGTTCATCAGGCGCACGCCCTGCGCAAGGCGCCCGTAGCGGCTGATCCCGCGCACGGCCGTGCGCTGCACCATCCCGCTCTGCGAGATGAAGACGAGCTCCTCGTGCTCGCGGACGACGAGCGCGCCGGCCAGCGCGCCCTTTGCGTCGGTGAGCTTGATCGTCCCGACGCCCATCGCGCCGCGGTTGGTCCTGCGGTACTCGGCGATCGACGTGCGCTTGCCATAGCCGTTCTCGGTGACGACGAGCAGCTCCTGGTCGTCGCGCGCGACGTCCATCACGAGCACCTCGTTGTCGGGCTGATCGACGTTCATCCCGCGCACCCCCGACGTGCCGCGCCCCATCGAGCGCACGTCGGACTCCTTGAAGCGCACGGCCTGCCCCTTGCGCGAGACCATCAGGATGTCGTCCTCGCCGCTCGTGCGCCGCACGCTGACGAGCTCGTCGTCGTCGCGGATGTTGATCGCGATGATGCCGTCGGCCCTGATCGGCGTGTTGTAGGCGAGCAGCTCGGTCTTCTTGACGACGCCGCGCTTGGTGGCGAAGACGACGTAGCGCCCCTCGCTGAAGTCGCGCGTCGAGAGCACGGACTGGATCCGCTCGTTCTCGCGCAGCGGCAGCACGTTGACGAGCGCGCGACCCTTCGCCGTGCGCGAGGCCTCCGGCAGCTCGTAGACCTTCGACCTGTAGACCTTTCCGCGGTTGGAGAAGAACAGCAGGTAGTCGTGCGACGACGTCACGAAGAGGTGCTCGATGTAGTCGCCGTCCTTCATGTCCATCCCGGTCACGCCGCGCCCGCCGCGCTGCTGCGCGCGATAGGTCGTCAGCGGCAGCGACTTGATGTAGCCCGACTTCGTGATCGTGATCACCATCTGCTGCTCGGGGATCAGGTCCTCGATCCCGATCTCGTCCTCGGAGTCGGTGATCAGGGTGCGCCGCTCGTCGCCGAAGCGCTCGGCGATCTCCTCGAGCTCCTCGCGCACGATCTCGTAGACGCGGGCCTCGCTGCCGAGGATCTCGCGCAGCTCGCCGATCCGCTCGACCTTGTCGTCGTGCTCGGTCTTGATCGAGCCGGCCTCGAGTGCCGTCAGCTGCGACAGGCGCAGGTCGAGGATCGCGGAGGCCTGGATCTCGGTCAGGGCGAAGCGCGCGACGAGCTCCTCGCGGGCGCCCTCGCGATCGCGCGAGGCGCGGATCAGCTCGATGATCGCGTCGAGGTTGTCGAGCGCGATCAGCAGCCCTTCGAGGACGTGCACGCGGCGCTCGAGGACGCGCAGCTCGTGCTTCGTGCGCCTGACGACGATCTCGCGCTGGTGGTGGACGTAGTGCTTGATGACCTCGCGCAGCGAGAGCGTCCGCGGCACGCCGTCGACGAGCGCGACGACGTTGACGCCGAACGTCGTCTGCAGGGCGGTGTGCTTGTAGAGCTGGTTGAGGACGACGTCGGGGATCTCGTCGCGCTTGAGCGTGATGACGATCCGCATGCCGCCGCGCTCGGAGGAGTGGTCCTCGAGATCGGCGATCCCGCTGATCTTCTTCTCGCGCACGAGCTCGGCGATCTTCATCACGAGGCCGTTCTCGCCGCCCTTCTTCACCGCGTAGGGCAGCTCGGTGACGATCAGCGCCTCGCGACCGCGGCCGACGTCCTCGCTGTGCGCCCTGCCGCGCACGCGCACGCGCCCGCGGCCGGTCTCGTAGGCGTCGAGGATCCCCTGGCGTCCGAGGATGATCCCGCCCGTCGGGAAGTCGGGGCCGGGCAGGCGCCTCATCAGTGCCGGGGTGTCGATCGCCGGATCGTCGATGAACGCGACGACCGCGCTGACGACCTCGCGCAGGTTGTGCGGCGGGATGTTCGTCGCCATGCCGACGGCGATGCCCGAGGAGCCGTTGACGAGCAGGTTCGGGAAGCGCGCCGGCAGCACGACCGGCTCCTGCTTGCGGCCGTCGTAGTTGGGCACGAAGTCGACGGTGTCGGCGTCGAGGTCGCGCAGCATCTCCATCGCCATGCGCTCCAGGCGCGCCTCGGTGTAGCGCATCGCCGCCGGTGGGTCGTCGTCGATCGAGCCGAAGTTGCCCTGGCCGTCGACGAGCTCGTAGCGCATCGAGAAGTCCTGCGCGAGCCGCACGAGAGCGTCGTAGATCGCGGAGTCGCCATGCGGGTGGTAGTTGCCCATCACGTCGCCGACGATCGAGGCGCACTTGCGGTACGGCCGGGTCGGGCCGAGGCCGTTCTCGGACATCGAGAACAGCACGCGCCGGTGAACCGGCTTCAGCCCGTCGCGCACGTCGGGCAGCGCGCGGCCGACGATGACGGACATCGCGTAGTCGAGGTACGCGGAGCGCATCTCGTCCTCGAGTGCGCGCGGCTCGACGTTGCCTCCGCCGAGGATGTCGATCGATGACATCTAGTAGTTGGTGTGGGGTGCGTGGGTGGGCACGGGTTAGACGTCCAGGTTGGCGACGAGGCGGGCGTTGTCCTCGATGAACTGCCGGCGCGGCTCGACCATGTCACCCATCAGCGTCGAGAAGATCAGGTCGGCCTGGGCGGCGTCGTCGATCCCGACCTGCGCGAGCGTCCGCGTCGCCGGATCCATCGTCGTGTCGCGCAGCTGCGCGGCGTTCATCTCGCCGAGACCCTTGAAGCGCTGCAGCGAGATGCCCTTCTGCGCGACCGTCATGACCGCATCGCGCAGCGCCTCGAACGACAGCGCGTCCTCGCCGGCGTCGCCCAGTCGTACCGTGAACGGCGGCCGGCCGGCCAGCTCGATGAGCTGCGAGTGCACGCGGCTGAAGTTGCGATAGTCCTGACTGTCGAACACGCGCCGTGGGATCGGCAGCACGCGCGCGAGACCCGTCTTGGGCTCGACGGCGCGCACGGTGATGTAGACGTCGTCCTGGCGCACGAGCGACGTCTCGTAGGGCGCGTTCTCGATGCCCTCGCGCTCGATCAGCTCGATCGCCGCAGCGTCGGTCGCCACCTGCTCGTCGAGGACCCCGGACTCCTCGAGGAACCCGACGACGTCGTTCGTGTACTCGGCGCGCAGCGTCGAGGCCCAGCCCTCGTACTGCTTGAGCAGTCGCGAGAAGCGCTGCCAGCGCGGCTCGGTGAGCTTGAACTGCGATCCGTCGCGGTCGAGCGCGACCATCTTCTCGAATTTGTCTGACAGCAGGATCTGCTCGAGCTCTGAGTCCTTCTCCACATAGCGCTCGCTGCTTCCCTGCTTGAGCTTGTAGAGCGGTGGCTTTGCGATGTACACGTAGCCGGCGTCGATCAGCTCCGGCATCTCCCGAAACAGCAGGGTGAGCGCGAGCGTCCGGATGTGCGCGCCGTCGACGTCGGCGTCGGTCATCAGGATGATCTTGTGGTAGCGCGCGTTGTCGATGTTGAACTCGTCGCGCACACCGGTCCCGATCGCCGTGATCAGCGCCTGGATCTCGGTGTTCTTGAGCACCTTGTCGATGCGGCTCTTCTCGACGTTGAGGATCTTTCCGCGCAGCGGCAGCACGGCCTGCGTGTTGCGGTCGCGCCCCTGCTTCGCCGAGCCGCCGGCGGAGTCACCCTCGACGATGAAGAGCTCGGCGAGCGACGGGTCCTTCACGGAGCAGTCGGCGAGCTTGCCGGGCAGCGTCGAGTTCTCCAGCGCCGACTTGCGGCGCGTCAGGTCGCGCGCCTTGCGCGCCGCCGCCCGCGCCTGCGCCGCCGAGACCGCCTTGCGGATGATCGCGTTGCCCTCGGTCGGGTTCTCCTCGAGGAACTCGGCCAGGCAGGCGTTGACGACCGTCGCGACGAACCCCTCCATCCCGGGGTTGCCGAGCTTCGTCTTCGTCTGGCCCTCGAACTGCGGGTCGGCGAGCTTCGCGGAGACGATCGCCGTCAGACCCTCGCGCACGTCCTCGCCGGTCAGGTTGTCGTCCTTGCCCTTCAGCAATCCCTTCTCGCGCGCGTAGCGGTTGAGCGTGCGGGTCAGCGCGGAGCGGAAGCCCGACAGGTGCGAGCCGCCCTCGTGGGTGTTGATGTTGTTGGCGAACGAGAACACCGACTCCTGATAGGTCGTGTTCCACTGCATCGCGATCTCGACCGCGCCCTCCTGGCTCTCGCCCTCGAAGAAGACGACCTTGCGGCCGATCGGGTCCTTGTTCGCGTTGAGGTAGCGCACGAAGTCCTCGATGCCGCCCTCGTAGCGAAAGGACGCCGAGGCGCCCTCGCCGCGCTCGTCCGTGATCGAGATCCGCAGGCCCCGCGTCAGGAACGCCGTCTCGCGCAGCCGCTGCTCGAGGACGGAGAAGTCCAGCGTCGTCGTCTCGAAGATCTCGGTGTCGGGCCGGAAGGTGATCGTCGTGCCCGTCTGCGAGGACGCCGCGCCGCGCTCGAGCGGGCCCTGCGGCGCGCCTCGCTCGTAGGTCTGCCGCCAGACGTGGCCGTCGCGGCGGATCTCGATCTCGAGCAGCTCGGAGAGCGCGTTGACGACCGAGACGCCGACGCCGTGCAGCCCGCCCGAGACCTTGTAGCCGCCGCCGTCGCCGAACTTGCCGCCGGCGTGCAGGACGGTCAGCACGACCTGCACGGCCGGAAGCTTCTCCTTGGCCATCATCGCCACGGGTATCCCGCGGCCGTCGTCGACGACGGTGACGGAGTTGTCGGGGTGGATCCTGACGTCGACGGTCGTGCAGTGACCGGCGAGCGCCTCGTCGACGGAGTTGTCGACGACCTCGTAGACGAGGTGGTGCAGGCCGCGAACGCCGGTCGAGCCGATGTACATGCCGGGTCGCTTGCGAACAGCCTCGAGCCCCTCGAGGACGGTGATGTCCTGTGCGTCGTATGAGCTCGCGCCGGTCTTTCCGTCGAGCTTCTTGTCGTCCTTCGACACTCAACCTCCGTACGTGAAGAAGCCCCGGGTCCGCGTCATGCTGAAGACGGGCCGGGGCCGGTGCAGCTGCTTGCCATAAGGCTAGCACAAGCGCATCACAATCTACCCCTGCGACATGTGACGAAAGACCTGGAAAAATCAGTAAAATGCGGCGCTGGCGACAGCTCGTGAACGCTCCACGGCGGCGGCCTCGCAGAGGGCCCGCAGCCGCCGGCGGCGGCGTCCCATCAGGAGCGGGCCGGCGACCGCCGTGATCGCCTCATCTGCGGCGGCGCCCGGCGGTGGCGACGCAGCGCACGGCCTTGACGCGCTCGGATCCGAGCGCGTCGTTGAGCGCGTCGACGAGCACCGGGCCGATCAGATCGATCTCCTGCATCCAGACCGCCGACGAGCACAGCAGCGTGACGGTGCCGTCGCGCTCGGACAGCGGCTCGGCCTCGCGTGCGATGACGGGTCCCGCGGCCTCCTCCCAGACGCGTTGCACGTGCGCCAGCAGCGTCGCGGGCGCGAGCCGCTGCGCGAGCGCCTCGACGGCCGCGCCGACCGGGCGCGGCGCGCGGCGCCTCATCGCGTCACGCCGCCGCTGCGGCGTCGCGTAGGACCACACCGCCGGCGACGGCCAGCCGCGTGACGTTCGCGCGGTCGGCGCCCGGCACGTGCGCGAGGTCGGTCGTCGTGATGACGCTCTGGCCCGCGCCGCTCAGCAGGTCGGCGAGCATCCGGCGACGGTCGGGGTCAAGCTCGCTCATGACGTCGTCGAGCAGCATCAGCGGCAGCGTGTCGCGGGCCTCCGCGAGCGCCTCGCGCTCGGCGAGCAGCAGCGCGAGCAGGGCCAGCCGCTGCTCTCCCTGCGAGCCGTAGGCGCGCAGCTCGCGGCCGCCGCGCAGCAGCGCGACGTCGTCGCGATGCGGTCCGTGGCCGCTGAAGCCGCGCTCGAGATCGGACTCCACCCGCTCGGCGAGCTCGGCGGCCAGGCCCGCCGCGTCGGCGGCCTTCGACCGCGGCCGATAGCGCAGCTGCGCGCCGGCGCCGAGGCCGAGCGCGGCGGCGAGCGCGTCGAAGCGCGGGGCGAGCAGCTCGACGACGGCAGCGCGATCGTCGCGCAGCGCGATCGCGTGACGCGCAAGCTCGGCGTCCCACGCAGGCAGGGAATCGCGCGACGCGCGACCGCTGCGGATCGCGGCGAGCAGCGCGTTGCGCTGCGCGAGCGCGCGGCCGTAGGCGCGTCGCGTCGCGCTGCGGCCGGGCCAGCTGGCGGCGATCACCTGGTCGATGTGCGAGCGGCGCAGCGCCGGCGGGCCCTTGACGAGCTCGAGCCGATCGGGCATGAAGACGCAGACGAGCGGACGCATCTCGACGTCGACGAGCCGCTCGACGAGGACGCCGTCGGCCTGCAGCCGCTTCGTCTCGCCCGGGCTGAAGCCGACCGCCAGCGCATGCCGGCGCCCCTCCGCGTCGCGCAGGTCGACCTCGACGCGCGCCGTCTCGGCGTCGAAGCGCACGACCTCGCGCTCGTTGGACGTGCGGCACGAACGACCCGTGCAGCCGAAGTACAGCGCCTCGAGCAGGTTCGTCTTGCCGGCGCCGTTGCGCCCGTGGACGACCGTCAGGCCCGCGCCGAGCTCGATCTCGGCGCGCTCGTAGCTACGAAAGTCGCGCAGCCGCAGACGGGTCGCGAACATCGCCCAGCGCCATCTAGACGTTCAGCCTGATCGGCATGATCAGGTACAGGAAGCCGCTCCCGTCGGCGGACTCGATCAGGCCGGGACGCAGCGGGCTGATCAGCTTCAGGACGAGGTCGCCGCCGCCGGCGCTCTCGAGGCCGTCGCGCAGGAACTCCGGGTTGAAGCCGATCTCGAATGCCTCGCCGGCGAACGGCACCGGCATCGTCTCGCTGGCCTCGCCGACGTCGGGCGTCTGCGCCGAGACCGTCAGCTCGCCCTCCCCGAACGCCAGGCGCAGCGGGGCGTTCTTCTGCGCCATCAGGCTGATCCGACGCACGACCTCGGTCAGCTCGCCGGAGCCAAGCGTCAGCTCGTGCTCGTAGCTCTCGGGCAACAGCTGGCGGTAGTTCGGGAACTGACCGTCGATCAGGCGTGAGGACAGCACGTCGCCGCCCGCCTCGAAGACGATCTGGTTGGAGCGCACCGAGACGGTCAGGCTGTCGGCCTCGGTCGACTGCGCGATGCGCGCGAGCTCCTGCAGCGCGCGGGCCGGCACGTTGGCCTCCAGCCCGCCGTCGAGGGGGGCCTCCAGGCGCGTCTCCTTGACGCTCAGACGGTAGGAGTCGGTGGCGACCATGCGCAGCTCGTCGCCGCTCGCCGAGACGAGGATGCCGGTCAGGATCGGCCGCGTCTCGTCGCGCGAGGCAGAGCGCGCGACGCGGTTGATCGTCTCGACGAACGCCTGCGCCGGCACGGCGACGACGTTCTCGCCGCCCGGCTCCGGCAGCGGCGGAAAGTCCTCCGCGCGCAGCGTCCGGATGTGAAACGTCGCCGCGGCCGAGACGACCTCGACGTCCTGCTCGGCCGCCCGCAGCTCGAAGCTCGCCTCGCTGCCGGGCAGCGACCGCGCGACCTCGAGCATCAGCCGCGCGGGCAGCACGACCGTCCCCTCGCGCTCGACGTCGGCCTTGAGGGGAACGCGCAGGCCGACCTCCATGTCGGTCGCGCGCAGCTCGGCGCCGGCGAAGGTCGCGCTGAGCTGGACGCCCGAGAGCGCCTGCACGGCGCTGCGCGTCGAGGCGACACGGGAGACGACACCGAGCTGCCCGAGCAGATCCGCGCACGAGGTCGAGAACTTCACGATGACGACCTCGAAGATGAGATTGGAGTCATAGAGCGTGTGGAGATGTTCACAACGTACGGGAGGCGCGCACGACGCGGGCGCCACGGCGACGCCGGCGCGGGCAGGACTGTGCAGAGTGTGTCAAGCCGTGCGGTCATCAGAGGGCTCGGCGAGGCGCCGCTCGAGCTCGTGCACAAGCGCCTGTGCGATCGGGTCGGCCGCAAGGCGCTCGCTCGCCTTGCGGCAGGAGTACATGACCGTCGTGTGGTTGCGCCCGCCGAAGGCCTCGCCGATCGCGGTGAGGCTGGCGGCGGTGTTCTCGCGCGCGAGGTACATCGCGACCTGCCGCGGCCAGACGATGCGGCTGCTGCGCGCCGCCGAGAGCAGCTCGTCGCGGCTGACGTCGAAGGCCGCGCAGGTCAGCTCCTGGACGCGCTCGATCGTCGGCGGCTCGCGTCGGCCGGGCGCCTTCGGGGTCGGGAGCAGGTCGGCCAGCACCTCGTCGGCGAGCGCCGCGTCGATCGGCCTGCGCGTCAGGGAGTGGTAGGCGACGACGCGGATCAGCGCGCCCTCGAGCGTGCGCGCGTTGGCGGTGATGCGGTGCGCGATCGCGTGCAGCGCGCTCTCGTCGGGCAGCCGGATCGCGTCGTGGTGGACGCGCTTGCGCAGGATCGCCAGTCGCGTGGCGAAGTCGGGCGGCTGCAGCTCGGCGACGAGGCCCGCCTGGAAGCGCTCGAGCAGGCGCTCCTCGAGCGCGGCCATGTTGGCAGGCAGGCGGTCGCACGTCAGAACGAGCTGGCTGCCCGTCTCGTGCAGCGCGTTGAAGGTGTGGAAGAACTCCTCCTCGGTCTTCACCTTGCGCTGCAGGAACTGGACGTCGTCGATCAGCAGGACGTCGGTGTCGCGGAAGCGCGCCTTGAAGTCGTCGGTGCCCTTCGTCTGGACGGCGGCGACGAACGCGTTGGTGAAGCGCTCGGCGGTCGTCGAGCGTACCCGCAGGCCGCCGCCGTGGGCGCGCACGTAGTTTCCGATCGCGTGCAGCAGATGGGTCTTCCCGAGACCTGGGGGTCCGTACAGGAAGAGCGGGTTGTACGCCTGGCCGGGAAGCTCGGCGACCGCGAGGGCTGCGGCATGGGCAAAGCGGTTGGCGTCGCCGATGACGAACTGATCGAAGGTGAACTTCGGGTGCAGGTCGGCTTGCTCGTCGCCGGCGGGACCGGCCGGGGGAGTCGCGCGGGCGCGATCGGCGACGCCGGCGTCGGGCGCCACGACGTCGACGTCGGTCTGTGGGCCGAGCACCGTTGCGGCGCAGGTCTGCAGGACGCGGGCGTAGCGGTCGGCGACCCAACTGCGGATCTCATCGGGCGCCGCAATGACGAGCGTGTCACCGACGACGGCGCGCGGCTGCAGCGGCGCAAGCCAGATCTCGAACGTGGAGTCGGGCACCGCCTCGCGCAACTGTGAGCGGATCAGCGCCCAGTCGCGGGCGAGTTGCGGGGGCACGGCAGGCGTGATCGGCTCCTTCGGGAGGGGTCCGGCGCGATAGCGGAGGGGGCCGAGCCGGCGGCCCGGGCGGCGGCGAATATAGCAGCGCTCCGGGGGCGCTCCCGGAGCGCTGCGAGGAGAGGCCGCTCGTCGCGGGAAAAACCGCGCGCGGCGGGTGGTGGGCGGCCGGCGCGCCTTGACCCGCTTGCGGTTCGCATGCGCGCCGTGCGCTAGCATCGGCGCTCGCCGAGTCGTGGCGAGCGATCCTCATGAAGCGCACCTATCAGCCCAAGAAGCGCAAGCGCGCACGCACCCACGGCTTCCGTCAGCGGATGCAGACGAAGGCCGGCCGCGTGACGCTCAAGCGTCGCCGCGCCAAGGGCCGCAAGCGGCTCACCGTCTGACGCCCAGCCCCACCCGAGCGCGCCCCCTGACGCTCTACGCTCTCTGAGGTGGACGAGCCGACGCCGCACATTCGAAGCCCGCGCCGACCGCGCCGCAGGCGGCTGTCGCGCAGCGCCGAGTTCGAGCGCGCCTATCGCCAGGGGCGCTCGCACGGCAACCGCCACTTCGTCGTCTACGCCTTCCCGCGCGGCGCCGACTCCGATCAAGGTGCCCGGCTGGGACTGTCGGTGTCGCGCAAGGTCGGCGGAGCCGTCGAGCGAAACCACGTCAAGCGCCTGCTGCGCGAGGCCTTCGACGCCGAGGCGCAGGTCGTCCCCGCGGGCCACGACGTGGTCGTGGTCGCGCGCCCGGCCGCACGCGAGTTGGCCGAGCGCGAGGGCCTGGAGGGGATCCGCGGCGCGCTGCGCGAGCTGCTCGAGCAGGCGGGGCGCGCGTGAGGGCGGCAGTGCGCGCCGCGCAGGCGCCGATCGTGCTGTACCGGCGCGTGATCTCGCCGGCGCTGCCGCGCCGCTGCAAGTACGAGCCGACGTGCTCGGCGTACGCGCTCGCCGCGCTGTCGCAGTTCGGCATACTTCGCGGGCTGGTGCTGGCGACGTGGCGCGTGCTGCGCTGCAACCCGTTCAGCCACGGGGGATACGACCCGGTCGACGCCCAGCGCCTGTTCGCCACGCCCCCGCGCTCTCGCTGATCCCATGACCGATCTCGCCCTCATCGCGCCCGTCGAGTTCCTGGTCGACGTGCTCGAGCCGATCCTCGTGTTCATCCACGACACCCTCGGCGTCGGCTGGGGCATGTCGATCGTGCTGCTGACCGTCCTCGTGCGCGCCGCGATGGCGCCGCTGACGGTCAAGCAGTTCAAGTCGATGCGCGCGATGGCCGTCGTCGCGCCGAAGCTCAAGGAGCTGCAGGCGAAGTACAAGGACGACAAGCAGCGCCAGCAGCAGGAGATCATGAAGTTCTACGCGGAGAACAAGATCAACCCCTTCGCGTCGTGTCTGCCGCTGCTCGCGCAGTTCCCGTTCTTCATCGGACTCTTCTACCTGCTGCAGAGAGACCTGCGCGAGGACATCTGCGGCGAGGCGGCGGCGGCGGCCGGACTGACGGCGAGGGCCGGCGTGACGCCGCCGCCCTGCGGTGAGGTCCCCGGCAGCGGCGGCGCCGAGCAGTTTCTGTTCATCCCCGACCTGACGGCGGGGGCCACGGGCTGGGTGCTGGCGGCCCTGATGATCCTCTACGTCGGATCGCAGCTGCTGTCGACGCTGCTGACGCCGTCGTCGCCCGATCGCAACCAGCAGATGCTCATGTACGGGCTACCGCTCGTCTTCGCGATCTTCATCCTGCTCTACGACTTTCCTGCCGGCCTGCTCGTGTACTGGATCACGACGAACCTCTGGACCGTCGGGCAGGGCTACGTCATCCGCAAGAAGCTCGGACCGATCGTGCCGCTGAAGCTGGCCGGCGCCGACGGCAAGGGCGACGAGGGAGGCGGGTTGCTCGCGAAGCTGCAGGGTGTCGCAGCGCCGAAGGAGCCCGCCACGGCGACCGCGAAGCCGGCACCGGGCGGGCCGCCGCCACGCCCACCGCGCAAGAAGAAGAAGCGGTCGGGCCGCAGGCGCTGATGAGCGAGGACCCCGGCAAGGCGGTCGAGGAGCTGCTCGAGCGGGTCGTCGCCGCGCTCGGCCTCGATGCGGCCGTCGAGATCACGGACGATGGCGAGACCTGCACGGGTACGGTCCACGGCGAGGATCTGGGGCTCTTCATCGGGCGCCACGGGCAGACGATCGACGCGGTCCAGCACCTGGCACAGCGCGTGTCGGGCGCGCGCTCGGAGCACGGCCGGCGGATCGTCGTGGACGCCGAGGGCTACCGCGAGCGACGCGAGGGGATCCTGCGCCGGCAGGCCGACCGCGCCGCCGAGGATGCGCTGCGCCAGGGCCGACCGGTGGCGCTCGACGCGATGACCGCGAGCGAGCGGCGGCTCGTGCACGAGTACCTGCGCGAGCATGGTGGGGTCCAGACGTACTCGGAGGGCGACGAGCCCGACCGCCACCTCGTCGTCGCACCGCTCGCGGCCTAGCGGTCGCTCCCGCCGCGGGGGTAAGGGGCCTTTCGCAGCCTCAGCCGTCGAAAGGCCCCTCCCCACGGGCACCGACGTTTCACGTTTTTCTCCCCCGTGAAACACTTTCGCCCGTGCTGACCGAGGTCGAGCGGGGACTGGTGGCGGGAATCCTCATCAGCGAGGGCTCCTTCGGTGGTGATGGCAAGCAGCCGCACATCATCCTGCGCAAGCACGTCCGCCACGAGTCGTTGATGCGCTGGCTCGTCGCCCGCTTTCCGCGCTCGCGCCTGTACGGGCCCTATCAGCACGGAGATCGCTCGTACTTTCAGTGGGTCGCCCGCGGGCCGGCGCTGGTCGAGGACGTCCTGCCGGTGCTCGACGAACTTGTCGTTCCGGAGCTCGACGCCCATGCCGCGGCCCGGCTGGCCGAGCTGCGTGAGCGCTACGCGCCGTACATCGCGCGGGTGAGGGCGCGCGGTGAGCGATGAGCGCCGCCCGGCGCCTGCAGCAGCTCGCGGCGCAGTACGAGTTGCCGCCCGCGGCAGCGCCTGCGCTCGGGCGGCTGCTCACGCTCGTCTGCGCTGATCCGACGGCGCCAACCGCCGTCCGCGATCCCGCCACGGCAGTTGACGCGCACATCGCCGATGCGCTCGTGGCGCTCGAGCTCGCGCCGGTCCGCGGCGCGCGCCGGATCGCCGACCTCGGTTCCGGCGCAGGCTTCCCCGGCCTCGTGCTGGCCGCTGCGCGGCCGGACGCGGAGGTGGCGCTCGTCGAGGCGAACCAGCGCAAATGCGAGTTCCTGGCGCGCGCGGCGCGGGAGATGGCGCTCACGAACGTCGAGGTCATCGCGCAGCGCGCCGAGTGCTGGACGGCCGGCCTCGGAACCCGCGATCTCGTGACGGCGCGAGCGCTCGCACCGCTACCGGTGCTCGTCGAGTACGCGGCGCCGCTGCTCGCCGAGCACGGCGTGCTGCTCGCCTGGAAGGGGAAGCGCGACGACCGCGAGGAGGCCGACGGCGCGGCGGCCGCTGCGGCAACGGCGCTCGAAGTCGCCGAAGTGCGCCCCGTGACGCCTTGGCCGGGAGCCGAACGTCTTCACCTGCACCTCTACGTCAAGGTCGGTTGCACACCGAAGCGCTTTCCGCGACGACCGGGAATGGCCCGCAAGCGACCGCTACGAGCCTCGACCTGAGCGCAAGGATCGAGGCTTCGCCGCCGAACGATCACCGCTCCGACCGTTCTGCCCGCTACCTTTGGTCGCCGATGGGCACCGTCTACGCGATCGCCAACCAGAAGGGCGGAGTCGGCAAGACGACGACCGCGGTCAACGTCGCGGCCTGCATCGCCGAGGCGGGCTTCGCGACGCTGCTCGTCGACATCGACCCACAGGCCAACGCCACGCTCGGCCTCGGCCTCGCGAAGGACACCGAGCCGAACGTCTACGACGTCCTTGCGGGGCGCTGCGCGTTTGACGATGCGCTGTCGCCGACGGCGATCGAGCGCCTCAAGCTCGTGCCCGCGCACCCCGACCTGGCCGCGGCGAACACGGAGCTGCCGCGCGAGCCGGGCTCCGAGACGCGCCTGCGCGAGGCTCTGGCCGGCGCGCGTGACGTGTTCGACTACATCCTGCTGGACTGCCCGCCGTCGCTCGGCCCGCTGACCGTCAACGCGCTCGTGGCGGCCGATCGCGTGATCGTCCCGGTGCAGACGGAGTACTTCGCGCTCGAGGGGCTCGCCGGCCTGCTCGACACGCTCGCGCTGATCCAGCGCGAGCTCAACCCGCGACTGACGGTCGCCGGCATGCTGCTGACGATGCACGACGGCCGAACGCGTCTTGCGCGCGACGTCGAGCGCGAGGTGCGCGAGCACTTTCCGTCGCTCGTCTTCGACACGGTGATCCCACGCAACGTGCGCGTCAGCGAGGCTCCGAGCTACGGCCGCCCGGTCACGCACCACGACCCGCACTGCGCCGGCGCGGAGGCGTACTTCGAGCTGGCCAAGGAGGTCGTGCGGGCGGGGGCGCGCAGATGACAGCGCGCGACCGCTCGTCTGGGCCGCGGTGCGAAGACGAACGGAGGTGCCCGCGATGAGCGGCCCCGCGCGCGGGATGGGCCGCGGGCTGGCCGCGATCCTCTCGGTGTCCGGCGTCCCGGCCGACGCCGGCGACGACCTGCGGATGCTGCCGGTCGAGCTGATCGTCCCCAACCGCAAGCAGCCGCGGCGGTCCTTCGACGAGGCGGCGCTCGAGGCGCTCGCCGGCTCGCTGCGCGAGCGCGGCGTCCTGCAGCCGGTCCTCGTCCGCCCGGTCGCGGGCGGCACCTACGAGCTGGTTGCCGGCGAGCGGCGCTGGCGCGCGGCGCGGATCGCGGGCCTGCAGAGCGTGCCCGCGCTCGTGCGCGACCGCGACGACGCAGAGGCGCTCGAGGCCGCGCTGATCGAGAACATGGCCCGCGAGGACCTCAACCCGGTCGAGGAGGCGCGCGCCTGCGCCGCGCTCGTTGAGGAGCTCGGCCTCACCCGCGAGTCGGTCGGGCTGCGCGTCGGCCGCAGCCGCGTTTCGGTCACGAACCTCCTGCGCCTGCTCGACCTGCCCGACGAGGCGCTCGACCTGCTCGAGCGGGGCGAGCTGTCGAGAGGGCACGGCCGCGCGCTGCTGCTCGCGACCGACCACGGCGAGCGTCGGCGGCTGGCGCACTCGGCCGCCGCCGAGGGCTGGTCGGTGCGCGTGCTCGAGGGACGCGCCCGCGCCGCCAACGCGCCCGCCGCCGCCTCGAAGGCAAAGCCGGCGCCGGCGCTGCACGCCGACCAGCAGGCCGCGGCCGAGCAGATCGCGGACGCACTCGGCGGCGCACTCGGTGTCGACGTCACGGTCAGGTCGCGCGGCAGCGGCTACCGCGTCGAGCTCGCCTTCGACGATCCCGACGAGGCGCTCGCCCTCGCCCGCCGGCTGCGCCGTCGCGCCGTGGCGTGAGGTGCCGCTAGACTCGACGGCCGTCACGGGCGATTAGCTCAGTCGGTTAGAGCGCTTCTCTGATAAGGAAGAGGTCCCAGGTTCGAATCCTGGATCGCCCATCGCCCGAATCCCCTGAAACTCAGGCCTAAGGGCAGCGGCCGGGCAGCCGATGCCCGTAGAAAGCCGCAGAAAGATCGCGTCGCGCGTCGCCGGCCGGCCGATGCTCCGAGAGGCCGCCGCGTCAGCCGGGCCACCGAGACGCGACGCCGCAAAAAGATCGCCGCGATCAGCTCGCCCTGCTGATCCTCCGCCGGGTCATGGAGGGCGGCCTCACGGTGCCCCGGAACTCCGATCCCGCCGTGCCTGCGCCCGACCTCCTCCCATCGCTCACGGAGCTCCTCTGAGCGCTCAGATCGCAGATTTACCCGCAAACCGTTCTATCGGCGGCTGAACGTCGTACGCGACGGCCGCAGCGCGTACCTCGATGAGCACAGCCAGCCCGAGGCGGCGCTGAACTTCAACTCGAACAGCTGGCCGCGCGAATCGCCACGGCGGTCGACGGCGAAGGGTGGCGCCGCGGTGCGGTTGCCGCTCGCCTTCCACGCTCGTCGGCACCGCCTAGGCGGCGAGAGCGACGCCCTCGCGGGCAAGCAGCAGCAGACCCATCTCGCGGGCCTTCATCGCGGCGTCCGCGTCGCCCTCGTGGGCGGCGACGATCGATCCCTTCATGAGGATGTGCCACTGCGCGGCGAAGCGCGCGGGGTCTTGTACGTCGGCGGCCGTCGCCAGCTCGCAGAGGAACGCGCGGATGTTGGCGAGATGGGTGACACAGGCCTGGCGAACGGGATCGGCGCGATCGTCGAACTCGAGCAGCGACGTGATGAACGCGCAGCCCTCGAAGTCCTCGCGCGCGAACCACTCCGAGAAGATCTCGAAGATCGCCAGCAGCTGCTCGCCCGGCGTATCTGCGCGGCGCTGCACCTCGGCCTGCACCCAGCCACGCGTCCAGCGCTCCTCGCGCAGGGTCAGGAACGCCAGCGCCAGCTCGCTCTTGGAGGCGAAGTTGCGGTACAGCGTCATCTTCGCCACGTCGGCCTCGGCCGTGATCGTGTCGACTCCGATCGCACGCACGCCGGCGCGGCTGAAGAGTCCGTACGCCGCGTCGAGGATGCGATCGCGACCGCTGCGGCTCCTGACCGACGCCTGTCTATCGCGCGCTGCCATGCAACGACTATAGGGCCGGCCGCAGCGAACTTGGCAAGAACGTCGTCTTGCCGGCGAGCGCGCGGCTTCGGGCAAACGCGTCGGCCGGCAGATTCGAGGCGCGCACAGCCCGTAGCTATGCTCCAGCGAATGCAGGAGATGGTGATATACGGCGTCAGCTTCGACATGGTCGGCAAGCAACCGATCGTCCTGCTGAAGACGGTCGACAGCAACAAGTTCCTGCCGATCTGGATCGGCCATCCAGAGGCAGCCGCGATCCTGATGAAGCTGCAGGGCGCGACGACGCCGCGACCGATGACGCACGATCTGCTCTGCGACGTGCTCGGCGAACTCGAAGTGCGCTGCACGCAGGTCGCGGTCACCGAGCTGCGCGACAACACGTTCTTCGCCTCGATCACGCTCGCCGTCGACGGCAAGGAGATGGAGATCGACTCACGACCGAGCGACGCGCTCGCGCTGGCGGTGCGCTCGGGCGCGCCGATCTTCGCCGCCGAGGAGGTCATCGCCGAGTCGGCGATCGAGTTCGAGCACGACGTCGAGGACACCGAGGAGGTCGTCGAGAAGTTCAAGGACTTCCTCGACCAGGTCACTCCGGAGGACTTCGCGGGCGAGGAGTAGGACCCCTGCCGCGGACCCGCGACGCGGACTCCGCTACAGCCGCGCCAGCTCGACGATGCGCTCGATCAGCGCGTCGAAGCCGATTCCCGCCGCGTCGGCCGACATCGGCAGCAGCGAGGTCTCCGTCATCCCGGGGATCGCATTGGCCTCGAGCACGGTCAGCTCGTTGCTCTGCGTGCACAGCATGAGGTCGACGCGGGCGAAGCCGCGGCAGCCGAGCACGTCCCACACCTGCAGCGCGAGCTCCTGCGCGCGCGCCGTCACCTCGTCGGGCAGCTCGGCCGGGCAGACGAACTGCGTGCGGCCGATCTCGTAGCGCGCCTCGAAGTCGTAGAACTCCTCGTCGGTCGGCATCGCCTCGACGACCGGCAGAACCTCGCCGTCGAGCACGGACACCGCGAGGTCGCGCCCGCGCACGAGGCGTTCGAGCAGGACCTTGTCGCCATAGGAGAAGGCCGCCACGAGCGCCCCCGGCACGTCCTTGGACGCATCCGCGAACTTGATCCCGAGCGCCGAGCCCTGCCCGGCGGGCTTGACGACGATCGGAAAGCCGAGCCGCTCCTCGATCGCGGGCAGCGCGTCCGCTGCGCCGAGCTCCTTGAACGCCGTCTCGTTGAACGCGAAGAACTCGGGCGTCGGAATGCCGGCGTCGAGCATGTGGTTCTTGGCGATGACCTTGTCGGCGCAGCGGATGCAGGCCGACACGCCGCTGCCCGTGTAGGGGATCCCGAGCGCCTCGAGCAGCTCCTGCACGGTTCCGTCCTCGCCGTCGCGGCCGTGCAGCGCGACGAACGCCACGTCGGGCGCGCTCTCGAGCAGGCGCCGCACGAGGTCGTGGCCGACGTCGATCGCGACGACGTCGTGGCCGAGCCGGTGCAGCGCGTCCTGGACGCGCGCGCCGGACTTCAGCGACACCTGGCGCTCCAGCGAGCGGCCGCCCTTGAGGACCGCGACCCGCGTCATCGCGAGGACCTACGCCGCACGGCGAGGCGGGCCGTCGCCGGGCACTCGCGCTGGGTCATCCCTCGCGCGCGCCCGGGGGCGCGCGACGCTCGGGCGCAGGCGGCAGGTGCAGCACGTCGGCGAGCTCGGCGTCGGGCTCGCCGGGCGCCGGCTCGGCGGGCGCCTCGACGGCCTCGTGCGTCCCGGTCAGCGTGCCGTACAGCTCGACCTGCTCGCGCACGACCTCGCCGATCCGCCGCACGCCCTCGCGGATGTCGGCTTCGCCGACGCCCGAGAAGTTCAGCCGCATCGAGCTCGCGCCGCGCCCGTCGAGGAACGCCGCGCGGCCGGGCACGAACGCGACGTGCTCGTCGAGCGCGAGCGCCAACAGGTCGGTGGTGTCGATGTAGTCGGGCAGCGTGACCCAGATGAAGAGGCCGCCCTGCGGGTGCGTCCAGCGCGATTCCGGGCCGAGGCACTCGGCGAGCGCGTCGAGCATCACGTCGCGGCGGCGGCGGTAGATCTCCTTCAGCGAATGAACGTAGTCCTGCCAGCGCCCGCTGTCGAAGTAGGCCGCGACGAAGAGCTGCGTCAGCGACGACGAGCAGAGATCCGACGCCTGCTTGCCGATGTTCATCTTCTCGAGCACCGGGCGCGGACCGATGCTCCAGCCCAGGCGCACGCCGGGCGAGAGGATCTTCGAGAAGGTGCCGAGGTAGATGACGAAGTCGCCGCCCTCGAGGGCGTAGAGCGTCGGCAGCGGCTCGCCCTCGTAGCGCAGCAGGCCGTACGGGTTGTCCTCGAGCACGAGCAGCTCGCGCTCGCGGACGACCTCGACGAGACGTCGCCGCCGCGGCAGCGACATCGTCGTCCCGCCCGGGTTCTGGAACGTCGGGACGGTGTAGATGAACTTCGGCCGCCGGCCGTCGCGGTCGAGGCGGTCGAGCGTCTGCTCGAGCTCGCCGATCCGCATGCCGTCCTCGTCGAGGCCGATCTGGATCACGTCGGCCTGGTAGGAGCAGAACGTCGGCACGGCGCCCGGATAGGTCGGCGCCTCCGCGATGATGATGTCGCCGGGATCGATCAGCGTCTTGCAGACGAGGTCGATCACCTGCTGGCCGCCGGTCGTGACGAGCACGTCGTCGGGATCGACGGTCGTGCCCTCCTCGGCCATCACCTCGGCGATGCAGCTCTTGAGCACCGCCAGGCCCTCGGTGGGCCCGTACTGCAGGCAGCGCGCGGTCGAGTCGACGGCGACGTCGCCCATGATCGCCGCGAACGACGCGGCCGGAAACGAGGAGGTGTCGGGCAGGCCGCCGGCCAGCGAGATGATGTCGCCGCGCTCGGTGAGCGCCATAAGGTCGCGCATCGCCGAGGACTTCATGACCTTCGTCCGGGCGGCGAACAGGCCCGCGTAGCGCTCGAGATCGCGCGACGTCTGCCGGGGTCCCGGAGCGGATGTCATCGATCGGGGGCCGCCGGGTATGCGCGCGTCCCTGTCGTCTATCGTCATGCGCCCTCCAAGGTACCGGACGCGTTGCAACTGCTGATCGACATCCTCCAGGGCTCAGGGCTGGCCGGCGCGGCCGGTCTGCGGCCGTTCCTGCCGGCGCTCGTCGCCGGCGCGCTGGCCAGCGCCGACGTCGGCATCGACTACGAGGGGACCTCGTTTGCGTTCCTCGAGCAGCCGCTCTGGCTGCTGGCGGTCGTCGTGGCGCTGATCGCCGTGGTCGTCCTGTCGCGGCGCGAGACGATCGCGGGGCGCGTCGAATCCGCCACGCAGGGGATCGGGATCGGCCTCGGCGCGCTGCTGTTCGCGGGCACGCTCGCCGACAACACCGACATCTGGTGGCCGGGCCTGCTCGCCGGCGGCCTGTGCGCGGCGCTCGCCGCCGCCGCCACGCGGTCGCTGACGACGCGCGTGCGGGCGCGGCTGGACGCCGAGGCGCGCGCCGCGCTGCCGGTCTACCTCGAAGGCAGCGCCGTGCTGCTCGCCGGGCTGGCGGTCGTCGCCGCGCCGATCTCGGTCCTCGCGCTCGGCTTCTTCGCCTTCCTGCTGCGCGGCGCCAAGCGCCGCGAGGGCGAGAAGTACGCCGGGCTGCGCATCCTGCGGTGAGCGCTACACCGCCCAAGCTCGTCCTGACCGTCATCGACGGGATGAAGCCGACGATGGTCGAGCGCGCGATGCGCTCGGGCAACGCGCCCGCACTGCAGGCGATCGCCGAGCGGGGCCAGTACGTCTCCGAATGCGTGGCGGCGTTTCCGTCGGTGACGCCGGTCTGCGCGGCGACGATCGCGACCGGCGTCCTGCAGGACGAGCACGAGATCCCGTCGATGAACTGGTACTCGCGCGCCGAGCAGCGCTACGTCGAGTACGGCTCGTCGTTCTCGGCGGCGCGCAGGTTCGGCCTCAACCGCCAGCTCGTCGACACGATCTTCAACATGAACGCGACGCACCTGTCGCCCGACGTGGCGACGGTCTTCGAGACGCTCGACGACACCGAGGAGGTGCGCACGGCGGGCACGACGTACCTCATCTATCGCGGCCGTCACGAGCACGAGATCTCGCGCGACTTCGCGCTGACGCGCGCCGCCTCGCAGCTCTTCAGGCGCTCCGCCCTGGGCCCGCGCGAGCTCTTCTACGCCGACATCTTCGCGAGCCGCAGGACGGGCTGCTGGTCGCGGATGGGGATCCCCGGCATGCGCGACCAGCACGCCGGCTGCATCGGGTCTCACCTCGTCGAGCACGACCTGTTCGACTTCCTGCTGCTGTCGCTGCCCGACAACGACGCGCACTCGCACAAGAACGGGCCGCACGCGCAGATTCAGTCGATCGCGAGCGCCGACGCCGAGCTGTGGCGCGTGATGGAAGCCGGCGGCGGCACCGACGCGTTCCTCGACGAGCACGCGATGATCGTCATGGCCGACCACTCGCACTCGCACATCGAGCGCACGATCGACCTCGCCGGGGCGTTTGCCGACTGGCGCGTGCTGCCGCCGTCGGGCGCGGGCGCGCGCCACGCCGAGCTCGCGCTCTGCCCGGCACAGCGCTCGGCGATGATCTACCTGGTTCTCGAGGCGCGCGAGAGCGCGCTGCCGCGCGTCGTCGCCACGGCACGGGCGATCGAGGGCGTCGACGTCGTGATGTGGTGGGACGCCGACCGCGTCTGGATCGGCGGAGCGCGCGGCGAGCTGTCGTTCGCGCCGGGCGACGAGGTGGCCGACGTCCGCGGCCGGCGCTGGTCCGTCGACGGCGAGCTCGACACGCTGCTCGCGCACAGCGAGGACGGCGTGCTGCACTGCGACAACTACCCCGACGCGCTGGCGCGCGTCTGGGCGGCGATGACCTGCGCGACGTCGGGTGACGTCCTGCTGTCCGCCGAGCCGGGGTACGAGTTTCCCGACTGGGGCAACCGCGCGCACGTGCGCGGCGGCAGCCACGGCTCGCTGCATCGCGTCGACTCGCTCGGCGCGCTGCTGTTCTGCGGCGTGCCGGCGCCGCCGCAGCGGGCGGATGGCAACTGGTCGATCGCGGACGTCGCGCCGATGGTCATCGGTCACTTCGGCGCCGCGTAACCTCTTCGGCGTGAGCGCCGAAGAGGCCGTCGCCGAGAGCTCGATCGACGCAGCGCGCCTGCGCGGCCAGACGCGCGTGCGCGCCGGCCTGCGCAAGCCGTCGAACTGGCTGCAGCTCGTGCGCTTCGGCCTCGTCGGCGCGAGCGGCTACGTCGTCAACCTGCTCGTCTACACGTTGCTCGAGCACGGTTTGTCCGCCGCCTACCCGCTCGCCGCGACAGGCGCCTTCGTCGTCGCGCTGAGCAACAACTTCATCTGGAACCGGCTGTGGACGTTTCGCGCCAGCGCCGGCCACGCGGGCTTTCAGGCCGCGCGCTTCTGTGTCGTCTCGGTTGTCGCGTTCGGCCTGAACCTGATCGTGCTCTACGCGCTCGTCGAGGCGCTCGACATGGACGCGGTCCTCGGCATGGGCACCGTCCCGGCGCAGGCGATCGCGATCGTCGCCGCGACACCGCTGAACTTCGTCGGCAACAAGCTCTGGAGCTTTCGCGCCTGACGCGCAGCGCGGCCGGCTGCGTCGCGCTGCTGATCGTGCTGCTCAGCGCCGGCCCCGCCGCGGCGCAGCTGCGCACGCCGGGCAGCGCCGGCGGGCTGCCGACGAACCTGCCGGGAAGCGCGACCAGCCCGAACGCGCTCGTGCGCCCGTCGAGCGACGACGTGGCGCCGCCGGGCCGCGCGCAGACCGCCGAGCGCGTCGGCAGCGTCGCCGATCGCATCGCGAAGGTGCGCCGCGAGCTGCGCGCGCATCCGGGCTGGACGCGCGAGGTCTTTCTCAAGGGCGCCGACCGCTGGCAGGTGTCCTACTTCTCAAAGCCGAAGGCGGCCGCGCGGCGCAGCGAGATCGCGCAGGTGCTGATCGACGACCGCAGCGGCCGCGTGCTCGAGGCATGGACGGACTACCAGGTGCCGTGGTCGATGGCGCGCGGCTACCCCGGCGCGTTCGGCCGGATCGTCAACGCGCCGTGGGTGTGGATCCCGCTGGCGGTGCTGTTCGTGCTGCCGTTCCTGCGCCGTCCGTGGCGGATGCTGCATCTGGACCTGCTCGTGCTGAGCGCCTTCTCGGCCTCGACGGCGTTCTTCAACGCGGCGCGCGTCGACGTGTCGGTGCCGCTCGTGCCGCCGCTGCTGCTCTACCTGCTCGCGCGGATGCTGTGGGTCGGCCTGCGCCGCGGCGACGAGGCGCGGGAGCAGGAGCAGCGGCCGCTTGCACTGCTCGTGCCCGTCGGCTGGCTGGCGATCGCGGTGATCTTCCTCGTCGGCTTCCGCGTCGCGCTGAACGTGACCAACTCCAACGTCATCGACGTCGGCTACGCCGGCGTGATCGGCGCCGACCGGATCGTCGATGGTGACGCGCTGTACGGGGAGTTTCCGAGCGACAACGCCAGCGGCGACACGTACGGACCGCTGGTCTACCTCGCCTACGTGCCCTTCGAGCAGGCGCTGAGGTGGAGCGGGCGCTGGGACGACCTGCCGGCCGCGCACGCCGCGGCGATCGCGTTTGACCTGCTCGCGCTGGCGCTGTGCTTCCTGATCGGACGGCGCGTGCGCGGGCCGGACCTCGGCGTGCTGCTGGCCTACGCCTGGGCGACCTACCCGTTCACGCTCTACGCGCTGATGTCGAACTCCAACGACGCGCTCGTCGCCGTGCTCGTGCTGGCCGCGGTGTGGGCGGCCGGCAGCGCGCCGGCGCGAGGGGCGCTCGTCGCGCTTGCGGGAGTGACGAAGTTCGCGCCGCTGGCGCTGGCGCCGCTGTTCGCGATGCACGGGCGCCCGCGGGCGCGCGCGATCGTCGCGTACGCGTTCGCCTTCGCGGCGGCCGTGGTGCTCGCGTTCGCGCCGCTGATCGGCGACCTGAGCCTGCGCGAGTTCTGGGACCGCACGATCGGCTTCCAGGCACAGCGCGGCTCGCCGTTCTCGGTATGGGGGTTGTACGACCCGGACGTCGAATGGCTGAACGTCGCCCAGCGCGCCGTGCAGGTCGCGGCCGCGCTGCTGGCGCTCGCGCTCGCGTTCGTCCCGCGGCGGCGCGACGTCGTCGGACTGGCCGCGCTCAGCGCGGCGATCCTGATCGCGCTGCAGCTCGGCATCTCGCACTGGTTCTACCTCTACATCCCGTGGTTCTTCGGGCTCGTGATGATCGCGCTGCTGGGCCGCTTCGCGCTCGCGCAGCCGGCGCGTCGATGACCGCCTCGCACGGCCTGCAGCGCACGGTTGCGGGCGTCGCGCTGCTCGTCGTCTACGCGCTCGCCACGACGGTCGGCCCGTTCTCCGACGTCCGCGTGAACGACCTCTACGTCTACGGCGTCTATGCCCAGCTCCTGCACGCCGGCGAGCTGCCGTACGTCGACTTCGCCTTCGAGTACCCGCCGCTGGCGGCGATTCCGATCTGGCTGGCTGGCGTGCCCGGGCTCGACGACACGACGTATGCCGCGAGCTTCGGCGTGCTGATGGGCCTCTGCCTGCTCGCTGCGCAGCAGCTCGCCGCACAGCTTGCCGGCGGCGGTCGTGCGGGCGTCACCGCCGCCTGGCTGCTCGTGGCGACGCCGGTCCTGATCGGCGCGTCGCTGCGCACGCACTTCGACGCCCTGCCGATCGCGATCGCGCTCGGCGGCCTGCTCGCGCTCTCACGCGAGCGCCACGCGCTCGGCTTCGCGCTGCTCGGCGTCGGCACGATGACGAAGCTCTTTCCCGGATTGCTCGCCGTCGTCGCGATCGTCTGGCTTGCCGGCCGCGGCGAGTGGCGCGCGGCGCTGCGCGGCGCCGCGATCTTCGCGGCGCTCGTCGTCGCGATCTCGCTGCCGCTCGCGGGCGCCGGCTACGTCGACTCGTTCGAGTTTCACCTCGACCGCCCGGTGCAGATCGAGTCGACCGCCGCGAGCGTCCTGTTCGCGCTCGGCGGCTCGGACGTCACCGGCACCGAGCCGCGCCCCGACCGCTTCAAGTCAAATGGCCTCGAGGGCGGGCACGCGGAGACGGTCGAGGCGCTGTTCTCGTTGCTGCTCGTCGTCGCGCTGGGGGCGATCGCCTGGCTTGCCACGCGCCGGCCCGACGCGCAGCAGCTGGTCCTCTGCGGCTTCGCCGCCCTGCTGGCGTTCGTCACGCTCGGCAAGGTCTTCTCGCCGCAGTACGTGATCTGGCTCGCCCCGTTCGCGGCGCTCGCGTGGGTCTGGGGCCGGCGCGCCGTCGCGCTGCTGACGACCGCCGCGATCGTCCTCACGCAGGTCGAGTTTCCGAGCCGCTACTTCGACCTCGTCGACGTGCAGACCGACGTCGTCGTGATCGTGGCGGCGCGCAACGCGCTGCTGCTCGTGGCGCTCGTCGTGCTCACGAGGACGCTCGCTGCTCTGCCGCCGCGCGGCGGCAGCTCGTACGGCGGCTCTGGCCGACTCCGTCAGACGGCTCATACCGCCGGCAGCAGCAGCTGCTCGATCGCGTCAGCCCGCATCGGCTGCGAGCACTGCACCAGCACGCCCATCAGCCAGGGGTCGTCCTCGGACGTCTCGTAGCGCTCGTTCATGTGGGTGACGAAGCCGCGAATCGACTGCTCCTTGCGCACTCCGATGACGCCGCCGCGCGGGCCCGTCATGCCGACGTCGGTGATGTAGGCCGTGCCGCCGGGCAGCACGCGCGCGTCGGCGGTCGGGACGTGCGTGTGGGTGCCGACGACGGCGCTGACACGGCCGTCGAGGTGCCAGCCGAGCGCGACCTTCTCGCTCGTCGCCTCGGCGTGGAAGTCGACGAGCACATGGTCGACACGGCCCTCGAGCTCGCCGAGCGCCGCGTCGATGTCGGTGAAGGCGGGACGCCCGGCGCGCAGGAACAGGTTGCCGCTGAGGTTCACGACGCCCAGCCGCAGGCCGCCCTGCTCGACGACGCAGAGGCCGTGGCCGGGCTGGCTGCGCAGGTAGTTGTAGGGCCGCAGGATCGCCTCGTGCGAGTCGAGGTACTCGAAGATCTCACGCCGGTGGAAGGCGTGGTTGCCGAGCGTGATCACGTCGACGCCGTTGGCGAACAGCTCGCCGGCGATCTTCGGCGTGATGCCGAGGCCGCCGGCCGCGTTCTCGCCGTTGACGACGACGAACGTCGGCTCGTGGCGCTCGCGCAACAGCGGCAGCAGGTCCAGCAGCGTGTGCCTGCCCAGCGAGCCGACGATGTCGCCGATGAACAGGATGCTCGCGGCGGTCTCGGGCACGGGACATACTCTGACGCAGGGGATGCCAGACGAGCTCTCCGACAACGCGGCCGCGCCCGCGCCCCCGCCGCCGTCGAGCAGCGATCGAGCATCGCCTGCCTGCAGGTGACGAGCGGCGGCGGCTCGAGCCACGCGAGCTGCCCGGCGACCGCAGGTACCCTTCCCTCATGCCCTTCCCCGCCACCCGCCTGCGGCGGCTGCGCGCGACGCCGGTCCTGCGCGACCTCGTCCGCGAGACGCGGCTGAGCCCCGCGGACCTCGTCCTGCCGCTGTTCGTGCAGGCCTCGACCGCCTCCCGCAGCGCGATCGGATCGCTGCCGGGGATCGACCGCCTGTCGATCTCCGCCGCCGTCGAGGAGGCCGGCGAGGCCGCCGCGCTCGGCCTGCCGGCCGTGCTGCTGTTCGGGATCCCCGACCACAAGGACGCCGAGGGCAGCGGCGCCTACGACGACGAGGGCATCGTCCAGCTCGCGACGCGCGCGATCAAGGACGCCCATCCCGACCTCGTCGTGATGACCGACGTCTGCCTGTGCGAGTACACCGACCACGGCCACTGCGGGCTGCTGCGCGCCGACGGCTCGGTCGACAACGACCCGAGCGTCGAGCTGATCGCGCGCGCCGCGGTCTCGCAGGCGCGCGCGGGCGCCGACGTCGTCGCGCCGAGCGACATGATGGACGGGCGGATCGGCGCCGTCCGCAGCGCACTCGACGAGGAGGGCCTGGGCGACACGCCGATCGTCGCCTACAGCGCGAAGTTCGCCTCGGCCTTCTACGGCCCGTTTCGCGAGGCGGCCGGCTCGACGCCCGCGTTCGGCGACCGGCGCGCGTACCAGATGGATCCGGCCAACGGCGACGAGGCGCTGCGCGAGGCGCTGCTCGACGTCCAGGAGGGCGCCGACGTCGTGATGGTCAAGCCGGCGCTCGCCTACCTCGACGTCATCCGGCGCGTGAAGGACGCCACGCATCTGCCCGTCGCCGCCTACAACGTCAGCGGCGAGTACGCGATGATCAAGGCCGCCGCGGCGGCTGGGGCGCTCGACGAGCGCGCCGCGGTGCTCGAGACCCTGACGTCGATCCGGCGCGCGGGCGCGGACATCGTCATCACCTACCACGCGAAGGACGCTGCTGCATGGCTGACGTGACGTCGACCGAAGGACGCCGGCTGCGGCGGGCGGAGGGCCAAACCCCGATCAAGGTGCGGTCTCGCAAGGACGGCGCAGCGGCGCCGCTCGACGACGTCGACCGCCGCGTCCTGAACCTCATGCAGGGCAGCTTCCCGCTCGAGCCCAGGCCGTTCGCCGCCGTCGGCAGGCTCGCGGACCTCGCCGAGGCGGAGGTCATGGCGCGCGTCCAGCGGCTGCTCGACGACCGCATCATCCGCCAGGTCACGCCGATCTACGACACGCGCGCGCTCGGCTACGGGTCGATGCTCGTCGCCGCGAAGGTCGATCCCGAGCATCCCTGGCGGGCTGCCAAGATCATCAACTCGCACCCCGGCGTCAGCCACAACTACCTCCGCAACCACGACTTCAACATGTGGTTCACGCTCGCCGTCGAGCGCGACTCCAAGCTCGGCCTGCAGGGCACCCTCGACGTCCTGCAGGCGCTCACCGCCGCGGAGTCGATCCGCCAGCTGCCGACGCTCAAGCTGTTCAAGATCCGGATGGACCTCGAGATGCAGGGCGACACGAAGTCGCTGTCGACCGAGGGCGTCGCGGAGGAGCCGGTCGACCTCGAGGGCGTGCCCTACGACGAGTTCGACGTCGCCGTCATCCGCGCGACGCAGGGCGACATGCCGGTGATCTCCGAGCCGTACGCGCCGGCCGCCGCGCAGCTCGGCATCACGCAGGCCGCGCTGCTCGAGCAGATGGCGGGCATGAAGGAGCGCGGAATCCTGCGCCGCGTCGCCGCGATCCTCTTTCATCGCCGCGCCGGCTTCTCGGCCAACGGGATGGGCGTCTGGAAGGTGCCTGACGAGCTGATCGCCGAGTACGGGCCGCGGATGGCGTCGTTTCGCGGCATCTCGCACTGCTACCAGCGCCCGACCTACCAGGACTGGCCGTACTCGATCTTCACGATGGCGCACGGGCGCTCGAAGGAGGAGTGCGACGCGATCCTCGACGCGATCGCCGGCGAGTTCGACATCTCCGAGCGCGCGACGCTGTACTCGTCGACGGAGTTCAAGAAGATCCGCCTCCTGTACTTCACCGACGACTTCAAGGACTGGGAAGCAGAGCACGCGGGCGCGTGACGATCTGGCTGCGCGACACGCGCTCGGCGGAGCAGTACGCCCGCGCGCTCACGTATCTCCCCGGCGGCGTCAACTCGCCGGTGCGCGCGATGCGCGCGATCGGCCGCGACCCGCTGTTCGTCGAGCGCGGCGAGGGTGGCGAGCTGTTCGACGTCGACTTGAACGCCTACGTCGACTGGGTCTGCTCGTGGGGCCCGCTGATCCACGGCCACGCCCATCCCGAGATCGTCGCCGCGGTCACGCAGGCGGCGGGGCGCGGGACGACCTTCGGCGCCCCGACGGCGGCTGAGGTCGACCTCGCCGAGGAGGTCAGCCGCCGCGTCCCCGGTGTGCAGATGCTGCGCATGACCTCGTCCGGGACGGAGGCGTCGATGAGCGCGATCCGGCTCGCGCGCGCGGCGACGGCGCGCACGAAGATCCTGAAGTTCGCCGGCGCCTACCACGGCCACGTCGACGGCCTGCTGGCCGACGCCGGCAGCGGTCTCGCAACGCAGGGGATCCCGGCCTCGCCCGGCGTGCCCGCGGAGGTCGCGGCGACGACGGTCGTCGTGCCCTGGAACGACCACGAGGCACTCGTCGCGGCCACCGAGGAGCACGAGCTCGCCGCGATCCTCGCCGAGCCGCTGCCCGCGAACATGGGCCTCGTGCCGCCCGCCGAGGGCTTTCTCGAGCTGCTGCGCGAACGAGCCGACGAGAGCGGCGCGCTGCTCGTCTTCGACGAGGTGATCTCGGGCTTTCGCGTCGCGCGCGGCGGCGCGCAGGAGCTCTTCGAGGTCACGCCCGACCTGACGATCATGGGCAAGGTGATCGGCGGCGGCCTGCCAGCCGCCGCATATGGCGGCTCGCGCGAGCTGATGGAGCGCATCGCGCCGGCGGGCGACGTCTACCAGGCGGGGACGCTGTCGGGCAACCCGCTCGCCGTGGCGGCCGGGCTCGCGACGCTCGCGCTGCTCGACGGCCAGCAGCCCTACGCGGACCTCGCCGCGACGACGACGGCGCTCGCCGAGGGTCTCGCCGACGCCGCACGCGCGGCGGGCCTGCAGGACGACGTGCAGATCGTCGCGCGGACCGGCCTGCTGACGGTCTTCTTCAGCGGCGCGCCGGTGACGGGCCATGCGGGCGCCAAGGGCTGCGACCACGGCGCCTACGCCGCGTGGTGTCGCGGTCTGCTCGCGCGCGGCGTCTACGCGCCGGCGTCGCAGTACGAGGCCTGGTTTCCGTCGCTCGCGCACAGCCCCGAGCAGATCGAGCGCACGGTCTGCGCGGCGGCCGCCGCCTTCGCCGAGATCGACCGATGACAGCGCGCGGTGGCTCTGCGGTCGCCGCCCGCAACTCGATCCGTAGGCGCTGGCGATGACCGACGTCGGCGCGCGCCTGCGAGCCGCGATCGGCGTCAGCCGGAGCCCGCTCGCCGATGCGCTCAGCGCCGGGCCGGCGACGTACGCGATGGGCGAGGTCGGGCTGGATCCCGTCGCGCTGGCCGCCCGCGGACCGCGCTCGTCGGCGCACCGCGCCGACATCGAGCTCGCGGTCACGGCGGTGCTCGAGGGCTGCCTGCTGCACTACGGTCAGCCGCGCGCGCTGAAGATCGACGATCGCGATCTCGCGCTGCTGGCCGGCGACCGCCTCTACGCGCTCGGCCTCGAGTGCCTGGCGGCGATCGGCGAGCTCGATGCGATCGCCGAGCTGGCAGACATCATCGCCCTCAGCGCCCAGGCCCACGCCTCGGGCGACGAGGCCCTCGCGCTCGCCGCGTGGCACGCGGGCGCGGCGGCGATCGGCTGGGGCGCGGATGCGCAGGCGGCCGCGGCGAAGGCCCGCGCCCGGGCCGGCGATCCCGGTGCCGTCGAGGCGCTGCACGCATGGGGGTCGCGCACCGCCGATTAGCCGGATCGCCGCAATCGCCGAACCGAGCCAGGCGATCTTTGCAACGTCTGGCACAGCAGCGCATCTGGCGCATCGCCCGAGCTCGCCGGGCGGTAGATTTCATCTCCCGTGCCCGACGATCGCAAGCAGCCCAAGAAGAAGATGACGACCGAGGAGGCGCGGATTCCCGGCGCGTTCGAGGGCGAGACGGTCAGCCGCCGGCGCTTCATGACGGGCACGGTCCACGCCGCCGGCGGCATCGCGGTCGCCGCGTTCACGCTCCCCGCGGTCGGGCTCGCGGTCGCGCCCGTGTTCGAGGAGCGCCCGGAGAGCTGGGAGGTCGTCGGGCCGGTCGGCGACTTCCCCGCCGACACGTACGTCCCGCGGACCCTGACGCTCGTACGCGGCATCGGCGACGTCGGCAAGTCGACCGTCTACATCCGCAGGTACAACCCGGAGTTCGACGACGAGCAGCGCGACGAGTACAACGAGTACATCGCGATCTCCACACGCTGCATGCACCTCGGCTGCCCGGTGCGCTTCGTCGCGGCCTCCGAGCGCTTCATCTGCCCGTGCCACGGTGGCGTCTACGACTTCCAGGGCAAGGTCTCCGGCGGGCCGCCCGTCCGTCCGCTGGATCGCTTCTACACGCGCGTGCGCGACGGCAACGTCGAGGTCGGCCCGCGCTTCAGCGTCAACTCCGAGCTCAAGCGCTTCTCGCCGCGCGACCCGGGCATGCCGCTCGACGGAATCGGCCCGTATGTCTACCCCGCGCGCCCCAGCGTCCGCAAGATCCCGGGAACCTAGGCGATGGCGAATCTCAAGCCACCCCTTCCGCGCGCGCTGCGCCCGCAGCCCAAGCGCCCCGGCGAGGACGACGGCAAGACGAAGATCGGCCGCAAGGACAAGGTCGCCGAGAAGGGCATCTCGACGCTCGACTGGATCGACGAGCGCACGTCGCTGTCGGGCGGCGCGCGCTGGCTGATGTTCCGCAAGATCCCGAAGGGGACGAACTGGTTCTACACGCTCGGCTCGGCGACGCTGTTCGCGTTCCTGTCGCAGGCCGTGACCGGCGTGATCCTCGCGATGTACTACGACCCGTCGGCCACGCGCGCCTACGAGTCGATGCGCTACCTCACCAACGAGGTCTTCCTCGGCGAGTTCGTCCGCGGCATGCACAAGTGGGGATCGAGCGTCATGGTGATCCTCGTCTTCCTGCACATGGGCCGCACGTTCTTCTACGGCGCCTACAAGTACCCGCGAGAGCTGAACTGGGTGATCGGCGTCGTGCTGCTGATCCTGACGCTGTTCATGTCCTTCACGGGCTATCTGCTGCCGTTCGACCAGCGCTCCTTCTGGGCGACGACCGTCGGCGTGGCGATCAACGGGACCGGCCCGCTGATCGGCCCCTACCTCAACGACTTCCTGCGCGCGGGCCCGGAGTTCGGCGTCACGACGCTGGCGCGCTTCTATGCGCTGCACATGCTCGTGCTGCCGGGCGCGATCGTCGCGATGATCGGCGCGCACCTGTATCTCGTCGCGCGCCTCGGCACGACCGCTCCGCCGTGGATGAAGGCCGAGATCCCCGCCGACTCGCGTAAGGACGACGCGTGAACACGCGCGAGAAGGAGGCCTACCTCCGCGAGTACTCGATCCTGAAGTCGCAGGGCAAGCCGTTCTTCCCCTACTCGGTCGCCAAGGACTCGATCATGGCCGTCGTCGTGATGGCGTCGATCATCCTCATGTCGCTCGTGCTCGGCGCCGAGCTCGGCCCGAAGGTCGACCCGACGACGACGACGTACACGCCGCGTCCCGAGTGGTACTTCTTCTTCCTCTTCGAGGTCCTGCGCATCATCAAGCCGCCGTCGCTGACCCCGCTCGCGGCGATCGGCGTCCCGACGATCGCCATGATCCTGCTGTTCCTGCTGCCGTTCTACGACCGCAGCCCCGAGCGGCGCCCCGAGCGCCGCCCGATCGCGATGGCCGCCGCGTTCTTCACGATCGCCGCGATGGCATTCCTCACCTACGAGGGCGCGCACGCCGGCTCGCCGAACCAGATCGACATGGAGCCGCCGCCGGCCGTCCTCGCGGCCGGTGGCGAGACGCTGCGCATGTGGGAGGCCGGCAAGCAGGTGGTCGCGCAATCGGGCTGCCTGGCCTGCCACAAGATCGGCGAGAACGGCAATTCGCTGGGCCCGAACCTGTCGGAGATCGGCACCACGTCGTCGCGCCAGGCGATCGCGCGCACGCTCGTCAACCCGACGGCGCCGATGCCCTCCTACGCCGAGCTCGCGCCCGAGAAGCGCGACGCGCTCGTCGAGTTCCTCGCCCGCTTGAGGGGCGAATAGCCGTCTGACCGAGCCCGACAAGGGAACGCTGCAGGAACCGCAGGTGCGGGCGATGTTCGACCGCATCGCCGGCTTCTACGACGTCATGAACTCGGTCATGACGGCTGGGCTGCACCACGGCTGGCGCCGGCGCGCGGTCGACCTCGCGCGGGTCGCGCCGGGTGACCGCGTGCTCGACGTCGCGACCGGCACCGGCGACCTCGCGCTCGAGCTCGCCGCGCGGGTCGCGCCCGGCGGTGCGGTGGTGGCCTCGGACTTCTCGCAGGAGATGCTCGTCCGCGCCCGCGCGAAGGCCGCCGGCGCGCCTTCGCCGGTGACGTTCGAGTGCGCCAACGCGATGCAGCTGCCCTACGGCGACGGCGAGTTCGCCGCCGCGACGGTCGGCTTCGGGGCGCGCAACTTCTCAGACCTCGACCGCGGGCTGCGCGAGATGACCCGCGTCGTGCGGCCCGGCGGGACGGTCGTCGTGCTGGAGATCACGACGCCGACGCGCCCGCCGCTGTCGACGTTCTACCGGCTGTGGTTCGACCGTGTGGTGCCCGTCATCGGCAGGCTGGCCGGCGACCCCGAGGCCTACAGCTACCTGCCGAACTCCGTCAAGCGCTTCCCCGGGCCACACGAGCTGGCGGCGCGGATGCACGGCTGCGGCCTCGACGTCCGCTACGTCCTCACGGCCGGCGGCATCATCGCTCTGCACGTCGGCACGAAGCGTGCGCGAGCGTGAGCAGCGCGGCGGCGACGCTGAGCGAGATCGTGCGCGCCGCGGGGTCGCACGTGCCGCGCCTGCTGGGACTCGTCGAGCAGCGCCTCAAGACGCTCGCCGCGGGTCACGGGCCGGTGCTCGCCGCGCACGCCGGGGACACGATCGCCGCCGGCGGCAAGCGGATGCGCCCGCTGCTGGTCCTGCTCGCAGCCGGTCCGCAGGCCGCCCGCGAGCCCGAGCTGATCGCCGCCGCCGCGTCCGTCGAGCTGATCCACAGCGCGACGCTGGTCCACGACGACGTGCTCGACGGGGCGCACCTGCGCCGCGGCGTGCCGACGATCTGGGCGCAGGGCGGTCGCGCGCTGGCGGTCGCGACGGGCGACCTGCTGTTCTCGCGCGCGTTCTCCGAGCTGACGGCGGCCGGCTCGCTGCCGGCGGTGCGCTCGCTGTCGCGCGCGACGTCGGCGCTCGCCGAGGGCGAGCTGCTGCAGCGCCAGGACGCCTGGAACGCGGCGGTGCCGATCGAGCGCTACCTGCTGCGCTGCGAGCTGAAGACCGCGCGCCTGTTCGAGGCCGCGTGCGAGCTCGGCGCCCAGGTCGCGCGCCTGACGGACGCGCAGATCGCCGAGCTCGGCAGCTTCGGGCGGGCGATCGGACTGGCGTTTCAGCTGCTCGACGACGTCATCGACGTGGCCGGTCCGGCCTCGCTGACCGGCAAGCAGCGCGGCGCCGACCTGCTCGACGGCACGGTCACGCTGCCGCTGATCCTCGCCCGCGAGCGCGACGCGCAGCTGGCGGCGCTGGACCTGCGGACGATCACGACGCCCGAGCAGGCCGAGGAGCTGTGCGCGCGGATCGAGCGCACGGACGCGCTCGCAGAGGCGCGGGCGCGGGCGCTCAGGGTCGTCGCCGAGGCGAAGTGCAGGCTCGACGCGCTGCCGCTCGAGGCCGGTCAGCGCCAGGCGCTGAAGCTCGTCGGGGACTCGGTCGCCGACCGCACGGCCTAGCCTCGGCTAGAAGTCCTCGGGCAGCACGTGCCCGGCCGTCAGCGCGGCGATGAAGCGCTCGACGTCTTCTTCCATGTTCGCCCGGCTGAGCTGGCGCAGATCGGCGACGAGCGCCTCCGTCCCGCGGTCGAGCGTCTCGTCGAAGCGCCGGATCGCCTCGTCGTTGAAGATGTCGGTGGCGTACCACTCGCAGTTGGGGCAGCGCAGGCTGACCTCCCAGCGCGTGTGGTCGGCCTCTTGCCAGGCGACGGGGTACACGAGCTCGCACGTGCACTCGGGGCACACGTGGATGTCCGTCTCGGGCGCGGCGGGATCCTCGAACGAGACGACCTCGATCGTCTTGCCGGACGGCAGGGTCACCTTGCGGACGTACTGCTTGTGATCCGGTGACGGACTGTTTTCGAACTCCTGCATGACCCACTCATCGGCACGCCGCGGCGGAACTTGAAGGTTCGCCACGCGTGTCCAGAACACCTCTGCGCGCCAACTCTCGCGCTAGGCTGTTGTCCCCCCCGAAGTGAGGAGCCCCAATGCCGCTTGGCATCGGATTGCCGGAAATACTCATCGTGCTCGTGATCGTCTTGGTCGTCTTCGGCCCGAAGCGACTCCCCGACCTCGGGCGCTCGCTCGGATCGGGCATGCGCGAGTTCAAGGACTCGATCACCGGCGGATCCAAGGACGACGACGAGCCCTCCAAGCTCACCGCAGCGTCGCAGGCCGATGAGGCGGACGAGGCCGTGAGCCGGCCGCACAGCTGAGCCGTAAGAGCCGCATCGCGGCCGCGCTGCGGCCCATCGACCACGAGGACAAGCTCAGCCTCGTCGACCATCTCTCGGAGCTGCGCCGGCGGCTGCTGATCTCGGCGTTCGCCCTCGTCGCGGCCTTCGCGTTCTGCTTCTGGCAGAACAACGCGATCCTCGACATCGTCACGAAGCCGGTCCGCGAGACCCAGAATCTCCAGGACCCCAGCAAGGCGAGCAAGGACCCGCTCGAGCAGGCTGCGCGCTTTCAGAAGGAGCAGGCCCAGGCGCTGCGGTCGCTCGCGCCCGCGCTGGCCTCGGTGGCCAAGACGTTCGACGCGCTGGCGAGCGCGGAGAACCTCACCACGGCGCAGCGCGCGACGATCGCCGTCAGCTCGACGAAGCTCGCGGCGGCGAGCAGGCAGGTCACGCAGGCCGCCGCATCCGTGCCGACCAACACCCAGCGCAACCTCGTGACGCTCGGTGTCACCGAGCCGTTCACGGCCACGATCACGATCGCCTTCTACGCCTCGCTGCTGCTGGCGATGCCGATGCTGCTCTTCCAGGCGTACGCGTTCGTGCTGCCCGCGTTCAGCCCGGGCGAGCGCAAGCTCGCGCTGCCGCTGATGCTGATGGTGCCGGCGCTGTTCATCGCCGGCGCCGCGTTCGGCTACTTCGTCGTGCTCACGCGCGCGGTCGCGTTCCTGCAGAACTTCAACGACGACTCCTTCGACATCCTCTTGCAGGCCAAGGACTACTTCAAGTTCGCGGTCCTGTTCGTCGCGGGCGTCGGCCTGCTGTTCCAGATCCCGGTCGGCGTGCTGGCGGTCACCCGCCTGGGGATCCTCACGCCGCGCCAGCTCGCGAAGAACCGCGGCTACGTGATCCTCGGCATCGCGGTCCTCGCGGCCGTCGCCACGCCGACGCCGGACCCGTTCACGATGACGCTCGCGATGGGGCCGCTGATCGTCCTCTTCGAGCTGAGCATCCTGCTCGCGCGCTGGCTGGAGCGCGTCCGGCCCGTCGGGAGGTCGAGCCGGTGGGGCGATGACGACGACGACGGTGACGATGACGACGGCGGTCACGACGACGACGGCGGCGACGATTACGACGACGACGATTACGACCCCTTTGGCGACCACGAGCTCGACGAGCTCGACGAGCAGGCGCCGCTCGCGATGGCCGGTGAGCTCGACGACGAGCAGCCCGGTTCCGACGGCGATCTGTCTAAGCTGAAAGGACCCCACCGGAAGGACTGATCTCCCGATGCTGTTCGACCTGCGCGGGCGCGGCCGCCGCCGCACCGTGCAAGCCATCTACCTCTCGCTGGCCATCCTGATGGGCGGTGGGCTCGTGCTGTTTGGCATCGGCAGCGATCAGAGCGGCGGCTTGTTCGACGCCTTCTCGGGCGAGAACGCCGGGGGCAGCAGCGCGACCGACTCGCTCGACAAGCAGATCCAGGCCGCGCTCGCCGACACGCGCGCGAACCCGAGGGACCCCGAGGCATGGGCGGACCTTGCGATCGCGCGCTTCCGGCGCGCAGCGATCGACGGCGTCCGGCAGGACGGCACGTACACCGACGACGCCAAGCGGCGCCTGCGGCTGGCCGCAAACGCCTGGGAGCGTCACCTCGCGCTCGAGCCCAAGCAGCCGAACGTGCGCGCCGCGAACCTGCTCGTCCAGGCCTACGGCGCCAACGGCCTCAACGAGCTCGACAAGGCGGTGCGGGCCAAGCAGATCGTCACGGACGCCGAGAAGCCGCCGAGCTCGAACCTCTACGCCCAGCTCGCGGTGCTCGCCTATCAGGCCGGCGACACCCGCACGGGCGACCTCGCGAGCGCGCGCGCCGTCGATCTCGCCCCGAAGGAGGATCGCAAGGAGCTGCGCAGGACGCTCGACGTCCTCAAGAAGCAGGCCGCCGCGAACCGCGCGCAGCAAAGCACCCCGACACCGCCCGGCTAGCCGGTCGTCCGCAGACGTTGCACTAGGATCTCTCGCTCGTCGCGACCAGCCCCTGTAGCTCAACTGGCAGAGCAGCGGACTCTTAATCCGAAGGTTCCAGGTTCGATTCCTGGCGGGGGCACTGCTGCTCTCCTCCTGACCACTGCGTTGCGGATCATCGAGCGCACCACAACGCCCGACGCTCGTCGAGATCAACGGGCGCCGTCGACCGGCGCGCCCGCACGCCCGCCGCTCTCCAGCCGAAACGTCCGCGCAGCGCCGATCGATACGGTGGCGCGGAAGGTGCCGTCCGCGCGCGTGCGCCGGCGGGCGATCGTGCGCCAGCCGCCGCCGGGCTCGAGCACGGCGATGCGTGCGTCGCGGCTGCCGCTGCCCGGGCGCACGAGCCCCCAGAAGCTGACCCGCTGCGGGCCGGCGCGGCGCGCGACGAGCGCCAGCGCGAACGCCGCGTGCGCCGGCTTGGCCGCGCCGTCGGCGAAGCGCAGGCCGGACTGGTAGTCGCCCCAGCGCTCGCGCGCGCTGGCGCCCCGTCGCACGGGCAGATCGCGGACGAGGAACTGCGCGACGCTGCGCACTGTCGGCTGCGCACGCGCGATGCGCTCGGCCTCGGGCAGCCAACGCGCCTGCTCGGCGAGGCCGACCGTCTGCGTCGGATCGGGGGGCCTGGTCTGGTAGCCCGACTCGGTGATGTAGAGCGCCAGGCGCTTGCGGGTGCGACCGGCAGCGTGCAGCCGCGCGAGCAGCGACGTGAGCCGGTCGAGGTCGGCGATGCGGACGTTGTCGGGGCGCGGGTCGGGCTGCCAGGGCGCGAGCGCCAGCGAGTAGGGATGGTGTGACCAGCCATCGCCCGGCAGCGGCGCGAACTCGTCGCACTGCGCACGCCTCAGCGGCGCCAGCGCCTCGTCCACGCATGCCATCTCGCGCAGGAACGTCAGCGGCGCGATCCGCTCGCCGGGGCGGCTGCCGCGTGCGCTGCCGACCGAGGAGGTCGCGCCGATCAGCACGAGAGCGCCCGCTGCGGCCGCCTCGATCCGTGGCACCGCCGCCCGCACCATCGCGCGGTACAGATGCGGCGCCGCAGGCCGCCAGCCGTCGTCCGCGCGCTCCCACTGGGGCAGCAGGAACGCGTTGTGGTTGGGCTCGTTCCAGACCGTGAACGCGGCCGCGTCGCGGTAGCGGCGCGCGACGGCCTCGGCGAAGTCCGCGAAGTCCGCGACGAGCACCGTGTCGCGCTCGCGTCCGCCGCGGCGGCCCGGGCCGGCGACGCCCCAGCGCGGCGCCCAGAACGCGATGTCGATCGCCGTCCGCATGCCGCGTGCGCGAGCCATCTCGTGGACGCGGTCGAGCGCCGCCCAGGCGCCGCGCGGATACGCCTGCGGGTCGGCCGCGTCGAACGCCGGGCGCCGCGTCGCCCGCGGGGCGGGCGCGATGACCGACCATCCGGCCGTCACGCGGACCCAGTCAACCCCGAGGTCGCGCATGTCGTCGAGCGTCGCCGCGATGCGCTGCGGCGAGCGGTGCAGCAGCTCCGCGTCGTCCTGCACGACGGTCACGACCGGCGGCGCGCCCGGCTCGGGCGCGTCCTCTGCGCAGCCGGAGATCGCCACGGCGACGGTGAGCGCGACGGCGAACGCGACGGCCGGCATCCGTGCGCGCGCTGTCAGTCTCATCGCCCCCCAGGCTAGGCTCCCTGCCGATGGCCGGCAAGCTCGCGATCCTCGACGGTGACGTGATGGACGTCGCGCAGGCGCAGATCCCCGTCACCGACGAGGGGCTGCTGCGCGGCGACGGCGTCTTCGAGGTCGTGCGCCTCTACGAGGGGCGGCCGTACGGGCTGGATGAGCACCTCGAGCGGATGGCACGCAGCGCCGCCGCGCTGCGGCTGCCGTTCGACGTCGATGCCGTCCGCGAGGACGCGCAGAAGCTGCTGGAGCACAGCGAGCCGGCCGACGGAGCGCTGCGGCTGCTCGTCACCCGCGGCGGCCGGCGGATCGGGATCGTCGAGGATCTGCACGTGATGGCCGACACGGTCGCGCTGGCGACCGTCACGTACGCGCCGACGCGCGTGCTCGACGGCGTCAAGTCGCTCTCCTACGCCGCGAACATGCTCGCGACCCGCATCGCGCGCGAGCAGGGCGCCGACGAGGCGCTGCTCGTGACGCCGCACGGCCGCGTCCTCGAAGGCCCGACGACCTCCTTCTTCTACGTTCTCGACGGTGCGCTGCACACGCCGCCGCTCGCGGACCGCATCCTGGACTCGATCACGCGCCGGGCGCTGTTCGCGGTCACCGGCGTCACCGAGCGGGTCACGCCGCTCGACGACCTGCGCAACGCCAGCGAGGCATTTCTCGCGTCGTCCGCGCGCGAGGTGCAGCCGGTGCACGCGATCGACGACATCGCGATTCCCTCCGCGCCGGGGCCGCTGTCGGGCGAGGCCGCGGAGCGCGTGCGCGCGTACGTCGAGGCGCGGCTCTGAGGATCGTCACGGTGATCGGCAACCGGCCGCAGTTCATCAAGGCGGCCGCGTTGTGCGGGCCCCTGCGCGCGGCGCACGACGAGCTGCTCGTGCATACCGGCCAGCACTACGACGACGAGCTGTCGGCGATCTTCCTCCGCGAGCTCGAGATGCCGCGACCCGACGTCGAGCTGCATCTCGGCGGTGGCTCGAACAGCGAGCAGACAAGCCGTATGCTGGGCGCGCTCGGCGAGCTGCTGCGCGACGAGGGTCCCGACGGGGTGCTCGTCTACGGCGATACGAACTCGACGCTCGCGGGCGCGCTGGCGGCCGCGCAGGCGCAGATCCCCGTCGCGCACGTCGAGGCCGGCATGCGCTCGTTCGACCGCGCGATGCCCGAGGAGATCAACCGCGTCCTGACGGACCATCTCAGCGACCTGCTGCTCGCGCCGTCGCAGGTGGCCGTGCACAACCTGCTGCGCGAGTCCGTCGCGGGAACCGTCGAGGTCGTCGGCGACGTCATGGTCGACGTCGCGCGCGTGCTCGCGCCGCGCGCGCGCGCCGACGCCGGCCCGTTGCAGCAGGCCGGCGTGAGCGCCGGTCAGTACCTGCTCGCGACGGCTCACCGCGCCGGCACCGTCGACGACCCGCAGCGCCTGCACAGGCTCGTCGACCTGCTGCTCGGCCTCGACGAGCGCGTCGTGCTGCCGCTGCATCCGCGCACGCGGGCACGC
Source organism: Solirubrobacteraceae bacterium (assembly GCA_030447505.1). GTDB lineage: Bacteria > Actinomycetota > Thermoleophilia > Solirubrobacterales > Solirubrobacteraceae > CADCVQ01. The sequence continues at coordinate 261,906 of JAUJOT010000003.1, read as the reverse complement.
CTCGAGGCAGCCGGCCTGCTCGCGCGCGTCGAGGCCGGCACGACGGTCCTGCCGCCGCTCGGCTACCTCGCCTTCACGGCGCTGCTCACGCGTGCCCGCGCGGTGCTGACCGACTCGGGCGGCGTGCAGAAGGAGGCCTACCTCGCCGGCGTGCCGTGTGTGACGCTGCGCGACACGACGGAGTGGGTCGAGACGGTCCAGTCGGGCTGGAACGTGCTCGTCGACCTCGACGTCGAGGCGGCACGCGCGGCGCTCGCGCGCAGCGCGCCGGCCGAGCGTCCCGAGCTCTACGGAGACGGCCACGCCGCCGAGCGTGCGGTCGCGGCGATCGGTGAGCATCTAGGCTCTCGGGCGATATGAGCGACGCTCCGGGACTGATCCTCAGCGCCACCGCCGAGGTCGGCAGCGACGTGACGTTCGGCGCCGGCGTCGTCGTCCACGACGGCGTCGTCATCGGCGACAACTGCACGATCGGCGACGGCGCCGTGCTCGGCAAGGCCCCGAAGCTGGCCAGGCGCTCGACGGCCTCGCGCGAGCCGCTCGACGCCCTCGTCCTCGAGCAGGATGTGATCGTCGGCACGTACGCGATCGTCTTCGCCGGCGCTCGCGTGGGCGCCGGTTCGATCGTCGGCGACCAGGCCTTCGTCCGCGAGCGCGCGACGATCGGCAGCGAGAGCGTCGTCGGACGCGCCAGCGGCGTCGACAACGACGTGCAGATCGGCGACCGCGTGCGGATCCAGTCGCAGGCCTACGTGACGGCCTACAGCGTGATCGAGGACGACGTCTTCTTCGGCCCCTGCGCGATGACGACGAACGACGACACGATGGCGCGCCACCCGAAGGGGATGCGGCTGCGCGGCGCGACGCTGCGGCGCGCCTGCCGGATCGGCGGCGGAGCCGTGCTCGTGCCGGGCGTGGAGGTCGGCGAGGAGGCGTTCGTCGCCGCGGGCGCGGTCGTCACGGCAGACGTTCCGGCCCGCAAGGTCGTCATCGGGGTGCCGGCGCGCGTCGTCCGCGATGTCCCCGACGAGGATCTGCTCGAGCGGTGGTCCTGAGCGTCGAGGCGGGGCGGCGCGCGAGCCGCGCGCGCCGCGGTCCGCGCCTGCCGGGCGCGATCGAGCTGCCGTGGGCGCGGCGCCGGCGCCTGCGCGCGCAGCGCGGGACGGTGGCGCTCGGCGTCGCCGCCTTCGGCCTGACGAGCACCGTGCTCGGCAGCGAGATCGCGCGGATGCTGCGCGCGCGCATCCAGGCCCATCCCGAGCTCGACCCGCTCGAGACCGCAGACGTCGCGGTGCGCGAGACGATGGCCGTCGCGGTCGCCGGCGTCGCGAGCCTGACGCCGCGCGAGGCGGCGCTCATGAACCTGCTCGCCTCGTTCTCGCTGACGTTCGCCTGCGCGCGACTGGGGACCTACCTGATCCGCCACGGCGGGCCGACCGGTCCGTTTCGCGACATGATCGTCGGTGGGCGTCACGTCCACCACTTCGTGCCGGGCATCGTGATGGCGTTCCTCGCCGGTGGGGCGTCCGTGCTGTCGAGCAACGAGCGCCTGGACCCGGTGCTCGCGGTGCCGTTCGGCGTCGGCGTCGCGCTGACGCTCGACGAGTCGGCGCTGCTGCTGCGCCTCGACGACGTCTACTGGAGCGAGGACGGGATCATCAGCGTGCAGATCACGCTCGCCGCCCTCGCGCTGCTGTCGTCGACGACGCTGGCCAGGCGCGCGCTGCGGCGCGGGGAGCGCCGGCTGCGGCTGCAGCCGAGCACGTAGCGGCTGCGCCGCCCGCGCTGCCGCGCCTAGCGGCAGCCGCGAGCTGCGGCAGCGCATCCTGCATCCAGATGACCTGCTCGCGCCCCGGCCCGACGCCGACGAGCACGACGGGCACCTTGACCTGCTCGGCGATGAAGCTCAGGTAGTCGCGCGCCGCCTGCGGCAGCTCGCCCGCCGTGCGGCAGTCGCCGATGTCCTCGCTCCAGCCGTCGAGCTCGATGTACTCGCCCTTGGCGTGGTGCAGCACCGACTGGTGGTAGGGGAAGTCCGTGAAGCAGGCGTCGTCAGGGCCGCTATAGGCCGTGCAGACCTTGATCTTCTCGAAGCCGGAGAGGACGTCGAGCTTCGTGATCGCAAGCGACGTCAGGCCGTTGATGCGCGATGCGTAGCGCAGCGCGGGTATGTCGAGCCAGCCCGTGCGCCGCGCGCGGCCGGTCGTCGTACCGAACTCGCGGCCGCGGCGGCGGATCTCCTCGCCGACCTCATCGTCGAGCTCGGTGGGAAACGGACCCGAGCCGACGCGCGTGACGTAGGCCTTTGCGATGCCCCAGACCTCGTGGATGTCCTTCGGCCCGACGCCGGCACCGACGCAGGCGGCGCCGGCGACCGGGTTCGACGACGTGACGAACGGATATGTGCCGTGGTCGATGTCCAGCAGCGCGCCCTGCGCGCCCTCGTAGATCACGAGCTTGTCGGCGTCCAGCGCGTCCCAGACGAGCCGTGCTGTGTCGGCGATGTGGCGCTCGAGGCGGTGCCCGTAGGTCAGGTAGGCCTCGGTCATCGACTGCAGGTCGAGCGACGGATCCTTCGCGTAGGGCCGCAGGCTCAGGCGCTTGGGGTCGATCGCCGCGGTGATCTTCTTCTTGAGGATCTTCTCGTCGAGCAGGTCCTGCATGCGAATCCCGAGGCGAGCCGCCTTGTCGGCGTAGGCCGGGCCGATGCCGCGCCGCGTCGTCCCGATCTGCAGCTTGCCGAGCTTCGTCTCCCCGGCCGTGTCGAGCAGCAGGTGGTAGGGCATGATCACGTGCGCGTTGGCGCTGATCCGCAGGCCGCTCGTCTCGATGCGCCGGGCCTTCAGCGCGTCGAGCTCGTCGCTCAGCACGCGCGGGTCGATGACCACGCCGTTGCCGATGATGCAGCGCTTGCCGGGATAGAGGATCCCGGACGGAATCAGATGGAACTTGAAGACGTCGCCGTCGCGGATGATCGTGTGGCCGGCGTTGTTTCCGCCTTGGAAGCGGACGATCGCGTCGGCCTGCTCGGCCACGAGGTCGACGACCTTGCCCTTGCCTTCGTCACCCCACTGGGCGCCGACGATGCAGATTCCTGGCATCTCCCGCCGAAGTCTAGGCGCAGCGGGCGTCAGGCCGATCGCACGTCGGGTCGCTGCTGGCGTGCGTCGGCGCCCCAGAGCGGCAGCACCTCGCACATCTCCTCCAGCCGCGACACCGTGCGCTCGTTGATCTGCTCGGCGAGATCGCCGCGTTCGAGATTCGTCGTGATGATCACCGAGCGCTCGTCCTCGTAGCGGGCGTTGACGATCGCGTAGAGCTGCTCGAGCACCCAGGGGCTCGTCTTCTCGGCTCCGACGTCGTCGATCTGCAACAGGTCGACCGCCGTCAGCCGGTCGAGCAGGTCGACGTACGAGTTGCCGCGATCGTCGTCGAACGTCGTGCGGATCTCGGCGAGCAGGCGCGGCAGCGAGTAGATCGCGACGCTGCGCCCGGCCTCGAGCGCGTGACGCGAGACGAGCATCGCGAGCGTCGTCTTGCCCGTCCCGACCGAGCCGAAGAACCACAGCCCGCGGCCGGCGTCGAGGTTCTCTTCGATCCGGTTGACGAACCGCCTGACGGCGGCGGTGACGGGCGGCGCGATCTCCGTCACCGGCGGACGCTCGAACGACACGCCGCGGTACTTGCGCGGGATCACGCCGCTCAGCGAGCGCGCGCGAGCGCGGCTCACGCGCTGGGCGCGGCAGCGGCAGTCGCGGGCGCTGTTCGTCGTGTCGTCGAAGACGAAGCCGCTGCCGTCGCAGAGGTTGAACGCGCAGCTGTCGTCGGAGCTCACGGACATCGCTGTCTGCGGACGGACACGGACTCGATGCGCGCGTCGGCGCCGAGCGGGCCGCAGATCGCCAGCGACGCCGGGCGCAGCGGGTGATCCATCGGCGCGCTCGCGAGCGAACACCCTCGTACGTACCCCGTTTCTGGAGGTTGCACATGCAAGACAAGACACTCGCGCAGGTCTACGCCCTGGCGCTCGGCGCCGTGCTCGTGCTCATCGGCATTGCCGGCTTTCTCGTCGAGGCGAGCTTCGGCGTCGGCGACAGCGCCGAGCGCGGGACGCTGATCCTGTTCGACATCAACGGCTGGCACAACGTCGTACACCTGCTGTCGGGCATCGTCGGCCTCGCGATGGCGGGCACGGCGGCCAAGGCGCGCCTGTTCGCCATCGGCTACGGCATCGTCTACGTGCTCGTCACGATCCTCGGCTTCATCGTCGGCGACGGCGGCCTGCTGCTGCAGATCATCCCGATCAACACGGCAGACAACCTGCTGCACCTCGCGATCGCCGTGAGCGGCATCGCGATCGGCCTCGCGAGCCCCGCCGCCAGCCCGCGGCGCACCGCCACGGCCTGACGCCGCAACTCGGGCGGCCGGGGCGGGCCGGCCCCCCCCCCGCCCCGCCGCCCGCACCGTCGCGCCCGGCTCGGCAGCCGGGCGCGCCGAGCAGCGATCGATCGCGATGGACGCGATTGCACACGCGGGACATTCGGCGCTCGGGCTGCTCGAGGCCCTACCGATGATCGCCGTCGCGGCGTTTGCGGTCTGGAAGTCGGATGGAGCGCGCAGGCGCGACCGCGCGGACATCACCGCGGCTCGACAGCTGCGTCGCAGCCAAACGGCCGTCATCCGTAGCCTGGGAATCGGTCGAAGATGGACACTGGGTCTCCGGATAGATGGACAGTCCCTATTCGAGGTGGCCGCATCGAGCGAGCGTAGGTCACGCGGCGGCGGCTATGTAGGCGGCCGAGTCGGCTCTTCGCAACGTGCGTCAAGAACGACGAGCACGAGGGCGTCGCAGCGGCATAACGAGCTCGCTGTGACGGTGGGTGACCGGCTGCTATGTAGCGCGTCGGTCATGTGGCGCCGCGATCCATAGCGCTGGCTTGTGCTGCGACGACGACCGCTGCGATGCCGGGGCCGAGAACCGCGAATAGCCGTACCCAGAAGATCATGGACAGCAGCGCCTTCGTCGCGTCCCCAGCGGTGCCGTGAGCAGAACGCTGAATCTCAGACCGCAGCGACCTGTACTCCTCTAGGACGGCGTCTGCCGCAATGCCGATCAGCGCTTCGTCCGACCCTGGGGGCGGGGAGTCGGTGTCCATGGGGGCCGTCGAACGAGCACCAGCGATGAGGCCCATAGCCGCGCTCCCTCCGCAAGAACGTACATCACGGCGTAGGAAACAGGATGTGGGAGGCCTTTGGGCGCGTCGCTTCCGCGCGTCGTGGCGACTGCCTGTGCCAACCCCGATAGCCAGCACACCAGGGTTGCTGTGGCGACGACCGCGGACGAACGAGCCAACCGGCCGCGCCGCGCCTCGATGCCGGTCGTCAGCGCGACAACGAGTGCGGCAGCGGGAGTGACTCCACGACGCCAGCCGGTCGCGTGCAGCCAAAACGCCCGTTGCGCAGGCGACAACGCTCTCGTCCGCGCAAGCGGCCCGACGTAACGAGTCGTCAGCTGCACCCATCCGCTGGCCCAGCGAAGCCGCTGGCGCCAAAGCCCGGGCCAAGAGGCTGGCGCAGATTCCCAGCAGCGAATATCGGGGTCGAAGGCCAGATGGCGCCCCTCAAGCAGCGCCCTGACCGCGCAATCGATGTCCTCGACGTCCGCACGAGGGTCGAACCGCAAGGAACGAGCAGCGTCTCCGGCCCAGTAACCGTTGGACCCTGAAAAGTAGGCGATGTCGATGCCAGCGAACCGACCGGCGTACGTCGTCAGGTACTTGGCCGCGAACTCGGCAGCGACCGCTCGCGCGAGCCGACTGTGGTCTGCGGAGACGAGGTTGGCGCCCTGGACAAAGTCCCAACCAGCTTCGATCCAGTTCGCGGCCAGCCGAAGCGCGCACGGTTCGGGACGAGCGTCGGCGTCGAGGATCCCTATCAGCGGCTCGTCGGTGGTCGCGAGGGCCGCATTGAGGTTCTCTGCCTTCGTGGTGCTGCCGGAAACATGCATCATCGACAGCCGAGGCTCCGAAGCGGCAAGCTCTATCAACTCCCGCTCGACTGGCACGAGACGGTCGGTGTTGTAGGCGACGATCACTCGCCAAGAACCCGGATAATCGACGTCGGCGAGCAGCCGGCGGACCGAATCGATGATGATTTCTGCCTCATTCGGCAGGTGTGCAGCGACGATCAGCACCGCAGGCGCCGCTCCGGCGTCATCTAGCGGCTGAGGTCGTCTGGTCGGGTGACCACGACCCCAGCGCGTCTCTGCTGCCGCGACGATCCAGGGGAGCGACATCGCGCCAGCCGCGACTATCAGGCCGGTACCAGGGGCGCGACGCAGTCCAACGACGCCCGCCAGAAGAACACCAAGCGCCATCGCATGCGGCGGCAGGGATGCATCGGCAAGGCAGGCGGTACGAACGCCCCGTCTCACGATGCGGCTCGGACTACGCCGTGTGGTCGGCGGTCGAACGAGCTGCGGCGCTGCTACGTCGAACGACTCGGGCCCACACGCTCGGAACTATGCAGCGCGGGCCGCGACGATGTCAAAGCCGGCACTGGTGCGAACACTGGTCTCGAACCAGTTCCGCACATTGGGCCTCGCGGGCGCCCTCCCATTGCTCAACCTCAACCGCGCCCTACGCGTAGCGCTCAGGAGACGTGTAGTTGAGGAACTTCGGATACTCCTTGGCGAACGTCAGCTCGACGTCGCCGAGCGCGCCGTTGCGGTGCTTGGCGATGATGATGTCGGCGATCCCCGCGCGCTCGGACTCCTTGTCGTAGTACTCCTCGCGGTAGATGAAGGCGACGAGGTCTGCATCCTGCTCGATCTGGCCGGAGTTATGCGTGACGAGGCCATCAGCGAGCCAGCACGAGGGCCCTGGCACCGTGAGGTCATAGACGTCGGCCTCGCCGGCGCTCTCGATCGACACCACCCGGTCCCAGAACAGATCGGTCCTGGCAAGCGCCGAGAGCCTGCTGTCGTCGAGCGCGACTGCGTACTGCGCGACCTGCGAACGAGACGGAGCGAAACGCAAGTGCGAGCTTCCGACCTCGACCGGCAGGGTGTCGACGTTCGTGTTCGCCGTGACGGTCTCGAGCATGAGCGCCAGCGCCGCGGCCTGTCCGGCCTTCGGCCCGAATCCGCCGACGCGCTCGAGGAAGACGAGCTGATCGGCCACTCCCGAAACGATCACGTTGTGCAGGCTCGTGCCCGTCGGCTGCAGGACGCTGTTGACCCGGCCGACGATCCCGACGCGCAGCAGGAGCGCCGCGACATCGGCCGCCAGGTTCTCGCTGACCGTCGAGAACCCGACGCGGACAACACGGCCGCCACTCGACCTCGTCCGGGACCAGATCGTGCCGTCCGTCGCCCAGAGATGTTGCAACAGGAGCGCGATCTGCTCGTTTGGCAGTCGGAACGCCGCCTCGGGGATCCGCTTCTCTGCGCAGCGCTGATTCCAGATGCCGAGGTCGCGCAGCCAGAGCTCGACGCCTGCCGGGTGCCACCGCTTGCCGTTGCCCGAGATCACGAGCCGATGCCAGTTGCCGCGGCCTTCGTGGCGCCTGACGGTCGCGCCGAACTCGCGCTCGGCGGCGGTCGCGACGGCTGAGCTGTTGTCCTGCGACGCCGTCGTGTAGCGCAGCGGCTGATGCGTCAGGTAGCTCCCGTCCCCGATCAGATGGCCGAGCAGGATCACCCGGTCGTCGGGCCAGGGCTCGCTCAGCGTCGGCTCGGGAAGCTCGCGCGCGAGCGCGACGCGGTCGCCGGGGCGAATTGCGCTCAGCGTCTGCCAGCCGGCCCCGGTCCGGACTCGGTGTTCGGCGGTGGCGCGCAGGTGGCGGCCGGACGCCAGCCTCAGCTCGTGCACCGGGCGCCGCCCCACCTTCCACACCTTGTCGCTGCGCGCTTTGACCAACCGGTCCTGATCGTCGACTGCGAGCACCTCGGGGGTCGTACCGACGAGATCGCCGATCGGCCGCCGGCGGCCGTCGGCAAGCGTCACGAGCGTCTGTGCTGTGACGCACTCACGCAGATCCGACAGGATCGGCCGCTTGTCCGTCCGCGACTCGACCGCTCGGCTGAGCTGCGACAGCGCGATCACCGGGACGTTCAGCTCGCGGGCGAGGATCTTCAGCCCGCGGCTCATCTCGCCGACCTGCTGGACGCGTGACTCCACGCGCGCGTCGGCGCGCAGCAGCTGCAGGTAGTCGATGATGATCAGCCCCAGCGGCGCCTGCTGGTGCAGGCGGCGGGCCTTGGCGCGGATCTCGAGGATGCCGACGTCCGACGAGTCGTCGACGTACAGCGGCGCCGCGGCGAGCTTCGCCGAGGCCTTGAGGATGTCGGGCCACTTGTTGTCCGACACACGGCCCTTGCGCAGCAGGTCGCCCTTGATCCGTCCCTGCGACGCGACGAAGCGCTGCGCGAGCTCGGTCTCGGACATCTCCAGCGAGAACAGCGCGACCGGCCTGCTGTGCTCGATCGACGCGTTCTCGGCGATGTTCGTGACCAACGCCGATTTTCCCATCGACGGCCGTGCGGCGATGATGATCAGGTTGCCGGGCTGAAAGCCGCCCGTGATCTCGTCGAGGTCGCGAAAGCCGCTCGGCGTACCGGTCAGCGCGGTCCCCTCGCGTGAGAGCTTCTCCATCTTCTTCAGCTCGTCGTGGAGGATCTCGTCGATCGTGCGGAAGTCCTTGCGGCGGTCGTCGTGCGCGACCTCGAGCATCGCCCGCTCGGCCTGCTCGACGAGCTCGCGCGGGGCCGCCGAGTGGTTGAGGACCGACGCCTGGATCTCGTACGTCGTGGTCAGCAGGCGGCGCATGAGCGCGTGCTCGCGCACGATCTGCGCGTAGCGGCGAATGCCGCCGAGGCCCGGCACGCCGCCGGTCAGCTCGTCGATTGCGGCCTTGCCGCCGGCCTCGTCGAGCTTGCCCGTCGAGCGCAGGTGCTCGGCGACCGTCAGGACGTCGATCGGCTCGCTCTCGCGGTACAGCGCGAGCATCGACTCGTAGATCAGCCGGTGACGCTCACGGTAGAAGTCATCGGCCCTCAGGCCCTCCTCGATGACGAGCCCGTACATCGCGCGGTCCGACAGCAGGATCCCGCCGAGCACGGACTGCTCGGCCTCGAGCGAGTGCGGCGGCGCGACGCCGGTGGCGATCTGCGCCGCAGGGCGCGGGAGGGAGTCGGGGTACGTGCTCAAGACTGGCCGAGGGTAGGCGGACGAGACGTCGCCGGCGACATCGCAGTCCGCTCAGAGGGAACGAATTCTTTGTCGCGCGGCGGTGGGTGGCGAACACAGGTTCGCATGCGGCTCGGACGCCTATGGGGCGGCCGCGAGAAAGCGCTCGACGTCCGCGCGCTCTCGCCGGACGCGCTCCAGGACGTCGTCGGTCAGAGGCTCGAAGGGCTCCAGCCAGTCGCGCTCGCCGCGCCGCCAGCTGCCGATCACGCGGCCGTCGGCGAGGATCGCCGGCGCGATGAAGCCACCGCCCGGCTGGATGCGCGTCGCGAACCGACGAGCGAGCGCGAGGTCGCGCGAGGCATAGCCGAGCAGGTACGGGTCGAAGTGCCCGAGCAGGGTGACGTGGCGCGGTGTCGACGGGCGTACGTCCGCCCGGACGGACCTCGATGCCCGATGCCCTTCGCCGACGTCGCCCACGCCGCATCCGAGCAGCGCGAACGCCAGCCGCGCGCGGCGCAGGCCGATCCCGGACCAGGTCGCGAGATCATCTGGCGTAGCGGGCGCGTGGCCCGCGAGGTAGCGCCGCGCGAGCTCGGCCAGCGCGCGGTCCTCGTCGGCGGGCATCGGCGAGCCCCCGAGCCACTCGTCGAGCAGCACATACGTCGGCTCGCGCCCCTGCGCGGGCGGCGCGCGGCAGATCACGCCGCGCATCGCCGCGTACGCCAGCAGGTGCGCCGGCGCCTGGCCGCGCGCTTCGATCGGCAACCGTGCCGCGAGCGCCGCTCGCGTCTGTGGGCCCTCCGTCGCAAGCACGCCGCGCAGGACGCCGAGCGCGCGCTCGCAGAGCGCGTCGTCGAGACCCAGCGCCAGCCGCCGCGGCCGTCCGCGTGTGGCGAAGATCGGGCCCAGCAGGCCGAGGATCCAGCCGGCGTCCTGCGCCGCGATGAGGTGCAGCGTGCCACGCATCGCCCACGTCCAGACGAGCGCGCGATCGCGCAGCGCGGCATCGACATCGGAGGCCACGACACCCGCGCCACAGCGCGGGCGGAACGCGAGCCGCGCGAACCCCAGCTCCTGCGCCTGGACGCCCACGACACGGCGCACGACCGCCTCGGCGCTCGTCTCCCGCGGTCCGCTCAGAGCCTGCGAGCGAAGCCGCAGCGCGAGCGTCCGCGCGGCGTCGTCGATCGAGCTCAGGCCGGCTCGTCGGGCCAGCGTCCGTGCAGGTCGTAGAAGTCGCGCGCCGCGTCCTCGGCGTCGCGGTCGTCGTGCCCGTTGCGCGCCGCCCAGACGAGCACGGCGATTCCGGCAGCGCCGCCGAGGATCCCGACGACGCTCCAGATCGTGTCGGCGACGGCCGCGAGCGCCAGCGTCTTACTTGCGCTCGACGACCATCGTCTTGACCGAGGCCGTGACACCCTCGGCGACCTCGATGACGACGACATACGTGCCGACGTTCTTGATCGGCTCCTCGAGGTGCACCTTGCGCTTGTCGATCTTGACTCCGCGGGCCTCCTCGATCGCGTCGGCGATGTCCTGGTTCGTGACCGAGCCGAACAGGCGGCCGTCGTCGCCGGCCTGCTGGCTGATCGTCAGCACCGTGCGGCTGAGCAGCTCGGCGCCCTCGCTGGCCTTGGCGACGAGCGCCTGTGTCGCCTTGTCGGCGGCTTCGCTGCGACGCAGCGCCTCGTCGAGCGCGCCCTTCGTCGCCGGCTGAGCGAGCTTGCGCGGGATCAGGTAGTTGCGCAGGTAGCCCTTCGAGACATCGACGACGGTTCCACGGGCGCCGAGGTGATCGACGTCCTGCAGGAGGATTGCGGACGGCATCCGCGCGCCCTAGCGGTCGTCGCGGCCGCGACGACCGCCACGACCCTCGCGCTCGGTGTCGTCGCGCCCGCCCTCGTTGACATAGGGCAGCAGCGCGATCTCACGCGCGCGCTTGACGGCACGGGCGATCTGGCTCTGGTGGCGCCGGCAGGCGCCGGTGATCCGCCGCGAGCGGATCTTGCCCTTCTCGGAGATGAACTTGCGCAGGACGGCGGTGTCCTTGTAGTCCACCTGCTCGATCTTCTCCTTGCAGTACGGGCACGGCTTGCGCCGCCCACTGCCGGGGCCGCCCTTCTTGTCACGTCGACGCGTGGGCTTGCCACGGTTGCGCTGCTTTGCCACGAAAGAAGTCCTTGTGTCGGTTGGGGAAGCGCGCACGGCGAGCGCGCGGCCCGTCATTGTGACAAACACCGCTCAGGCGGCGCGGTCGCGGCGAGCGCGGCGAGCATCCAGACCGCCGCGCAGAGGACCGCCGGCGCCTGCGTCTTGCGTCTGCGTGCGCCGCCGAGCTGACGGCAGACCGGCGCTCAGTCTGCCCGCCGGGAGAGCCGCCCTTCCGGCAGGCCGGCGAGGTCGATCTCGTCGAGCGAGCTGACGACGACGTCGGCGCCGGCCTCGTTCAGCAGCGCCTCGTCGCGGTGGCGCGCGACGCCGAGCGCGGCGAACGCGCCGGCCTTCGCGGCCTGCACCCCGGAGACCGCGTCCTCTACGACGAACGCCGCGCCGGGCTCGATGTCGAGCTCCTGCGCAGCGGTCAGGAAGATCTCCGGGTGCGGCTTGCCGCGCTCGAAGTGGCGCCCCGAGATGTCGACGTCGAAGGCCGCCAGCAGCGTCAGCCCGCGGTCGACCCAGTCGTATTCCAGGCCGTCTCGCTGCGCGAACTCGTCGAGGCGGATCTGGCGCAGGAAGAGCCCCGCGTTCTTCGACGACGAGGCCGCGGCGACAGCGATCCCGCAGTCCTTGACGGCGAGCAGGAAGCGCAGCGCGTCGGGGTAGGCGGAGAACCGCCCGGCCTCGATCAGCTCGACGACCATCTCCTGCTTGCGCTCGGCGTAGGCGTCGACGCGCGTCAGCGGGTCTGGCACGCCGAAGTGCTCGAGCGCCGCCAGGGCGCCCTCCATCCGCGGCTTGCCGGAGAGCACCTGCTGGTAGACCTCGGAGGTGAAGGCCTCGGGCGTCCAGCTCGTCTCATCACGGATCTCGGACCACTCGGTCTCCATCAGCTCGCGAAAGACGTCGCGCCAGGCCGCCTCGTGGGGAGAGTCGACGAGCACGCCGTCGACGTCGAAGATCGCGCCGCGAAATCCCTGCTGCATGATCAGTCGCTCTGCCGGAAGCTGTCGCTGCCGTGCGCGACGGCGTTGCCGGCCGGCTGCGCTGCGAGGGCGAACGTGCAGCGCTCGCCGGCGCCGAGCTCGCGCACGTCGTCTCCGATGCCGACCCTGATCGCGCGGCTGAAGCCACCGGTGATGACGACCGTCAGCTCGCAATCGCGGATCGTCACGCGGATCGGCGTCCCGCGGATCTGCATCGGGAACGTGAGGCCGTCGAGGCGCTCGGTCAGCGTCGGCGCGAAGTAGAGCACGCCGTCGCGGATCTCCGCGCCCGTGTACGCGCGCTGGATGAGGTCGACCGTTCCCGCCATCACGCCGAGATGGATGCCCTCCTTCGTCGTGCCGCCCTGGACGTCGCCGACGTCGCTCTCGAGCGCCACGAGGAAGCGCTCCCACGAGTGCTCGGGGTCGATCTGGGCGAGCACGCCGGCGTGCGCGATGTAGCTCAGCGTCGAGCCGTGCGAGGTGCGCTCGTCGTAGTACTCGATGTTGCGCCGCGCGCTGTCAGGCCCCCATTCATAGCCGAGGCGCGCGAACAGCCGGTTGATCTCGTCACGCGAGAAGAGAAAGAACAGCAGCACGGTGTCGGCCTGCTTGGCGAGCTTGTAGCGGTCGGGCTCGTCGCCCTCCGCGCGCAGGATCCGGTCCAGGCGCTGGATGTTTCCGTGCTTCGCCCGGTACGCGTCCCAGTCGAGCTCCTCGAGCTCCTCGTAGCCCTCGAACTGGCTGATCAACCGATCGCCGTGAAACGGCACGTACATCTTGTGGCTCATGTCCTGCCAGCGGGCGATCTCCTCGTCGCCGAGGCCGATCTTGGCGCGCAGCGTGTCGCGCCGGCGCTCGGTCAGCAGGCCCAGCACGACCTGCGCCTGCTCGCAGATCCAGGCGACCATCACGTTCGTGTAGGCGTTGTTGCGCAGCCCGCTCTCCGCGGCGCCCGGATACTTCTCGTGAAACTCGTCGGGACCCATCACGCCGTGGATCTCGTAGCGGTCGCGGTCGGCGTCGTAGTGCGCGATCGAGCCCCAGAAGCGCGCGATCTCGAGCATCATCTCGGCGCCGTGGTCACGCAGGAAGTCGAGGTCGTCGGTCGCTTGGTGGTAGTGCCAGACGTTGTAGAAGATCGCCGCGTTGACGTGGCGCTGGCGGTGGCTGAGGTCCGGGTCCCACTGACCCGAGAGCGGGTTGAGGTGCACGACCTGCGTCTCCTCGCTGCCGTCGCTGCCGCTCTGCCAGGGGAACATCGCGCCCATGTAGCCGGCGTCGCGCGCCGCGGCCCGCGCCTCGCCGAGCCGCCGGTAGCGGTACATGAGCAGCTCGCGCGTGATCTCCGGCAGCCGCGAGGTGAGGTAGCGAAAGACGTACAGCTCGTCCCAGAAGACGTGGCCGCGGTAGGCCTCGCCGTTCAGCCCGCGCGCGGGGACGCCGGCGTCGTGGTTGGTCGTGTGCAGCGAGCAGACCTGCAGGATGTGCGAGATGTGCAGCCGCAGGAGGTGCTGGACGCGCTCGTCGCCGGGGAGGTGGACGTCGCTCGAGCGCCACAGCTCGTCCCAGGCGCTGACGTGGCGCCGCAGCGCCTCCTCGAAGTTCGGGTAGCGCCCGAGCGACTTGCCGGCGTTCGTCAGCGGCTCGTTGATCGCGCGGTCGCGTGAGGTGTAGAAGGAGACGAGCTTCTCGATGCGCACGGGAGCGCCGCGCTGCACCTCGAAGCGCAGCACCTGCTGGATGTAGTCCTCGACCTGAAACAGCGAGCGCTGGACGTAGAGCTGGTCGGACCCGCGAAAGACGCGCGTCCGCGCGGCCTCGGCGACGTAGATGTTGGACTGCCGCGTCTCGGCGTGCAGCGCGATGATCTCGGGGCCGAACGTGCGCGGGGAGACGGGGTCGAGGTGGCGTCCCTCGAGCGCGCCGTAGCGCGCGACGCCGCCGTTCGTGACGCGTCCGTCGAGCGCGGAGACGACCTCGACGGAGCCGGACCAGTTCTCGGCGGTGATGATCCACTCGATCGCCGCCTGGTGGGAGTGGGCCATGCTCGCGAAGCGCCGGCTGCGCAGCGACGTCTCGCGACCGCAGCGATCGCGGAAGCGAAGCTCGCGGACGACCATCGCAGTGCCGAGGTCGTACTCGTGGCGGTAGTGCAGCAGATCGACGTTGCCGATCCGGATCGCGTCCTCGCCCTCGATCTTGAGCTTCAGCACGAGCCAGTTGGGCAGGTTGACGAGATCCTCGTTGAGGACCGGCCGCCCGCCCATGATCGTCGTCTCGCGGTTGTAGAGGCCGTGGGCGTAGGTGCCCGGGTAGTGAATGCTGTCGGCGTCCTCCCACTCGGCGGCTCCGCGGGTGCAGAAATAGCCGTTGCCGGTGGACGTCAGCGCCTCGCGCAGCCCCTCCTCGTCAGGATCGAACTCGTCATACGCCAGCGCCCGTTCATCCACGGCGTGTGACGCTAGCGCACCCTCAGGTCACGCAGCGTGCCGCCCGCTGCCCAGACGTCGACGAGCCCCCGGTGAGTGCTGGGCGGGGGCTCGAGGGCGTCGGACGCGAGCAGCGTCGATCAGAACGGGATGTCGTCGTCGGCGGGTGGACGGCCGCCGCCGGACGGCACGGTCTGGAAGTCGTCGGTGTTGGCGGGGACGTCCGAGCGCGGGGTGAAGCCGTTGGACTGCCCGCCGCCGCTGCCCTCGTCGCGGCCGCCGAGGAACTGCACGGAGTCGGCGACGATGTCGATCGCCTGGCGCTTGCCGCCGCCGTCGGTCTCCCACTCGCGCCACTCCAGGCGCCCGTCGATCGCGACGGGCCGGCCCTTGCCGAGGTAGCGCGCGCAGTTCTCGCCCTGCGCTCCCCAGACGGTCACGTCGAAGTAGTTGGGCTTGTCCTCCCACTCGCCGCTTGCGCCCTTGCGACGCGTGTTGCAGGCGACGCGCAGCTTGCAGACCGACGTCCCGCTGGGCAGGTTGCGCAGCTCGGGCTCGGTGGTGAGATTGCCGGTCAGGACCACTCGGTTGATGTTTGTCGCGGCCATCTGCGGCCTCCTCCTTCGGGGACGAACGAATCTGCGGGCGAGTCTAGACCCGGCATCGGCGGCACAGACGTCCACGCCGCTCCTTCCGGCCTTTTGTCGCAGAGGCGTGCGCAAGCGCGCACTTCTGACGCGAGTCCTCGGGCTATGCAGCGGCGTCAGCGGGCTGCGCGGCGGGCGCGGGAGCCTCGGTCGCGACCGCCTCGCCGATGCCCGTCGGGCGCGGCTCGGGGCGGTTCGCGGGCGGCGCCGGCGTACCCGGCGCGAGCTTGACGAGGCGGAAGCGGACGACTCCGTCGGAGATCCGCAGCGTGCGCTGCAGCGTCTCGAGCACGTCGCGGGTGCCGTGGAACTGCAGCAGGTGGTACTCGGCGTCCGTCTTGTGCCGGATCTCGTACGCCGTCTGGCGCACGCCCCAGTCCTGCCTGTTGACGATCTCGCCACCGGAGGCGATCGTCGACTCGACAGCGCTCAGCACCTTCTGGCGCTGATCGTCCGGCGCCGCGCTGTCGAGCATCAGGACGAGGTCGTAGAGCGGATCGTGTGCCGGCATGCGGCGGCGGATGATAGCGAGCGGCGATGAATCGACCCGTCCGCGGGGGCGAGCTGTCGCGGCCTGCGTCCTAGAGGAGTCATGGAGCCAGACGGTCCGCTGCCGTTGCACGCCCGCGTGCGCTGGGGCAACGTCGCGCGCGCGGGAGCGCTCGCCGCGCTGGCGGCGATCATCCTCGCGTGGCCGCACCTGCGCGCGCGAGAGCCGGCGCTGCCACCCGCCGAGGCGGTGCCCGTCGTGCCGGCCGCTCCCGTCGCGCCGGCGCCGATCTCGCCGCCGCCGATCTCGCCCCGGCGCGTCCCGCTGCCGGCTGCGGCGACGCCGCCCGCCGCCGGCAGTGCGCGCGCGGGCCGCGGCGACCAGCGCCGGCGCGGCGCGCAGGCTCGCACGCCCCGCTCCGACCGTGTTCCAACGCCGCCGCGCGCCAGCACGCGACGGCCGCCCGCGGCCAGGCCGCGCCCCGCCGCACCACCGCGCGCGCGCGAGCGATCTCGCGCCGCGGCCGCGCCCCGCGCCACCACCGCGCCCCGCGCCACCCCCGCGCGCCGCGCCGCAGCCGCAGCCGCCCGCGCGCGGGCAGCCCACCCGCGCCCCGGAGTTCAGCTCCGAGTTCGGGTAACCGCCGGTAGGAGCCCGCTAGCCGGACGTCCCGGCCGTCATCGCGCCGCTCTTCGCCCTGATGTCGGCGAGCTGCTCGTCGATCCAGTCGCCCGGGTCGCGCTCGGTCACCGCCGCCTTCAATCCCTTCGCGCGGCGCTCGCGCTCGTCGGCGCTCATCGTCAGCGCCCGGAAGATCATGTCCGCCGTCTCCTTGATGTCGAACGGGTTGACGCTCAGCGCCCACTCGCCGAGCTCCTCGTGCGCGCCGGTGTTCTCGGACAGGATCGAGACGCCGTTTCGCTCGTTGACGAGCGGCCCCTCCTTGGCGACGAGGTTCATGCCGTCGAACATCGGGTTGACGATCATCGCGTCGTACTGCTTGTAGGCCGCCACGGCCTCCTCGAGGTCGTCGCGCAGCTTGAGCTGGATCGGCATCCAGTCGGGCGTGCCGTGGCGGTGGTTCACGATCGCCACGAGCGCCTCGATGCGCTGGAGGTACTCCTGGTACTCGGGCACGTCCATCCGCGACGGCATCAGCTGGGCGATGAACGTCACGTCCTCGTGGAACTCGGGGTGCTGGCCGAGGAAGCGGTCGAACGCGGTGAAGCCGCGCAGCACGTTCTTCGACAGGTCGGCGCGGTCGACGCGCAGGATGATGTGCTTGCGACGGCGGCGCTCGATCTCCGCCTCGAACTCCTTCGTGCGCTTGCTTGCGGCGACCTTGCGCGTCGCCTCGTAGTCGATCGGCAGCGGATAGGAGCGCACCCACACCTCGCGCCCGTCGACGTGCACGACGCCGCCCTCGAAGTCGACCTCGAGGTTCATCAGATCGCGACAGCACTGCAGGAAGTTCCAGCGGTAGGAGCGCGTGTGGAAGCCGACGATGTCGTTGGAGAGCACGCCGTGGAAGATCTCTTCGCGCATGCGCTTGGGCAGCACGCGCCACGCGTCGGGCTGCGTCCACGGGATGTGGATGAAGTGATGCAGGAAGACGTCCGGCCGCGCCGCGCGCACGACCGCCGGCAGCGTGTACAGGTGGTAGTCGTGGACCATCACGACGGGCTCCGCCTCGCCCTCGATCTGCTCGATGACCGTCCGCGCGAGATCCTCGTTGACGGCCTTGTAGCCGTACTCGAAGGCCTCGATCTCGTTGTCGCGGATGTCGGGCGCGTTGGAGAGGTCCCAGAGGTAGTGCTGGATGAACCACAGCAGCGGGTTCGCGACGACGTTGTAGAAGCGGTCGTAGGCCTCGTGCTCGGAGACGACGAGCCGCACGTGGAACTCGCCGGAGGGCGTGTCGACCTTGAACGCGCGACCCCGGCGTTCGCGCGACTTGCGCACGTCGCCCTCGGTCATCGCCGACGCGATCCAGACCGCGTCGCGGTGCGTCGCGAGACCGGTCAGGGCGGTGACCAGGCCGCCGGTGCCGCGCGTGAACGACCCGTCGACGTCGAACGTCACCGGCCCGCGGTTGGACACGAGCACGAGCGGCGCGCGCTGTCCGGAGCTTCCCTCTGTCGAGGTCATCGCCAGCCGCGCCTATCGACGCGCCGCGGCGCCGGTCTGCTGCGGGCGCGAGCCGGGCGTCACGCGGATCTCGCGTGGGCTGGCGTTGCGATACAGCTGCAAAGTGACCTCCTGAGCGGGCTTGAGGGCGAGCAACGCGACGCCCAGCGTCGCCTCGTCGCCGAGTTTGTTCCCGTTGACGGGGGTATTGATGTCGCCGCCGAGGCCGATCGTCGCGACTGCGAACGCTGCGCGTCGCCGGCGCGCGCGAAGTCCGGCCTTGCTCTCAGGCCGGCAGCTCGAGCGAGAACGTCGTGCGACCCTGCGCCGGGTCGACCTCGAGCGAGCCCTCCATTCGCTCGGCCAGCTCGCGCGCGATCGCGAGGCCGAGACCGGAGCCCTGCGCGTCGTCGGAGGTGAAGAACGGCTCGAAGACGCGCTCTGCGGCGGCGTCGCTGATGCCCGGCCCGTCGTCGCTCACGGCGAGCCGCACGCAGCCGTTGTGGCGCGCCGCCGAGACGACGACGCCGGTGCCCGTCGGCGTGTGCGTGAGCGCGTTGTCGATCAGGATCCGCAGCACCTGCGCCACGCGCTCGGGATCGCAGACCGCCTCGATCCGATCGGCGGCGAGGCGCAGCTCGAGCGTCGATCCGTGCTTGTCGAGCGCCGGCGCGAACTCCGCGCTGACGACGCGCGTCAGCGCGCCGAGGTCGGTCTCCTCGCGGCGCAGCTCCAGCGATCCCGCCTCCAGCCGCGAGAGGTCGAGCAGGTCGGTCGCGAGCTTGCCGAGGCGCTCGACCTGCTCGCGCACCGTGGCGACGAACTGGCGCCGCGTCGCGTCGTCGAGCTCCTCGTCCTCGAGCAGCTCGAGGAAGCCGCCGATCGAGAAGATCGGCGTGCGCAGCTCGTGCGACGCCGTCGCGATGAAGCGCCGGCGCGCGCTCTCGAGCTGCGCGAGCTGGCGCTGCATGTCGTCCAGCGCGCGCGCGAGCTGACCGAGCTCGTCGTGCTTGCCGGTCGGGAAGACGGCCGTGAAGTCGCCCGACGCGACCTGATCGGCGCCGCGCTCGAGGACCCGCACGCGACGCGCGATCGAACGCGACACGAGGAAGCCGCCGGCGAGCGCGAGCAGCAGCCCGAGCGCGCCCGCGATCAGGATCTGGCGGCGGATCAGCGCGACGTTGCCCTGCACGTCGGCCATCGGCGCCGAGAAGACCGCGACGCGGCTGAGGGTTCCGTCGTCGCGGATCGGCACCGCGACCTGCGCGAGCTCGCCGAGCCGCGAGGCTCCCGTGCCGACGCTGGTGCGGCCCGTGCGGGCGGCGGCGTCGGCGACCGTCAGCTCGAGGTCGTTGATCGCGTTGTCGGTGTCCGAATCGGAGAAGACCGCCAGCCGCAGGCCCTCGGGCCCGTCGCTGACCCCGACCAGGGTCACGCGCGCGTTCGTGCGGTCCGAGACCGACGAGACGAGGTTGTCCATCTGCTCGTCGCTGCCGTTGTCGCGCACGAGCCTCTCGATCTGGGGGGTGAACGCGCGCGCGGTCTCGCCGA
Organism: Solirubrobacteraceae bacterium; assembly: GCA_030447505.1. Classification (GTDB taxonomy): domain Bacteria; phylum Actinomycetota; class Thermoleophilia; order Solirubrobacterales; family Solirubrobacteraceae; genus CADCVQ01. The sequence continues at coordinate 242,325 of JAUJOT010000003.1, read as the reverse complement.
GCGCGCGCAGCTTCTGGTCGCGCAGCGAGGACTGCAGCTGCGGCGTGACGTAGAAGAGGACGGCGAGGATCCCGACGAGCGTGACCGCGAAGGAGAGGATCGTCAGCTGCGTGCGCAGCGAGCCCCAGCGCATCAGTCGCCCTGCTCGCGCTCTTGCACCGGCTCAGCCCGCGTCGTCGTCGCGGAAGCGGTAGCCGACGCCGCGAACCGTGAACAGGTACTCGGGGTGCTTGGCGTCGAGCTCGAGCTTCTCGCGCAGGTGGCGGATGTGGACGTCGATCGTGCGCGGATCGCGGTAGGCGGCGTCGCCCCAGATCCGCGTCAGCAGCATCTCGCGCGTGAAGACGCGGCCGGGCGCCGTCGCGAGCGCGGCGAGGATCTCGAACTCGACGAACGTCGTCTGCGCCGCCGCGCCCCGCACCCAGACGGCGCGCTTGTCGAAGTCGATCCGCAGGCCGGCGACCTCGAGCGGCCCGTTGACGCGATCCGGCCCGCCGTTGGCGTCGTGCGGCTGCATCTCGGCGCGGCGCAACGCCGCCTTGACGCGGCTGCGGAACTCGCGCATCGAGAAGGGCTTCGTGATGTAGTCGTCGGCGCCGATCTCCAGGCCGACGACCTTGTCGATCTCCTCAGCCCGCGCCGTCAGCATGATGATCGGCACGGTGCTGCGGGCGCGGATCCGGCGACACACCTCGAGGCCGTCGAGCTTGGGCAGCATCAGGTCCAGCACGACGAGGTCATACGTTCCCTCCGCGAAGCGGTCCAGCGCGGCGCGACCGTCGGTGGCCTGCACGACGTCATAGCCATCCTTTCGCAGCGGATACGACAGCAGCGTCTGGATCGCGTGCTCGTCATCGACGAGAAGGATGCGAGGAGCACGATCGACCATCCCCAATAGTGTGACAACGACGATGATCGACCCGCGCATCTACCGGGCAGCGTTGATTCCGGTCCTCTTTGCGTTCGTGCTGCTGGCGTTCTCGCTGCAGAACAGGCCGCAGCCGATGCGGACGCCGCTTGCGCCCGACGCCTTCCAGGGCGACCGCGCCTTCGAACGCGCCTACAAGGCCGGCGACGGCCTGTCCGAGCGCTTCGCGCAGCGGCGCCCGGGCTCGGCGGGGGACAACCGGCTCGCGGCCGAGATCGCGTCGCAGATGGACGACGCCCCCGGCTTCCGCGTGCGCACGGTCGTGCGCGAGGGCGACACGATCGACGGCGGCCAGGCGCTGCGCACGGTCATCGCGCGTCGCCCGGGGACGATCGACGAGCAGATCGTCGTCGTCGCGCACCGCGACGCCGCCGGCCGTCGCGCCGAGGCCGAGCTGTCCGGTACGGCGGCGCTGCTCGAGCTGACGCGGATCTTCGGGGCGCCGCGCCAGACGCGCCACACGCTCACGCTCGTCTCGACGAGCGGCGGCAGCGGCGGCGCGGCGGGGGCCGTCGCGCTCGCGCGCGAGCTCAGCGGTCCGGTCGGCGCGGTGCTCGTGCTCGGCGACCTGGCGTCGCGCAACGTGCGCGCGCCGCTCGTGACACCGTGGTCAAACGCGCTCGGCGCCTCGCCGCAGCGGCTGCGCGCAACCGTTCAGGAGGCGGTGCGGGTCGAGACCGGCTCGGGCTCGGGCCCGCCGCGGGCGCTGAGCCAGTTCGCGCGCTTCGCGATGCCGGTGACGTTCGGCGAGCAGGGCGTGCTGCTGTCGCGCGGGCTGCCCGCGGTGCTGCTGTCGATCGGCGGCGCCGTGCCGCCGCCGGCCGACGCACCGATCTCGCGCGAGCGGCTGGAGGCCTTCGGCCGCGCGGCGCTGCGCACGGTGACGGCGCTCGACGCCGCGCCCGCCAGGCGCTCGATCACGCGCGAGGCGTCCAGTCGCGACCTGCTGACGAGCCGCAAGATCGTGCCCAGCTGGGCGATCGCGCTCTTCACCGGAGCGCTGCTGCTGACCGTCCTCGTCGCGGCGGTCGACGCGTTCGCGGCCCTCCTGCGCCGGCGCGAGCGGATCGCCGTCTGGCTACGCTGGACGCTATCGGCCGCTCTGCCCTTCCTGCTCACCGCGCTGTTCGCGCTCGCGCTCGCGGCGATCGGGCTGATCGACGCTCCCGGCGCGCCGGTGCCACCGCGCGTGCTGCCGGTCGCGCTGCCGGCGCTGCTGGCGGTGGCGCTCGTCTTCGCGCTCGGCTGGGCGTGGCTGCGCCCCGCCGCGCTGCGTCTGCTGAGCGCCGACACCGCCGACCGCTCTGAGCCGGGCGCCGGGATCGCCGTCGTGCTGATCGCCGCCGTCGTCGCAACCGTCATGTGGATCCTGAATCCGTACGCCGCGGCGCTGCTGGTCCCGGCGCTGCACATCTGGCTGTTCGCGCTGGCGCCCGAGCTGCGGATGCCGCGCGCGCTGCGCCTGTTCGTCGTCGCGCTCGGCGCGGCGCCGGTCGCCGTGGTGGCGATCGCGCTCGCGCGCTCGCTCGGGCTGGGCGCAGTCGACGCGGCGGCATGGGAGCTCGTGCTGCTGACGGCCGGCGGGCACATCTCGCTGCTCAGCGTGCTGCTGTGGAGCATCCTCGCCGGCTGCGCGATCAGCGCACTGCTCGTCGCGGCGCACGCCCCCGCGCCCGCCCGCGAGGATGAGATCGCGATCACCGTGCGCGGGCCGAAGACGTACGCCGGGCCCGGCTCGCTCGGCGGCACCGAGTCCGCCCTGAGGCGATGAGCGCGCCAAGCCGCCGATCGCTGCGCGCCCTTTCGACCGTGCTGATCGTCGCGGGCGCGCTGATGCTGAGCGACGCCGTGCTGACGCTCGTCTGGCAGGAGCCCGTGTCGGCCGCCTACGCGAAGATCCTGCAGGGCCGCCTCGACGGCGACCTGCGCAGGCTCGAGAACAAGAAGGTGACGACGCTTGACCTCGCCGCGCTGCAGAAGCTCGCGACCGAGCGCCGCAGGATGGCGTTTCTCGCGCGCCGCCTGCGCGCCGACAGCGCCGCGGGCGCGGCCGTCGGGCGCGTGCTGATCGACAAGATCGACATCGACTTCGTGCTCGTCGACGGGACGGACGCCGACGACCTGCGCAAGGGACCCGGGATCTACGACGACGTCCCGTTCCCCGGCGCGCCGGGCACGACCGCGATCGCCGGGCATCGCACGACGTACGCCGCGCCGTTTCGCCGCATCGACCGGCTCAGGCGCGGCGACCCGGTCGTCGTCGAGATGCCGTACGGCCGCTTCACCTACGAGGTCGAGAAGACGCGCATCGTCGCGCCGACGGAGGTCTCGGTGATCGACCGCGTGAAGTTCGACCGGCTCGTGCTCTCGGCCTGCCACCCGCTCTACAGCGCGGCGCAGCGGATCGTCGTGTTCGCGCGCCTGGTCGGGTCGCAGGCGCTCGGCGCCGCACAGGTCTGACGTTCTGGATAATCGCCCAGCGATGGGCGATGAACTCAAGCGCGACGGCGATGCGTTCGATATCCCCCGCAGGATGCGGATGCAAGAGATCAAACGGCGCGTGGAACGCGCCGACTACGTCGTCGACCCCGGGCTGGTCGCGGAGGCGATGCTGCGCCACGCGCTCAGTCACAGACGGTGCTGGAAGCCGTCAACGGACTGGACGACGCCGGCCGACAGCAGCTCCACGCCTGCCGGACCGTCGCCGACCGCGCCGATCCAGGTCAACGGCGCGGCCGACTCCGCGGCGTAGCGGTCGGCCTCGGCGACGCAGACGAGCAGCTCGTAGTCCTCGCCGGCGGCGGCCCCGAGCTGCCACGCAGGGACGCCGAGCTGCTGCGCGACGGCCGCGACGCCGTCGGCTAGCGGGAGTGCGTCGAGGTCGATCGCGAGCGCGACGCCGCCGGCGAGCGCGACGTGCGCCGCGTCGGAGGCCAGCCCGTCGGACAGGTCGATCATCGCGTGCGCGCCCGCGCGCGCGAGCGCGCGCCCCTCGGCCAGGCGGGGCTCGGGACGCTTGTGGCGGTCCGCCAGGGCCGCCCCGCCCTCGGCACGACCGTCGAGGATCGCGAGGCCGGCGCCCGACGCGCCGAGCGTGCCGGTCACGCCGACGAGATCGCGCGGGCGTGCGCCCGCGCGGGTCACGAGCTGCTCGGGCTCGTCGGCCCAGCCGACGACCGTGACGGCGAGCGTCAGCACCGGGGCGGCCGTCACGTCGCCGCCCACCAACGCGACGCCGCAGCGCCGCGCGAGCGCAGACATCGCGTCGGCCAGCGCGATCGCGTCGGCGCGCGTGAAGGCCGGCGGCAATCCGAGGACGACGTAGGCCTCACCGGGGTCGGCACCCATCGCCGCGAGGTCCGACAGCGCGCCGGCGAGCGCGCGATGGCCAGCGTCGGCCGCGCTCGCCGTGGCGCCGAGGCGGAAGTGCACGCCGTCGACCATCGCGTCCGTCGAGGTCACCGACAGCGGTCGCGCGCGGACGACCGCCGCGTCGTCGCCGCTGCCCACGAGCACGCGCTCCGGAGGCGCGGCGAAGCGCTCGCGCAGCGCGGCGATGAGTTCGAACTCGTCCGTCAGCGGTGGCGGTAGACGATGCGCGCGCGGTCGAGGTCGTACGGCGACAGCTCGACGCGCACCCGGTCGCCGGGCAGGATGCGAATCCGGAAGCGGCGCATCTTGCCCGCCACGTGGCCGAGCACCATGTGGTCGTTGTCGAGCTTCACGCGGAACATCGCGTTCGGCAACGCCTCGACGACCTCACCCTCGAACTCGACTTTCTCTTCCTTGGCCATGCGCCGCAACGGTAGCGCACTGCGCGACGTCGCCTGCGTCGGCGCGCCGCGTGGGGTCGCGCCTACTCCCCCAGGTCCTCCGGGTCCAGCTCAGCCTCTGGCGGATCGTCGTAGACGTCGGGGTTGTAGGCGTCCGGGTCGTAGCCGTTGCCGCCGGTGGCGCGCGGCGGCACTGCGGGCGTCGGCCTGACCGGGCGCCGGTTGCGCTGCACCTGCTCCTGGGCCCTCCTGGCCTGCTCGGCGAGCTCCGCATTGGAGGGCGGCGCCGGCGCAACCAGCGGGGCCTGGCTGGTGGGAGGCTGCTTGCGCTTGAAGGCCTTCGCCTTGAAGCTCGTGGCAGGCTTCTTGAAGTCGCCGCAGAAGCCGCGTGCGGCGCGCTTCATGTACTGGCCCCAGATCTGCGCGGGGAACGTGCCGCCGTCGACGTTGGCGCCGTTGAACAGCGGCCCCATCGGGATCCGGCCCTTCGGGAAGCCGACCCACACCGAGGTCGCCAGGCGCGGCGAGAAACCGACGAACCAGGCGTCGGAGTTCTTGTCGGTGGTGCCGGTCTTGCCGCCGACGGGGCAGCCGGTGCGCGCGCGGCCGCCGGTGCCGGGCTTGCTGATGTTCATCTCGAGGATCTTCGTGACCTCGTACATCGCCGCCTCCGAGAAGACCTTCTTGCGCCGCGGCTTGGAGAGGTCGTCGACCTCGCCGTCGGGGAACTCGACCTTCGTGATCGCCTTGGGGGCGTTGCGCCAGCCGCCGTTGGCGATCGTCGCATAGGCGTTGGCCATCTCCAGCGGCGAGCAGCAGCGCTCGAGGCCGCCGAGCGTCTCGGACGGGTAGCCCTGCAGCGACGAGGTGATCCCGAGATCCTGCGCCGCCTTCTTGACCTTCATCGGCCCGAGGTCGAGCGCAAGCCGGATGTAGACGGTGTTGTCGGAGTTCAGGGTTCCCGTGACGAGGTTCTGCGACCCGCCGCGGCAGCGTCCGCCGTAGCAGTTGATCGTCACGTTCTCGTACTTCGGCCCGAGGTTGATCGGACCCGAGGGGTAGCTCCTCTGCGCGGGGTCGATGCCCTCGCGCACGGCAGCGACGAGCGCCATGATCTTGAAGGCCGAGCCGGGCTGGCGCTTGCCGTCGGCGGCCAGGTTGTACTGCGAGTTCGTGTACCTCGCCGACGAGGCCATCGCCCGGATGTAGCCGTTCTTCGGGTTGATGCTCACGATCGCCGACGAGGGCGCGCCGGAGAAGCTCAGGTTGTCCGCGATCGCCTTGCGCGCCTTCTTCTGCAGGTCGAGGTCGAGCGTCGTCGTGACCCGCAGGCCGCCGCTGCGCACGGGCTTGACGCCGTAGTCCTCGATCAGCTTGTCGGTGACGTAGTCGAAGAAGAAGCTCTCGCGCTTCTGGCGGAAGTAGCCGCTGGGCTTGAGCTCAAGCGGCTCGGCGATCGCGCGCGCCGCCCGGCGCTCGCTGATGCTGCCGAGATCGGCCATCTTGCGCAGCACCTGGTTGCGGCGCGCGATCGCGGCGGCCTCGGCGCGAAACGGGTTGTAGTCGCTGGGCGCCTGCGGCAGTCCGGCGAGCAGCGCCGCCTCGCTGAGCGTGAGCTTGGAGGCCCGCTTGTCGAAGTACGCGCGCGACGCGGCCTCGATGCCGATCGCCTGCTGACCGCCGTTGGTCCCGTAGGGCACCGAGTTCAGGTACTTCGTGAGGATCCAATCCTTGCCGACGCGGCCGGTGTGGACGTTCTCGAGCTCCTCGGCGAGCTTGGCCTCGCGGACCTTGCGCTCGAACGACTTCTCGCGGTTGCCGGTGTAGAGCGTGCGGATCAGCTGCATCGTCAGCGTCGACCCGCCCTGCAGCGCCTTGCCCGAGCTCGCGTTCTTGAACGCCGCCCTGATGACGCCCTCGAAGTCGACGCCGCGGTGGTCGTAGAAGCGCTCGTCCTCGATCGCGACCGTCGCGTCGCGGACGTTCTTCGGCATCTTCGTCGACGCGATCGGGATCCGCAGCACGTCGTTCTGGATGATCCCGAGCGGCTGGCCGTCGGCGGCGTAGACGCGCGACAGACGACCCGGGTCCTGCGGCTTGAGGGTCTTCAGCTCGGGTGCCGAGTTGGCGATCCCGACCACGTAGCCGACCGCGCTCAGGCCGGCGATGACGGCGCCCGCGATCAGCACGGAGACCGTGATGATGATGACGCGGCCGGCCCCGCCTCGTTGGCGGCGTCGACGCTGGCGTTCGAGACGAGCGGACATCGGAGGGTGTCGTGCGGCGCCGGTGCGGCGAACGCGCGACGACGGATTCTAGGACAGTCGAACGTTCGGCCTCCCGCGTACGCGATCCTGCCCGTGCACGCTCGCGACCATCCGTTGCCAAGATGCTGTCCCGATGCTGTCGCGCGCCCTGCCCGCACGCCTCGCCGTCGCCGTCGCCGTCGACGACTCGGTTGCCGACGCGTGGCGGGCGCTGTGGGTGTCGCGCCTGCTCGTGTGGGCGGCGGCGATCGCGGCCGTACTGCTGTTCGGCCTGTCCGATCGCGCGGCGGACTTCGATCCGGCCGGGGTGACGACGCCCTACGGCCCGACCGGCGACGTTCTCGCCGCGCCGCTCGGGCGCTGGGACTCGGTCTGGTTCATGGCGATCGCCTCCGACGGCTACGGCGGCGGCGCGCGCGAGGCGTTCTTTCCCCTCTATCCGCTCGTGCTGAAGATCGCCGGCGCTCCGTTCGGCTCGACCCTCGTCGGCGGCGCGCTGGCGTCGACGGCGCTGCTCGGCGTCGCGCTCGTCCTGCTGCACCGGCTCGTCGCCCTCGACCACGAGCGCGCCGTCGCGCGCAACGCCGTCCTCGTGACGGCGCTGTTTCCGATGTCGTTCTTCTTCTCGGCGGTCTACAGCGAGGCGCTGTTTCTCGCGCTCTCGATCGCGGCCGTCTACGCCGCCCGCCGCGAGCGCTGGGCCTGGGCGGGCGCGCTCGGCCTGCTTGCGGCGACGACGCGCAGCGCGGGCGTGCTGCTGCTCGTGCCGCTGGCGATGATTTACCTGTGGGACGCCGGGCGGCCGAGCCTGCGCGCGATGCGGCCGCTGCGCGCCGACGCGCTGTGGCTCCTGCTCGTGCCGCTCGGCCTCGCTGCGTACTGCGGCTTCCTGGCGCTCGGCGGCAACGACCCGCTCGCGCCGTTTCGCGCCCAGGAGGTCTGGTTTCGCTCGTTCGCGGGACCATTGGTCGGCGCCTGGGAGGGCCTCGTCGCGGCTGTGCAGGGCGCGCGCCAGCTGCTGTCGGGAGCGCGCGAGCCGGTCTACTTTACGGCCGCCGGCGGCGACCCGTTCGTCGTCGCGCGCCACAACATCGAGCTGCTCGTCTGGCTCGTGCTGGCGCTCGTCGCGGTCGCGGGCGTGCTGCGGCGCCTGCCGGCCGCCTACGGCGCCTACGTCGTCGCGGCGCTCGCGCTGCCGCTCTCCCATCCGGTCGCTCCGCAGCCGCTCATGTCGCTGCCGCGCTTCGTCGCCGTGCTCTTCCCGCTGGCGATCTGGCTTGCGCTCTGGATGACCGGTCGCGCCGCGCGCGAGCGACTCGTTCTCGGCGCCTTTGCGGTCGGCCTCGCCGTCTACAGCGGGATCTTCGCGACGTGGCACTGGGTCGCGTAGCGCCAATGGTGATCACGCTTGACGCGCTCGGGACGCTCGTCGAGCTCGAGCGTCCCGCAGCGCGCCTGGCGGCGGAGCTGCAGGCCCGCGGCGTGCAGGTCGGCGAGGCGCAGGCGGGCGCCGCACTGGCGCGGGAGATCGCCTTCTACCGCGCGCACCACGATCTCGCCGCCGACACGGCGTCGCTGGCGCTGCTGCGCGACCGCTGTACGGAGGTGCTGCGCGAGGCGCTCGAGCGCGCAGGCGCCGACGTCGGCGCGCTCGAGCGCGCCGAGCTGCGAGACGCCTTGCTCGCGGCGCTGCGCTTCCGGCCGTTCGCTGACGTCCCCGCGGCGCTGGCGGCGCTGCGGGCCGCCGGCCACCGCCTCGTCGTCGTGTCCAATTGGGACGTCTCGCTGCACGAGATGCTGCGGACGACCGGGCTGCACGCGCTCGTCGACGCCGCGATCAGCTCGGCCGAGGCGGGCGAGCGCAAGCCGGCGCCGGGGATCTTCCGACGTGCGCTCGCGCTCGCGGGCGCTCAGCCCGGCGAGGCACCCGCGCTGCACGTCGGCGACTCGCTCGAGCTCGATGTCGCGGGTGCGCTCGCGGCCGGGCTGCGGGCGGTGCTCGTCGCGCGCGCGGAGGTGCCGCGGGGGGTCCCCACGGGCGTGCCGGTGCTCGCGTCGCTGGACGGCCTCGAGGCGCTCGCCGCGTAACCTGCCTGGCGATGTCCGACGCGCCGCCTCCGCCCGAGCCCGGCGCGGCCCCGCCTGCGCCCGCCGCGCCGGCAGAGGTCGCGCACGAACCGGCCTGCGCGCCGCCGCCCGCGCGCGGCAGGGCCGGCTGGGCGCCCTGGCTGGCGGCCGTGGCGTTCGTGACGGGCTTCGGGATCACGATCGTGCTCGGGCTCTTCGTCTTCGTCGCGGCGACCGCGGCCGGCGTCGAAGAGGGCGCGCCCGCGATCAACATCGGCCTCACGCTGGTGCAGAACGTCGCGCTCGTCGCGGCAGCGTTCTTCTTTGCCTCGATCGGCGGCGGACGCGCGGCCGCCGCCGACTTCGGCCTGCGCCGCGCGCGGTTCTGGAGCAGCGTCGGGCGGCTCGTCGCGGTCTGGGTCGGCTTTCTCGTCTTCAGCGCGATCTGGGCGCTCGCGCTCGACCTCGACCAGCAGCAGGACCTGCCCGAGCAGCTCGGCGTCAACGGGCCGCTGATCAACGTGCTCGCCGTGGTCGTGCTCGTGACGGTCGTCGCCCCGCTCGGGGAGGAGCTGTTCTTCCGCGGCTTCTTCTTCGGCGCGCTGCGCAACTGGCGCGGTCCGTGGCTCGCGGCGCTGATCACCGGCGTCGTCTTCGGCGGCATCCACGCCGGTTCGTCGCCGGTCGGCTACCTCGTCCCGCTGATGATCTTCGGTGCCGCGCTGTGCCTGCTCTACGAGTGGACGGGCTCGCTGTATCCCGCGATCGCGCTGCATGCGCTGAACAACTCGATCGCGCTCGGCGCGAACCTCGACTGGGATTGGCAGATCCCGGCCATGATGGCCGGCTCGACGGCCGTCGCGCTGCTCTGCGCATGGCTGCTCGCGCGCCTCGTCGGCGACGGGCGCCCCGGCCCGGCGCCGCGCGCCCCGGCGCCCGGGACGGCCTGAGGGCAGCCGTCGACCAGCGCGACGTGCGATAGTGGCGCCGGTGCGTCGAGCGGTCGTCATGGTCTCACTCCTGGCGAGCGCGTTGCTTCCGGGCGCCGCGGCCGCCCAGACGCCCGCCGCGCCCCCCGCTGTGCCCGTCCAGACGCAGATGGCGCTCGCGCTCGAGCGCGTCGGCGGCCTGCGCGCGATGGTGCTGGCCGGATCGCCCGTGCGCGTACGCGGCACGACCGGCGCCTACGTCCCGGGGCAGACGGTCACGGTGCGCTTCTTCAGCGCCGGCAGGAAGCGCGCCGCCCGCCGCGTCGCGCTGACACCGCAGGCGGATGGAACCGGCGGCTTCGTGCTCTCCTACAGGCCGAACCGGCCCGGCCCGCTTCGCATCCGCGCGACGCACGATGCGAGCCCCGCGCTCGGACCGCTCGCCGCCGGCGCCGGCCCGGTCGACGTCATCCCGCGGCGCGTCCTGGCCAGCAGCGGCGCGGCGTCGATCCGCGCGCTGCAGCGCCGGCTGCGCCGGCTGGGCTACGTCACCGGCTCGCCGGGATCCTTCGACGCGCGCACCGCGCGCGCCGTGCTGGCCTTCCGCAAGGTGACCGGGATGGCGCGCACGACGAGCGCCTCGGTCGGCGTCATGCGGGCGATCGCGCGCGGCAAGGGCCGCTTCCCGATCCGGTTCCCACAGCACGGCCGGCACATCGAGGCCGACCTCTCACGCCAGGTGATCGCGCTGATCCAGGGCGGCCGCGTGCGGCGGATCTACCCCGTCTCGTCGGGCGCAGCGAGCACGCCGACCGTGCGCGGCTCCTTCAAGGTCTACTCCAAGACGCCCGGCACGAACGCCAAGGGCATGGTCCACTCGGCGTACTTCATCCGCGGCTACGCGACGCACGGGTACCGGTCGGTGCCCGTCTATCCGGCCAGCCACGGCTGCCTGCGCGTGCCGATCCCCGACGCGCTCAGCCTCTTCAACTGGATCAGGATCGGGACGCCCGTCGACGTCTATCGATAGCGCGCGAGCACGCTACCCGTGCGCTTTCGCATATCGCGCGAGGAACCCGAGCAGGACGCCGTAGCTCAGCAATGCGAGCAGCGCCGGCACGCCGCGCCGCAGCCAGCGACTGTCGGCGCTCGCCGAGACGGCGGCAAACGGCTTCAGCAGCAGGTCGTTGGCGTCGTCGATGAGCTCGCGCGCGTCGCCGTGGCGGCGTTCGCGCGTGAGCTCGCCGGCCGCCGTCGGATCGGCCGCGGTCGGATCGGTCGCGCTCCGATCGCCGGTGATCCGGCTGCGCGACGACTCCGACGCCCGACCGAAGTCGTCGACGGCGAACAGCACGAAGCCGACGGCGACGATCAGGCTCAGGGCGATCGCGGCGGATCGCAGTAGGCGTTCGAGCACGCCTCTAAGGTACGCGTGCGATGAGCGCCCATGGACGATTGGCCGACGAGCTGCGCGAGCACGCGCTGATCATCGGCGAGGTGACGCTGACGAGCGGGCTGACGGCGCAGTACTACGTCGACGCCAAGCGCGCGATCCTGCGCCGGCCGGGCTTCCTGGCGCTCGGCGAGCTGCTCGCGCAGCGGGCCGAGGAGCGCGGCGCGACGGCGGTCGGCGGCATGACGATGGGCGCCGACGCGGTCACCTGCGCCGCGCTCGCCGGCGGCGCCGACGTCAAGGGTTTCTTCGTGCGCAAGGAGGCCAAGCGCCACGGGCTGTCGCGCCGGATCGAGGGTCCGCTGCTGGCGCCGGAGGACCGTTGCCTCGTCGTCGAGGACGTCGTCAGCACCGGCGGCTCGACCGTGGCCGCGATCGAGGCGCTGCAGGAGGCTGGCCACGAGGTCTGCGGCGTCGTAAGCGTGCTTGACCGCCTCGCCGGCGGCGGCCTGCGGATCGAGGCCGCCGCAGGCGCGCCGTACTTCGCGCTCGTCACGATCGACGACATCTATCCCGAGCGCCCCGACCGCTAGGCCGCGCGCCCACTACGCCGCGCGGCAGACGCGCCGTCTACGGCTCGAGGTCGACCCGCACGACGAGCAGCTCGCTGCCCATCGCGCGTACGCCGGCCGCGTTCAGACGCGAGATCGAGCGCAGCCGCGCGCGTGGATCCTCGCCGTCGAGGATCTGCGCCGTGCCCGTCCGCCAGCGGCCGCGGACGCGGACGCGCACGCGCGGATCGGCCTCGATGTTGCGCACGTAGGCCGCCTTGCGGCCCATCTCCGCGACGATCCAGAACGTGTCCGTCGCGCGATCGAGTCCGTTGGAGACCGGCGTGCGACGCGGGCGTCCGCTCTTGCGCCCGGTCGTCTCCAGCAGCGCGACGCCGGGTGCGAGCCCGCGCGCGGCGAGCGCGCGGATCGGCGGGTTGAAGACGCGCACCTGAAAGCTGGTGACGAGCCGGCGCTTGCGATCTGGCGACGTCACAGGCGGGCGAGTCTAGTGGGTCGCCGAGCGCGGGCAGCGTCGTGCCCCTCAGTGCCCCAGGCAGGAGTCGAACCTGCGGCCTACCGCTTAGGAGGCGGTCGCTCTGTCCACTGAGCTACTGGGGCGCGGCGCTGGACTTCGCCTCGCAGGGTACCCGCGGCGGCGTAGCGGACGCCGCCGCCGGGCTTGCTTCGGACTGCGTCGAGGCGGCGGCCTCGGCGGCGCTGACGTTGAGCGGGAAGTGGCAGGCGGCGAGGTGGCCGCCCGCGTACTCGCTCAGGCGCGGCACCTCCGCGCGGCAGACGTCCTGCGCGCGCGGGCAGCGCGTGTGGAAGACGCAGCCCGACGGCGGATCGATCGGCGACGGCGCCTCGCCGCTGAGCACGAGGCGCTCGCGGGCGCGGTTCTCGCGCGGGTCGGGGATCGGGATCGCCGACAGCAGCGCGCGCGTGTAGGGGTGGATCGGCTTGACGTAGAGCTCTTCGGACGGCGACAGCTCCATGATCCGCCCGAGGTACATGACGGCGATCCGGTCTGACACGTGGCGCACGACCGACAGGTCGTGGGCGACGAAGAGGTACGTCAGGCCGAGGTCGTCCTGCAGGTCGTCGAGCAGGTTGACGATCTGCGCCTGGATCGAGACGTCGAGCGCGCTGACGGGCTCGTCGAGCACGATCAGCTTCGGCTCCAGGGCCAGCGCGCGCGCGATCCCGATCCGCTGGCGCTGGCCGCCCGAGAACTCGTGCGGAAAGCGGCCGAGGTGCTCGCGCTGCAGGCCGACGCGGTCCAGCAGCTCGGCCGAGCGCGCCGCGATCCTCGCCTTGTCGACGCCGTGCAGGGCCAGCGGGGCGGCGATGATCTGGCCGATGCGCTTGCGCGGGTTCAGCGCCGCGAACGGATCCTGGAAGACCATCTGCATCTCGCGCCGCACGGGCTTGAGCTTCGCGCGGCTGGCCTTCGTGATGTCGATGCCGCGGAAGCTGATCGTGCCGTCGGTCGGGTCGAGCAGGCGCATGAGCACGCGCGACAGGGTCGTCTTGCCGCAGCCCGACTCGCCGACGAGGCCGAGCGTCTCACCCTCGCGCAGGTCAAGGGTCACGTCGTCGACCGCGTGCACGTTGCCGACGACGCGGTCGATCAGCAGCCCCTGCCTGATCGGGAAGTACTGCTTGACGTGATCGGCGGCGAGCAGCACCGGCCGCTGGAGCTCGGCGCCCTCGCGGGCGGGAGCGCTCTTGACCGCCGCGCTCACTGCGTCACGCCCCCGGCGACGAGCCCGATCTGCCCGTCGGCCTCGCGCAGCTCGCGCTTGGACTCGGGGCTCATCACGCAGCGGTCCTCGTGGCCCGTCGCGCCGGCGACGCGCGCCCGCAGTTCGGGCCTGGACAGGCAGGCGTCGTGTGCGTGCGGGCAGCGCGGGCGGAAGTGGCAGCCGCGCGGCGGTCTGATCAGCGACGGCGGCAGCCCCGGGATCGACGGCAGCCGGTCCGGCCGCGGACGGTCGACGCGCGTGATCGAGCCGAGCAGCCCCCACGTGTACGGGTGCTGGGGGTTGTAGAAGATCTCGTCGGTCGTGCCCTGCTCGACGATCCGCCCGGCGTACATGACGGCGATCCGGTCGGCGATCTCGGCGACGACGCCGAGGTCGTGCGTGACGAGGATGACGCCGGCGTTCGTGCGCGTGCGCAGCTCCTTGAGCAGCTCGAGGATCTGCGCCTGGATCGTGACGTCCAGCGCCGTCGTCGGCTCGTCGGCGATCAGCACGGCGGGCTCGCAGGACAGCGCCATCGCGATCATCACGCGCTGGCGCATGCCGCCCGAGAGCTCGTGCGGAAAGGCGTCGTAGCGCTCGCGCGCTCGCGCGATCCCGACGCGTTCGAGCAGCGCCACGACCTGGTCGCGCGCCGCGCCGTCGGACACGTCGCGGTGCGCCTGGATCTGCTCGACGATCTGGCGGCCGATGCGGTGCAGCGGGTTCAGCGCCGTCATCGGGTCCTGGAAGATCATCGCGATCTGCTCGGCGCGGACGCCGCGCAGCTCGTCGTCGCCGGCCGTGACGAGGTCGAGGTCGCGCAGCTTCGCCGAGCCGTCGAAGCGCGCGTTGGGCGAGCGCGTCAGGCCCATCAGCGTCATCGCCGTCACGGACTTCCCCGAGCCCGACTCGCCGACGACCGCGAGCACCTCGCCGGCGTGCAGCTTGAAGGACACCTCGTCGACGGCCTGCACGATCCCCTCCTCGGTCGCGAAGCAGACGCGGAGGTCTCGCACGTCGAGCAGCAGCTCTGAGTGACGTGCCATCAGGACAGCCGGATCCGCGGGTCGAGCGCGGCGTAGACGATGTCGACGATCGTGTTGAGCAGCACGATGAAGAACGCGCCGAAGATCGTCACGGCGAGCACCGGCGGTACGTCGAGCTGATCGACGGACTCGGCGAAGTACTGGCCGACGCCCTGCAGGTCGAAGACGGTCTCGGTGAGGATTGCGCCGCCGCCGAGCACCAGGCCGAAGTCCAGGCCCCACAGCGTCACGATCGGGATCAGCGAGTTGCGCAGGACGTGGTGGATCATCACGCGGCGCTCGCTGAGCCCCTTCGCGCGCGCCGTGCGCACGTAGTCGTCGTTGAGCGTGTCGAGGACGTTTGAGCGCAGCACGCGCGAGTAGACGCCGACGAACAGCGTCGCGAGCACGAACCACGGCAGGATCATGTGCTTGACCCACTCCCACAGGCCGTGCTCGCCGATCTCGGCGTAGCCGCCGTTGGGAAACAGGCCGAGCTTGAAGCCGAGGTAGTAGCTGGCCAGCGCGCCGAGCCAGAACACCGGCATCGACACGCCGATCAGCGCGAGCACCGTGACGAGCGTGTCCGAGAAGCGGCCCGCGCGGATCGCGGTGTAGAGGCCCAGCGCGGTGCCGAGCGAGAACCAGATCAGCGCCGCACCGATCGCGAGCGCGAACGTCCGAGGGATCCCGCGCACGATCTCCTCGACGACGTTGGTCTGGTTGGCGTAGGAGATGAGATCGCCGCTGAAGACCTTCTCCATCGTCGTCAGGTACTGCGTGTACACGGGCTTGTCGAAGCCCCACTCCTTCTCGATCGCCGCGATCTGGACCGGCGTCGAGTTCCTACCCGCCATGCGGTCGGCCGGGTCGCCGTTGGGGATGACGTTGAAGATCAGGAACGTCAGCACCGAGACGGCGAACATCACGACGAGCATCGCGGCGAGACGGCGCACGACGAAGCGGCCCATCTAGCAGTGCTCCGTCCTTGCAGGATGGGCCACTAGTGCTCCAGGCGCACCTTCGCGCGCGGGTCGAGCGCGTCGCGCACGCCGTCGCCGAAGACGTTGAGCGCCAGCACGGTCAGGACGAGCATCAGGCCCGGGACGATCGTCAGGTGCGGCGCCGTCGACAGCAGGACGACGCCTTCGGCGAGCATCGTGCCCCACGAGGGCTCGGGCGGCTGCACCCCGGCGCCGAGGAACGACAGCGCGGCCTCGAGCAGGATCGCGTTGGCGACGAGCAGCGGAAAGAAGACGAGGATCGTCGAGGCGAGGTTCGGCAACAGCTCGGAGAACATGATCCTCAGCGGCCCCGCGCCCTGCGCGCGCGCGGCCTCGACGAACTCCTTCTCGCGCAGCGACAGCACCCGACCGCGGATCGGTCGCGCGAGGTAGACGACGTAGACGACGCCGATGATCAGCGTCGGGATCCACTTCGAGCCGCCCTCGATCTCCAGCGGGCCGATCCTCAGGCCGCCGAGCGCGAGCGAGACGCCGAGCGCGACGCCGAGCAGCAGCGCGGGAAAGGCCCACATGACCTCGAGGCTGCGCGAGATGATCGCGTCGGTCCAGCCGCGGAAGTAGCCGGCGAGCGTGCCCAGCAGCACCGCAAGGAGGACCGTGATGATCGACGCTGTGATGCCGATCAAGAGCGAGTTGCGCGCCCCGTAGAGCAGGCGCACGGCGACGTCGCGGCCGTTGGAGTCGGCGCCGAGGAAGAACTTCCTCTGCCACGTCGGACTGATCGGCACCCCGTCGAGGGTGACGACCTGCTCGGGCCTGCCGTCGACGACGATCGTGTCGGAGAGGTGATTGCGGGCCGGCGTCGTGTCGGCCAGCTGCGCCCACAGCGGCGCCGCGAGCGCGAGCGCGACGAGGACGAAGAACAGGGCGCCGAAGATCAGCGCGGCCTTGTTGCGCCTGAGCCTGCGTACTGCCGGCGCCCACGCGCCGATGCCTGCTGCGGCCGCGGCCTCGGCCCGCCCCCGGTCGCCGAGCACGGGGGACAGGTCGGGCTGAACTGACGGGTCGGCGATCGACATCTGAGCGGTCAGGACGAGTCAGCCACGGTGACGGTGTCGATCGCCGCGGTCACGAGAACGTATCTACTTAAGGCAGAGCTTGGTGAAGTCGAGGGCGTACACCGGGTGCCACACGGTGCAGTCCTCGAAGTTCATCCGATTGGAGTAGAACACGGTCAGCTTGCGATGGCCGTACGGCACGACGTGCGCGCCGTCGACCAGGACCCTGTCGGCCTTCGCGTAGTCGTCGGCGACCTCGTCGATGTCGGCGTTGGCGTTCGCCTTCTCGAAGATCGCCTGGAGCTCCGGCACGTTCACGTTGCCGAAGTTCGCGTTGTTCGTGGGCTGGATCGTCTCGGAGTCGACGAGGAAGAAGAAGTTCCCGGGATGCGGGAAGTCCTGGAACCAGTTGGCGAAGCCGGCCTGCGCCTTCGTCTTCTGGTTGCCGATCGTGGTGAAGTAGACCGACGCCTCGATGATCCGTGGCTTCGCCTTCAGGCCGATCTCGTTGAGGACGTCTGACAGGTACTCGGCGGCCGCCCTCGGCTCCGGCTCGTCGTTGCCGAACACGGTCACCGAGTCGCCCTCGACGCCGGCCTGCCTGATCAGCGCCCGCGCCCTCTCGACGTCCGGTGCGGCGGTCGGGCCGCCCCACGGGCATGGGTCGATCTTCTCGTACCCCTTCATCCCCGGCGGCAGGAAGTTGCAGCCCGTCTCGAGCAGGCCGCCGAAGAGCCGCGCGAGCGCGCGCTTGTCGACCGCGACGTTCACCGCCTGGCGCACCTCCGGGCTGTTGAACGGCACCACGTCATGGTTGAGGAAGTAGTAGTAGGTCGAGTTCGTGACGAACTCCTTGTAGCGCTCGCCCGTGTACTGCGCGCGGATGTCGCGCAGCTGGTCGGGCGCCGGCGGGTCGCTCATGTAGTCGATCTTGTTCCGGATCGTGTCCTGCGTCTGGCGGCGGCGGTTCTTGACGACCTCGACCTTGATCGTGTCGAGCCTGCCGGCCGGCTGGTCGGCGACGTCGAACTCGCGCACCCTGACGAGGTCATAGCCGCGATTGATGCGGACGTTGTCGAACTTGTACGGGCCGACGCCGGGCGGCGGCTCCTTGGTCATGTTCTGAAACGGCGTGTTGCTCGGCACGAGCGAGGCGAAGACCATCGTGAGGATGTACGGGAAGCGCCCGTCGGGCTTCGTCAGCCTGATCGTGATGTCGCCCGTCGCGTCGTTGGCCACGATGCCGGGGATGTCGGCGCGCGCCCTGCCGTCCTTGATGTACTGCTCGGCGCCGACGATGCCCGCGTAGTGCGGCGCTCCGCCGGACTCGAGGTTCAGCACGCGCTTGATCGCATGCTCGAAGTCCGAGGCCTTGACAGCGCTGCCGTCGGAGTACCTCAGGCCACTGCGCAGCTTGAGCTTGTAGGTCCTGCCGTCCGCCGAGATGTCCGGCATGTCCTCGGCCAGGCCGGGGACGACGGTCGCACCCTCGGAGTGCTTGAAGGTCAACAGCGGCGTGTAGACCGTCCAGAGCGATTGCCAGCCCTCCTGGGTATAGGAGAGCGCTGGATCGAGGTAGTCGGGGAACGACGTGTACGCGGTCTTGATCGTGCCGCCCGAGTTGGCGCCGTCGTCTGAGGCGGCGGTCCAGCCTGTCGCCGCGCTGCCATCGCTGTCGTCCTCACCACCGCATGCTGCCAGCCCGCCCATGGCTGCGCACGCACACGAGAGGCACAACAGGGCTCTGAGGGAACTTGGCATACCTTGCTTCCTCCTGGACGGGTCTCCGCTTCCAGCGGAGGCGGTTTCGGCTTGCCTGTGCGCGAGCCGGCGCCGTGTAGCGCATGCTCACCCACGGACCGGCGCTCACCGTGAAGAATGACGGTCAGCCGCACGGAATGTGTCACTTTCCTTTACTCCAGATAACGGACGATCTCTTGCAGCGGAGCGCGGTTCGGCACGCGCGGCTCCTGGCGCGGGTATCCGAGGTGCAGCAGCCCGAGCACGCGCTCGTCGTCGGGCAGCTCGAGGGCCGCCCGCCCTGCGGCGCTGCGCAGGACGCCGGGCGTACGCCAGTAGCCCGCCAGGCCGCGCCCGTGTGCCGCGAGCAGCACGACGTAGGCCGCCGTCCCGGCCGCCAGCGCATCCTCCTCGTCGAGGACGGGATCGCCCGACTGCGTCGCGGTGACCGCGACGAGCGTCGGCGCGCGGTCGAGCTTCGCCGCCGCGATCGGGTCCTCGCCGGCGCTCTTGAGCCGCTCGAGCGCGCGCGGCCCGAGGACGCGAAAGCGCCAGGGGTTCGTGAGCTTGTGGTTGGGCGCCCAGCGCGCCAGCTCGAACAGCGCGTCGAGCGTCTCGCGGTCAAGCGGCTCGGGCGCGTAGGCCTTGTGCGTGCGGCGCGTGCGGATCGCCTGCTCGAGCTCCATCGCTACTCGCCGCGCGGAGGCTGCTCGTCCTCGTCGAGGTCCTCCCCGTCCTCGTCGAGGCCCTCGTCGTCCTCGTAGAGCGACTCGCGGGCGAGCTCGGCGCCCTTGGCGTCGTAGAGCTTGCACTCCAGCGTGTCGCCGCGGTAGCCGTCGGGCGCCAGCAGCGTGAAGCGCTGCTCGAGCAGCTTGCACTGGTCGACCGCCAGATCGGCGAGCTCGCCTGTCACCACGGCGCCGCCGGCCACCAGCGGGCGGCCCCACACGAGCGTCATCGACGCCGTCCTGCCGCCCTCGCCGCGCCACCTGCCGACGACCTCGTCGCAGAGGTCGAGCTGCCAGTCGGGGTTGGCCTCGGCCGTGTCGGCCGTGAAGTCCGCGACGGCGTCGAACTCCGTCGGCTCGCGATCCTCGCTCGCGGGCCGGAAGGACACGTAGCCGAACAGCTCGAAGCCGTTGGACGTCATCGCGGTCGCCGGGACGAACGTGCGTCCGTGCCACGTGCGGTCCGGGTAGAAGGCGATCTCGCCGGCGTCGCCGAGATCGTCGTCGCCGGGATCGATCGCGTCGCAGGCGCCGAGGAAGTGGCGCTCGAGCGTCGTCGCCCAGCGGCCGTGGGGCAGCGGTTGCTGCGGGGGCTCGGCGACGAAGCGCGGAACGAAGCGGGGCTCGACGGGCATCGTGCGGAGTCTATGGCGCAGCGCGACGAAGCCGTGGCGGCGGGGCTGTGAAGCTGCAGCTCCGGCGCTGCCAGCCTGGGCTTGGCCGATCAACTCTCGAGCATGAGTGTGACCGGCCCGTCGTTGACGAGCTCGACCTCCATCTCGGCGCCGAACACGCCCCCCGCGGCGCCCAGCTGCGCGCGGAAGGTCTCGTACAGCGGCTCGGCGGCCGCGCCCGGCGCGGCGGCGACGTACGACGGGCGGTTGCCCTTGCGCGTGTCGCCGTACAGCGTGAACTGGCTGACGACAAGCACCTCGCGGTCGCCGAGTGGCTCGTTCATCCGCCCGTCGGCGTCGCGGAAGATCCGCAGCGCGCCGACCTTCTGCGCAAGCTTCACGGCGACCGACTCGTCGTCTGAATGGGTGACCCCGAGCAGGACGAGCAGCCCGGGGCCGATCTGCGATACGACCTCGCCGTCGACGCGCACCGCCGCGCGCGTGACGCGCTGGACGAGCGCTCGCACGGCGCTGCTACCCGAAGAAGACCTGCGCCGTCTCGTAGAGCTCGGGGTCGAGCAGCTTGGGCTTGCTCAGCGCCTCCTCGAGCGCGACGAGCTCGATCGCCGTTCCGTGCAGGGCGACCATCTTGCCGAAGTCGCCGTTGGACGCGGCGTCGATCGCCGCGACGCCGAAGCGCGTGGCGAGCACGCGGTCGAACGCCACCGGCGAGCCGCCGCGCTGGATGTGGCCGAGCACCGTCGCACGGCTCTCATAGCCCGTGCGCTGCTCGATCTCCTTCTCGAGCTCGAATGCGATCCCGCCCAGGCGGACGTGACCGAAGGAGTCCACGCTGTCGGCGGCCGTCGCCGCGGCGCCGCCGTCGGAGCGCGTCGCCCCCTCCGCCACGACGACGATCGAGAAGGTCCTGCCGCTCGTCTCATGGCGGTGCTTGATGTGCGCGCACACCTCGTCGACGTCGAACGGTCGCTCCGGCACGAGGATCACGTCGGCGCCGCCGGCGATGCCCGACCAGGTCGCGATCCAGCCCGCGTCGCGGCCCATGACCTCGCAGACGATGACGCGGTCATGCGACTCGGCCGTCGAGTGCAGGCGGTCGATCGCCTCGGTCGCGATCTGCACCGCGGTCTGGAAGCCGAACGTGAAGTCGGTCGCGTTGAGGTCGTTGTCGATCGTCTTCGGGACACCGACCGTCGGAAAGCCCGCCGCGAAGAGCTTGCGCGCGACGCCGAGCGTGTCGTCGCCGCCGATCGGGATCAGCACGTCGATGCCGCGCTCCTTCAGGGACGCGAGCACGCGGGCCTCCCCGTCCTCGGTCTTGTAGACGTTCGTGCGCGAGGTGCCGAGGATCGTGCCGCCCCTGTGCAGGATGCCGCTCGTGTTCTCGCGCGTCAGCTCGATCGCGTCGTTGTCGAGCACACCCTTCCAGCCCTTGCGAAAGCCGAAGATCTCGTGACCGTGATGATCGATGCCCTTGCGGACGATTCCGCGGATGACCGGGTTCAGGCCGGGGCAGTCGCCGCCGCCTGTCAGAAGTCCGATTCGTGCCATGCGCGCCATCCTGCCACGCAGATGCCGTCAGCCGTCGGCAGCCTCGCAGCTACGCGAGCGCTGCCGCAACGAGCGCGGCGCCGAGCGCGAGCGCCGTCGACCACGCCAGGGCGGCGGAGGCCAGAGCGCGGTCGAGGTCGTAGGCGTGTGCGACGACGAGCGTGTTGACGCCGACCGGCATCGCGGCCTGGAGCAGGTAGGCGTCGGGAACGTCGACCGCGGTGGCGGTCGCGAGGCCGAGCAGCAGCAGCGGCGCGAGCGCCATCCGCAGGGCGATCACGACGGCGGCAGGTCTCGTCAGCGATGGTGGCAAGCCGGTCCGCTCGGACGCAAGCTGGACGCCGACGACGAAGAAGCCGACCGGCGCGAGCGCGATCAGCAGGATGCGGGCGATGTCGACGAGCACGTCGGGGGCCAGCGCGTCGGGCGCCACGAGCGCCGCGGCGACGGCGACGAGCGGCGGGTTGCGCAGCAGGTACGTTCGCACGCGCACGCCGGCCGCCTGCCCACGGGTCGTGAACGCGGCCGCGACCGCGAACCCGACGACGAAGAACATCGGGCCGCTGACGAGCGCGTCGTACGTGATCGCCGCGCCGAGCGCGCCGTGGCCGAGCAGCGTCGCGACGAGCGGCGCGCCGAAGAAGCCCGTGTTGCCCATGATCGCGGCGATCACGACCATCGCGGCCGTTGGCGTCGGGAGCCTCAGGACGCGCGTCGCGAGCGCGTACGCGGCGAGCCCGACGACCGCCAGCGACGCGTAGCCGAGCAGCAGGCCGATCCCGGCGCCCGCCGTCAGCTCCGCCCGCGCGAGGACGAAGAACACGATGAACGGCATCGCGGCGTAGAGGATCGCGTCGAGGATCCGCCGCGTCAGCCTCACCGCGCCCGCACCGTAGCGGCGCTGCGCCCAGACGCCGGCGGCCACGGAGGCGACGATCGCCAGCGCCAGGGTCGGCATCGGGGGGATTGTCGTCTACGCGTCGCGCAGCTCGGCGGCGGCCAGCTCCGGCGCCACCGTGTTCACGTCGATGCCGGTGCCGAGCTCGAGCCCGGCCTGCGACGTCAGCCGCGGCACGATGTCGATCCGCCAGCAGAAGCGGTCCGCGTCGCGCGGCGCCGTCCGGATCCAGAGGCTCAGCGGCGGGCTCGCGCCGAAGCGCCGCCGCAGCCGCGAGAGCGCGTCGTGCAGGAGCGCCGCCGCCGTCGGCCCGTCGTCCTCGAAGCGCTCGCGGCGCCGGCGCGGCATCAGCATCAGCGCGTACTCGTGACGCGACGCATAGGGGCAGGTCAGCACGGCCTCGTCGTCGATCGCCACGACGCGGTCGCGGCGGCGCACCTCCTCCTGGACGAGATCCTCGAGCAGGTTGGCGCCCATCGTGCGCACGGCGTGCGCTCCGAAGCGCTCGCGCTCGCGCGCGACGAGCGCCGGCACGAAGCTCAGCGCGAAGAGCTGGGCGTGGGTGTGCGGCTGCGTCGCGCCGGCCTCGACGCGCTCGTTGACGCAGACGTGCACGTAGGCGGCGCCCTCCTGCGCGCGCATCCGCTCGCGCCAGACGTCGACGGCGACCTGCACCTGCTCGGCGGACAGGTCGGCCAGCGAGACGACCGGCTCGGGGCTGTTGACGATCACCTCGTGCGCGCCGCGCGCGGGCAGCGCCATGAAGAGCTCGGGATGCGGATCGGGCTGCGGGTCGGGCGTCTCGGCGGTCAGCGCCGCATAGCGGTTGGGGACGACCCGCACCGTCCAGCCCGGTCCGTCGGGCTCGCCGCCGGCCGGGCGCAGCGCGTACAGCTCGGGCGGCGTGCGGTCCTCGTGGCCCTCGGCGAAGGGATCCTGCGCGCGGTCGACCGCAGGCGCTGGCGCGACGGTCAGCTCAGCGCCCGGGCGCGCGGCTCGATCGGTCGCGACGATCGCGCGCAGGCCGGTCAGCGGGTCGATTCGGATCTCGGGCACGCCGCAGCTCGTCAGCGCAGGGCGTAGCGCTCGATGTCGGCAGACAGCTCGGCCTCGGTCCTGTAGCCACCCTGATGGACCGTGACGAGCTCGCCGCGCGCGTCGTAGAACGCCGTCACCGGCAGTCCGAGCGCGCGGTAGCGACCGACCACGTTCTGGCGCGGGTCCTCGAACGAGGGATACGGCATCGGAAACCGTGCGCCCATCCTCCGCGCGTCGGCGCTGTTGTCGCCCGAGTTCACACCGAGAAACGCGACCTGCGCGCCGCGCTCGACCGCCTGGCGCTGGAGAAACGGCAGCTCATGGAGGCACGGCTCGCACCACGACGCCCAGACGTTGACCACGACGGGATGGCCGCGCAGGGCGCGCAGCTGCGCGTCGAGCGCCTTCTTCCCGCCGCCGGCGAGCTCGTTGACGCGCCGGCGCAGCGCCGCCAGCTCGGGCGGCGCGCCCGCGACCGGGCGCGAGACCTCCGCGAGCGTCAGCGGCTCGGGCGGCGCGCTCGTCGCGCCGTCGCTTGCGCCTGCCTGCACGATGCCGGCGACGACGGCTGCCGTGACGACGAGGGCGGCGATCGCGATCAGGGTGTTGCGCATGAGCGACAAGCGTCGCAGAAGGTGGAGATCTCGTATGCCAGACCGAGGACGTTCGCTATGCTTCCTGTCGCGGGTAAGGACCGGTCGTTCGCCGTAGCGCCTCACGCCGCCCACCGGGCTCGTCCCGGGCATCCGGATCGCGACGGCTTGTGCACGCGATCCACATCAGGTCCGAGCAGGAAGCCGATCTTTGGCTGATCCCACGCCAGTGGCCGTCGCCGCCACGTCCGTTCCCAATCCTTCCGACATCGCCCGCGCGGAGAAGTTCACCCGCGAGGCGTTCGTGCACGGCGGTGAGACCACCGGGGGCGCGCTCGCACCCGGCACCGCTCGGCGCCGCGCGCTCGATGCTGCGCTGCTCGAGATCGAGGCCGGCGCGAAGGTGCCGTCGACCGAGTGGCGGCGGCGCTACTCGCTGATGCTGGGGCTCGAGCGCGTGCTGTCAGAAGACGAGCCGCGGCTCGCCGACGGAACGTCGCTGAATCCGCACCAGGTCGACGCCCTGTCGGGCACGCTGACGGCCCTGCTCGCCGACGCGCAGCGCCACAACGGCAACGGCAACGGCAACGGCGCCGCGCCGAGCGCGGCGCCCGTGCTCGCGCTCGACGACGAGGACGAGGAGTTCGAGGAGCCGGCCGCTGGCGCCGCTGACGACGACGACGATGACGACGAGCCCGAGGTCATCGAGCCGCTCGACTTCGAGGTCGACATCGACATCGGCGATGACGACGACGAGGACGAGGCCGAGGAAGAGCCCGACGAGGATGGGTTGGGTGGCGACGACATCGCCCTCGACGAGGACCAGCTCGACGAGCAGCCCGACGACCCCAACGCCCACAAGCGCTTCTGGTTCGAGCATGCGACCGGTGCCGGCAAGACCGTCGCGGCGATGGGCTTCGTCGAGGCGTCGCGCACCGGCGGCATCCTGATCCTCACCCACCGTCGCAACCTCGTCGACCAGTTCCACGGCGAGCTGAAGGACCGCGGCTACGTCAAGCGCGTCACGCCGGCCCTGCTCAAGGGCCAGGATGCCGCCAACGGCCCGGTCACGGTCGAGACCTACCAGTGGTTCGTCCGCAACGCCGGCAACGTCTCGCCCGCCTACTCGATCGTCATCTGCGACGAGGCGCATACCGCGCTCGGCGAGAAGACGAGCGCCGCGATCCGCGAGTGGTCGGGCCCGATCTTCATCGGCATGACCGCGACCGGCGCGCTGATCGCACGCCACGTGACCGACCTCTTCCCGACGCAGACCTCGCGCTTCGACCTCGCGCAGGCGGCGCGGCGCGGCGTCATCGCTCCGCTGCGGGGCGTGCGGATCCCGCCCGGTCCGGGCGTGCGGACGATCGCCAAGGTGCCGCTGCGCCGCGGCGAGGTCGACACGGAGTTCGACCAGGAGATGCTCGCCGAGCTGCTCGACCAGGCGCCGTTCAACATGGCCGTCGCCGACCTCTACAAGACGCGCTTCAACGGCGTGCCCGGCGTCGTCTACGCCGCCGGCGTGCGCCACGCCTACAACGTCGCGGAGGCGTTTCGCGAGCAGGGCCTCAAGGCGATGGGCGTCTCGGGCGAAACGCCCAAGCGCGAGCTTGCCGAGATCCTCGCCGGCTACGAGCGCGGCGACGTCGACGTGCTCGTCAACGCACAGCTCCTCGCGGAGGGCTGGAACTCGCCCCGCGCGACGGTCTGCATGCACCTCGCGCCGACCGCCTCGAAGCGGATCTACCAGCAGCGCGTCGGCCGCGTCACACGCCGTCATCCCGGCAAGGAGGCCGGCATCGTCGTCGACTTCGTCGCACCGGACACGAAGAACGACGACCCCGTCGTGACGCTGCACTCGCTGCTGGACCGCGACGTCTACCGCGGCGGTGCGATCGTCGTCGGGCCCGTGCGCCGCGGCCGCGGGCGGCGCGTGCGCGTCGAGCGCCGCGTGCTGCCGGTGACCGCCGACGAGGACCGCCGGATCGAGGTCTTCGAGCGCGAGCTGTGGCGGATCGCCGTCGAGCACCTGCCCTACGGCGAGCAGATCCAGTGGGCCGCGCTGGCCGGCGCGCGCGTCGCCCCGAGCGGCTGGCGCCGCGCCCGCGCGATGCTGCACTTCGATCGCGAGGGCGTGATCAAGCGGGCCTTCCTGGAGACCGCGTTGGAGCGCAACAAGAACCCGCAGCTGCGCATCCGCGCGCTGCAGGAGATCGCCGCCTCGCGCGACGGCGAGGCCTTCGACAAGGCGATCGACATCATCGGCACCTGGACGCGCGATGAGCGCCGCGAGGGCACGAAGGTGATGCTGCTGGCGCTCGCCGAGAAGCGCATCGGCCGGCGCGACCAGGCGAACGCCTGGATCTGGCGGCTTGCCTCCTACACACGAGAGGTGCACGAGGAGTATGCCGTCCAGCGCTGGCCGGAGACCAAGCGCCTGCTCGGGCTGCTCGTGAACTCCAGCGGCGCCGCGCATGCCCGCAACGCCCGCCGGCTCGTGCACGCGGCGCGCAAGCAGGACCGGCGCCTCAGCGCCGCGCTGCTCGCCGCCGCGGTCGCGCACACACCGGAGGGCGAGGAGATCCTGCGCGGCGCGCGCACGCGTCTGGCGCGCAAGCCGAGCGCACTGTCGCGCGAGCTGCTGCGCAACTTCCCGAAGGGCCGCGGCCGGCGTGGCAGCCGGCGGCGGCGAAAGAAGGGCGGCGCGGAGGCTGCCGACGGCGCCGCCGAGGCGCTCGCCGTCACGAGCGCGCAGAACGGAGCGGGCGGCGAGGCGTCGCAGAGCGGCGAGGGCGCGCGCGGCAGCGCCTCCAGCCGCCAGCGCTCGCGCCGCTCGCGCAACGGCCGCGCCGCGCACCGCGACTCCGATCCGGCGCGCGAGACGGGCGGCGCCGAGATCGAGGCCGCGGTCGCGCCCGCCGCGAACGACGAGCGGACTGCGCCCGCCGAGAACGCCGCGGGGGCTGCGCCCGCCGAGAACGCCGCGGGGACTGCGCCTGCCGAGAACGCCGCGGGGGCTGCGTCCGCCACCGCGTCGCGCCACTCCCGCGCGCGCACGAAGCAGCAGAAGCCGGTCGACGAAGCCGTGGCCGTCGACGCGATCGCCGACGCCGCGGCCGCGCTGCTCGCGGCGCGCGGACCGAAGCAGGAGGCCGCGGTGACGCAGGAGCCTGCAGCA
This sequence comes from Solirubrobacteraceae bacterium, assembly GCA_030447505.1. Classification (GTDB taxonomy): domain Bacteria; phylum Actinomycetota; class Thermoleophilia; order Solirubrobacterales; family Solirubrobacteraceae; genus CADCVQ01. Next base: position 215,260 of record JAUJOT010000003.1, on the reverse strand, counting down.
GAGCCGCGGCGCCGCCGCGCCTCGGCCAGCAAGACAGCCACGGCCGATCCGCGCGAGCAGGCGGCGGCGGTGAAGGAGCCGGAGAGCGCGGCGGACGAGCAGGCCAAGCCCAGGCGTCGGCGCGCCCCGGCGCGCAAGCCGGCTGCGGCCGACGTACCCGAGACGGCGCCCGGGGCACAGCAGTCCGCGAGCGCGGCCGCCGACGAGCCCGCCCCCAGACGCCGGCGCGCCCCGGCGAAGACGACTGCCAGGACCGCGAAGACGCCAAAGGCATCCGAAACGGCGCCCGCTGATGCCGCCGACGCCGGCGCACCCGCTCCCTCATCGCTCGAGCAGGCCAAACCCAAGCGCCGCCGCGCACCCAGCAAGAGCACCAAGCCGAAGGCCGGCGAGGACGGGGCCGCTTCGGCGTCAGTCGACGACGATGTCGAGTCCGCCGCCTGAGCGCGACGCCTCGGCCGCGAACGGCAGCGCGCACCACCGCTGCCGCGCAGACTCGCAGGTCAGCGCCGGCAGCACGGGGCGGACGACGTGGCCGCGAGAGGTCCCGCGTCGCCCGCTAGGCCGTCGTGTGTGCCGGCGTGGCTGGGGGATTGCTGGCTGGGGCGGGCGCCGGTGTGCGCCGGGCGGGCATGTCGAACAGCACCCAGAGCCCGGAGATGGCGCTGAGGGCCGCGACGATCGCGATCGCAGCGCCGAATCCGAGCGTGTCGGCGATGACACCGGCGATCAGTGCGCCGGCGACGTAGCCCATGTCGCGCCAGAAGCGGTAGACGCCGACGATCGAGGCTCTGGCGACGGGGGTGACGGCGTCGGAGACGGCCGCGATCAGCGTCGGGTAGACCAGCGCCGTGCCGACGCCGAGTACGACCGCGGCAGCGGCGGCGGCGCTGACGGCGCCGGCTGACAGCGCGAGCGCGGCGAGTGCTGCTGCCTGCAGCAGCATTCCGGCGACGATCAGTGGCTTGCGGCCGATGCGGTCTGACCAGTGCCCGGTCCAGATCTGTCCGATGCCCCAGACGGCCGGGTACAGGCCGGCGACGAGCCCGATCTGGCCGGGCCCGGCGCCGTGGGCGGCGAGAAACAGCGGGACGAGGCCCATGCGAGCGCGTCGTTGAGGTTGTTGACCAGGCCCGCTTGTGAGGCTGAGCGCAGCGCCGGCGCGCGCCACGTCGCCTCGCGGAACGCGTCGCGCATCGGCGGCGCGAGCGCGCTTGCACCGGAGGCGTCTGTTGACTGCTCGAGCGCGACGTGGGCGGCGGTGTCGCGCACGAACACGACGCAGACGACGAGCGCGACGGCGGCGATGATCGCTGCGGCGACGACGAGTACGTCGCGCGCGGCGAACTCGGACGCCAGCCAGCCGCTGGCGGCGGCGGCGAGGGCGACGCCGCCGTAGCCGGCGGCCTCGTTGAGGCCGAGCGCGAAGCCGCGGCGCTTGGGTCCAACGAGGTCGATCTTCATGACGACGGTCATCGACCACGCCAGGCCCTGGTTGATGCCGAGCAGGGCGTTGGCGGCGACGATCCAGCCCCAGTTCGGCGCGATCGCGATCATCAGCGGCACCGGCAGCGCGAGTGTCCAGCCCGCGATCAGCAGCCGCCGCCGGCCGATCCGCGTGGCGTACGCGCCGGCGCCGAGGTTGGTGAACGCCTTGGCCAGCCCGAAGGCGGCGATGAACGACAGTACGGCGGCCTTCGAGGACAGGCCGAAGTCCTCGCTGCCGATCAGCGGCAGCGTCGAGCGCTCCAGCCCGACCATCGCGCCGACGAACGCGTTGACCGCGACGAGCAGCGCGAACTGCGCGCGGTTCTCGCGCAGCCCGAGCTCGACGGCGGCTGCGTTCACCGTACGGCGGCGAGCGGCCGACCGGCGCGGTTGGCAGCGACGATCGCCGCCTGACCGTCGGGGGCCGGCGGGATGTCGGTCGTGAGCGCCGCGACGAACTCGTCCTCAGAACCGAATCTGAGTGCGGTGTTGTTGCGTCGCTCGTAGCCGACGGTCGACAGCGGGGTCGATGACAGGCCGCGTCCGCACACCGAACCGGAGTAGTGCGCGGGCAACAGCACCAGGTCGTCGGGGAGCGCGAGCAGCCTGTCGGTGAGCGAGCGATACAAGGTGCGCGCCATCTCCTCGACGCTGTGCTCGCCGTGGGCGTGCAGGTCGGGGCGGCCGGCGTCGCCGACCAGCAGCGCGTCGCCGGTGAGAACGAGCCACGGGTCGTCGGAGCGCGCGTGGTCGGCCACGACGTAGGCGTGGTGGGCGAGCGCGTGCCCGGGAGTCGCGACGGCCCGCAGCTCGGTGTTGCCGAGCTTGACGATCTCGCCGTCGGCGAGCGGCTGGTGGTCGAACTGGACTCCGGCCCCGGCCGGCATATACGCGGCCGCGCCGGTGCGCTCGACGAGCGCGGCAAGACCGGAGACGTGGTCGGCCTGCAGGTGGGTCTCGACGACGGCGACGATGCGCGCACCTTGGCTGTCGGCCAGGCTGATGTATTCGTCGACGAGGTCGGCGTGCGCGTCGACGACGGCGAACTCGCCGGTCGTCTTGCAGCCCAGCAGGTACGACGCGCAGGCGGTCTCGTCGTTGAGCAGTTGACGGAAGTACATGCGGCGCAACGTACGCCCGTCCGGGGCATGCAGCCAGAGCAGATGTGCCATGCGCACTATGCCGCCAGAGCATGCGTCTGGTGGCCGCGCTGGATCGGGCGCGGGATGCGCGGGGATCTACGCGGCGGCGGGCCTGACGGTGCAACCGGCGACGCTCGTCGCGCAGCACGAGCACAGCGTCTCGACGAACGCCCGCTCCGCCGGTCGCAGCTCCCGTCCGTCGGCGCGGAGCAGGTACACCGCGCGACGCATCGACGCCGCGCCCTGCACGACGAAGCTCTCCAGCTCGCCGCGCGCGAGCTCGTCCTCGACGACGCGCCGCGAGACAAAGCCGACGCCGAGACCGGCCGCGACCGAGCGCTTGATCGCCTCGTTGGAGTCAAGCTCCCAGCGCTTGGCCGGCTGATAGCCGACGTGCGCGAGCGCGCGCTCGGCGACCGCACGCGTCGACGAGCCCGCCTCGCGCAGCAGCAGCGTGTGCTTGGCCAACTCGATGACCGACGCGCAGCCGTCACGCAGTCGCGTCGCGCCGGGCGCGGCGATGCCGACGACCTCATCGTCCAAGAACGGCTCCGCTACCACGCCCTCGGGTAACGCGACGTCGCCGGCCAGGCCGAGCTGGACGTCGCGATGCGCGACGCGATGCGCGACCCAGGCGCTCGAGCCGATGACGACGTCGACGTCGACGTGCGGGTGACGGTCGGCGAAGCACTGCAAGATCGACGGCAGCACGTAGGTGCCAGGAGTCGTCGAGGCCGCCAGCGCAAACGTGCCGCGCTCGGCGCCATGCAGCGCGCGCAGCTGCTCCTCCATCGCCTCGAAGGTGTCAAGCACCCGCGCGGCGTGCGTCGCCACGATCCGCCCCGCATCCGTCAAGCGGCTCGCGCGCCCGTCGCGCTCGACGAGCTTCACGCCGACCGCCGCTTCGAGCGTCTTGAGGTGCTTGCTCGCGGACGGCTGCCCCGTCCGACACGCATCGGCGGCCGCCGACACGGACCCGCGCCGGCCCAGCTCGACGAGCAACCGCAAGCGCGCCGGCTCGAGCGCATCAACTATGCCGGTCCGGAAAGGGTCGCTCATCACCAACCGTGTCGCGAGCATACATACCGATCCGAGGCGCCAGCAGCACGTGGCGCCCCGTCACCTGCGCAAGACGACGGCGAGGCCGGTGGTCAGCGCGAGGCCGAGCACCGCGATGCCGGCGCCGGCGGCGATCGCCGTCGGGTGCTGCAGCGCGCTGAGCGTCATCCCCGGCGCGGCCACGACGACCGCCGCGCCGGTGCACGCCAGCGCCAGCGTGACACCCGCGGCGAGGGCGGGCACGGAGATCGGCGCCGGCGGTCGAGCGCGGGCGAGACGGTCGGGCGCGCGCCCCTCGAGCGCCGCGAGCGCCGCGGCGCCGAGCAGCGTGAACGTCGCCGCGACGAGATAGCCGCCGAAGACGTCGCTGGGCAGGTGATAGCCGAGCACGACGAGCGCGTAGCCGACCGCGATCGCGTAGCCCGCGCCGAGCACGGCCGCGAGCGGGCGCAGCTGCGGGCCGACGACGAGCACGCAGCACAGCGCCAGCGACATCGACGCAGTCGCGTGCCCACTCGGCCCCGAGCCGTAGACGAGCTGCACGCCGCGCAGCTCAATCGCGCGCGGATCGGCGAGCGCCGGCTTGAGCAGCTGCGTCGTGGCGTTCGCGCCGAGCAGGATCGCGGGCACGACGGCGGCCATGATCCAGCGCCGGCGCAGGAGCGCGAGCACGGTCAGCAGCGCGCAGCCGCCCAGAAACCAGATCGGGTCGGCGAGCACCGCGACGCCGCGGATCGACGGTTGCAGCGGCGCGCTCGCGACACCTGTGAAGGTCTGCATGGCGCCGGCATCGAGCGCGCGCAGCCGGGCGACGTCGAACGCGGCAAACCACACGACGAGGGCCCCCGACGCGCTCGCGAGCGCGAGCGTCAGCAGCGAGAGCGGCCGGCGGGACACCGTTACAACGCTAGTCCTCGCAGATGCACCTCGCCGGCATCCAGCGCGGTCTGCGTGCCGGCGGGCAGCTCGACGAGCAGTCGCCCGCAGTCGTCGACCCCCCGCGCGATCCCCTCGCCGTGCGCCCAGCGCACCGCGTGCCCCGTCAGCGCGTCGCGGGCTCGATAGTCGGCAAGCAGGTCCGCCGCCGGCTGCGCGAGGCGCCGCTGCAGCGCGCCGAGCAGCTCGTCGAGCGTGGGCTCGATCGCGCTGGGCTCGCGCCCGAGCGAGGCGGCGCGGTCGCGCAGCTCGTCCGGCAGATCGCTTGCCCGCAGGGCGACGTTGACGCCGATGCCGAGTACCGCCCAGCCCTCCTGATGGCGCCCCTCCGCGAGCACGCCGGCGAGCTTGCGCCCATCGAGCAGCACGTCGTTGGGCCACTTGATCGCCGCCTGCGGCCCGGCGACGTCGGCGACGGCGAGCGCGCCGACGATCGGCAGCAGCGGCGGCCACTCGCGCAGCACGAGCGACATCAGCAGCGCCCGCCCCGGCGGCGCGCTCCAGGTCCGGCCCTGCCGGCCGCGGCCCGCGCGCTGCTCGCCGGCGGTGACGAGCGTCCCGTGCGGCGCGCCGGCAAGGGCCAGCGCCCGCGCCCGGTCGCTCGTGGAGTCCGTCGTGCGGTGGTGCAGCCGCGGCCTGCCCAGGCGCGCGGTCACGACGCGGTCGCGATCACGATCTCGTCGTCGACCTCGAGGCCGAGCGCGTCGAGCGCCGAGCCGCGGTTGACGGCGAGCGACAGGACGCGGTAGCCGTCCTCGTAGAGCACGAGCTCGCCGGCCGCGACGTCGGCGAACGTCGTCGCAAAGAGCGCCCGCCGGCCGTTGACCGTGAGCGCGCGCGCGAACCGCAGGCCGGCGGCGGCGAGGTCGGCGCGACCGGCGTCGAGCACCACGTTGCCGTAGCGGTCGGCGTGCAGCACGTGCGCGACGAGCCCGGCGTCCGTCGCCCGCGCGCGCGGCAGCACGAGCTGCACGAGCTCGCCCGGGTCCAGCCGCGCGCCGCCCGCGGCGAGCGCGATCGTGCCCGCGGCGAGGTGCGCGGCGACGGGCGCGAACACGTCGCGGCCGTGAAACGACGCCGAGACGGGCTCGAGACGCAGCGGCGAGCGGCCGATCTCGACCGCTTCGACGACGCCGCCGAAGCGCTTGGCGGCGAGCGACAGCAGCCCGTTGTCGGGTCCGACGAGCAACCGCTCCTCCTGCGCGCAGCGCAGCGCCACCGCGCGGCGTGCGCCGCCGACCTCGGGGTCGACGACGGCGAGGTGCACCCCCGCCGGCATGTACCCCAGCGCGCGCTCCAGCACGAGCGCGCCGGCGCGCACGTCGTGGCGGGCGATCCCGTGCGTGACGTCGATGACGCGCGCCTGCGGCGCGATCCGCGCGATGACGCCGTGGCAGACGCCGACGAAGTCGTCGTCGAGCCCGTAGTCGCTGAGGAACGTCACGACCGCCATGCCCGCGTCGAGTGTATGGCGCGCCGTCCGGGTAGCCGGTCGCCATGCGCCAAGGATCACACGCCGAGACACCGAGCGTCGCCGACGTCGTCCATCGCGCGGTCGCGGCCTGCGACCCCGATGACGCCGACGAGCTGATCGCGGACTTCCTGCTTGCCTTCGAGGACCGCGACGAGCCCGTCACGGCGCTCGCCGAGCGCGACCGCACGTTCTTCGAGAGCGCCCAGCGGGTGCGCGGAACGATGCCCGCGGCGGGCGTCGAGATGACCGCCGCCGTCGCAACCTACCTCGCCTTCCGGCGCGACGAGATCGACGATGACGACGACGACCTGCTGCGCCTCGCCGCCCGCGCGGAGTACGGCGACAACCCGCCCGAGGAGATCAGGGACTGGCTGCAGGAGGCCGGGGTGGCGCCGTGAGCCGCGACGACAGCGAGCCGCCGAGCGGGCTTCCCGACGAGCAGCAGGACGAGGACCTTCCGCTCGGGATCCCCGGCGACGAGGACGACGAGGTCGACCGCGAGCTGCCGGGCTTCCCGGAGGGCGACATCGACACCGCGGGCTGAGCCTGGCTGAGGCCCGCCGCGTCAGAAGAGCTGGCCCGGCGCGACGTCCGCCAGCAGGGCTGCGAGGAGTCCGTCCGGCGTGTGCTCCTGCGCCTCGACGTGCGGCTCGAGCCCGTGCTCGCGCAGCGCATCGCTCGTGATCGGTCCGATCGAGACGATCCGCTGGCCGTCGGCGGGCGCCCCCGCGGCGCCGACGTAGAAGCGTACGGACGAGGCCGACGTGAACGTGACGTAGTCGGCCGCCAGGGCGGCCTCGCGCGCCGCCGCGTCCAGCGACTCGGGCACGGTGCGGTACAGGGGCAGGATCTCGACGTCGACGCCGCGCTCGCGCAGCGCCTCGGGCAGGACGTCGCGAGCCTGCTCGGCGCGCGCGATCAGGGCGCGCGCGATCGCGCGCTCGGCGAGCGCGTCGACGAGCGACTCGGCGACCGCGCGCGGCGGCACGATGTCGGCCTCGATCCCGCCCGCGCGCAGCGCGTCCGCCGTGCCCGGACCGATCGCGGCGATCGCCGGCCCCGCGAGTGCGCGCGCGTCACGCGCTGTTTCGAGCAGCAGGCGGGCGCCGTTCGGGCTCGTGACGCACAGGAGGTCGAAGCCGGCGAGCTCCGGCAGCCGCGTCTCGAGCGGCTCGATCCGGATCGCCGGCGCCTCGACGACGCGTGCGCCCAGCGCGCGCAACCGCCCGGCCAGTGCGCTCGACTGCGCGCGCGCCCGGGTGACGACGACGCTGCGCCCGGCAAGCGGGCCGGCGTGAAACCAGGCGAGCTCGTCATGCAGTGCTGCGACCGGCCCGACGACCGTGATCGCCGGCGCTCGCACGCCCGCGTCGCCGGCGCGTGCGGCGATCTCGGCGAGCGTGCCGCTCACGGTGCGCTGGTCGGCGAAGGTGCCGCGCTCGATGATCGCCGCCGGTTCGCTCGCGGGCCTGCCGCCCGCGACGAGCTGCGCCGCGATGCGGTCGAGCCGGCGCACGCCCATGTAGAACACGAGCGTGCCCGGGAAGGCGGCGAGCGCGCGCCAGTCGACCTGCGTCTCGTCCTTCTCGGGGTCCTCATGGCCGGTGACGAAGGCGACCGCCGCAGCCATCCCGCGCTGCGTGACGGGGATCCCGGCGTACGCCGCTGCCGCGACGCCCGCGGTCACGCCGGGCACCACGGAGACGTCGATGCCGGCGCGGCGCAACAGCTGCGCCTCCTCGCCGCCGCGACCGAAGACGAACGGGTCCCCGCCCTTCAGCCGCACGACCTCGCCGCCGCCGCGCCCGTGCTCGAGCAGCAGCCTGTTCGTGGCCTGCTGAGGAATCTGCGCGCCGCCTCCGACCTTGCCGACGTCGATCAGCAGGGCGTCGTCGCGGGCGCCGTCGAGCGCGCCGTCAGGGATCAGCCGGTCATAGAGGATCACGTCGGCGCGCGCGATCAGCTCGAGCGCGCGGACCGTCATGAGCCCCGCGTCGCCCGGTCCGGCGCCGACGAGGTGGACGGTCACGACGACGCGCAGGTGCTCGAAGGGAGGTGCTCGCCGGCGCTCATCGCCTGCCTCGCTACGACCGCGCGAGCTCCTCGGCGCGCGCAAGCAGCTCGCCGCCGCCCGCCGCCAGCAGGCGCTCCGCGGCCAGCGTTCCCGCCTCGTCGGGCGTCGCCGCCGGCGGCGCCTCGTCGCGCAACCAGGACGAGCCGTCGGGCAGGCCGGCGAACGTGCGCAGCACGATCCCGTCGGGGCCGGGCGTCGCGTGCGCGCCGAGCGGCGTGTTGCAGCTCGCGTCCAGGCGCCTCACGAGCGCGCGCTCGGCGCGCAGCGCGTCCCAGGTCGGGACGTCGGTGATCGCGCGCACGGCAGCAGCGGCGGCGTCGTCGCCGACGCGCGCCTCCAGCACGAGCGTCCCCTGGCCGGGCGCCGGCACGAGCTCGCGCAGTACGCAGCCGATCTCCTCCGCCCGCCCGAGCCGCACGAGCCCCGCGGCAGCGAGCACGAGCGCGTCGAGCTCGCCGTCGTGCAGCCGGCGCAGGCGCGTGTCGACGTTGCCGTGCACGACGACGACCTGAAGGTCCTCGCGCAGCGCCAGCAGCTGCGACGCGCGCCGCAGCGACGCCGTCCCGACGCGCGCGCCCGGCGCGAGCTGCGCAAGCGCGCCGGCGCCGACCAGAGCATCGAACGGGTCCGCGCGCGGCGGCGACCCGACGAGCTCGAGGCCCGCGGGCAGCACGCTCGGCACGTCCTTGGCGCTGTGCACCGCAAGATCGATGTCGCCGGCGAGCAGCGCGAGCTCGAGCTCCTTGACCCAGCGCTCCTTGTCCTGGTTGCTTGCGCCGGAGGCATCTCGATCGCCGCTCGTCGTCACCGTCACGAGCTCGGCGTCGGGGCCGAGCAGCGCGGCGACCGTGCCGGCCTGCGCCAGCGCGAGCGCACTTCCGCGCGTCCCGATCTTCACCTGCGAACCCTCTCTTCACCGTCCGCGCCAAGCGGCACGAGAAACCCCACGCGAGCCCGTGACCCTACTGCGACGACACGCGCCGCGGCAGCGAGCGCACGTTGTCGCGCTCGCCGTCGGCGCTGTCGACGGCCTCGGGCGCGTCCGGCGCGCCCTCCAGCCCGAACAGCTCGCGCATGATCTGCAGGCGGCCGTGCGAGCGGGCCTCGCTCATCGTGCGCAGCCGCAGCGTCGGCTCGTGCAGCAGGCGGTTCATCACCGATCGCGCGATCGCCTCGGCGCGCGCGATGTCACGCTCCGACGCGCGCTCCCAGCGCTTGGCGTTCTCGGCCAGCACCTGCTCGACGATCGCGTCGCCGTGCTCGCGCAGCGCGCGGATCGTCGGCTGCACGGCGAGCGTGCCGAGCCATTCGGCGAAGCGCGAGATCTCCTCCTCGACGATCGCCTCCGCACGCAGCGCCTCGGCCTCGCGCACCAGCACGGTGTGCGCGACGCGCGCCTGCAGGTCGTCCATGTCGTAGAGCGTCACGCCGGGCAGGTCGGCGCAGGCGGGATCGATGTCGCGCGGGACGGCGATGTCGACGAGCAGCAGCGGCCGCTGCTGGCGCGCGCGCATGACGAGCTCGAGCTCCTCGACGCCGACGATCGGGTGCGGTGAGGCGGTCGAGGCGACGACGATGTCGGCGCGCACGAGCTGCTCGGGCAGGTCGTCGAGCGCGACCACGTGGCCGCCGAAGCGGTCGGCCAGCGAGCGCGCGCGGTCGGCGTGGCGGTTGGCGACGAAGATCGTCGAGACGCCGTGGTCGGCGAGCGCGCGGGCGGTCAGCTCGCTCGTCGCGCCCGCGCCGATGATCACGACGCGCGGCTCGACCTTGTCGTCGAGCACGTCGCGCGCGAGCTCGACCGCGGTCGAGGAGATCGAGGCCCGGCCGAGGCCGATCGAGGTCTCCGTGCGCGCCCGCTTGCCGGCCTGCAGCGCGGCGGTGAAGAGGCGGTTCGTCAGCGGCCCGGTCGTGCCCGCGGCGAGCGCGATCTCGTAGGCGCGCTTGACCTGTCCCTGGATCTCCGCCTCGCCGACGATCATCGACTCGAGCCCGGCGCAGACGCGGAAGAGCTGGCGCGCGGCGTCGCAGTTGCGCGGCGAGTAGATCCGCTCGGCGAGCTCCGTCGGACGCAGATGGGCGCGCTGGGCGAGGATCCCGAGCGCGGCGCTCTCGGCCGCGACGGGATCGCCGACGACGAGCGTCAGCTCGGTGCGGTTGCAGGTCGAGATGACGACCGCCTCGTGCACCTCGGGGTGGTCGGCGACCTCCTGCAGGAAGCCGGCGACGGCGCTCTGCGTCAGCGCCAGGCGCTCGCGCAGCTGGACTGACGCGGTCTTGTGCGAGATCCCGAGCGTGATCAGCTCTGCGGTCATCCGACGCGCTCCTTCTGGCGCGTCCTGTGCCCCGCGTCGTCCTGCTGGCCCTCGACGAGCTCGGCGAGCTCGACGACCTCGCGTTCGATCCGGCTGAGCTTGGACGCCATGATCGCCACGTAGATCAAGAGCAGCGCGAGGAACGCCAGATACGCCGCGGCGACGTACTTTCCGGCCGCGTCGAGCGGGAGCGCGGGCATCTCAGAGCTGGGGCGCCGCGCTGCGGCCGTTCAGGGCGAGCTCGTCCTCGTCGCCGGCGAGCCGGCGGCGCAGGGCGCGCAGGCGGAAGGTCGCGTGCTTCGAGGCCATCTCGTACTTGCACAGCGTGATGAACAGCAGCGTCATGCCGGCGAGCGCGACGAGGAACGTGAGCGTCACGCTCGGCGGGGCGCTCGTCGTCGTCGTCGCGGTCTGCGGATGGGTGAAGCTCTCGGCCATCCGGACGGCGGCGAAGTTCAGCGGCACGAACGCGCCCGCGACGATCGCGAAGACCGACGCGTAGCGGCTCTGCTTCTCCTTGTCCTCGATCGAGAAGCGAAGCGGCCAGTAGGTCGCGTAGAGCAGGAAGACGATCAAAAACGAGACGAGCATCGGCTCGTCCCAGATCCACCAGTGCCCCCACGAGGCGCGTGCCCAGATCGAGCCGGTGACGAGCACGCCGACGGCGAGGATCACCGAGATGTGGATCGTCACGTAGGAGCGCATGTCCCATTTGGAGTCCTGCGAGCGCAGGTGCAGCGCGGCGAAGACGGCGCCGGCGACGAAGCCGAACAGCGCGACGATCGCCATCGGGACGTGGACGTAGAAGATCTTGAAGATGAAGCCCTGGTCGGCGTCGTTCGGGGCGTAGAAGAAGACGAGCGCAAAGGCGATCGTCAGCACCAGGGGGGTGGCGATTGAGAGGGCGCGCAGGCCCTTGCCGTACAGGATGGGTCAGTCCTCCAGGAGGAAGTCGAAGACCGCGTAGGCGATCAGCGCGAACAACAGATCATAGATGGCGAGGATCGCCAGCCAGTCAGCCGGGAGCGCGCCTGCGCCACCGTCCTGAAGCAGCGGCGTGGCGCAGCGCGCGGCGGCGAGCAGGACCGGCACGAGCAGCGGCAGCGCGATCAGCGGCACGATCAGGTCGCGCGCCCGCGTCTGGATCGCCAGGCCCGCGACGAGCGTCCCGAGTACCGCGATCCCGGCGTTGGCGAGCAGCAGCACGAGCACGAGCTCGGGCAGCGCCTGCGTCAGCGGCGGGCCGAGCAGCAGCAGCGCGAACGCCGGCACGGCGACGACCTCGACGATGCAGAGGAACAGAAAGAGCGTCAGCGCCTTTGCCACGAGCAGCGCCGTGCGGTCGACCGGCGCGAGCAGGAAGCCGTCGAAGCCGCCCTGCTCGTACTCGGCGACGAACAGGCGGTTGACGCCGAGGATCGCGGCGAAGAGCAGCGTCACCCAGAGCACGCCCGAGGCGAGGTCGCCGGTCACGCGGTCGCGATCCAGACCGAAGTGAAAGACGACGTACGTCGCGATGCTGAAGAGCACCATCGCGGGGACCGACTCGCGCGTGCGCCATTCCAGCGTGAGCTCCTTGCTCAGCAGCGCGGCGACCGTCGACCTCATCGGTAGAGCTCCGCGATCTGGCCGGGGTCGACCTCTGCCGCGGGCGCGAGCAGCGCGACGCGCCCGCCCTTCAGCCCGAGCGCGAGGTCGGCGCCCCGCAGCCCGCCCGCCGGGTCGTGGCTCGTGACGACGCGCGTGCGCCCGCTGCCTGCGCCGATCAGCGGCGCGACCTGGGCCGCGGCGGCGGGATCGAGGTTGGCGAGCGGCTCGTCGAGCAGCAGCAGGTCGGGCTCGTGCAGCACCGCGCGCGCGATCGCCAGGCGCTGGACCATCCCGCGCGACAGCTCCGCGACGGGGTCGCCGCAGCGTGCCGTCATGCCGACGGCGTCGAGCACCTCGTCGACTCGCTGCACGCCGACGCGGTGCAGCCGCGCGTGGAAGCGCAGGTTCTCGCGGCCGCTCAGCTCGCGGTACAGCAGCGCCTCGTGGCCGAGGAAGCCGACCCGCCCGCGCACCGCGTAGCCCTCGTCGGGCAGCTGGTGGCCGAGCACGCTGACCTCGCCGGCGTGCGGGCGCAGCAGCGTCGCGAGCATCCGCAGCAGCGTCGTCTTGCCGGCGCCGTTGGGCCCGAAGACGACGAGCGTGCGGCCCGCCTCGAGCTCGAGTGTGAGGTCACGCAGCGCGGCGCGCTCGCCGTAGCGGCGCCCGGCGCCGCGCAGCGCGAGGGCGGGGACTGGGTCTGGCACGGCGAAGACGCTACTGCCGCGCATCGGGCTCGGCCCGCATTCGGCGATCGCCGGCGCCGTTTCAGGCGCAGCGGCGACGGAGGGCGCCTGCTTCTAGCCAGAGGCTCTACGGGCTGGGATTCGGTTGAGCGCCGGTCGCAGCCGCGCCGACAGATCGGGGTCGACCGCGTTCACCTCGCGCAGAAGTGCGCTGACCGCGGCACGCAAGGCGCGCGACAGTTCCTGCGGCCGGAGGCTTCGTACCAGCGCTTCCTCGAGGGGGGTCGTGATCGACGGGAGCAGTTCATCTGCACCCTTGGCGTAGACGGAAGGCAGCCCCGAACGAAGACAGCCAAGGGTCACGACGTGGTCGCGGATCGCGCTGATCCAGTATTCGGCCTGCCACGGCTTGCGTCGCGCAATCGCCGTCTGCGCGTGCAGCGCGTGGTGCCAGGCGAGCCCGATCAGGTGCTCTGCCTGCGGTCCTCCCGCTCCAGCAGCCGGCTGTTCGACGACCGTCCCGAAGACCGGGCGAAACAGCGGTCCCAGCGGACCGAAGCGGTCGGCCGCAGCGAACGCGATGTCGACCTCAAGTCCTCCGGGCAGCAGGAATGCACGGTAGATCGCGTAGCCCGCATCGAGGTCGAAGTGATGAAGCGCTCCAAGCTCCCGATACAAGAAGCTGCTCCACTCCTCGAGCGCGTCCTCGCGAGCGGTCCCATCCGCGACGCCGAAGTAGAGGTCCACGTCAGACCAGCGGTCCTCGGCAGCGCGCGAACCCGAACCCGTTACCGCTGCAGCGACGAGCTTCTCGTCCTCTTGGGCGCGCTTGAGCAACAGCTCTCGGACCGTCCACCGCTGCTCGGGCGTGAACACACGCCGAGGATAAGACGCACTGGGAGCGCAATCTCGCTTACGGCTCTCAAACGGCGCCTGCGCGAGGAGAGGCGCCGCGCGTGTCAGCTCGCCGATCCGGTGGTGCGCGCTGTGCTCGGGTGGGTAGCCCCAGGCACATGTCCACGAGCAATCAGCCAACCATGGCCGCCACGCTGGCACGCGGAATGCTCTCCGGCGTCGCGGGCACGGCGGTCATGACCGCCTTCCAGAAGACCGTCGAGATGCCGCTCACCGGTCGCGGCGAGAGCTACGCGCCCGCGAAGCTCGTCGAGAAGATCCTGCCGATCGGCCGCAAGCAGGGGCGTGAGCGAGAGCGGCTCAACTACGCGACGCACTTCGGGCTGGGCCTGATGTGGGGCGCGGCGTACGGCGTCGCCGCGCATGCCGGCCTGCGTGGGCAGCGGGCGGTGGCAGCCGTCTTCGGCACCGTCTACAGCGGCGACGTCCTCTTCAACACCGCGCTCGGGCTGTACAAGCCGTCGAAGTGGTCGCAGCGAGACGCCGCGATCGACGTCGTCGACAAGCTCGTGCAGGCCGAGGCCACCGGACTGATCTTCGACAACCTCCTCCGCCCGTCGAGCAACTCCTCCGCGCACTGACTTCAGGCGGACGCTCGTCGATGGCGGCCGGGTCGCAGGCGACCGGCGTGCGCGGCTACGCGCTGATCGTCGCGGTGCTGCTCAGCCTGTTCCTCGCCGCGTTCCTCGCCGTCGAGGCGCTTCGGGTGCCGCTGCTCACCGACCCGGCACGATCGCTCGACGAGGTCGGCGTAGCGGCCGCCGCGGTCGGCGTCGGCCTGCTGTTGGTGGACGTCTTCCTGCCGGTGCCGTCGAGCGCGGTGATGGTCGCCCACGGCGCTCTGTTCGGGATCGTCGGAGGCACGCTGCTCTCCCTCGCCGGCGGCCTGGGCGCGACGCTGCTCGCGTTCCTCGTCGGCCGGCGCAGCCGTCCGCTCGTCCAGCGGATCGTCCCCGACGGGCAGCGGGCCCGGGCGGAACAGCGGCTGGCGCGGTACGGCGCACTGGCGATTCTCGTCACGCGGCCCGTGCCGATGCTCGCCGAGACGACCGCGATCGTCGCCGGCACGTCGACGCTGCCATGGCGCCGCGCGGCTCTCGCCGGCGCGCTCGGCAATCTCGTCCCCGCGCTGCTCTACGCGACCGCCGGCGCCGTCGCCGCGTCGCTGGCCGATCAAGCGCTCGTGTTCGCCGTCGTGATCGCCGTCGCCGCCCTGTTCTGGCTGCTGACGCGCGACGCGGCACTTGCGCAGACTCCCGAGGCGGCAGGGCGTCCCGAGCGGGTGGCAGCGAAGGAGACGACGCGATGAGCGTTCCCGAGGACGCAGCGGAAGGCGCGCCGCAGCTCGTGATCAACGGCCTGCGAGCGCCCTCGCGACCGACGCGAGATACGTCCCCGGGCGCGGCGTCTGGCGGCTGGAGCTGCAGGCGAACTGAAAAGCGGAGGGAGAGCAGGCGATGACACAGACAGAGCAACCGCAGACACCGCGCACGGTCGAGGACGAGCATGCGCCGATCCGCGCCCCGATGATGGACAGCCTGCTCGGCTACCTCCACGCGTCGGCGCGGCCGCTGCTCAGGCACGTGAAGATCACGCGCGAGGGCCCGCGCGGGCACGATCCGTCGCACATCCTGCTCCCCCAGGGCTACGTCGCCGAAGTCGTCGTGACCGGCCTGGACGCCCCCGTGCACTGCACGTTCGACGACGCCGGCCTCTGCTATGTCAGCGAATCCGGCCACAAGATCGACTCCAAGCCGCGGATCGTGAAAGTCGACGTCGCGAGCGGCGAGCACGAGACGTTCTTCGAGCTGCCCGACGAGCGCTGGATCAAGACGGGCGCCTTCACCGGCGCCTGCTGGCACGACGGCTCGCTGTACTTCATGAACACGGACACGCTGTCGCGACTCCGCGCCGACGGAACGATCGAGGATCTCGTGACCGATCTGCCCGGCCGCGGCGACCACATGAGCAACTACCCCGCCCCCGGGCCCGACGGCAAGCTCTACTTCGGGCAGGGGACCGCGACGAACGCCGCCGTCGTCGGCCCCGACGACTACGCGTACGAGTGGCCGCGGCTGTTCCCGGACTTCCACGATCGGCCGGGACAGGACGTCACGCTTGTCGGTCTGAACTTCGAGGCGCAGGACTTCCGCGACCCGCCGGGATCGCTGGCCAAGACGGTCGCCACCGGCGCGTACGTCCCGTTCGGGACCGAGACGAAGCCCGGCCAGGTCATCGAAGGCACGAACAAGCCGAGCGGCTCGATCATCCGCTGCAACCCGGACGGCAGCGACGTCGAGTGGGTCGCCTGGGGGCTGCGCAATCCCTACGGCATCTCCTTTGACCCCGACGGCCGGCTCTTCGCGACCGAGCACGACCTCGACGAGCGCGGGCATCGCTACGTCGTCGGCGACCTCGAGGACATGTACGAGATCGAGCAGGGCCGCTGGTACGGCTGGCCCGACTTCGCCGCCGGGATCCGGCTGGACGACCCCTACTGGAAGGCCGGCCGCGGGCGAGCGCCGCTGCTCGCCGAGCATCCCGACCCCAACCCGCCCAAGCCGCTCGTCCAGTTCCAAGACCACAGCGGCCCCAACGGGTTGGACTTCTGCCGCCACCCGCGCTTCGGCTTGGAGGGGCAAGCGTTCGTCGCACTGTTCGGTGACATCGCGCCGGTCACGACGCGCAAGGCAAAGCCGGTCGGGTTCAAGGTGGTGCGCGTCGACGTCGACCGCGGCGAGGTCGTCGACTTCGCCGTCAACAAGATCGCGGGCCCCGCGTCGAAGCTGCCGCACGAGGGGTTCGAGCGGCCGTCGCACTGCCAGTTCGGTCCGGACGGCGCGCTGTACGTCGTGGACTGGGGCGAGATCGAGATCGCGCCCGAGCGCGGCGGGATCCGGATGCAGAAGCAGACGGGAACGCTGTGGCGAATCCGGCGGACCGAGGGACCGCGCGGCGAGCGGCCGCCCAAGCCGGTCGTCGTGCCGCTGCACGCGCTCCAGTTCGGCGCTGCCGCGATCGGCCTCGTCGGCGTCGCCGGCGCCGCCTTCGCGTTCGCACGGCGCGCCCGCGAGAGGTCGCACAAGAAGAAGCGGACGTGGCGGAGGTGGTGAACGAGGGCTGCGCACGCGAGGGCCTGAACGGCCGCATTTGCGATGCTTGCCTCATGCAGCGTGACAGCACCGTCGCCGTCGGACGCATCGCGCGCGGCCTGACGGCGGCGTTGGGTGCGTGCGCCATGGCGCTCGTCGTGGCCGCGCCGGCGCAGGCGGTGGCGACGGTGGCTGCGGACACGACCCGGTCGCTGGTCCGCGACCCGCAGATCGCGGGCCGCAGCACGAGTCTTGTCGCCGGCGGCCTCGACCGAACGCTCCTGCGCTTCAGCGTCCGCGGCCTCAGCGGTCCCCCGGCGCGGGCGGTGCTGCGGCTGCGCGTGACGGACCCGACGACCGAGAACCTCGCGGTTCGCGTGCTCCCAGCGCGGTTCGGCGAGGATGACCGCACGCCCTTGCTGCTGCTGCCCGAGCTGACGCCCGTCGCGAAGCTGTCGGGCGCGAAGGCCGGAACGTGGGCGCAGTGGGACGTCACGAAGGCCGTCGCCGGCGATGGCGACGTCGGGCTGCAGGTCAGCGGGCCGTTGCTTGACGCGGCGAGCTTCTCCTCGCGCGAGGGGCCCGACGCGCCGCAGCTCGTGGTCACGCCGGACGACGCCCGCGGCGTGAAGCTGGCGGGCCTGTTGGACCCGCAGGCGGCCGATACGTTCGTCGCCGCGGCGCGCGACGACCTCGGTCGCTCGCTCGACGGTCTCGACGTCATCGCGGCGCCGCCCGGACAGGGCGTTCCGGGCCGGTACATCGGCGTCTACCACACGTTCCTCGGCGGCCGCTTCGTCACGCAGTTGGCCACGTCCGACGACCTGACGACCTGGACGCACCGGGCCGACCTCGACAGCCACGCCTCGCAACCGACGCTTGCGGCGCTGCCCGATGGCGGATTCGTGCTCGCCTTCGAGCGCGACACGCCCGACGCTCGGTACGTCTCGCGCTCGAATCTCGTCGTGCGCCATTACGCGACGTGGCCCGCGCTGGCAGCGGGCGCCTTCGACCGACAGGCAGACCTCCCGCGCTCGCTGGCGCCGACCGCCGAGGGCACCCCGGCGCTGGCCGTCAAGAGCTGGAACGGCGCGCAGGCCTCGCAGATCGCGATCACGTTTCACTACCTCGAGAACATCGACGTCGACCGCCAGGCCGCGGGCATGCTGACGAACTTCGACGCTGCCAGCTGGGCGCCGCAGCCGGACGCTGCGGCCAACAGCCTCTTCGCCGGTCTGGGCACCCGCGGCAATCTCGGCGACCGCGCCGACCTGCTCTTCGAGGGCCACCGCTTCGCCGTTCTCGAGGCGCAGTCGATCAAGGCCGACTTCGGCACCTGGCGCTGGTACCTCTACGACCGCGACCGCAACGAGGCGCGGATGCTCGCGCTGCATGCGCCGGCCGGCTCCTACGCGCTGGGCAACCCGACCGTGCGCGTGCTCCCCGGCCCGGCCGGCGTGCCGGTGCTGCTGTTCTCCGGCTACGCGTTCTCAGAGGGCGCCGGCCCGGGCGAAGCCGGGCAGTTCATCGCCCTGCGCCTCCTGCCCTGAGCGAGGCGCCCCGGATGTCGGCTCGTGACCGCCTGCAGGTCGTCCGCGACTGCGGCTGGGACATCGACTGACCGCCGGCGCGCGCCTCATCGCGCCGGCTGCGTCGCGGGCACGCCCGCAGCCAGCTCGGCCACGATCTGGGCCGCCGGCATCACCGCACGTACACGGCCGACCGAGAGGCCGGCATAGAACGGCATCGCCTCGACGTGGCCCTCGAAGTCGCGCGATACGACGTCCGAGCAGTACCTCGGCAGCGTGCGGCGCTGCCCGTCGCGCGTCAGGACGCTGCCGACGGTCTGGCTGTGGATGCGCTTCACGCCGTCGAGCGAGCGCTGCAGCACGCGGTGCGGGAAGTCCGGTACGCCGGCCGAGAACGCACGCGTGATGACCGATTCGCTGGAATCCGCATCGATCAGGGCGCGCTGCCAGTCCGGATGTGCGTCGGCCTCTTCGGCGGCGACGAACCGGGTCCCGACACGTACGCCGTCCGCCCCGGCGGCGAAGGCGGCGGCGACGTCGTCGGCGCTCGCGATGCCGCCGGCCGCGAGCACCGGCACGTCGACCGCCGGCACCACCTGCTCGAGCAGGCGCAGCAGTTCGAGCCGACCGCGGACGCGCCCACCCGCTTCGGTGCCCTGTGCCACGATCACGTCGCACCCGCAGTCGACGGCGGCGAGCGCTTCCTCGAGCGAACCCACCTGCCAGCTTGCCAGCGCGCCGCCGCGATGGACGATCTCGACGAGCTCGGCAGCCGGGTCGCCGTAGAAGAAGTCGACCATCGGCGCGCGATGCGCCGCGATCTCGAGGCACTCGCGGTCGAGCAGCGGCACGACGAAGTTGACGCCGAACGCGCCCGTGGCCGCGCGCAGTCGGTCGATGTCATCGGAGAGCTCGGCCGCGGAGAGGAACACCGCCGGATAGACGGCATGCCCGCCGGCGCCCGCGACCGCGAGCGACAGCTGCGGCCCCTGGCCGGCGGCGCCGATCGGCGCCAGCTGGATCGCCAACCTGCACCCGACCAGCCGGGTGAACGTGGTACTCGTGTCGTGCGTCATCGCGTGCCTCCTGGATCGCGTCGGTTGTTGCGCCGATGATCCGGCTGTCGCGCCCCTCCTCGCATCGTGAACTCGCCCGTAGACTTTTCCGGCGGCTACCGAAACGTTTCCGGCGCAGCGGAGGAAGGAGGGCTCGCAGTGGCAGGCGTGGCGCCCGCGGAGGCTTCCCCGGCGCTTGCCGAACGGGACGCTGAGCTTGGTCGGCTCAGGGCGCTGACAGCCGCTGCCGCGAGCGGGCGTGGCGGCGCGGTGGTGCTCGAGGGACCGGCGGGCATCGGCAAGACGAGCCTTGTCGCCGCCGCCTGCGGCCTGGCCGCCGAGCTTGGCCTCCAGCGCCTGACGGCGCGCGGCGGTGAGCTCGAGCGGGACTTCGCGTACGGTGTCGTGCGGCAGCTGCTTGAGCCGCGCCTGATGCGCGCGGCGGCCGTCGAGCGCGCGGCGCTGCTGCAGGGGGCGGCCGCGCTTGCGGCGCCGCTGCTGGGGCTGGCGAGCGGGACGGATTGCAACCGCTACAGCGGGACGGCGGGAGATGACCCGACAGCCGCCGCCCTGCACGGTCTGTACTGGCTGACCGCCAACCTGGCGGCCGAGACGCCGCTGCTCGTAGCGGTCGACGACCTGCACTGGTCCGATACGGCGTCCGTGCGCTTTCTCGCCTATCTCGCCAGGCGAGTCGACGAGCTGCCGGTGCTGCTGCTGGCTGCGAGCCGGCCGCCGGTCGAGGCGCACGCGCCGGAGCTGATCGAGGCTCTCGCGAGCGACCCGGTCGTGCGCCGGCTGGAGCCCGCGCCGCTCAGCGAGGCGGCGGTCGCGGAGCTGGTGCGCGCGCAGCTCGGCGCCGAGGCCGCTGAGGACTTCTGCCGAGCCTGTCATGCGACGACCGGCGGCAACCCGTTCCTCGTGCGCTCGCTGCTTGGCGCGATCGCGGAGGCGGGCCTCGAGCCGAGCGCCACGCAGGCGAGGCGGCTGCCGGAGGTCGGCAGCAGGGCGGTCGCGCGTTCGGTCGCGCGGCGGCTTACGCGACTCGGCCCCGACGCCCATGCGCTGGCGCGCGCCGTCGCGGTGCTGGGGACCAACGCGGAGCTGGGCAGGGCGACGGTCCTCGCCGGGCTCGCCGACGCCGCGGGCGTTGCGGCCGCCGATGCGCTCGTGGCGACGCAGGTCCTGGCGCCTGGCAGGCCGCTCGAGTTCGTGCACCCGCTCGTGCGCAGCGCGGTGCACGACGGCATCCCGCCCTCCGAGCTCGCCGGACGGCACGCTGCAGCGGCGCGCCTGCTGCACGCAGAGGGCGGCGACGCGGAGCGGGTGGCGCCGCACCTGCTGGCCTCGGAGCCGCGCGGGGACGGCTGGGTCGTGGACGTCCTGCGGGCGGCCGCCGCACGGTCGGTGCAACGCGGAGCGCCGGAAGCGGCGGTGCGCTATCTCAGTCGCGCGCTCGAGGAATCGCCCGACGCGGAGCTGCGCCCCGAGTTGCTCGCCGAGCTGGGCAAGGCCGAGGTTCGTGCCGCGCTCCCCGACGACGCGGTGCAACACCTGCGCCAAGCGCTGGCCCAGACGGCCGATCCTCGCCGGCGGGCGCAGATGTCGCACGACCTCGCGATCGGCCTGATCGCACCGGGGCGCTACGTCGAGGCGGTGGCGATGCTCGAAGAGTCGGTGGAGGCCGCGCGGATGGTCGATCCCGAGCTCGGACGCCGCGTCGAGGCGGAGCTGCTCTGCGGCGCGCGCCTCGTGGCCGAGACGCTGCCGCTGGCCAACGAGCGCTTCGCGCGTCTCTCGCAGCCGATCGCCGGCGACACGCCCGGCGAGCGGATGCTGCTGGCGACGCTCGCGCATCAGCGGCTGCTGGACGGAGGCAGCGCGGCCGAGGCCGTCGAGTTCGCGACCCGCGCGGTCGAGGGCGGCCTCGTGAGGGAGCAGTCGGGCGACGCGGGGGTCGTCATCGATGCCGTGTTCGCGCTGATCATCGGCGGCGACCTCGACCGCGCGGAGCGCGTGATCGAAGAGGCGCTCGTCGACGTGCGCCGGCGCGGCTCGGTGATCGGGTTCGCGCGCGAGTCGTGCATGCGCGCGATGCTGAACTTCGAGCGCGGCGCGCTGGCGGAGGCGGAGAGCGATGCCCGCAACACGATCGAAGCGGCCTGGCAGCCCGGCTACCGCATCGCGCGGATGGCATACGGGCCGCTCGTCAACGCGCTCGTCGAGCAGGGGCGGCTCGGCGACGCCGAGCGAGCGCTCGTCTCGACGGGGCTCGACGGTGAGATCCCCGATTCCTTCATGCTCAACTTCGTTCTCTTCGCGCGCGCCCGTCTTCATCTCGCGCGCGGGCGCGCCGTGCAGGCCGCCGCCGACCTCGAGCAGCTCGCACGGCGCGAGCAGAAGTGGCGCGGCGACAATCCGGGCGTCTTTGCCTGGCGTTCTGAGCTCGCGCTCGCACAGCTCGCAGACGGCGCCGGCGAGCGGGCGCTGCAGGGGGCTCGCGAGGAACTCGACCTGGCGCGCCGGCTGGGCACGGCCGCAGCGGTAGGCCGCTCACTGCGCGTGCTGGGCCTGGTGACGGGCGGCGAGCGGGGGCTGCGCGCCCTGCGCGACAGCCTGCAGGAGCTCGAGCGATCGCCGTGGCGCCTGGAGCACGCCCGCACGCTCGTCGAGCTCGGCGCTGCGATCCGGCGCTCGGGCAGGCGCGCAGACGCACGCGAACCGCTGTACGCCGGCATGGAGCTGGCCCACGCCTGCGCCGCCAACCCGCTCGTCGAGCGCGCGCGTGCGGAGCTCGCCGCGACGGGCGCTCGCCCGCGTCGCATCATGCGGACCGGAGTCGACGCGCTGACGGCGAGCGAGAAGCGCGTGGCCCGCATGGCCGCCGACGGCATCACCAACCGCGAGATCGCGCAGGCCCTCTTCGTGACGGTGCGCACCGTCGAGGTCCACCTCACGCACGCCTACCAGAAGCTCGGCATCTCGTCACGAGAGGAGCTGTCGCAGGTTCTGCGCGCCTGACGAGCCGCGGCGGCGTGTAACCGAGCGAAAACGGCGGGGCGCGTAGTAGAAGCCGATGGCGCGAGCGCCGTTGATGGAGCGCGGCCGGCAGTCGGATTGCCGCGCCTCGCGGGCGACGAGCTACGCCAGTTGCGGTCCGATGACCTCGAACCCGAACTGCTCCGATATCGCTACTGCCGCTTGCGGGTCATATTCCTGCACGGGTGCCTCGGCCGACTGGCTTAGTGGCACTCCTCCCACCTCGAACAGCCGCTCGAAGCCTCCGGGCGTGACGACTATGAGCGCCCGCGCTGTCTCGGACTCCACCTTGAAGGTGTGCGGCACTCCGCGCGGTCCCCAGACCCAGCAACCCGGGCCGCCGACGAACTCCTCCTCCGCCTGGCGGAAGCGGATCTCCCCCTCGATCACGTAGATAGCCTCGTCCTCGCGACGGTGTACATGCAGCGGGGGACCGAATCCCCTGTAGAAGCTGCCGTCCACGAGGCCAAGGGCACCCCCCGTGCTCTCGGCGCGGGCCTTGATTCGGTACAGGCTGCCCTGCCACCAGAAAGCGTCCGCCTCGGGGTCGAGCGTCGAAGGGATGTTGGTCATGAGGCCTGCTCCTTGCTGGCGGGAAGCGCGTCTTACTCGCGGGAAGCGCCCGCCCGGTAGCGGTCGGGGTCGGGGTACGGCTGATCGTGCTGGCCGCAGGCCGCGACCTCAATCCCTCGTTGGTGGGATTCTGGTTTGACATCCGGCGCAGTGTGATTCGACTCGCCAACAGGGCGGGCGTATCCTCCGCGCGTGCGATCCGCGCGCGTACGTTCCCGGTGCACGCAACAGCTCGAGCTGCTCGCCGACTCGACGCTCGACATCGACTCGCTGAGGCTTGAGGCGATCGACCATCTGCGCCAGGCGATCGGATTCGATCTGTGGTGCTCGCCACTCGTCGACCCCGACACGCTGATCCCGCACCGGCCGGTCGTATCGGACGCGCTGCCGTTCGGCAGCTGTCTGCCGCGGCTCCTCGTCCAGGATCAGAGCGGCGGTGAGATCAACAGCCGCGCGATGCTGGCGCGCCGCCCTGACCACGTCTGTGTGCTGAGCGCCGCCACCGACCGCGACCTTGCTCGCTCCGGCCGCTGGCGCGACTGTGCGCAGCCGGCCGGCGTCGGCGATGAGCTGCGCGCTGCTGTCGTCGACGACTACGGGTGCTGGGCGTCCTTTGAGGTGTACCGCGCCAGCGACGAGCCGACATTCGACGCCGACGATGTGCAGCTCATGCGCGACGCTGCTCGGGTCCTGGCGCGCCGTCTGCGGCAGGCCAGCGTCAGCGCGACGGCCGACCGCGGCATCGACGCCGGCCAGACCGGAGTGCTGCTGATCGACGACGACCTTCAGCCGCAAGGATTCACGCAGCCGGCACGGGACTGGTTCGCGCTCCTGAAGGCTCGGGAAAAGGCAGACCACACCCCGCTCCCGACGCACGTGTACTCCCTCGTCGGACGATTGCTGGCCGCTGAGGCCGGCGATGATCCGCAACGCCTGCCCCGCGTGCGGGTGCGGACCAGTGAGGCTCGGTGGGCCATCATCGAGGCCGCCCGCATGGACGGTGTCTCCAACGCGATCGCGGTCAGCGTCCGCGGGGCCAGCGCTGAGGACATACTCTCGCTTGTTGCTCGCGCCCATGGCCTCACGGCCCGCGAGCGAGAACTCGTCGCCTTGGTGCTCGAGGGGCTCGACACGCGGCAGCTCGCCGCGCGCATGTTCATTTCTCCCTACACCGTCAAGGACCACCTCAAGTCGGTGTTCGACAAGCTCGGCGTCCACAGCCGCCGCGAGCTGGTGACCGGCATGTTCGGGCAAGCCGCCTAATCGCAGACGAAGGACACGCGCGTAGCCTCGACGCGGGAGTTCCGGCACCTCCTACGAGTGGTTACGCCCGGACTCACGACTGCCGCAATGGACGAGAGCCGGCAGCGTGCAGACGGGCAAACGCGGCAGCCTCGCCAGCGATGTAAACGCTCTTGAGCTGGCGCCTTCGCGCTGCTGCTGCGGGACCGGCCGGTTGACTTCGGCCGCTGATCGGGGGCGGGAGGATTCCGACCGGCGGCGCTGGCAGGCTGGCGCGTACTCGATCAGGAGGAGCGATGCTTGGACCCGGACGCAACGATCCCTGCCCCTGCGGCTCGAGGCGGAAGGTCAAGCGCTGCTGCGGCGAGCGGCGCGGCCCGTCCCTCGAGCAGCTGGCTCGCGCGCACGTCGCGATGCTCGCGCGCGACGCGGCGCGCGAGCTCGCCGACGTCTGCGACGACGTGCTCGAGGAGCTGTGGGACGGGCTGGTCGATCTTCCCGCGCGCGATCTGTCGCTGCTCGTCACGCTGCCAAAGCTCATCGGGCCCGACCTTCAGCACCTGCCCGCCGCCGCTGCGATCCTCGACCTCGACAGCTCCTCGAAGCGCTTCATCGAGTGCAGCGTCGTCGAAGCGATCGCCCTCGCGGCCGGCGCCGTCACGACCCCTGGCGGCCTAAGCTCGCCGCATGACCGCATAAGCCAGACGAAGAAGCTCCCGCTCCACTGAGAGCGCTCTCGTGGGCGCCGTCAGAGACTGCCCGCCTCTCGTAGGCGCGGCATGTTCCAGCGTACGTAGTTCGATATGCGCGCCTATCAAACTGTCATCGCCGAACCGCCGCGCTGTGTGACGCACGTCACAAGCGCGCGTCCTGCCAGCGGTTAGCGTGCCTCCACACTAACTGTTCGGAGGTAGGGCTAATGGCGACGGTTAAGCAGCGCGACATCAGCAGCGTCAAAATCGCGTCGAAGGACCTTCCACGCGGCGTGACGGCTGCCCAGGTGAAGTCTCACGTGGTCGCGCCGAAGCACGTGCAGGGAGTCACCATCGAGCAGGTCGATCCCGTCAAGGAGAAGCGGCTGAAGCTCGACATTCGGCCCAAGACCTTCAAGCTCACACCGAGGGCGGATCTCGCCGCCTTTGGGCTTGCCATGCACACCGCGCTGAAGGACTCGGTGACCGGCTACATGCTGCAGGTGCGAAAGGACGGGACGCTGGTGCACAGCGGGATCTGGAACTGGTCGCAGACGCCGGCCGACGCCGGCCAGGGCTGGAACGAGAACCGGCGCATGCACGTTGCGAGCGTCAGCAAGTTCATCACCGCCGTGGGCATGGTTAAGGCGCTGGACAGCAAGGGTATTTCGCACGACGCCAAGATCGCCCCCCACCTCCCCAGCTACTGGAGCAAAGGCAGCAACGTCGACGACATCACGTTCCGGCACCTGCTGACCCACCGGTCGGGCTTCTCGGGCAACAGCTCCGCGTCTGACTACGGTTTCATGAAGGCGCGCGTCGCCGCCGGCGTACCGGCGGTGCCGGGTGGCGACTACGAGAACATGAACTTCGGGTTGTGCCGGATCCTGATACCGATTGTGACCGGCATGATCAGCAAGAATGCCGACTTCCCGCAGTTCGCCAAGGACCAGATCTGGGACGCCCTCACGATCAACCATTTCCGCAATTACATGCAGGCCAACGTCTTCACGCCGGCCCGCGTGAACAACGTAGGCTTCGCCTCGGTGGCCGGCGGCGCCCTCGCCTACAAGCACCCTCACAAGAATGAGGGCGGATGGAACTCGGGCGACCTGGCGACCGTGTCGGGGGGCGCCGGGTTCCGGCTGTCCTGTAAGGAGGTGCTCGACGTCATGCATCACGTGCGTCGGACGGGCACCATCATGACCGCGTCAAAGGCGCAGTCGCTGCTCGACAGCGGGTTCGGCATCGACCAGATCATCGACACGCCGGCCGGCAAGACGTACAACAAGAACGGTGCGTGGGGCAACGGCATCGGGACCGAGCAATGCGTCGCTTTCTTCCTCCCGGCGGGCATGGAGGCCGTCGTGTTCGTGAACTCGCCGATCGGTGAGGGTGGCTTCTCGCTGCGAGGACTCGTGCAGGACGCCTACGTCGGAAGCCTGTCGGCATAGGCGTCAACGTGTCGGTGCGGCGGCCCGCGACACGAGTGGGCCGTTGTCCGCAGCTCCCGGGAAGCCGCCTTGCATTCAATCTCGCGACGCGGTGCCGTCACGGCTCCCGTCAGCTCAATCTCGCCGCTCTGGCCGTTCCTCGCACACACGTTGCGCTGAGTGCCCCTCCTCGACAGAGCAAATCGTGGCCCGCGTCTGTGCCGTGGCGAAGATCGATCGTCGACCGGCTGCAGCGAGCTATGCGGGCTTGACGGCGATGAGAAGCGCCATCTCAAGCCACTTCCAGTAGCAGTCCACGTCGTCAAAACCGAGCTCGCGCAGCCACACGAGCTGGCTTTCGACGTCGAGCAGGCGGTCAGACGGATCCTCGCACTCGAGCGGCTCGTCGATCGCGGCGAAGAACGCCAGATGCAGGCGACGTGTTGGTGACGCGACATGCTCAAAGTTCGCGAAGATGCCGCCGGGTTCGAGCAGATCGAAGATCTCGCCACACAACGAGCGCTTCCGCTCGTGCGTGAGATGGTGGATGGCCATCGACGAGACGACAGCGTCGAAGTGCCCGAGCTCGGGCAGCGGCTCGGCGAGGTCGTGCTTGACGAGCGTGATGCGCTGATCGCCCGCGAAGCGCTCGCGTGCAGCCGTCAGCATCAGCTCTGAGAAGTCGACGCCGACGCCGATCGTCTTGGGGCGATCACGTTGCACAAGCGCGAGCAGGCGCCCGTCGCCGGTGCCGAGGTCGAGGATTCGACGAGCGTCGCGAGGCAGATGCTCGAGCAGGACGCGCTCTCCCTCTGCCCGACGCGGACACGCATCCGCCCGCCCGCGGTAATGATCGACATGGTCGGCGGTCGTCCATTCCTCGCCCGGCACGTCCTCGAGTATGAACGTCACGGCGAGGCGATCGAGCGCTTCCGCTCCGGACGAAACGGAGCAGCGCCGCGAGCGCACCCGCTGCCGCTGCTGTTGTGAACCAGGAGGAAGCGGCCGTAGATCCCCTTGGCCTGGGCTGCGGATACGTTGCGATCGTGCATTTCGTGCGGGCAAACGGTCTCGACATCGCCTACGAGCGCGTGGGGGACGGACCGCCGCTGGTGTTCGTGCACGGCGCCGCCGAGGACGGCCGCCTATGGCAGCCGCAGCTCGCCGCGCTGTCCGACGAGTTCACGGTCGTCGCGTGGGACGAGCCGGGGGCGGGCCGCTCCTCCGATGTGCCCGCGAATTTCGGATTGGCCGGCTATGCGAATTGCCTCGCGGCGCTGATCGCGGCGCTCGCGCCGGGCCCAGCGCACGTCGCCGGCCTGTCCTGGGGCGGCACCGTCGTACAGGAGCTCTACCGCCACCATCCCGAGCTGGTCGCGACCTTGATCCTCGCCGACACCTACGCCGGCTGGAAGGGATCGCTGCCCGCACAGGAGGTGCGTGCGCGGGTCGCCGGCGCGCGTCAGATGCTCGCAGCGCCCGCCGAGAAGTTCGATCCCACCCTTCCCGGCCTGTTCGCCGGCGAGCCGCCTGCCCAGTTCGTCTCGTTGCTCGAACAGATCGCCGCCGCTGTGCGCCCCGACAGCCTCAGGACGCAGCTGCTCGTGATGGCCGAGGCCGACCAGCGCGACCTGCTGCCCCGCATCACCGTGCCGACCCTGCTGATCTGGGGTGAGCTCGACGCGCGTTCGCCGCTGACCGTCGCACGCCAGTTCGAGCAGGCGATCCCGGACACGAAGCTCGTCGTGATCCCCGCCTGCGGCCACGTCAGCAACCTCGAGCAGCCCGAGCAGTTCAACGAGGCCGTGCGTGCGTTCTGCCGCGCCCACCCGCCGCGATAGACCCGGTAGCCGCGCCTCCGCTCCTGGCGCTACCCGGTGCGACGACGAGACGCAGCAGTCCGCGGTGCCGAGCGCGCGCTTCTGGATTCGACGACGAGCAAGCGCCGCGCCGGTCGCTCGGCGAGCTCTCGCCGGTTTCAAAGTCCAACGCTCGCACGATCCATCACGACCCAGAAGAGGACGACCTTTCCGTCACGTCACGGGCGTTGAAGGGCTGCGTCAGTCGTCGGACCACGTCGGCCGGCGCGGACACGCCGAGCCAATCTGACACACGACCGGCATCGTCTCAACGAACACGAGCGCGGCGTCTCGCTCAGCGTGTCGGGCCGTCGGGCAGTCACCGCGGTCCGGGCCGCCGGCTACGCTCACGCCAATGGCAGAGCGCCGGCCGATCTCTGCCCGCCGGATGAAGTGGCTGGAGCAGCAGCTGGCGCAGTGGCGCGGCGCGGGACTCGTCGACGAGGCCGCGGCGGCGTCGATCGCGGCGCGATACGAGGTGTCGTCGCGGGCGCGGGCCGCGCGGCTGCTGCTCGTGCTGGGCTGCGTCCTGCTCGCCGTCGGGATCATCTGGCTGGTCGCGTCGAATGTCGAGCTCGACGAGGTCGGGCCGTTCGCGCGCATCGCTTTCGTCGCCGCGCTGTGGCTGGGACTCGTCGTGCTGGCCGAGATCGTCTGCGGTCGCGAGCGCTTCGGCGTGCTGGCAGGACCGCTCGCGCTGCTTGCCGCGGCCGCCTTCGGCGCGACGATATTCCAGGTCGCGCAGAGCCTGCAGGTGCCGGCCTACGAGCCGTGGCTGCTGGCGGCGTGGGCCGCGGGCGCGCTTGCATACGCGTACGCGATCGGTAGCTCGGGACCGCTCGTGCTGGGCGTCGGCGTCGCCGCGGTGTTCTATGTCTGGCTGCTGACGCGCGACGTCGGTGGCGGCGCACCGTTCGTCCTCGTCCTCGGCCTCGCGACGGCGGCGGCGCTGACGGCGGCGGCGGCCGTCCTGCACCACCGCACGGCACGCGCGCGGTTCGCCGCCGCATGGCGAATGGCCGCCGCCTGCCTGGCGCTGCTCGCGCTGGGCGCCGCCGCGATCCCCGGACTGCTCGAGGACGCGACGGTGCCGGTGCTCGCACTCCTCACAGCCGGCGCAGCGCTGGCGATCGCCGGCGGCGTCGCGCTGCGTGCCGATCGGCTGGGGCGCTTCGAGCTCGCTGTCGCCGCCGCGGTCGCCGTCGCGGCGCTCGTGCTCGCGGCCGTCGCGCCCGACCGGACGGCAGACGCGTTCGCCGGCGAGAGACTGCCGGCGGGCCAGCTCGCCCACGCGCTCGCAGCGTCGGCGCTGTTCCTGGCGCTCGCCGTCGGCGTCGCGTTGCTCGGCGTCGCGCGCGAGTCGCGGCGCTGACCAACGTTGCGATCGCGGCGATCGTGCTGTTCGTCGCCGTCCAGAGCTTCGGCTTGATCGCGCCGCTGTTTTCCGGCGCGGCGCTGGTCCTCGCCGTCGGCGCGATCCTCGTCGTCTGCGGGCTGCTCGCCGACCGCGGCCGGCGGCGCCTGTTGCGCGGGGCGTCGTAATGGAAGGGGGCACGACCGAGCGACGACGGATGCGACGGATGCCGGCGTTGGCGCTCGCGCTGGCCGTCCAGCTGGCGCTGATCGCGGCGGTCGCGGCACCGCGCCTGGCGCCGCGGCTGACGGGCGCTGAATACCGGATCGCGACCGTCGCGCTGGACCCGATCGACCCCTTCCGCGGGGCCTACGTCGATCTGCGCGTCGTGGGAGTGCCGGCGTTCACGCGCCACGAGGGCACGGTCTACGTCCCGCTCGTGCGCGGGCGCGACGGGACCTACCGTGGCTCGGGGATCAGGCGCGAGCCGCCGGCTGACGGCCCGTTCATGCGCTGTCACGCGAACGGTGAGGTGCGCTGCGGTATCGAGTCGTTCTTCGCCTCACAAAGGGAGGCGCGGCGCCTGGAGCGCGCGCTCGCCCGGCGGGGGGCGATCGCACGTGTGAAGATCGACGGCGCCGGACGGACGGCGCTCGTCGGGCTGCAGGCGCGGCCTGAAGCGAGCTGAGGCGGCCCCACGGCCAATTCGAGGCGGCCTGGACCGTCCGTCTCGCGGTTGTGTCTAAATGGCAGTACATGCACGAGCGATCGATGCTCACGCGCGCGCCTGCCGCGGCTTGAGCCGTAGAGGGAGCGCTTGCGCTCGTGCTCGAGGTGATGGATCGCAAAGCAGGAGACGATCGCGTCGAAGCCGACGCCCTCGCTCTCGGGGCGATCGATCCTCAGGAGGGCGAGCAGACGCCCGTCGCCCGTGCCGAGGTCGAGGATGCGTCGCGCCGAGACGGACACGTGGTCGAGCAGGACGCCCTCGCCCTCGGTGCGGTGGGGGACGGCGTCGGCGCGCGCCAGGTAGCGCAGGGCATGCTCGCTGGTCGTCCACTCGCTCGCGGCCATGCTCGACATGATCGTGGTTGCGCCGTCATCACCTCTTGCTGCTCAGCGACGGGTTCGGGGGCTCGAGCCGCCGCCCCGCGACGAACGCGTCAAGGTCGAACAGGTCAGGCGATCGCGTCACCGCCGCTCTCCTCGCCCGCCTGTCGCGAGCTCTCGCACGGCGGCGGCGTGCCGCTGCGCCGCCGCGGCGCCGAGCTTGCCGGCCGGCAGCTCCACCACGAACGAGCTGGTGGCGCGAAAGCGGTGATTCTGCCAGTTCGATGCGGTGCCAGGCGGCCAGCGGATCCGGCGGAAGGGCACCCCCGCCAGGCGCGCGTAGCGCCGCGCCGCGGGAATGCTCGGGCCCCACGCGCGCACGACGGCCTGCGGCTGATGAAACCAGATCGTGACGCTCGGACGACGCGCGCGGATGAAGCGCGCGATCGCACGCGTCTCCGGCTCGGACAGCGGTCGCGGCCCGGGGTACAGCGGATCGCCGCGGCGCTGAAACGGTCGCCATTCCGACGGGAAGTTACGGTTGAGGTCCACGCCGCGGCCGTTGACCCGCGTACCGGCGGCGCGGCCGTCGGGGTTCAGGTCGGGCACGATCCACAGCAGCCCGTCTCGCGGCGCCGAGCCGCGCAGCAGCCGGCGGGTGATCGCGGTTCCGGCGCACTCGTCGCCGTGGATGCAGCCGACGACGAGCACGCTCCGGTCGCTGCCGGGATCGCCGAGCTCGACGACGCGCAGGCGCCGGCCGTCGGCCGACCGGCCGAGCGTTCGAATCCGCTCGGTCCTCGCGTCGGCGGCGGGAGGCGGCACGGTCGAGGACGCACGACCGGGGGCGGGCGGTTGGCGGTGCTCTTCGCCGCCGCACGCCGCCGGCGCGAAGCTCAGCAGCACGCTGCCCAGCACGACCCGCCACGCCAGAGACAGCGTCATCCTCCGCTGCGTCACGAACTCGGCCAGCAGCCGCGCGTCGAGCGGCTCCCGCGCGACAGCGCTGACCTGCGCCAGTGCAACGAGCTCATGGCGGCGATTGTGGCAGCCGATCTCGGCGCTAGCGGCCGCTCGACGCCATGACCCACTTCCCGAGCTGCCCGAAGTCGTACGCGACGAGCCACCCGGACGAGCGGAACGTCGACGCTGCCCGCGTTGCCATCCGGCGCCGCAGCGCGGTGCGTCCAGTACCGTCGCGCAGATGCGACCTCTGGTGATGGTGGTCGGGCTGGTTGGCGTGGCGCTGTCTGCCTGCGGTGGCGGCGAGCGCAGCGCGGATCGGCCTCGGCCCGCGGACACGAAGAGCGAGAACGTCCGGCCGTTGGCGGTCAATGTCGTGCGCAGCAGCGCCCGACGGAGCCCGCGCGTCAGCGTCGTCGCCGGCGGCCTTGTCGTGCCGTGGGACATCGCGTTTCTGCCCGACGGTCGCGCCTTGGTCACCGAGCGTCCGGGACGCGTTCGGCTGATCAGCGCGAACGGGCGTCTGCAGCGCCGGCCCGTCGCGCGGGTACGCACGACCGCACGCGGTGAGGGCGGCCTGCTGGGCATCGCCCTGGACCCGGCGTTTGCCGACGGCCGTCGCTTTGCCTACCTGTACGTCACGACGCCGCGCGGGATGCAGGTCCAGCGCTGGCGCTTCAGCGGGAGCAGGCTGCGCCGCGAGGCCGTCGTGCTGGGCGGGATCGCGGCCGGCTCGATCCACGACTCGGGTCGC
This sequence comes from Solirubrobacteraceae bacterium, assembly GCA_030447505.1. Lineage (GTDB taxonomy): Bacteria > Actinomycetota > Thermoleophilia > Solirubrobacterales > Solirubrobacteraceae > CADCVQ01. The sequence goes on along the minus strand of JAUJOT010000003.1, from coordinate 182,949 downwards.
CTGCGCTTCGGCCCCGACCGGCGCCTGTACGTCGCCACGGGCGACGCCGGGCGCGGTGAGCTGGCGCAGCGCCGCCGCTCGCGCAACGGAAAGATCCTGCGGCTCAGCCCGCGCCAGTACCGCGGCCGCGGGGGCCGACCCGAGATCTTCTCGCTCGGGCACCGCAACCCACAGGGGCTGGACTGGCAGCCGCGGTCGGGCCGCCTGTTCACGACCGACCACGGTCCGAGCGGCTTTGACGGCCCGAGCGGCGACGACGAGGTCAACGCGCCGCGCCGCGGAAGCAACATGGGATGGCCGCGGGTGCGCGGACGGCGCCACGGCGACTTCGCCGCGCCGGTCCGGCTGTACCGCCAGACGATCGCCCCGTCGGGCCTGGCCTTCGTCAGTCGCCGCGGCTCGGCGTGGACGGGCCAGCTGATCGTCGCCGCGCTGAAGGGCCGCCAGCTGCGCCGCCTGCAACTCGACGGCACGCGGGTCGTGCGCGACACCCCGCTGCTCAGCGGGCGCTACGGTCGCCTGCGTGCGGTCGTCGAGGCGCCCGACGGCGCGCTCTGGGTCACGACCTCAAACCGCGACATGTACGGCGCTCCCGTCAGCGGCGCCGACGACCGCATCCTGCGGATCGTGCCGCCGCGGCGCTGAACGTTCACCGCTCGCGATCGACGACGGGCTCGGGCCGAGAACTACGCCGTCGCGTGCGTCTGCTGTGCGGCGGCGATCAGGTCCAGCACGGCCTGCTCGTCACCGGCGCGCAGCAGGGCGATCGGGTCGGGCTCGCCGTTGACGATCGATTCGAAGAAGAGCTTCCGGTCCTGGTAGGTGGGCAGCGTCCCCTTCGCCCAGCCGCGCGCGTCGTTGAGCATGATCGCCAGGCGCGCGTACTCCTCGCCGAACAGCTCCGAGACCTCGCGCTTCATCCGCTTGGCGAGCGCCGGGGAGGCACCCGCTGTCGAGATCGCGATCGCCAGCGGGCCGCTGCGCACGATCGCCGGCAGGATGAAGTTGCACAGCGGCGGGACGTCGACGATGTTGACGAGCATCGCGCGCCGCTCGGCGTCGTCGAAGACGCGGATGTTGGTGTCCGTGTCGTCGGTGCAGGCGATGACCATGAACGTGGCCTCGAGGTCGCCGGGCTCGTACTCGCGCTGCTGCCACGCGATCGAGCCCTCGGCGGCGAGCGCCTGCAGCTCGGGGTTGGCCTGCGGCGCCACGAGCGTCACGTCGGCGTCGCAGGCCAGCAGCCCCTCGACCTTCTCGAGGCCGATCTCACCGCCGCCGACGACGAGGCACCTGCGGCCCGAGAGCTTCAGGCACGCGATGTAGAACGGCGTGTCGAGCATCCCCTGCACGCAGGACTGATCGCAGATGCCCTTGCGCAGCTGACAGACGCAATCCTTTCCGGCATAGGCCTGTGCGGGCATCCATCCAAGGGTAATACGCCGTACAGCGAACGTGGCTGCTCTACCTTCCTCAGGCTCGGAGATCGACTCCTACTTCGACGACGGCTCGATGCTGCGCCGCGTGCACCGCGAGTTCGCCGTCGCGCTCTCCGGATCGCGGGCGCTGCTCATGCAGGCCGCCCACCCGGTCGCCTTCGAGGGCTTCTTCGCCCACAGCGGCGCCCTCGACGCGCCCTACGAGCGCCTGTCGCGCACGGCCGCCGTGATGAACACGATCGGCTTCGGGTCGCGCGCCGACGCCGACGGCGCGACGCGCCGCGTGCGTGCGATGCACCGCCGCGTCCGCGGCGAGCTGAAGCGGCCCGCCGGCCGCTTCCCCGCCGGGACGCCCTATGCGGCCGACGATCCCGAGCTGCTGCTGTGGGTGCTCGCGTCGCTCGTCGACTCCGCGCTCGTCTTCTACGACAGGTACGTCGCCTCGCTGTCGGAGGCCGAGCGCGACGCCTACTGGCAGGACTACCGCATCGTCGGCGGGCTCTTCGGGCTGAAGGACGACGAGATGCCCGCCGACATCCGTGACTTCGACGACTACATGCGCGAGATGCTCAGCGGCAGCGACCTGTTCGTCACGTCGGCCGCCCGCGAGCTCGCGCTGCAGATCGTCATGCGCCCGCCCGTCGCGCTGGCCAGGCGCCCGGTCCTCGAGGTCGTCAACTTCATCACCGTCGGGCTGCTGCCAGCCGGGCTACGGCGCCAGTTCGGGCTGTCCTGGGACCCGCTGCGGTCGCTCATGTTGCGCGGCGGGGCGGAGTACGCCAAGCGCGTGCTCGTGCCGCTGGCGCCGGAGCGGCTGCGCTTCGTGTCCAGCGCGCGCGTCGGGTAGAGCGCGTCGCAGCTCGCTCGCCGGGCGCGCGCGCTCAGGCGCGCCAGACCGTGTCGCCGAGCGGCCGCGCCGTCAGCTTCACGCCGTCGCGCGCGAGCGTCTCGCCACGCCGGCGCCAGTAGTCGAGCAGCACCTGCGGCGGCGTCTCCTCGTACATCAGCGCGATCACCACCGGCCGGTCTCTCAGGCTCGGGTACGTGCTGACCATCTGGCCCTCGAGCGCGTAGCGCAGGTAGACCGCGAGCTTGCGCTTCAGGCGTCCGCGCTCGGATCCGTCCTTCGACCAGCCACCGGTCTGGATGATCGACAGCAGCGCGCTGCCGTCGGCGTCCTCGGCGATGACGTCGATCTTCTCGGGATCGTCGATGCCCGGCATGTGGGCAGCGTAGCCCCAAGGCGCGCGACGCCCGCGCCAGGCACGGCATCCGCCGCTTGCACAGCACTTCGATGCGGATCTTGCGCCCGCCCCGTTGAGTGAAGACTTGCGCATCGCGTTCGCAGCGGCGCTAGCCTGACGGCGTCCACCGCTCCTCGAAGCCCATGTCACGCAAGATCGCGCTCCTTCTCGCCGTCGGCTTGATGCTGATGCTGGCGCCGCCCGGACAGGCGGCCGCGCTCGCGCCGAAGCTGCTTGACCCGTCCGTTCGCTCGCTCACGCCGGACGCCAGCACGCGCTGCGCGTCGACGACGTATCGCAGCCCCGTCACGGGGATGCTCGACGTGCGCCTGCGCGGCGCCGGCGACTGGGACCTCGTGTTGCGCGACGCCAGGGGCAACCGCGTCGCCGCCTCGCGCGGCTTCGGCGGCGGCGAGGTCGTCCAGGGCTGGGTGCGCGCGGGGCGCCGTCTGACCGCCGAGGGCTGCCGCAGCGCCGGCGCCGGACGCAGCGCAAGCCTCACGCTCAGGATGGTCGCGTCCGCGCTGCCGAAGCCGCCGGCCGGCACGCCGCAGCTCGTCCGCGTCAGTGCGACCGACGCCCAGCTCGACGCGCTCGAGCGCGCGGGCCTCGACGTGACGCACGCCCGCGGTCGCGGCTGGGGCGACGTCGTCGTGTCGGGCGCCGCGCAGCTCGCCCAGCTGCGCCTCTCCGGACTGCGCTTCGTGACGCGCATCGCCGACCTCGAGTCGTCGTACGCGCGCGCCCGCGCGGCCGATCGGCGCTTCACGGCGCGCGCGGGCGCGGCGGGCTCGGCGCTTCCGTCCGGGCGCACGACGTACCGCACGTACGAGGAGATCCAGGCCGAGCTCAAGCAGCTCGTCGCGCAGCATCCCGGGCTCGTTCGCAAGGTCGTGCTCGGCACGTCGCATCAGGGCCGCGAGATCTCCGGCGTCGAGATCGCGCGCGACGTCGACGCCGCGGACGGCCGTCCGGTCTTCTTCACGATGGGCGTTCATCACGCGCGCGAGTGGCCGTCGGCCGAGGCGGCGATGGAGCTCGCCCAGATGCTCGTCCAGGAGCAGGGGACGGCGCGCGTCGCGGATCTGCTCGGGCGCGAGCGGATCGTGATCCTGCCCGTCGTCAACCCCGACGGCTTCGTCTCCTCTCGGCGCGCGTTCGATCCCGGCGACAGCCTCTTTGGGCAGGACCGGGCGGTCACGCTCGTCGAGGCGATCCTTCCGCCCGGCGGCGTCTTCGCCTACCGGCGCAAGAACTGCAACGGCGAGATCCTCGGGCCCCAGCTGCCCTGCGAGCTTGCCTGGGGCATCGATCCGAACCGCAACTACGGCAACCTCTGGGGCGGTCCGGGGAGCTCGTCGGACGTCACCTCACAGTCGTATCACGGCCCCTCGCCACGCTCTGAGTCCGAGGTGCAGGCGGTCTGGGACTACGTCCGCACGCATGCCGTCACGACGCTCGTGTCGATCCACAACGTCGCAGCGCTGGTCCTGCGCCCGCCGGGCCTGAGCGGCTCCGGCCGGGCGCCCGACGAGGCGCGGCTGAAGGCCGTCGGGGATGCGATCGGCAACGCCGCCGGCTACACGTCGCAGTACGGCTTCGAGCTCTACGACACGGCGGGCACGACGGAGGACGACAGCTATGCCGCGACGGGCGGCTACGGCTACACGATCGAGATGGGCCCGCCGGAGGGGAACTTCCACATGCCCTACGAGACCGGCGTCGTCGCCGAGTGGACGGGCCGCAACCCGCACGCGCAGGGGCGCGGAGGCCTGCGCGAGGGGCTGCTCGTCGCAGCCGAGGCGGCCGCGAACGCGCCCGACCACGCGATCCTGCGCGGCAATGCGCCGGCCGGCAAGGTCCTGCGACTGAGGCGCAGCTTCCAGACCCGCACGAGCCCGTACTGCGAGAAGGGCGTCGAGCCCGTCGTCAACATCGGCTTGCCGCGGGTCTGCCTGACCGGCGAGAAGCCGCCGCTCGTGCTAGACGACGTGCTCGACATGACGACGACGGTGCCCTCGGCGGCCCGCTATGCATGGCATGTGAACCAGTCGACGCGCCCGTTCGTCGGCGCGGCCGGTGGGACGGAGGCCTACGAGCTGACGTGCGAGGAGCCGTCAGGAACCGTGCTCGAGCGCCACTGGCTCGTGATCGGGCGCGGCCAGGACGTGACGCTCAACCTCGGCTGCGGCGCCGGACCGACGACGCTCGCCGACGGCACCCGACTGGCGTCCGCGGCGGGAACGGCGCTCCTGGGGCCGGCACCGTCGGTCGACGGGGTCGGTGCGGCGTTCGCCCCCGCTCGCAATCGCGCCAAGCGGCCGCGCATGAGCAGCTCGCGCGCGCGCAAGCTCAAGTCCTGTACGCGGCGCGCGACGCGGATCGGCGACGAGCGGCGCAGCCGCCGCGCGCAGCGCTCCTGCCAGCGGCGGTTCGGGCCCAAGCGCTGACCGCTGGGCGGTCGCAGGTGCGACAGGCGCCCTACAGCTCGCGCGAGAAGTGCTGCGAGCTGATCCGCATCGCACAGTTGAGGTACAGCCGGTGCGCGGCGAGCCGCTCCGCACCGACGCCGGAATCGAGCTGCAGCGCGTCGCGCCCCAGTCGCTTCGCCTCCTGAGCGCAGCACTCGAGCAGCGCCCGCGCATGCCCGCGACGGCGGGCGGCCGGCAGCGTCGAGAGGTCGTCGACGTACAGCACGACTGCGGGCGCAGCGCCTGCATCGCAGCGAACGCCTGGCCGCTCTCGCCGGCCTGCAGCTCGCGGATCGTCATCGCCGCCGCAGCGCGCGCAGCGAGCGGCCCGCGACGCGCGCGAGCGGCAGCGCCCCGTCGCGCCAGCCCCGTTCGCGATCGGCGTCGCGCGCGGAGCGCAGGCGCGCGAGCGCGCGCCACGCCGCGACGAGCGAGCTGTCGTAGGGCTGCCACCAGGGCATCCGGCCGCCCGGCGGGTCCCAGGTCACGAGCTTGGGCTCGACCATCGCCCGCAGCGCCACGACGCCGCGGGCGCGCCCGATCCCGCTGCCGTGGACGGCACCCCAGGGCAGCTGCGGCTCCGTGCGCGCGACGACGTGGTCGTTCATCCAGACCATTCCCGCGCGGATCTCGCGCGCGACGCGCGCCCCCTTGTACTGGTCGGCGGTCCAGACGGAGGCGCCGAGGCCGCCGATGCCCGCGTTGCACAAGGCGATTCCCGCCTGCTCTGACGTGACCGCCTCGATCGCCAGCCACGGCCCCGGCGCGTCCTCGAGCAGCAGCCGCGCGTCGTGCGGCACGCCGCTCAGGACGGCCGGCGCGAAGTACGCGCCCGCGCGGCCGGCGACGGTTCGCGGGCCGCCGCAGTGCAGCGTCGCGCCGGCGGCGAGAGCCTCCTCGACGTACGTGACGAGCCGCGCGACGCGGTCGGGCGCCAGCAGCGGACCGACCTCCGTCCGCGCTTCGCCGGGATGCCCGACGCGCAGCTCCCGCGCGCGCGCGACGACGCCGGCCAGAAAGCGATCGTGGCGCTCGCGCAGCACGTACGCGCGCGCAAGGCTGCCACCCGACTGCCCCGCGTTGGCAAACGCGCCCCAGACCGCGCCGGCGACGGCACGCGGGACGTTCGCGTCGGCGAGCACGAGCATCACATCCTTGCCGCCGACCTCGATCGTCGCGCGCTTGAGCTCCCGCGCACAGGTCTCGCCGACGTCGCGGCCCGCCTCTGAGGAGCCGGTGAAGCGGACGTGCGCGATGTCCGGCGCCGAGACCAGGGCGCGGGCCGTGTCCGGCGCGCCGTGCACGACCTGCAGCAGCCCCTCGGGCAACCCGGCGCGCATGAACGCGCGCGCGATCCGCTCACCGGACAGCGCCGCCAGCGGCGAGGGATGCAGCACGACGCCGTTTCCGCCCATCAGCGCGATCGCGACGTCGCCCAAGGGCGTCGCGAACGGCTCGGCGCCGGGCGTCAGGACCGCGACGACGCCGAGCGGCTCGAACGTCAGTCGGGCGCGCTTGACCGGCTGCAGCGAGCGCGACAGGCCGACGCGCTCGGGCCCGAGGATGCGCGGCCCGTGCTCGGCGAGCCAGAGCAGCGTCTCGACGGCGGGCAGCAGCTCCATCGTCTGCGCCTCGGCGACCGGCCGGCCCTGCTCGTCGACGACGATCCGCACGAGCTCGTCCCACTCGTCGATGATCGCCTGCGCCGCGCGCGAGAGGTAGCGCGCGCGGTCGGCGTAGCGCAGCTGCGCCCAGAGGCGCTGCACCTCGGCGGCCTCGGCGACGGCGGCGGGCACGTCGGCGGGCGCGGTCGCGGCGACGCTGCCCAGGCACGTGCCGTCGATCGGGCTGACGCAGTCGATCCGCGGGGCATCGGACGCAGTCGCCGGCATCAGTGGTCGCGATTCTGTCAGGCGCGCCCGCGGCCCCGCCGGATCTCCTCCAGCCGCGCGCGCATCTGCGCCTCCATCTCGTCAGGCTCGTAGAAGCGCACGCCGACGACGTCGTCGGGCGCGACCTCCTGCGGACCGAGGTGGCCGGGGTGGTCGTGGGGGCTGTCGTAGCCGACCGCGCGCGAGCGGACCTGGGGCGGGGGCGAGGCCGCGCCGAACTGGCGCACGTGGTGGATCGCGGCGCCGATCGAACGCGTCGCCGCCTTGGACTTCGGCGCCAGCGCGAGGTAGATCGTCGCCTGCGACAGCGCGTGGATGCACTCCGGCAGGCCGACGTGCTCGACCGCCGCGGCCGCCGCCGTCGCGATGACGAGCGCCTGCGGGTCGGCGTTGCCGATGTCCTCCGAGGCGAGGATCACCATCCGCCGCACGAGAAAGCGAGCGTCCTCGCCGCCCTCGAGCATGACGGCGAGGTAGTACAGCGCCGCATCGGGATCGGACGCCCGCGTGGCCTTGATCCAGGCCGAGATGTAGTCGTAGTGCTGGTCGCCGGCGCGATCGAAGCGCAGCGCCTTGCGCTGCAGCGCCTGCTCGGCCGCGGCCTGCGTGATGGTTGCGCCGGCGCCCGCCGTCTCGCAGGCGAGCTCGAGCGCGGTCAGCGCGCTGCGCGCGTCGCCGCCGGCGCGCGCGGCGAGGAAGTCGAGCACCTCGTCGGGCACCGTGGCCGCGGCGCACTCGCCGCGCTCGAGCGCACGGCGCAGCAGCGCTTCGATGTCCTGCGCGCGCAGCTCGTGCAGCTCATAGACCTGGCAGCGGCTCAGCAGCGCCGAGTTGACCTCGAAGTACGGGTTCTCCGTCGTCGCCCCGATCAGCGTGACGAGGCCCTCCTCGACGGCCGGCAGCAGCGCGTCCTGCTGGGCCTTGTTGAAGCGATGGATCTCGTCGAGGAAGAAGACCGTCGGCTCGCCGCGCGCCCTGCGCCGGTGCGCGGCGCGCTCGATCACGCCGCGCACCTCGGCGCGCCCGGCCTGCACCGCGCTGAGCTCCTCGAACGCGGCGCGTGCCGAACCGGCGACGATCCGCGCCAGCGTCGTCTTGCCGCTGCCCGGCGGCCCGTGCAGGACCATCGAGTGCGGCCGGCCCTCGGCGATCGCGCGGCGCAGCGTCGTCGGCTGCTCGGGCGTGCCCAGCAGGTGCTCCTGGCCGACGAGCTCGTCGAGCGTGCGCGGGCGCAGGCGCACCGCCAGCGGCGCGTCGGCGGGCGGCACCGGCGTCGCGGACAGCGGCGCCTGATCGCCGCTGTCGAAGAGCTGGTCGGACACGCGGCAAGTATCCCGCGCGCGCGGGCGGAGCCTGCATCCGCGGTTACCGCCCCCAGATATGCGGGGACCCGCGACGGCATGCACACCACCACATCTCGCCCGCTCGCCGTCGTCACCGGAGCCTCCTCCGGGATCGGGCGCGAGCTGGCCAAGCAATTCGCCAGCAACGACTTCGACCTGATCATCGCGGCCGAGGACGCCGAGCTGCAGAGCGCGGCCCGCGAGCTCGAGCAGCTCGGCGCAAGCGTCGAGGCGGTGCAGGTCGACCTCAGCACCGACGCGGGGGTCGACGAGCTGCACCGCCGGATGAGCTCTGCGGGCCGGCCGGTCGACGCCGTCGCGCTGAACGCCGGGATCGGAGCAGGAGGCGAGTTCGCCAACGGCACCGACCTCGCCGACGAGCTGCGCCTCGTCGATCTCAACGTGCGCTCGACGGTCCACCTCGCCAAGCACGTCGTGCACGACATGGTCGAGCGCGGCGAAGGGCGGATCCTGCTGACGTCGTCGATCGCCTCGTCGATGCCCGGCACGTTCCACGCCGTCTACAACGCCTCGAAGTCCTTCGTGCAGTCCTTCGCGCTCGCGCTGCGCGCGGAGCTCGAGGACACCGGCGTGACCGTCACGTCGCTGATGCCCGGACCGACCGACACCGAGTTCTTCGAGCGCGCCGACCTGACGGACACGATGATCGGTGCGGGACCGAAGGACGATCCGTCGGATGTCGCCCGTGACGGCTTCGAGGCGTTGATGGCCGGCAGGGAACGGGTCGTCTCGGCATCGATCAACACGAAGCTGCAGGGGCGCGGCAGCCGGCTGCTGCCCGACGCCGTCAAGGCGCGGATGCACGCGCTGATGGCGCAGCCGGGCTCGGCCAAGCGCATCGAGGGCTTCCCGCAGCCGATCAAGGCGACGGCCCACGGCGTGATCGACTACGGCTTCTTCGCGCTGATGACCACCGGGCCGGTCCTGCTGAAGCTGAACCCGCGGATCCGCAATCTGAGCTGGGCAGTCGCGGCGACGCAGGGCACGATCAACGCGCTCACCGACCATCCCGTCGGCCTGCGCCGGATCATCCCGCTGCGGATCCACGGCTGGCTGGAGCTGGCCGCGGCGCCCGCCGTCATCGCGCTGCCGCCCCTCACGGGCGCGGTCAGCGACCGGCGCGCGCGCAGGGCCTGGCTGACCGTGCTCGGCCTGCTCGCGACGAACTACACGCTGACGGACTACGACGCGCCCGCCGACTCCTGAGCAGACGCCGCGGAGATACGCCGCCGCGGCGCTGAGCTGCGACATCGCCGGTGCCGCCGCGGCTATCGTCGCGGCGGATGAACCGCGGACGTCCGCTGCCAGGCTGGGCCGTCGTCGTGCTCGTCGTGCTCGGGCTCACGTCCTGCTCGAGCGACGAGACCGCAGAGAAGGGCGATCCGCTTGCCGGCAAGCGCCTGTTCGCCTCCGAGGGCTGCGACGGCTGCCACACGCTCACGGCTGCCGGATCGAAGGCGACCGTCGGCCCCGACCTCGACGCCGCGCGCCCGAGCGCGGCACGTGTCCTCGCGCAGCTGCGCAAGCCCGGAGGGATCATGCCGGGCTTCGCGGACAAGCTCTCCGAGCGCGAGAAGGGCGACCTCGCCGCCTTCGTCGGCGCCGCCGACGGGTCGGCCAAGGCGGTCGTCGAGCCGTTCGCGCCCGACGACAAGCGCCTGGCCGACTGCCGCGACGGCGACGGCGAGTGCCTCGAGCAGGCCTTCGGCAACCTCGTCTACAGCGACGGACCCAAGGCGGCGCTCGACGTGCTGCAGCGCACGCTGCAGACCAACAGCGCGCTCGCGGCGGACTGTCACCGCATCGCGCACCGCATGGGCTCGGCCGCACTTTCGCGCTTCAGCGACGACGTCGGGACGGCGTTCATCGCCGGCAGCCCCGTCTGCGCGTCCGGCTACTACCACGGCATCGTCGAGCGCGCGTTCCTCGGCCAGCCGACCGACAGGCTCGCGATCGTCGCGCGCCGGCTCTGCAGCGACCCAGACATCAACGAGCGGCCCTTTCTCGCCTACCAGTGCATCCACGGCCTCGGGCACGGGCTGATGATCTACACCGGCTACGACCTGCCGGCGTCGCTGAAGACCTGCGACGACCTGCGCAACGGCTTCGATCGCGTCTCCTGCAGCGGCGGCGTCTTCATGGAGAACTTCAACTCCTCCTACGGCGTGAGCTCGAAGTACCTGCGCAAGAACGACCCGATCTATCCCTGCAATGCGGTCGCCGAGCGCCACAAGCTCTACTGCTACCTGCTCGTCACGGCGAACATCCTGCGCATCGAGAACGGTGACCTGAAGAAGACGGCGGACGCGTGCCGGCGCAGCGAGAGCGCCTGGGTCAAGACGTGCTACGAGTCATTCGGCCGCGACGTCTCGGGAACGGTGGGCAAGGATGCAGACAAGGCGCTGGCGAGCTGCCGCCTTGCGAAGCGCAACGAACGCGACTGCCTGTACGGCGTCTCGCGCGAGATCGTCAATGCGGATGCCTCCGGTGAGCGCGGCGCGCGCTTCTGCGCGCGCGCCCCGGCACGGCATCGCGCGCACTGCTATGAGGGCGTCGGCTCCGTGCTCGCCTCGCTCGAGTCGACGTCCGAGGCGCTGAGGGCGCGCTGCCGCGCGCTCGGCGGCCGCCACACGCGGAGCTGCCTGCGCGGCGCGGGCCTCGCCTGATGGTGCTCGCCCCCGCAGTGCAGATGGGGTCCGGACCCGATCGAGATCGCGGTCGTGGGGGACTAGCATGAATGCGATCGTGGCCGCAGACCTTCAGCAGGACGCGACCGAGCTGCTCCAGCGCCTGATCCGCTGCAACACCGTCAATCCGCCCGGCAACGAGCGCGTGCTGCAGGAGGGGCTCGGCGCCGACCTGCGCGCCGCCGGCTTCGAGGTCGATCTGGTCGGCGCCGTGCCCGAGCGGCCGAACCTCGTCGCGCGGCTGCGCGGCCTCGACGACGGACCCGTGCTGTGCCTGCTCTCGCACGTCGACACCGTGCTCGCCACGGCCGCCGACTGGACGCACGACCCGTGGTCGGGCGACCTCGCCGACGGCTGCATCTGGGGTCGCGGCGCGCTGGACATGAAGTCCCAGACGGCGGCCGAGGTCGCCGCGGCGCTGTCGCTCGCGCGTTCGGGCTGGCGCCCGGCGCAGGGCGATCTGCTCGTCGTCGTGGTCGTCGACGAGGAGGTCGGCGGCGAGCTCGGGGCGATCTGGCTGTGCGAGCACCATCCCGACCTCGTGCGCTGCGACTTCCTGCTCAACGAGGGCGGCGGCGCCGTGATCCCCTACGACGGCGAGCGCCTCTACGGCGTCTGCGTCGGGGAGAAGGGCGTCTTTCGCTTTCGCGTGCTGACCGAAGGGACCGCCGGCCACGCCTCGATCCCGAAGATCGGCGACAACGCGCTGCTGAAGATGGCGCCGCTGCTGGCGCGGATGGGCGAGCGCCAGCCGGGCTACGACCTGACGGAGGGGCCGCGCGCGCTGCTGGAGGGGCTCGGGCTCGAGGTCAACGGCGCGGTCGGCGGGGTCGAGTTCGCGCTCGAGCGCCTGCGCGCGAACGACGCCAGGCTCGCGCTGCTCGTCGAGCCGCTGCTCGGCGTGACGCTCACGCCGACGCGGATCTGGGGCTCGGAGAAGATCAACGTCATCCCGGCGAGCGCGGAGCTGCGCGTCGACTGCCGCGTCCCGCCGGGGCTGGGCGAGGAGCACGCGCTCGCGCGCATCCGCGAGGTGCTCGGCGACGACGGCTATCGCCTGGAGTTCACCGAGCAGGTGGTCGGAAATGGATCGCCCCCCGATTCGCCGCTGATGAGCGCGATCGAGAGCTGGCTGCGCGTCAACGACCCCGGCTCGCGCGTCGTTCCGACGATCCTGCCGGGGTTCACGGACTCGCGTACCTTCCGCGACGCGTTCCCGGACTGCGTCGCGTACGGGTTCTTCCCCCAGCGCCACATGACGATCCACGTGACATCACCCCTGATCCACGCGGCCGACGAGCGCATCGACGTCCGCGACCTGGGCTTCGCGTCGACCTTCTTTCGCGACGTCTGCAAGGAGATGCTCGGTGGCTGACAAGCTGCGACTCGGCGGTATGGCGCTGCGCAACGGGCTGCTCGTCCACGGCCCGACGCACTGGGCGGCCGCCGTGCGGCGCCGTGACGGGACGATCGGCACCGCCTCGGGACGCAAGCCGCGCCTGCCGGGCGTCGAGAAGCTCGCCGGCGTGCGCGGCGTCGTGCGCCTCGGCGAGGCGATCGTCGTGATCCCGCTCGTCAAGCGCGCGCTGCCCGAGGCGAAGCTGCCCTTCCAGGACGTCAAGGTGCTCGGCTCGATGGTCGCCGCGGCCGGCGGTGGCCGGCTGCTGCGCAGCCGCCTGAAGGGCGGTACCCGTGCCGAGGCGGTGATCGCCGCCGTCTCGCTGCTGCCGAGCATCGTCGCGCTGCGAGGCGGCGAGCTCGCCGAGTACCACGGGGTCGAGCACAAGTCGATCGCCGCCTACGAGGACGATCAGCCCGACGCCGCCGACGCCGCCAAGGAGCACGACCGCTGCGGCTCGCACCTGATGACGCCGCTGCTGGCCTCGAACCTCGCCGGCGCCGCGCTGCTGCGCCACACGCTCGACCGCCCCGGCCCGGCCGCGCACTTCGCGGTCGGCGTGGCGTCGCTGGGGATCGCCGTCGAGGTGTTCGTCTGGACCGAGAAGCACGCCGGCAGCGCCGCCGCTCGCGCCCTGCGCCGTCCCGGCCACGAGCTGCAGCGCCTGCTCGGCACGCGCGAGCCCAGCGAGCACCAGCTCGAGGTGGGGCGCGCCGCGCTCGCCGAGATCCTGCGCGTCGAGACACCGCCAAGCGGATAACCACGGAAGGCACAGAGGCATGAACGCCAAAGGCACGAACGCATGAACGCGGCCCCAGCCGTACCGCAGCAGAGCTTCCTCGACAGCGTCAAGGACTTCGGGCTGGAGTGGTCGGGCGTATTCACGATCCTTTTCATGTTCCTGATCTGCTTCTTCCTGTGGCGGACGCTGAAGCTGATGCCGCGCACGAAGCCGGTACAGATCAAGCCCGAGGTGAAGACGTCGATCGGATGGGACGACATCGCCGGCGTCGACGAGGCGAAGGACGAGCTGCGCGAGGTCGTCGAGTTCCTGCGAAATCCCAAGCACTTCCGCAAGCTGGGCGCGCGCGTCCCCGCCGGCGTCCTGCTGCACGGGCCGCCCGGCACCGGCAAGACGCTGCTCGCCAAGGCCGTCGCGCACGAGTCCGGCGCGCAGTTCTTCTCCCAGTCGGCGGCCTCGTTCGTCGAGATGTTCGCCGGCCTCGGCGCCGCTCGCATCCGGCGCCTGTTCCGCGAGGCGCGCAAGCACGCGCCGGCGATCATCTTCATCGACGAGCTCGACGCCGTCGGCGGGCGCCGCGGCTCGGACTTCTCGGGCGAGCGCGAGCAGACGCTCAACCAGCTGCTCGTCGAGATGGACGGCTTCAACTCGACCGGCGACATCGTCGTCATGGCGGCCTCGAACCTGCTCGAGAAGCTCGACCCGGCGCTGCTGCGCCCCGGCCGCTTCGACCGTCAGGTGTTCGTCTCGCCGCCCGACGTCGGCGGCCGCGAGCGGATCCTCGGCGTCCACACGCGCGACAAGCCGCTGCGCGACGACGTCGACCTGGCGAACGTCGCGGCGCAGACGAGCGGCCTGACGGGCGCCGATCTGGCGAACCTCTGCAACGAGGCGGCGATCCGCTGCGCGCGGCGCAAGGGCGTCGCGCTCAGCCGCGCCGACTTCGACCAGGCGCTCGAGCGCGTCATCGCCGGCGTGCAGTCGCGACGGATCCTCAACGCGCACGAGAAGCGCGTCGTCGCCTACCACGAGGCCGGACACGCGCTCTGCGCCGAGCTGCTGCCCGGCGTCGACCGCGTGCACAAGATCTCGATCGTCCCGCGCGGGCGCGCGCTCGGCTACACGCTCAACCTGCCCGACGAGGATCGCTACCTCAAGACGCGCGAGGAGCTGATCGACCACATGACGGTCCTGCTCGGCGGGCGGATCGCCGAGCAGATCGTCTTCGGCGAGGTGACGACGGGAGCGTCGGACGACCTCAAGCGCGTCGCCGAGGTCGCCCGCGCGATGGTCTACGACTACGCGATGGGAACGCCCGGGACCGCGCAGCGCGCGATCGCCGAGGGCGATGCGAGCTCGGAGCAGTTCCGCCGCGTGCGCGACGAGGAGCAGCAGGAGCTCGCGTTCGAGGCCCAGCGCGCGGCGCACGAGCTGCTGACGCGCCAGCGCGGCAAGCTCGAGGAGTTCGCCCAGTCGCTGCTCGAGAACGAGGTGCTCGAGCGCGAGGACATCGACCGCATCATGAAGGGCGTGCCGCGCATGCAGCGCAACGGCGGCCAGCAGGGCCTGCGCGTCGTGGCCGCCGCAGCGCCCGGACCGCAGGCGGACCCGCGCAACGCGCGAACGTCCGCGCCGCCGCCCGACGGTTGACGACCGGCGACGCGGCGGGCGTGCGATCGCAGCGACGACGATCGTTGTCGTCGCGCGCTGCGGACGGGCGACGGCGCGCAGCCGTAGGATGCGCGCAATGTTCAACCGCGTCGATCACATCGGCGTCGCCGTCGAGGACATCGACGCGTCGCTGGAGCTCTACGAGCGCGACTACGGCATGACGCTCGTGCACCGCGAGACCGTCACCGAGCAGGGCGTCGAGGCCGTGCTGCTCGACGTCGGCGAGAATCACATCGAGCTGCTGGCAGCGACCGGGCCGGAAACGCCGGTCGGCAAGTTCATCGCCAAGAAGGGACCGGGCATGCACCACGTCGCCTACCAGGTCGACGACATCGAGGCGACGCTCGCGTCCTTGAAGGAGGCAGGTTTGAAGCTCATCGACGAGACCCCGCGGATCGGCATCCGCAACTCGCGCGTCGCATTCCTGCACCCGAAGACCGCGGGCGGGCTGCTGACCGAGATCGTCCAACCGGCGCAGGTGCACTGATGGCTCTGCAACGCGTGACGATCGGCTTCAGCGGCGGAACCGAGGTGCTGGCGGTGCGGATCGAGGACGACGCGCTCGACGCGCTCCTGCAGGCCGTCGCGGGCGCCGACTGGCACGACCTGGCGGTCGATGACGGGACGGTCCGGCTGAACCTCCGCGAGGTGGTGTACGTGCGCACGTCGCGCGACGAGCATCGGGTCGGCTTCGGCGCCGCCACCTGAGGCGCTGCCGCCGGCGCGTGGTTGCGGCCCCGACGCGCTCAGCGCTGCCGCTCGCCCGTCCGGCGCGCGTCGATCGCGGCGCGGATGCGACGTGCCACGGCCGGCATCTCGCGCTCGATGACGCGCACGTCGTGGCCCTGCAGAGGTGCAACGACCCCCCCAGACGGCGGGAAGGACTGTTCTGCCGTGCCCGCGGACGTCACGCTGTACGGCTATACCCGCGGGTCGTCGCGGCGCGCGAGCAGCGCCGGCGCGCAGGGCCCGCACGGCATGTCCCACGACGAGGAGTAGACCGCATGAGCGACGTAGACACACTGAAGACAGGCGGCGGTCAGGCCGTCAGCTTCGCCACCGCGCGCTTTGAGTCGCGCAGCCTGCTGCCCGAGCAACTGACCGACCTCCTGATCGAGACGGCCGACAAGAGCGGCGACGTCGACCTGAAGCTTGAGGATCACGGCACGGGCGCGGCCGCGAAGTAGCGGCCGCCGCGCGCCTCACAGCTCGCGCCGCGCGACCTTCGTCACCGCCTCGCTGACGCGATTGAGCAGCGGCCGTCCGTTCCAGCGCCCCAGCTCGATCTCCGCCGAGCGCTCGAGGTCGCGCTCGAACTGCTCGTCGAGCAGTCGGGCGAAGTCGCTCGAGCAGACGCAGAGCGTCACCTCGTCCTGCAGCTGAAACGAGCGGTTGTCGAAGTTCACCGAGCCGATTGAGCACCAGACGCCGTCGATCGTGAGCGTCTTGGCGTGGACCATCGTGGGGGCGTACTCGAAGATCCGCACGCCGCCGTCGAGCAGCTCCTCATAGCCGGCGCGTCCGGCCTGGCGGACGATCTCCTTGTCGCTGTGCGGCCCGGGAACGAGCACGCGCACGTCGACGCCGCGCTGCGCCGCGTCGGTCAGCGCCTTGATGAACGCCGGGCGCGGGGCGAAGTAGGCCGACGTCAGGTACAGGCTCTTGCGCGCGCACTCGATCGCGAGGAAGTAGAGCGCCTCGACGTTCGTGTCGCCGACGGTCGCAGTCGAGCGGACGACCTGCATCGCGCCGTTGTCGCTGACCGGCTGCAGTTGAGGCAGGTACGAGCGGCCGACGAGGACGTCGCCCGTCGCCTCGAGCCAGTTCTCGGCGAACGCCCCCTGCAGTCCGCGCACGATCGGCCCGCGGACGCGCACGTGCGTGTCGCGCCAGTGGTCTGGGTCCTGCGCGTTGCCGGTCCACTGGTCGGCGATCCCGACGCCGCCGATCATCCCGACCTCGCCGTCGACGATCAGAAGCTTGCGGTGCGTGCGGTTGTTCAGACGCCGTACGGCATACGGCTTGGGAGGGCGGAAGTAGGCGAACGTCACGCCCGAGTCGCCCATCTCGCGGACGAGGTTGCGGTCCATCTTGACGCTGCCGACCGCGTCGAGCAGGACGTTGACGTCGACGCCGGCCTTCGCGCGGTCACACAGAGCGGCGGCGATCTCGGAGCCGATCTCGCCGCTCCAGTACAGATAGGAGAGGAAGTTCAGCGAGCGCTGCGCGCTGCGCATCGTGTCGATCATCGCGGGAAAGATCTCGTCGCCGTTGATCAGCAGCTCGATGTCGTTGCCGTAGGCGATCGGGGCCATCGTGATCGCCTCCGTCGCGCGCAGGAACTGCGCCGAGCCGACCTCGATGTCCTCTCCGCGCAGCTCATATCCCTGCCCCCGCTCGCGGCGGTGGCGCAGCGAGTCGCTCGAGTACCAGGCCACGGCGGCGAGGGCGAGCGCCGCCGGCCAGCGCTTGTTCATGACGGCGTCACGACGTCGAATCCCTTCGCGTGCAGCCTGAAGCGCGCCGGTTCGCAGCGGCACGTCTCGCCGTCCACGTTGAAGGCGGGATGCCCGGCGACCTCGACGTCGATCGCCGCCGCGCGCTCGTGCGTGACGTCGGACTGCTCCGTCAGTTGACCGGTTCTCATCCCGTAGGCGCGGCGGATCAGGCCGGCGCGCGAGCCCGCGGGCACGACGGCGACGTCGAGCTTTGCGTCGTCCGTGCTCGTCGCTCCGATCTCGCTGCCGGCGCCGAACGCGCCGGTGACGCCGATCACGACCTGCCACGCCGGGCCTTCGTAGCAGGGCTCGCCGTCGCAGGCGACCGCGCAGCGCAGCGGCTTCGCCGTGACGCCGGCCTTGATCGCACCGACGACGTAGGCGAGCGGGCCGAGGCGTGGCTTGTGCGGCTTGGCAGCGTGCGCGGCGGCGACGGACAGCCCGGCCGCGGCGGCGTTGACGAACGGGCGCTCGCCGGCCATGCCGAGCTCGGCGTGCCGTGCTCGCGCGAGCGGATCGCGGGCCAGCGCGCAGGCCGCCTCGATGTCGTCGAGCGGCAGCTGCTTGGTGCGGGCGAAGTCGTTCGCGGTGCCGACGGCGATCACGGCGAGCGGCACGCTCAGCTGCGCCGCGCAGAGTGCGGCCGGGCCGATCGAGCCATCGCCGCCGGCGACGACGATCCGATCGGGCGTGCCTGCGCGCTGTAGCGCGCGAAGCGCCCGGGCCTCGAGATCGCCGCCGTCGCCGTCGGCGATCTGCTCGATCGGCGTGCATGAGACCTGCGCGCCGTCGGCGCCCAGCAGCGCCTCGAGCCGCTCGGGCGCGGGAGCCGTCCCCGAGCGGGGATTCGCGATCAGAGCCAGCCGCACCCGCGGAGTCTGCCCGATCATCGCCGCGGTCAGCCCGCACCTGGACAAGGGTTCGATGCGGCGACCGCGGTGCGGCGGGCGCCGCGGCTATCGTCCTCGCGGTGAACGCCAGCCGCGTGCCGCCCGTCCCCGATCCCGCGGCACGCCGTTCGCTGCGCGCGCGCCTGCGCGCCGGGCCGCTCGCGCGGGCGATCGCGAAGGTCGACCTGCGCCTGTACCGCCTGCTGCGCGAGCACGGCCATGACGCGCGCGTCGAAACGCCGATCCGCCGCTTCTCGCAGCTGGGCGAGCACGCAGCGGTGTGGCTCGCGCTCGGGCTCGCCGGCGCACTGCTCGACCCGCGGCGGCGCACGCAATGGCTGCGCGCCGCGCGCTCCGTGCTCGCCGCCTACGCGCTCAACACGCTGCTGAAGACCGTCGTGCGGCGCAAGCGCCCGCAGCTCGAGAAGCTGCCCGCGCTGATCTCGACGCCGACCTCGCTGAGCTTCCCGTCGGCCCATGCGTCGTCGTCGTTCGCCGCGGCGCTCGCGTATTCGCCGCTCGTGCCGGGGGCGCCGCTGTACGCGGCAGCGAGCGCGATGGCGCTGTCGCGGGTCTACCTCGGCGTGCACTACCCGTCCGACATCGCCGCCGGCGCGCTGCTCGGGACGCTCGTCGGCAGTGCCGGGCGTACGCCGTGAAGGTCGGCATCGTCGGGATGCCGAACGCGGGCAAGTCGTCGCTGTTCAACGCGCTGACGCAGGCCGGCGCGGACGCCGCGAACTACCCGTTCACGACGATCGAGCCGAACGTCGCCGTCGTGCCGGTCGCCGACGAGCGCCTCGACGCGGTCGCGCGGATCGTGCGCGCGTCGCAGATCGTGCCCGACACGATCGACTTCCACGACATCGCGGGTCTCGTCGCCGGCGCGCACAGTGGCGAGGGCCTGGGCAACCGCTTCCTGGCGAACATCCGCGAGACGGACGCGATCGTCCACGTCGTGCGCGCCCACCACGACGACTCGATCATCCATCCCGAGGGCCGCGTCGACCCGATCGCCGACATCGAGACGATCGAGACCGAGCTGATCTACGCCGACCTCGAGCAGGCCGAGCGCCGCCACGACCGCGTCGTGCGCACCGCGCGATCGGGCGATCGGGCGGCGATCGCGGAGGAGGCCTGGCTGCGCGAGCTGATCGAGGCGCTGCGGTCCGGCCGCCCGGCGCGCAGCGTCCCGCCGCCGGCCGACGCGCCGCACGCGCTGCGCGACCTCGGCCCGCTGACCGCCAAGCCGGTGCTGCTCGTCGCCAACGTCGACGAGGGCTCCGACGAGGTTCCCCCCGAGGTCGCCGAGCACGCGGGCGCGCAGGGCGCGCTCGCCGTCGCGATCTCGAGCCGGATCGAGGCCGAGCTGTCCGAGCTCGAGGACGAGGACGCGGCAGCGATGCGCGCCGAGCTCGGCCTCTCTCAGACGGGCCTGCAGCGCGTCGTCGGCGGGGCGTTCTCGCTGCTGGACCTGATCGCGTTCTTCACCGCCGGCGAGGACAAGCCCGCGCAGTCCTGGCATCTGAAGCGCGGCCGCAGCGCCTGGCACGCCGCCGGCGAGATCCACTCCGACATCCAGCGCGGCTTCGTGCGCGCCGAGGTCATCGGCTGGCAGGAGCTCGTCGACGCGGGCGGCTACGCCGGCGCCCGCGATCGCGGCACCCTGCGCCTGGAGGGCCGCGACTATGCGATGCGCGACGGCGACGTGATGACCGTGAAGTTCACGCCGTAGGGGTGGCGGCGGGCGGCCCGCGTTGCGGCGGGCGCTCGCATACGGCGGCCGGGGTGCCTCGTTGGTTCAGAAGCTTCTGGCGGGCGGTTGAGAAGGGGCAGGCTGCAGAGAGTGCTCCTGGCGTCGAGGAGCAGCGGTCTCGGCCACACGCGCTGCGCCTCCCGAGGAAGTCCGAGCATGGACGCGCCGCCGCGATCAGAGACACTGCACCCGTGACGCTGCTGGCTACGGAGCAATGGGAGTACATCACCGGTACGTTCGGGATGGTGGGTGTTGTACTCACGCTTGGGGCAATCCTAGTTGCGCTGTTCGGTCCGAGTTGGCGCGCGAAGAAGCAGCGGCCGAAGCTCACGCTCTCGGCATCCGACGTAGTCCACGAGTTCTGGGACGCGGAAACTCAGGCCGACCATGCCGAGGGCTTCATCGAGCTCACCGCATCTGAAGGTCGCGACACCGCCGACGGAGTCGAGATTTACCTCTCTATCGCTCGCCCGTCACCGCTTAAGGGCCTTGGGCCGATGCGGGTCTTCCAAGGCCGGCGCTTGTGCTTCGACTCCTTTCAGGAGAGCGAAGACGGCCAGCCCCAGACCACTGTCCCGGCGGGTTTCGTACGCCGGGTGCCATGGGTCGCGGTCGGTTGGTATCGCACGCTCTGGAACCTCGTGCCCAAGGGTGATTTTCCCCCCGGGTTTCCAGCCGAGGACGAGGATCACGGCTACGACTGCGCCGTCGTGAACCTGTACAAGCGATCGAAGCGCACGGTCAGGGCTCTGGACACCATGTTCGGCGGTACGTACTACGTATACCTCACCGTCACAGGGGCCAACTTCGATGCGCTGAGCTTTTCGGGCGTTCTGGAAGTCAGTGCAGGAGCTGAGCCGATGGCTCCGGACGATCCCGATAGTCCGGTCGCCGAGTACCGGATGCTCAAGTGGACCCACTCGCTCGCAAAAACTTCCCAGATTCCGCAGTGGGTGCGGAAGTAGCGAACTCCTCGCGACGCGCGTCCGACCCGCGTATGCATCGGACCGTCTCTGAGCGCGCCGCATCTCGCGCGGGGCGGCGCTCTAGCCGAGACCCGCGGGGACTGTTCTTGTGCGCGATACCAACCTGATGCGCGAAGCCGTTCGGGCGCCACGGACGCCAGCCCGTCGGGTGCAGGACGAGCGACGATCGCGGTGATGGACCGCGAGAACGTGAAGCGTGCACTTGCCGCGCTGCCGCAGTTCGAGCGCGACGTGCTCGAGATGCGGTTTGGGCTGACTGGCGCGGCGCCGCGCACGCTGCGGGGCGTCTGTGCTGAGTTGGACATCACGCCCGAGCGGATTCGCGAGATCGAGAACCACGCGCTCAGATTGCTCGCTGACGCGGCCTGATCCGCGATCGCGCGGTGTCCCTCCTCGCGCAAACCAGAAGGATGTCCGTGCCGGCCGCCGACTCCGTCCTCTCCATGAGGAGGGCGATTAACCAGCGCGCGTCGATGTCGGATTGAGACCCTTTGCCGCCTCGGCTCGAGCCGAGGCCCTTCGGCGACCTTCCCGGCACAGTCGCATCGGTCGGTTACCCTCCTGCCGTGAGCACGTACGCGCTCCTGGTATCCGCGGCGTGCGGCGTGCTGCTTGGTGGGACGGCACTTTGGACCGCGCGCCGACACGCCGGTGCCGGGACATTTGGACAGGTCGCGATGGCAACGATCGCGGTCGTCACCGGCGTCCTACTCGGCTCCGAGGTGGCCAGCGAAGCGGTTCGTGCGTTCTGGCAACGTCGCCCGCTGAGCGCAGGTTTGGCCGTGGGGGCGCTCACGCTGGGAGCCACAGTCCTGCTCATTGATGAAGTCGTGGCGCGGCGTGATCGCCGACGGTGGCGATCGCTTTCTCAACACGCACTGACCGAACTCCACGATGCGTGCGTGGCAGCCCGTATAGGCATAGGCAATTTGTTCCTGAGCGATCCGCGGACGAAGCCAGCGATGAACAAGGCGCAGGAAACGGCTCGGGCGCAAGGGCCATCAGGCGAGGTTGAGGACGATCTGTACGAGGACCAAGTGGCCCGCCATCTCCATCCCGTGTTGGTCACCCTGCGCAACGATCCTGCCTGGCGCGGCGCGGCTCACGACCTGACAGCGAGGCTGCTCAAGCATTCCGAGGATGTCCTCTCGCGCTGCGCCGTAGCGTCCATCGGTGAAGAGGCGTTGACCGAGCCGACCGACGCCATAACGACTCTGGTGCGTCGTCTGCGGCAAATTGACTGGTGTCTGCGCACTGTCGAGATCGCCACGAAGCACGGGTGGGCGACTCGCGAGAAAGACCGATTTAGGATCGCGCAGGATGGGCTGCCAGATTTGCTCTGCCGTGCATATCGCGAAGCGATGGTCGCCATGCGAGCGTGCGATCGTGTCCAAGCCGAGCATTACGATTTCGCCAGGCTGATGGACGATCAGATCGCCCACGACCTTGGAATTCCAGGTAACGCGCAGATCGGAGCAGCGCGTAAGATCGCTCGCCCTGCGGTGGCATCTCGCGACCAGTCGTGGCCCTCAAAGAACCCAGATGACTATCGCTAGGAGGGGCTTCAGCATCCCTGTATTCGAGCCGCGCCACGGTCCCTGTGACACATCGCACCGCAGTCACCTAGCGCAGTGATGGATGGATGCCACGTACCCAACGGTCGTACGCGAAGCGCATGGAGCAGATTGCGCGACCGCGGCAGCATCCTGCTTTGCGTGCGACCAGCACTCTCGGCAGAGTGCCCTCAGTGTCATCGTCGTCGGGGTTCGGGCGGTGTCGTCCGACCGATCCGGTTGGTTCTCGGGCTGGCGGCGGGCTGACTCTGAGAGCGCTTGCCGACCGATCTGGTCTGGCCAGCAAACGTTCTGTCGCCCGTCGCCGCCCGAGGACCTTCGGCGTGACCTAATAGGAGCGTGGCATCGCCCCAACTGAGAGCTGTCCGCCGAACGTCCGCTTCAGCTATCCAAACGAAGGGACGGTGGGGATGATTGTGATCGGAGCGGACACGCACAAGCGCACGCACGCGCTGGTGGCCGTCGACGACGGGACCGGCCGGCTACACGGCGCCCGGGAGATCGCGGCTAGCGACGCCGGGCACCTCGACGCGCTGCGCTGGGCGCGCGGCCTGGACGACGATCGTGTTTGGGCGATCGAGGACTGCCGCCATGTCTCGCGGCGCCTTGAGCAGGCCCTGATTGCCGCCGGTGAACGCGTCGTGCGGGTCGCGCCGCACCGGATGGGCGCTTCGCGGCGCGGCGAGCGCAAGCCCGGCAAGTCTGATGAGATCGATGCGCAGGCGGTCGCCCGAGCCGTCGTCAAAGACGGCGTCGACGCGTTCCCCGTCGCGCACCTAGATGAGGCCGCGATGCAGATCCGGTTGCTGTCTGATCACCGCAGCGACTTGGTCGCCGAACGCACGAGGATGCAAAACAGGCTGCGCTGGCACTTGGTCGCGCTTGCCCCCGAGCTCGAGGCCGCGGTGAAGCTCCGAGCGCTTGACCAACTCGTCGTGCTCGATCGCATCGACCGGCGGCTGCGCGCGATGACGCCCAGCGCCCGGGTCCGGATCGCGCGCGAGGAGCTCGTGCACATCCGCCGCCTCACACGCCAAGTCGTCCAGCTCGAGCGTGAGCTACGTGATCTCGTCAAGGCCCATCGTCCCGTGCTGCTCACCGAGACCGGCTGCGGCCCGATGACCGCCGCGATCCTGATCGGCCGCACCGCCGGCGCCGAGCGCTTCAAGACCGACGCGAGCTTCGCCAGACAGGCAGGCGTCGCGCCGATCCCCTGCTCCTCAGGCCAAAGCGACCGCTACCGCCTCAACCGTGGCGGCGATCGCCAGCTCAACCGCGCGCTACACACGATCGCGATCACCCGCGCCCGCCACGACCCCGCCACCAAGGCCTACCTCGCCCGCAAACAAGCCGAAGGCAAGACCAAACGCGAAGCCATCCGCTGCCTCAAACGCCACCTCGCCCGGCACTTTCACCACATCCTCGCCGCCCCAGCCACGCCGCCATCAGACGACCGCGTCCTCGTCACCAGCGCACCCGCATCCATGCCCTGCTTGACATAGGAGGAACCTCTTCGCGCATACGAGCGCTCTCGCTGGCGAGCCGCGGACTGCTGCGTGTTCGTCCCGAGCAGCAGGCAGCACAAGGTGCTGCTACGTGTAGGCAGGCCGTGTCTCGCGTGCTGCACGCCGCCCATCGAGGTCAGGGATCAGGCCGCGGCGCCGAGCCTCGTCCTGCACGTCGGCTGGCAGCATGCGGGCGTCGACGATGAAGCCCTCGATCTCGACGAGCCATGCCAGCGGGTGCTGCTCGAGCGTCGCGCTGTGGGTCAGGTCCGGTTCAAACGCGCCCAGGTTGAGCGTCTTGCTGATCAGCGCGGCCTTGTTGGCCATCGTCGTCTTGACGACGCCTAGCTGGGCGGCGAGCTGATCGGACGTGAGATGCGGCTGCTGCGAGCGGTCAAACAGGAAGTTCTGCTGCCCGATCGCATAAATCGCGCCGGCCGCCCAGATGCGGGCGTTGCCGCGCACCAGCGGCGACGGGCGTTTGCGCGCCAGCCGCGCGACGAACTGTCGGCACAGAAAGGCGTACTCCTCATCCAGGCACGCCACGCAGGCGGTGTCGGTGATCGCCACGATCTCGCGGGTGCGCTCGCGCATCGCCGTCGGGATTCGCAGCCGGACAAGGTCGGCGTCATCCATGCCCCGCATCGTGGCGAGCGGCCCGGACGTTCATCCGGCCAACGCCGAATGACTATTCGTTCTCGTCGAAGGCGGTAGTGCGGCCGATGCGCTGCCGCTACCGGTCCTGTCCGAACCGGCAGCGGTCCAGGGAGCTGAGCTAGCCAGGTTTCGAGACTCTCGAGCGAGCCGTGACGGCTGCGACAGCCAGGAAGACTAACGTCGCGCCGATCACAGAGCCGACGATCCCTGAGCCGAGCAGCACCGCTTTCGGAACGTCCGGCGTGCCGTTCGCAGCGGCCTCTCCGATCGCCCCGATTGTGAACAGCAGTCCCAGCAGGCCGATGATGACGCACCCCACGGTGGCCCACCTATCGCGCCGGCGCAGCACAAGAAGCGAACCGGCGAGAATGATCAGTGGGGCGATTGGTGGACTGATTGCAGTGCCACGCGCGGCGAACTCGTTGCCAGCGTCAGTTCCTACGTCGCCGAATTGAGCTGGAAGGTTCAGCACGATCGCGACGATCGTGGCGACGATCTCGAGGACGAGCACGACGGCGCCGAAAACGAGCAGGCGAAGCTGGGCAACTGGCATTCCACCGAGTATCCATCATTGGCGAGACCGATGGCCGGGACCGACCCTCGCGGCGTGGTTCGCTTCGCCTGCCAGCAGCCGCGGTCGCTGCCACCACCTTGGTCCATGCTCAGTGGCCGTGGGCGCCGCCGCCGGCGCCGCACGCCGCTGCCGCTCGTCGTCCGAGTGAGAAGTGGGAAAGGAGCGGTGCCTATCGCTCCTGCACGCGAAAGCGGCGCTCTGCCCTCGGCGCCTCCCGGCTACCCCTCGCAGCGAGCACTCTCGTGCGTTCATGCTGCGATGACTCCGAGGAGTGCTTACTCGTGTGGCCGGCGTCGACGCCACCACGCTAGGCCGAGGACCGCGGCAGCGCCCTGGCCAGCGCCTCCAGAGCGGCGAGTTAGCCGTGACGCGCACCAGCCGCGGCCCTCGCGCTGCTCGACGGTTCGCCAGCCGCAGCCCTAGTCAAGTCGCGTGATGTGGTGTAGGTGCTCGTCGGAGACGGTGTCAGCGGCTCAGGCTGCGGCGGGGAGCTCGTCCACCTCCTCTGAGATCTGAGAGGGAGAGTCTTCTCGTTCCGTCCTGGCGCAGAGGATCGCGCGCATGGATTCTTCGGAGAGGTAGCGGCGACACACGATCCACTCGTCGTTCTGTTCGATCAGCAGAGCGCCGGCCAACCGGATCGCGGAGGTGTCGTTGGGGAAGATGCCGACGACGTCAGAGCGTCGGCCGATCTCGCGGTTGACGCGCTCGAGAGGGTTCGTGGAGCGCAGCTTGGTCCAGTGTTCGGGCGGGAACGCCATGAACGCCAGCAGGTCTTCCTCGGCCGCCTCGAGCAGCTCGCAGACCTTCGGCGCGATCGACTGCAGCCGGGCGAGAACGTCGGTCAGGCGCCGGCGGGCTTCGTCGCGGTCGGTGGCGTTGAACACCTCGCGCAGGGCGGCGGACACCAGGCCGCGTTGAGCCGGTCGGCAGTGGCCGTGCATGTTGCGCACGAAGTGCACGCAGCAGCGCTGCCACGGCGCGTCGAGGACCCGCGCGATCGCGGTCTTCAAGCCTTCGTGATGGTCGCTGATGACGAGCCGCAGACCGGTCAGGCCGCGGGCGCGGAGGCCGCGAAGGAACTCCGTCCAGAACGCCTCGGACTCGACCTCGCCGAGGTCCAGGCCGATCACCTCGCGCCGGCCGGTGTCGTGGACGGCGTAGGCGATCACCAGCGCCTTGGAGACGACGCGGCCGCGGTCGCGGACCTTCAGATGCTTGGCGTCGAGCCACAGGTAGGGATAGGCGCCCTCCAGCGGCCGGTCGCGGAACTGCTGTACGTGCTCGTCAAGGTCGCGGCACATCCGCGACACCCGGTCCTTGCTCATGGCCTGGATGCCGAGCTGCTCGACCAGCCGGTCGACCTTGCGCGTCGACACACCGTTGACGTAGGCCTCCATCACCACGCTGACGATCGCCTGCTCACAGCGCCGACGCGGCTCCAAGAACGACGGGAAGTACGCCGGGCCTGACCTGGTGCGCGGGATCTGAAGGTCGATCTCACCGACCCTGGTCTCCCACGCCCGCTCGCGGTACCCGTTGAGGTTCGTCACGCGCTCGGGCGTACGCTCGCCGCGCCCGGCGCCCGTGAGCGTCGCGACCTCGGCCTCCATCAACTCCCGCACGACCAAGCCGACCGCGTCGCGCAGCAGGTCACCATGCTCGCCGGCCATCGCGCGCGCGACGACATCGGCAGGGGTCATCATCCGGTTTTCGGCCATCGTGGTGCTCCCTTGTTCATCGACTCCTGGAAGAGCCGACGAGCTTGGACACCGCGGTGGTCGGATCGACCTACCGGGGCGCCCGCTACACCACTTCTACCGACGTGACCGCAGCCCTCGCCGCCAGAGTCCTGGGCGTAGACGACTCGACCGGCTGACCGTCGCGATCGAGGCGGTACTGGATTATCTCGCAGTTGCCGGCGTGGCGCCCGGTCCGCGCGATCCCGCCATCCTGGTCTTGGCTTGGCTTGATGGCTCGGCCGCTTGCCGTCCGTAGGTAGCGTCGCGCGTGCTCACTTAGCCATCAACGCGACCTTCGTAGAGCGAGGCCCCGGCAGCTGTCACCCGGCGCCGTTCGGACGCGCCGTCGGGAGCGGAGATCAACCGGCCAAGCGCCGCCCAGGTCGCCGCGAGCACGAGCGTTCCGCCGCCGGTGACGAGGTTGTCGATGGCGGCTGTTGCGACGAAGCCGACTAGCAGGAGGAGCCCGGCGCGCGGCGGCACCAGCCGGCCCCTGAGGTCAATCACGGCAAGCGTGAGGTAGCCGGCGACGACGGCGAGGAAGCCGAGTGGGAAGAGCGGATCGAGCGCCTCGCGGCCCTCGATCGCCGTGGCGAGCGCTGCGGTCGCGAGTGCTGCGTTGCCGGCGAGTGCGACCATCCACGCGACCGTCGCGGGGCGCCCTGAGAGCCGCGCGCGGGCGATCGAGAGGAGCACGCCGGCGCTTGCGGCAAGTGCCAGCACGAACGCGATCTCGATCACGTAGTCGATCGGGTCGACGAAGACGGTTGGCTGGTCGTGGGCGAGCTCGAGCGCGCCTGTCAGCGCGTAGGCGCCGGCGGCGATGAGGGCGAGTCGGGTGAGGAGTCCGCGGCGGGACATCTGGGTTCCTTTCGGTAGCTGTCGAGCCACCGTAGGTCGCTTGAGCCGGCCTGCACATCGGCCTCAAGACCAATCCTTGTATGCGACCTGAGCCCGATCCGGTGGCGGCGGGAACGGGTTAACGTGGGCCCGTGAGCGAGCGCCTGCGCACGTACAGGTCGACGGTGGCGGACGCGGCGCTCGCGCTGCTGCTGTTTGCGATCGGGCTGTGGGAGGTGCTCGGCGCGTCGCTCGCGGACGACCTCGTGCAGGGCCCGCTCGCGCTCAACCTCGTGGCCGTCACGTTGATGACGCTGCCGCTGGCCGCACGGCGCAGCGCGCCGCTTGTGGTGTCGGCAGTGGTCTTCGGGACGATTGCCGTGCGCGCGCTCCTCGCCGAGCCGCTCGAGATCCTTCCGTCATTCCTTGCAGCACTTGTGGCGGCGTATTCGGTCGCCGCCTACGCGACGAAGTGGCCCTCGCTGTTCGGACTGGCACTCGCGGTCGGGACGATCGAGATCGCCGCTGCCAAAGGAACCGGGGGCGATGCCAGCCCTGACCCGGTTGTGGCACCGATCTTTCTTGCCGCGGTCTGGGCGGTGGGACGCGTCGCGGGCGCTCGTTACGCGGGAGCTCGGGCGATCGAGCGCCGGGCCGTTGAGCGTGATCGGCGGCGCGAAGCCGAGGCGCGCGCGGCTGTCGCCGCCGAGCGACGGCGGATCGCGCGGGAGCTCCACGACGCCGTTTCACACAGCCTCGCCATGATCACGATGCAGTCCGGCGGGGCACAGGGCATCCTGCGGCGCGACCCGGAGCGCGCCGAGGAGAGCCTGCGCTCGATCGAACGGGCAGCTCGGGAGGGGCTGACGGAGATGCGCCGGCTGCTCGGGCTGATGGGAGACGACCGCGACCAGACAGAGCTCTCGGCCCAGCCCGAGATCGCTCGCGTGGAGACGCTGATCGAGGGCGCGCGCGAGGCGGGGCTCGCGGTGTCTTTCACGTCACAAGGCAAGCCGCGGCCGGTCGCCCCCGCCATTGACCTGTCGGCCTACCGGATCGTGCAAGAGGCGCTGACGAACGCCGCCAAGCACGCCGGATGCTGCCGCGCAACCGTTGTGCTGCGCTGGGAGCAGCGGACGCTGGAACTCGAAGTCACCAACGACGGGGCGCCGCCAAGCCAACAGGAGCGCACAATCGGTCGCGGGCTGATCGGGATGCGCGAGCGCGCAGCTCTCGTCGGCGGAGAGCTTGAGACCGGGCGCCGCGAGAAAGGCGACTTCCGTGTCTGGGCGCGGCTGCCACTGGAGCGCGCGCCATGACAACCAGCGTGCTGCTAGCCGACGATCAGGAGCTCATCCGCGCCGGACTGGAAATGATCATCGACTCAACCGACGACCTGCAGGTCGCAGGACACGCCTCTGACGGATCCGAGGCGGTCGAGCTCGCCCGCCGCCTCAGCCCGGACGTCGTCTTGATGGACATCCGCATGCCGTCGATCGACGGCATCGAGGCTACTCGTCGCATCGCCGCCGGCCCAACCGACGGGCCGCGCGTGCTGATGCTGACGACCTTCGACCTCGACGAGTACGTCTTCGAGGCGTTCACCGCGGGCGCCAGCGGATTCCTCCTAAAAGACGCGCCGCGCGAGCAAATCGTCGAGGGGATCAGAGCGGTCGCTGGCGGCGAGTCGCTTGCCTCTCCCTCGGTCACGCGCCGCCTGATCGAACGGTTCGTCGACGCGCCCGCCGTACCCACCAAACCCCCAAAGGAGCTTGACGAGCTGACCGCGCGCGAGCGCGAGGTGCTCGAACTACTCGCACGCGGGCACTCAAACGCCGAACTCGCCACGCGCCTATACCTGAGCGAGAAGACCGTCAAGACCCACGTCGGACGAATCTTCATGAAGCTCGGGCTGCGCGACCGCGTCCAAGCAGTCGTCTTCGCCTACGAAGCAGGGATCGTCGTGCCCGGCCGCGACTAACCTGGCGCGAAAGCCCTTGTTCGCAGATCGGTGTCGGCCTTGTCGCGCATCCCAGCGCTGGGGTCGGCACGAAGCGGCACTTCCTCTCGTCGTCTGAAGCGGCAGCGAGCCGGCTGCGAGTCGCTAGGCGGTCGTCGCAGCGGGTTCGGGTAGCGGGAAGAGGCGCGCGAAGCGCCGGAAGGCGCAGGCGCTTCCCTCCAGCTCGGAACGGCGGGGAGGCCGGGTGCCTGTTGCTATCGCGAGGAAGCTCGCGAGCGACGTCCGCTGGAGGAAGCGATCGCCGCTCACGGCGGCATGCGGAACGCTGGCGTGAGCTGAAGCGCATCAAGCTGAAGCTGCACTGCGGCGGCATCGGGTAGTGGGTCAGTTTGAATCTACGTCGCGCGGTTCGGCCTCGCGAAGATCATCCTCTGCTCCAATCGTCGCCCAAGCCTTTGTCAGTGCGGCCTTGAAAGAGATGACGCTGCTCGGGTACCTGTTGTGATCGCGGTCGTGCTGATGAACAGCAGGCGTGTGCGTCGGGTCGCGCTCTTCGCCCCACAGTTGGGCCTCGTCGTAAACCAGGTAGTACGCATACTCAAGGCGGGTTACGCCGGAACCCCTGATCTCGACGGCCTCGTTTACGGCGAGGAAGGCACGTTCGCTCAAGACCACGCGACCAAAGATCCGGCCGCGCTGTCCATTGGAGCCCTGCTCTTCGGAGTAGGGAGATCCGAAATCCGAGTCCCAGGCAGCGGACTGCTCTGCAACCTCGCGGTCGCGTTGCTCAAAGTACTCCCAGACATCCACGCTCGAAACGGGAGCGGAGGGCCGCCGCTTAGACCGTGTGCAACTCTCTCTCGACTGTCGCCGCGAAGCCGTCGCCGCTCAGCCGCCGCCAGTCGCGGTAGAAGCCTGCCCATGCGTGGCGATGGAAGCCAGAGATGTGCTCCATCCGGGATTCGTCGTAGTCGACGTAGGCCGCGTAGAAGTCCGCCGAGGACATGCCGTACCGTCCCTCGAACGTATCCAGCACGCGACGAAGGCTGCTGGCTGTGTAGTAGGTCTTCTCCATGAGCTTGGCCCCGTTCGAATCGTTGCTACCCAATCCTATGCGCATAGGCTACCTGGCAGCCTAGATGGGTGCCGTCCCAGGCGCTGGGGGAATCGTAGGGCGGGCGTAGCCTCCGCTTTGACCGACAAGTCGAAGCTGATGGAGGTACGCCCGCATGAAGAAGGTAGTCCCCAGCGAGCGGCTGCGCCGCGAGCTTGATGATGTCCTTGCCGCCATCGGCGAGGAGCAGGATCCGATCGAGGCGGTCGCGCGGCTCGGTGCGCGGCTGATCCTCCAGCAGGCGCTGGAGGACGAGGTGACCGAGTTCGTCGGCCGCGGGCGCTACGAGCGCGCCGGCGGCGGCGAGGAGGTGATCTACCGCAATGGGTTCGCCGAGCCCTCGACGGTGCGCACGACGAGCGGCCCGACGGTGATCGAGCGCCCGCGCGTGCGTGACGCAACCGCCGTTGGGTTCGAGTCGCAGGTGCTCGGCAAGGGCGTCGCGCGGACGCACGCGTTGGAGGCGTTGGTGATCTGCAGCTTCCTGCGCGGCCTGTCGGTGCGTGACGTCGAGGCCGCGCTAGAGGAGTGCTTCGGCGAGCAGGTGATCGCCAAGTCGACCGTCGCGCGGGTCTGCAAGGACGTCGCCGACCGCTACGCGGCCTGGTGCCAGCGCGACCTCTCGGTGCACGATCTCGTCTATTGCTATCTCGACGCGATCTACCTCAAGCTCAGGCCGACCGACGAGCCGGCCGAGGGCGTGCTGGTCGCCTGGGGGATCACGCTGGAGGGCCAGAAGGTGCTGCTCGGGCTGCAACTCGGATCCAGGGAGAGCTACGAGTCGTGGCTTGACTTCGGGCGCGATCTCAAGGCCCGCGGGATGCGAGCGCCGGCGTTGATCGTGGCCGACGGCGCAGCCGGGATCTGGAAGGCCACCAGGGAGCTGTTCGAGCACGCGGCCGAGCAGCGCTGCACCGTCCACGCGCTGCGGAATCTCACGTCCAAGCTGCCCGAGCGACTGCACCGCGAAGTCAAAGCCCGCTACTGGCAGGTCCTCGACGACGCCGTCTCGGCCGCCGAGGCGAAGGCCGGACTGCTGGCCCTGGCCGGCGACTACCGCACCGCCTACCCGTCGGCGATGCGCGTCATTGACGACAACATCGACCAGCTCGTGGCGCATCTGCGCTTCCCACTCGAGCACCGCAAGCGCACCAGGAGCACAAACCTGCTCGAGCGCACGTTCGTGGAGGTCCGCCGGCGGACGAAGATCATCGGCCGCTTCCCGGGCGAGACCTCGGCACTGTCGCTGATCTGGGCCGTCCTGGAGCTCGCCAGCCGCGGCTGGCGCGGCATCACCATGACCCCCAGGCCGTCGCGCAGATCGAACGCGTCCGCCGCGGCCAAAGCCCCCGCACCGACGTTTCCACCGCCCTTGCCGCTCAGGAGGTGATTGCGGCGTGAAGTAAAATTCACTCACACACCGCGGAAGCTACGCCCACCGCGTTTCCCCACTCCCTGGGACGCCACCCCTAGATGCCGCAGCCATCGACATCCAGACGTTCTGGACGTATGGCGGCGATTCGCGTATGCGCCCGCCGTGCTAGGCGCTAGGCTTGGGACTATGCCCGACCGCTCAAGCAAGCGTCCGCGCGATCTCAACCAGCTCGCGCAGCGGCTCGTCGAAGAGGCTACGGGCGAAGCGCCTCCCGAGAAACCGCCGGCCGAGCGCGAGAAGGACCCTGCGGCGGTCGCGCTCGGACGGCGCGGGGGCTTGAAGGGCGGCAAGGCGCGGGCCGAGAAGATGGCGGCCGAGCAGCGGAGCGAGGCGGCGCGCAGGGCGGCCCAAGCACGCTGGCGCGGTAAGCGAGACACCAGCTAATACGGCTGGTGTCGGGGCATAACCTGCGAGGCGAGGTGTCCTTCGTAGACGTACGCGTCAAGGGCGAAGTACTTGGTCCAGAGATGCCAGATGAGCTTCCATTGCTCGCCGTACGGATCCGCGAAGATGACCGGCAGCCCAGCACCGTGTGCGTCCTTGGCTCCGAAAACCGCGCCGTGATGCAGCGGAAGATTGATCAGCGGCTCCTTCAACGCTTCCGCAATCTCGATGACCTCGGCTTCGGCCCGATCCTCGTTGCTGCTCAGTGCTTCGCGAACCAGATCATCGGTCCGCCCGAGCGCCGAGCGAGCCTGCTGGACCATGACAGCGGTCACGTCCGCTAGCAAGGACACGTGGAGCAAGTAGGTATCGGGATTTGCGGCGATCGCCGCCTGCGCATTGTCGACCGCCGCAATGAGATCCTTGGCGGAGTACAGCCCAGCGCTGCCCGGCGACGGAAACTGCGGATCGACCGGCCCGAGGTCACTCGTTGGCCCCATCAGGATGTGGTGTGCGCCCATCACGAGGATCGTGCCGGCGCTCTTGGCTTGATTCGGCACGACGACGGTCAGCTCTCGGCAGCGGGCCTGCGCCGCTCGGACCAAGCGCACCGCAGTTTCGCCGTCACCGCCAGGCGATTCCAGAAGCAAGTGCAGGTCCTCCGCCGGATCGGCGTCGAACAGAAGTTCCTCGAACAGCGTGACGCTCTCCGGGAAGATTGCATCGACCATGACGACGAGGCGGCAGCCGAAGCGCCGTTCGTAGGCTCTGATTAGGTCCTGACGCGCATAGCGATCCGCATGCTGCGCGTGGAAAAGCGGGGTTTGCGACGGGAACGCTAGTGGCGTGCCCGGCGAGGTTGTCCGGTAGTTCGTAGAAGTTGAGGCGGCGGTCCTCCCGCCCTCGTCCGCTCCCGTTGGGAGCGTTCGGGGCGCTAACCAAGTCCGAGAGGACAGGAGGAACCGCCATGAAGAAGGTACCCCTCCCGAAGGTCGCGACGGCTGCGGAGGTGATCGAGAGTCCGCTCCCTGCGCAGATTCAGGAAGCGTTGGGCGAGCTGGTCGGCGCGGCACGCGAGGGACTGCTCGCGTTGAGCGTGGGTGTCGGGCTCGGGGTCGTGCACGAGTTGATGGAAGCGGAGGTAACCGAGGTCGTGGGCCCGAAGGGCAAGCACAACCCCGACAGGACCGCGAAGCGCCACGGCCACGAGGACGGCTCGATGACGCTGGGTGGCCGGCGCGTGCCGGTCAGCCGTCCCCGCATGCGGACCGCTGACGACGAGCACGAGCTGCCCGTCACGACGTATGAGTACTTCGCTGACCGTGACCCGCTGACGCGGGCGGTGATGGACCGCATGCTCGCCGGCGTCTCGACGCGCAAGTTCGCGCAGGCCGGCGAGCCCGTCGGCAGCGACGTCGAGGACGCGTCGACGACGACGAGCAAGTCCTCGGTGTCGGAGATGTTCATCGCGAGCACGCGCACCGCGCTGGGCGAGCTGATGGGCCGCCGGCTGGACGACATACGCCTGGCGGTGATGATGCTCGACGGCCTGGAGATCGCCGAACGCACCCACGTCGTCGCGCTCGCGATCACGACCGAGGGCGTGAAGATCCCGCTGGGCCTGTGGGAAGGCTCGACGGAGAACGCTCGCCTCGTCGGCCTGCTGCTCGCCGATCTCGTCGACCGCGGCCTGGATCCCGAGCAGGCGATCCTGTTCGTCATCGACGGTGGCAAGGCACTGCGCCGCGCGATCCGCGACGTGTTCGGCGAGCACGCCTTGGTGCATCGCTGCCATCGCCACAAGGAGCGCAACATCACCGATTTACTGCCCGAGCGCGACCGCGAGCAGGTCCGCGTGCGGCTCCGAGCCGCCTGGTCGCTCACCGATCACGAGCTCGCGCGTGAGCGCCTGCAGCTGCTCGCCTCCGAGCTCGACCAGACGTGGCCGGACGCCGCCCGCTCGCTGCACGAAGGGCTCGAGGAGACGCTGACGCTGACGCGCCTCGGGATCACCGGGCAGCTCGCCAAGACGCTGTGCTCAACGAATCCATGCGAGTCGATGATCGAGATCGTCCGTCACACCCAGCGCAACGTGAAGCGCTGGCACGACGGCGACATGCGCAAGCGCTGGACCGCCGCCGGCATGCTCGAGGCCGAGCAGCAGTTCCGCAGGATCATCGGCTACCGCGACCTCGCCAAACTCGTCACCGCAATCGAACGACACCCCACCCCTCACAACCCCGCCCGCCTCGACCACACCAAGGTTGCCGAGCCCGCTACGGTCTGACCGTCAACCGCGAGGAACGCCGTCGAAGTTCTACGACGATCCGGACAACCTCCGCCCGGCGCGTCGGGAACGCCAGTGGCTTGCCCTTCCTGGCCTTCGCCGTACTCTCCCGGACCTCCAGTGCGCGGGCTACCTTCCGCGTCATGCTGTCCGCTTTCTCCCTGATCTGAATTGGTACGGGCAGCGTCGGGGTCGAGTCTTCGTTCTTCGTCGTCATCGTGTTCGATCACCCCCCTCGACTCCCGTTTCCGTTGACTAGGTTGCCCGTGTACAGCCTAGAGCATGCCCCTGTCAACTTGACTTTTGCTTGTCCGCTCAGGCATTGGTCAGTATGAACCGGCTGTCCACCGAGAAGCGCGCCCAAATCATCGGCTGCCTCATCGAGGGCAACAGCATCCGCGCCACCGTCCGCATGACGGGCGCGGCGAAGAACACCGTCACGAAGCTCCTAGTCGATCTCGGCGCGGCCTGCGCGGAGTACCAGAACGAGGTTCTGCGCGACCTTCCCTGCCGCACGATCCAGTGCGACGAGATCTGGTCGTTCTGCTACTCGAAGCAGAAGAACGTCCCGCAAGAGCATCGTGGCACGTTCGGCTACGGCGACATCTGGACGTGGACTGCGATCTGCGCCGACACGAAGCTCGTCCCGAGCTGGCTCGTCGGAGAGCGCACGGTGGATGACGCTTGGACGTTCATGGACGATCTCAAGCGCCGACTGGCCCACCGCGTGCAGCTCACAACCGACGGCCATCGCTCCTACCTGCAAGCGGTCGACTTCACGTTCGGCGCGGATATCGACTTCGCCATGCTCCACAAGATCTACGGCCCCGCTGAGGGCCATACACAGCAGGAGCGCAAGTACAGCCCGAACGTCTGCACCGGCATCGACGTGAAGGTCATCAGCGGCGATCCCGACGAGCGCGAGATCTCCACGAGCTACGTCGAGCGCCAGAACCTCACGATGCGGATGGGCATGCGCCGCTTCACGCGCCTGACCAACGGGTTCTCAAAGAAGGTCGAGAACCTGGCTCATGCCGTCAGCCTCCACGAGGTTGTCCCGTAGCTCGTAGAACTTCGCTAGGACGGCGGTCCCTCCCGCCGCGTCCGCTGCCGTTGGCAGCGTTCGCGGTGATCCGCCAAAGATCGAGGAGGAACCGCCATGAAGACCGTATCGGTCGCGCAGGCCGCGACCGCGCAGGAGGGCGTGTTGCCCGCGCGCGTGCAGGAAGCGCTCGGTGAGCTCGTCGGCGCCGCGAAGGAAGGACTGTTGGCGCTGAGCGTCGGCGTCGGCCTCGGCGTGCTCGCCGAGTTGATGGAAGAAGAGGTCGATGAGGTCGTCGGGCCGAAGGGCCGCCACGACCCTGATCGCAGCGCGGTGCGTCACGGCCGCGAGGACGGCAGCGTGACGCTCGGCGGCCGGCGCGTCCCGGTTCAACGGCCGCGCGTGCGTAGCGCCGACGACAGCGAGGAGGTGGCCTTGAAGACGTACGCGCACTTCGCCGACCGTGACGCCCTGACAGCTGTCGTGCTCGAGCGGATGCTCGCCGGCGTGAGCACGCGCCGCTACGCGCGCACGCAGGAGCCCGTCGGCGAGGAGGTCGAGCAGGCGTCGCGGTCGACATCGAAGTCCGCGGTCTCGCGGGCGTTCGTGGCGCGCACGAGCGAGCGCCTGGGCGAGCTGATGGCGCGTCGCCTCGACGACATCCGCCTCGCGGTGCTGATGCTTGACGGCATCGATCTGAAGGGCCGCTGCAACGTCGTCGCGCTCGGTGTCACGACGCAGGGCGTGAAGATCCCGCTCGGCCTGTGGGAAGGATCAACCGAGAACGCCGCCGTCGCGACCGCGCTGCTCGCAGACCTCGTCGACCGCGGTCTGAATGTCGGTCAGGGCGTGCTCTGCGTCCTCGACGGCGCCAAGGCGCTGCGCAAAGCGGTCCGCGACGTGCTCGGCGCCGACACGCCGGTGCAGCGCTGTATCCGTCACAAGGAACGCAACGTCCTCGATCACCTGCCCGAGCGCGATCGTCCGCCCGTCAAGCGCCGGCTGCGGGCGGCGTGGAAGCTTGACGATCACGCTGCAGCGCTCGAGCGGCTGCAGGCGCTCGCCGACGAGCTCGCGCGCTCACACCCGGGTGCCGCGGCGTCGCTGCGTGAGGGCATCGCCGAGACGCTGACAGTGACCAGGCTCGGGATTCGCGGCGCGCTCAAGCGCACGCTCGAGTCCACGAACCCGTGCGAGTCAATGATCGAGTGCGTGCGTCGCACCAGCCGCAACGTCAAGCACTGGCAGTCCGGCGACATGGCGCTGCGCTGGACGGCCGCCGGGGTGCTCGAAGCCGAGCAGCAGTTTCGCCGTGTGATCGGCTACCGCGATCTCGCCAAGCTCGCCGTCGCCGTCGAGCGCGACCTCGCCGCCAACGTTCCTTCACCGACCGCCGAGGAGGCCGCTACGCTCGTCACCGCCTGACCACCACCCACTGGACCGTCGTCGCGAAGTTCCACGACGAGCGGGACATCCTCGCCTCCACTACATGCACTACAACTTCGCGCGGGTCCACCAGTCGCTCACGATCAAGCACGAGGACGGCACGCGCACGAAGCAGACCCCGGCGATGGCCGCAGGCGTCGCCGATCACGTCTGGACGCTGCGCGAGATCGCCGCCCTGCTCGATCCAAACTGACCCACTACCCGGCATCGCGATGGCGCTGAAGGGCCGGCCCGGCGTTCTGCTCGAACTCACCTCAAGCGTCGACGTCCGCCGCCCCCACGTCCAGTTCGACCGGCTCGGAACCTTCGACGGCGCCGATGCCCGCCCCCTCCGGATCGCGCGCCGTCTGCGTTGGACCGACGAGGAGGTCCTCTATTTCACCGGCTATGCCCTGTGGAACTACATCACCGCGCCGTTCATGCTCGCCAACGACGACGTCACGGTCGAGGAGCTCGCCGGCAGGGGCCTTCGCGCGACGTTCCCGCCCGAGCTACCCACGCACTCGCGCAAACAGACGTTTCACCTCGGTCAGGACGGCCGGATCACGAGAATCGACTACACCGCCGAGGTCTTCGGCCCCTGGGCGCGGGCCGCGAATCATTGCCTGGTACATGAACGCGTCGACGGGCTGCTCTTCGCC
The DNA here is from genome assembly GCA_030447505.1 of Solirubrobacteraceae bacterium. Classification (GTDB taxonomy): domain Bacteria; phylum Actinomycetota; class Thermoleophilia; order Solirubrobacterales; family Solirubrobacteraceae; genus CADCVQ01. The sequence continues at coordinate 144,709 of JAUJOT010000003.1, read as the reverse complement.
ACCCGCCGGCGCGTCGTTCCGCGCGGTCTCCCCGGCCCACCCTCGTCACGATTTCCATCGGCGACATCACGCTCGACTGAACAACGATCCAGGCAGCTACTCGAGATGCTCCAACTGCTCAACTGAACTTGCGGGGCAGGGTATCGCTATCGCGTGGCAGGAGCGCTTCGGGAAGGGGACGGCAGAGTGTCCCTCCTCGCGCGAACCGGCGGCGCGCGATATCAGGCCGTGTTGGCCGCGCGGTGCGTAACGTTGTCGCGATCGCTCGAAGACGACGGGACATGACGACCGCCGGCGCTGAGAGTCCGCGCGTTCGGGCGGACTTGGTGCGTCCCGAGCTGAGGTGGATCGGGATCTTCATCCTCGTGGTCCTCATCACGGCGGCGGTCTTGCTCTACCTATTTCCAGTCGAAGCGGGCAGGAAGACCGATTCGTTCCTTCAGCCCGGCGGTTTTGCATGGCCGGTCAAGCCCGAGATGACAGCGATGTTCATGGGCAGCTGCTACGGCGCAGGCGCCTACTTCTTCTATCGCGTCTCGTTCGGCGGCAGCTGGCACGCGGTCGCCGCCTACTTCCCAGGGATCGCGGTCTTCGCGTGGCTGATGGGCGCCTCCACCTTCCTGCAGTGGGACAAGTTCAACCACGGCCACGTCGCGTTCTTCGCATGGCTGTCGCTATACGTCACGACTCCGCTGCTCGTGCCGCTGCTGTACCTGCGCAATCGCGCGGCCGATCCCGGCTCCCCCAACCTCGCCGACGCGGTCATTCCCCGCCCGCTACGCGCGCTCATCGGCATCGGCGGCGCCACGCTGCTCGTCATCGCGCTCGTGATGTACGTCGCACCGTCGGCCGCCATCGACGTGGCGCCATGGAAGCTCACGCCGCTTACCAGCCGCGTCATCGCGGCGTTCTTGTCCGCATCGGGCACCGCCGCGCTGCTGCTATCGCGCGATCCGCGCTGGAGCGCTTGGCAGGTCTTCGTCCGCTCCGCCGTCTTCGCCTCAGCCCTGCTGCTCATCGCCGCGCTGCGCGCCTGGGCCGAGTTCGACAGCTCAAACGCACTCGCCTACGGCTTCCTCACGGCAACCGGCGCGCTGATCGTCGGCGGCGTCACCCTCGACCGCGCCATGCAGGCGCGGGTGCGCGCGGACGCATTGCAAGGACCCAGCTGACACTCCGACGCTCCCGATGAGGCACATCTCAGCGAAGACCCGGCCTCGCCAGCGCCGGGACGGAGCGAGCCCTGCTCGGAGTCCCAGGACGGCAGAGCGCCGCTATTCGCGCAGAGCAGCACGGGTGGCTCATGGAGCCAGCATGCGAAGTTGAGGCTTCGGTGGCTGTTCTCCGACTGGTGTCCGCGATGCCTGAGGAAGCTGGGGTCCCAGCGGCCGCCCCGCGCACAGCTGTCGCCGTTGTGCAGAAACCGCGTCGCCGGATCAGGGCGTAGCAACGCGCCGGCCGACCTGAGGCCGGTTGCGCGTCTGCTGCGCCTCGGTCGCGCGCTGCGAATCGCCCGGGAGACGCACCGCTGCCGCGATCGCCTCGTTCGCCTTCTCGACTGACGGCGCCGGAAGCTCTGACGGACCGAAAGCAGTCGTGTGTCGCTGTACACCGCGGCCCACGTGACGTCGGATGCGCCCGGTCAGGCACACGCCTGCTTGACGGATGAGGGTGTCGATGATCTCGCTGTTGTCGATGCCCCGCAGGTAGACGGACGCGATGCCCAGGTTGGCGTGTCCGGGCTGCTCCTAGGCTGGAGCTGATGTCGCGTCGAGGATCGCCGTCGCGCCGGACTGCGTCCAGCAGCGCACGATGTCGCGCATCGACAGGATCCCGACGACCTCTGACCCGTCGAGCACGACCACGTGGCGGAACCGTGCGCGCACCATCTCCTCGGCAGCGCGCTCCAGCGACCAGTCCGCGGCGGCGTACTTGAGGCGCTGCGTGAGGTGATTTTCGACCAACTCGACGTCGAGGTCGTCGCCGGCGCCGCAGGCTTGCAGAAGATCACGCTCGGTGAAGATGCCGGGCCCGCTGCCGTCGGGATCAAGCACGACAGCGGCGCCGACGTCGGCGCGCGTCATCCGTCGCGCCGCCTCCCGCAACGTGTGCTGTGGTCCGACCGTCACAACCTTGCGGTTCATGCCGTCTCGCACGCGCACGACTTCACCTCCTGATTCGTAACATTCCGCACGATCATACTCCGGGTCGGCCCCGTCGCATAGAGCTGGCGTGCTGCAAGCGCGAGGTCAAGGCTCGAGCACGGCGCTGGCGCGAGTGCTCTCGACGCTCGCTCACGAAGCCGTACGCGAATCAGCTGCCGGTTGATCCCTGCGCCGAGGCAAGCCCGGCCACACCACTGATCGACGACTGCGTCCCGCTGCGAAGCGCGATCGTGTCTGCTGTGCGGCAGACGGCGCGATCGGCACTATCGGCTGCCTGCTCGCGGGCGCTGTTCGAGCTCCAGGCTCGGCACACCACGAGACCGAGCCCCGGGAGTACCGGATCGGGCTTCCATCAGGTGCTTCGAGCTCGTGACGCCGACGCGCGTGCTCGTCGGCACCGCCCTGCGGGGGAGGTCGCTGATGGCGAGCCGGCGGGGCGCTCCCACGAGGTGGCGGCCTGTCTTGTACGTCCCGGGATCTGCGTGACGCTCGACCAGCGCCACCGCGCGCCGCGCCGGCCGTACAGCGCCGCCGCGGCGCAGCCCGCGATGCCCGCGCCGACGATCACGAGGTCGTACTGCGCGCTGCTGCTCATGCTTCGCTGCCTTCTGACGTCGGTGCCTGCGCAACACGCAGAACGCAAGCGGGAACTCGACAGCGTCGAGCAACGCCTGTGATCTTCAGCGGTAGATGGCCGCTTCTGTCAGCGCTATCTGGCCCGTCGCAATGCCGCGTCACGACGACTCGGTCCGACGTCGCAGAACCCGGCTGCGACTGCCGGCGTGAGGACGCTTACGCCGTTCGCGAGGCTCGGCAGAGCGTCCTTGGCTCGCCCCAGAAACAGACGTTTCTGAGATCACTGTCCCGCGGAGACGGCTCGGCTATTCGCCCGGCCTCGACGCGCCGCCGCATCCAGGCGAAAGCGCTAGCCCACGCGCTGGAGGCAAGCCCAGCTGGTCGCATCTGGCGAGCGCAGCCACACAAGTGGACCAAGTCTGGTTGGCTGTGCCGCATGCGGGTGCACGAAGCTCGGCGGTGGCGTCGCCCGTCACGGGTTCGCGCGAACGTGACAGCCGCGGGCACACGCGGCGGCCAGGTCGAGAACTTCGCCTTCGGGGTGGGCGTTCTGCCAGCTGCGTGCCGCCGCGGCGCCGGCCAGGAAGTGGACGTGGCAGCAAAACGAGCCGGTGACGTCGGCGGCGTCGGTTGTTGCGGGCGGCGGAAATGAGACGTGCAGGCCAGCCGGTTGGGCGTGCTGGACGCCGCCGGGGGCGACCACGAGCTCGACACCGACACCGGTTACCGGGCACGTCGAGCGCACGCGCGCGGTTGTGTCCAGCAGCGCCGGCAAGAACAGCGTGTCCCACGCGCACCACGTGTGCAGCTGGCGGCCGGCGACGTCGAAGCTGTGCGCGGTTTGGCGCAGCGTGAGCCCGGCGAACCCGACGACCGCATCATCGCCGTCGCGCTCGATGTTCGGCCACGCAGCGAGCTGCCGAGCGACGTCTTCGGGTGCGCGCGCGACCGCGCCGGCCAAGGCCGCGCTCGTGACGGGCTGGCCTTGAGCCAGTAGTCCGAGCAGCGTCGACGCCAGCGGCGCATCGTCGCATTGACCAAAGAGGCTGCGCAGCACCACGTCGGTGGCCTTGATGCCGTGCGAACACGCCTCAGTCATGCCGATCGGCTTCGTCGCGGTGCAAGAGAGCGCTCGCCTCGGCCATCATCGACAGCCACAACACCCGTCTGGGTGGCGGTCGGGATGCTCACCTGTCAGCCGCCTCACGGGCGCCGCTTGAATCCGACGGCTGAGCTCCCGCCGGAGTATTCCGTGGTTTGCAGACGCGGCTTGGGCGGCGGCGCCAAAGCACCCAGACGATGAGAGCCAGTCCCAGGACGGCGCTTCCGATAGCGAGGTCGACCGCTGCGACCGCCCCCGAGGCGATGAGGCCGAGCACCAGCAACGGTGTCCCGCAGCAGGCGACCTTCAATACGATCAGCTTGCGCATGGCGGACGTCATCGCTCGGGTGGTTGGCGCATGCTGCGTTGCGTTACGTGAGGGATGCGCCGCGGGGGGCGGCGCTGATGGAGGCTCACAATTCGAGCGCCTCGACGCCCTTGAGGTAGGCCTCGCTGAAGGTGGGAAACTGCGCGACGGTGTCGCGCAGCACGTCGATCGATGTCTGGGTCTTGATCGCCAGCGCCGCCTGGTGGATCCACTCGCCCGCCAAGGGCGCCACTGCCCATGCGCCGATGAGCACCCGTTGGGTGCGGTCGGCGAGCAGGCCGAGGTCGCCGCGTGGGTCTTGCTCATATGTCCACGGGCGCGCGATCGAGGCGGCCAGGCTGATGTGGCTTGTGGCGATGTCGATCCCGCGGTCGCGGGCCTGCTGCTCGGTTAGCCCGACGGCGGCGATCTCGGGGTCGGAGAACACGACGCGCGGGATCGCGGTGTAGTCGGCTTTGGCGGGGTGCCCGGCGATGTCGGCGCAGGCGATGCGGCCTTGGTACATGCCGACGTGCGTGAACGCCATGACGCCGGTGACGTCGCCGATCGCCCAGACGCCGTCGCCGGCGCGACAGCGTTCGTCGATCGCGATGCCCTTCGGGTCAGGTTGGATGCCCAGCGACTCCAGTCCGATGCCGTTGATCCGCGGGCGGCGGCCGGTGGCGATCAGCAGTTCCTGGGCGGCGAGCTCTTCGCCGTCCTCGAGCACGAGCACGCGCCGGCCGTCGCGGCGTTGCGCGGCGACCGCCGTGGCGCCGAGCCGGATGTCGATGCCCTCTTCGCGCAGATGGTCGGCGATGAGTTGACCGACGCGCGGGTCCTCGCGGTCGACGAGGCGGTCGGCGGACTGCACGATCGTCACGTGCGCGCCGAAGCGCGCAAAGAACTGGGCGAGCTCGACCCCCACCGGGCCGCCGCCGAGGATCAGGACGCTGTCGGGGATCTGCTGAACGGTCGTCGCCTCGCGGTTAGTCCAGTAGCCGACCTCCTCCAGGCCGTCGATCGGCGGGATCATCGCGTCGCTGCCGGTAGCGATCACGATCCGCTCGGTCTCAAGGACGCGGCCGTCGACCTCGACGCGGCCGGCACCGCAGATGCGTCCGGCCGCCTTGATGACCGTGACGCCCTGCTGCTCATAGCTGTCGACCTGTGCGCCGTCGTCGAGGTCGCGGATCATGTAGTCGCGGTACTTGGCGACCTCAGCCCAGCGCTGCTGGGGTTCCTGCACGCCGGCGGCGCGCCTGGCCTGAGCCCGCGTCTCGGGTGGGCGCAGCAGCGTCTTTGAGGGAATGCACGCCCAATAGGCGCATTCGCCGCCGACCAGCTCGCGCTCGACGAGCGCGACGCGCAGGCCCTGGTCGGCCAGCCGCGAGACGGCGACCTCGCCGGCCGGTCCGCTGCCAAGCACGACGGCGTCATAGCGCTCGTCCATCAGTCGTCTTCGCCGGCGCTAAGCAGCAGACCCAGAGCGACGCCGTACACGGCATGTGCGGCGATGCCGCGCGCGTGCGCCTGCCACGGCCACTCAGCGGGCGGTGCCGTCAGCCCGAACAGCGTGTTCATGGCCTCGTCGACGACCAGTTCCATCGCGGTCGCCACACCGAGTGCGGCCTTCAGCGGGCTGAGCCCGCTGCGCTTGAGCACCAGCGCGGCGGGTCCGCCGGCGGCACCGAAGGCGTAGTGCGCGAGCATCCCGAGCTGCTGCGCGCGCTCGTCGTCGAGTTGGGTGTCGGCGAGCGCGGCGGTCTTGCGCACAAGCGTGGTGGTCGGCATCTCGCTGCGCAGCTGCTCTTCACGTTCTCGCGACTGCTCGTCTTGGCGGTTGTACAGCCACGTTGAGGCGTGCTCCATGAACAGCGTGGCGCCCAGTCCGGCTAGGGCGCTTCCGATCAGCTTCTGCATGCAGTGCCTCCTGTCAGGCCGCGCAGCACGACAGCTTGCTGGGATCGCGGTGAAAGGACTGCGCGGCGAGGTAGAGACCTTCGCCGAGCGTCAGATAGGGGTTCCAGCCGCTGGCGAGCTGCTCGACGGTCATCGCGGTCTGGATCGCGAGGCTGGCGGCGAGGATGACGTCGCCGGCGCCGTCGCCGACGATGTGCACGCCGATGATGCGGCCGCCTTCGCGCTCGGCGACGAGCTTGACCAGGCCGCGCGTGTTGCGACTGACGATCGCGCGCGGGACATGCTCGAGCTCAAGCACCCGGCACTCGCACTCGATGCCCAGCTGCCGGGCGTCGGCTTCGCTGAGACCAGCGGCGGCGATCGTCGGGTTGATGAAGGTGATCCGCGGCAGCGCCGCGTAGTCGATGCGCCGGCCCGCGCGATCAAACGCGTTTTCGACGACGAGACCGCCGTGCTTGGCCGCGACGTACACGAACTGCGGGTGGCCGGTGACGTCACCGGCCGCCCACACGCGCGGGTTGCTCGTGCGCAACTCGGCGTCGACTGTGACTTCACCGCGGGCGCCGAGCTCGACGCCGACCTCCCGCAGGCCTAGCCCGTCGGTCCGGGGCGAGCGGCCCGTGGCCAGCAGCAGCTGGCGCGCGCGGAACTCTTGGCCGGCCGCGAGCACGACGACGTCGTCGCCGTCGCGGCGCACCTCGTCGGGCGTGATGTCCTCGTGCACCGCGATGCCCTCGGCCTCAAATGCGTCGCGCACGACGGCGGCGACCTCGGGCTCCTCGCCGCGCGCCAGTTGGGAGCGCACGAGCATCGTCACACGCGTGCCGAGATGCGCGAACAGCTGTGCCTGCTCCATAGCCACGTAGCCGCCGCCGATCACCAGCAGTGACTCCGGCAGCGACGTGAGCTCCATCGCCGTCGTCGACGTCAGATACCCGCTGGCGTGTATGCCCGGGATGTCGGGCACGTGCGGCTCGGCGCCGCTGGCGACGAGGTAGTGCGCCGCCTCGACGCGCCGGCCGTCAACATCCAGCGCCGGGCCGGCCACAAACCGCGCGTTGCCGTCAAGCAGCTCAAAGCCGTACTCGTCGGCCAGCTCGAGGTACTTGCTCTGGCGCAGCTCGCCGACCAGGTCATCCTTGGCCGCAACGAGCGCGCCCATATCTACTGGGCCGGCGTCGGTGCTGATGCCAGCAAAGCGACCGTCGATGGCACGGCGACGTGACTCGGCCGCGGCCAGCAGCGCCTTGGAGGGAATGCACCCGACGTTCACACACGTTCCGCCAACGACGCCGCGCTCGACCATCAACACGCGCAGGTCGCGGCGTCGCGCAGCGATCGCCGCCGCGAACGCAGCGCCACCGGAGCCGACAATCGCCAGGTCGTAGTCATAGCCGGCCGAGTCGATCGCGTCATCGCGCGCTGCCTCGACGATGCGCTGCACGCGATAATTGGTGTCATCGAGCGCGCGAACAAGCTCGCCGTTCGGCACGCCATAGGGGTCGACGGTCGCGCGGCCCAGCTGCCAGTCCACACGCACGTCGCGCGCCCCCGCATGCCTCAGCGCCTGCTCGACATGCTGCGCACACGCCGCACACGTCATGCCCGCGATCTGCAGCTCAACGCTCATCAGCCACCACCCGCCCGTGACGCGCATCGCACCCAGCCGTTGGCCGCCGCCGGCGCATCACTACGACGACGGCGATCAGCAGCATCGCGGCGAGCACGCCGCCAAGTACCCCGACGACCGTCCCGACGGCCAAGCCACCGAGCCCGGCCAGCACGAGCAGATGGCCGCCGCAGCAGACCACCATCACCAGCCCACCAACGCCCAGCGCCGGTCCGCTTCCGCGCCCCCTCGGCTTCTCGACCATCAGCAGCTCCCGTCCTCGTTGACGCGCTCGCACGAAGCGACATGCTCGGCGTTGTCGGCGAGAACCGCACGGGCGAGCCCCAACAGCTCAAGCGCGCGCTCGTCGACGACGCGATAAAAGACGTTCGGATGCCGGCGCTCACGCGCGACGAAGCCGCACCAGCGCAGACACGCAAGGTGATTGGACACCTTCGGCTGGGGCTGCTCCAGGCGCCGTACGAGCTCGCCAACAGTCAGCTCGCCATGCTCATCAAGCAGCTCCAAGACCCGCACCCGCGTCGCGTCCGCCAGCACCTTGAAGTACTTCGCGACAAGATCAGCCTCAGCCGGCTGCGCGGGCAGCACAAACGGCATCTCCAACGACGGACGCGACACAATGCACACGTTATCACCCCAGGCTGATACCCCAAACCACCAACCCTTGGGAGTCCGCCGTTGATCTCGGAAGCTCAGTGGCCCGGGTAGCGCCATCACCGGCGCGAAATCCAACTCTTAGTGTTTGTCGCCACTGACGCCGAGTCGTCTTGAGCGTCTGCGCGGCATCCGGCGGCATCTCCGAGCGGAGACCTGCCCAGGGCCGCCCGGTGCTCGCGGCGCGTGGGTTGTCGTTGACCTTCCAGTCGCGGCATGGCTTACCGTGCGGCCGATCGTGAAGACGGCGAGCGAAGACGCGCGCAGGTCGGGCGCGACGGCGTTGCGGACAACGCTTGCCGACGCCGACGCGAAGGTCTGCCTGCGGGTTGAAGGGATGACGTGCGACGGCTGCGCGAAGACGGTGCAGCTCGCGCTCGGCGAGGTGCCGGGCGTGCGTGAGGTCGACGTCGATGTCGAGGCCGGCGAGGTTCGCCTCACCGGCTCGGCGGTCGATGACGCCGAGGCGCAGCGCCGGATTGAGCGTCTCGGCTACCGGATCGGCGAGCAGGCGCAGCGAGGAGGGCCGTCGCCGGTCGGTCTGGTGTTGGCCGGCGTGTTGGTGTTCCTCCTCGGCGTGCTGCTGTTTCAGGTCGGTTCGGACGCGTTGTTCTCGTCGGGCGCGCTGGCGGCTATGAGCGACAGCATGCGGGGTGCGGCCCTGATCGGGTTGCCGGTTGCGTTCGGGCTGGGGCTGTTGGTGGCGTTCGCTCCCCCGAGTTATGCGATGGCGCCGGCGGTCATGGGCTGCGTGACCGGGGCGGGCGCGACGACGCGTGCGAGGGCGCTGCGTCTCTCGGTCGCGTTCGTCGCCGGTGTCGTGGTCGTCGATGTCGCGCTCGGTGCGGCGTTCGCGCTCGTCGGCACGGAGGCGATCGGGTTCATCAGCTCACGGCTCGCGGTCTGGTACTTCGTGGCGGCAGTCGTGCTTTTGGCGATGGCGGCGGTCAATCTGCGCTTGTGGCGTCCGCGGTTGCCGGCGTTCGCGCCGCGGGTGGGCGCGGGCGGCACGACGGGCGGGGCGTTCATGGTCGGTGTGCCGTTCGGTTTGATGGCGTGCCCGGGCTGTACGCCGCTGCTGCTGCCGGTGGCGGTCGGCGCGGCGACCGCGGGAAACGTCTTCTACGGCGCGGCTCTGATGGGAGCGTTCGCGCTCGGGCGTGGCATTCCGCTGGCGGTCCTCGGGACCTTCACCGGCGTCTTTGAGCGGATGCTGACTGCGACTCGGCTTGTGCGCCGCGCCGAAGTCGCGGTCGGCGTGCTGCTGGTGCTCGCCGCCGCGTACTTCGTCGGGCGGTTCCTGGCCGCCGGCGGATTTTCAGCGCTGCTGGGATGAGACTGCGCCCGGCTCTCATCTGTCTGCTGGCGCTGGTCGCGCTGGCGTTGGTTCCGGTGCCCGCGTCGGCGGTGACGAGGACGGTCGTCTTGGAAGTCGAGGGGATGGTGTGCGGGAACTGCGAGGCGACGGTCGAGCGCGTCGTGGCAACCGTCGACGGCGTCGTCGACGTCGACGCCGACCGCGACTCGCGGTTGGCGCGCGTGACGCTGCAAGACGACCAGGCCACGCCCGCGGACGTGATCGCCGCGCTGCACCGAGTGACGTACTACCGCGCGTCGCTGCGGAGCACGGCGCCAGCCGCGCCGGCGTCCGCTGTCGTCGAGCCAGAGTCCAGCCGCGCGCGCAACGGGCCGTGGGTGGTGGCGCTGGCGGTGGCGACAATCATGGTCGCCGGACTGGCACTCGCCGTCGGTCGCCGACGCCGCGCGAGCTAGCAGCGCCCCCTGCTCGCCGAGCAGCCCATGAGGCATCTCGCGCAGGTCGAGTGCTGGTGGCCGAGCTCGACGGCCGCCTAGCGCAAGTCGCGCTGCCGCGCGAGCGGATCGGCGGCGAGCCCAAGCGGCCCCTGCTCGTCAAGCAGTGTGCCTCTCAGCGTGTAGCCGGTCGCGGCGGCGGCCAGCAGGCCGAGGGCCGGGTAGTGGGTGCGGCGCGCGGCGAAGATGACAGCGATCAGCTCGGCGGCCAGCAGCTGACGGGCGTGGTGCTCGCGTTGCCAGTAAGACAGCGGTGAGCGCCAGCGCCGCTGTGAGAGTGGCCACAGCGGTGGCCAGGCGTCGTCATGGTGGGTGAGCGCGTCGATGACGAGATGCCCGAGCCAGCCGGCGGCGAGCTGGCGCGCCGCACGACGCCTGAGTGCCGCCAGTGCCAGCGGCGCAAGGACGCTGTGCGCGCTGAGTTGAACTTCGCGCCAGGGCGAGCGGTGGTATGTCTGTGCGCACACGTCGTCGAGCCGGCTGCCGCGCGCGCGCAGAGCGGCCGCACGCGCGATCGCGGGCAGATCGGGCGCGACCGCGCCGAGCAGCCACCAGCGTGTCGCTGACGGCCGGGCGTGAGCCGACCAGAACAGATGCGAGGTCGCCAGCATGCCAGCGTCAGGCCTTCAGCCGCCAGCCGCGGCGAAGCAGCGTGACGGCAAGCGAGAACACGCCGGCGGCGACCAGCGCGGCGACGGTCAGCGCCGCCCACGAGGAGCTGTCCTGCAGGCCGGTGTAGCCGTATCTGGTGGCGTCGACGAGATAGAAGATCGGGTTGAAGTAGGTCAGCGTCTCCCACGGCTCGGGGAGCCGGTCGACGGAGTAGAACACGGCGCCGAGCATCGCCAGCGGCGTGATCAGCACGTTGGCGATCAACGAGTGCTGATCGAAGGTGTCGGCCCACATCCCGGTGATGACGCCGAGCACCGCGAAGATCAGCCCGCACAGCAAGAGCGCGGCGAGCGTGACCGCCGGGTACTCGATGGCGCCGGCGAACGGCCACGCCACAAGCCACAGCAGGAGCGCGGCCAGCCAGGCGCGCAGCAGCCCGCCGGCCATGTAGCCGACCAGCAGCTGCCAGGGGCGCATCGGGCTGCTCAGGACGTCTTCGATGTAGCCCTCGCTCTTTGCTTGAAAGAGGCTGGTGGAGTTGTTCGAGAATGCCGCCGCGACGACGGTCATGACCAGCAGGCCGGGCAGGATGAAGCGCAGGTAGTCGATCTCGGCGACCTGCAGGCGGTCGCCGAGCGCGCCGCCGAAGACGGCCAAGAAGACGACGCCGGTCAGCACGGGCGGCAGCAGGGTCTGCGTCCAGAGCGTCAGCACGCGGCGCATCTCGCGGCTGGCCAGCGCCCACATCGCGCGGCGCTGGAGCGTGCGCAGCTCGCGTGCGGCGGGCGCGGCGACCGCCATCAGCGCATCGCCTCGGTGTAGGCGTCTTCGAGGTCGCCGCCGCCGTAGCGCTCAACGAGCTCGCAGACGGCGCCCTGGTCGATCAGCTCGCCGTCGCGGATGAAGCCGACGCGCTCGCACAGCTCCTCGGCCTCTTCGAGGTAGTGCGTCGTCAGCAGAACCGTCGTGTCGTGCTCTTGGTGCAGCGATCGCACGTAGGACCACAGCTCGCGGCGCAGCCTGAGGTCGACGCCCGCCGTCGGCTCGTCGAGGATCAGCAGCCGCGGGCGGTGGACAAGCGCGCGCGCGATCAGCAGCCGCCGGCGCATCCCGCCCGACAGCCGGTTTGGCTTGGCGTTCGCCTTGGCGGTCAGGTCAAAGGCGTCCAACAGCTCATCCGCGCGGCGCCCGGCCTCGAGCCGCGCCATCCCGAAGTACCGGCCGTGGTACTCGAGCACCTCACGCGTCGTCAGAAATCGATCAAGATGCACGTCCTGCGGGGCGACGCCGACCTGCAGCCGCGCCTGCGGGGCTTGGTTGACGACGTCGCAGCCGAACACCGAGATGAAACCGGCCCGCGCCCGGACGAGCCCGGAGATCATCCCGATCAGGGTGCTCTTGCCCGACCCGTTCGGGCCCAGCAGCCCGAAGAAGCAGCCGGCGGGGATCTGCAGCGAGAAGCCGCGCAGCGCATGCGTGGCGTCGCCGTAGACCTTCTCGACGTCCTGCGCCCATAGCGCCGCGCTCTGGCGTTCGAGCTCGCTCATCGCTGCCGCATGCTCCTGGCTGCTTCTCGCGCTAGCCGGCCATCGCGCGGCACGCCCGCGCGGTGCGCTGGCAGACTTGCGCGCACTGGCGCATCAGCTCATCGTCGAACTTCTCGCACTCCGCGGCGCACGCATCGCAGGCCTCGGCGACGAGCCGGCACACGTGCCTCAGGTACTGCGAGTCGCGGCCCAGCAGCGTCACACACGCCTGGCAGAGCGTCGCGCAATCCAGGCACTGCTTGACGCAGCTGACCATCTCCTGCTGCGCGGCCTCGATGCACTGCTGCGCGCAGGCTTCGCAGGCGGCGACGCAGTCGTTGCAGGCATCCAGGCACTCGCGGTTCTTCTCGGCCACCAGCTGGCTTGCCATCACGTCTCCTTCGTTGGGAACCAACCAACCGTATGTCTTCCAGTCGGATGGAAGGTCAAGCGACAAGGCGAGCAGACGTCATCGTGCTGACTGCGCCCGATCGCTGCAGACCGGGCCGCTGCCCGGGATGTGCCGGTGGGCGAGCTCGAGCATCGCGGGTCCCCGGCACGCCTTTGATCTGCCAACGCGTTGGCCGGCTTGCAGCGCGACGGGCACGTGGCGCTGCCGACCCACGACAACCTTCTGCCCTGGTGGAATGTCGCCGCGCTACCGTGTCGTAGATGACAGCGGCGGACTCAGCGGAGGGGAAATGGCGGCAGGGAACAGCCGGCGGCGACTGATCGCGGCCGTGAGGTGGACGCGCCCGGTGCTGTACTGGCTGGCGGTGCTGGTCGTGTCCGCTGTGCTCGTGTTCGGCTTTCTGCTCTGGCTCGAGTCGCACGACTCATCCTCGCTGGACGGCGCGGCGCAGACGCCCGCGGTGGCCTGAGCGGTGGCGTTGGTGCGCTCGGTTCGGCGCTTCGTCGGCGCGGTGCTCGCCACGAGCGGCGTGCTGCTCGTGGCCGACGCCGTCGTAACCGTGGCGTGGCAGGGAGCCCGTGTCGGCCCTCGTCGCCGCGCGCAACCAGAACGCGCTCGAGCGCCAGCTCGTAGACAACGGCCAGGCGACGCTGGCCAAGCCGCGCGGCAACGACCGATCGCGGCTGACGCGTTCGGAGGCCGCCGCGATGGCCAGCGCCTACGCTCGGCGGCTGCGGCCGGGACGGGCGTTTGGCCGGCTGAGCCTTCCGACGCTCGACCGGGGCTACGTCATGGTGGAGGGGGCGGATACGGCGAGCCTTCGCAAGGGCCCAGGCCATCTCTCCGACACATCGCTGCCGGGCCAGGGCGGGACCGTCGCGATCGCCGCGCACCGGACGACGTACCTCGCGCCGTTTCGCACGACCGACCAGCTACGCCGCGGTGATCGGCTTCTCGTCAACATGCCCTACGGGCGCTTCACCTACCGCGTCGAGCGCACGCGGATCGTGCAGCCGACGGCGCTGTGGGTCAAGCGCCGCGTCGCCTATGAGCGCCTCGTGCTGATCGCGTGCCACCCGCTGTACAGCGCGTCGCAGCGCATCGTCGTCTTCGCCCGGCTGACGCAGTCAGCGCCAGCGGCCAGCTAGAGCCCCGCTCCCCCACGACCCGGCGAATCGTGTTCGCGACAGGTCGGCGTGATCGCTCAGGCTGTCGCAACCTTGCGGTCGGCTGGAGGGATGTACGGTATTGACGTGCCACCAACGCAGAAGCTGAGGATCGGCGAGCTCGCCTCGCGGCTGAATCTCAACCCGCGGACGATCCGGTTTTATGAGCAGGCTGGTGTCTTGCCCGAGCCCGAGCGCACGGTCAGCAACTACCGGCTGTACTCGCCCGACGACGAGCGGCGGCTGCGATTCATCAAGACCGCGCAACGACTCGGCCTGACGCTCGGCGAGATCAAGGAGATCCTGGCGGTGCGCGACCGCGGTGAGCGGCCGTGCTCATACGTCGCAGACGTGATCGAGCAGCGCCTGCGCGAGATCGACGAGCGGATGCGTGACCTGCGCGTGCTCAAGCAGGAGCTCAGCGAGCTGCGCGAGCGGATGGCCGGCCAGGATTCCGACGAGGCCGACTCGCCCTACTGCCACTACATCGAGGGGACAGCCGGCCCTCGCGACGACGAGCGAGTCGGTCATAAACGGCGCTGATGCTCGCCATGCGATCGGCGATCGCGGGACGCCCTAGTGATGGGGCGCCGTTGCCCCCGGACCGCTTGACCTTCCAGCGCACTGGAAACGTAGTCTGACGATCAGAGAGGTCTTTCTGGGCGATCAAGGAGGCGTCATGGAACAACTGAATCTCAGCGTCAGCGGTATGACCTGCACGGGTTGTGAGAACCGGATCGAGCGCGTCCTGGGCGACCTTGACGGCGTCCGCCACGTCAACGCCGACCACCAGGCGGGCGCGGTGACGGTGCTGCTCGACGAGTCCCAAAGCGGCGAGCCGGCGGTGCGCTCGCGGATCGAGCAGGCCGGCTATCAGGTGCGGGAGGCGGCATGACCACAACGCGACAACACGAGGAGAGCACGACTCAGTTCTGGGAGGACGAGGGCCGCACCGAGGACGGCCTGGCGCGCGTGCGCGCGAAGATCGGCGGGCTGCACTGCTCGCTGTGCACCGGCACGATCGAGAAGGCGCTCGGTCGCCAGGACGGCGTCGAGAAGGTCGCGGTCAGCCTCACGCACGAGCAGGCGCTGATCGAGTACGACCCCGAGCGCGCGACCCCAGAGCAGCTCGTCGGGACGCTGCGCGACATCGGTTACACGGTCTGGGACCCGCGCAAGACGCGGACCTTCGAGGAAGAGGAGGACGAGCTCGTCGGCGAGGGCCGGCGGCTGCTGACGATGGCGGCGCTGAGCGTTGTCGCGATCGCGCTGATGCTCTGGGAGCTGTTCGGCGACGCGCCCGGCTGGGTCGCCTGGACGGAGGCCGCGCTGGCGGGAGCGTCGGTCTTCTGGGTGACGCGCCACTTTTTGGCGATGGCCGCCAGCTCGCTGCGCCGCGGCATCCTGAACCAGCACGTGCTGCTGCAGGCGGGCGCGTTCGCCGGGCTGATCGGCGGGGTCATCGGATTGGCCGCACGGCCCGAGGACTACCCGACGGCCGGGTTCTTCGCGGTCTCGGTGCTGGTCGTCACCTACCACACGTTCTCGGAGTGGCTTTCGCTGCTGGTCCGCACACGCAGCTCGCAGTCAGTCAAGAAGCTGCTTGACCTGCAGCCCGACACCGTCCGCGTCGTGCGCGACGGCGATGAGCGCGAGGTGCCCGTCGAGGACGTGCGGGTCGGCGAGCTTGCGCGCATCCGCCCCGGCGAGCGCGTCGGCGTGGACGGCCGCGTCGTGTCAGGGCGTTCGGCCGTCGACGAGTCGCTGGTGACCGGCGAATCGATGCCCGCCGAGAAGCTCGAAGGCGACGAGGTCGTCGGCGGCTCGATCAACGGCTCTGGGACACTGCTGGTCGAGGTCACCCGCGTCGGCGAGGAAAGCTTTCTGCAGCAGGTCGTGCGCCACATCGAGGACGCGCGGGCGCTGAAGCCGGGGATCCTGCATCTCGTCGACCGGATCCTCAAGGTCTACGCGCCCGTCGTCTTGGCGACCGCGCTGCTGGCAGCGCTGTTCTGGGGCTTCGGCGTCGAGGCCTTGGGCGGCGACGGCGATCTCAGCCGGGCGGTGTTCGCGGGCCTGAGCGTGCTCGTGATGGGCTACCCGTGCGCGGTCGGGATCGCCGCGCCGCTGGCGATCGTCCGCGGCGCCGGCGAGGCCGCCGAGCAGGGCGTGCTGATGCGCACCGGCGAGGCGTTTCAGGCGTTTCGCTCTGTCGAGCAGATCGCGCTGGACAAGACCGGCACGCTGACCGAGGGGCACTTCACCGTGCGCGAGCTGCACCCGGTCGGTGACGAGGACGAGCTGCTGGCCGTGGCGGCCGCCGCCGAGGCCAACTCTGAGCACCCGATCGGCCAGGCGATCGTCAGCGCTGCGTTCGAGCGCGGGCTGATGTTCGCCAAGAGCGAGGCCTTCGAGGCCGTCTCCGGGCACGGCGTGCGGGTGCGGCTTGACGGCGCCGACGTTGTCGTCGGCAAGCCCTCCTACGTCGCGCAGACCGGCACCGACCTGAGCGGTCTGACCGAGCGCCTCGCGCAGCTCGAGCGCGCCGGGCGGACGGTCGTCGCCGTCAGCCGCGACAACCAGCCGCTCGGGCTGATCGCCCTCGGCGACGAGATCCGCGCCGAAGCCCGCGCCGCGATCGAGCAGATCAAGCGCCAGGGCGTCGTCCCGGTGCTTGTGACCGGCGATAACGCGCATGCCGCCCAGCGCGTCGCCGACACGCTCGGCATTGAGGACGTCCGCGCCGGTGTGCTGCCCGACGGCAAGGCCGAGATCGTCCGCGAGCTGCAGGCCCGCGGGCGCGTGGCGATGGTCGGCGACGGCATCAACGACGCGCCGGCGCTGATGCAGGCCGACGTCGGCATCGCGATGGGCGCCGGCACCGACATCGCGATCGAGTCCTCGGACATCATCATCGTCGGCAACCGCCTCGATGCGGTCCTGGTCGCGCGCGAGATCAGCCGGCGCAGCTACCGAACCACCAAGCAGAACGTCGCGCTGGCGTTCCTGTTCAACGGGATCGGCATCCCCGCCGCGGCGACCGGCCTGATCTACCCGGTGTGGGCGATGCTGGCGATGGTCGCCAGCGTCACGAGCGTGTTCCTCAACTCGCTGCGCGGCAACCTGCCGCTGCTGTTTGAGACGATCGCCAGCGTCGGCCGCCGCCAGCCCGTCGGTGACGCGGCGCCGGCCGCGCAGGCGTGAGCGCGCGCTGGCCGAAGCTCAGCCAGGACGGCGTCCCCGAGCGGGGCGTCGTCCTGGTCGACTTCTACCAGGCGTCCTGCGCGCCCTGCCGCGCGTTTGAGCCGCGGCTGGAGGCCTTCGCGCGCCGCCACGCGGGCGAACTGCGCGTGCTGCAGGTCGACGTCGACGAGGACCTCGTGACGGCGCAACAATTCGGCGTGCAGAGCCTGCCGACGCTGATCGTCTTCCGTGATGGCGCCGAGCAGGCGCGGCTGGACGGCCTGATCGGCGACGACGACCTCGACGCCGCGCTCAGCAGTGCGCGCTGACACGAACGCCAACACGCAAGCGCACACTGCCACCGGCGGCGGCGGCGGTCTGCTGACTCGTCAGCGGGCGACGCTGCTGGCGGCGATCCTCGGCCTGAGCGTCACGATCCTTGATCAGACGGTGGTCTTCGTCGCGCTGCCGGCGATGGAGCGAGACCTCTCGCTCGGTCTGAACGGGCAGCAGTGGGTCGTCAACGGCTACCTGCTGACGCTGTCGGCGTTTTTGTTGCTCGGCGGCTCGCTCGGCGATCTGTTCGGACGCCGCCGACTGTTTCTCTACGGGCTGGCGGCCTTCGGCGTGGCGTCGCTGGCCTGCGCGCTCGCCCCGTCCGGCGAGACGCTGATCGCCTTCCGGCTGCTGCAAGGCCTCGGCGCGGCGATGCTGATGCCCAACACACTCGCGCTCGTCACGAGCTGCTTTGAGGGCAAGGCACGGGCAGCCGCGATCGGGTCGTGGTCGGCCTGGGGCGGACTTGCCGCCGCGATCGGTCCGCTCGTCGGCGGCGTCCTCATCGAGCTCTTCTCCTGGCGGGCGATCTTCTACCTCTCGCTGCCGCTCGTCGCGGCGGCGATGGCGGTGGCGCTCTGGCGCGTCGAAGAAAGCCGCGACGAGCAGCCCTCACAGCGGCGCCTGGACGCATCGGGCGCCGCGCTCGCGGCCCTGACACTTGGCGGGCTGTCGTTCGCGCTCGTGCAGGGACCGGCGATCGGCTGGAGCAGCCCGACAGTGATCGGCGCCGCCGCCGCGTTCGTCGCCGGCGGCGGCGCCTTCATCGCGCGCGAGCACACGGCGCGCGCGCCGATGCTCCCGCTCGCGCTGTTTCGCATCCGCAACTTCGTCGCCGCCAACGCCGCGACGCTCGCGCTCTACGGCGTCTTCAACGGCGCCTTTTTCATCCTCATCATCTACCTGCAGGCGGCGCTCGGGTACTCCGCGCTGGCGGCCGGCACCGCCAGCGTGCCCGTCAGCCTGACGATGGTCGGCCTCGCCTCGCGACTGGGCCGGCTGACCGCCCCGCTCGGACCGCGCCGGCCGATGGCGCTCGGCCTGACGCTCGTCGGCGCCGGGCTTGCCCTGCTGGCCGGACTCGAGCCCGGCGACAGCTACTGGACCGGCGTGCTCCCCGGCGTGCTGGTCTTCGCCTTCGGGCTGGCGCTGACGGTTCCGCCCTTGACTAACGCCGCCGTCAGCAGCGTCCCCGGCCCGCGTTCAGGGCTCGCCTCCGCCGTCAATACCGCCGTCGCCCGCACCGCCGGCCTCGTGTTCGTGGCGGTGCTCGGGCTCGTCTTCGCCGTCGTCTTTCGGTCCACACTCCCACCACCCGCGGCGACGGACGATCCTGCCGTCGTCGCAGCAGCCCGCGACCGACCTACCGCCGCCCTCGAGTCGGGCATCACCGACGAAGCGCAGCCACAGCTGCAAGCCGTCCTGGCCGACGCGACCGTCGACGCCTACCGCGCCGCGATGCTGACAGCCGTCCTCGTCGCACTGCTCGGCGCGCTGCTCGCCTGGCGGACCATCGAAGACCCCGCCGACCGCTGCGGGATACGCCAGTGGCTGACGCGCCTGCGTGGCGGCCGTGACGACGAGCGGCCAGAGCCCGACGGACACGACGACGCGCAGCGGCGGCGCGACGGGCGCGGCTCGACCGACGATCGCCCCGCAAAACCTGCGGTGCCTGGCCAGGGCACAGGCGGGCGCCGCGGCGCCTCGCGCGAGTGAGCATCGAGGTCATGGCCGTCATCACGATCGGGATCGACCCGACGATCGAGCTCGGACCGATCACGCTCGCCTGGCACGGCATCACGATCGCGCTGGGCATCCTCATCGGGGCCCTCGCCGCCGCGCGCTGGCTGCGCGAACGCGACCTGTCGCCCGAACCGATGTACACCTTCGCCGTGCTCGCGGCAGTCGGCGGCATCATCGGCGCCCGCATCTTCTATCTGCTCGAGCACGACCCCGGCGCGCTGCTGGCGCCCGATCGCCTCATCACGGGCAACGGGTACACGTTTGACGGCGGCATCATCCTCGCCGCACTGCTGATCGCCGCCTACGTGCAGCGAAGCGGCCTCAGTGCCCGCTACCTCGACGCCGGTGCCGCCGGCCTGCCGCTCGGCGTCGCGATCGGGCGCATCGGCGACGTCATCAACGGCGAGCACTACGGGGAGCGCAGCGACTTCCTGCTCGCCGTACGCAACGCCCACCCCGACGCGCTGACGCCCAACCCCGACTACGCCTACCACAACGGCGGCCTCTACGAAGTCCTGCTCGCCACGATCATCTTCGCGGCGATCTGGCCACTGCGCCACCGCCTCAAACGCCCCGCCGACCTCGCATGGCTCGTGCTCGGCCTCTTCGCAGCTGGACGGTTCTTCGTGTTCTTTTTGCGCAGCGACAGCCCCCAACTCGCACTCGGCCTCAACAACGCCCAATGGACAAGCATCGCGCTGCTCGCCATCGTCCTTATCGGCCGGACGCTCACCAAACACCGCGCCGAGCCGCACGCGACGTGACGACAAGAAGCGGCGGCTAACTGCTCTTTGTCGCCGCGGAACCGGCGATCGTGGCGACAAACGGGTCTACGGGGCGGCGCGAGGGCACCTCAAGGGTGGCGACAAAGAGGACCGACCACGGGGATCCAGCCCGTGCGGTCGCGGCGCCGGTCGCGAGTGGCGACAAACACCAAGCGTTGGATTTCGCGCGGATGATGGCGCGACCCCTGGCCATGACGAGCAGCGAGATCAGTCGTTCGATCGCGCTCTTCGTCGTCGCCGCTATCGCCGAGATCGGCGGCGCCTGGCTCATCTGGCAATCAGTCCGAGAGGGCCGAGGCTGGGCACTCGCCCTTCTCGGGGGCCTCGCGCTCTTTCTCTACGGGTTCGTCGCCACGTTCCAGCCCGACCCGCACTTCGGGCGGATCCTTGCCGCCTACGGCGGCATATTCGTCGCCGGATCGCTCACGTGGGGCATCGCCTTCGACGGCTTCCGTCCGGACCGCTACGACATCGTCGGCGCCGTCATCTGCCTGATCGGCGTCGTGGTGATCATGTACGCCCCCCGCCCTGCCGAATGAACGGTGCGCATCCCGCTCCCGAACTGCTGCATCACGCCGCGCAACTCGCAGCTCGACGACCCGACGAGCCGCCGTCGCAGAAACGACCGATTCTGCAACGAGCCGCGCTGAGCGAGCTGCACAGCTGCCGATGCGTTCAGAACCCGTGTCGATAATCAATGTCTCAGTTGCGCGCCGTGGAGGGTTGTGAGACGGTAGGCGGAATGGGCGCGCTGCTGGGCTATGCGAGGGTCTCCACGGGCGAGCAGGAGCTCGGTTTGCAGCACGATGCGTTGAGCGCCGCGGGCTGCGTGCGGATCTTCAGTGACACCGCCAGCGGCGCGTTGGACGACCGACCCGAGCTGGCGCGGGTGCTCGATCACCTGCGCGAGGGCGACACGCTGGTTGTCTGGCGCTTGGACCGCCTCGGGCGGTCGCTGCGCCACCTGATCGATACGGTCGCGATGCTCGCCGAGCGCGATGTCGGGTTTGTGTCGCTGCAGGAGAGCATCGACACGACCACGCCCGGCGGCCGGTTGGTGTTTCACGTTTTCGCCGCGCTGGCGGAGTTCGAGCGGGACCTGATCCGAGAGCGCACGAACGCGGGCCTCGCGGCTGCTCGGGCGCGCGGGCGCAAGGGCGGCCGTCCGTCAGTGATGACGCCGGACAAGCTGGCGATCGCGCGCGAGATGTACGCCGCGGGCGACCACACCGTCGCGGCGATCGCGGCGGTCCTCGGCGTGAGCCGCGCGAGCGTCTACCGACACCTCGCTCCGCGCGACCGTCGGCCAGCGGCCGACGACGCCGCGGCCGCCTGAAGGCTCGCGCCGTGGTCGCGCTGAGCGAGCTCTCCGAGCAGCAGCGCGACCTGGCTCAGCGGCGCTTTGAGGTGCTGCGGCCGCACATCGAGGACGGCGTCGCGTTGGCGGACGCGGCCGCAGCGGCCGGGATCCCGGCGCGCACGGCGCGCCATTGGCTGGCACGCTTCCGCGTTGGCGGGCTGCCGGGTCTGGCGCGGGCGCCGCGGCGTGACCGCGACACCCGCCGCCAGCCAGCCGAGCTCGTGGCGCTGGTGGAGGGGCTGGCGTTGCGGCGCCCGCGCAGCTCGACGGCGCACATACACCGCCAGGCGGTCCGCGTGGCCGGTGAGCGTGGCTGGCGGGCACCCAGCTACGGGACGGTGCGATCGATCGTCGTGGCGCTGGATCCGGGACTGGTGGCGCTCGCGCACGACGGGCCGGCGGGCTACCGCGACCGCTTCGAGCTGGTCTTTCGCCGCGAGGCCGCGGCCGCCAACGCGATCTGGCAGGCCGACCACACCCAGCTGGATGTGATGATCCTCGACGAGCAGGGGCGGCCCGCGCGGCCGTGGCTGACGGCGATCCTCGATGACTTCAGCCGCGCGGTCGCCGGCTACGCGGTCAACGTCGGCGCGCCCTCGGCGCTGCAGACGGCGCTGGCGTTGCGACAGGCGATCTGGCGCAAGCCGGATCCTGTTTGGACGGTCTGCGGGCTGCCCGGCGTCCTCTACAGCGACCACGGCTCGGACTTCAAGAGCCACCATCTCGAGCAGGTCGCGGCGGACCTGCGCATCCAGCTGATCAATTCGACCGCCGGCGTGCCGCAGGGTCGCGGCAAGATCGAACGCCTCTTCGGGACGATCACGACCGAGCTGCTGCCCGAGCTGCCCGGTTACCTGCCGCCGGCCGGCGCCGGCCCGCCGAGCCCGCCACGGCTCTCGCTGGCCGAACTCGACGCCGCGCTCGGCCACTGGATCTCGGCCAGCTATCACGCGCGACCGCACTCAGAGACGAAGATCGCACCGCTTGAGCGCTGGGCGGGGGGCGGCTGGTTGCCCCGGCTGCCGGAGTCCCTGGAGCAGCTCGACCTGCTGCTCCTCGCGGTCGCCAAGCCTCGCATCGTGCACCGCGACGGGATTCGTTTCGCCGGGCTGCGCTACCTGGACCTCACGCTCGCCGCCTACGTCGGCGAGCCCGTCACCGTCCGCTACGACCCGCGTGACATGGCCGAGATCCGCGTCTTTCATGACGGCAAGTTCCTCTGTCGGGCCGTCAGCCCCGAGCTGGCCGACCAGACGATTAGCTTGCGCGAGCTGCAGGCCGTGCGGACTGCTCGCCGGCGACAGCTTCGCAGTGCGCTTGACCAGCGCCGCAGCCTCGTCGACGACATCGCGCTTCCGGCCGCGCCGGCGACCTCGACGCCGACGACGTCTCAGCCTGCCGCGCCTCGGCCGCGGCTACGCCGCTACCGCGAGGACTGACGCATGCCACATCCGCTGGATGACCTGATCGACACCGCGCCCGGACGTCCCGATCTGGACTTCGTGATCACCAAGCAACACCGGCGCTTCGCGGAGTTCGCCGACGCGTGTCGCCGTGAGCGCTACATCGGCGTCTGCTACGGACCACCCGGTGTCGGTAAGACGCTGTCGGCCCGCCACTACACCCACTGGGACCAGATCGGCGACTGGCTCACGCGCTCCTGGACTGAACCCGGCGCCGCCGGACCCGACGTCCTCGCGAACGCCAGCACCGTCCTGTGGACCCCAACGGTCACCGTCACGCCGCGCCAGCTTGACCAGCAGGTCCCGATGCTCTGCCGGCGCTTCAGCGCCGTCGTCGAGCACCACCGCGACCCGCACGGCGGCCGGCCGCCGCAGTTCGCCAGCGGCATGTGGAACGTCGAGCTGCTGATTGTCGACGAGGCCGACCGCCTCAAGCCCGCTGGGCTCGAGCAGCTGCGCGACTACTTCGACCGACACCCGATCGGACTGATCCTGATCGGCATGCCCGGCCTCGAAAAGCGCCTCGCGCGCTACCCGCAGCTCTACAGCCGCGTCGGCTTCGCGCACCGCTACGAACCGCTCAGCGCCGACGAGCTGCGCTTTGTGCTCACCCACCACTGGCAACGCCTCGGCCTGACCCTCACCGCAGACGACTTCACCGACAGCGAAGCCGTCGCCGCCGTCGCCCGCATCACCAACGGCAACTTCCGCCTCGTCCAACGGCTCTTCGCCCAGATCACCCGCATCCTCGACATCAACCAGCTGACGACCGTGACCAGCGAAGTCGTTCAGTCCGCCCGTGACGCCCTCGTCATCGGCCAACCCTGAAGCGGCCAACAAGCGCTGTCAGAACCCGGCCAACAAGCGCTGAAGGTCACAAGCAACGCCCGCCACTGACGGCATGGCCCGACGCAGCAAAGCGAGATTCCGTGCTGCCGCTGTGAGCTGCGTCACACGCGACTCGCCAGCCGCGGCGGCTCACCGGGAGCGGCACCAGTAGCGAGGGATCGCCTGACGCGGACTGCTGCTCGCGCCTGAAACCACCCGCTGCCTGAAAGCAGCCGCTACGCCACCCGCCGCGCCGGCAGCTCGACGACCTGCCCCTCGCCATGCGGGCGCCACGCGCGCCAGATGTCGCGCAGGCACCAGGCGTCGAGCGCGAGCAGGGCCAGGATGAAGCCCAGGGCGCCGACGAGCAGCAGCGCGCGCGGGATCAGCGAGCCGGACTCCGACAGCTGCGCGCGGACGACCGCCGCCGGATCGTCGCGGTACAGCGGCGTCGCCTTGAACGCCTCCTGCGCAGCGCTGAACGCCGGCTTGATCTTGCCGGCGTAGCTGATCAGCCCCTTGTTGTGGATCGAGTCGCGCACTGGCGGGTGCGCGCCGCCGTCCCACTCCGGCTTGACGGCGAACTCGCGTGCGGTCCAGTAGATAGCGCCGCCCATGAAGCCCAGCCGCTCGACGATGTCGAGGTTGCGCTTGAGGTACTGCGTCTGGAAGGCGTAGGTCTGCTTGACGTCCGCTGGCCCGGGCTCGGTCGCCTCGGCGCCGAACTCCGTGATCACGAGCGCCTTGCCGGGATACTTGCTGCGCATCGCGCGCAGGTAGGGCGCGAGGTCGTCGATGTCGGCCGTCGAGCGGTCGACCTTGCCCTCGTACCAGCCGTAGTAGGAGTTGATGCCGAGCATGTCGAACGCCTCGTAGGTCGTCTGGCGCGGGATGCCGGGGTAGGACAGGATGTCGATCGAGACCGGCAGCGTGGGGTCCAGATCGCGTGCCAGGTCGGCGGCGTTTCGCATCCACACCTCCGACGTGCGGTGCTCGTCGGGCAGCGCCGTCAGCTCGTTTGCGACCGAGTGGGTGATGACCGACGGGTGGTTGCGCGCCTCGAGGATCGTCTTGCGCAGGACGTCGAGCTCGTAGGAGCGCTGACCCGGCGTCCTGAGCTGCTTGTCGCGGTGGTAGACCGGCGCCTGGCTCCAGACGAGGATCCCCTCCTCGTCGAGGCGGTCCAGCAGCCGCTGGTCGAGCAGGTAGTGCGCGCGGGTGACGTTCGCGCCCAGCGCCTTGAGCTCGTCGACCATGCCGTCGATGTCGGCGTCCGTCAGCGCCGGGCCGCGGCCCGGAACGTCCTCCTGCACCGAGGCGCCGCGCAGGTCGAGGACCCGGTCGTTGAGGCGCAGCATCCCGTCGACGACTGCGACGCTGCGCAGCCCGATGCGGCGCCGATCGAGCTGCACGACCTGCCCGCCGGCGCGCGTGGAGACGATGCCGGCGTAGAGGTTCGGGTGCTCGGGCGACCAGAGCTTCGGCACGCCGCGCACCGGGACCGCGAGGCGCACGCGCACGCGCTCGCCGGGCTGCAGCTGGCGTGACGTCGTGCTGCCCTCGGAGACCGTCCCGTCCGGCGACTGCATCCGTACGGAGACGGCCGGCGCCTGGACGCTGTCGCTGGCGTTCTCCAGCCAGCCGTCGAAGAGCACGCTCCACGCGCACTTGGACTCGACGCAGGACCGCCGCGGCAGCAGGCCGGCGTCGTGCATCACGACCGGCCCGCGCGCGACGAGCGAGACCGGGCGCGTGATCCCGCCCCAGTTCCACCAGCCCTCGCGCAGCTCCGCACTACGGCGATAGTCGACGCGGACGACGAGCGTGTTCGGCTCGCCCGGGCGCAGGCCCTTCGCGGGCAGCTCGAACGGCGTGTAGGGGTCGCGGTGGACGCCGAGCTCCTCGCCGTTGAGCCAGACGCGCGCGATCCGCCGGACCTGCTCGAAGCGCAGCGCCCAGCGCAGGCCCGGCTGCGTCCGCGGACCGGTGAAGGTCAGCCGATACCAACCGATCGATCCGTAGAAGAGCTGCGGGTCGGTGCGCGGGTCGAGGACGTGCGGAATCGTCGCCGGCTCCCAGCCCGAGCCCCGCTGGCCGCTCTGCCAGTTGAGCAGCGTGCCCCGATCGGTCGGGTCGGTGGCGAAATCCCAGCCCTGCGCGAGCGAGACCGGTCCGGGCGGGTCGGCGGCAAGCGCAACGCCCGGCAGGGCGAGCACGAGCGCAACGACCACCGCGAGGGCGGAGATGAGGCGCACTGCGGCGACATGATGCCCGAAGCTCAGCGCGGAACCTCCGGTTCCCCGGCGCGTGGCGGTCAGAACGCCGAGATCCAGACCCACTAGCGGCCGAGGTCTTCCAGCCGCTCCGCGAGCCGGTTCATCCCGCGCTCGCGCGCGGCGGCCGCCGCGGGCGCGCCCTCCAGCGCCGCGTCGGGCGGTCGCTCGAGCTCGATCAGGCGCAGCGTCGCGATGTCCTTGAACGTGCGCAGCGCGGCCGGGTCGCCGGTCAGCGCGCCCGCCTGGCGCGGCGTCATCGTGCCCGGCTTGGACGCAGCCGCGATGACGCCCTCGAGCGTCCCGTGCTCGCGCAGCAGGTCACGCGCCGTCTTCGCGCCGATCCCCTTGGCGCCCGGCAGGCCGTCGGACGGGTCGCCACGCAGGGCGATGAAGTCCGGCACCTGGTCGGGCTCGATGCCGTAGCGCTCGCGCACGCCGGCGGCGTCGACGACCTCGGGGCCGTCCTTGCCGCCGCGCGGGAACAGCACGGTCACGCCGTCGCCGACGCACTGGAACATGTCGCGGTCGCCGGTGAACAGGAGCGCCTCGCCGCCCGCTTCGGTCTCGACGCGCGCGAGCGAGGCGAGCAGGTCGTCGGCCTCGAGATCGCCCGCCGACAGGCTCTGCCATCCGAACGCGGCGAAGAACCGGGGCGCGTCGCGCCACTGGCGCTCGAGCTCGGGCGGCATCGGCGGTCGGTCGGCGTGGTAGGGCTCGAAGAGCTCGCTGCGGTATGCCGCCGACTCGGCGCCCCAGCACAGCACGACGGCGCGCGGGTCGTGGCGCTCGACGACGAAGAGGATCAGGTTGGCCATGCCCAGCAGGCCGTTGACGGCGTGTCCGTCGCCGTCGGTGATGCTCCGCGGCAGCGCGAAGAACGCGCGGTACAGCAGCGACGGGGCGTCGACGGCGAGCAGCGGGGAGGCGATCCGGGTAAGGCTATGCTCCCGCGCGATGCTCACGATCACCGGGCTCGAGGAGATGCGCGCGAAGGTCGGCGAGGAGCTTGGCGTCAGCGACTGGCACGACGTCGCGCAGGCGGACATCGACGCGTTCGCCGAGGTCACCGGCGACCAGCAGTGGATCCACACCGATCCGCAGCGTGCGACGCAGACGCCGTTCGGCGGCACGATCGCCCACGGCTACTACACGCTCTCGCTGCACCCGCGCTTCGCCGCGCAGATCGTGGCGTTCGAGGGCTTCGCGTTCGCGGTCAACTACGGGCTCAACAAGGTCCGCTTCCCGGCCCCGCTGCCGGTCGGAAATCGGGTCCGCATGCGGGCCACGCTGGTCGACGTCGAGGACGTCGTCGGCGGTGCGCAGGTCACGATGAAGCTCACGTTCGAGGGTGAGGGCGCGCTCAAGGCCGTCTGCGTCGCCGAGCAGCTGACGCGGCTGTACAGCGCGGGCTGAGCGTTCAGCGCACGAGCACGCTTGGGCCCACCACGTCGCGGTAGACCACGCGGTAGAGCCCAGACGTCCGCAGCGGCGCCGCGTAGCGGCCGCCCACGCTGACCGCAACGTCGAAGCGCGCGATCCAGCGCCTGCCGTTCCAGCGCTGCACCGAGACCCAGCTTCGTTGAGCGATCGCCGGGTCCACGCGCCCGGCGATCGTGCCGACGGGCACGCGCAGCATCGACGCGCGCGCGAGCCGCGGCGCCGCGCCGCCTGTCGCCGTCCCCGGGCTGCTCGGCCGATCGCCGTCGCCGCGCCGGGCGCGCGCGGTGATCACCGTGAAGCGCGCCCACGTGTCGTACAGCCCGAGCCTGCTGCGCAGCGTCGGGCCGCTGACGCTCGTGCGCCCGCGCGTGCCGACGACCTGCGCGCGAACGACGCGCGGCGACCTGCCGCGGCTGAGCACCTTGATCCGTACGAGCCGCCCCTTGACGAGCCCGCCGAGGCGCCGCTGCGCCGAGCGCAGGCTCATCTGGATCGTCCAGCGATGCCGCGGCGACGCGTCGTCGTGCGGATCCTCGACGGAGCGCAGGTAGGGCTTGGGCTCGGCGCCGAGGAAGGAGTTCTCGACGTCCTCGGTGCGGCCGCCCGACGTCGAGAAGTAGTAGGTGACGATCGGCCTTCCTTCGAACGTGACGATCTCGCCGGCCGTCGCGGCGACCGCCTCGTCGGTCGGCGCCGTCTCGCCGGCGATGCCGTTGTAGACCTGCGAGCGCGTGTCGGCGTACTGGTCGAAGCCGTCACCCTCCTTGCTCGTCGCGAGCGCGTACGTGCGTGCGGCGACGGCCTGCGCGCGCAGCGCCGCCTGCGGCCAGCCCGAGGGCATCTCGCCGGCGACCACGCCGCGGATGTAGTCGTCGAGGCCGAGCGCGTTGATCGCCGACACGCCGGCCAGCGCCGAGGCGCGGATCTGCAGGTTGCCGCGGTAGCGCCCGTCGACGGCGGCGAACCCGCTGCGCCCGTTGATCTGAAATCCGCCGCGCGCGCCCGTGATCGTCAGCGGCGACGCGTAGCTGCCGAGGTCGCGGCCGCTCGCGCTGCGCAGCGTGATGGCGCCGCTCAGCCGGCGTGTCGCGACGTAGCGCTTCGCCGGATCAAGGCGCCTGGATCCGGCGACGCTCGCCGCGTTCGTGAAGACGATCCGGCGGGCGGTCTTCAGCAGCACCCGGACCTGGCCGCCGCCGCCGGCGAGCATGCCGATCCGCGTGCCGCTGTAGTAGTGGCGCAGGATCCTGCCGTGGTCGGCGCCCCGCTCGGCGAACCCGTACGCGCCGTACTGGCTCATGCCGACACCGTGGCCGAAGCCCGCGCCCTTGACGACGAGCCGCGACGCGGCGTGCACCGGGGCGGCTGCGAACAGCGCGAACAGGGCGGCGAGGAGAGCGGTGTGCCTCATCGCGTCTCCGGACACGCCGGCCTGCTTCGAGTTGCGGCGGCTGGACTGATGGGTACGTCGCATGCGTGCGAAACGAGCCGCGACAGATCCTCCGAGACGCATGACCGGTTCGCCCGCGTCAGACGCCGCGCACATCAGCAGCGCCCTCCCCGCCGGCGAGCAGGCCGTGCTCGACGCCGTCCCGACACAGCTCTACATCGCCGGACAGTGGTGCGACGGCGCAGGCGGCGACACCGTCGCCGTCGACGACCCGGCGACGGGCGAGACGATCGCCGAGGTGGCCGACGCGACGCCCGACGATGCGCTCGCCGCGCTCGGCGCCGCGCACGACGCGTGGTACGGCGGCTGGCGCGACAGCCCGCCGCGCGAGCGCTCGGACATCCTGCGCCGCGCCTACGAGGCGATCGTCGAGCGCGCCGACGACCTCGCGCTGCTGATGACGCTCGAGATGGGCAAGCCGCTGGCCGAGTCCAAGGCCGAGGTCACCTACGGCGCGAGCTTTCTGCGCTGGTACGCCGAGGAGGCCGTCCGGCTCGACGGCCGCTTCACGATGCACGAGGCCGGCGGCGGCCGCCTGCTGACGATGAAGCAGCCCGTCGGCCCGTGCGTCTTCATCACCCCCTGGAACTTCCCGCTCGCGATGGGCACGCGCAAGATCGGCCCCGCGATCGCGGCCGGCTGCACGATCGTCGTCAAGCCCGCGAAGCTCGCGCCGCTGTCGACGCTGATGCTGGCGAAGATCCTCGAGCAGGCGGGCCTGCCGGGCGGCGTGCTGAACGTCATCACGACGCGCTCGTCGGGATCGGTCATGGAGCCCGTCATCCGCGACCCGCGCACGCGCAAGCTGTCGTTCACCGGCTCGACCCGCGTCGGCCGCAGGCTGATGGCGCACGCCGCCGACCAGATCCTGCGCGTGTCGATGGAGCTCGGCGGCAACGCGCCGTTCGTCGTCTTCGAGGACGCCGACGTCGACGACGCGGTGCATGGCGCGATGGTCGCCAAGATGCGCAACGTCGGTGAGGCCTGCACGGCCGCCAACCGCTTCCACGTCGCGCAGCCGATCGCCGCCGAGTTCGCCGACAGGCTCGCGGAGAAGATGGGCGCGCTGAAGATCGGCCGCGGCACGGACGACGGCGTCGAGGTCGGGCCGCTGATCGACGAAGATCAGCTCGAGAAGGTCGCCGAGCTCGTCGACGACGCGGTCGCCAAGGGCGCGCGCGTGCTGTGCGGCGGCGAGCGCGTCGACGGACCGGGCCACTTCTACAAGCCGACGGTGCTCGCCGACGTCCCCGACGACGCGCGCCTGCTCAAGGAGGAGATCTTCGGCCCGGTCGCGCCGGTCGCGGCGTTCGCGTCCGAGGACGAGGCGCTCGCGGCCGCCAACGACACCGAGTTCGGGCTCGTCGCCTACCTCTACACCGCCGACGTCAAGCGGGCGCTGCGCGTCAGCGAGCGGATCGAGACCGGGATGGTCGGCCTCAACCAGGGCCTCGTCTCGAACGCGGGCGCGCCCTTCGGCGGGATCAAGCACTCGGGGATCGGCCGCGAGGGCGGGCCCGAGGGCATCGCGGAGTTCCTCGAGACGAAGTACGTCGCGATCGCAATCGATTAACACGAACTAAACACTTGCACAGTTAGATGCGCTGCGAGCGGGGAAAACGCGCCGCAACGGACGAACATGTCAGGGCCAGCCGGAGCACCTGCCGGGAGCAGCGGCGTCGACGACGACCGTCGCTTGCGCGCGTACCTGATCTTCGGTGGCCTCGCACTGCTCTTCCTCGCGATCGTCGTCGTCGCCGTCAGCTCCGGCGCGGACGACGAGGCCGCGAGCGCGGCGAGCGAACAGCGCGCGGAGCGGCGCGACCTGCCGGTCTACTGGAAGGTGCGGCGCGGCGACACGTACGTCCGCATCGCGCAGAAGACCGGGCTGACCGTCGACGAGCTCGAGACGTTCAACCCCGACGTCGACCCGTCGGCGATCCAGCCGGGCCAGCGCCTGAAGCTGCGCAAGAACGTCCCCAAGCCCAAGCCCAAGCCGCTCGGGCCGAAGTACGCGACCGTGCGCACGGGCGACTCGTTCGGCTCGATCGCGGCGAAGACGGGCAAGTCGATCACGCGGCTGCGGCGGCTCAACCCGAAGCTCAAGCCGAAGTCGCTGCAGCCCGGCGATCGCCTGCGGCTGCGCTGACCACCTACGAAGCGTCGATCGCCGGCAGCCCGTCGACGCTGCTCGCGTTGCGCTCGGCGACGAACTTCGCGTAGCCGTCGCGCCCCTGCGTGCGCAGGCGCTTCTGCGCCGACAGCGTGCTGTGCGGCCGCTCGCCCTCGTAGGCCATCAGCGGCACGCCGTAGCCGCACGAGTCGGCGATCCGCGACACGTCGACGCGCACGATCGCGCGCCGCGCCTCGGCAATCGCCGGGTCCTCGAACGCCGCCTCTGCGAGCAGCGCCTCGAAGCCGTCATCGCCCGGTCGCAGCAGCTCCCCGCGCCCGTGCAGCCGCACGATCCGCGGCGGCCCGGAGAAGGCGCACAACATCACGACGATTCGCCCGTTCTCGCGGATGTGCGCGATCGTCTCCGCTCCGCTGCCGTAGATGTCGAGGTACGCGACCGTCGTCGGCCCCAGCACGCGCAGCGACCCGATCGGGCCCTTCGGCGAGATGTTGACGTGGCCGTCCTCGGCCAGCGGCGCGCTGCCCACGAAGAACAGCGGCTGGCGCGCGATCCAGCCGGCAAGATGCTCGTCGATGGTGTCGTATTCGCGGCCCATTTGAAGCGCTCGTGCGTCGATCACCGCCGTTCGGGTGGGGTGTGACGCGGTCGGGAACGCTACATTCTGCCCGCCACCTGGTTTGGGGGAGTGGCAGGTTGTCCGCGCGCGCCGCGCTACGTGGCGTGCGATGCGGCCGCAGGGAGCTCGAGGAGACACGATGAACGGGAGCAGGTGGCGAGGCTGATGATGCGGGCCGTGATCGGTGGAGTGTGTGCGCTCCTCGCCGTGCTCGCCGGCGTCCTCGTGATGGTCTCCTCGGCCGAGTCAGAGGCGACGACGACGCCGGTCGTGCTCGCCCCGCACGGCGCCCCCCCGACGATCTACGCCGGCCCCGGCGACCGCGCCCAGCTCGACGGCCGGTGGCGCTTTCGGCGCGACCGCCAGGACGTCGGCCTGGACAAGGGCTTCCAGGCGGGCACCTTCGACGGCGAGCTCGTGCGCGTCCCCTACGTGCCCGACGCGACGAAGATCAGCGGCCGCCGCGGGATCGCCGTCTTCCGCGGCACCGTCGCGTGGTACCGGACGAAGATCGACGTCCCCGTCGACGGCACCTACGCGATTCGCTTCGAGTCCGTCAACCACAAGGCGCAGGTCTTCATCGACGGCAAGCGCGTCGCCAAGCATACCGGCGAGTACCTGCCCTTCGAGGTGAAGACCTTCCTGAAGGCCGGAGCGCGCCACAAGCTCGTCGTGCGCGCCGACTATCGCGGGCCGACCGCCATGAAGCGCGACGGCTGGCACCGCCTGTGGTTCAACTTCGGCGGCATCAACCGGGGGGTCAGCATCCGCCGGATCGGCCCCAGCGAGCTGCTGTATCCGACGCTGCGCACGCGGCTGCAGGGCGGTTCGGCGCTCGTCGACATGGCCGTCCACGTCCACAACAACGGCGCGCCGCGCCCGCTTGCGGTGAAGGGCACCCTCAGCCGCGGCGACAGGAAGGTCGAGTTCGAGTTCCCGGCCGAGCCCGTCGCGAAGGAGGGAACCGAGGTCCTGCAGACGTCGGTGCGCGTCGACGATCCCGACCTGTGGTCACCGGCGTCGCCGAGGCTCTGGGAGCTCGCGCTCGAGGTGCCCGGCGAGGCGACGTACCGCGCCCGCGTCGGGCTGCGCGAGGTCAGGGCCGAGGGCAGCCGGCTGCTGCTCAACGGCGCGCCGTTGCGGCTGCGCGGCGCCTCGATCCACGAGGATGTCTTCGGCCGCGGCGACGGGCTGCAGCCGGCCGACCAGGATCGCATCGTCGAGCAGCTCAAGACGATCGGCGCCAACGCGACCCGCAGCCAGCACCCACTCGATCCCGGCCTGCTCGAGCGGCTCGACGCCGCCGGGATCATGATCTGGCAGGGGATCGGCCCGACGGATGCTCCGGGCGCGTGGACGTCGCGCGGCGCGCGGCGAATCAGGATCGCCAAGGACCGCGTGCGCAGGACGTTCCGCCAGACCCAGCTGCACCCGTCGATCATCACCTGGAACCTCGCCAACGAGGTCGCCGGCGGCGGTCATCCGAAGGGCCAGATCCCGTACGTCGACTCGATGGCGCAGGAGCTTCACGAGATCGACCCCAGCCGACCCGTCGCGCTCGACATCTGGGGCGCGCATCCGCCGCGCAGGAACTCGCGGATCTACAACAACATCGACATGATCGGCTGGACGAACTACATCGGCTGGTACGAGGCGACGCACGCGCCGCAATCCGAGCTGCGCAAGATGATCCGCACGCGCTTGGCGAAGCTGCGGGCGGTCTTCCCCGACAAGGTGATCGCGGTGACGGAGTTCGGTGCCGAGGCCAACGGCCGCAACGCGACGACCAGGCCGGGCGGCTACGCGTTCCAGTCGCACCTGCTCGACCTGCACCTTGCGACGTACGGCTCGATCCCCAACCTCGCCGGCGCGCTGGTCTGGAACCTGCGCGACTTCGCGGTCGCGCCGACCTTCTACGGCGGCTCGATCAAGACCCAGGTCCCCGACATCAAGCTCGTCCGCGGGCTGAACCAGAAGGGCCTGTTCGATGTCCGCAACGACGCCAAGCCGTCCGTCGAGGTCGTCGGCGGGCGCTTCGCGGCGCAGGCCGCCGCCGACGGGCGCTGAGCGAGCTCGCCGCCTGCGGCGAGCCGACGGCGAAATCGCCGTCTGCGCGCTCGACTGCGCCGGCTGCTGCGGGTCGATAGCGTTGACGGCCGATGAAGCGCGACTGCGAAGGGCGGCAAGATGAGCGTGGCTGAGCAGCAGCTGTGGGGTGCTGAGACGGCCAAGGCGGTCGAGAACTTCCCCGTCTCGGGCGAGCGCGTGCCGGTCAGCGTCGTGCGCTGGCTGGCCGCCATCAAGGGCGCCGCCGCGCGCGTGAACGCCGACCTCGGCAAGCTCGACGGCGAGCTCGCCGAGCGCATCGGTCAGGCCGCCGACGACATCGCCGCCGGCAAGCACGACGACCAGTTTCCGATCGACGTCTTTCAGACCGGCTCGGGCACCTCGACGAACATGAACGCCAACGAGGTGATCGCGAACCTCGCCGGCGAGGGCGCCCATCCGAACGACCACGTGAACATGGGCCAGTCGTCGAACGACGTGTTTCCCAGCGCCGTCCACCTCGCCGCGCTCGACGAGGCGACGAACACGCTGCTGCCCGCGCTCGAGCACCTCGAGGCGGCGTTCGCCGCCAAGGCGGCGGAGTTCGAGGACGTCGTGAAGTCCGGTCGCACGCACCTCATGGACGCCGTCCCGGTGACGCTCGGGCAGGAGTTCGCCGGCTACCGGGCGCAGCTGCGCCTCGGCGCGCGGCGCGTGCGCAACGCGCTGCCGCAGGTCGCGCAGATCCCGCTCGGCGGCACCGCCGTCGGCAACGGCCTGAACACGCACCCGGAGTTCGCCGAGCGCGTCCGTGCGCGGCTGAGCGAGGCCAGCGGCCTGCAGATCGCACCGCCCGAGGACCCCTTCGAGGCGCAGGCCAACCGCGACGCGCTCGTCGAGCTGTCGGGCGCGCTGAAGGTCGTCGCCGTCTCGCTGACGAAGATCGCCCAGGACCTCGCGCTGATGGGCTCCGGCCCGCGCGCCGGGATCGGCGAGATCTTGCTGCCCGAGCTGCAGAAGGGCTCGTCGATCATGCCGGGCAAGGTCAATCCGGTCATCCCCGAGGTGGTCCTCCAGGTCGCCGCGCAGGTGATCGGCAACGACACGGCGATCACCGTCGGCGGTCTGCAGGGCAACTTCGAGCTCAACGTGCGGATCCCGCTGATCGCCCGCAACCTGCTCGGATCGATCCAGCTGCTCTCGACGGCGAGCCGCCTGTTCGCCGACAAGTGCGTCGAGGGAATCGAGGCCAACCTCGAGGGCTGCCGCCGCTCGGCCGAGTCGACGCTCGCCGCCGCGACCGCGCTGAACCCGTACATCGGCTACGACGAGGCCGGCGCGATCGTCAAGGAGGCCGCGACCTCGGGCCGCATGCTGCGCGACGTCGCGCTCGAGCACGGCGTCGACGAGGCGACGTTCGACGAGGCGATGGACCTGCGCAGGATGGCGCGCGGCTCGGCCGCCTGACTCTTACGTCGCTCTGAGCTGCCGCCGCTAGGGTCTGCGCCATGACCACGAGCCGCAGCCTGCGCTCGTTCGGCGAGCTCGTCGTCATCGTCGCGACGGCGCTGTTCTTCGCGCTCGCGATCCAGGCGTACGCGGTCAAGCCCTACGTCATCCCGACGCCGTCGATGCTGCCGACGCTCGAGGTCGGCCAGCGCGTGCTCGTCGACCGCTTCTCGCACCGCGTCGGCGCCGACCCGAAGCTCAACGACATCACGGTCTTCATGCCGCCCGCCGGCGCCGAGAGCAACGGCGGCCAGTGCGGGATCGCCGGCGAGGGACCGTCCTACGAGGGTGGCCCGACGAGCGAGCGCTCCTGCACGCGCCCGGCGCCGGGCACGGGAAGCCAGCCCTACATCAAGCGCGTCGTCGGGATGCCCGGGGACCGGATCGCCGTGCAGGACGGCCGCGTGATCCGCAACGGCAAGCGCGTGCCGGAGCCGTTCGCCGCGCCCTGCGGCGGCGGGCCGGCCTGCGATCTCGACGCGATCGTCATTCCCGCCGGCCACTACTTCCTGATGGGCGACAACCGCGGCAACTCCGACGACAGCCGTTACTGGGGCCCGGTCCCGCGCAGCCAGATCATCGGCCGCGCCGTCGCGACCTTCTGGCCGCTGGGCCGCGTCGGCGCCGCGTAGCGCCCACTACAGGCAGAACGCCGTCAGCTCGCGCGCGACGCCGACCGGGTCGTCGTAGGCGATCAGGAAGCCCGTGCCGGGCAGCACGCGCAGCTGCGCGTCGGGCAGTAGGTCGAGCGCCTCCTCGGCGCCGGCCAGCGGGTGGTAGCGGTCGCGGTCGGCCCACAGCAGCAGCACGCGCGCCGCGATCCGCCTGTAGGCCTCGAGCAGGTCGCTCTGCGCGCCCGTCGGCCAGCGGCGCACCCATCGTGACCACGAGCGCGCGAGGTTCGCGTTGCCCGCGACGTCGGCCGTCGCGTGGCGCACCAGGTCGCGCGCCGCCGGATTGCCCCGCGCCGTGAGCTTCATCCCGTGCTCGGGCCGATAGGCGAGGCAGACGACGCGCGACGCCGCGCGGTCGAGTCCCGGCAGCGCCGCCGCGGGGGCGATCGTGCGCAGCGCCACGGGCAGGCGCGAGCGCATCGGCTCGCGGTGCAGGCGGTTGGGCATGAGCACGAGCCGCGACGGCGCGATCTGCCCGCTGACCGACGCGCGCAACAGGATCTCCGCTCCTGCGCCATGACCGCCGACGAGCGGATGCGGTCCGCACGTCTCGCGACAGAACGCCGCCATCACCTCGGCCAGCCAGGCCTGCGTGTAGGGATGGCGCGGGCGATCCTCGGAGTCGCCGTGCAGCGGCAGGTCGGGCAGCACGAGCCGGAAGCGGTCTGCGAGGTGCTCGACGACGGGAGCGAACTCGCGGTGCGACAGCGCCGCGCTGTGCACGAGGCACAGGCTCGGGCCGACGCCCGCCTCGCGATAGGCGATCCTCGCCCCGTCGCGGTGGTGGTACAGGCGCAGCTTCATCCGTCGTTCCGACCGGCGCGCCGGCCGCGTGCGAGCGCCGACCGCGAGGCCGGGCTCGCGGCCTCCCCGAGCGACGCGACCTGGTCGACGCGCCGCGCGAGCTGCGCGGCGATGCTGCCGCTGCTCTTCGCGGCTCCGCCATTGACGGCGCCGGCGAGGTAGCCCAGCCGCAGCGCGGCATCGGGGTCAGAGCCGGCATCCGCGCGCAGCGCGTCGGCGGTGCCCACGAACGTCAGGCCGAGCGATTGCAGCTCACCGCTGGTGCGCGCGGCGCTGACGCAGCGCGACAGGCGCGACCCGTCTGCGAGCGCCACCGCGCGGGGCGCCTGCCCGAGCGCCGACAGCACCGCCGCCGGCTCGGCGAAGCACGCCGCCGGGACCGGCTCGCCTTCCTTCGCGCAACCCGCGAGGAGCAGCAGCGCGAGCACGGCAAGCGCGCGCGCGGCGGCGGTCATCGCATCTGCGTGCACGGCGGAATCGTAGAGTCCGCCGCGCGCTGGGATCGCCGTTCGCTCGACATGACACGCGTCGAGGCTCGCCGTCGTCGAGCGGCGCGCGCACGCCTACTGAGGCGACGGATTGCTCGCGAGCGCGCTCGTCCCGCCCGAGCCGGCGGCGGAGTCGGTCGCGACTGAGTCGGCGATCCGGCCTTCGATCGCGAGCTCCGTGTCGAAGTCGGCGCTGTCCGCGTGGCGGTACTCCATTCCGCGGCCGGCCAGCAGGCCGGCGAGCGCCTCGACGAAGCGCTCGTCGAGCTGGCGCCCGGCGACACGGCGCAGCTCGGTGATCGCCT
Source organism: Solirubrobacteraceae bacterium (assembly GCA_030447505.1). GTDB lineage: Bacteria > Actinomycetota > Thermoleophilia > Solirubrobacterales > Solirubrobacteraceae > CADCVQ01. Next base: position 107,381 of record JAUJOT010000003.1, on the reverse strand, counting down.
GAAACGACGTCATCCGGTCGCGATAGGTGTCCTCGGCTGTGAGCGTGTCGTAGACCTCGGCGACCGCGACGATCCGCGCGATCTTCGGGATCTCCTCGCCCTTCAGCCCCTCGGGATAGCCGCGGCCGTCGATGCGCTCGTGGTGTGCGTGCACGATCTGAGCGACCGGCCCGTAGACGCCGAGGTCGCGCAGCAGGTCGGCGCCGAGCTCGGGGTGCTGGTGGATCGCCTCCCAGTCGTCCTGGGTCAGCGTGCCGTGGCGCTCCATGACGCGGTCGGGCAGCGCGAAGCGGCCGATGTCGTGCAGCAGCCCTGCGGTGTGCGCGAGCTCCGCGTCGCGCTTGCTCATTCCGCACTCGAGCGCGATGTCGCGCGCGAACGCGGCGACCGCTGCGCTGTGGCGCGCCGTTCGGCGGTCGCGGCGATCCAGCGAGCGCACCAGCGACGACAGCACGCCCCACGACAGCGCCGCGTACTGACCCGTGCGCTGGCGCGCGATGCCGACGAGCCGCGACATGTAGGTGAAGGCGACGATGACCAGCACGAGGAAGACTCCGGCGGCGAGGCCGATCGCCGCGAATACCGCGGCGATCGAGACCGTCAGCGCAACGGTGATCGCCAGCGAGGGCAGCAGCGCCCGCGGCGGGCGCAGCGCATGACGCAGACGCCCGCCGTCAAGCAACGTCGCAAGCGTGCTCAGCAGCGCGTAGTTGAACATCAGAAAACCGATTGCGACCGCCGCCAGCAGCGCGAAGTCGCGCAGACTGCCTTCTCGCAACCCGCCTGTCAGCTCCTGGAACGCGAGCGCCGCGACGAGGCTGGGCACGGCGGTGCCGGCGAGGTTGATCGGAAGTGCGACGAGGCGATAGCGGCGGACCGCCCACGTCATCGCCTCGGCGACGATCGCGATCGAGAACGCGGCGGTCGGGCCGAGGAACGCGGCGGCGAGCATGAAGCACACGAACGCAGCTGATATGTCGACGGTTCCCTCCCACTCGGAGGCGCACAGCACGCTGACGATCGCGCCCGTCGCGAGCACGAACGTCAGCGGCTTGAACAGCGCGTCGCTCGAGGAGAGCAGCAGCACCGGCAGCGAGGACAGCAACAGCAGCACTGCCGCCGTCACGGCAACCGCCGGATGCCCGACGTCGGAACGGTCCGGGTCCTTCACATCGTGAGGTTAGCGACCCGGACCCGACCGGAAGCATCGAGGATCACTTGATGCGGAAGGCACCCCCCGTCGCGGCGAACACCGTGATCGCGGTCATGAGAGCGGGGCTGTACAGACGGCGCTTGAAGCTGGTCATTACGACCTCCGGGGTGGGTGGTGCTGGTGAACGGGCGCCAAAATTAGCCCAGCCATCAGAAGTCGAATGCTTCGCGGCACGAACATATGCAAATTTGTAAAGAGCACGGGCAAAACGCACCGCTTTTTCGGGCAAAGCCGATGCAAGCTGCCCGCACTCCAGGCTTTGGCTTGATCTCGCTCGTTGCTTCTGCAAGGGCTCGCCGCGCGTCCGCGCGGCCGGCAAGCGCGGCGGCGCCTGCAACCGCTACCGTCGTGCGAGCTGTGACGAACGGGGTCGGCGCGAGGACGCCGAAGCGTCCGAAAGAAACGGTTTCGATGCCGAAAGGTATGCAATTTCCCATCAGCGCGGTTTGCAGCGAATCGGGTCAACCACGATCATGTTCACGATGCGGACCCTGAAGACGAGTGAAGCGGCTGCGCTGCTGAACGTGAGCCCGAACACGCTGCGTGCGTGGGAACGCCGCTTTGGCTATCCCAAGCCGCAGCGGTCGGCGGGACGCCACCGTCTGTACACGCACGGGGAGGTGGCGGCCCTGCGCGACGCGCTTCAGCAGGGCCTTTCGATCTCCTCCGCCGTCAGCCGCGCGCGCGAAGCGCTCAGCACGGACACGCACGCGCTCGTCGGCGCCCTCGCCGCGTTCGAGCTCGATCGCGCCGACAGCGCGATGGAGTCCGCGCTCGCCCTGCGGTCGCTGGAGCGCTCGGTCGAGGAGGTGCTGCTGCCCTCGCTCGACGAGCTCGGTGAGCGCTACGGCACCGACAGCGCTCCCTGGGCCTTCGCCGCGCGCTGGGCCGATGGCTGGCTGCGGCGGGCGCAGCGCCTCGCCCCGCCGCCCGTTCGCCGCCTGGCGATCCTCGTCGGCGACGCGACGCGCAACGAACTCGATCCCGACGCGCTCGCCGTGCGCGCGTTCGAGCTCTTCTGCGGCCGCTCCGGCGCCCGCGTCATGGCACTGCCGGTCGGCGGGGTCTCCGGCCTGTCGGACGTCGTCGAGTCGCTGTCGCCCGACGCGGTCGTGATCGCCGGCGGCCACCTGGCCGACGACGACGTCGCGCTTTGGGCCTACCGCGTGCGCGCTGCCGCCGGGCCGCTGCCGATGGCGCTGTTTCGCCGCGCGCAGCACGGCGCGAAGGTCCGCACGACGGCCACGCGGATCCTGCCCGACACGCCGTTCGGCGCCCACCGCCACCTGCTCGCGCTGATCGACGACCGCCAGACCACCCGCATCCACGAGATCGCGGCGCTGTCGGTCCTCGACGGTGACGTCGAGCGCCGCGAGGCCCGGGCGTGAGGCGCCTGCGAGCACTGCGGCCCGTCGAACTCGACGAGCGCGGCCTCGAGGTCGTGTCGTTCTGCGGCCACTGCGCGATGCAGCCGGAGTCCGTCAGGCAAGCCCAGCGCTCGCGCGTCTGCGGGCACTGTGGGCTCGGGCTCGTGCTGCAGGCGACGGTCGATCTGGCGCCGAGCCGCGGCGAGCCGTTTCTCGTCGTCGACGCGACGCTGTCGGTCTGCGCGGTGTCCGCGGCAGCGGAGGAGCTGCTCGGGATCGACGAGACGCATGCGGTCAACAAGCACATCGCGGACTTCCTCGTTCCGGCCGACGCCAACGCGCCCAGCGCGGAGAACCTGCTTGCGCTGCTCGTCGAGGTCGCGGGCGGCTGCGGCGAGCCGCGGATGACCGTCGTGCGCCCGCGGCAGGAGTTCGGCGTGCGCTTCAGGGCGCGGATCGGCCCGTGCGGTCCGCCGCACGCGGCGCTCCTCGTGCTCACCTAGTGGGTCGCCCAGGACGTGTGGGCGACCCACTAGTACATTCGTCCGCGAGTTCCGCCGCAACGTCCGGCCGTATGTACTCGTCGCCGGCGATTCCCTAACCTGTACTCGATCGACTCGCCCGCACGAGGTCTTGCGCCTCTTGCGCGACGCCGGGCTTGGCTCGATAAAGCTGACGATGAGCGTCCTACGCACCCATGCCGCCGCAGCCATGTTGGGCGTCAGCCCGAACACGTTGCGGTCCTGGGAGCGCAGGTTCGGGTATCCGACGCCCCGCCGGACCGCAGGCGGACACCGGCAGTTCGATCTTGCGGAGGTCGAGGCGCTGCGTCAGGCGTTCGAGGAGACGCACAACGTGTCCTCGGCGATCTCGATCGCCCGTGAGCGCGGCAGCGGCCCGTCCTCGCCGACGCGCCTGCGTTCCGCGCTGCGGCGCTTCGACGAGATCGAGGGCGACCGGATCCTCGAGGAGAGCCTTGCCGTGCGCTCCGTCGAGCGCACGGTCGAGGAGGTGCTGCTGCCCGCCGTCGACGGCCTGCGCGGCCCGCAAGGCGAGGCACCGTCGGCCGAGCTCGGCTTCGCCTGGCGCTGGGCGACAGGCTGGCTGGCGGCCGCAAAGCGCGTCGCGCCCGCGGCGACGCGCCCAGAGGGAGTCCTGATCTTCGACGCCAGCGCGCCGTGCGACATCGACGCGCTGCACGCGCAGGCGCTCGAGCTGTGCCTGCGCCGCGCCGGCATCCGTACCCTGATGCTGACCGCCGAGCCCGACGCCGGCCGTCTCGCCCACGTCCTGCAGGCGCTCAACCCGCGCCTCGTCGTCCTGACCGGTCGCCGTGCCTGGCTGGACGCGCTCGGGCGCATCGCCTACCAGTCGCGCCGGGCATCCGAGCACATCGACGTCCTCGACTTCCGCGGCGCGCTGCCGGAGTGCGACCAGTCGAGCGTGCCGCGCCTGGGCACGAGCGCCGTCGGCGCGCGCGACCTGCTGCTCGCGCGGCTCAACGCCGGCGAGGCGACGGTGCGCCGTCGCTCGCGCCTCGCGCAGGTCGGATAACGCAGCTCAATCGCGTCCGCTCCGGCCGCTACGGTCCGGGGCCAGGATGACGCTCGTTCCCGGCGACCCGCTCGCGCATCGCGCTCTCGATTCGCTTCTGCGCGCCGAGGCGTCCGTTCGCCGCCGCCTGACCTGCGACCTCGAGCGCGAGGGGCTGTCGGCGACCGGCTTCTCGGTCCTCGTGATCCTCACCACCGCCGGCGGCGAGCTCGAGCTGCGCCTGCTGCGCGCGCGCCTGCGCACGTCGAAGGCCAACGCGACCGAGGTCGTGACGACGCTCGAGAGTCGCGGGCTCGTGGATCGTCAGCGCCTGCTGAGCGACCGTCGCGCGGCGAGCGTCGCGATCACCGCGCGCGGTGCCGAGACCGTCGATCGGCTGTTCCCCGAGCACAGCGAGCGCGTCGCGCAGGCGTTCGCCGTCCTCGACGAGGCAGAGAAGCGCAGCCTGGCCAGCATCTGCCGCAAGCTCGCGGCCTGACGCGTTGTACCTACACTGCTCGCGATGGCGAAGCGCCCCGTCGACGCGCAGGTCTCGTTCCCCCGACTCGAGGAGCAGGTTCTCGTGCGCTGGCGCGAGCGTGACGTCTTCCGTGAGTCGCTGCGCCGCCGCGAGGCTGCGCAGCCGTGGAGCTTCTGGGAGGGCCCGCCGACAGCCAACGGCCGGCCCGGCGTGCACCACGTCCTGAGCCGCGCCTTCAAGGACATCTTTCCCCGCTTTCGCACGATGCGCGGCTACTACGTCGAGCGGCGCGGAGGCTGGGACACGCACGGCCTGCCCGTCGAGATCGCGGTCGAGAAGAAGCTCGGGATCAAGACGAAGGCGGAGATCGAGGAGTACGGGATCGAGGCGTTCAACGCCCAGTGCCGCGAGTCCGTGTTCGAGTTCCTCGAGGACTGGAACGCGCTGACGGAGCGGATCGGCTTCTGGCTCGACCTCGAGAACGCCTACCGCACGCTCGATGCGAGCTATGTCGAGTCGGTCTGGTGGTCGCTGAAGCAGATCGCCGACAAGGGCCTGCTCTACGAGGGCCACCGCGTCGTCCCCTACTGCCCGCGCTGCGGCACCGCACTGTCGAGCCACGAGGTCGCGCTCGGCTACGAGGACGTCGAGGACCCGTCGGTCTACGTGCGCTTCCGCGTCGCGCAGGACGGCGGCCCGCTGCAGGCCGGCGACGAGCTGTTGATCTGGACGACGACGCCGTGGACGCTCGTGTCGAACGCCGCGGTCGCGGTCGATCCCGAGCTCGTCTACGTTCGCGCCAAGACCGGCACGCTGGAGGCCCCGGTCGTGCTCGCCGAGGCGCTCACCGAGAAGGTGCTCGGCGACCCCGAGCACGTGCAGATCCTCGATCGCTTTCCGGGCGCCGCGCTGGACGGCGTCCGCTACGAGCCGCCGTTCTCCTACCTCGCGGCCGACGAGTACGGCGAGCGCGGGCACACCGTCCTGCTCGGCGACTTCGTCAGCGCCGACGACGGCACCGGGATCGTCCACACGGCGATCGCCTTCGGCGAGGACGACTTCCGGCTCGGCCAGCAGTACGGGCTGAACGTCGTCAACCCTGTGCGCGTCGACGGCACGTACGACGAGCGCGTCGGATCCTACGAGGGACGCTTCGTCAAGGATGCCGACCAGGACCTGATCGAGGACCTGCGCAGGCGCGGCCGGCTGCTGCGCGCCGAGTCCTACGAGCACTCCTATCCGCATTGCTGGCGCTGCTCGACGCCGCTGCTGTACTACGCCAAGCCGTCCTGGTACATCGCGACCTCGCGGATCCGCGACGAGCTGCTCGCCGCCAACGAGCAGGTCAGCTGGCACCCCGAGCACATCAAGCACGGGCGCTTCGGCGACTGGCTGGAGAACAACGTCGACTGGGCGCTGTCGCGTGAGCGCTACTGGGGCACGCCACTGCCGGTCTGGCGCTGCGAACAGGGCCACGTCACGGTGATCGGCTCGCTCGACGAGCTCGAGCAGCGCTCCGGCGTTCGCCTGCGGGACCCGCACCGCCCGTTCGTCGACGACGTCACGTTCGCCTGCGACGCCTGCGGGCAGAGCGCGACGCGCGTACCGGAGGTGATCGACGTCTGGTTTGACTCGGGCGCGATGCCGTTCGCCCAGCGCCATGAGCCGTTCGCCGGCGAGCACGCCGTCGAGCAGCTCTACCCGGCCGACTTCATCTGTGAGGCCCTGGACCAGACGCGCGGCTGGTTCTACTCGCTGCTCGCCGTCTCCACGCTGCTGCGCGGACCGCAGGCGCCCTATCGCCACGTCGTCTGCCTCGGCCTGATCCTCGACGACAAAGCGCAGAAGATGTCGAAGTCGAGGGGCAACGTCATCGCTCCGGCCGATGTCATCGACCGCTTCGGCGCCGATGCGCTGCGCTGGTACTTCTTCACCTCGAAGCAGCCATGGGACGGCTACCTCTTCTCGCCCGACGCCGTCGGCGAGGGCGTGCGGCTGTTCCTGCGACAGCTCTGGAACACCTATCGCGTCTGCGCGATGTACGAACCCGGCGAGAGCGGCGAGCAGACCGACCTCGACCGCTGGATCCGGTCGCGCCTGAGCGCGACGACCACGATCGTCACCGAGCGCCTGGACGCCTACGACGCGACGGTGGCCGGTCGTGCGATAGCGGAGTTCGTCGACGACCTCTCCAACTGGTACGTGCGCCGCTCGCGGCCACGCTTCTGGGACGGCGACGCGGTCGCGCTCGAGACGCTGCGCCACAGCCTCGTGACGGTCGCCCAGCTGCTCGCGCCGTTCACCCCGTTCATCGCCGACGAGATCTACGACAACCTCGACGGGGGCCAGCCGAGCGTCCATCTCACCGATTGGCCGGAGGCGCCGGCGCGAGACGAGGCGCTCGAGCAGGCGATGGCGATCGCGCGCGAGACCGTGCGGCTCGGGCTCGCCGCGCGCGCCGCCGCGAAGATCAAGGTCCGCCAGCCGCTGCACGAGGCCGTCGTCGTGGCCGCCGGTCGCGAGCGCGACGCGATCGAGCGCCTCGGCGAGGTCGTGCGCGAGGAGCTCAACGTCAAGGGACTGCGCTTCGTCTCACAGGCCGACGAGCTCGGCTCGTACACGCTGAAGCCCAACTACCGCACGCTCGGGCCGCGCTTCGGAAAGGCGATGCCGCAGGTCGCCGCGGCTGTCGCCGGCCTCGATGCCGACCACGTCGCCGAGGCGCTGCGCGACGGCCGGCCGGTCGGCATCTTCATCGACGGCCACGACCACACGCTCGACTCCGACGACCTGCAGGTCGCGATGGCGCCGCTGGCGGGCTACCAGCTCGAGCGCGAGGGATCGCACGCCGTCGCGCTGGAGCTCGCGGTCGACGACGACCTGCGCCGCGAAGGCCTCGCGCGCGAGATCGTGCACGCCGTCCAGCTCGCGCGCCGCGATGCCGGCCTCGACATCTCCGACCGGATCGTCCTGACGCTCGACGGCGACGATCTGCTGCTCGACGCCGCGCGCTTGCACGAGAGCTACCTCAGCGGCGAGGTGCTCGCGGTCGCGGTGCGCTACAGCGCCAACGGCAGCGACCGCGTCGCGAGCATCGAGGGCCGCGAGCTGCGGATCTCCGTCGCTCCCGCCTGACGCGATCGCTGGGCTGCGCGGGCAGCGGACTAGGCGGCGGGCTCGAGCTCGAGCTGCTCTTCGAGCTGGCTCTTCGAGCGGGTCGGGCGCAGGCGCTTGGTCTCGGCGCCGTTGTTGAAGAGGATCAGCGACGGGATCGAGAGGATCTGGTACTGCGCGGCCGTGATCTGGTTCTCGTCGACGTTGAGCTTCACGATGCGCACATCGTCACGGCCCTCGGCGATCTCCTCGAGCAGCGGGGCGATCGCGCGGCACGGAGCGCACCACGGGGCCCAGAAGTCGACGAGGATCGGGCTCTCGGACTCGAGGACCTCGGCCTGGAAGCTGTCGTCCGTCACTTCGATGATCGGTCCGGCCATTCGCTGTCTCCTTTGTGACGTCGCCCGTAGGTTCGGCGGTCGCGACGACCGCAGGGCGAAGGCTGCATGCCACTATACAAACTGAAGTAGTGCCGGTCGCCGCGATGTCGGCGCCTGCTCGTGAGGCTTACCCGGTGAGCGCGCGCAGCAGGCCCGGGGTGACGTAGACCTCGACGAAGGCAGCGGCGACGAGCACGGGGGCGGCGAGCATGACGGTCACGAGCGTGGCGGCCAGCAGCTCGTGCCAGTCCTTCTGGCGGCTGGCGACGATCCAGGCCGCGAGCGGCAGGAAGAGCGCGACGAGCTCGGGCAGCGCGTGCGGCAGCAGGCCGATCAGCAGCAGTCCGGGGGAGATGTCGAGCTGCGCGGCCAGCGAAGACGTGCCCTGGCCGAGGACGTACGCCTGCGTGACCAGCGAGAAGGTCGTCGCAGCGACGACGAAGGAAATCGCCAGCGGCCCGGCCTTGTCGTGGATCCAGCGCCAGGCGCCGCTGTGGCGCTGGGCCTCCTGCGGCAGGGAGCTTCCCGCGATGAAGCCGGCGATGCAGGCGAACGCGTGCAGCGCGAGCACGAGCGCGTTGCGCACGAGGACGTGCACGACCTGACCGAGATCGGGACGATCGAGGATTCCGAATGAGGACTGCGAGACGTCCGGCGTCGCCACTCGCGCGACGACCCAGACCGCGGCCAGCAGCAGCAGGGCGATCGCAAGCGCGCCGGCGATCCAGCGCCCGACGATCGGCGCCGGACGCTCGTTCCACGCGTCGAGCGTGGCTCGGGTGTGCGCCAGCCCGCGGACGAGCACGAGATCCGATGTCTGCACGTGCGACGGATCGGCGCGCGCGCCGGCGGGCGCGCTCAGCGGCGGCGGCGCTGGCCGGATGTGCGAGCAAAGCGCAGCTGCGGGACGAGCAGGGCCGCCTCACCCGCGATCCGCCACGACATCTTCGAGTGCCCCTGCTCGCGGTCGCGAAAGACGATCGGCAGCTCGACGACGCGAAAGCCCGCATGCACGGCGCGGTGCGTGAGCTCGACCTGGAAGGCGTAGCCGCGCGATCGCACCGTCGGCAGGTCGATCGCCTCGAGCACCTCGCGGCGGAAGCACTTGAAGCCGCCCGTCAGGTCGCGCACGTCGAGGCCGAGCACGACCCGCGCGTACCACGAGCCGGCGCGACTGACGAACCGCCGCACGCGGCCCCAGTCGGTGACGGCGCCGCCGGCGACGTAGCGCGAGCCGAGCACGAGATCGGCGTCGCGGGCGGCGGCGAGCAGCCGGGCGAGGTCGGCGGGGTCGTGGGAGAAGTCGGCGTCCATCTCGATGACGAACTGCGCGCCGTGCCCGAGCGCATACGCGAAGCCGGCGAGGTACGCCGGCCCGAGCCCCTCGCGCGTCGTGCGGTGCAGAACGTCGACGACGTCGTGCTGGGCCGCGATCGCGTCGGCGATGTCGCCCGTCCCGTCGGGCGATCCGTCGTCGACGACGAGGATCCGGTAGCCGGCCGGCGCCGCCTCTTCGAGCACGGCGCGCGCGGCCGCCAGCACCGCCGCGATGTTCTCGGCCTCGTCGTAGGTGGGCATGATGAGCCAGACGGCTGCCGGCATGGGCGCGACTACCCTACGTGCCGGATGGCAGCGGACCCCTCGAACCTCGAGATCGCGGCGGCGTTCGACGAGCTTGCCGACCTCTACGAGCTCGACGGGGCGATCGTCCATCGCGTGCTCGCCTACCGGTCGGCGGCGAAGGCTGCGCGCGAGGCGACGGTGTCGGTCGCGGCGCTGACACGCAAGGGCACGGTGACCTCGCTGCCAGGGATCGGCAAGACGCTCGAGGAGAAGATCCTCGCGCTGCTCGAGACCGGCGACATCCCGTCGGCGGTCAAGCTGCGCGCGAAGTACCCCACGGGGCTGCTCGAGATGACGCGCCTGCCCGGGCTCGGACCGAAGCGCGCACGGCGGCTGTTCGACGAGCTCGGGATCGACTCCCTGGAGATGCTGCGTGCGGCCGCCGAGGGCGAGCAGCTGCGCGGCATCAGGGGCTTCGGGCCGAAGTTCGAGGCCTCCGTGCTGTCGTCGATCGGCGCCGGCATCGGCGACAAGCCGGCGCAGCGCGTGCTGCTGCACCGCGCCCTGGGCGTCGGCGAGCAGATCGTCGCCGCGTTGCGCGAGCATCCCGCTGCCGAGCGCGTCGAGCTCGCCGGATCGGCGCGTCGCCAGGCCGACTCCGTCAAGGATCTCGACATCGTCGCGACCGCGACCGACCCCGGTGCCCTTGCACGCGCGCTGGGCGAGCTCGACCTCATCGAGTCGGCGTCGGCGCCCAACGAGAACGCCGCGCGCGGGCGCACGCACACCGGCCTGCCGGTCGACCTGCGCGTCGTCGAGCCCGAGAACTTCGGCAACCTGCTGCAGCACTTCACCGGCTCACAGGCGCACAACGTGGCGCTGCGCGAGGCGGCCGTGCGGCGCGGGCTGCACGTCAGCGAGTACGGGATCCTCGACGACCAGAGCGGCGAGACGCTGCGCTGCCCGAGCGAGGAGGCGGTCTACGAGCGCCTCGGGCTGGCGTATCCCGAGCCCGAGCTGCGCGAGAACCGCGGCGAGCTGTCACCCGGCTTCGTCCCGCCGAGGCTCATCACGGTCGAGGACCTGCGCGGCGACCTGCACATGCACACGACCGCGTCGGACGGTCGCAACAGCATCGAGCAGATGGCGCGGGCCGCCCTCGAGCGCGGCTACGAGTACATCGCGATCACCGACCACTCGGCGACGCACGGCTTCGGCAACCACGTCTCGCCCGACGATCTCGAGCGCCAGATCGAGCGCGTGGCGGAGGTCAACGCGACGCTCGCGGGGATCACGGTCCTCGCCGGGACGGAGACGAACATCCTGCCCGACGGATCGCCGGACTACGACGACGAGCTGCTCGCGCGGCTGGATTGGGTGATCGGCTCGGTGCACACCTCGTTCGGCATGTCGTCCGCGGACATGACCAAGCGCATGGTCGCCGCGACGGAGCACCCCTGGATCGACGCGATCGGCCACCCGACGGGGCGCAAGATCCAGTCGCGCCAACCGTACGCGCTGGACGTCGACGAGGTGATCGCGGCCGCCGCACGCACCGGCACGATGCTCGAGATCAACTCCGCACCGGACCGCCGCGACCTCGACGACGTCCACGCCCGCGCCGCCGCAGAGCACGGCGTGCTGCTGCTGATCGACTCCGACGCCCACGGCGCCGAGCGGATGGAGCATGTGCGCTGGGGCGTGGCGACCGCGCGCCGCGCCTGGCTGACGCCCGAGCAGGTGGCCAATACGCGGCCGTGGACGCAGTTCGCAGCGCTGCGCAAGCGGGCGCGCGGCTGAGCGCGCTCGCCCGGCGGCGGCGCGGCGGCGCCGGCGCACGTTCAGCGCAGCAGCCGGGGCAGCAGCTCGTCGCGGACGACCGCGTCGACCGCGGCGCGGCGAAACGGCGCCACCGCCGCCGCCGCGCGCTGCGCGTAGTCCGGCGGCGTCGCGTCGAGCGCGACCCGCAGCGCGCGTGCCAGGCCCGGACCGGCGTCGTCGCGCTCGACGACGAGCCGCGCGTCCAGCTCGCGCGCGAGCGCCAGCGCGGCGTACGGGCCGGGCGCGGCGTTCGTGACGAGGACGCAGCCATCGGCCAGCGCCTCGAGCTGCGCGACCCCGTAGTCCTCGCGGCGCGGGGCCGTGACGAAGACGCGCGCGCGCCGCAGCAGCGCGCGGTAGGTCTGCGGCTGCATCGCGCCGGCGACGCGCACGCCCGGTGCGTCGATCCGCAGCTCGGCGCCGGCGACGACGAGCTGCTCGCCGTCGATCCGCGCCCGCGTCCATGCGGCCAGCACGCGATCCAGGCCCTTCTTCTCCGGGTTCGCGGCGTACGTGATCGCCGCGATGTCGCGCGGCGCGCCGGTCTCCGGCGACGGCTCGACGGGGATCGGCACGACGATCGCCTGCGCGTGCGGGCGCGGCGTCTCGGCGAGCGTGCCCGGATCGACCGCCACGAGCAGCGGCGCCTCGGCGAGCCGGCGGCGCTCCAGCGGCCGCTGCCAGATGCCGTGGCGTCCCGGCCGGTTGGCGACCGCCGGCGCGTCATAGCGGATCGCACCGGGCTGCGGCCACAGCAGCGCGGCCGTGACCGTCGAGTAGACGACCGCGCGCGGCGCGAGCGCGGCGATCGCGCCGCTGGCGGCGACGCGCGCGGCGCGCGCCCAGGCGAGGTCGGTCAGCCCGTATGTGCGCAGTTCGCGCGGCGCCTTCGCGGCGACGACCTGCACCTCGGCGCCCGCCCGGCGCAGGGCCGCAGCGAGCTCCTCGTCGGAGGCGCGTAGGCCGGCGGTCGATCCGAGCGAGACGATGAGGACGTCGACCGCCATTAGCACCCACCCACCCTGCCATCCTCCCACGCCGGATGACGGGCACGCTCCTCAACGTCGGCGCCGTCCTGGTCGGAACCGCGGCCGGCGTGACCGTCGGCCGGCGCCTGCCGGCGGGGCTGCAGCAGCGGGTGCTCGCCGGCCTCGGCCTCGTGACCGCCGTCATCGGCGTCGACCTCGCGCTCGCCTGGCGCGACACGAGCCCGCTCTACGTGCTCGGCGCGATCCTGCTCGGCGGGCTGGTCGGCGAGGCGATCGCGATCGAGGCGCGCCTCGCCCGGCTCGGCGATCGCCTCCAGCGGCGCGTCATCCGCTCGCGCGATCGCGCGCGGGGTGGGCGGGGCGAATCGACCGTCAGCGAGGCGTTCTTCACGGCGAGCCTGCTGTTCTGCGTCGGCCCGCTGACGGTCGTCGGCTCCTTCGAGGACGGCCTGAACGGCAACGTCGAGCCGCTGGCGACGAAGTCGCTGCTCGACGGCTTCGCCTCGATCGCGCTCGCCTCGACGCTCGGCGCCGGGGTCGCGTTCGCCGCCGTGACCGTGCTCGTCGTGCAGGGCGCGCTGACGCTCGGCGCAGGCCTCTTCGAGGACGTCCTGCGCGCAGACGCGCTCAGCGCGATGACCTCGACCGGCGGCGTGCTGATCATCGGGATCTCGCTGAAGCTGCTCGACCTCAAGGACGTCAAGGTCGGCAACTTCCTGCCGGCGCTCGTGCTCGCGCCGGCGCTCGTGGGGCTCGTCTCGCTGCTCTGAGGCCGCCCCTCAGCGCGGCGCGCCGTCGACCGACACGAGGTCGCGCCGGAAGCCCGGCGCGCGGACCAGCTTGATCGGCTTGAGCGGCGAGGTCGGCTCGACGTAGAACGCGACGCCGTCGCGCTCCTCGATCGCCGTCACCGCCGCCTCCTGCTGGCGCCACGCGAGCGCGCCGATGATCGCAAAGCCGCACGCGATCGCCGGAATCTGCGGCGCGAACAGGCCGAGGCCGAGCGCGAGCACCGTCGACAGCAGCAGCGGCCACATCCGGTTGAGCAGCAGGCTGCTCGGGCGCTGCTCGGGCAGCGACATGCTCGACTTCGCCGACGCCAGCAGCCGCGCGATTGGCGAGTTCGTCTCCGCACGCCTGCCCAGCCACGTCCCGATCATCACCGCGACGGTCCACCAGCCGATGATGAAGACGACGAGCACCCTGTCGTCCATCGCACCTGCCGACAGCACGGTGAGCGTCGCGAGCGCGGTCGCCGCGCCGGCGCAGAGCAGCACCGCGGCCCGCAGGAAGTCGACGAACCGCATCTGACCCTCGCTCCCCTAGCTCGCCAGCGCCATCAGCAGCCCGCGCACGCCGAGCGGACCGTCGACCAGCAGGTCGGCCTGCTCCTCGAGCTGCTGCGGGGTCTCCTCTGACCGCACGCCGACGCAGAGCGCGGCGCCCAGGCGGCCCTCCGCGACCAGCCCGCGCAGGCCCGCAAAGGCGTCGAGGTCGGTCATGTCGTCGCCGACGTAGAGAGCGGCGGCGAGGTCGCGGCCGTCGAGCAGGCGCCGCACGCCGCGGCCCTTGCTGATCTCGACGGGCGGGCGGACCTCGAGCACCTTGCGGCCCCAGTGGATCGCCAGACCCTCGGCCTGCGCGCGCTCGGCGATCGCGCGCACCGCCTGCTCGGCGGCGTTCTCGTCGGGCGCCCCGCGCCAGTGAAAGGCCTTGATCGCCTGCTTGTCCTCGACGCGCACGCGCAGCCGCTGCAGCTCGATCGTGTAGACCGCCTCGGCGAACTCGCGCACGGTGCGCTCGTAGGCGGCGATCTCCGGGTCGATCTCGACGTCCGTCGCGGCCGGCGCCAGCAGCTCGGCGCCGTGGTTTCCGACGTAGGCGATCGTGCCCAGCGAGACCATCTGGCGCGCGGTCGCGGAGCGGCGCCCGCTGATGCAGCCGACGATCGCGTAGCGCTTGGCGACGGCGATCAGCTGCGTGCGCGTCGGCTCGGGAACATGCGCGTCGTCGGCATGGCGCACGATCGGCGCGAGCGTGCCGTCGATGTCGAGCAGGATCGCCGCGCCCGCCGGATCGGCGCGCACGGACTGGAGCGCCTCGACGAGCGTGGCCGCTGCGGACATGGCTTTTAGTATGGCGCGCATGCCACCGCGCCGAACGCTCACGCTGGCGGCGATCGGCACCGGCGCGGGCTTGTTGAGCGGGCTGTTCGGCGTCGGCGGCGGGATTCTGATCGTGCCGCTGCTCGTGCTGTGGTGCGGCTTCGGCGAGCGTCTGGCGAGCGGGACCTCGCTTGCGGCGATCGTCGTGATCGCGGCGGTCGCAGCGGCGGCGCACGGCGTCTACGGCAACGTCCACCTGCAGGAGGGCATCCTGATCGGCGTGCCGGCGGTTGCGGGCGTCCTGGTCGGGACCGAGCTGCAGCAGCGCATCTCGACGAAGGCGATCTCGCTGATCTTCGCCGCGCTGCTCGTCGTCGTCGCCGTCGACCTGCTCGTCCCCGGATGATCGAGGCGGTCCTGATCGGCCTGCTGGCGGGCGTCGTCGCGGGTCTGCTCGGCGTCGGCGGCGGCGCGCTGTTCGTCCCGGCCCTGACGATCGGCCTCGGCCTGACCCAGCTCGACGCCGAGGCGACGTCGCTGCTGGCGATCATCCCGGTGGCGCTCGTCGGCGCGCTGCGCCAGCACGGGCACGGCAACGTCGACCTGCGCACCGGCGTCGTCCTCGGGCTGCTCGGCGTCGCCGGCGCGGTCGCCGGCGCCGTGATCGCCAACGCCGTCCCGCAGCGCGCGCTCGAGGTGAGCTTCGCGCTGTTCATCCTCTTCGTCGCGTCGCAGCTCGCGCGGCGCACGCTGTCGGCGCCGCAGCGCGAGCGCGGCTAGTTGGCCTGTTCGCTGCGGGGACGACGTCCAGAACGCACGCCGCGCCGGGCGTAGGGCTCGACGGCATGACGATCTGCAGATGGGCCTCAGGTCAATTGCACCACCAGCAATAGTGCACGCCGTTGAAGCGGACATCCGCCGCGAGCATGCAGGACTGGCGCCGCGGGTCCCAACCGCTCCAGCGGTCGAGGCACTCCGCGTACATCGCGTCCATGAAGGCGAAGTCGCAGTCGTTTCGCGCCCTGCGATCGTTCTTGATCGTGCCCGCGCGATCACGGATCGCCTGCCAGCAGTGGTCGTGCTCATGACACTCGTCGGTGAAGTCGAAGCTCATTCCGGTTTCCCGCACTACAGAGCAGTAGTCCGTGTTGTGGGCGGACGCCGACGACGCAGCAAGCATCAGCGCCGCCGCTGCGAGCGCCGCCGCCAGCAACCCGGTGAGGCAGATCGCGCGCAGAGACCTCCGCTTCGACGCCACCTCGCCGCAGTCGCCGATGCGCGCCGTACGCCCGGTTGTGTCTCCCTTCGCAACCATCTGGCGTGACCTCCTCCAACGGGTGTTGGAAGCCCCCGGACATGTCTGGCTCCGAGGGGGTGTTCAGGAACGATCTACCCACTCGGTCGGCGCTGTAACTGGGCTTGCAACAGCGCTTCACCGCCGTCCGTGTGGGGGCTCCTCGGCGCGGGGCGCACGCTGGCTATGGCGCGTCGGCGGGCGCACCACTAAGTGGATCGCGGAAGACCCCTTCCGGCCGGCGTGTACGAGGCGGGTCGGGCGCGCTACGGCAGCCCGTGCTCCAGCGCACCCTTCACCGAGCCGTCGAGGGCGTTGAGGCGATGCAGCGCAAGCGCCTCCGCCGACCCGAAGCGCCGCCCCGGCGCCGGCTCCGGTCCGTGGTGGCAGAGCACGCAGTGCTCGAGCGCGATCCGCCGGTCGCCCTCCAGCGCCGGAATCCGCGCGGCGCGCTCGCGCAGCAGCGCGAGCCCGAGCTCGATGTGCCCGAGCAGCCGCCCCGCCTGCGTGAGACCGATCTCGGCCCCGTACGTGAACTCGCGCGTGCGGCCGAGATCGTGCACGAGCGCGGCCGTCATCAGCAGGTCGCTGTCCAGGCGCGGGTGCAGCGTGCAGGTCTCGACGACGAGTGTCCCGACGGCGACCGTGTGCTCGAGCAGGCCGCCGAGGTAGGCGTGGTGGCCGTTGCGCGTGCACGGTGCGCGGCTCCACTGCGCGCGCAGCTCCGCGTCGGCGAGCAGCGAGTCGAGCAGCGCCGCGAGGCCCGGGTCGTGAACCTCGCGCGCGAGGTGCTCGAGGAAGCCGTCGAGCTCGTCGAGGTCGCGGTAGGCGACCGGCAAGAAGGCGGCCGGATCGCCTTCTGCCTCTCCTGCGCGGCCGATCGAGCGAAGCTCCACCTGCAGCTCGTCGCGGAAGCGCTCGACGCGGCCCGCGACCCGCACGAGGTCGCCGCGATCGAAGCGCCCCGCGAGCACGTCGGCGTCGCGAAACGCCCGCCCCTGCACGCAACCCGTGCGATCGCGCAGCTCGACGGCGAGATACGGCGTCCCCGCCCGCGACAGCAGCCGGTCCTTGCGGGTGCACGCGAAGACGCCGTCGACCTCCTGGCCCTGGCGCAGTTTGGCGATCGTCATATGCCCATGATGTACCGTGAATCGGATGCAGCCCCTGATCTGGGAGAGCCGTCCCGACGGACTGCGTGCACCGGCGATGATCGCCGCGTTCAGCGGCTGGAACGACGCCGGCGACGCGGCCTCCGCGGCACTGACGTTCATCGGCGAGTCGCTCGGTGCCGAGCGCTTCGCGCGCCTCGACCCCGAGGAGTTCTACGACTTTCAGTCCACGCGCCCGCACATCCGCTTCATCGAGGGACGCAAGCGCGAGGTCACGTGGCCGGGGATCGAGATCTTCTCGGCGCGTGTTCCGCGCGCCCCGCGCGACCTGATCCTCGTGCAGGGCCCGGAGCCGTCGATGCGCTGGCGCACGTTCTGCCGCCACCTCGTCGATCTCGCAGAGGCGCTCGACACGCAGCTCGTCGTCACGATGGGCGCGCTGCTCGCCGACGTGCCGCACAGCCATCCGGTGTCGATCACGGGACTGGCCTCCGACGACGCGCTCGTCGAGAAGCTCGCGATCCGCGAGACGACGTACGAGGGCCCGACCGGGATCGTCGGCGTGATGCACACGGCGTGCATGGAGGCCGGGCTGCCGTCGGCGAGCCTGTGGGCCGCGGTGCCGCACTACGTCGCGGCCGCGCCCAATCCGAAGGCCGCGCTCGCGCTCGTGCGCAAGATCGAGAGCCTCGTCGCCGTCACGGTCGACGCCAGCGACCTCGAGAGCGCGACCGAGGACTACGAGCGCCAGGTCGGGCAGGCCGTCCAGTCCGACCCCGACGTGCAGGCGTTCGTCGAGCGCCTCGAGCAGGCCGCGGAGCGTGACACCTCGCAGCTCGGACCCGGCGACCTGCCGTCGGGCGACGCGATCGCGTCGGAGTTCCAGCGCTTCCTGAGGCAGCAGGGCCCCGAACGCTAAGGCGAGTCGCGCCCTGTCGGTGTGCCGGTGTAGCTCGCGGCTACCGCTCCGCCGCCGGGCAGGCGATCCGGTAGTCGCAGATCGAGCAGACCGTGTAGGACGGCGTCGGCTCGAAGTCCTGGGCGAGGATGCCGCCGGCGACCTCGTCGACGGTGTCGGCGATCCAGTCGGCGTCGATCTCAGAGCTCGGCACGCGCACCTTCTGGTCGTCGAGCACGTAGAGGTACGCCTGCTGCGTCGCGTCGAGCTCCCACGCCTCGCGCGCGCCGAGCGCGTAGAGCGACAGCTGGACGTCCTCGCGCAGCGCCGCCGCCGAGCGCGGCCGGCCGGTCTTGTAGTCGATCAGCTCATAGCCGCCGTCTGCCAGCCGGTCGACGCGGTCGACGCGGCCGCGCAGCGTGTGGGCGCCGATCTTGAACGAGAACCCACGCTCGAACCAGACCGGCTCGACGGGCTCCTCCGCGACGCGCGCGTAGTAGCGCCGTAGCGCGGCGGCGGCCTTCGCACGCAGCTGGCGTTCCTCGTCGGAGTCGCCGAAGCCGCCGCGCCGCCAGCCGAAGTCCAGCAGGCCGAGCAGCTCGTCGAGCGACTCGACGGCCAGCTGGTGGTAGCGCTCGAGCACCTGGTGGACGAGGATCCCGAAGCGCTGGTTGAGCGTCGGCTCCTGCGGCACGCGCAGCACGCGTGCGAACTTGTAGCGCAGCGGGCAGCCGCGGTAGGTCTCGATGTCCGACGCCGACAGCATCAGCCCATCGCCGCGGCGCGGCAGGAAGACCTCCAGCGACGGCTCGCTGCGCGCCGCCCGCGCCGCCGCCCGCGCCCGGTCGTCGCGCTCGGCATCGAGCAGCAGCTCGTCCAGCGGCGACGTCGCGAGCACCTCGCGCTGCAATGGCGACAGCGCCGCGCCGAGCTGCTGGTTGACCGGCCCCAGTGCGTCCGCGACCGACTGCCCCTCGGGCCGCTCGATCAGCGCCGCGAGCTTGACGAGCTCGAGGTAGCGCGCGACGGCGTGCGTGACGTCGAGGTCGGTGTCCAGCCGCAGCTCGCCCAGGCCCTTGCCGACCCGTGCGACGTCGGCCAGCAGCTCGTCGCGCAGCGCCTGGAACGTCGCGTGCAGTGCCTCCTCGGGGCCGAACAGCTCCTCTTCGAGCAGCTCCCACTCGGCGTCCAGTGCGACGCGCGCCTCTTCGGCGAACGGCGACGGCGGCTGCGCCACGCCGCTGGCCGACAGCGCCGGACAGGCGAGCACGAGGCCGCGCGCGGCGCGCGTCATCGCGACATGCAGCAGCCGCCGCATCGCGTCCGTGTGCGTTGTGCGGTCGTCGGGTCCGAGCGACTCCTTGAGCAGCGCATCGGGGATGTTCTCGCCCGCGCGCAGCCGCGCACCCGGCATCCGCGCCGACGTCAGGCCGAGCACGAAGACCCAGTCCAGCTCGCGCCCCGCCGCGGCATCGAGCGCCAGCAGCTGCACGGCGCCGGCGGGCGGCGGTCCGCCCGCGCCGTCCTCCTCGCGCAGCCCGGCCTCGGCGACGGCGGCCGCATAGCGCGCGAAGTCGCGCGGCGTGGCGTGCGGCGCGCGCTGCGCGTAGGAGCTCGCGAGCTCGCCGAGCCGGGCGAGGTTCACGAGCCGCTCGACGACGTCGGCCTGCGCCGAGAAGACCTGCTGGCGGCGCAGCCCGAGACGGTCGACGAGGCGGTGGACGAAGAGGTCCGGGCGCGCCGAGTCCAGCGAGCCCGCGACATCGCGGTACAGGCGCAGGAACGCGTGGATGTGCTCGCGCGCCTCGGGCGGAAGCTGCGGCGACTCGGTTGCCGCGACGAGCGCCGAGACCATGTCGAGCTTGCGCCGTCGCGCGATCTGCACGCAGCGCGCGATGTCGACCGAGCGCAGCGCCACCGGTGGGCGCGCGAGCGCGCGCACGACCGCCCCCGCGTCAGCGGGATCGGCCAGCAGTCGCAGCCAGGCGAGCACGTCGCGCACCTCGGCCTGCGCGAAGAAGTCGGCCTCGCCGACGGCGCGCAGCGCGATCGCGCGTTGCTCGAAGGCGAGCGTCAGGTGGCGGCCCTCGTCGCGCGGCGAGCGCACGATCACGGCGATCCGCTCCGGCGGACAGCCTGCGCGCACGAGCCGCTCGACCTCGGCGGCGACCGCCTGCGCCTGCGCGCGCTCGTCGGCCGCGCGCCAGAAGCGGACGGTCCCGCCGGGCGCGCCGGTCAGCGGCGTGCGGAGCCGGTCGGCGACCGGCTCGAGCACGGCGGCGGCGGCGTCGAGCACGCGCTGCGGGCAGCGCAGCGACTGCTCGAGGCGGACGATCTCGGCTTCGGGATGGGCGCGCTCGAAGTCGCGGATGTTCTTCGTCGCCGCTGCCCGCATCCGCCGCGCCGCGCCGTCGTCGTCGGCGCAGACGGTCAGCCCGTCGTGGTCGGCGGCGAGCAGCTCGACGAGCAGCGCCGAAGCGAAGCCGAGGTCGGCGTACTCGTCGACGAGCACGTGGCGGTAGCGCTCCGCCACCCGCGCGCGCACGTCCGGGCGCTCGCGCAGGAGCGCGACCGCGCGCAGGACGAGCTCGCCGCCGTCGAGCGCGCCCTCGGCCGCGAGCAGCCGGTCGTGGTCGACGTAGAGCTGCGCGAACTCCGCCTCGCGCGCGGCGCGGGTCCGCTCGGCATCCTCGGCGGCAGGCAGGGACTCCGCCCACGCCGCGTAGTCGGCCGCCGTCACGAGCGCGTCCTTGCAGCGGTCGATGCGCTCGATCACGTCGGCGAGCAGGACGGCCGGGCGCCCGCCGATGTCGTGGCTGCGCAGGTGCAGGTCGTCGATCCGATCGAGCAGCAGCGCGAGCCGGTCGGCTCGCGAGACCGGTGCGAAGAACGGGTCGACGCCGGCCTCGGCGGTCTCCTCGCGCAGCAGCCGCGCGCAGAAGTCGCGCACGCTGTGGATCACGAGCTCCTCATAGGGCCGGTCGAGCGCGTCCTCGACAGCGCGCCGCAGCGCCACCGCGCCGGCCGCCGACGGGGTCAGCGCGAGGATCGACTCGGGCGCCGCGTGCTCGTCTGCGACGAGCCAGGCGAAGCGCTGCGCGAGCACCGTCGTCTTGCCGCTGCCCGCGCCGCCGAGCACGAGCAGCGGGCCGCCGTGATGGGTGACTGCGCGGGCCTGGGCGGTGGTGAGCTCCGGCACCGGCCTAGTATGCCTGCGATGCCATCGCCCTCCGACGCCCTGGGCCACGACTGGCTCGGGGCCTGCCGCAGCGCGGTCGAGGGGATGCGCGGGGTCTTCGCCGAGCACCCGACGAGCCGCGAGCGCGTGATCGAGACCGGCGAGACGGGCGAGGGCGGCGACCAGACGCTCGTCATCGACCAGCAGGCCGAGGACGCCGTCTTCGCCCAGCTCGACGCGCTGCACGCCGCGGGCGCGCGCTTCACCGCGGTCAGCGAGGAGCGCGGCGTCGTCGACTACGGCGCCGACGGCGTGCTCGTCGTCATCGATCCGCTCGACGGGTCGCTGAACGCCAAGCGCGGCATCCGCAGCTATTCGCTGTCGGTCGCGGTCGCCGACGGCCCGACGATGGCCGACGTGCTCTTCGGCTACGTCTACGACTTCGGCACCCGCGAGGAATGGGTGGCGCGACGCGGCGAGGGCGCCTGGCTCGACGGCGAGCGCATCGAGTCGTCGCCCGACGAGCGCCGCCTGCCCGACGGGCGCCTGGAGATGATCGCGATCGAGTCCTCGGACCCGCGCTGGATCGCGCCGAACGTCGCGGCGCTGGGCGAGACCGCCTACCGCCTGCGCGCGATCGGCTCGATCGCGATCTCGCTGTGCCAGCTCGCGCCGACGCGCGTCGACGGCATGCTCACGCTCTGGCGCACGCGCGCGGTGGACGTCGCGGCGGCCCAGCTGATCGTGCGCGAGGCCGGCGCGCTCGTCGCCTTCCCGGCGTTCGACGACCCGCTCGGCGCGCCGCTGGACATCGAGCCGCACTCGCCGGTCGTCGCCGCACGGACGCCCGAGTCGCTCGCGCGGCTCGTCGCGGTCGTCTGGTCGGCCGACGAGACGCCCGAGGGCTGACGCCGGCGCTCGCAGGCGGCGAGCCGGCGGCCCGGGTGCGCCATCATGGCTGGGTGATCGATCGAGCTCTGACCCAGCGCATCGCCAACGCCGTCTCGCGCGGGACCGGCTCGGCCCGCGCCGCCGCAGCAGTCCCGTCACCGCTGCCCGGCGACCTCGCGATGATCTGTGCCGACGCCGAGGCGCGCATCGTGCAGTACACCGGCCTGCGGCCCGCTGCGCCGCTGCCGGCGCCCGAGGCGCTTGCGCGGTCGGGCTGGATCGCCGCGAACGTCAACTCGATGGGCGCGCTGCTGGATCCGGTCGGCGACCGGCTCGCGAGCGGAGGCCTGCTGGGCGGGGCCACGCGCAGCGCCGCCGGCCTGCTGGTGTCCGTCGAGGCGGGCGCGCTGACGGGCTACCTGTCGCAGCGCGTGCTCGGCCAGTACGAGTTCGTGATGGTCGACCCGCAGGCGCCCGCGCGCCTGCTGTTCGTCGGCCCCAACATCGCACACGCCGCGCACCGCCTCGACGCCGATCCCGAGCAGCTTCTACGCTGGATCGCCTTTCACGAGGTCACGCACGCGGTCCAGTTCGCCGGCGTCCCGTGGCTGCGGCCGTACCTCGCCGACCTGCTGCGCGAGCTGCTGGCCTCGCTCGAGGTGAAGGTCGACGGGCGCGCACTGCGGAAGCTGCCGTCGCTCGACGACGTGCGCGGGCTCGTCGAGGGCCTGAAGGAGGGCGGGATCGTGGCGGCGCTGGGCAGCGGCCGGCGCGAGCTGCTGGACCGCGTGCAGGGCGTCATGGGCGTCGTCGAGGGACACGCCGAGCACGTCATGGACGTCGTCGGCGCCGAGGCGCTGCCGTCGCTCGCCGAGCTGCGCTCGGCGCTCGACCGCCGCCGCCGTGAGCGCCCGCCGCTGCTGGCCCTGCTCGAGCGCCTGATCGGCCTCGACGCGAAGATGCGCCAGTACGAGGACGGCAAGCGCTTCTGCGACGCCGTCGTCGCGGCCGCTGGGCCCGCCGCGCTGCACCGCGTGTTCGACGCGCCCGAGCAGCTGCCGAGCGCCGCCGAGCTGCGCGACCCGCAGGCGTGGATGCGGCGCATGGGCGCGCCCGTCGCGGCGTAGCGCGTCAGCGCCGGCGCGTCGGGCCGCGAGCTCGACGCAGCGGCGCATCCGGTGACGGAGATCGCGTCAGACGGCGCGCTTCAAGCGCCCCGCGGCAGCACGACCGCGTTTTCCTAGACTGGATCGCATGCCGACACAAGACGAGATCCGCAGCGCCCTCGCGCGCGTCATCGACCCCGAGCTGCGCCGCTCGATCGTCGAGCTGGGGATGGTGCGCTCGATCGCGATCTCCGCGGACGGCGCGGTCGACGTCACCGTCTCGCTGACGACCGCCGGCTGTCCGATCCGCAACCACTTCGTCGAGGCCGTGACACGCGAGGCGGGCAGCGTCGCCGGCGTGACGACGGTCAAGGTCGGCTTCGACGTGCTCTCCGACAGCGAGAAGTCGACGCTGCAGAAGACGCTCGGCCGTGGCTCGCTGCCGGCCGGTGCGCTCGCGCAGGTCCAGAACGTGCTGTGCATCGGCTCGGGCAAGGGCGGCGTCGGCAAGTCGACGCTGACGTCGAACCTCGCAGCCGCGCTGACGCTCGACGGCAAGTCGGTCGGCATCCTCGACGCCGACGTCTGGGGCTACTCGATCCCGCGCATGTTCGGCCTCGGCGGCGAGCGCCCGCCGGTATCGCCGCAGCGCAAGATCCTGCCGATGCAGGCCCACGGGGTGAAGGTCATGTCGATCGGCTTCTTCGTCGAGGAGGACGCCGCCGTCGTCTGGCGCGGGCCGATGCTGCACAAGGCGCTCACGCAGTTCCTCGAGGACGTCGCGTGGGGCGAGCTCGACTACCTGCTCGTCGACCTGCCGCCCGGCACCGGCGACGTCTCGATGACGCTCGCCCAGCTGCTGCCGCAGGCGCAGTTCGTGATCGTCACGACGCCGCAGCCGACGGCGCAGAAGGTCGCGCGCCGCGCCGCGCAGATGGCGGGCAAGGTCTCGCTCGAGATCGCCGGCATCGTCGAGAACATGGCCGGCTTCACGACGCCGTCGGGCGAGCGCTTCCAGATCTTCGGCGAGGGCGGCGGCCAGGCGCTGGCCGACGAGCTCGACGTACCGCTGCTCGGCAAGGTCCCGCTGACGATGCCGCTGCGCGCGCAGGCCGACGAGGGCACGCCGCTCGTCTTCACCGATCCCGACGATCCCGCCGCGCAGGCGATCCACCACGCGGCGCGCGGGATCGTCGCGCTGTCACCCGTCGAGCTGCCGGTGCTGCAGGCTCCGGCGCCGACCGGGATCAGCCTGCCGATGGCGGCAGGCTGATCACGCGCGTGTGACGTCGCCGGACGGAGAAACGCTACGTGACCTCGCGCAGGTTGCCGCTCTCGACCTCGTAGACGAACCCGCGCACGGAGTCCTTCTTGGGAATGAACGGGCTCGCCTTCACGCGCGCGACGGACTGGCGCACGTCCTCCTCGAGGTCCGCGAAGGCCTCGGCCGCCCACTCGGGCTTGATGCCGGTCTCGTCCTGGATCGAGCGCTTGAACTCGTCGTCGGTGAACGTCAGCATGCCGCAGTCCGTGTGGTGGATGAGGACGATCTCCTCCGTGCCGAGCAGGCGCTGCGAGATCGCCAGCGACCGGATCTCGTCGTCGGTGATCACGCCGCCGGCGTTGCGGATCACGTGGGCGTCGCCCTCCTGCAGGCCCAGCAGGCCGTACGGGTTCAGGCGGGCGTCCATGCACGCGACGATCGCGATCTTGCGCCCGGGGGGCATCGGCAGGTCGGCCTTGTCGAATCCCGCCGCGTAGCTCTTGGCGTTCTCGATCAGTTCGTCGGTGACGCTCATTCGGTCATGCCTCCTCGTATATAGCCTAATCACGACCGACATTACCCCAATCGATCGGAATGCAGGCTCCGGACGCGTCTCGGCGTTCCGTGCGACGGCAGGCGCTTGACGAACAACGCCGCGACGTGAGCCGCGGCGTCGAGGAGCGGGTCGCCCGGCGCCGGTGCGGCTGCTACACCTGCTGCTTGAAGTAGTCGGCGTTGGCCTGCGTGAAGTGCGCCCACTCGTCCGGGAGCTGATCCTCGGCGAAGCACGCATCGACCGGGCAGGCCTCGACGCAGGCATCGCAGTCGATGCACTCCTCCGGGTCGATGTAGAGCATCTCGACCTTGTCGTAGTCGGGCTCGTCGGTCGTGGGATGGATGCAGTCGACGGGGCATACCTCGACGCAGGAGTTGTCCTTCGTGCCGATGCAGGGCTCCGCGATGACGTAGGCCATGAAGAGTTCGTTCCTTCGCTTGCGTGGTGTCAGGGGTCCGGCCGGGCGGACATAGTATCCAGCCGTGCTCCTGCTGACCGGTGCCACGGGTTGCGTCGGACGTGCGCTGCTGCGCCGCCTGACCGCTTCCGCCGAGCCGGTCCGTTGCCTCGTGCGCGACCCGCGGGGGCTCGGGTCGGAGCGCGTGCGCGTCCAGATCGCGCTCGGCGACCTGGCCGACCCGCCCTCGTTTCGCAACGCGATGCGCGGCGTGAAGACCGTCGTGCACCTCGCGGCGGCGATCCGCGATCAGCCCGCCGGCTCGATCGAGGAGCTCAACGGGATCGCCACCTGGCGGATGGTGCGTGCCGCCGAGCGCGCGGGCGTCGAGCACTTCGTCTTCATGAGCTCACTCGGCGCGCAGCGCCACGACCGCACGCGCTTTCTGCGCGCGAAGGCGCTCGCCGAGGGCGCCGTGCTCGCCTCCGACGTGCGTCACACGGTCTTCGCGCCGTCGATGATCTACGCGCCCGGCGACATGTTCATGACGCTGCTCGAGCGGATGGCGCTGCTGCTGCCCGTGATGCCGGTCAGCGGGCACGGGCAGGCGCTCTACCAGCCGATCTGGGCCGAGGACGTCGCCGACTGCGTGATGGCGGCGCTCTCCGCGAAGCCGGCCGCGTTCGACTCCGGCAACGGCAACGAGCGCTTCGAGCTCGCCGGGCCGCAGACGCTCTCGCACGAGCAGATCGTCGCGCTCGTGCTGCGCTCCGCCGGGCGCGCGCGGCGGATCGTCCACGTGCCGACGCCGCTCGTCAGCGGCGTCCTGCGCGTCCTCGAGGCCCTCATGAAGTCGCGCGCGCCGGCGACCTGGGACGAGGCCGAGCTGCTCGAGGTGTCGATGACCTCGCTGGTCGGGACCGCGGACGCCGAGGGGCTTGGCGTGACGCCGCGCGCGATGGGCGACGTACTCGGCGTATAGCCGTCAGCACGCCGCCAGCGCGGGACGCCGGCCGTGCCACGGCGCCGCCGCTTCGAGCTGCGCCGCCAGCGCGAGCAGCGCGCCCTCCTGCGCCGGGCGGCCGATGAGCTGCACGGCCAGCGGCAGCCCGTCCTCGTGCGCGTACAGCGGCAGCGAGATCGCCGGCGAGCCGGTGACGTTCGAGATCGCCGTGTACGGCGTGAAGTGCCCGGAGCGCTCGAAGGTGCCCCAGGGATCGGGTCCGCACGGATCGAGGGCGCCGATCGGCAGCGGCGGCTGGGCGAGCGCGGGCGTCAGCAGCGCGTCGTAGGGCGCCGCCCAGCGCGTGATCGCACGTCCAAAGGCCTGCAGCTGATAGCGCGCGAGCTCGGCCTGGACGGAGTCGATGCGCTTTGACGTCTGCCACAGCTCCCAGCTCAGCGGCTCCATGTCCTCCGCGCGCGGATCGCGCCCCGCGAGCAGCCCGGCGGCAGCGATCGACGAGCAGATCGCGGGCCCGAACGCGTGTGTGAAGAGCCGCAGCAGACCGGGCCGGTGCCATGGTGGCTGGACCTGCTCGACCTCGTGGCCGAGCGATCGAAGCAGCGCCGCCGCATCGTGCGCCGCACGCTCGCAGGCCGGGTGAAGCTGCGCCTCGAGCAGCGGCATGAGCGTCGCGACGCCGATCCGCAGGCGGCCCGGCTCGCGCGCCGCAGAGCGCGCGAAGGGCTCCGACGGCGGCGGTGCCCAGGACGCGTCGCCCGGCTCCGGTCCGGCCAGCACGTCGAGCAGCAGGGCGCTCTCGCGCACCGTGCGGGTCAGCACGCCGTCCTGGGCGAGGAACTGCTCCCCGGCGTCGGGGGCCAGCGAGATCCGCCCGCGCTGCGGCTTGAGGCCGACGAGACCGCAGCAGGCGGCCGGGATGCGCAGTGAGCCGCCGCCGTCGTTGCCGTGCGCGAGCGGCACCATCGCGGCGGCGACCGCGGCCGCCGAGCCGCCCGACGAGCCCCCCGGCGTGCGCTGCGGATCCCAGGGGTTGCGGGTCGGCCCCTGCCGCCGCCCCTCCGTCACGGGCAGGATGCCCCACTCCGGCAGGGCCGTCGTGGCGACGATCACGAAGCCGGCGGCGCGCAGGCGGCGCACGACGTTGTGGTCGTGGCCGGGCGTGTAGTCGCCCATCAACGCTGCGCCGAGCGTCAGGCGCCGGCCCGCCACGGCGCGGTTGTTCTTGATCGCGATCGGCACGCCCGCGAACGGGCGCTCCTCGCCGGGGGCGATCGCCGCTGCGGCCGCGCGGGCTCCTTCGGCGTCGACGTCGACGAACGCGTTGACCTGCGGCTCGAGCGCCGCGATGCGCTCGAGCGCCGCGTCGACGAGCTCGAGCGCGGTCAGCTCTCGCGTGCGCACGAGGTCGGCCAGCTCGTCGGCCGGCCGCAGCATGAGCCCGCCCGCGGTCACCGCGCTGCGATCGGCGCGGCAGGGCCGACGGCGGCGCCGACGGCGACGTCGAGCCCGATCAGAAACGGCAGCGCGACGACAGGCTTGCCGGTCAGGGGATGAAACGCGACGCGGCTGCCGCGCCGCGCGACGAAGCCATGCGGCGTCAGCCGGTCGCGCGCGAACGCGCCGCCGCCGCCGCGCAGCGCGGCGAACGTCGCGACGAGCAACGGGTTGGCCCGCGTCGGCCGCGGGGCCGCGTACGTGACCGCCAGCGCGCGCCGCGGTCCTGCGGCGACGTCGTCGAGCACCGCGCCGCGCTCGCGCGACAGCACGATCGGTCTCGCCGATGCGCCGGCTCGGATGCGCGCGAGCTTGACGGCGCGGCGACCGCTGCGCGTACGGCCGGTCCACGCGACGTACGTTGCGCCGCGGGCGTCTGCGACCGGCAGCACCGGCGCGCGGCGCTCGCCGGCGCCGGTCGGGCCGCAGCGACGCTCCAGTGTTCGTGAGCGCCACCTGCCGGCGCCGTCGCGGACGGACACGCCGCACGGGCGCCGGACGCTGCCCCACGTCAGCAGGACGCGCCCGTTGCGGGCCATCAACGCGGTCAGCCGCAGGTTCTGAACCGACCTGATGCGGCCGAAGCGCACGGTGTCGCCCCACTCGCCGCCGGCGAGACGAACGCGGGCGGCGAGCCGCTGGCCGGCGCGCCAGGCGAGGACGCGGTCGCCACGGGCGTTGATCGCGACGGCGGCGCTCCGGCCGACGGCGAGCTCGCGCGCCGCGCCGAACGGCTGGCCTGCCGCGCGCTCCGCGACGCGCAGAAACGGCGAGCGCTCGCCCGTCCACGCGACGATCGCGTCGCCCGCCGCGTTGGCGTCCGACCACAATGTGCCGACGAAGTCGTCAAGCGGGGTGAGCGGGCCGAAGCGGCCGTCGGACCGGCCCTCGGCGAAGACGAGCCGGCGCAGGTTCGCCTTCGTGGCGGCCTCGTGCGCGACGAGCAGCGCGCGCGCCGGCGCGACGAGGTGGATCTGCGCCGTCGTGCGCTGAATGCCCTCGAGGTCGGACGGTCGCTGCCAGCCGCCGGACGGGTCGCGCGTCGCGAGGCCGCCGAACAGCGGCGCGCGAGCGCGCGACATGCCGTTCCAGCTCAGCAGCGCGCGGCCCTGCGCATCGAACGCGAGATCCTGCAGCTCGGCGACGCCCTTGGAGGCGCCGATCGACTCGAGCTTCCAGCGCGCCGCCTGCGCGGGGGCGGCCGTGGCGAGCCCGAGCAGCACGAGCGCGACGGCCAGGCGGCGGCGTCGGGACCGGAGAGACGAGGGCGAGTGGCTCATGAGCGGGCCGCAACCGTACCGTGGTTGCGAACGTCGTTCATCGAGCTGTCACGCAACAGACGACACCAGCAAGGTGCAGCCTGACGGAGCAGGCCGCTGGTGAACGGGAGAGGGCCCGGCGATCGGATCGCCGGGCCCTCTGTAGTTCCACTCGCCCTCGTGGAGGCGAGCACCTGCTCTTCGGCTCGGGAGAGTGAGCCGAGAGGCTGCTTACATCATGCCGCCCATGCCGCCCATGCCGCCGGCGTCGCCCATGCCGCCCATCGACATCTCCTTGCCCTCGATCTCGCAGACGATGGCCTCGGTGGTGAGGATGTTCTTCGCGATCGAGGCTGCGTTCTGCAGCGCCGAGCGCGTGACCATGGCGGGGTCGATGATGCCGGCGGCGATGAGATCCTCGATCTCGTTCGTCGCGGCGTTCAGGCCGTGGCCCTTCTTCGCCTTGCGGACGTCGTTGATGACGACCGAGCCCTCGAGGCCCGCGTTGTGCGCGATCTGGCGCAGCGGCTCCTCGAGCGCACGCAGGACGATCTTCGCCCCGGTCTTCTCGTCGTCGTCGTAGGTGTCGAGGTCGATCGCCGTCTCGGCCTGCAGCAGCGCGACGCCGCCGCCGGGCACGATGCCCTCCTCGAGGGCGGCGCGGGTCGCCTGCAGCGCGTCCTCGACGCGGTGCTTCTTCTCCTTCATCTCGGTCTCGGTGGCCGCGCCGACCTTGACGACGGCGACGCCGCCCGACAGCTTGGCGAGGCGCTCCTGGAGCTTCTCGCGGTCGAAGTCGGAGTCGGTCGTCTCGATCTCGGCCTTGAGCTGGTTGATCCGGCCCTTGATCGCGGCGGGGTCGCCGGCGCCGTCGACGATCGTCGTCGCGTCCTTGCCGACGACGACGCGGCGTGCGCGCCCGAGCTGCGAGATCGTCGTGTTCTCGAGCTTCAGACCCATGTCCTCGGTGATGACCTCACCGTTGGTCAGGATCGCGATGTCCTCGAGCATCCGCTTGCGGCGGTCGCCGAAGCCGGGGGCCTTGACGGCGACGCCCGTGAACGTGCCGCGCAGCTTGTTGACGACGAGCGTCGCGAGGGACTCGCCCTCGACGTCCTCGGCGATGATCAGCAGCGGCTTGGCGGACTGGATGACGGCCTCGAGGACCGGCAGCACGTCGCGCACCGAGGTGATCTTCTGGTTGGCGATCAGGATGTAGGGGTCGTCGAGGACGGCCTCCATGCGCTCCTGGTCGGTCACCATGTAGGGCGAGATGTAGCCCTTGTCGAAGAGCATGCCCTCGGTGAACTCGAGGTCCATGCCGAACGTCTGGCCCTCTTCGACGTTGACGACGCCGTCCTTGCCGACCTTCTCGATCGCGTCGGCGATGACGTCGCCGATCTCCTCGTCACCGGCGGAGATCGTCGCGACGCGAGCGATCTGGTCCTTGCCGGCGACGTCCTTGGACTGGCGCGCGATGTTCGCGACGACGTCCTCGACGGCGCGCTCGATGCCGCGCTTCAGCGCGAGCGGGTTGGCGCCCGCCGTGACGTTCTTCAGGCCGCTGCGCACGATCTGCTGCGCGAGCACCGTGGCCGTCGTCGTGCCGTCGCCGGCGACGTCGTTGGTCGCCGTGGCGACCTCGCGGACGAGCTGGGCGCCCTGGTTCTCGAAGACGTCCTGGACCTCGATCTCACGAGCGATCGTGACACCGTCGTTGGTGATCGTCGGGGCGCCGAACTTCTTGTCGAGGACGACGTAACGGCCCTTCGGGCCGAGCGTGACCTTGACCGCGTTGGCGACCGCGTCGACGCCGTTCTGCAGCGCGTTGCGTGCGTCGACGTCGTACAGCAGTTCCTTGTGAGGCATACGTATCTGGTCTCCTGACTAAAGGATCTTGGCGAGAACGTCGGACTCGCGGAGCACGAGCAGCTCCTCGCCGTCGACCTTGATTTCCGTGCCGCCGTACTTCGAGTAGAGGACCTCGTCGCCCTCGGCCACGTCAAGCGGGATGCGCTTGTCGCCGTCCTCGTCGAACTTGCCGTCACCGACGGCGATGACCTTGCCCTTCTGCGGCTTCTCCTTCGCGGTGTCGGGCAGGACGAGGCCACTCGCTGTGGTCTCCTCCTCCTCGATCGCCCGCACGATGAGCCGGTCGCCCAGGGGCTTGAGCTTCATGTGTTGACCTCCAGAGCCTTCGTGAACGTGATTTGGCACTCGCACGGCCAGAGTGCCAACGTGCTCTGACTCTAGCGCACTTGGCACTCGTGGTGAAGGAGTGCCAACAGGTTCTTCACGTCTCGGCGACGCGGTCGTCTCGCACGCGTTCGGCGAGCGCCGGTGGGGCTGCCCCGCGAGCCGAGCCGCTAGTTCTGCGCCCCGCCGATGCCGTGCAGCCGCTCGGTCATCGAGGGTGGGTTCTCGATGATCTGGCTGAAGCGCACGACCGTGACCGTGTCCTCGACGCCGACGTCACGGCCGTAGATCTGCTCGAGGAAGTGGATCATCTCCTCGGTGCGCCGGAACTCGGGGTTGTCGTGCTCGATGTCGCGCGGCGAGAGCTCCTTGACGCGCTTGACCTCGACGCTGTCGATCACCGCCATGAAGACCTTCTCGCGGGGCGAGTGCTGGTAGCCGATCGTCACGAGCACGGCCTGGTTCTTGCGGTACTTGTGCGACTTGTCGCCGAGGCGGATCGTGGCGGTCTTGCGCCCGCGCTTGAGCTGGTCGGCGAAGATCGTCGAGTAGAAGTTGAGCACCTGCACAGCCGGGCAGACTACAAGCCACGCTCGATGCGCGACAGCGCCTCGCGCACCATGTCGCGCTCGCCGGCGTACGTGAGCGTCTTGACGGCCTCCGCGGCCGGCACCCAACGGGCGTGCTCGACCTCGTGATCGTGGTCGCCGACGTCGCCCGAGACGTAGCGCAGCAGAAAGAA
Organism: Solirubrobacteraceae bacterium; assembly: GCA_030447505.1. GTDB lineage: Bacteria > Actinomycetota > Thermoleophilia > Solirubrobacterales > Solirubrobacteraceae > CADCVQ01. The sequence continues at coordinate 75,461 of JAUJOT010000003.1, read as the reverse complement.
CTCGACGACCTTCGCGATCCGCCTGCCACCGCGCTGATACCAGTAGCGCACCTCGCCCAGCGGGCCGACGATCTCGGCCTCGACGCCGGCCTCCTCGCGCACCTCGCGCAGCGCCGCCTCGGCGGAGGACTCCGATCCGTCGGGATGGCCCTTCGGCAGCGCGAGCACCCGCGACCCGTCGGCCGCGCGGCGCGTCGGCACGATGACGACGATCTCCCGATCGCCGTTGACGACCACGCCGCCGGCGGAGAACTCGGTCACCGCCATCAGTAGACGTAGCCCTCCAGCGCCGCCGGGTCGTGGACGGTCACGCGCCCGCGGCCCTGCGTGACGACGCCGGCGCGCTCGAGAACGGCGAGGAAGCGGCTGGCGGACTCGCGCGAGGAGCCTGCGAGCCTGGCGACGTCGGACTGGGTGATGATCACGAGCACGTCGCGCTCGCCCGCGCCCTCCGCCTGGGCCTGCACGACGAGATGCGCGAGGACGCCCGCGACGCGGCTCTGGACGGTCTGGAAGGACTGTCGCGCGATCCGCTCGTTGGCCTCGCGCAGCCGGCGCCCGAGCGAGATGACGAGCTTGACGGAGATCTCCGGGTGCTCGCGCAGCAGGCGGCGCATATCGGCGCCGAGGATCGCGACCGCGTCGACGGGATCGAGCGTCTCGACGGTCGCCGAGCGGCGCTCGTCGTCGAACATCGCCAGCTCACCGAAGATGTCGCCGGGGCCGAAGTGCGCGAGCGTCAGGCTGCGCCCGTCGCCGTGCTCGCGCACGGCGCGCGCATGGCCGCTGCGGACGATGTAGCACGTGTCGCTCTGGTCGCCCTCGCGGAAGATCACGTGGCCGGCGCCGAAGAAGCGCGGCACGGTCACCGCGGCGACCTGGGTGAGCTCCGTCGGACCGAGCGTCTCGAAGACCGGTACGTGCGAGAGCAGCTCGATCGCGTCTTGCTCTCGCGTCCCCATTCGTGTGAGCAATAGCACACAAGCCTCGAGTGCGAGCGATCAGCGGGGCGCGAGCGCCGGCGCGGCGGCGGCTCGCGCGGCGGGGATCCGCGCGAGGCGCCGCCTGCCGTCAGGCCGGATCGAGCGCTGCTTCGCGGCGCCGGCGGCGGCCGAAGCGGACGGCGAGCGCGATCAGGGCGACGATCAGGCCGGCCGGCACGAGCAGCGCGAGGGCGATCAGCAGGACACCCGCCAGGACCTCGAGCACGCGGACCGCGTCGCCCGCCGCGTCGCCGGGCGTCCAGGCTCCGCCACCGGTCTCGCCGGCCTCGCCGGTGCTGCGGATCGTGAGGCCGACGGTCGCCAGGTCGGCGCGCCGGCGCAGCGATGCGAGCTGCCCCTTCAGCCTGCCGATCCGGCCGCCGACGCCGCGCAGCTGCGCCTTCAGGCTGTCGATCTGCGCCTGCGTCGTTGCGCGCTCGAGCGCGCGCAGCAGGCCGCGGCGCTCGGCGCGCGCGTCGGTCAGGCGCTCCTGCGCGGAGCCGAACGAGCCCGTGATGTCCTCGAGGCTCTGGCTGCGCTCGGTTACGTGGCCGAGCTGCGCCAGTGCGGCGAGCGCGCGGTTCAGGCGATCGCTCGGGATCCGCAGGTCATACGTCGCCTCGCCGCCGTCGGCGTCGCTCGCACCGATCTGCGCGCTGGCGACGATCCCCCCGAAGCGAGCGACGGTCGCGTTGACCGCGTCGGTCGCGCTGTCGAATCCGCCCTCGGGCGCCTGCAGCGCGAGCGAGGCGCTGTGCTCGACCTTTCGCTGCGACCGATTCAGGTCGACCGACGGCGTGGATCTCGCGCGGGCGGCCGAGGATGCGGTCGGCGCAGGCTCGGCTCGAGCGCCGAGCGGCCGCTGATCGCCGCCGTCGCCGAACACGACCACGAGCGCGACGACGACCGCCGCGAGCGAGCCGACGGCCGGCAGCAGCAGCCAGCGCCGGCCGGGCCGGCGCACGCGCGACGGCTGCTCGCGCGGCGCAGGGAAGCCCTCGCTCAGCTCGTGCTCCAGGCGCGCGGCGAAGCCGGGGCTCATCTGCGGCGCGGTGGCGCGCACGTCGAGCACGAGCTCCTCGAGATCGCGCAGCTGCGACTCGACTGCAGCGCCGGCGAGCGCGCCGTCGATCGCCTCGAGGTCGCGCTCCTGCTCCGGGGTCAACGTCTCACGCGGGCGCATTGCAGGCCTCCCTCAGCTTCGCGACGGCCCGATGCACTCGGGTTCCGGCGTTGGATTCGCTTGTGCCCAGCACGGCGGCGAGCTCGGCGTTCGTCAGCCCGCCGTGGAACTTCAGCGCGACGAGCTCACGGTCGCGGGGCGCGAGCGCCGCGAGCGCGGCGCGGACGGTGGTCCGGCGCACCGCGAGGTCGGCCTCCTCCTCGGGTGCCGGCGCACCCTCGTCAGGCAGCTCGCCGACGAGCGGCGCAGCGCGCTTGCGGCGGCGCAGCTCGTCCAGCGCCGCGTTTCTCGCGATGCCGAACAGCCAGCCGCGCTGGCTGCCGCGGCCCGCATCGAAGCTCGAACGGCGCCGGTAGGCGCGCTCGAACGCGAGCGCCGTGACGTCCTCGGCGGCCGCGTCGTCGCCGAGCAGCGTGCGCACGTAGGCGTACAGGTCGCGTGCGCTGTCGCGGTACAGCGCATCGAAGCTCGCGCTTGACGTGTTGAGAGGGGTTGCCATGGTCACAGCGCCGCTCATGCGAGTACTACGCCGCCGCGCTCGGATCATCACGCTGTTCGTGCTGCTCGCGGGACCGATCGCCGCCGCGCAGGGCTCCGACGACAGCCGGCGGGTGTGGGCGACCGTCAACGTCTGCGACACCGCCGGCGCTCCGAACACGATCGGGATCCGCGCCTCGATGCCGGGCTCGAGGAGCGGCGCGCAGGTGCGCTGGATGCGATTCGTCGTCGAGTACCACTCGAAGGTCGACGATCGCTGGTACCGCCTCGAGGGCGGCGATTCGGGGTTCCTGCGCGTCGGCAAGGGCCGCCGGCCGCGGCAGTTCGGCCGTTCGCTGCGGATCGAGCCGAGCGCCCGCCAGCCGGTGCTGCTGCGCGGCCGCGTCTACTTTCAGTGGCGTAGCGCGGGCGGCAGTGTCCTGCGGCGCGCGAGCGCGCGCACGCGCAAGGGGCACCGCTCCAACGCGGGCGCCGACCCGACCGGCTACTCGGCGTCGACCTGCACGATCACGCCGGGCCAGTGAACAGGCCCGGGTCGTTGGAGATGACGCCCGTCACGCCCATCAGCTCGAGGCTCTCGATCCGCTCGAGGTCGTCGACCGTCCACGCGTAGAGCTCGCCGCCGGCGCGCCCGATCGCTTCCGCCAGGCGCGCGGTGATGAGCCGCCAGTGCACCGTCAGCGCGTCGATCTCGCCGCGGCGGATGCGGTTCGCGGCGACGCCGGGAAGCGCGCTGCGCACGTACGTCAGCACGGCGACGGCGGGCAGCACCGTGAACGGGTTACGCAGCGGGTTGCGGCGCAGCCGCGGCAACGACCAGCTGAGCGCGATCTGCGGATGGCGGCGGCGCAGGAGCTCGAGCGACGCGTCCTCCGTCGTCGAGATCAGCACGCGATCGCAGAGGCGGTGCTCGTGCAGCGCGGCGACGACGCGTTCCTCGTAGCCGCCCGTCTTGAGGTCGAGCAGCAGCTCGACGCCGTCGTAGGCGGCGTCGGTGAAGTGCGCGAGGCCCTCGTCGAGCGTGTGCGGCGTGCGTCCGGCGGCGTCCTCCCAGTCGTGCGCGAGCAGCAGATCGCCGGTTCCGTCGGCGTGCTCGGGGAGGATGTCGAACTCGATCATGTCGACGCCGCCCTCGAGCGCCGCCGCAAAGGACCCGAAGGTGTTGCCAGGCGCGATGTGGCCCGCGCCCTTGTGGCCCACGCGGCGCAGCGCCTTGCGCTCGCGCGGCCGACGCGTCACCGCTGGCACCCGGCGCACCAGTAGGTGATGCGGTTGTCGTCGCCCTGCCCGCGGCTGCGGATCGGGGCGCCGCAGCGCGGGCACGGGCGCCCGGCCCCGGCATGGATGACGCGATGTGCGTCCTGCATCCCGTCCAGCGCCGACTGCTGCATCCGGGCTCGCGCGGCGCGGATGATCGCCAGCGCCTCGTCGTCGCTGACGCGGCCGGTCGGCCGCCACGGGTCGATCGCCGCCGCGAAGCAGCCCTCGCACTTCCAGAGGTTGCCGATCCCCGCGATCGTGCGCTGGTCGAGCAGGGCGTCGCCGATCGGGCGCGTCTGGTCGTCTGCGCGCAGCCGCGCGATGATCGCGGGCTCGTCGAGCTCGGCGGCGAGGATGTCGGGTCCGAGCATCGACAGGCGGCGCTCCAAGCGCGTGCGCGACTCGGTCAGCAGCTCGAGGACCGGCCCGTCGAACTGGACCACCTCGCCCTCGTCGCTGCGCAGCACGAGCCAGGCCCGGTGCTGCGCCCGGCGCCAGCGCTGACCGGGCCGGTAGGTGCCCCAGGACCCGCTCATGCGCAGGTGCGAGTGGATCGCGAGCTCGCCCTCGAAGTGCACGAAGAGGTGCTTGCCGTGGGCGTCGACGCGGGTCACGGCGCGCCCCACGAGCTTCTCGGGCCAGCGCTCACCGCGCAGGCGCGGGTGGGGGTGCGCGATCTCCGGGACCCGACCGTCGACGAGCGAGCGGATGCGCCGCGCCGCGTAGTGGATCGTGTCGCCCTCGGGCATGTCTCCCAGACTAGGGAGCCTGCAGCGCACCGAGCGCGGGCCGCGCGTTTGCAGCGGGAACACGAACACTTGCCGCGGCGGCTGAGAGATCCGCAGCTCGCGGTAGGGCTCGATTGCGGTCACCATCCGCGCACGCCATGCACGAGCTCGAGCGCATCGTCGGCGCCGCACACGTCGAGCACGACACGGTCGTCGGCGACATCGCCGTCCCCGGCGTTCGCGCGACCCTCGTGCGCCCCGCGAGCGCCAGCGAGGTCGCCGCGGTCGTGGCGTGGTGCTACGCCAACGACGTCGCGCTCGTTCCGGTCGGCGGGCGCAGCGGCCTCGCCGGCGGCGCCGCGGTCCTGCAGGCCGGCGCGGTGGCGGTGTCGCTCGGACGCCTGACCGCCGTCCGCTCCTTCGAGCCCCAGCTCTGGCGCATGGAGGCCGAGGCCGGCGTCACGACCGCCACGATCGCGCGGCTCGCGCGCGAGAACGGCCTCAGCTTCCCGCCCGATCCCGGCGCACCCGAGCAGTCGCAGCTCGGCGGCACGATCGCGACGAACGCCGGCGGGCCGCACGCCTTCAAGTACGGCGCGACCGGCGACTGGGTGACCGGGATCGAGGCCGTGCTCGCGCCGGGCGAGCTCGTGCGCGTCGGCGGCCCGCTGCGCAAGGACGTCGCGGGCTATGACGTGCGCGCGCTGCTGACCGGCTCGGAGGGAACGCTCGGGATCGTCACCGCGGCCTGGCTGCGGCTGACGCCCGCGCCCGAGGCGCAGTTGCCCGTCGTCGCCGCCTACCCCGGCGCCGCCGCCGGCTGCGCTGCGATCCTGCGCGTGCTCGAAAGCGGCTCGCTTCCCGCGGCACTCGAGTTCTTCGACGAGGGCGCGATGCGTGCCGCAGGCGCGGCGTTCCCGCTCGGCGCGCTGCGCGGCTTCGTCGTGATCGCGGAGGCCGACGGTGCCAGCGCGGAGGCCGCGCGCGTGCGCGACGAGCTGCGCGAGGCACTGGCGCCGGGCGCCGCGGCGGTGCACGCACCCGACGACGTCGCGCGCGCCGTCTGGCGCTGGCGTGACGGCGTCTCGCTCGCGGTCGCCGCGGCGCGCGGGGCGAAGCTGTCGGAGGACATCGGCGTGCCCGTCGATCGGCTCGAGGAGGCGATCGCGCAGACCGTGCAGATCGGCGCGCGCCACGACCTCGAGGCGTGCTCGTGGGGACACGCGGGGGACGGGAACCTGCACGCGACCTTTCTGCTCGACCCCGCCGACGAGGCCCAGCGGGGCCGCGCCGGCGAGGCCGCGCAGGAGCTCTTCGAGCTCGCCCTGCGACTGGGCGGCACGGTCAGCGGCGAGCACGGGATCGGCGTGCTCAAGCGCGGCCAGCTGACACGGCAGTGGGCACCCGCCGCCGTCGCGGCGCAGCGCGCGATCAAGCATGCCCTCGATCCGAAGGGGCTGCTGAACCCCGGCAAGAAGCTGCCGTAGGCGCAGTCCGATCTCGACTCAGCGTGGAGTGCAGGCTCCGGAGACGGCGATCGACCCGATCCGCTCGCGTCGCCCCGATCCGTCACCTGCCAGTGCCGTCACGGCCGGTCTGGTCTCGCCGCCGTTCGCCTCGACGAGCCGCACCTGCGCCGGACTGAGGTCGAGCCGGCGCGCGACGTCGACGACGACGAAGAAGTCGTTCGTCGATACCGACCGGCAGCCGCTCAGGCGGTCGATCGCCAGATGCAGGGCGGCCGCCTGGCGCGCCTCGGCGCGGCCGGCGTCGGAGATGTGGCGCAAGGACGCGGCGCGTGCGCCGAGCGTCACGCTGAGCCCCAGCAGCAGCGCCGCGGCAAGGTACTGCTCGGGCCCCCGGCGCATCGCTCGATCGGGGAGAACGCGCCCGAGCATCAGCCCGATCAGTGGCAGGCCAAGCAGCGCCGGCGCCAAGAGGTACCGGGCGAGGATCGACGTCCCCCAGGCGTTGACGAGGAAGTACGCGAGCACCGATACGACGAAGGCCGATATCGCCTGCCGGGTGCGCATCGAGACCGGCCGGCGGAAGACGGCAAGGGCAAGCCCGACGAGCAGCAGCAGCGCGATCTCGCGTCCCACGACCTGACCGACGCGCACTGGGGCGAGCAGCACGGCGTCGAGCGGTCCTCGGTCTCGGCCGAGCTCGGCAGCAGCGTTGCGAGTGGCGGTGAACGAGTGCAGCGGGTCACCCGTCACGGCGAAGTCGAGTAGGACCCACAGCACCGGCGCGGCGACCGCGAGCGCCGCCGCGGGCGCGCGGACCGGCTCGCCAGACCGCAGCATCACCGCAGCGACGACGAGACTGAACAGCCAGGCCTCCGGGCGGACCAGTCCCGCAGCGAGCAGCAGAACGAGCGCCGCGGTCCAGCGCCGCTCGTACGTCGCGAGCACCGCCCACGCGACGATCGCTACGAAGACGACGTCAAAGACGGCCACCACTGCGGACTCGACGAGGAAGGGACGGGTCAGCACGATCGCAGCGGTCACCGCTCCCGCGAGGGCGCCGGCGATACGCGACGTGAGCAAGCCGATCGCGAGCGCTGCAGCAAGGAATGCGAAGACGGTCAGCGCTCTGATCGCGTCGTCGGCGAGACGGTCGCCGAGCCCCGTCAGACGCTGCACGATCGAGAAGATCGCGCCGAGCGCGATGATCAGCGGATGAGCGGTAGGCCCCGTCGCGTACTCGGGGATGTCCGCGCCGGCGATCTGCTCGCCCCACAACAGCTGCCAACGCGTGTCATAGGTCGGCGGTCGACTCGGCGTCGACGCGACGATGACGACCGTCGCAGCAGCTGCAGCGGATAAGCCGTACGCAAGACGTAGCGGCATCAGCTGCAAGAGCCGAAGGCTACAGCGGTGCCTGAGCCCGTTTCCTGGTCCGCCGCGTCGCCGACGCGCGGCCTGACGTGCGCAGCCGCCACACCGCAGCGCTGCCGTTCGACGCGTGAGCATGACGCGGAGAACCGACTACTGTGCTGGGCGTGGCCACCGAGATCGTCTCCACCGCCCGTGAGCTGCTCGACGCGCTCGGCAGCAACACCTGGACCGACGGTCGCGCCGACCGCCTCATCCAGACGCTCGGGCCGTCGATCGGCCGCGCGTCGCCGGCCGAGTCGCGCCAGGCGATGGCGACGCTCGCCTCCGGCCTGAACTCGCTCGATCCCGAGCCGGCCGGCGTCGCCTCGCGCGTCGTCGGCGCGATGATCGAGGCCGGTCAGGACCCGCGGCCGGCGCGCGCCGCGATGCTCGGCGCGCTGCAGCAGACGCTGCCCGTCTGCGCCGACATCGCCGACGAGGCGCGCGCGGAGGTCGGCGAGCCGCCCGAGCAGCTCGACGAGGACGAGGCCGAGGAGTGGCTCGCCGAGCGCGGGGCGCAGGCGCTGAACGAGGCCGCTGGGCGCAGGCCGGCCGCGGCGACGGCATGGCAGCGCCTGCACGAGGTCTGGCCGGGTGCGATCGCGCTGTTCTCCGTCGATCCCGAGGCGCGCGCCGAGGCGCAGGAGCTCGCGCCGATCGCCGAACGGATCGAGGACGTCCACGAGGCGGCCGGCTGGCTGCGCGCGATGCTGAGCGTGCTGCACGACGAGCCGTACGTCGCGATCGAGCCGGCGACGCGCAGCGGGATCATCGGTCGGATGAGCGGGATCGTCGAGAACTTCCAACTCAACACCCTGCTGATGGACGAGTTCCCGCGCGACGAGCCGCGCGTCTCGAAGGCGGCCGTCGCGGTCGCGCGGGGCGAGGGGCCGCAGCAGATCGACGAGACCGTGACGGGCGGCTGGAACCTCTTCACGTTCGAGGCGCTGCAACCCGGCGGCGAGCTGCCCGATCCGGCCGACATGTCGCTCAGCCATACGTGGATCTGGAACGAGGGCATGCCGGCCGACATCCCGGTGCTCGACGGCCACCGCGTGATCCTGCTCGGTCCGGCCTCCTACAGCCGACAGTGGCAGGCGCAGCGGATGTTCCTCAAGCTGCCCGCCCGGCTGACCGCAGACCTGCTCGGCGAGGACGCCGTCGCACAGTGGCTGGAGAAGATCGAGGCGGCCGCGGTCCGCTCGTCGCGAGGCTGAGCGCCGGCACTCACTCGCGCGGCGCGTAGCGGCTGTGCAACATGAGGTCGTTGCCGTCGGGATCGGTGAAGAGCGCCATCTGGCACACGCCGGTGTCGAACGTCTCGCCGGCGAAGGTCACGCCCTTGGCCTCGAGCTGCGCGCGCGCCGCCGCGACGTCGTCGACGTGCAGCGCGAGGTGGGCGTTCTTCTGCGCTGCGAACGGCATTCCGAGGCGCTCGGGCTGCCAGATCCCGAAGCACGTGTCGCCCGCCCAGACCTCGAAGCGGGCGTGGTCGTCGGGCCGCAGCCCGAGCGTCTCGACGTAGAACGCGCGCGAGCGCTCTGAGTCCTGCGAGGGGATCGCCACGAAGTCGAGCCCGCTGATCATCGCTGTCTCCTTCGGGGTGTCGGGAAGTTCGCGTGCGCGCCAGCATCCCACGCCGCGAGGTCAGGTTCCATCCTCCAACGCTCAGGCGCTCAGCGTGAGCCTGCGCGGCCCGCCGCGGAAGCCGAGCTCGATCAGCATCGGCTCCAGCGGCGAGCCGACGACCGGCTCGCCGTCGATGCGCTCGAGCGAGAGCTTGCGCCCGCGCCCGGCGATGACGAACTGCGCGAGCGCCTCGAAGGCCGCGCGCAGGCGCGGGTCGCCGGCGTCGACGAGCGTCACGATCGCGCGGCCGCCCTTCTCGACGTAGAGGACGGGCTCGGCGCCGGCGAGCACGACGTAGGCGCCGCCCACGCGCGCCGCCCGGCGCGACGGCTGATCCTCGTCGGCCCGCTTGGGCCACGGCAGCGCCGCGCCGTAGGGCTGCGCCGGATCGGTCGCGGCGAGCACGAGCGGCGGCGCCTCCTCGACGACCTTCTGCGCACGCAGCCGCTCGACCGCGCCGGGCAGCGCGAACTGCGCGCCGCCGAGGCCCTCGACGAAGTAGCCGCGGCGACAGAGGCCGAGCGTCTCGAGCTGCGACAGCACGTCGTAGAGGAGCGCGAAGCCGCCGGCGACGCCCTCGGCGAGGACCTGCTCGCGGGTGACGATCCCGTAGCGCTCGAGCAGCAGCTCGGCCTGCGTGCGCCGTCGCTGACCAGGCTCGGGCTCGCGTCGGAAGATCGTGTCGGTGCGCGCCCAGCGGCCGGGCGGGTGCGCGTGGGTGTTGGGCTGGGAGCCGCTGCGCCGCGCGCCGAAGCGGCGCGTCGTGTGGCGCGGCGCGCGCTGCCGCGCGCGGGCGAGCGCCAGCCGCGGCGCGCGCAGCGGAGCGAACGAATCGTTGCTCACCTCGCCCGCCCAGACGAGATCCCACAGCGCCTCCTGTACCTGCTCGGGCTCGAGCGCGACGTCGGCGAGCAGATCGGTGAAGAAGCACGGCGCCGCGAGCAGGCGCTCGCGGATCAGGTCGTGCCCGGCCTCGCCCGGCGCGGTCGCGCCCCGCGGCGGCGCCACCCGCCCGATCGCCTCGGCGTCCTCGCGGAAGTACAGCGCGACCCGCCCGGTCGAGCGGCCGAGCGTGCCGGCGCCCAGCCAGACGACCTCGCCGGAGGCGCAGAGCTGATCGATCCAGGTCGGCGAGTACGCGCCGACGCGGCGCGGCAGCACGTCGCGCTCCCAGACCTCGGCGGGCAGCGCGAGTCCCTGCAGCGAGACGAGCACCTCGCGCAGCCGGTCGATGCCGGCGCCCGCCGCGGGATGGCGGTCGACGCCCTGCCACGAGGGCAGAAACGCCGCCAGCGCGCGCTGCTCGGCCGGCTCGATCTCCTTGCGCAGCGCGGCGAGCGACGCGCGCCGAAGCCGCCGCAGCACCTCGCTGTCGCACCACTCCGGCTCGCCCGGCCGACCGCCCGGGCGCAACTCGCCGCGCACGATGTCCCCGTCGCGCTCGAGGCGCTCGAGAACCGCTGCGACGGGGCCGAACCCGTAGCGCGCGCGCAGCTCGTCGGTCGTGAATGGCCCGTGCGTGCGCGCGTAGCGCGCGACGAGCTTCGCCAGCGCGTCGGGCACGTCGGCGAGGAACGTCTCGGGCAGCCCGCCGGGCGGGACCGCGCCGAGCGCATCGCGGTAGAGGCCGGCGTCGTCGGCCGCGACCCAGCGCTGCTCGCCGCCGACGCGCAGCGAGATCGCCCGGCGCTCGGCGACGAGCGCCTCGATCATCGCGTCTGCGTCGATTCCGGCGAGCACGCGGTCGCGGACCTCGGCGCTCGTCAGGTCGCCGACCCGCCGCAGGACATCGGCCAGCGCGTCGCGCGTCTCCGCACGCGTGCGGTCCGAGCGATGCTGCAGGTCGGCCTCGACGCGGTCCAGCGCGCCCGCGTCGATCAGCTCGCGCAGCTCCTCCTGGCCGAGCAGCTCGCGCAGCAGGTCGCGATCCAGCGACAGCGCCGCCGCTCGACGCTCGGCGTTCGGCTGGTCGCCCTCGTACATGTACGTCGCGACGTAGTCGAACAACAGCGACGAGGCGAACGGCGACGCCGTCGGCGTCTGCACCTCGACGAGCGACAGCTCGCGCGCGTGCAGCCCGCGCAGGAGCTCCTGCAACCCCGGAACGTCGAGCACGTCGCGCAGGCACTCGCGGTAGGTCTCGAGGATGATCGGGAAGTCCGGATAGCGCTTCGCGACCTCCAGCAGCGACTGCGACTTCAGCCGCTGCTGCCACAGCGGCGTGCGCCTTCCGGGATAGGCGCGGGGAATCAACAGCGCGCGGCCCGCGTTCTCACGAAAGCGCGCGCCGAACAGCGCGCTCGACGCGAGCTCGGCGACGACCGCGTCCTGCACCTCGTCGGGCTCGACGAGCACGAGCTCTGCGCTCGGCAACTCGTCCGCGTCGGGCAGGTGCACGATGATGCCGTCGTCAGACCAGATCGCGTCCGACTCGAGGCCGTACAGCTCGCGGATACGGCGCGAGAGGGCCAGCCCCCAGGCGGCATGCACCCGCCCGCCATAGGGCGAGAGCACGCACAGGCGCCAGTCGCCGATCTCGTCGCGGAAGCGCTCGACGACGATCGTGCGGTCTGACGGCAGCACCCGCGTGGCGTCCTGCTGCTCGCGCAGGAACGCGAGCAGGTTCTTGGCCGCGAACGCGTCGAGGTCGTAGTCGGCCTGCAGCGTCTCGGCGTCCTGCTCGACGGCCCAGCGGCTGAAGGCGCCGATCGCCCTGCCCAGCTCCTTTGGCCGCCCGACGCCGTCGCCCTTCCAGAACGGCACCGCGCCCGGCGCGCCGGGCGCGGGGGTGACGATCACGCGGTCGCGGCCGATCTCCTCGATCCGCCAGGCGCTCGCGCCGAGCAGGAACGTCTGGCCCGCGCGCGCCTCGTAGACCATCTCCTCGTCCAGCTCGCCGACGCGGCGGCCGTCGGGCAGCGTGACGTTGAACAGGCCGCGGTCGGGAATCGTGCCGGCGTTCGTGATCGCGAGCTGGCGCGCGCCCTTGCGCGCGCGGATCGTGCCGCCGACGCGGTCCCAGACGATCCGCGCGCGCAGCTCGCCGAACTCCTGTGACGGGTAGCGCCCGTCGAGCATGTCGAGCACGTTCTCCAGCAGCGGGCGCGACAGATCGGCGTAGGAGTGGGTGCTCGTGACGAGCGCGTAGAGCTCGTCGACGGCGATCGCGCCGGCATCCGTTTCATCGCGGCTGGCGGCGATCGAGACGATCTGCTGGGCGAGCACATCGAGGGCGTTGCGGGGCACGACCGTCGGCTCGATCTCGCCGTCGCGCATCAGCTTGCAGACGACCGCGCACTCGAGCAGGTCGGCGCGGAACTTCGGGAAGATGCGCCCCTTCGAGACGTCGCCCACGTTGTGGCCGGCGCGGCCGATCCGCTGCAGCCCGCGCGCGACCGACTTCGGCGACTCGACCTGCAGGACGAGGTCGACGGCGCCCATGTCGATGCCGAGCTCGAGCGAGGACGTCGCGACGAGGCACGGCAGCTCGCCGGCCTTGAGCATCTCCTCGACCACCGCCCGCTCCTCGCGCGCCAGCGAGCCGTGATGCGCGCGCGCGACGTCGCGGGCGGGCGCGCCTTCGGGCAGGTCGGCGTTTGCGAGCTCGTTGAGGCGCAGCGCGAGGCGCTCGGCGCCGCGGCGCGCGTTGACGAAGACGATCGTCGAGCGGTGCTGCTGGACGAGCTTGAGGATCTCCGGGTAGATCGCGGGCCAGATCGAGCGCCGCGTCGCCTCGCCGCCCATCATCGCGTCGAGCGGGTCCGGGCTCACGCCCTGATCGGGCTCCACCATCGACTCGACCGGCACGTGGATCTGCAGGTCAAGCGGCTTGCGCACGCCGGCGTCGACGATCGTGCAGCTGCGCCGCGGGCCGACCAGGAAGCGCCCGATCTCCTCGAGCGGGTTCTGCGTGGCCGACAGACCGATCCGCTGCGGGTCGCGGTCGCCCTCCTGCAATGCCGACAGGCGCTCGAGCGTCAGCGCGAGGTGCGAGCCGCGCTTCGTCGCCGCCACCGCGTGGATCTCGTCGACGATCACGGCCTCGACGTTCGTGAGGATCTCGCGCGCCCCGCTCGAGAGCATGAGGTACAGCGACTCGGGCGTCGTGATGAGGATGTCGGGCGGGTTGCGGCGCATCGCCGCGCGCTCGCGCTGCGGCGTGTCTCCGGTGCGCACGGCGACGCTGATGTCCGCGCCGATCCCGCGCAGCGGCGCGCGCAGGTTGCGGTCGATGTCGTAGGCGAGCGCCTTCAGCGGCGAGACGTAGACCACGCGCGTGTTCCCTGTCCGGCACGCCGACGCGGCTTCGCCACCGGCAGCGCCCGGCTCGCGCGACAGGCGGTCCAGCGCCCAGAGGAACGCCGCCAACGTCTTGCCCGATCCGGTCGGCGCCGAGATCAGCGTGTGCTCGCCCGTCGCGATCGCCGGCCAGGCCTGCGACTGCACCTCGGTCGGGCCGTCGAATGCCGATCTGAACCAGTCGCGGACGGTGGGAGTGAACTGCTCGAGCGCCACTCGCCCAGGCTAACCCCCGTCGCGGCCCGGCTCGTGCTGATCGGCGTGCACCCGCAAGGCCATCTCGTCCTACAGACCGGCGGCCGCCCGCGCGCGCAGCAGCACGCCGTCGATCATCGGCGCCGTCAGCTTGCCGGTGAACGTGTTCTGCTGGCTGGGGTGAAAGCAGCCCAGCAGCAGCGGCGAGGGTGGGCGGGATCGGATTTCGAGCTCGACGCCGTGCCCGAAGGGCGGCCGCGGCCGCGGCACGCTGCTCGCGCCGCGCGCGGCGAGCAGCCGCAGCGCCGCGTCCCAGGCGAACAGGCCGAGGCAGACGATCACGCGCACGTCGGCGAGCAGCGCGAGCTCGCGCAGCGAGTAGGGCAGGCAGCTGTCGCGCTCGGCCGGCGTCGGCTTGTTCGCCGGCGGCGCGCAGCGCACGGCGGCGCTGATCCAGGCGTCGTGGAGCGCCAGGCCGTCGCCGGCGTGCAGCGAGACCGGCTGGTTGGCGAAGCCGGTGCGATGCAGCGCGGCGAACAGGAAGTCGCCCGAGCGATCGCCGGTGAACACGCGCCCCGTGCGGTTGGCGCCGTGCGCAGCGGGGGCAAGGCCGAAGATCATCACCCGTGCGCGCGGGTCGCCGAAGCCCGGGATCGGGCGGCCCCAGTACTCCTGATCGGCGAACGCCGCGCGCTTCTCGCGCGCGACGAGCTCGCGCCACGCGACGAGCCGCGGACAGCGCCGGCAGTCGACGATCTCGCGCTCGAGCGCAGCGAGCTCAGCGCGTTCGCGTTCGTCCTGGCTCAAGCGTGCGGCGGCTGCGCCAGCAGGCCGAGGATCAGGCGCTCGACGAGCGGCTGCAGGTCGAGCACGCGCTCGGGCTCGCCTGTGCGCAGCTGCCGCGAGACGAGCTCGAACGTCGCGCCGACGATCGCGAACGCCTCGTCGGGCGAGGAGAACGCCGGGCCGCCCGTCAGCTCCGCGGCGCGCACGGTCTGCTCGTACATGACCTGCGCAAAGGCGTTGAGCGTGGCGATCCGCAGCTCGGCGAGGCGCGGCCCGGCGCCGACGGTCTCGACGAGGATCGCCTGCGCGAGCGGCGGGTTGCTCTCGACCGATTCCAGTATCGCGCGCAGGCCGGCGCTGTGGCGCTCCTCGAAGTCGCGCCCGGCGCCTCGCGACGCCGCGACGAGCTCCTCGAGAAACGACGCCGTCGCGTATTCGAACAGCGCGGCGAGGCATTCCTCCTTGTTGGCGAAGTGCTCGTAGAACGTCGCCTTCGACATGCCCGCCTGGCGGCTGATCGCCTCCGCGCTGGCCTCCGCGTAGCCGACCTTCGAGAAGACCGTCGCGGCAGCGTCGAACAGGCGGTGCTTCTGCATCTCGAGGCGCACCGCGAGCGGCGGCGCATGGCGCCCGCGCGGGATCGGCTGGGTCGAGGGCGTGATCTCGGGAGTCAACGCATCGCAGTCTAGATAGGCTCCGGGCCGATGAGACCGGCCTGCGCACTCTGCTTTCTCGCGCTCGCCCTGTCGGCCTGCGGCTCCACCACGCCACGCGATTCCGCCGAGGACTTCAGCGGTGCCGAGCGCGCCGTCGCGGCCACCGTCGAGGACGTGGAGGAGGCGGCGCGCGAGAACGACGCCGCCCGCCTCTGCACGCGGCTGCTGAGCGAACGGCTGCTCGCGACGCTCGAGCAGCAGGGGACGAACTGCACGACTGCGGTGCGCGAGGCCTTCGAGGACGCCTCCTCGAAGGAGCTGACAGTCGACGAGGTGTCGATCAGCGGCGAGAAGGCGACCGCGAAGGTGATCTCGGGCTCGGGTGCGAACGAGAAGACCGACACGCTCGAGCTCGAGAAGGCCGGCACCGGCTGGAAGATCTCCTCGCTGCAGTCCTGACCGAGGGCGAGCCGCTGGGGTCGCCGGACCAACCGTCCCGGCCGCGCTACTGCGATCAGCTCGCCTCGTGCGCTTCGTCAGGACCTGACAGGGTCGGCGGGTGGTTCGATTTCGGGGAGGAGCGCGGGTGTCAGTTCTCGGGCCGGCCGGCTGACCAGAACGTGTAGCGCCCGACGACGGTGACGCGGTGGCCGGTCTCCGCCGGGTCGGCGAGGCCGGCCTCGCGCATCAGCTCGGGGATGCGGTTGGCGAAGTTGTCTTCGAGGCGCTTGCTGCGGTGAGCGAGCCGCGCGACGAGACCGTCCGAGCTGTCCTTGGCCCCGCCAAAGTCGAGCAGGTGCAGGGTGCCTCCGGGACGGAGGACGCGTCGTACCTCACAAAGGGTCCTGCGGCGGCCGGCCGGTTCCAGATGGTGGAACATGAAGGCTGAGAGAACGCGGTCAAAGCTCTCGTCGGGGTAGGGAAGCCGCTCGGAGAACCCGGGGTCGAGACGCACGGCGACGTTGCGGCGGCGGGCCTTGCGCTGCGCCCGCCCGAGCGCTTTGGGGTCTGGGTCGAGGCCGACGACGTCGACATCGGGATGCAGGCGCTTGACGAGCAGAGAGAGGTTGCCTGTTCCGCAGCCGATCTCGAGCACGCGCTGACCGGGTCGCAGGTCGGCTTGGTCGGCCAGCGACCGGTGCGCGGCCCCCATGCCGAGCGCTCGCGTGAGCGGGTCGTAGAGCGGTAGCAGCCAGTCGTGGCCCATGCCCGGCAGGTAGGGCTCGTGCGAGTCGGCGGCGGGATGTCCGTCGCGCGCCAAGGGCGCGCCGACCGCGTCATGCGTCATGGTGTTCCTTTCGGATCAGACGATGTTCTGGCCTGCGACGTAGTGTCGATCGCGAGTTAGCGAGCGGCAAGGGCGATATTCGGCGATCGTGGAAGGATCTTCCGGAATCCGCGTGACCGGCGCGATGGGCCGCATCACGCGCCGGCGCGCCGACGGTGCGCCCGTCTACGCCTACGAGCGCCTGCCCGGACTGCCGCCGGTGAGCGTGCTGCGGCTCATCGGACCGCGCCTTCCGCCGGGCGACCACTCGCACGCGCACGACTTCCTCGTGCTCCTGTACTTCGAGCGTGGCGGTGGCGGTCTGAATCTCGGTGGCCGTGACTGGTCCGTCGCGGCGGGCGACGCGTTCCTCATCGCGCCGGGCGAGGTGGTCGGCCCGCAAGGTGCTCGCGGCCTCGAGCGCGCCGAGGCGTGGGCGGCGTTCTTTCCGCCCGAGATGCTGCGCCTGCAGCAGCCAAGCTCCTTGCTGTCGTGGCGTTCGCATCCGCTGCTGTTCGCGTTCGTCCGGCCTGCGGCCGCGGGCGCGCAGCGCGTGCGCGTGCCGCCGGAGGAGCGCGCCGCGTGGTCGGAGCGCTTCGTGGCCCTGGACTGCGAGTTGCGCGAGCGCCGCGACGGCTACGGCGAAGCCGTCCAAGCCCACCTCACGCTGCTCCTCGTCGCCGTATCGAGGCTCGCCGCCGACGTCGTCGGTCATCTGCGCCTGCAAGACGAGCCACTACTCGCCCACGTGTTCGAGTTCATCGAGGCGCGCTACCGCGAGCCGATCTCGCTACGCGACGTCGCGCGCGCGGTCGCCCTCTCGCCCGGTCACCTGACAACGCTCGTGGGCCGCAAGACAGGGCGCACCGTCCAGCAATGGATCAGCGAACAGCGCATGGCGGAGGCCCGTCGCCTGCTCGTCGAGACCCCGCTCACGGTGGCAGCCGTCGGCGCCGCCGTCGGCTTCCGCGATCCCAGCTACTTCATCAAGAGCTTCAGGCGCGCACACGCGGTCACGCCACTGCAATGGCGGCGCGCCGGCGGTGACGTTGCCGGGTGAAAACACGGCTCTACGATCGCACCGCACTCACTACTCCCCTACCTGCCTCTGGGCGCCGTGGACGCCGCCGCGCGCCGGCAGCTCCTCGTCGTCCAACGCAGCAGCGAGCGCAGCGTACGTCGACGCGCGGGAGCTCCGCTTACGCCCACGGCTGCCGGGTACGTGGCTGACCATGTTGAAGATCCTCCTCAAGGCCGAGCTGCCGATCCTCGTGGTCGCCGGCATCGTCGCCCAGAAAATCGCCGCGAAGCTCTGGAGCCTGATCTTCGACGACGACGTGCCCGACACCGCGCAGGAGAACGTCCGCGTGAGCCTGCTGGTCCCGGCAGCGATCATCGAGGGAACGCTCTACAAGCTCGTCCGCATGGCGGTCGACCGCGGTCTGCGCGTGGCGGCCGCAAAGTCGAAGGGCACGTGGATCGGGAAGACGGGCGAGGGCGAGTAGCGCAAGATCCAGCGTCTGCATCGGCGGGCACTGCTCCTGTCCGCCGAAGCGGAAGTCTGACCAAGAGTGCTGCCACCGTCGAAGAGCAGCGGTCTATACCACCCGAGCCGCCAGCGGCGCAGCGACACCCCGGCAAACGGCCATGCCACACCCGGCAATTGGTTGCCTGCTGACCGCGAGCAACTCACCCGGGAGCGAGCTCGATGTCGTCCTTCGATTTCGGAGTCGTCGAGCTCGGCGCCCGACGGACCTGAAGCAGGTGCCGGACGCGAAGACAGCACATGTGGTCTCCGCTCGACGGCAGCTGTCGGCGACGGTCTTATGGCATTGATCCGACGAGTTCCTCAACCTCGGCTGATGTGTCGCGCTCGAGCACCCGCGAGACCTCGGCGCTTGGCTTTTGCGGGCCGCTCTCAAACAGCGCGAGAAACCCTGCAGCGCGCGTCTTCCACTTCACTGTCATACCCACGTGCAGAACGAGCTCAACCTGGCCAAGGTCTTGGCCCAGCGAATCTCTAAACTCACGCAACGTTTGAGCGACGTGGACGTAGGTGGGCGCGTAGTGTCCGCTCTTGTTCGTGAGAGCAATGAGGTTGCCATCGATGATCTTGACCTCGCCGGCACCTGCTGCCTCGCCGCCCGCTAGGAAGCTCGAATGATGAAAGCGTCCTACCTCGTGGCCCGATACGTAAATGTCACCATCTGGGCTCATAACATAAATTGCGTAACCCACACCTGCCTCCTTGCTATACACGCCGGCGGTCGTATAGCCGGTCTGCTGACCGGGAGGCGGTCCCTGGATAAGTTTGCCATCCTGCAGGCCCAGTTTGTATCTTTGCCGCTCTGCGGATTCCACATACGCGACGCGATAACCCGGGACATCCGTTAGCACCACTCGGAGCTTCGCAACGGCCTCCCGGAACTTGGTTTCCGCTCTGTCCTGTGCTGCTTGCTTGGCATTGAGATCTAACAAATGGTTCGCAGCATCAAGTTCCCTCCGTAGCGTATCCTGTTGCTGCTTCAGGACGTCGCTCGCAGAGATCTGCTCTCTTGTCAGGCCTTGTCGTTTGTGGTTACGAGCTGCTCCGGGATCAATCCCCAATGACAGCAGGATCTGCTTGTTGATTCGCACGTATTCGTCCTTGACATCCAGGCGCATCCTGTGCTTCGTCTGCTCCGGCGCCTGCAAATCATTGAGCGCTTGTTGCGCAGCAAGGCGAGCGGCGTCACGGTCGCCTTCGCCTGCAGGTGTATCAAGTACACGCCGGAACCACATGACTGCGTTGTCGCGGTCGGGCACCGCGCAAAACGCGCGGGCAGCAGCGAGCGCCGACCCAAAGGACCTTTGACTCTTGAATGCACGCACGTACAAGAGCGCCGCACCGCGGTGGTTTGAATTGAGCTCCTCTTGTTCGCCTTGGCTGAAGTAACGCTGCGCCTGTAGGGCGGGCGCGAGGCCCGTTTTACGCAGAAGCAGATTTCTAGAGGAGCAAGACTGAGCGTGTGTCACCGACACGCGATCGACCACGGCGCGGGCGAGAAGCGTTGCGAGCTGATCTGCGCAACCGGCCTTCCTAGAAACGCGCGGCGGCGGGTGGGCAGTTGGCTGCGTGTGGGGAAGCCCCGTCACCGGCTTTGCCTCTGCGACCGCTTGAGCTCTCGTCACGACACGCGCTTGCTCCACACGGGCAAGCTAGGACCAAGCGGGGACAGCGACAAGGCCGTATGGGCATATGATTGGGCTGCTTCGCATCGAGAGCGCCGTCTATTCGCGCTTTGGGGCGCTCTCGCCGGCGCAGCTCGTCCCGCCAGAGGTTTGCCACTGGGACGGCGGATCCCGCGGCTGTCGACCTCGAGCACGTCGCGATCGCCCGCTCGTAGAGGACCGCTTGTCGCAGACGCTTCGGCCGAGGACGTCAGGGCGGTCTGGCGGGGCTGGTGGCGCGAGTGCCTCGTCGGCCGGATGGCTTGGCGAGTATCTGGCGTGTTCGGTGCTGACACGTGCGATCGGGAGCCGCTGACGTGCTGTGTGTGACCGGTCACAGAGCGTCGGTGGGCACGGCGACGTCGCTACGATCTGCACAAGCAGGGGTCGTTGTTGTTGGGCAAGGAGCCGCCCGACGCTAGTCAAGTCGCGTGATGTGGTGTAGGTGCTCGTCGGAGACGGTGTCAGCGGCTCAGGCTGCGGCGGGGAGCTCGTCCACCTCCTCTGAGATCTGAGAGGGAGAGTCTTCTCGTTCCGTCCTGGCGCAGAGGATCGCGCGCATGGATTCTTCGGAGAGGTAGCGGCGACACACGATCCACTCGTCGTTCTGTTCGATCAGCAGAGCGCCGGCCAACCGGATCGCGGAGGTGTCGTTGGGGAAGATGCCGACGACGTCAGAGCGTCGGCCGATCTCGCGGTTGACGCGCTCGAGAGGGTTCGTGGAGCGCAGCTTGGTCCAGTGTTCGGGCGGGAACGCCATGAACGCCAGCAGGTCTTCCTCGGCCGCCTCGAGCAGCTCGCAGACCTTCGGCGCGATCGACTGCAGCCGGGCGAGAACGTCGGTCAGGCGCCGGCGGGCTTCGTCGCGGTCGGTGGCGTTGAACACCTCGCGCAGGGCGGCGGACACCAGGCCGCGTTGAGCCGGTCGGCAGTGGCCGTGCATGTTGCGCACGAAGTGCACGCAGCAGCGCTGCCACGGCGCGTCGAGGACCCGCGCGATCGCGGTCTTCAAGCCTTCGTGATGGTCGCTGATGACGAGCCGCAGACCGGTCAGGCCGCGGGCGCGGAGGCCGCGAAGGAACTCCGTCCAGAACGCCTCGGACTCGACCTCGCCGAGGTCCAGGCCGATCACCTCGCGCCGGCCGGTGTCGTGGACGGCGTAGGCGATCACCAGCGCCTTGGAGACGACGCGGCCGCGGTCGCGGACCTTCAGATGCTTGGCGTCGAGCCACAGGTAGGGATAGGCGCCCTCCAGCGGCCGGTCGCGGAACTGCTGTACGTGCTCGTCAAGGTCGCGGCACATCCGCGACACCCGGTCCTTGCTCATGCCCTGGATGCCGAGCTGCTCGACCAGCCGGTCGACCTTGCGCGTCGACACACCGTTGACGTAGGCCTCCATCACCACGCTGACGATCGCCTGCTCACAGCGCCGACGCGGCTCCAAGAACGACGGGAAGTACGCCGGGCCTGACCTGGTGCGCGGGATCTGAAGGTCGATCTCACCGACCCTGGTCTCCCACGCCCGCTCGCGGTACCCGTTGAGGTTCGTCACGCGCTCGGGCGTACGCTCGCCGCGCCCGGCGCCCGTGAGCGTCGCGACCTCGGCCTCCATCAACTCCCGCACGACCAAGCCGACCGCGTCGCGCAGCAGGTCACCATGCTCGCCGGCCATCGCGCGCGCGACGACATCGGCAGGGGTCATCATCCGGTTTTCGGCCATCGTGGTGCTCCCTTGTTCATCGACTCCTGGAAGAGCCGACGAGCTTGGACACCGCGGTGGTCGGATCGACCTACCGGGGCGCCCGCTACACCACTTCTACCGACGTGACCCCGACGCTGTCGCGCGGCATGAACGGAGGGTTGTATGAGGAGCATGCGCGCAGCGTGCGCGATTGTCGCGATCGCCGCATCCGCGGTGGGTGCGTCGACCGTGGGCGCTCATCCCGGCCAGCAGCACGGGCTTCCTACGGGACATCTGAGCGGTAGTGGGGCTTGGGGTGAGCTGGAGCTCGTCTCCAAGCTCAGGCTCACCGACGAGCCCGAGCAGGTGGCCGACGTTGCGGTGGACCCGAACGGCGAGTACGCCTATCTCGCGCACTGGGGCGAGGAGGACTGCGCCGCCAACGCGGAGCGCGGTGGGGTCAACGATCCCGACGCCGGGGCGTGGGTGGTCGATATCCGCAATCCCGCGCAGCCAAAGAAGGTCGCGTTCATCGCGCATTCGCAGGACAGCCGCCCCGGCGAGGGCATGCACGTCCTCCACGTCTCGACGAGCTTCTTCAACGGCAACATGCTCGCGATGAACAACGAGCAGTGCGGCAAGAACGGCAAGGGCGGCATCTCGCTGTACGACGTCACGAATCCCGCCAAGCCGACCAAGCTCTCTGAGCACTTCGGCGACCGCGGGCAAGCCGACACGAACGACATCCACAGCGCCTTTGCGTGGGATGCCGGCGACAAGGCCTACGCGGTGATGACCGACAACTTCGAGTCCACCGATGTCGACATCCCCGACATCAGCAACCCCAAGCGTCCGCGGCTGATCAGCGAGATGGACGTCAACGCGCTCACGCGCGCGCTTGGCGATCGCGTCAGCCAGTCGGACATCGGCCTTGGCGATTCCTCGCTGCACGACATGATCGTCAAGAACGTGCCGCGTTCAAGCGTCGGGCTTGGGGGCGCCGGCAACGTGTGGGTGCTGCTGCTGTCCTACTGGGACGGCGGCTATGTCCTGTTCAACGTCGATGATCCGACGAACCCGGTCTACATCGACGACACCGACTACGACCGGTTTGACCCGCAGATGCTTGCCGAGGGCAAGTCGGTCTTCCCGGAGGGCAACGGTCACCAGGCCGAGTTCACGGCGGACAACCGGTTTTTCATCGGCACCGACGAGGATTTCTCGCCCTATGGCGCCCAGTTTCAGATCACCTCGGGAGCGAACGCTGGGACGTATCCCGCGGGCCACTTCGGCTGGACGAAGATCATTCCGCCGGGCACCGAGGTCGCCGGTGCGACCGTATTCGGCGGCTTTGGCTGCCCCGACGACCGCGCGTCGATCCCGTCGGCAGCCGCGACGGGCAAGGACGTCATCGTCTTCGAGCGCGGCCCGGTCGGGCATCCGACCGAGGGAAGCGCCGCCTGCTTCTTCTCCGAGAAGGTCGAAAGCGCCCAGCTTGCCGGCTATGACCTCGTGCTGATCGCCAACCACCACTCCGGCTCGGACGGCGGGTTCGAGGCCGACGCGCAGTTCTGCGGCGGCCAGGGCCACCAGTTTACGAACACAATCCCGGCGATCTGCATCGGCCACCGGGCGATGCACCTGCTGTTCAACAAGGCAGCGTCCTATGACTACAGCGTCGCCGGATCCGAGCCGGCGATCGGCGCCGTCGGCGAGAGCATGAAGGTCTCGACGACGTTTGACGGTTGGGGCTACGTGCACCTGTTCGACTCCGCGACGCGCGCGAACCTCGGGACGTACGCGATCCCCGAAGCCCACCAGGAGAGCTACGCCCAGGGCTTCGGCGACCTCACCGTCCACGAGGTCGCGACTGATCCCGTCGACTCCGAGCGCGCCTACCTGTCGTATTACGCCGGCGGGATGCGAGTGCTCGACGTGGGCGCCGATGGGCTTCAGGAGGTCGGCGGCTATCTCGCCGAGGACGGCAGCAACTTCTGGGGCGTCGAGACGTACCGCAGGGACGGACACACCTACGTCCTGGGTAGCGACCGTGACTACGGGCTGTTCGTGTTCCGCAACCACAAGGGCGGCCACTGACCACCCGACAAGCTCGTGGAGGGGCCGGCGGACGCCGACCCCTCCACATCGAGCGAGCAACACGACCACAAGCGCCACGCTTAGGCGGGAGCTGCTTCGCGCGCGCAAGGCGTTGGTCTGCGGGAGAGCCGTCGGTCTTCGCGCATACGAGCGCCGTGGCCGGCGCAGCTGTCACGGGTCGACCTGGCGGGCCCGTACCCCATCGCGCGCGATGCGGCGCTCGAGGTGGCTCGCGGGCGCGGCGCTCACGGCAGGCGGAGACGCCAGTCGCCTCGATAAATCGACGGTCGTGGTAGGCGGCTCTTGACGAGCGCGCCGCGCGGTGAGAGAAGAAGTGCGGCAGTCCGATCAGTAAAGGCTTGGAGGCTGAGCATGTCCGTTCCTGCTCCGGTAGCGACCCCGCTCGACGTCGCACGCGCGTTCGCCGATGCCTACGCCCGCGGTGAGGCGTCAGAGGTCGCGCCGTTGCTCGCCATCGACGTTCATGAGCGCGAGATCACCCCCGGTGGGACCGTTTATCAGCGCGGCCGAGACGCAGTCATTGCCGAGGCAACGACGTTCCTGCGCCCCTACGGGTCGCCGGAGGTCCTGTCCACGTCGTCGAACCGCTAGGTCACCTCGTCCGATGGTCGACCCGCTGGCGCCTTCGGTCAGACGACGCTTCGTGGTTGATCGAATGGCACGGATATCTCAGCGTGCGAGACGGCCTCATCACCAACCTCGACGTCGTCTGCTCCGCGCGCGTAGCCGAGGTCTGAGCGGCGGTCGCCGCCCAGTCGCCGCGTCGTAAACGCGGTGTCGGGCCGGGCCGGCCCGCCGGCGAACGCCGCCGTGCTGTGGGCGGCCCCCGATCGACGTCCTGAGCGCAGCCGCGCGCTCAGGACAACCGGCGCGAGCCCGGCCCCCCGCGCGACCGCTACCCGGGCGGGAGCTCACGGGGAAGCAGGGGCTGCTTGGAAAACGGCGGCGAGGGCAGTGAGGTCGCCGGGGTTTGCGGTTCCCGCTCGCGTCTGTTGCGAGGCGGTTTTTCCTGCGGCGAACGCGAAGGCCCGAGGGTCGGCGGCGGCGTCCCGCAGACCGCTGACCGGGTTGATTCCCGCGGCGTGGGTGACCGTGCCGGCCGCGTATTCGCACTCTGCTTGGAGACCAGGGTCGGGGTTCAGATCAGGGAGCCCGTCGCCGGCGAGTCCGGCGCATCCTAAACCGAAGTTGTTCGTCGACTGGACAGCGTGCTCGCGTCCTTTCAACGCCGTCAGCACGTCGTTGTCAAACCTCGTCGTCTCCAAGCACAGCTGCACCTCGTCGTTCGCACTGTTGGGGTCAGGGTCAGGGCAGTAGCCACGCGGATCGGACCGCTCGGCGTCGATCGCATGCGCGATGTCCTGGCGGAAGTCCACGACGTTGATCACCGCGCCGGCGGTTGCGCCGATGATGCTCGGCCCGCCGACGCCGCCGGTGACGAGCACCGGGACGCCCTTGTGCACGACGATCGAGGGCGACATCGAGGACCGTGGCCGCTTGCGCGGGGCCCAGCCGTTCGCCGGCCCCCGCCCTTCATCCCACGCCGGCGCGGTCGTGGGGATGGGGTCGGGCCGTGTCGTCGGCGGCTCGAAGTCGGTCAGCTGACTGTTGAGCAGAAAACCCGTGCCGGCGGCCGTCACGGCGCTGCCCATCGGCCATTCGATCGAGCAGTTCAGCGCGACCGCGTTGCCCGCCTTGTCGATCACGGCGATGTTATGCGTGCCGCCCTCATCCGAGCTGGGCGCCGCGAACGCGTGCGCCTTCGCGGGGTCGATCTGTTCGCGTAGGCTGTTCGCGTACTCCTTCGACGTCAGCAAGTCGGAAACTGGTGTGAAGGCCGGGTCGCCCAGGTACTTCGCGCGGTCGCGCCAGGCGAGCTTCATCGCCTCCGCAAAGAAATGCACATGGTCGGCCGAGCTTTGCCCCATCGCGCGTAGGTCATAGCCCTCGAGGATGTTGAGCACCTGAGCGATCGCGGTGCCGGCCGAGGAGGGCGCGCCCATCCCGATGTATTCGTTGGTGCCGCGATAGCGCGTACGCACCGCCGGCCGCGAGATCGCGCGGTAATCGGTCAGGTCGCTCGGCTCCCATGTCGCCTGATCGCTGTAGGGCGAGGGCCGGTTCATCTCGACGAGAAGGTCGGCGGCGATCGTCCCACCCGGCAAGAACGGGTTGTAGAACGCGTCGGGTCCGAGCGTCTGCAGCTCCAGCATGTCACCGGCGAGCGGGAGGTTGCGCATTTTCTCGCGGTTCGCGTAAAGCTCTGGCGCGCCGCCGTAGACGGCGAGTGTAGTCGTGAAAAATGGGACGCGCAGCGCTTGGGCGGGCGCCTGCGAAGCACCGGAAACCGTGAAGCCGTTGGTGGCGAGATCGATCGCGGGCTGAAGGACGGCCTTCCAGTTCTGCTTCCATCCCTCCCCGAACACCTTTTTCGGCATGGATCCATGCTTTTCGAGAGCCAGCGCCATCCCGGCCACGGCGCCCGGAATCCCGACGACGTTGTGACCGGTGCCCCAGGCCGCGAGGCCTGTCTCGCCGACCTTCGCGGTATCGCTGAACGTGTAGGTCTTGGGCGACCACTCGCGGAAGTCGATCGTGTCGACGACCTGCCCGTCCGCCGAGCGGTAGACCATGAAGCCGCCGCCGCCGATTCCGCACGACTCGAACTGAGCGACGCCGACGGCGAACAAGGTCGCGGCTGCAGCGTCGACGGCGTTGCCGCCCGCGTTGAGGATCTTCAGACCAGCTAGCGCGGCCTCTCTATTACCGGCCGCGATCACGCCACCGCTCTTCGAGTCCACGCGCCCCGACGCCCTGTAATCAGCGTCGTTGAAGAACGAGCCCTCGGCGGCTCGCGCCGGTGATGTCCCAACGCCCGTCATCACTGCCAGTGCAACCGCGACGGTCATCCATTGCGCCTTCACGTGCGCCTCCCGGACTATTGGTCAAGGCCGCTCCCGGCAGTGCCGTCGCCTCGTTGCCGCGAGTGTCGCGCGTTCTGTCGCGCGGTGGCAATGCGGGTAGCCACACCAGATGGTGCGGCCACCCACACCACTACAAGATGAAATTGCGAGCCCCCACAGCCGGTCGCGGTCCCAATCGATTGGTAGCAGCCAGGGCCGCAGGAGATAGCCGATGGCGAAGCGAAAGCCGCCTGGGTGGCAGTCACCGACCACCCCGGAAGACGACGTGGTAGTTGTCGAAGGACTGAGCGGGACGGTCGCCGTAGCGGGGCACGTCTCCGATCGCGTACGGGGTCGGGAAGGTGATCCGAATCGCATCCGTGGGACCCCGGTGCTCCGGGAGCACCCTGATCGTTGGGCCCGGTGAGGCTGAGGGCATTTCCGAAGTCGTAGTGGCGGTCGCACTTGGCCCCGCACTCGACTGCGGCTGGGGCTCGGATCCGCTGCCGCCACAGCCCGCCGCCATCGCGGCGAACCACACGGCGAGAACAACGCGTCCCCGCGACAGTCCGGAGCTGCTCACTCGGCGTCAGCGGGTCTTGTCCGCAGCATCGAAGCCACTCAGCGGGCAACAGCAACGCCGGGTGCTCGCGAACCGCCGCCCCGCGCAGCAGCGTGCGCTCTTGGCCGCCCCCGATCGCTGGCGATCAGCCCGCGGGCGCGATGTTCTGGTTCATCCGGAAGAGGTTCTCCGGGTCGTAGCGGCGCTTGACCTCGACCAGCCGGTCGTAGTTTCCGCGGTAGTTGTCGCGGATCCGGTCCTGGTCGTCGCCCGACATGAAGTTGACATAGCCGCCGAGCTCGGAGTGCGGGTGGATCGCCTGCCAATAGTCACGCACCCACGCGATGTTGCGCTCGTTGTGCGCGGGATCGGGCCACATGCCGGCGATCACACAGGCGAACCGGGCGTCGCGGTAGGCGAAGGCGGTCGCATCGCTCGCCACGCGGTGGCAGGCGCCGTCGATCGGATACACGTGCACGGTTGCCTCGACGCAGGGCACCCTGGGCCCGTGCTCGACGTGGGCCGCAATCGCATCGTCGCTGAGCTCGCGGACGAAGTCGGCCTTCCAGTAGTGCTGGAGCCCTGGTGGAAGCAGGGCGTCGAAGGCGCCGTTGAGCGCCGGATAGGGCATCGGGCCGACGTGCTGGGCGACTACGGGCGCCGCATCGAGCAGGGGCTTGACGGCCTGCTCGCCCTCCTCGATCGGCCCCGACCAGCAGGCGACGATCAAGCACATCGTCTCGCCGTGCCGGTCCTCGGGGATGAATGGCAGCGGCGGGGCGACCTGGAACGCGAAGAAGGCGCCCAGCTGCTCGGGAGCCTGGGCGATGAAGTCGCGGTAGAAGCACATCAGCTCGCCGGCGCGGTCGACCGGGTAGAAGATCGGCCCGCCGTAGATCTCGCCGACCGGGTGCAGGCGGTATTCGAGCGAGGTGACGACGCCGAAGTTGCCGCCGCCGCCGCGAAGCGCCCAGAAGAGGTCGGCGTTCTTGTCCTCGCTCGCGGTCACGAGTTGCCCGTCGGCGGTGACGACGTCGGCCGAGATCAGGTTGTCACAGGAGAGCCCGTGTCCCCGCGCCAGATGCCCGATGCCGCCGCCCAGGGTCAGCCCGGCGATGCCCGTGGTCGAGATGATGCCGCCGGTCGTCGCGAGCCCGAAGGCGTGAGTTGCGTGGTCGAGGTCACCCCAGGTGCAGCCGCCCTCGGCCCGCACCGTGCGGCGCTCGGGATCGACGCGGGTCCCCCGCATCCCCGAGAGATCGCAGACGATTCCGCCATCGTTGGTGCCGAAGCCGGGCACGCTGTGGCTGCCTCCGCGCACCGAGAGGTCGAGCCCCTCGTCGCGGGCGAGCCCGACCGCCGCGATCACGTCTGCGACGTCGGCGCAGCGGATGATCGCGGCCGGCCGGCGGTCGATCATCCCGTTGTAGACCTTGCGGGCCTCGTCGTAGGCCCGGTCCTGCGGGCCGACCAGGTCTCCCCTCAGGCTCGCGCGCAGCTCGTCGGCGGTTTGCGCCGAAAACCCCCCGTCGGTCCTGGTCACATCGGTCGTCGCCGTCATCGGGTCACCTCTCGCGTTGGCCGCTTGCGTCGATCGTGTCGTCGACACCCGTTGTATAGCCGGGGCAGCGTTCTCGGAGCGTTCTGTCGGCGTTCGCTCAACCGCTGAGCGCGCGAAGCCGCTCCAGGCGCTCGGCCGCGCGCTGCGCGAGCGCCCTCCAAGCCTGGCGGCGGGCGACCTCGAGCGCCGTCGAGAAGTGCGACTCGGCGTCCGCGCGGTTCCCCGCCGCAGCGAGGATCAGCTCGCCCATGAGCAGGTGCAGCTCCGCGTCGAGGGATCGCTGCCCGATCCGCTCGCTGAGCTCGAGCGCCTCGGAGATCGCAGCGCGGCCGGCATCGACGCGCCCCGCATCCAGGCAGACGCGGGCGAGGAGGGCCAGCGCGTAGGGCTGGTAGAGGCTCCAGCCGCTGCGGCGGTAGGCGTCCAGGCCCTCGCGGATCTGCGCGACGGCCTCGTCCGTGTGTCCCTCCCGCGCAAGCGTCCAGCCGCGCAGGATCGCTCCCATCGGTTGCAGGAACCCGAGCTGCTGCTCTTCGGCGAGGGCCGCCATCCGCTGCGCGTGTTCTCGCGCGCAGGACTCGTCGCCCAGGTCGATCGCCAGCCAGGCGGCGAAGGTGAGGGCGTAGGCGAGGCTGAAGGGATGCTCGAGCTCATCGGCCAGCCGGAGAGCTTCCCGTGCCTTCTCTTCCGCCTGATCGGGATGACCGAGGCAACCCAGGACGTGGGCGAGGCGACTCATGCAGACGATCCGGGGGTCCTGCGAGTACAGCGCGAGGTGCGAGCGCGCCCTGTCGGGGAGGTACTCCGCGATCGCCCGCTCGAGTTGATCGCGACCGGCGGCGAACTCCCCGAGCCAGCACGACGTCACACCGAGGACGTAGTGGCCCTCGACTCGCACCATCGGGTCGTCCTCGCACTCCCCCAACGTGAGCAGCTGCTCGCCGAGGTCGTACGTGCGACGAAGCTCGCCTCGCGCGAGGTGCACGAGCGCGAGCGCGCGCAGCACGGGGGGAGCAGGGCGCGTTCCCAGGCGCTCGCACAGCTTCCCGGCGCGCAGGTAGACGTCGTGGACCTCGGGGGCGCCATAGCCCTTGATCGCGACCAGCGGCGCTCCGAGCGCCGTCCGGAGCGTCAGCTCGCGCTCGTCGCGCTGCCGTGTGGGAGGCTCGCCCTCGAGCAGCTCGAGCGCTTTCGAGAACAGCTCGATCGCCCCCTCGTTCGCATAGACGCGCTGCGCGACCTCGGCCGAACGAGCGTAGAAGCCGATCGCCCGCTCGGTCCAACCGGCGCGCGCATAGTGCGCGGCGAGCTCGCTGCTGACGCCGTCGAGGTCAGTTGCGTGCAGGCGCTCCAGCGCCTGCGCCACGCGCCGGTGCAGCATCCGCCTACGCGCGGGGCCGGCACGCAGATAGGCCGCGTCGCGGAGCTTGTCGTGGCCGAAGTCATAGGCGTCGACGCCTCGCTCGCGAACGATCCGCCGCTCCCAGAGCTCGTCGAGCGCCTCGACCAGCTGCTCCTCGCTGCGCGAGCTCGCTCGCGCCAGGACGTCGAACGTGAACGCCCGGCCGACGGTGGCGGCAAGGCTGGCAAGCTCCTGTCCCGCGGGCGAGAGCTGGGCGAGCCGGGTCTCGATCACCGAGTGCACCCTGGGTGGCAGCTCGCGCCCCTCGCCAGCCTTCCGTCCCGCCCGCGCCGCGGGGTCCTCGTCGACGAGCCCGGCCCGCACCCACTCGACGACGAACAGCGGGTTGCCCTCCGTCTCGCGATAGACGAGCTCCTGGCGCTCGTCGCCGACCTCTCGCCCCGACACGTTGCGGGCCAGGGCGGCCGTGTCGGCGCGGTCGAGCGGCGCCAGCTCGAGCTCGACGGCCTGTCCGCCTGCTCTCGTTGCGAGCAGCAGCGAATGGGCCGGGTGCTCCGGGCCGAGCTCCTCGGAGCGCGCCGTCGCCAGCACGAGCAGCGGCGCCCGCGGCCTCGAGCGCAGCACGTAGTGCAGCCAGCCGAGCGTCTCGCCGTCGCACCACTGCAGGTCATCGATCGCAAGCAGCAGCGGCCGTCGCTCGGCGAGAACGGCGTGCGACAGGGCGTCCAGCAGGCGCGCGCGCTGCCAGTCGTCGGTGAGCGGCGGCAGGCGAGGCAGCTCCGGGCGCTCCGCGAGCAGCTCGGGCAGCAGCCGCGCGAGCTCGGCGAGCCAGGGAGCGCCCAATCGCCGCAACCGCGGGGCAATCGCCTGTGAGCGCAGCAGCTCGACGATCGGCGCGTAGGCCAGTCCGCCTGCGGCGGAATAGCAGCGGCTGCCGGCGGTCGCAAAGTCCTGCCGTCCGACCTGGTCGCGAAACTCCTCGCAGAGCCGCGACTTGCCGATCCCGGCCTCGCCCTCGATCAGCGCCAGCAGCGACTCCCCGCCGGCGGCCCGCCGCCACGCCCTTCGGAGCACCTCCCACTCTGGGGCCCGCCCCACGAGTGCCGACGCGCCGGTGGCGGGTCTCCCCGTCTCCTTGGGCAGGGGAGCCGCATCGGGCTCGAGGAGCCTCTCGTAGGCCTCGCGCGTGACCGCGCTGGCCTCCACGCCCAGCTCGCGCGCGAGTGCAGTGGCGCAACCGTGGTAGACGCGCAGCGCCCCCGCGCGGTCGCCGCTCAACGCGTAGAGCCTCATCAGCCGCTGGCAGGATCCCTCGTTGAGGGGGTCGTGGTCCAGCAGCCGTCGAGCCCAAGGAATGGCCCCGCGATGGTCGCGATCGAGCTCGAGCAGCTCGGCGAGCCGCTCGACCGCCCTCAGAAACGCCTGCCGCAGCCGCTCGCGCTCTGGGACCGCCCAATCGTCGTAGCAGTCCGGAACGAGGTCACCGGCATACAGGGCGACGGCGCCTTCCAGCAGCGCCCGTTCGTCGTCGGTCTCGCCGGCCTCGCGCGCTTCCTCGGCCCGTGAAACGAGCTGCTCGAACTCGGCCACATCGAGCGAGAAGCGAGCGTCGGCTCGCCAGCGCACGGTTCTCGCCTCGCTCTCCAGGAAGCGCGCGGACTCGGGCAGCGCGCGACGAAGGTGGTGCAGGGCCTGCCTGAGGTTGGTGCGCGCCTGCGACTCCTCGGAGTCGGGCCAGAACAGGAAGGCAAGACGCTCGCGTGGCTGACGCGTGTCGCGCTGGAGCGCGAGGTGGGCGAGCAGCGACTGCAGGCGGGGAGCGTCGACGGTTGTGATCGGACGGCCCTCGAAGAACAGGCCGAAGCCACCGAGCAGCCGCATGCGCAGCGCAGGCGGTTGGGGCCGGGCGGGGTGGTCCGCCGTCTCCATGGCGCCATCTTGCCACGAGCCGCGCGCCCCTCCGAGTAGTGCCGCCGTGACCAGTGCGGCGAAGGCAGAAAGGCCAGCCTTCGCGCGCAGCATGGGGAAGCCGCCGGCGAATG
Organism: Solirubrobacteraceae bacterium; assembly: GCA_030447505.1. Lineage (GTDB taxonomy): Bacteria > Actinomycetota > Thermoleophilia > Solirubrobacterales > Solirubrobacteraceae > CADCVQ01. The sequence goes on along the minus strand of JAUJOT010000003.1, from coordinate 43,658 downwards.
ACGCTGTGCGTGGCCTACGGCCGGCGTCGACCTGATCCCGATCGAACTCCACGATGGTCTGGACCACGCGCGCGAGCGCGAACGTTTCAGCCAGGCCGGATGGGATGCAGCTGCCGACGGGTGAGCGCCTGCAGTGCGGCCGCGATCGTGCTGCAGCGTTGCTCGCAGTGCTTGGGATCTCACGTGTCGTCAGCGCGATTGTCATCGTCGCCGGACCGCTCGAAGAGCTCCGCCTGTCGCTGCGCTTCTGCTGTTGGATGGCCGTGGGCGCGCGCCGTCGCCGCGAGATGGCCGAGCAGCATCACGAGGCGGTCGGCGACGGCGGGGTGCGCGTCGACGTTGCCGCGTACCTGGTCGACGGTGAGGCGGACGAGGTCGTCGAGGTCGGGCACCTTGGCGACGAAGCGCAGCGCGCCGTCGTCGTCAGCGCGAGCGCAGCTCGGCGCGGGCTCGTGTGCGAAGCGGAAGAGGAAGTCGACGGCGGCTCCCATCGCGTTTTCCGCGGTCGTCGGATCGTTCAGGGCGGGCGAGAGCGCGCGCAGGGCGATGTCTGCCAGCTGGCGCAGGGGGAAGCCGACGTCGTCGGCCAGCGTGCGCTCTCGGTAGAGGCTGAACGCGGCGCGAACGGCATCGACGTGGCGCGCCTCGTCGTCGAGGCGACGACCGTCGAGCGGCACGAGGGTGGCGAGCAGCTGTCCGGTGACGACGTAGTCGCCGAGCGCGGTGCGCTGGACGACGACGGCGCTGGCCCGCTGAGCGGCGGTGAGGACTGCGCGGCCGTTGACCTCGGCGAGGTAGCCGGCACGGTCGGCGCGCACGGGCAGCCCGGCTCCGTCGTCAATGAGATCGGAGGGTGGCGCGTCGGCGGGTGTTCCGATTTGGCGCGGGTGTCCGCTGCTGAGCGTGCCGGCTCCCTCGGTGGTGATCTTCGCGATGACGGTCGAGGCTTGCAGCGACGTGATGATGTGCTGGACGAACGCGACGAAGAACGCAACGGCTGCGAGCCCGAGCAGCACCGCGAACGTGAGCGAGAGGTGCGGCAGGGTGTCTGCGGTGGCGTCGAGCTGCGTGAGCAGCACGACCGCGTAGACGAACGGTCCGAGGAGTGCGGCGAGTGTCGCCTGGTTGACGCGGTCGGTCTGGAAGGTCCGCAGCACTCGCGGGCCGAGTTGCTGCGTCGCCAGCTGGAGGGCGACGACGGTGACCGAGAACGCGACGCCGGCCACCGAGATGGTCACCGTGGCAATGACCTGGAGCATCCCGCGTACGGCGTCGATGCTCGTGAACGCGAAGAGCCCCGGATCCAGCTTCAGCGCGTCATCGACGCGCGGCAGCAGGGAGCCGAGACCGAGCGCGGCGATGATGGCGACCGCGGATGGCACCCAGAAGCGACGTCGGACCGCGTCGACCGCTCGCCTGCGCTGCATCGTCCCAGGGCTCGCTTCAGTCGCCCGCCGGTGAGGGCTTGAAGGCGGCCGCGTACATGGCCGTCGTCGGCTGCGAGCAGGGGGCGCCGGCGGCGAGCACGGCGCGAGGATACCCGGCGGCCCTGCCGGCGCCGCGTCGCCGTTGCTCGCGGCCTGATGCGCACGCTCGCGCTCTCCTCGAGCAGCGGCCAGAGCTGCTGACGGAAACGACGTTGAGCTCTTCTGCGGATGCTTCCTTCGCTGGCGCCCGAACTGCACCCGCTCGCGCGGTTCTCCCGCGTCGTCAGGGACATGACTTTGCTCGGGGACGGCTGTCGGCGCGCCTTCACGCGGGCGCAGCCTGCAGCGCCGCCGCCGCTCGTCCTGCTCGCGTGACCGCTGGAGCGGGCGCGGCAGGAGCCGTGCTATCCAGAGCGCGTGGGCGCTGCGCGCTCGGGCTTGGCGGCCGCTGTGACCGACGCCTGTGTGTGCAGCCGCGCGAAGGCGATCGGGGCGATCAGCACGCTGAGCAGCGCGACGCAGATGAGTGCGGCGCCGAGCGCCTCGTCGATGAGCCCGAGCCGTTGGCCGATCTCCACGCCGGCGACGGTCAGCGTCATCTGCGCTGATTGCAGCGCGCCTGCCGCGGCGCAGTCACGCCACGTGAACTCGTCGCGGTACAGCAACGCGGGAAGGCCCTTGACGAGGAAGACCGCGACGAGGAGGACCGGCACGAGCGCGAGCGTTTCGCCGGCGCCCAGCAGTGCCGGCACGTCGAGTCGCGCCCCGGTGAGGATGAAGAAGACCGGGATGAAGAAGCCGTAGCCGATCGCGTCGACCTTCACGTGGTAGAGCGGGTGCGTGCTTCCGACCGACAGCGACGACACGATCGCGCCGGCGACGAAGGCGCCGAGTATCACCTCGAGCCCGAACTCGGCTGCGAGCGCGACGAAGGCGAGCAGCAGCGCGAAGCTGGCGCGGATGCGCAGCTCGGCCGGCGCGCCGGACAGACGCTCGACGAGCGCCGCGAGCGGACCTCTCGAGGAGGCGGCGCGCAGCCCCCAGAACAGCGCCAGGCCGAGTGCGATCAGCAGGGCGATCAGCGCGACGCGGACACCGGGCGAGCGAGCATCGGCCGAGAAGAAGATTGTCAGCAGCAAGACCGTGGCGAAGTCTGCGACGGCGGCCGACAGAAACAGCCGCTGGCCGTAGCGCTCACGCAGCAGTTCGTGCTCGGTCAGCACCGACAGCACGATCCCCAGCGAGGTCGACGAGATCAGGAACGCCACGAGCGTCGGGCCGGGCAGCAGGCCGGCGAGCCACAGCGGCACCGTGATCGCGAAGGCGACGGCGAGCCTGATCGCCATTCCTACCAGCGCGCGCCCGAGCGGCGACCAGGCGGCGTGCCGCAGCCCGCGCGAGAGCGTGCCGCGCAGCAGCGCGGGGTCGAACTCGAGGCCGGCGAGGAACAGCAGGAACGCGAGGCCGAACAGAAACAGGAACTCGAGGTAGCCGGCGTGCGGCTCGATCAGGCCAAGGCCGCTGGCGCCGAGCGCGATGCCGGCGACGATCTCGCCGACGACGCTCGGGATCTTCGGCCCGGGGAGCACCGCGAGCAGCAGCGGGACGGCGAACGCCGCGAGCGCCACCACGACGAGCGACCCGAAGTCGACCTCGGTCACGAGCAGTTCGTACCCGGGGAGGTGCGCGACGACAAGCCAGTAGCACGCGCGGCGCTGGCGACGTGGCGCTTGCGCTTGCGGCGTCTCGGGGGTTTGTCCCCCGGCAGCGCTTGGTGTCGGGCGTTCGTAAGCTTCTCGGATGCCCGGTCAGCGGATGCACCGAGGCTGTCGGCTCACGAGCGGCAAGCGGCGGGACGCGTCCGTGGGTGAGCTGATCTTCATCGCCGGGCTGCCTGACGACCTCTGTCGAGCAGCTGCGGCTTGTCATGGCTGCGGCGGCAAGCCTCGCGGTCCTCGGGACACCGGGTCGCGAGACGACATCTCAACCAGCGCGCGTCGACAGCGACGAGCGCGCATGGCTTGAGACGATCGTCGGCGCACTGGCCGTCGACGTCTTCACGTGACTTCGCCCCGCAGCTCGCCGAGCGCCTCGGGTCACTGCGTCGTTTATCCGACGGTTCCGACCTGGCTGGCAAGGTCGTGCAGCACAACAGCGACCGAAACGGCGAATCGCCGCTCAGCAGCCCGTCGCTGTCAGAAGTCTCGAGGATCGTGGTGATCGTGCGTCGCCGAGGCGTTGTCGTCCTCCCCGTTGAGTTGTCAGCGAGGTATTGCCGGGGCCGAACCAGAGCGTGCGCTGCGGGAACGGCATGTCATGCCCGCCTCGCCGAGCGCAGCATCTACCGGTAGCGCGACTGCATTGCGAGCGCGCCATCGGCTGGCGATATCGGCTGCATACCAGTAGCGGACGGCGACGTTGATCGACGACTCGCCGAACTCCTCGACTCAGACCTCGGCCGGACGCTGTTCGATGACGCCCTCGGCGGAACGGCAGGCCGCGAGCAGCACCTCCCGCGCCCGTTGGAGGTCGGTGCCGTATGCAAGGCCGCGCGGCGACGGCGGAACTCCGCTCGTGATCCCGTTGATGCCGGCCAGCAGGACCGGCTTGCCGTTGACCGTGACCTTCGGGCTCATGCCGACCATCGGGATCGGGATCTCGCTGGCGACGACGAGGCAGGGCGCGGTCGCAGGCGTCGGCGGCTGCGCGCACCCGACGATCGGCGAGCCGACGAGGTCGCCGGCGCAGAGCACGGGCGCCCCCGCCCGCGAGGACCCTGACCTGCTTGGGGATCAGCGTCACCTGGCCGCCGTGGGCGCACATGATCTTCGCGGCGGAGGTGACGATCGGCGCGGGCATCGGATGCTGGGGCGACGCTAGCCCGCCGCGCGCACGCGCGGACCGTCCGATCGGGCGATCTTCCGGGCAGCGGCGGTGGACGCGTCAGCCGTCTGGGCGTGGCCGCGCGCAGGGGGCACGCGGCGCATCAGCCCCGCCAACGGAACGTTGCGATACCGGGCCGGCTGTCTCGAGGCTCGGCGACGCCTCAGCCCGGCGGCAGGAGCTCCCGTTTCTGCGCGATCGGCCTCTCGACGCGACTGCCGCAAGCGACGAGACGCAGCAGTCCGTCCGGTTCACCGTCCGCTGCTGCTCTGCGCGAAGAGCGGCACTCTCGGCAGGCCTTATTTCGGGCGTCCGGGCCTCTGCATACGCTCGCCCAAGGGTTGGCGTGGCAGTCTGGGTCTATCACTCTCTCAGCGGCTGATATCGCGGACGACGGAGACGATGATGATCGATGGCCCACAGTCGGATGAGGGTGTGCTGCCTGACCTGACCAAGGGCGGCGGCGTCGGTGCACCACAAACGGTGTCCCTCGTCGGGGATGCGCTCATGACGGCTACCCGCATCCAGCACCGGCTGGGACTCGCGACCGTAAAGGACGTCGTCTACGTAGGTCTCGCGCTGTTGAAGGAGGCGGAGGGCAAGGAGGTAGTCATTCGCGATCCCGTATCTCAGATCGAGCAGCCGATCCCGTTCGGCTGGCGCTAGTTGGCCGATGGCCACCGCAAGCACGGAAGAGTCCCAACCTGCCGCCGACTCAGGCGTTCTTCCGAACCTCCCAAAAGGCACCCCCACGCGACAGGAAATGGAGGATGACGCAAGACACCGAATCGCGTTCTTGGTGGTCCGCACCTATCTCGTCGTCCTCGTCTTCAGCGTGGTGACCATCGCGGCTTATTTGCTCTTCACAAAGGGACTCGATCCAGCGGCCGTTCGTGATCTCACCGGCACCATGACGGCGATCGTGTCGGGTGTCACCGGGGTCTTGGGGTTCGTGTTGGGCTACTACTTCAAGGCGGTCGAGACCGCGGACTCGTCGCCGCCTCGACGCAAGCGCAGCAAGAAGATCTAAGCCTGTTCCCGGTTCCCAGCAACCGTGCTTGGCGATGCGGACTTCGAGCGCCCCTCCTCGAAGGCTCCGGCGCTCTCTGGCGGGAGGCTGGGTTTAGGAGGGTTCTGGATGACGATCGTGTGACCCCACGCCCGACAGCCCGATCCTTCGCGACCAACAGGTCCGCCCAGTGGATCGCAAGCCGGTTGTTGAGCGCTAGCTGTAGGTCCCGAGCAGGTTGTTCAGGCGGCTGATCGGTGGTTGTCGGCCGATGGCTGCGTGTCGTCGGTGATGGTTGTAGCGGTAGATCCAGCCGTCAAGGGCTGCGGTGCGTTCGGCGCTGCTGGCGTAGATCGCGCCGTAGGCCCAGCCGGCGAGCATCGTGCGGATGAAGCGCTCGGCCTTGCCGTTGGTCTGCGGGCGTCGTGGCCGGGTGCGCAGGTGGCGGATGCCCAGCGTTCTGCAGGCGATCGCGTGAACGGCTGAGCGGTACGCCGAGCCGTTGTCGGTAAGCAGGTCGCAGACGGTCATGCCGTGGCTCTCAAAGAACGCGATCGCTCGGCGCAAAAACCCGATCGCGGTGGTTGCCTTCTCGTCGCTGAGGACTTCGGCGTAGGCCAGGCGCGTGGCGTCGTCGATCGCGACGTGGACGTAGTCCCAGCCGACGATCCTGCGGTTGTGTCCCTCGCTGTCTTTGCGTGTGCGTCGCGGGTTGCGCTGGAGCCCGGTGATGCGTTTGCCCGCGCCGCCGTGGATGCGGCCGAGCTTCTTGACGTCGATGTGGATCAGCTCACCGGCGACCTGGCGCTCGTAGCGCTCCGCGGGCTCCAAGCCCAAGCGACCGAGGCGCCCCATCCCGATCCGCGTGAGGATCCCTGAGACCGTCGACAGCGGCCGGTCAAGGACCTCGGCGATCTCTGGCCCCGAGAAGCGCAACCGTCGCAGTGCCGCGATCGCCTCGATCGTCCGCTCGTCGGTGCGGTTGGCCACCAGCTGCGGCGTCGACGGCCTGTCGATCAAGCCATCGGGCCCTTCGGTGCGATACCGCGCGAGCCACTTCCGGGCGGTCCGCTCAGAGATCCCGACGCTCTGTGCGGCGTCTCGGACCTTCCAACTCTCCCTCTCGATTCGATCGACAAGCAACTGCCGGCCGATCACGCTGAGCCGCGCGTTGGCGTGCAACTTCATCCGGTGTCTCCTTGGTGCTGGGGCTTCGTAACCACCAGCCTCCAGGGAGGCCCGGATGAACAACGTCCTCAGGAACTACAGCTAGCGTTCACGCGGGAACGTCTACTGGCACGACTTGAGCGGACGCGCGAGGAGGGGCTCAGGAAGCATGGGGATCGTGTCCGACAACGATTGCGATAGACCGGAGGCCGATACCGCGGCTGGAGGGGCATCGTCCCGACCGCCGCGGCGCCTCCGTCGCATCTACGCCCCTCCCGGGCCCGACGGCATCGTCGTCTATGCCGGCGACCTCGAGGTTGACGGCGAGGGCCGGCGGCAGCGAGTTCGCGGGCAGCTCGAGCTCCACCTGTTCCCGGACGTTTGGTTCGGAGCACATCTCAAGGGCTCGATGAAAGAACTAGGCCCGGTCAGCTTGTTCTCCGACCGCGAGCTTACAGTTGACATTCCGCAAGGAGCTTCTCTGGCCCCGCCGAGCGGAACCATTCTCCCGCGGGAGGTTCCGCCCGGAAATTCAGCTGATATCTGGGAAAAGATTTCAGATCTCACGGCAGGAGATCTCGCAGGTGCGAAGCGCTTTGTGGTCCACTATGCGGGCGGACTCAAACCACTCTTTCGGGTCCTCGATCCCGTTGCGGGCGGCGGGTCTCAAGGCCAGATTGCGTTCACCCTTCCGGGGTGGTCATTGCGGCTGGCGACGGTGGACTCGAGCGGGGCTGAAGACTTCAGCGGAGTCATCGAAGCGCGCCCTGTTCAGCCCGAGGTGAGCGCTGACCTGATCCGTATGCTCCAACGTCGGCTGTTCGCGGTACTCGGTCTAATCGCCGGCCGCGAGGTAGCTATAGGTCCGATTTGTGGTCTCGACGCGGATGAACTGGTCGTGTGGGCTAACTGGGGATCACCGCGCCTCAGACGCGGCAAGGGTGCGGCCGCCTGGTGTCCGCCGCAACTTGTTCCGGAAGCGCTCCCAGCGGTTGCGGCGGGCTACACGAAGGCCTGCGCCGATCCAGCGCAAGAGCTGATCTTGGAGCGTGCCATCAACATTCTCATGGCGGCCGATAGCGGCGAAGTGCTCGATGTCCGAATCCCGGTAGCGACGTCGGGACTGGAGCTGTTGGCGTGGGCTGTTCTACGGCGCGAGGAAGGCATGTCGAAGAAGGCATTTGAGGGTCTCAGGGCTGGCGGGGCGTTTGCTCTTCTGTGCGATTGGGCCGGGATCCCGCGCACCATTCCTGAGTCGTTGCCGCACCTCGCTGCGCGACTCGAGCGCATCGGCGACCCGTCCTGGGGTGGCCCAGAGATCGTCTTCAACGTTCGCAACCGCCTAGTCCATCCACCCTCGAGTCACAGAGACCCAGAGTGGCCGTCGCAAGGAGAGCTCGCCGATAGCTGGCAGCTCGCGACGTGGTACCTGCAGATGGCCGTGCTTCGACTCCTTGGTTACGCCGGAGGTCACTGGTCGCGTCTACGGCTCGGCCGCTCATCGATGGACATCGAGCCCGTGCCGTGGAGCGCAGGCCGTTGATCACCTTCAGCCTTCAGCAGCCGCTGCAGGTGACTAACGCCTAGCTTGGCAGGCGGCGCCGACCGTGCATACACGACGGTTAGTTCCGCGTACGAGCCTCCAAGGAATGGGCCGGTTCCGTCGCGCCGAGTTCGTAGCCTCTGCAACGTGACCCGCTGTGTATTCCCGCTCCGAACGTCTGTCGAGTGGTTCGACCACCCAGCAAGCCCGGCGATCGACGGGCGCGCGAAGCAAGCCGCGGTGCTGTACGACGAGGTGGTCTTCGAAGACGGCTTGTTCGAGATCGATATCACCGATGGCGGAGCTGTCCAGATCTGGCATCCGCCGGAGTCCGCGACGGAGGAGCGGTTGGCCAGGGCCAACCACCCTCTCGAGATAGGCACCCCGGTCATCTTTAGCGTCGGCGCGCAGCCCGCTCAGGGAATACCGGCCGCGCCTGAGGACATGCGTGTGATGATGGCCGGCGCGCTCAAGCAGCGATACGTCGCCGAACTCGTGTCCTCCGTGCTCGCGCACGTCGCCGAATTCAACGACGGGTGGGCACAGATTGCGTTTACGGGACACATGAACGCGTCCGACTTCGACCGGTGGCTGCCGCATCGCAGCACGAGGGCTGTGTGGGACAAGGCGCTCATGCCTGAGCTAGGAGAGAGCAACCAATGGCTGCGGGACTTCGTAATCAAGTCGTTCGACCGAGACGCGGCGCTTGCGGCGGCCCTCGATGCCGACTTCCACGTATCGCCACTCTTCGAACCGATGGTGCGGGCCCGCGGGCCAGAGGGACTCTCGGGCACTGCGGCGCACGACGCGTTGAGCTACCTGTTCCCGGATGTCACCGATCTTCCGTGGGAGGTGGTAATGGAGTTCCGAGCACACGATGCGTCGCGCGAGGCGCGCTCAAAGCTGCACGGAGCTATTGCACGCACACGACAGGACGGCATGCTCGCCGCGGACAATGCGCTCACGCGCGACATGCTGTTCGCAGAGAAGGAGCTCCGCAAGCGCCACTCCCTGTCGGAGCGTCTAACCAGGATTGCCGTGTCCGTGATCCCCATGGCCGGCGGACCGCTGGCCGAAGGCTCGGCCGCGATGGCTGAGGCAGCACGCAGGAAGCGCGATTGGGTCGCGGCGCTGAGCCTTTTGCGGAAGTAGCGCCGTTCAGCGACTCGCCGGAGAGTGTCTTCTCGACGCAAGCGGCAGTCTGAGCGAGAGCGCCGGAAACCGCCGAGACTCATTGCTCGGACAGCGATGAGAGACGCTCATCCAGCCGCTGCCGACGATCACCCTTGCGCTCGATCATCCCGGCAGCGCGGCTAGCAGCCTGCTATCGGGCGCGAGTCGCGATCGCGACGCGCGTCTACGTGACGGGTACGTCGGGTGGAGACTGCCCGTTGAGCGCGTCGAACCTCGCGAGCACGCGCTCGGCAAGATCCTTGTCGCTCTGCTCGATGGGGAAGTTCTTCGCGAGCTGCTCGTCGTTCTGTGCGGCGAGCTCGGACAGCGGCCGACCTTCGCCGCCCTGCAGGGTGGCTGCGTGCTTGACGATGATCTTGGCGTCGGCGGCGGGTTTCATGAGCTGGATGATGACGTGTCGCTCAGCGGAACGGAAGCGCGCGGACGGATGGCGGCCGGCGCGGGTGCCGCGAACAACGCAAGTGTTGACAGGATAGCCAGCCCCGTCAGTACTCCATGGCGGAGGTTGAGGTGCTCCGAGCTCTCGCCGAGCAGCGAGACAGAGAGACCGCCGAGCACGCCGAGCAGAGCGATGAACAGGGCGATGAGCCTGAGTCGATTGACGGGCTTGGACGTCACGCGTGTGGTCGCAAAACCAAGCGCAAAACTCGTGACGAGGGCCGGGGCAGCGAGCAGCGCACTGGCCGAGGAGCCCTTGAGATCTTCGTCGAGCCCGAAGCTCGCGAGCACGGCGAGCCAGAGCGCAACCGTCGACGCGCCACCGGCGATAGCAGCGACGTGATGGATGCCCCCGGCTGGAAACCCGAACTCAACGTTCAGGCCCGCCTTGACCGGTCGTGTGCGGCCATGAGGCGCCTTGAGCTGGATGTACGCGCCCTTCCCGCGCTCTGCGTTACGCGATTCGACCGGTTGGGGCGGCTCCTCGAAGAGGTCGACGATGCTCGCCGTTTCGATCTCAAGGCCGTCAGGGGCGACGACTTCGATGCGGTGCGGAGGCCCGTCATCTCGCGGCCGGCGCGAGACGTACGGCAGCGGGTTGATGATTGTCAGGGGCGGATCGCCAAAGCCGCCAGTGATCGCCCTGACGGTCTGACGGTGCTCGTATGTTACCCGCGTTGCACAACCCGGCTCCGCGTCGATCGCGACGAGGAGCACGTAGTGATCGCAGAGCGTGTCGGCGAGGATGCTCAGGCGTTCACGCGCGCCGCTTTCCCCCTGACCATCCTGTTCGGCGGTCTTCAACAGCCTCTGGAGCTTCGCGTTGGCCCCCTTCGCGGGAACCTCGGAGCGGACGATGATCGCGAGCAGGAAGAGCACCTCGTCGGGATCGGCTCCGCAGCGGTTCGCCAACGGCGCCAGCGCCAGCACGAGCAGCGGCTTGCTCTGCTCCGCGGCCAGGCGCTGCACGTCTTCAGGAGTCAGCGAGAACTCCTCGAGCGGCGCCTTGGGAAGGATTCCCAGCGGTAGGATGATCCGCGACGCCACCTGCGCATTCGGCGGAGGCTGCGGGTTCGCGTACAACGTGAGGTCGCTGGCCAGTGCGACCGGGATCGTCATGTCAGCCGCGATGCTGCGCGTGGCCTGCACGGCGTTCGCCAGCTCGATGCGCTCGACACGGCGGTGCACCCAGCGCGTCTCGGCATCGATCAGCTCCAGCAGCGCCGGACCGATCCGCGCGGCTTGTGCGGCAAGCGCGCCGTCCGGCCACAGGTGTTCATCCGCCACCAGCCGAGTCTACGTGCACGGGAACCGCCACGCGAGCAGAGCGAATCTTCGACTCGAAGACGAACGCCATCGGTAGCAGATGCAAGCGGCGGCGGCATGGCAAACGGTGGTGTGCCTGATTTCGCAGTGAATGTGTGTGAAGCACGCCTTTCGATCAGCGGTTGAGGCTGTATCACTCAAGCTCGCGAGGTTGGCAAATCGCGTCGGCAAGGCGAAGGTGATCGTCGACATCTCCAACCGCGCGCAGGGCGCGCGGCAATCTCGACTCGTTTCCTCGACGGCGGCTCGCGTGACTCAGTGCTTTCGTCCGTTCCCGCATCCGGGAGAACGTTCCCCCTATGTCAAGCAGGGCATGGATGCGGGTGTGCTGGTGACGAGGACGCGGTCGTCTGATGGCGGCGTGGCTGGGGCGGCGAGGATGTGGTGAAAGTGCCGGGCGAGGTGGCGTTTGAGGCAGCGGATGGCTTCGCGTTTGGTCTTGCCTTCGGCTTGTTTGCGGGCGAGGTAGGCCTTGGTGGCGGGGTCGTGGCGGGCGCGGGTGATCGCGATCGTGTGTAGCGCGCGGTTGAGCTGGCGATCGCCGCCACGGTTGAGGCGGTAGCGGTCGCTTTGGCCTGAGGAGCAGGGGATCGGCGCGACGCCTGCCTGTCTGGCGAAGCTCGCGTCGGTCTTGAAGCGCTGGGCGCCGGCGGTGCGGCCGATCAGGATCGCGGCGGTCATCGGGCCGCAGCCGGTCTCGGTGAGCAGCACGGGACGATGGGCCTTGACGAGATCACGTAGCTCACGCTCGAGCTGCACGACTTGGCGTGTGAGGCGGCGGATGTGCACGAGCTCCTCGCGCGCGACCCAACCCGGGCGCTGGGCGTCATCGCGCGCAGCCGCCGGTCGATGCGATCGAGCACGACGAGTTGGTCAAGCGCTCGGAGCTTCACCGCGGCCTCGAGCTCGGGGGCAAGCGCGACCAAGTGCCAGCGCAGCCTGTTTTGCATCCTCGTGCGTTCGGCGACCAAGTCGCTGCGGTGATCAGACAGCAACCGGATCTGCATCGCGGCCTCATCTAGGTGCGCGACGGGGAACGCGTCGACGCCGTCTTTGACGACGGCTCGGGCGACCGCCTGCGCATCGATCTCATCAGACTTGCCGGGCTTGCGCTCGCCGCGCCGCGAAGCGCCCATCCGGTGCGGCGCGACCCGCACGACGCGTTCACCGGCGGCAATCAGGGCCTGCTCAAGGCGCCGCGAGACATGGCGGCAGTCCTCGATCGCCCAAACACGATCGTCGTCCAGGCCGCGCGCCCAGCGCAGCGCGTCGAGGTGCCCGGCGTCGCTAGCTGTAGGTCCCGAGCAGGTTGTTCAGGCGGCTGATCGGTGGTTGTCGGCCGATGGCTGCGTGTCGTCGGTGATGGTTGTAGCGGTAGATCCAGCCGTCAAGGGCTGCGGTGCGTTCGGCGCTGCTGGCGTAGATCGCGCCGTAGGCCCAGCCGGCGAGCATCGTGCGGATGAAGCGCTCGGCCTTGCCGTTGGTCTGCGGGCGTCGTGGCCGGGTGCGCAGGTGGCGGATGCCCAGCGTTCTGCAGGCGATCGCGTGAACGGCTGAGCGGTACGCCGAGCCGTTGTCGGTAAGCAGGTCGCAGACGGTCATGCCGTGGCTCTCAAAGAACGCGATCGCTCGGCGCAAAAACCCGATCGCGGTGGTTGCCTTCTCGTCGCTGAGGACTTCGGCGTAGGCCAGGCGCGTGGCGTCGTCGATCGCGACGTGGACGTAGTCCCAGCCGACGATCCTGCGGTTGTGTCCCTCGCTGTCTTTGCGTGTGCGTCGCGGGTTGCGCTGGAGCCCGGTGATGCGTTTGCCCGCGCCGCCGTGGATGCGGCCGAGCTTCTTGACGTCGATGTGGATCAGCTCACCGGCGACCTGGCGCTCGTAGCGCTCCGCGGGCTCCAAGCCCAAGCGACCGAGGCGCCCCATCCCGATCCGCGTGAGGATCCCTGAGACCGTCGACAGCGGCCGGTCAAGGACCTCGGCGATCTCTGGCCCCGAGAAGCGCAACCGTCGCAGTGCCGCGATCGCCTCGATCGTCCGCTCGTCGGTGCGGTTGGCCACCAGCTGCGGCGTCGACGGCCTGTCGATCAAGCCATCGGGCCCTTCGGTGCGATACCGCGCGAGCCACTTCCGGGCGGTCCGCTCAGAGATCCCGACGCTCTGTGCGGCGTCTCGGACCTTCCAACTCTCCCTCTCGATTCGATCGACAAGCAACTGCCGGCCGATCACGCTGAGCCGCGCGTTGGCGTGCAACTTCATCCGGTGTCTCCTTGGTGCTGGGGCTTCGTAACCACCAGCCTCCAGGGAGGCCCGGATGAACAACGTCCTCAGGAACTACAGCTAGCCGCGATCTCCCGGGCGCCGTGTAGCCGGCCGGTCCCGTCGTCGACGGCCACCAGCGCGTGCGTGCGCTTGTGCGTGTCCGCTCCGATCACAATCATCCCCACCGTCCCTTCGTTTGGATAGCTGAAGCGGACGTTCGGCGGACAGCTCTCAGTTGGGGCGATGCCACGCTCCTATCAGGTCACGCCGAAGGTCCTCGGGCGGCGACGGGCGACAGAACCTTTTCGAGCCAGACCAACCGGTCGACGAGCACTCTGAGGGTCGCCCGCCGCCAGCCCGAGAACCAACCGGATCGGTCGGACGGCACCGCCCAACCCCGACGACGATGACAGTGAGAGCACTCTCGCCGGCGCCGTCGTCGACTGCCGGTCCTCGTCTGAAGCGACAGTCGGCGCTACCGCAGCGCCGTGACGCCGAACACCATGCAGGCGACGCCGAGGCCGACGACCGCGGCGCCGTGCGAGCGCAGTCCCCGCCGCCAGAGCACGGTCCCCGCGAACGTCGAGCCGACGACGGCGAGCGGGATGAGCAGGCACAGCGCGGCGAGCAGGTAGGCGACGACGACCGCCTGCGGGCGCACGGAGAGGGGGACGTCGTCCATCGCGGTGCCATCATCGCGCCCACGCCGCTAGCGCGCGTTGTGGCTGCCTAGGTTCGACTACGATCACACCACTCGTTCAGCCGGCAGTCGGCGGCCAAGGCCTCGCTGTGGCGCCGCCGCCCCTTTCCATGCAACCGGGAAGCCGGCGCTCGCCCGCGTCGCGCGTCCCTACCGCGGATTTCCGCACGAGCTTCCCGCCAGATCCCCGTCTCGCGGTCGCTGGCCGCTGCGGGCGAAAGCAGCACCAACCGCGCAGCGCCCTACTCCCCGATCGGCGATCCGTACTGGCGCTCGTAGTACTCGCGGTACTCGCCTGAGCGGATCGGCTCCCACCAGGCGCGGTTGTCCTGATACCAGGCGACCGTCCGCTCGAGTCCCTCGGCGAAGCGCACCTGCGCCTCCCAGCCCAGCGCGCGGACCTTCTCCGAGCCGAGCGAGTAGCGGCGGTCGTGGCCGGGGCGGTCGGTTACGTAGGTCAGCAGCGACTCGTCTGCGCCTGTCAGCTCGACGATCCGCTGGACGACCTCGATGTTCGGGCACTCGTCCGGGCCGCCGACGTTGTAGGCCTCGCCGGGAGCGCCGTGCGCGAGCACGTGGCCGATCCCGCGTGCGAAGTCCTCGACGTAGAGCCAGTTGCGCACCTGCATGCCGTCGCCGTAGACCGGCAGCGGGTCGCCGTGCAGCGCGTTGAGCACCATCAGCGGGATCAGCTTCTCTGGGTACTGGCGCGGGCCGTAGTTGTTCGAGCCGCGGCAGATCACCGTCTCGAGGCCGTACGTGTGGAAGTACGATCCCACGAGCAGGTCGGCGCCGGCCTTCGTCGCGCTGTATGGGGAGGACGGCTGCAGCGGCGACGACTCGGTGAAGGAGCCCTCCTCGATCGATCCGTAGACCTCGTCGGTCGAGACCTGCAGGTAGCGCACGCCCGCCGAGCGCGCGGCCTCGAGCAGCACCCAGGTGCCGACGGCGTGCGTCGTCACGAACGCGTCGGGCTCGGCGATCGAGCGGTCGACGTGCGTCTCGGCCGCGAAGTTCACGACGGCCTCGACGCCCCGCATCGCATCGGCGACCGCGACCGCGTCCTCGATTGCGCTGTGCACGAAGCCGACGTCCAGGCCCTCGAGGTTCTCGCGCCGCCCGGCGTACGTGAGCTTGTCGAGGACGATGACGTCGTCGCCGTGCTCCTCGAGGCGCACGCGCACGAAGGCCGACCCGATGAAGCCGGCGCCACCGCAGACGAGCAGCCTCATCGCGAGCGACCGCCTTGCGAGTCGACGACGGCGCGCGTCGCCCAACGGCGCGATCTCATGCGGCCACCCGCGTCGCCAGGTACTCCGCGACGCCGTCCTGCCAGCGCGGCAGCACGAGCGGGTCGCGGCGCTCGGAGCCGAGCACGCTGTAGGCCGGCCGTGTCGCGGCTCGCACGAACTGCTTGCTCGTCGCCGGCAGCACGCGGCAGTCGATCCCGGCGCGCTCGAAGATCTCCAGCGCGAGCTCGTTCCAGGAGCACGAGCCGCTGCCCGCGATGTGGTGGATCCCCGTTTCGCGGGGGCGCTCGACGAGCGCGACGAGCGCGCGCGCGAGGTGGCCGGTCCAGGTCGGGCAGCCGACCTGGTCGGTCACGACGGAGACCTCCTCGCGCTGCGCGCCGAGCGCGAGCATCGTGTCGACGAAGTTGCTGCCGCCGGCGCCGAACAGCCACGCCGTGCGGACGATCGCGTGGCTGGCGTTCGCTTCGGCGACGGCCTGCTCGCCGGCGAGCTTCGTCTCGCCGTAGACGCCGAGCGGGGCGACGCGGTCGGACTCGAGCCACGGCTCGCGCTTGCAGCCGTCGAAGACGTAGTCCGTGGAGACGTGCACGATCAGGGCGCCGATCTGCGCCGCCGCCGCGGCGACGTTGCCGGCCCCGGTCGCATTGACCGCCACAGCGCCCCGGCGGTCGGACTCGGCGCCGTCGACGTCGGTGTACGCCGCGCAGTTGATGACCGCCCGCGGGCGTCCTGCGAGCACGGTCAGCCGTGTCGCCTCGGCGTCGGTGATGTCGAGCTCCGCGCGCGAGCAGGCCTGTACGTCGTGGCCCATCCGCGTCGCGGCGTCGACGACCGCGCGCCCGAGCATGCCGGCGGCTCCCGTGACGAGGAGCTTCATCGCGAGGACCGGCCTTCCGTGTCCACGGCGACGGGGGGCGAGCAATCGCGCACGCTCAAAGGATCCCGATCTCGGAGTTGTCGCCGACCATGAAGCGGTAGGCGCGCGGCTGGCGCGCGCCGCGCGCGATCGTCACGTTGCGCCCGAGCAGCGAGGACTCCATCCGCCCCTCCAGATTGCACACCTTCGAGCCCTCGAGCAGGATCGAATGCTCGACCTCGGCCGAGGTGATCACGCAGCCCTCGCCGATCGCCGTGTAGGGCCCGATGTAGGCATCGCTGATCCGCGTCCCGGCTCCGATGATTGCCGGACCGCGCACGGTCGTGCGCTCCAGCACGGCGCCGCGCTCGACGACGACGCGCCCGTCGCAGCGCGAGTCGATCAACTCGCCCTCGACCTTCGGCTCGATCCGGTCCAGCACGAGCCGGTTGGCCTCGAGCATGTCGTCCAGGCGGCCGGTGTCCTTCCACCAGCCGCGCACGATGTGCGGCTCGACGCGCTTGCCGTCGTCGACGAGGTACTGGATCGCGTCGGTGATCTCCAGCTCGCCGCGCGCGCTGGGCTCGATCGCGCGCGCGGCGTCGTGGATGCCGGCGGTGAACATGTACACGCCGACGAGTGCGAGGTTCGTCGGCGGCTCGGGCGGCTTCTCGAGCAGCCGCCTGACGCGATCGCCGTCGAGCTCGGCGACGCCGTAGTTCTGCGGATCGTCGACGGGCGTCAGCAGGATCAGCGCATCGGGGCCGCTGGCGCGGAAGGAATCGACGAGGTCGGTGATCCCGCCCTGCAGCAGGTTGTCGCCGAGGTACATGACGAACGGCTCGCCGTCGAGGTACTCCTCGGCCGTCAGCGACGCGTGCGCCAGCCCGCCCGGCCGGTCCTGCTCGACGTACGTGATAGCGACGCCGAACTGCGAGCCGTCGCCGGCGGCGGCGCGGATCTCGGCCCCGGTCTCGGGCGCGATGATGATCGCGATCTGCTCGATCCCGGCAGCCGCCATCGCCTCGATGCCGTAGAAGAGCACCGGCTTGTTGGCGACCGGTACGAGCTGCTTGGCGCTGGTGTGCGTGATCGGGCGCAGGCGGGTTCCCTTGCCACCGGAGAGGATCAGGCCTTTCATCGGGCTATGTGGACCACTAATACACCCCGGGCGCGAGCTTGCGGTGATCCCACGTCGCTCGCGAGCGCGCGCGGAACTGCAGCGCGACGCGCTTGGGCGCCTGGGCGAGGACCATTTCGCGCACGCCCTCGTCGAGCTCGCCGGGCCCCTCGGGGCGATAGCGCGTGAACAGCTCCGTGCCGAGCTCGGCGACGCGCTCGCCGTCGCGGTGCAGCGTGACGTCGCACTTCAGCATCACGCCGCGCAACTCGGCGTACTCCTCGCCGGCCTCGACCTGCAGGGTCGCCCGCGGGTCGCGCTCGAGGTTTCGCACCTTCTGCGACTTGCCGAACGTCCACGACCAGAGATCCTCGTCGCGCCTGACGTACCAGAGCGGCATCAGGTGCGGGAATCCGTCGCGGCCGATGCTCGCGCAGATGACGGTCCGTTCCTCGTCGAGGAACGCGGCCACCTCCGCGTCGGACATCCTGATCTGATCGCGACGGCTCACGGGCGGGACTGTAGCCAGCCCCGCCCGCGTTCCGTCTCGATGCAGCTATTGCTCGCTAGCGGTCGTTGAAGACGTACACGACCTCGCAGCCGCGCACCCTTCTGCGCTCGTTGCGGTTGAGGCGGACCTTGTCGGGACCGGGGCCGCAGTTGGCCGAGGCGGCCGGTCCGGCGGTCGCGATGTTGATGAAGTCGCGACCGGAGCCGCCGATCGCGCGGTCGCGGCCGAACGCGGCGTTGATCGTGTCGTTGCCGCTGCCGGCCGACAGGTAGTCGGTGCCGGGGCCACCGTTGAGGTGGTCCTTGCCGGTGCTGCCGTAGATGCGGTCGTTGCCGAGGCTGCCGGAGAGGTTGTCTCCGCCCGTCCGCCCCTCGATGCAGTCGTTGCCGCGGCCGCCGGAGATCTTGTCGTTGCCGCCGAGGCCGATGATCCGGTCGGCGACGTTCGTACCGGTGATGCGGTCGGCCCTGTTCGTGCCGATGATCGCGAACTTCGGCGCCCCGCTGAAGCCGAGGCACGGGCTGCGCCCGAAGCGCTTGCGGGCGACGTCGATCGGGATCACGGTACCGCCGCTCGGACCCTGGAACGGGCGCCCGACGACGATCTCGCCGAGGCTCGAGCCACTCGTGCCGGCCGCGATGACGCAGACGTTGCGGGGGACGTCGAGCGTCGAGCCGGACGGGCAGACCTGCCCGATCGGATTGCCCGAGCCGTCGTTCTGCTGCGCCGGATCGCAGACCGCCCCGTTGGCTGCGACCTTGGCCTCGCCGACGACGAGGTCGACGAGTGGTGCCGGCTGACCGTCGCGCAAGACCCTGACGTGCAGCGCCCTGATCGTCAGCGAGCCGGCCGTCTCGATGCGCTCGTCGACCGTGACCTCGACGACGGCGCCGAGAATCGGGTTGAGCGCGTCGGTCAGCTCTGCGGCGAGCCGGTCGAGCGCAATCAGCCTCCCGCCGATCGTGACGTCCGCGACGCGGCTGTCGCCCGTGAACCTCGGTGCGGTGGAATCCGCGACGCAGGTTGCTGTGGCGACGGAGTTCGCCACCCCGACGCCGAGCGTCGGCCCATTCGGCCCCACGAGCAGCGTCAGGTCTTCGACGCGTCCCTCGGCGGCCGGCTTCTGGTCGAGCGCGCGCCCCAGCTCGGGCGCGATCGCGGTCCTCGCCTGGCCGGTCACCGCGCCCAGGAAGTCCGGCGAGATCCCGAGCTGCGTCGGCGTGTTGCCGAGGCCCGTCTCGCTGTTGACGCACTGCGCGCGATCAGCGCTGGCGCCGTTGGCGGTGTTGATATTGCCGTTGGCGACGATCGGCTCGACCCGATTCTGTCCGGCTACCGACGTCCATGCGGCGCTGCCGCGGCATTGCCATACCGGCACCGTCGTGAAGGCCGATGCGACCCCCGGCGCCACAACAAGCGCCACGGCTGCCCCTACGAATACGACAAGGATCCTGCGGTACATACGTCTCCCTCCGTGGAAAAGCGCCAGCAAATCCGACGCTCCGTGTCCTGGTTGCTCAGCGGTCGGCGCATCGAACGACTGATGCGCCAGTTTCTGGTGGGCTGCATGTACCCAAGGTTGCGCGCGCGATCGCTGCCGTCGCGCTCTTTCTCATTCCGCTCTCATGTCCGAGCGAACGTTCGGGCTGCGCCGTGGGCTCCTCGGCACCCGAGCAGGCCTTGGCCCGCTCGCGGCGTGCGCTCGTCGATCGCCGCGCCGCGACGACGCGGGCGCCTGCGGCCGGCTTCAGCGAATCGCGGCCGCGCGCAGCCGCTCGACGGCGGCGAGAACGGCCTCGCGCGCCTCGGCCGGCTCGAGCACGGCGGCGTCGCCGGCCTCGCCGAGGATGCCGCGAACGAGGAAGTCCGTGCCCTTGAACGGAAGTTCGACGATCACCGACCCGTCGACGAGCTCCTGCGCGACGCGGCGCTCCTCGCGTGCCCAGCGCGCGCGCTCGGAGGAGACCCAGACGCGCGCGATCCGGGAGGCCTCGACCTCGCCGGTGCGCAGCCAGCCGTCGAGCTCGGCGGCGGGGTTGACCTCCGGACGCGGCTCGTAGGGCGTGTCGGTGACCTCGGCGTGGCGGATGCGGTCGAGGCGGAAGTGACGCACGTCGTCGCGCTCCGGATCGAACGAGGCGACGTACCAGCCCTCGCGGCCGTTGACGAGCGCGTAGGGCTCGACGACGCGCGTCGTGAACTCGTCCTCGTTGGGCTTGTAGTAGTCCAGCGCCAGCAGCCGGCGCTCGTTGATCGCCTCTGATGCGACGCGCGCGACCGCGGAGTCGTCGCCGCCGGCCTCGGCGACGTGCAGCCCCTGCTGCATCGGGTCGGCGCCGAGCGCCGCGACGATCTTCTCGCGCGCCGAGGCCAGCGACCCCTCGGGCAGGTGCTCGCCGATCAGGTCGATCGCCGCGACGAGCGCCTTTGCCTCGACCGGCAGCAGCCGTGCCGGGCGGGCGAAGTTGTCGGAGTACGGCTCGGGGTCGACCTCGATGCGGCCGTCGTCGTCGATCTCGGCGTACAGCACGTACGAGCCGCCGCCGAAGTTGACGACGTTGAGGACGTTGATGTCCTCGCGCAGCTCGGCGTCGGAGATCTGCATCCGCTCGCAGACCTCGGCGGCGTCGAGCTTGACGCCCGCGCGGCCGGCCTGGATGAGGATCGACGCGAGCGTCACGAGGCGCGCGAAGCGCTCCGGACGGATCGAGGTCTCGCTGCGCCGGCCGGCGCCGTTGCCCGACAGCGCCGCTGCGCGATCCGCCTCGGCCTGCTCGTCCTCGCTCGCGACGACCGGCGCGGCGAGGTCGAGCGCGGGACCCCTGTGGCGCTCGAACAGCAGCTCGATGCGGTCGGCGAGCTCGCGCTCGAGCTCGGGCGGACCGAGCACCCGCGCGTGGTCTCCGAGGCGCAGCACCCACGCCGCCAGCTGGCGGCGGTCGGCGTACGGCGTCGCGAACACGACATCGCCGCTCGAGCCGGAAGGCCGGACCTCGCCGAAGCGCCCGAAGTGGCGCTCGACCTGCCAGGCGATGCGCTCGGAGATCTCGATCGTCGCCTGGCCGCAGATCGCGCCGAACTGCCACTCCGCGCGGTTGGCGTAGGGGCGCGGATCGAAGCCCTCGGGCGGGCCCTTGAAGTCGTGCTCGGCCTTCGTCGCGTAGGCGACCTTGCCGCGGATCCGCGACAGGCGGAAGACGCGCAGGGCCTGGCGCTCGTGCGCGTAGCCGAGCAGGTAGAACTCGGGATTGCGGAACAGCAGCTGGTAGGGGTCGACCTTGCGCGTGCCCGTGTCGTCGCGAGCCATCGTGTAGTAGTCGAAGGTGATCGTCTTCTTGCGGAAGATCGCCGTCTCGATCTTGGCGAGCCGCTGGGACAGGTCGTGGCCACCGGCCGACGCGGTGATCGCGAGGCCGACCGAGCGCTGCTCGGAGGTGCGCAGCGGGTTCGCCCGGCCCCAGGAGATCTGCTGCAGCGCGAGGCGCAGCGGCTCGGCGTAGGCAAACTCGCCGTCGAGCAGCGACAGCGCGGTCTGCAGCGACGCGAGCTCGGCGTCGGAGAACGCGATCGGCGGGAGATGGAAGTTCTCCGGCCGCAGCGAGTAGTTCTCCTGCTCGGCGACGCCGTCGACGGGCCGCTCGACGGTCAGCGCGATGCCGAGCGAGTCGAGCTCGGAGCGGTCGGCGTAGAAGCGCCGCGCGAACGCGTCCTCGTTCATCGCGCTGTATCCCTCGACGTCGCGGCGGATCTCGAGCGCGGTCACCGGCCGGCGCTCCGCCATCAGGTACGAGATCAGGGAGAGCTGGCGAATGAGCTTCTCCGTGTCCTTGGCCATCGCCGACACGATAGGGCCCGCTCGCCCGCGGGCGGATCACCGAGTGCTGATTGCGCCCGCTTTTTGCGAAGAGTTGAAGCGCTCTAAGCCGGCGCCGGCACGCGCCGACGCCTGCGAGAGTGCGAGCGACTAGGCGATCGCCAGTACGGCGACCGTTCCGTCGTCTTCGAGCGGTTCGCGCCAGCACTCGGTCACGGCCTGCAGGATCGCCAACGCCGTCGCGGCGGCCGTCGGGTTCTCGATGCCCGCGATCGCTTGTCTGACCCCGTCGACGCCGAAGTGTCCGCCGTCTTCGGTGCGCCGTTCGGTGATGCCGTCGGTGACCAGGATCACACGTTCGCCCGCTCGCAGCCGGCGCTCGGTCGCGGTGAAGTCTGGTTCGTCGTCGCGGATGCCGAGCGCGGGGTGCGGTGGTCCGCGCAGTTCGGTGAGGTTGCCTTCGGTGTCGGCGAGGTAGGCGGGTGGGTGGCCGCAGTTGACCCACCGCAGCGTGTGGGTCGCGGCGCGCCAGCGCGCGACGAGCGCGCTGACGTAGAAATCAGGGTTTCCGAGCTGCCGGACGGTCTGGTTCATCGCAAGCAGCGCCTCTTCGAGGTCGTGTCCGCTGCGGCGCGCTGCGCGTAGCGCGCCCAGCGCGGCGGCGCCAAGGCCGGCGGCGGTTGCGCCGGTGCCGGCGCTGTCGGCGATCGCAAGCCACGCGCCGTCGCGGTTGTCGACGAAGTCAAACCAGTCGCCGCCGACCTCGTAGCTCGGAAGCAGCCCGCCGGCGAGCTGCGCGCCCTGGATGCGCACGATGCGCGGCGGAAAGAGGTTCTGCTGGATCTCGGCGGCCGGACTCGTCGGCTTTCGCCGGCGCGCGGCCTCGATGAAGTCGGTGTAGTCGTTGGCGAGCTCCAGCGCGGCGGCGCCCTGCTTGGCGATCTCGTCGAGTGGCGCCAGCGGCGTTCCCATGCACAGCAGCAGCCCGGTGACGCGTCCGCGCAGCCACAGCGGCTCGCAGACGCAGCCCGGCAGCCGCTGGCGCAGCCGCTGCTGAAAGCCGGGCAGCGCTTCGGGGACGATCTCCGGACCCAACGCCGGGGCGTCGGGCAAGGCGTCGGGAAACTCCTCTGAGCCGGCGAGTCGCAGCAGGTGCGAGCCGTCGATGTCGACGACGTACAGCGCGACCGCGACGCCACCGGCGCGCCGGGCCTCGGCGACGAGCTGGTCGGGCACGAGGTGCGGGGGCACCTCGTCGAGGACGTGCGTCACCTCAAGCGCAAGCGGGCGGTCACGCCCGAGTTGCCCCGGTGCACGAAACGGCATCGTCGCGACCCGTCCGGTGGGACCCGGCGTTGCTGGCACGCCGGCGCGTTCCTGTAGTGCGCGCTGCAGCACGTGGCGCGTCGCGAAGTGGCGATAGAGCGTCGAGCGTCCGACACCCGCAGCGGCCGCGATCTCGATCATGCTGGTGCGGGGGTCGCCGGCGAGCATCTCCGCGGCGGCGAGGATCCGCTCGCGGCTGGCCTGCGCGTCGGAGCGCAGCGCGCTGCTGTCTTGCACGGCACTGGGGGCTTGATCGCGGGCAGCCTCGCTCATCGCATTGAAGGTACCCCGCTGTGAGCAGCGGATGACCCGTTGTCGTGGGCGATGGGCAGTTGTGTTCGACGACGCGGGACGCCGCCGGCGCCACGCGGACGGCGCCGAAAAAAGGGTGTTTTGTTACCGCCGCCGCGCGGTACATGTGCCCCAGTTGTCCTGTTGGACACAACAGAGGAGGTTCTATGACCGAGCAACGGCTGAAGGTCGAGTCGGGGCCGCCGCAGCACGTCATCGACGACGCCGAGACGCCACCGTCGCACGACGAGTCCGACAGCGCCGGGGGCGCCAAGGACAAGGCGCAACAGGCCAAGGACAAGGCCCAGCAGGCCGCGGCGCCCGCGAAGGAAAAGGCGCAGGAGGTCGCTGGCAAGGCGCAGGAGGTCGCGGGGCCCGCGAAGCAGAAGGCCCAGCAGGTTGCCGGGCAGGCCAAGGAGCAGGCCAGGCAGCAGGCGCAGCAGGTTGCCGGGCAGGCCAAGCAGAAGGCGGCGGCGCAGGTTGATGAGCGTTCGACGCAGCTCGGTCAGCAGGTCGGCGCGCAGGGCGAGTCGCTGGACGGCGTCGCCGAGGAGCTGCGCCGGCAGGGGCAGGAGGGGCCGGCGAAGGTCGCCGAGCAGGTCGGCCAGCGCGTCAAGGATGCCGGCAGCTACCTGGAGCAGACCGACGGCCAGTCGCTCGTCGAGTCGGCCGCGGACGTGGCGCGCGGGAACCCCGCAGCGGCGGCCGCCGCGGCCGCGGCCGCCGGCTTTGCGGCCGGCCGTGTCGCGAAGGCGTCACGCGGCGAAGGCTCGTCCGACGCCGATGAGGAAGAGGCTTCGGGAGAAGGAGGTGTTTGATGGCGCCTGACCCACGTGCCGATTGGGAGGGCCAGACCGTCCTCGATTCTGGCGGTGAGAAGATCGGCACGATCAAGGAGGTCTTCCTCGTCGCGGAGACGGGTCGTCCGGAGTGGGGCCTGGTCAAGGTCGGGCGGATCAAGAGCCACACGACGCTCGTGCCGCTCAGCAGGGCGCAGCTGGCCGGGAAGGGCGTCAAGCTCTCCTATGAGAAGCAGGTCGTCGAGGGCGCCCCGCCGATCGAGGCCGAAGGCGAGCCGTCCGAGCAACAGGTAAGCGCGGTCTATCGCCATTACGGGATCGATCCCGGCGAGGGGCAGCCCGCGACCGCCGAGTCACAGGCCGGCAACGGAGCGCACACCAACGGCAACGAGTCCGGTGATCTGCGCGACGAGCCGATCTCCGATCTGGTCAAGCAGGTGTCCGACCAGGGCTCCTCGCTCGCGCAGCAGGAGATCAAGCTCGCCAAGGCAGAGATGGCCGGCAAGGCGAAGGATTTCGGGATCGGCGCGGGGCTGTTCGGCGGTGCCGGCTATGTCGCGCACCTCGCGGGCCTCGCGCTGATGCTGACGATCATCTTCGCGCTCGCCGAGGCGATGCCGGCGTGGCTTGCGGCGCTGATCGTGACGGTCGTCTTCGGCGCCGTCGCCGGGGTGCTCGCGCTGAGAGCCAAGAAGCGCATCGAGCAGGCAGGGCCGCCGATTCCCGAACAGACCGTCGAGTCGGTCAAGCAGACGATCGAAACGGTGAAGGAGGAGGCCAAATGGGGTCTGGGTCAGACGAGGTAGACGAGATCCGCCAGCAGATCGACGAGACGCGCGAGAACCTCGGCGAGACCGTCGGCGCGCTCGCCTACAAGGGCGACGTCAAGAATCGCGGCAAGGAGGTGCTCGAGGACAAGAAGGAGACGGTGATGGAGAAGGTCGACGAGCTGAAGGGCAAACTCCCCGACGGCGGTGGGGGTGAGGGCGGGATCGGCGAGACGGTCAAGTCCAAGCTGCCCGACGGCGAGGCGATCAAGGACAAGCTGCCCTCCGGAGAGGGCGTCGGCGAGAAGGTCGGTGCGCTGAAGGAGAAGATGCCGGGCGGCGTCGGCGTCGGTGACGCGGCCGGTCGTGTCGGCGAGGCGACCCCCTCGAAGGACGACGTCAAGGACAAGGCGCAGGCGGCCGCATCGACCGCGGGCGAGCACCCGATCGCGCTGGCCGCAGGTGCAGCGGCCGCTGGGCTTGCCGCGGGGCTCGCGCTACCGGAGACCGAGCTCGAGCGCGAGAAGCTCGCGCCGGCCGCACAGGACGCGCGTCAGCAGGTCCAGGCCAAGGCTCAGGACACCGTCGAGCAGGTCAAGAGCGCCGCCCAGGACGCGGCGGGCAGCACCGTCGAGGCGGTCCGCCAGAAGGGCCAGGAGCAGGGCGGAAAGCTCGGCGAGATGACCGAGAAGGCCGCCGACAAGGCCGACGAGAACATCAACCAGGACCAGTAGAACGCCGTCATCACCAGCGGACTGCCGTCAGCGCGGGTGTTCCCGCGCCGGCGGTCGCCGCTTGACCCCAGGACGATCATGACACCTCAGGCACAGAGCGCAGATTGGGAAGGCCAGACGATTCTCGATCGTGCCGGCGACAAGATCGGCACGATCGAGGACATCTACCTCGTAGAGGAGACGGGGCGACCGGAGTGGGCGCTCATCAAGCTGGGCCGGCTGCGACGCCACACGACGCTCGTGCCGTTGACGAACGCCAACCGCGGTGCCGAGGGCGTCAAGGTCGACTACGAGAAGAAGCTCATCAGCGACGCTCCGCGCGTCGACGCTGACGGCGAGCCGTCCGAGCAACAGGTCAACGCGGTCTATCGCCACTACGGGCTCGACGCGCACGGGCAGTCGGCCCAGCCGAAAAGCGCGAATGGAGGCTCGGCCTCCATGCAGCACGACAACGAGCCGGTCGGCGATCAGCACCAGGCGCGCCCGCAGGCGGGGCGCGCAGCCGCGCAGAGCGGGACCGGCTCGACACTGAAGCGCACCGCGAAGGAGTTCTCTGCGGACAAGCTTCCGCACTGGGCGGCAGCGCTGACCTACTACGCCGTCCTGTCGATCTTCCCGGCACTGCTCGCGCTCGTGTCGATCCTCGGCCTGATCGGCAGCTCGGCGATACAGCCACTGCTCGACAACCTCGGAGCCGTCGCGCCGGGACCGGCCAAGGAGATCCTGACCGGCGCGTTGACGGGGTTGCAGCAGAGCGGCGGCGCAGGCCTCCTGTTCTTCGTCGCGTTGGCCGGCGCGATCTGGGCAGCCTCGGGCTACATCGGCGCGTTCATGGACGCGTCCAACGCGATCTATGACATCGAGGAGGGCCGCTCGATCGTCAAGAAGCTCCCGCTGCGGCTCGCGATCACCGTCGTCATGCTCGTGCTGTTGGCGATCAGCGCCGTCGCAGTCGTGCTGACCGGTCCGCTCGCCGAGCAGGCCGGCAGCCTGTTCGGCGTCGGCGACAGCGCAGTCGCGATCTGGGACATCGCCAAATGGCCGGTCCTGGTTCTGATCGTCGCGTTCATGTTCGCCGTGCTCTACTACGCCGCCCCGAACGTCAGGCAACCCGGAGTCGGAGCGGTCATGCCGGGCGGCATCCTCGCCGTCGTGCTGTGGATCGCCGCGTCCGCCGCGTTCGCGTTCTACGTCGCGAACTTCGGCTCCTACAACAAGACCTACGGCTCCCTCGGAGGCGTGATCGTGTTCCTCGTCTGGCTGTGGCTGACGAACCTCGCGATCCTGCTCGGGGCGGAATTCAACGCCGAGCGCGCGCGCGGCCGTTACATCCAAAGCGGCCATTCACCCGACGACGAGCCGTACGTGCAGCTCCGAAGCCGCCCCTGATCGCCCCGATAGCGTCGGCAGGCGGCATCGCCTCGCCGAACAGGCAAACCCGTCGCGAGGCGGGGGCGCAAAACCAACGCTTTCGGCTCGCGCCGGGCCAGGCGCGAGCCGTACGCGCGCGCGTGCTGGCACGTCGGCCGGCGCGCGGACGCGGCAGCTACGCAGTGCTCGTCTTCGACGCGAGTCCTGCCGGCAAGGACGTCAGCGGCGACGCCGTCGTCAGCGCGAACGTGCGCCTTGCCGCCAACGTCCTGCTGCAGTACCGCGCGCAAGCGCCTGTCCTTCACGCTGGTGGGGCCCAATGAGCTGTCGACCGCGAAGTACGTGACGAGCGTGCTCCAGCGCGCCGTAGCACTCGAGAAGGTCCTGTGCATCTCCGCGCCTGTGAGCGACGGCATTCGACGAGGCGGGCGAGCGTAGCGCCTCGTGCCGTGCTCGACGTTCCGCCGCGCGCGGCGCGCGTGTCGATCGCGCGGCCGATAGGTGCTGACTTACGCGATGCTCGGGCGTTGCCGATACTGAGGTGGATGTCCGAGCTTTCCCTACCACTGCCCGATGCGCTGCGGCCGGCGACGTTGTGCAGCGACGCGCAGCTCGTGCGGCGCGCGGCGCGCGGCGAGCAGCGCGCGTTTGGCGAGATCTTCAAGCGCTACCACCAGCCCATCTACCGCTACTGCCGCGCGATCTTGCGCAACGAGGAGGATGCGGCCGACGCGCTGCAGAACACGATGGCGGCGGTGCTGCGCGGGCTGGATGGCGAGGCGCGCGAGATCGCGCTCAAGCCGTGGCTGTTTCGGATCGCGCACAACGAGTCGCTGTCGCTGGTCCGCCGCCGCAGGCCCGAGACCGAGCTGGACGAGGACTCGCCGGTTGCGGCGGCGGGGGGCCCGGAGGTGCAGGCGCTGGCGTCCGAGCGTCTGCGCCAGCTCGTCGAGGATCTGCAGGCGCTGCCCGACCGCCAGCGCGGCGCGTTGGTGATGCGCGAGCTCAGCGGCTTGGAGTACGCGCAGATCGCGGCGGCATTCGGTGTCGCGGAGGGCGCCGCGCGGCAGGCCGTCTACGAGGCGCGCGAGATGTTGCACGAGATCGGCGAGGGCCGCGCGATGGCATGCGCTGAGGTTCGCGAGCTGATCTCGGCGCGCGACGGTCGTCTGTTGCGCGGGCGCAAGGTCCGCGCGCACCTGCGCGCGTGCGCGGGCTGCGAGGAGTTTCGCGCCGCGATCGGGCAGCGCCGCGCCGCGCTGGCAGCAGTGGCACCGCCATTGCCTGCGGTCATGGCTGCGTCGATCTTCCAGGGCTTGCTCGGGGGCGGCGGGCAGGGCGGCGCTGGCGTGGCTGTCGGCGGCGCGTCGGCGACGATCGCGTCGGCCACGGCCGGCTCCGCGACGACCGCGAAGTCCCTCGCGGGGGTCGGCGTGCTGGCGAAGGGCTCTGCGACGGCGGGCATCGCCACGAAGGCCGCCGCTGTCCTTGCCGCGGGCGCGACGCTGACAGGCGGCGGCGTGATCGCCAAACAGCAGCTTCAGCGCGATGCCGGGCACTCGCCGGCGGCCGCCGCCTCGCGCTCGGCGTCGGATCTGCGTCCCGGCCGACCGGCGACAGCGACCCCCACGGCGACGCGTGAGGACGCCGACGACCAGGCACGCGCCGCGCAGCGCGAGGCGGCCGAGCGCGGTTCCGACGATGCAGTCCGATCGACAGCGGTCAGTGCTGTGGCGGCGCGGGAAGAGATCATGCAGCGCCGCGCGGCTGCCTCGCAGCGCGCAGCGACGCAGACGCCGACGCCGGCGGATCGGACTGACGCGCGTGCTGGGCGATCAGCCGCCGGAACGCGGCCTGCGGCATCGACGTCTGCGACTGCGCCGGCGCAACGACCTGCGTCAGCGCAGACGCCCGGTCAGGCCACTGCAGCCGCGCCGGTGACAGCGCCAGCGCCCGTAGCAACGGTGCGCCCGCCGTCGACCCCGACCGCCCCGGCATCCGCCGACAGCGCACCGGCCGCCCCGAGCGTCTCTGACACGCCCGAAGCAGCGCCGCCGGCAATCTCTGGTCGATAGCTGCTGACAAGCTCGCGGCGCGCGAGTTCTCAGTCGCAGAGGCCACGCCTCACGAACAAAGGCAAACCCGCTGCGAGGCGGGGGCGCAAAACCAGGGGCCTGCGCCGCAGGCCGCCCAGTCGCCGAGGAGGCACCCAATGCGTTCCACCACCAACACCGCCGCCGGCCTGTCCGCCGCGCTGGCGCTCATGGCGATGCCGGCGAGCGCGCTCGCGGACACGTCCAGCAGCACGCACAAGGCCCCCGACGGCATCAGCACCGCCGTTGAGCATGTTCGGGCGCACACCGATCGCGCCGACGCCGCGCTTGATCGCGCCGTCGCGCTGTATGGCAAGAACAGCGACCGCAAGGCTCGCGTCGCGTACGCCAAGAGCCGCAAGGAGATGGGCCTCGCCAAGGCTGATGCCGCCAAGGCGCGTCGCCAGGCCGACACCGCCAGCGAACACGTCCAGGCCGCTCGCGCGCAGCAGCTGCTCGCAGCCCAGCAGGACGAGAACATCGAGATGCTC
This sequence comes from Solirubrobacteraceae bacterium, assembly GCA_030447505.1. Lineage (GTDB taxonomy): Bacteria > Actinomycetota > Thermoleophilia > Solirubrobacterales > Solirubrobacteraceae > CADCVQ01. The sequence goes on along the minus strand of JAUJOT010000003.1, from coordinate 14,282 downwards.
ACCAAGGCGCTGCGCCCGGCCGACGGCCGCGACGAGAGCAAGATCGCGGCGGCCGCGCGCGCCGATACGAAGGGACGCGAGAAGGCGATCGCGATCCTCACCGAGCTGCTCGCCCAGGTCCCCGAGCAGGCCCGCACCGGGATCGCCACGGCGATCGCCAAGCTCTCGGTCAACCGCGACGACGAAGTCACCGTCATGGCCAAGGCACTTGCCAGCAGCGACGTGTCGAAGACCAACAAGCGCCGCGTCGCGTCGACAATCAAGGTCGACGTCGAGGGTCAGACAGACGCGGCTGAGACGCTGGCCGCGCTGATCGCAAGCCCGGGCATGCCCGCGGAGAGCAAGCAGGGCCTGCAGACCGCCTATGACAACGTCACCTCCGAGCACGGCTCCGTCGCCGACATCCTCAGCCGCTTCTCTAGCCGGATGCCGTCCTTCGTCCGCGACTTCGTGACGAAGATCGTCACGCAGGCCCGCACCGACGCGCAGGGCATGCGCGAAAACCACCCGACCGGCCCGCCCAGCGGCACGCCCGGCGGCGCCCCCAGCGGCACCCCCGGCGGCACCCCCGGCGGCGCCCCCAGCGGTACGCCCGCGCCGACCGGCACGCCGAGCGGCCCGCCCTCCGGCGTCCCCGCCCCGTAGCACCGCGCCAGCGCAAGATCGAGGAGGGGCCGGGCTGCACCGGCCCCTCCTCGTCGTGCTGAGCCCCGAGAACTGCCGCGCGCGCCCGCCGCAACCTGCGCAACATGCGCTCGCGCACATAGCCGCGACGATGATCGAGCGTGTCCACGCCGGGCCCGCCCTCGACGACGTCGGGCGACGGGTCCTCGAAGTCGTCGGGGTGCAGCCGATCGTCGCCGGCCCACCGTCGAGGCGGTCAGGGCCGGCGCCGCCGCTGATCTCGTCGCGCCGCGATGCGTCGATCGAGGTGACGCGAGTTCTCAGGTGTGGCTAGCCCCCGAGCGCGCCGCGTCCAGCTCCGACGATCAGCCGGTGCTCAGCTGCCTCAGTCGCGCTCGGCCCGACCGCGGAGGTGACGGTGGCGCCGCGGGTCACGCTATCGCCGCAGCCACAGGCCGGCGCCATGCAGTTCCGTCAGGCCGCGAGCGGACCCACTAGGCCGCCTCGCGCGCCTCCTGCGCCCCGTCACGCGCGCCGAAGTACGCGCCGCCGCCGAGCGCGCGGTCGAAGCGCGACCAGCGCTCGCCGTCGGGCAGCTCCTTCTCGAGGCGGTCGAAGGACCCCAGGCGCCCACCGAGGTTGTCGCAGAAGTGCACGAGCGTCGCCTCGCGCGTGCACGGGACGACAGGGCTGCCGTGCTCGAGCGAGCCGTGGTGGCTGAGGATGATGTGCAGCACGGCCTCGGCCGTCTGCGCGTCGAACCCGTCGATGTGCTCGATCAGCCGCCGGACGCGGTAGTAGCCCAGCGCGATCTCGCCCTGCAGCTTGCCCGCATCGGTCATCTCGATCGCGCTGCCCTCAAAGGCGTAGGCGTCGAGCTTGCCGATGTCGTGCAGCAGCGCGCCGGCGACCGCGATGTCGCGGTTGATCTCGCTGAACGTCGCGCTGATCGCACTGACGGCCTGGGCGACGGAGAGCGAGTGCTCGAGCAGGCCGTGGCGGTAGGCCTGATGGAAGCGCTTGGCCGCCGGCGCCGAGTGGTAGCGGACCCACAGCGGAGATTCGCTGCCGAAGACCGCGTGCAGCAGGCGGCGCAGGTCGTGGTCCTGCACCGTCGCGAGCAGCTCGCGCAGGTCGGCCTCCATCTGCGCGGCCGAGCGCGGCGGGCCGTCGACGAGGTCGGCGAGGTCGAACGACCCCGGCTCGGCGGCGCAGAGCGTGCGCAGCTTGAGCTCGGCGCCGTAGCGCCCGCTGACCTGCAGCCGGCCGCTCACGCGCACCGGCTCGCCGACGGTGGCGATCTCTGCGACCGCCGCGACGTCGTCCCAGACGTGGGCCGGCAGGCTTCCGGTGCGGTCGCCGAGCGTCAGGCGCAGGTACCGGCCGCCGTCGCGCTTGGCGCGCAGCTCGGCCTCGCGGACGACGAGCACGCACTCGACCTGGGCGCCTTCCTGCAGCTCTCGCACGAACATGCAGGACACGGTGTCAAGAGTCGCGGACAGACCGCCGGCTGGACGTGCGGCCTGTCATGACCGGTCGCTCTTCTGCGCACGTCCGGATGCCACGGATGCAAGGCTCGCCCTCAGCTCAGCGCAGCTCGCGACGCTCGTCTTCGAGGAGGCTTGACACGCGGCGACGTCGAGCGTCTGAGCGAGGGCAAGGTGTGCTCGGACCACACCCGCGCGTCGCAGGACGCGCTTGCCGACGATCAGCCCCGACCGGATCTCGAACGACGCGCCCCCCGCTCAGCGGTGCGCGAACGGGAAGACCCACCTGAACAGGCCGAGGCCTGGGCGCTTGCACCAGCAGTCGGTCTGACAGCCGCAGGTAGCCGAACCTGTGCGCTCTCGGGCATGACCAAGAGCCGCCATTGCGAGGTACAGACCGGTGACGACGAGCAGGCGCTTCATGAACCCGAGGGTACTCTGCGTTTGCGGCCCAACACGCGTGCTTTCTTCGTCGCGCGAGAACCGCGGACGCCGCAGCCGGGACCTCTATCCGCGGACGCCGTCGCGAATCAGGCTGCGTCGCACGGATCCGCTTTGTGGCTCGAACTCCATCGTGTCTTTCCCTTCGCTTTGATCAGGACCGGCTTTCGAGCAGGTCCTTGAGGTTGTGCAGCGAGTGCTCGGCCTCGCGCTCGTTGCGCCGCTCGACATAGATGCGGTCGACGGCGTCGCCGAGCGCACCGCCGGGCAACTCGTAGTCCAGCTCCAACTCGACGCGGCTGGCCTCGCCGTCGGGCTCGACACGCTGATGCATCTCGAGCGTCGCTCCGGCCGGTCCCGTCGCCCGGTAGGCGAGGTGCCGCGGTCGCTCGACGTCGATGACCTCCCACTCCGTCCTGATGTTGCGCCCGGCGAGGCGGATCGTCTGTCCGAACGTCTGCCCGACTTCAAGCGGCTTGTCCGGCGTGTCGTGGTTCTCGACGACGGTGGTCGCCCAGTCGGGCAGCCGGTCGAGGTCGGCGAGCACGTCGAAGACCTCCTGTGGGCTGCGGTCGATGTCGATCTGACGCTCGATCTGTGTCATGGGAGCCTCCTGCGCGATTGGGGACGTGATCTGGAGAGCGAGCGAAGCGCGTCGGAGGCACGCGCTCGCAGCGAGGCCGTCGGCGCCTCTGGCGGCGGCTGGAGCAGGACGCGCAGCTTTCCCTCTCGCCGCGTCACTCGGTAGCGCGTCGCGCCGTTCGGCTCGCGGCGGCACTCGAAGCGGCGGCCCTCACGTGCTCGCAGCTCACCACTGGACGTCCCGGTCATCGCCATGCCCTCGCGCCTACCCCGCGAGACGTCCCGGTCATCGCCATGCCCTCGCGCCTACCCCGCGAAGTGGCCGCCGCGTGCCCCCTGTCGGCGTGCTGACACGGCCAGGGCGACCGCGCCGCCGTTCAGAGATCGTGTCCATCGATGTCGGCGCGCTTGGGCTCGAGACCCAGCCCGGCCGCCACCGGTCGGGTCGCAGCATTCCGTCGGCGGGGGTGCGCCGAGGACCGGCGCGCGAGCGCCTGTCGGCCGGCGGGTAGCCAGAACGGGCGCGCCGGGCGTGTCGTGCGCGCGCGGTGCGCCCACTGCACCTAGGGCCAGCTTGACTGCCAGCAGAGCACGTCGTGGAAGCGGCCGGCGGGCTGCGGTGAAGGAGATGGCGCGACGCTCCGGTCGAGGATCTCCGCCGATACCTCTGGCCAGCCCGCGGTCGCCGCGTTTACGCGGCGGTCGAGCAGCGCCACGCACGTCGGCTGCAACGCCGTCCATTTCGCATCTGACGTACGGCCGCGTTGCCGCAACACGTCGCCGGGGCCGATCAGCTCGGCGAACGTGACGCGACCGATGCTTGCGCGGCGCATGAGTGCACCGCCGATGATCAGGAGCCCAAGGTCGCCGTGCGGGGCGTCGTTCAAACCACCGCGACGAGCGGAGGCTTACCCCGCGCAAAGGGATACGCGGACCCCGCGGACCCCCTCTGACAGCTCGTCGACTCGAATCGCCGCTGAAGTTCTGCCTTTGCCGCTCAGGTCCGACTCGCCGGCTGGCGTTGCGCCCGGTTACCAGCTGCGGCGTAGTCGCTCGATGACGCCGTCGGCGACGCTCGGCAGTGGCTCGTCGTGCAGGCCCATCAGCTCGCGCAGCGTGCCGCGCAGCGTTGCGAGCAGACGCGAGCACTCGGGGCAGATCCGGGTGTGCTGCTCGACGCGCTCTTCGTCGCGATGAGAAAGCTCGCCGTCGAGGTAGTCCGACAGCCGTGCGTGGGTCCAGCGATGCTGGCGCATGAAGATCCGGCGCTTGATCGGCCCGCCGTTCACGCCTGATCCTCCACGTCGAGATAGTCCTCCATTGCCTCGCGGACGGCAAGGCGCGCGCGATGCAGACGGCTCTTGAACGCGGGCTCGCGGAGCTGCATCACGGCGGCCGCCTGTGCCGTCGAGAGCCCCTCGATGTCGCGCAGCACCAGCGGGATGCGGTAGTCCATCGGCAGCGCGCGGACCGCTCGCTCCAGCGCCGCGCGCAGATCCTGATGCTCGGCGCGCAGCTGTGGCGACGGTGCTCGATCACCGATCGACTCCAGCGCCATGTCGTCGGACGCGACCCGCTCGAGCTGCGCTGCTCGCCGCGTCATGTGGCGTTTGGCTTCGTTGATCGCGATCCGGTACAGCCAGGTGAAGAACTGCGATTCGCCCTTGAAGCGGCCGATCGCGCGCCACGCGCGCACGAACGTCTCCTGCACGATCTCCTCGGCCTCGCCGCCGGGAGCGCCGAAGCGGATCACGACCGCGTACAGCCGATCGGCGTGGAGGCGCACGAGCTCCTCGAAGGCCGCGCGATCGCCTTCGCGGGCACGGCTGACGAGCGGGGCGTCATCGACGCCCTGGTCAGCCGTGCGTCGGGCTTGCCGCGAGGATCGACCGTTGCCTGCCATGGCCGGCAAAGCTACCTGTCGCGCTGCTGCCGGCGTGGCTGTCCGGCGGCCGCTCACGAGCAAGATCGCTTTGGGCGTGCCCCCGCAGCTTCCGGGCAGCCGCGGACGCGCTCGACGACTGTCGGCGCGATGGTCGGCTGCGCGGGCGGCGGATCGCGCAGCTTGCTCAGCTCGCCGACGAGTCGCACGAGCGCGCGTCGCAGCGGCCGGCACTCCGGGCAGACGTCGGCGTGTCGCTCGATCCGGCGGCGGCGGCGTGCGCTGAGGGTACCGTCGACGAGGTCGGACATGTGCTGCTGGGCAAAGCGGTGGTCGAGGCGCTCGCGCAACTGCATGGGTAGTCGGTTCGACCGGACCGCAGGTCCGTTCGATTCAACGACAACTCCATCGCGTCGTCCGACAGCAGGGTTGATTGCACCGAGCCGCGGCGTCGTTGGGAACCCGCGCGGACGCGCCGGGCCACATCTGTGGCGCCATAGGTGAACCGTCCGCTGTCCGGTGGGGTCCAACACGCATCTAACCGAGGAGTGACGTGCCCTTCATGATCCCCGCACAGCGGTGGCGCCGGCCGTGCTGCTCGCGGCGACGTTCGCGATCGCGGCCTGTGGCTCCGACGATGCCACCGAAGCCCGTCAGCGCCGGCGGAGGCCACTCGTCGCACAGGTATTCGGCGGCGGGCGGTCATGGCCGATGACGTTCTTCTTCGACCGCGGTGGCAAGCAGGTCCACACGCGGATCGGCGCCTACGCGCCAGCCGTCAGCTCGAAGCCACATCAAGCGCTTCGCGCTCGGCGACCACCTGAACGTGTCCGAGCAGCGACGACCCCATTCAGCGACGAACGGAGAGACCCGATGACGCCCAGCCAACGACTGATGACCGACATCGATCGCCGCCTCGCCCGGGGCGTGGTCGCCGGAACCGCCGCCGGCCTGCTGTTCCTGCTGGCGAACATGTGGTTCGCCGTCGGGCAGGGCATGCCGGCCGCGGCCCCGCTGTACGACATCTCGACGATCTTCCACTTCGCCGACAAGCCGGACCCGACGCCGGAGAACGCGGTCGTCGGTCTCGTCACCCACCTCACGCTGGCGGCCGGGTTTGGCGTCCTGCTAGCGCTGCTGACCCCACTGCTCCGCAGCCGCGCGGCGCTGTGGGGCGGCGGCCTCGCGTTCGGCCTGGCGCTCTACCTCGTCAACTTCCAGATCCTCGGCCGCGTCGCGTTCGAATGGTTCCAGGTCGGCCCCAACCAGACCTTCGAGCTGTTCGCCCACGCCGCCTACGGGCTGCTGCTGGTGCCGTTCCTGCTGGGCTTCGCAGGCGCTGAGCGGCGAGAGCTCTCGACGAGCGGCGCGCCCGCGACCGCTGCGCGCGTCTGACTCGACCGGCGTCGTCCAGCGCTGCTGGCGGGGCGCATGCCCGCTCGAGCTCGCGGCGGATGCTGCCCCGATGCGCTTCTGCTGCGACCCGCCGGCCCGACCGACGGCCGCAGGCGGCGTTGCGACCAGCCGCGCGCGCACGCGCTGGCGGCGACGGCCGCGCACGGCGGTCACGCAATCAGCACCGGCGTGCCGATCGGAACGCGGCCGAACAGCTCGATGACGTCCGCAACGTGCATCCGGATGCAGCCGTGCGACGCCCGCGTGCCGATCGAATCGCCCTGGCCGGTGCCGTGGATGCCGACGCCGGCGATGATGCCCATCCAGCGCGCCTTCAGCGGGTTGGCGGCGCTGCCACCGGCGACGGTCGAACCGGCGAGCTCGCCCGCCCAGGGGCTGTTGGGAACGGACCAGACCGGGTTGACCTGCTTGCTCTGGATGGCAAAGAGGCCGCGCGGCGTCGGGTAGCCGGCCTGGCCGACGGCGACCTTGTAGCTCCTGACCACTGTGGAGTTCTTCAATAGCCGCAGCGTGAACGTCGCCTGGTGGATCGTGATGACGGTCGTCGCGCTGCGGCGCAGCTCGCCGGCGGTGAGCTTCGGCTTCGGGCGCACGAGTTCGGGCTTGAAGACGCGGCCGATGCGCGGGTCCTTCAGTGCCTGCCCGATCTCGCGCGCGAGGCGGCGGCCGTCGATGTCGCGGCCGCGCCGCGAGTGCGTGACGCGCACGCGCGTGAGCGAGATCCGCAGCTGCGAGTCGCGCGGCTTGCGCCGCAGCCGGCGGTCGATCCTGCCCGCAAAGCGCTCGACACGGCGCTTGGAGTAGTCGACGGCGAGCGGCACGTCGACCGGGCTGCCGTGCGCGCCGCGGCCGGCATCGAGCGCGCGCTGGGCGCTGCGCAGCGCGTCGAAGCGCACCCGCGCCTTGGCCGTCGTCAGCCGCCACGTCAAATCGGCCGCGCGGACGGTGACCGAGCCGCGCTCGAGGCGCTCGCCGTAGACGTCCTGCAGCCTCGCGGCGGCCTCCTCGACGGTCAGGCCCGAGACGTCGTGGCCGGCGGCGCTGACGCCGGCCGCGATCCGCTCGACGACGAGCGGCGGCTGCGCGACAGCGTTGACCGCGAGCACGGCGACCGCCGCCGCCAGACAGAATCCGATCGCGATCCGCAGCAGGGACATCACCGAGCATCTACCCCGATGCGGCCGGTTCTCACGCGGCTTGCGTTCGGCGGGGACCGCCCAGTCGCCGGCCGATCACGGTGTGCGGGGCATGCCGAACCTCTTCGCCACCGACGGCAGCGATCACTCCGATCAAGCCGGCCGCGGCCTCAATGGTATTGAGCGGGTACATTGACCTGCGGTGTCGACACGGCGGATCATCATCGTTTGCGGCCTGCTTGCGGCGGCCTTGCTCGCCGTTCCGGCGAACGCCCAGCCCCCGCTGCCCGGCGAGCGGATCGCGGGCGGCATCACAGCCGCGGGCACGGACCTCTCGGGACTGACCGTCGAGGAGGCCGCGGCCAAGCTGCAGAGCGTCCACGGCGAGCGGCTCGAGCGCGGCGTCATCACGGTGCAGGCGGCCGACATCACGTGGAGGCTCAGGACGGAGGTCGCCGACGTGAGGCTCGACGCGATGAAGAGCGCGACGCGCGCCGTCCACGCCGGCCGCAGCTCCGCCGGTCAGCCGGTCGACGTCCCGCTCGCGGTGAGCTACGCCAAGCGCGCCGTCGACCGCTTCGTGGCGCGCATCGACAAGCGCCTGAGCCGCGCCGCGCGCGACTCGAGGCTGAAGATCTCGATTCGGCGAGTGGGCGTCACGCACTCCCGGCGTGGCCGCGACATCGATGCGCGCGCCCTCACCAAGCAGGTCCGAGCCGCACTGACCGACCCGCGCCTGATGCGCGTGCTCCGGCCCCGGCTGATCTCCGTCAGGCCGAAGGTCACGGCCGGCAAGCTGCGCAGGAGCGGATCGACGGTCATCACGATCGAGCAGTCGAGCTTCACGCTGCGGCTGTTCAAGCGCCTGAAGGTCGTCAGGACCTACAAGGTCGCCGTCGGCCAGGCCGACTATCCGACGCCGCGCGGGCTCTTTGCGATCCAGAGCAAGCAGGTCAACCCGGTCTGGTCGGTCCCCAACAGCCCATGGGCCGGTGAGCTCGCGGGCACGACGGTCACCGGCGGCAGCGCGCAGAACCCGCTGAAGGCGCGCTGGATGGGCGTCACCGGCAGCGTCGGCATCCACGGCACGAGCCAGGACTACTCGATCGGAACGCGCGCGTCGCACGGCTGCATCCGGATGCGGGTCAGCGACGTCATCGCGCTCTACAAGCGCGTTCCGCTCGGGACGCCTGTGCTCATCCGCTGACGTTCCGCGCCCGCAGCGCGGCGCCGCTCATGCTCACCGCGTCGAGCAGCGGCTGGGCCTTGAGCAGCATCTCGTCGTACTCGTCCTCGGCGTCGGACAGCATCACGATCGCGCCGCCGCAGCCGATCGTGGCGCCGCTCTGCGTCGCGACGAGCGTGCGGATGACGATGCTCAGGTCGGCGGTCCCGTTGAGCGCGAGGTAGCCCAGCGCGCCCGAGTAGACGCCGCGCGGCCCGCCCTCGAGCGCGTCGATGATCTCCATCGTGCGCAGCTTCGGGGCGCCGGTCATCGAGCCGCCGGGGAACGTCGCGCGGATGCAGTCGACGACGTCGACGTCGTCGCGCAGGCGCCCGCGGATCGTCGAGACGAGCTGGTGCACCGTCTCATAGCTCTCGACGTCCATCAGCTTGGGAACGTGGACGCTGCCGATCTGCGACACGAGCCCGAGGTCGTTGCGCAGCAGGTCGACGATCATGAGGTGCTCGGCGCGGTCCTTGGGGCTGCGCGCGAGCGCGTCGCGCGCGGCCGCATCCGCGGCGGGGTCGGCGCCGCGGCGGGCGGTGCCCTTGATCGGCTTCGCCTCGACGGTGCGGTCGCGGGTCGCGCGCAGGAATCGCTCGGGCGAGGAGCTCAGCACGGCGCCCTCCTGCATCCGCAGGTAGGCGCTGTAGGGCGCCGCGTTGACGCGCCGCAGCACGCGGTAGAGCTCGAACGTGTCGTCGAGCGCCGGCAGCGTGAGCTTGTTCGTCAGGCAGATCTCGTAGCTCTCGCCGGACTCGAGCAGCCGCTTGCAGGTCTCGATGTTCGCCAGGTAGTGCTCACGCCCGCGGCTGAGCTGAAACTCGAGCGCCGCCTGCCCGTGGTCGAGCATCCGCGGCTCGTCGAGCGCGGGCAGAGCGCAGAGCGCGTCGCGCGTGGCGGCGAGCCAGGCGTCCGCGGCGGCGACCTCCTCGGCGTTGCCGTCGCTGAGCGCGAGCACGTGCGTCTGCTCGAGTTCGTGGTCGATCGCGACGATCCGGTCGGCGAGCAGCAAAAAGGCGTCGGGCAGCTCGGCCGCATGCGCGTCGGTCGCGCCGCAGTCGGCCTTCAGCTCATAGCCGAGGTAGCCGACGAAGCCGCCGTTGAGGTCGAACGGCAGCTCCGGGCTGTCGGTGTGCAGGCGCGCGAGCTCGCGCCTGAGGTGGTCGAACAGCGTCTCCTCGTGCACGCGGCTCTCGTCGCCCCGCGTGACGGTCAGCAGCGAACCCGCTGCGCGGTAGCGGATCGCCGCGCCGAGACTGCCGATCGCCGCGCCCATGAACGAGAAGCGAGACAGGGCGGGATCGACGAGGCTCGAGTCCAGCCAGAACGCGTGCGCACGGTCGCCGAACAGCGCCGCGAATGCGCTCTCGGGATCGGGCACGCCGTCGATCGTGCGGTGCGCGATCTGCACCGCGCCGCTGCTGTGCGCGAGCGCGCGCCCACCGGGGACGACGGTGCTGCGGGGCGGGGGCGCCGAGCTGGGCGGCCGGCGACGCGCGGGCGACAGCGCGATGAAGTTCGCGACCAGCTGCTCGCCGTGCTCGGTGCCGATCGACTCGGGATGAAACTGCACGCCCCATGCCGGGCGCCGGCGGTCGCGGATCGCCATCAGCGTGCCGTCGTCGGCCCAGGCGATCGCCTCGAGCTGCGCCGGCAGCGCCGGCTCGACGAGCAGCGAGTGATAGCGGACGGCACGAAAGCCCTGCGCGATCGCGGCGAAAAGACCTTCGCCGCGGTGAAAGACCCGGCTGATCGCGCCGTGGACGATCTCGTCCGCGCGCACGACGCTGCCGCCGTGGACGTGTGCGAGCCCCTGATGACCGAGGCAGACGCCGAGCACCGGGATGTCGTGCTGGGCGAGCGCGGCACGGCCGATGCCCAGATCGCGCTCGCGCTCGGGGCGGCCGGGGCCGGGCGAGACGACGATCCGGTCCCAGGCGTGCGCGGCCAGCGCGCTCCACTCGCTCTCGTCGTTGCGCACGACGACCGGCTCCTCGCCCGCGACGCTCGCGAGCAGGTGGTAGAGGTTGAACGTGTACGAGTCGTAGTTGTCGATCAGCAGCGTCGTCACGCGTGGCCAACACCCTAGACACCCTCTTGCGCTGGACCGGCGAGGAGCTCGCAGCGGCCACGGCCGCGGCGCCGGCCGCGCTGCTCGTCGCCGACTCCTGGCTCGTCGACGAGGGCTATCAGCGGGCGGCTGGTGCGCACTGGACGCGGTTCGGCGGCTCCTGTCTCGAGGTCGGCGTCGACCGCGACGAGCTGCGCCGCTTCCAGCTCGCCGCGAGCGCGGCGCTGCCGCTGGACGGGCGCTGGTTTCCGCGCGTCGAGCTGACCGCCGACGGGCTCGCGCTGCGGATCCGCCGCGCGCCGTCGCCGCAGCGCGATGCGCGTGTCGTCGTCGGTCCGCGCGGCGATCCGCGCAGCCATCCGCGGCGCAAGGGCCCGGATCTCGAGCTGCTGGCAGCGCTGCGCGCGAAGGCGCACGAGCAGCGCGCCGACGAGCTGCTGCTGTGCGGCGCGGACGGGGCGCTGCTGGAGGGCGCCCTGTCGAGCCTGCTGTGGTGGGAGGGCGACACGCTGTGGACCACCCCTGACGAGCACGCGCTGCCCGGCGTGACGCGCGCGCTGCTGCTCGCGCGAGCGCGCGAGCGCGGCGTCGAGGTGCGCGTGCGCGCGCCGCGGCCCGAGGAGCTGGCCGGGGCGGAGGTGTGGCTGACGAGCGCGCTGCACGGCATCCGCGTCGTCAGCAGGTGGCTGTCGCCCGCGATCGAGGCCGCCCCGGCGCGGCGCGCGCCGGCGTGGCGCGAGGAGCTTGACCGCGATGGCTGACGGGACCTACGACACGATCGCCGCGGTCTACGAGTTCCTCGTGCCCGACGCGCTGCTGGCGCCCCAGGCCAGCGCCGACGCGTTCGCCGCGCACGTCGCGCCGCGGGCGCGCGTGCTCGACTGCGCGTGCGGAACCGGAGCGCTCGCGGTCGGCCTTGCGCTGCGCGGCTGCGATGTCGTCGCGACCGATGCGAGCGCGGCGATGGTGCAGCGCACGGCGCGGCTTGCGCACGAACACGACGCCGATGTCGACGCGTCGGTCTGCGCCTGGGAGGAGATCCCCGGCCGCGGCTGGGACGAGCGCTTCGACGTCATCTTCTGCGTCGGCAACTCGCTGCCGCACGCCGCGGGGCGCGAGCGGCGCCGGGCGGCCCTGCGCGCGATGGCCGCAGCGCTGCGCCCCGGCGGGCTGCTCGTCGTCACGTCGCGCCGCTGGGAGCAGGTGCGCGCCGGCGGGTCGCGGCTGCAGGTGGCCGATCGGCTCGTCGTGCGCGGCGGGCGACGCGGCCTGCCGATCCACCACTGGACGATCCCCGAGCGCTGGGATCAGCCGCACTTCTTCGACGTCGCGGTCGCGCTGCTCGGCGACGACGGCGCTGTCGCGACGCAGCGCGAGCGCTTCGCGTTCTGGCCGTTCACCGAGGAGGAGCTGCTCGAGGACCTGCGCGGCGCCGGATTGGCGCCCGAGGAAGTGGGCGCTGCGGCCGACAAGGCCGGGCGCTACCTCGTCACGGCGCGGCGGCCGGCCTAACCGCCCTCGCGCACCTCGTCGCGCAGCCGCTCGATCTCGCGCAGCAGCTCGCGCTGGCGGCGGATGACGTCGTCGAGGCGATCCTCGACGCTGCCGCCGCCGTCGGTGCTCGGTGTCGTCGTCGTCTCCGGTGTGGTCGTCGTCCCCGGCGTGGTCGTCGTCTCCGGCGTGGTCGTGCTCTCCGCGTCCTCCTCCCCGTCCGCGCCCGACGCGCCCGGCGCCGCGGCATCGTCCGGTATCGCACCCGTGCGGATGTAGGCGAGCGTCTTGGCCTCGGCCCGCGGATCGCGGTCGTTGTCGAAGATCGCGACGAGCTTGTTCGTCTCGGCATCGACGACGACGGTCTTCGAGACGGCGTTGGCCGTGTTGGGGATGATCGACGTCAGGTAGACGAGGTGACCCCTGACGAAGACCGGCCGTGGCTCGACGACGCGGAAGTTGCCCGAGCCGGGCGCGCCATCGCCGAAGTCGACGCCCGGGATCGAGACCGCGCGCACGGCCTGCAGCGCGCGCCGGTTGCCGCTCAGCGACGTGCGCCGCGGCACGCGCCAGATCCGCGTCCTGCCGGTCGTGGCGTCGGTCAGGAAGATCGCGCTGGCGGCGAAGGCGCGCCCGTACGGCTCGGCGACCGACACCCATTGGGCTCCGAGGCCGGCGGCGCCGAAGTCGACGAGGTAGGGCTGGCGGTTGGTCTCGGTGTCCGTGATACGGGTCTGATCCTCGTGCACGAACCACGCGTTCCACAGCCCGCGCTTGTACTGATAGGCCTCCTGGATCCGGCGCGCCTGCGTGTCCGAGAAGACGCGCCCGGTCTGCGCGAGCCCCGGCCGGCGCGCCGCCTCCTCGGGCTCGAGATCCTCGATCGCCCCGTCCGGCGCGACGACGAACACCCCGCCGAGCACCGGCCGGCGGATCAGGATCCCCTTGTACTCGAGGTAGGGCACCATCAGGCGCGGGCCGCGCGGCGTCTCGATCCCGACCGGCTCCTCGAGCGTGATCAGGAAGCGCTCCTTCAGCAGCCGCCAGCGCAGGTTGTCGGTGATCTGCAGGCCGGGCGCGACGTCCAGCTCGGCGTCGATGTTGCGCAGCGAGCGCGCGGTCTGCTCGGCGTCGAGCTCGACGATGCCCTGGCTCTTCTTGCTGAAGATCCGGAAGGCGCCCTGCGGCGTGCGCAGCGCCGTCCAGACGAGCCCCTCGTCGGTGTTGACGATGCGGAAGTTCGTCAGCGTCTCGGTCGGCGAGTTGAACGCGCTCGAGGCGTTGACCTCGGCGACCTCGCGCGGCACGAGACGGACCTCGCCGGCGGCCGGCAGTCCCGGAATCGCCTCGTAGGTCGTGTTGTCGACGATCGCCTTGCCGACGAGCGGGGCGTTGAACGCCGCGGCGAAGACGAAGGCGAAGAACGCGAGCGCCGGGAACGCGAAGAGGTAGGTCGGCGGGCGCACCCCAGTGCGCAGATCCTCGAGCGTCGTCCAGCTGCGCTGTGAGCGGCGCAGCAGCACGCCGCCGGCGGCGAGCAGCAGCAGCGGCGCCAGCCAGACGAGCGGCCGGGTCCACGCGAACATCGCCAGGCCGTGCCAGATCGGCCGCACGAGCCACAGCACGACGAGCGCCACGATCGCCAGGACGACCGGGACGGGCTTGATCTTCGGTAGGCGGCGCGGCATCGCGCCGCCGACTCTACGGCGTCACGGGCAGCGCGGGCGCCGGCGGCGCCGCCGCCGCCCGCGGCGCGTGCCGCCCAGCACGGCGGTGGGGCGAACCCGCGGTACGGCCCCGGGGCCACCCAGCCCCCGGGGTAGAACACCATGGCCTCCTCGTCGGAGAACCCGGCGGTGATGATCACCATGTCGCCCGGCAGCCACTGCCCCCGCGGCGCGCCCCAGTGCGGGGGCGGCAGCGG
>JAUJOT010000010.1 GCA_030447505.1 Solirubrobacteraceae bacterium | reverse complement strand
AATGTTTGTTTTGGTTTTGTGTGGTGTGTTTGTGTTTTGTGGTGGGGGGGTGTTGTTGTGTTTGGGTGTGTGGGTGTGGGGTGGTTTTGTGTTTGTTGTGTGGTGGGGTGGGTGTTTGTGTTTTGGGGGGGTTGGGGGGGGGGGGGTGGGTGTGTTGGGGGGGGGGGGGGGGGGGGGGTCTTGGTTTTTTTTTGGGGGGGGGGGTTGGGGTTTCGGGGGGGGGTTTGGGGGGGTGTGGGGGGGCCCGGCGTCGCCGGGGGGCGCTTTGCGCTTTGACCCCGGTATGATCTCACGCGGGCTCCCCACCTTCGCCGGCCGCGCGGGGCGCGGGGTCGGGGGCGGGGGGGGCCGCCTCCGCCGCTCGCCCGTGCAGCGCGATGTCACGCTGGCGCTCGACTTCACTCCCAACGCCGTGCAGGCGCCCGTCTTCACCGCCGTGCGCAAGCGCCTCGATCGGCGCCACGACATCCGCCTGAAGATCCGGGAGCCCGGACAGGGTCCGGACGGCGTCAAGCTCGTTGCCGGCGGGCGCGCCCAGCTGGCGCTGCTCGACATCCACGACCTCGCGCTCGCGCGCGAGCAGGGCGTCGACATCGTCGCGGTCGGAGCCCTCGTCGGCAGGCCGCTCGCCGCGTTGCTGGCCCAGCCCGGCATCAGGCGCCCGCGCGAGCTCGAGCGCAAGACGGTGGGCGTCTCCGGTCTGCCGTCAGATCCAGCCTTCTTGAAGGCCGTGATGCAGGCCGACGGCGGCGATGTGAGCAGCGTGCGCCAGGTGACGATCGGCTTCTCGGCAGTACAGCGACTGCTCACCGGCCGCGTCGACGCCGTGCCGGCCTTCTGGAACATCGAGGGAGTCGCTCTCCGCGAGCGCGGCCACCCCGTCAACACGTTCAAGGTCGAAGACTATGGCGCGCCGCCCTACCCCGAGGTCGTCATCATCACTTCGCGCGCGACGCTGGCCAAGCGGCGCGCGGACGTCCGCGCCGCGCTCGCAGCGATCGCCGGCGGGCTGAAGGACACCCTCGCGCACCCCGAGCCGGCCGTCGCGCAGATCGCCGCCGCCGCCGGCACGTCAGATCGCTCGCTCGTCCGCGCGCAGCTACGCGCCGTCGCACCCACATACGCGCCCGGGCTGCGGCTGGACCGCGCCGTGCTCGAGCGGTGGGCGAGCTGGGACACCGAGGTGGGAATCGTCAAACGGCGCCCCGACGTACGCAAGACCTTCGTCTTCGACCTCGGCGCTCCCTGACGCGCTCACGCGGTTCGAGGCCCGGCGTCTGGATCGCGGGTGCGGCGAGGCGACGGCCCGCATCCTCGAAGCGACGCGAGTGCGCGCCTGCGCGCCAGGACGACCGGCGCGCGTGCGATGACGGCGCGTCTGGTGCCGATCGCGCTCTCGGATCGGATCGCCATGTCCTATGTTGCCTGCACGTGGGCGGCAGGTCGGGGAGCAGTTCGATGCCGACGTGCGCGGGCGGCACGCCGCGGCTGGCGCGGTGGCGAACAGAAGCTGAGGAGGCAACGACGATGGGCAGCTATCCAACTGACCTGCGTTACACCGAGAAGCACGAGTGGGTGCGTCCTGACGAGAAGTTCGTGACGATCGGGGTCACGCAGTGGGCCGCCGATCAGCTCGGCACGATCAGCTTCGTCGAGCTGCCGTACCCCGGCGAGCTCCTCAGACCCGGCGACCTGCTCGGCAGGATGAGCTCGAACACGGGCGCGACGGCGATGCAGATGCCGTTCGTCGGGCAGATCAACGCCGTCAATCAGGCGCTCAGCGAATCGCCCGGGCTCATCAACAGCGATCCGTACGGCGACGGGTGGATCGTCAGGATCGAGCCGGCCGATCCGGCTGAGGTCGAAAGCCTCATGCAAGCCGCGGACTACGAGGCCTTTCTGGCCGGCAAAGACGCTGATTAGTCGGCCGGCAACCCGGTCCCGAGCTCCTCCTCGACCGATCCCCAGCAGTAGGCGAACGGGCCGCGCGGCGGCGGGATCAATGCAACGAGTTCGTCAAGCGCAGATATCGAGAAGCTACTCGTTGCGCATGCCGTCGGGCGAGATGACCTGCACGCCGACCTTGACCTCGGGCTGCTTCTTGGTGCGGTCGGGGCGCGCGGGACGGCGGGTGAAGCGCTTCTGCCACAACGACACGAGCCCGAGCTTCCAGGCGTAGTAGCCCGCCTTGCCCGGCGTGATCGAGAAGTCCATGACGCGCAGGTGCGCGAGCACGCGCTTCGAGAGGTACATCGTGCGCAGGATCAGGCCGAGGCGCGGATAGAGCTTCTGCGGCTCGTTCGACGCGCGGACGTGGCCCATCAGCCGGTTCCACAGCCAGGGCGGCGGGCGCCACATCGCGATCAGGTAGAGCATCAGGTTCGCCGCGCGCGGCGGGATCGCGAGGTACGACTCGTCGATGTCGTCGAGGTCGACGCCGCGCTCCTTCATCGCCGTCGCGAGGCCGGTGTTCGGGATCACCTTCAGCGAGTAGATGAACAGCGTGTACGGGCGGTCCATCAGGTACAGCAGCTGCAGCGTCGACTTCACGTCGTCCCGCGTCTCGATCGGGTTGTCCATGATGATGTCGTAGGCCGCGGGGATGTGGTACCGGGGCGCAAACGACGCGATCACCTTGCCCGCGTTGAGGATCTTCTCGGGCGGCGTCGGGCGCTTGTAGAAGTCGAGCATGTTCTTCGAGCCCGACTGGATCCCCATCCGGATGCGGTTCATCCCCGCCCACGAGAGCAGCTCGAACTTGTCCTGGCGGACGTAGTTGGGGATCACGCCGTAGACGGCGAACGGCAGCTTGAGCTCGTCGTGCCACAGCTCGGCGAACTCCTCGAGCTGACCGTAGGGGATCGCCATGAACGAGTCGTCGTGGAAGGAGACCTGGCTGAGGTGCGGGAAGCGGGCGCGCGCGTCCTTGACCTGATCGACCATGTAGCGCGCGCTCGGGTGGCGGATGCGCTTGTACTTCTTGTCGTTCGCGATGAACTTCGTGTTGCCGCAGTAGCTGCAGTGAAACGGGCAGCCGATCGACCACAGCGTCGTGTAGCCGAGGCCGTCGTTGAGCAGGTAGTCCTCGACGCCCATCTTCACGAAGCCCTGGCCCGGCAGGTAGATCCTCTCGCTGTCGGCGCCGTACTGCGGAAACGGCAGCGTCTCCATCTCGTTGGGCGACATCAGCGGCAGGAAGTGGTTCTTGATCAGCTGGTCGCCGTTGCCGTTGCTCGAGCCGTGGCCGTTGGGCTTGAACCAGAAGTTCTTCGTGTGCGTGTAGTCGCGGTCGTCCTTGAAGGCGTCGAGGAACTCCTCGAAGGCGAACTCGCCCTCGCCGGTGCAGATCGCGTTGACGTCGCTGAGGATCGCGTCCTCGGGCTGGATGATCGGGTGGATGCCGCCCCAGATCATGTAGACGGACGGGTTGAGCTCGCGCACGCGCGCGATGACGCGCCGCGTGAGCTCCGAGTAGCCCGTCATCGAGGAGAAGCCGATCAGGTCGGAGTCCGCCAGGCCCTGCGCCATCTCGTCGACCTGCTCGTCGCCGATGACGGCCTTGTCGCCCATCCCGCGCACGGCCGTGCGCACGCTGCGGTAGCGCTCGGTCGAGATGTAGAACGACTCCGTGCCGGGCTGCAGTTGGGCGACGTAGGCCGCCATCTTGCGAAAGCCGCAAGATGTGATCCCGTCCTCCAGGCAGACCATCCGTGTGCGCATGACGTCGTGATTCCCTCCTTGCTTCTCGCGTCAGCGTACAACCCGCGCCGCGAGAGGGTGATGCGGCGCCGGGCGCGGCGAGCGGCTCAGCGCCCGTAGCGCTCGCGCGCCAGCACGAGCTGCTCGGGCAGCGCGATCCGCGACGGCGGCGATGGATCCGCCAGCACCGAGACGGTCTCCGCGACCGAGAACGTGACCGAGCACTCGCGGCCGTCCTCCGTCGTGACCGTGACCTCCTCGGGGGAGCTCGCGGTCAGCGTGCCCTTCATCGCGGGCTCGATGCCCGAGTCCTTGAGGTAGTGCAGCAGATCCTCGGCCTCGTTCTCGAAGCGCAGGATCGTGACCTTCGCGCCTTCGGCGACGTCGGCCAGCGGGACGCCGTCGATCCGCGAGCCGGCGGTGATCGGATGGCCGTGCGGGCAGGTCTTCGCGTCGCCGATCGCGGCGAGCATCCGCTCCTCGAGCACCGGGCTCATCGCGTGCTCGAGGCGCTCGGCCTCCTCATGGACCTCGTCCCAGGGGATGCTGAGCACGTCGGTCAGGAAGCGCTCGATCAGCCGGTGGCGGCGCACGACGCCCTCGGCGTGGTCGAGGCCGCTCGGCGTGAAGCTGATGATCTTGTCGTGGGCGCGCGTGATGTAGCCGTCGCGCTCGAGGCGACCGATCATCTCGTGCACCGTCGGGGCCGACAGCTGCATCGCGCGGGCGACGTTCGCGCCCGTCATCGGGAGCTTGGCCTCCTGCAGCCAGAACAGCGTCTGGAGGTATTCCTCTTCGGCGACGGTCGCGTGCTCGGTGGCCATCGAGAAGCGATCCTACCGGCGCGAGCGAGCGCCGGTGCCAACCTCACCCGTAGCATCGCGCGTTGTGCAGATCGGATCTCGCACCCGAGCGTTCGTCACCGGCGCTTCGCGCGGGATCGGCCGCTCGCTCGCCCACGCGCTCGCGCAGCGCGGCGCGACCGTCGGTCTCGCCGCGCGCTCGACGAGCGCCCTCGAGGCGCTCGCCGCCGAGCTGCCCGGCGCCCATCATCCGCTGACCTGCGACGTCGCGCTGCCGGCCTCGATCGCGACGGCGGTCGAGGACTTCGTGGCGGCCGCGGGCGGCCTTGATCTGCTCGTCGCGAACGCCGGGATCGCGCACTACGAGCCGATCGCCGAGCAGGGCCTCGAGATGATCGAGAACATGACCGCCGTCAACTGGCTGGGCACCGTGCACACGGTCCAGGCGGCGCTGCCGTACCTGCTCGAGCAGGGCCGCGGCCACATCGTCGTGATGTCGTCTGGCGCCGGGCTGCGCGGATTTCCCGGCGCCGCCGCGTACAGCGCGACGAAGGCGGCGCAGCGGATGTTCGCCGAGGCGCTGCGCCACGAGCTCGCCGGCAGCGGCGTCTCGGTGACGATCGTCTACCCCGGCGAGATCCGCACGTCGCTGCACGACCACGAGCGCGGACGGATGCCCGAGTGGTATCGCGGCGGCCCGGACGCGGCGTCGCCGGAGGCGCTCGCGAAGCGGATCCTCAAGGCCGTCGAGCGCGACAGCCGGCACCTGCACTACCGCCCGTTCGTGAAGGGCATGGGGATGCTGCACGGGGTGTCGCCCGGCGCCGCCGACCGGGTGCTGCGGCGGCTGCGCGGCGACAGCGCGGCGCCGCGCCGCGGCCGATAGCGTTAGCGAGCGTTCGCGAGCTCGATACGCGCTAGGTGTAGGTCCCGAGCAGGTTGTTCAGGCGGCTGATCGGTGGTTGTCGGCCGATGGCTGCGTGTCGTCGGTGATGGTTGTAGCGGTAGATCCAGCCGTCAAGGGCTGCGGTGCGTTCGGCGCTGGTGGCGTAGATCGCGCCGTAGGCCCAGCCGGCGAGCATCGTGCGGATGAAGCGCTCGGCCTTGCCGTTGGTCTGCGGGCGTCGTGGCCGGGTGCGCAGGTGGCGGATGCCCAGCGTTCTGCAGGCGATCGCGTGAACGGCTGAGCGGTACGCCGAGCCGTTGTCGGTAAGCAGGTCGCAGACGGTCATGCCGTGGCTCTCAAAGAACGCGATCGCTCGGCGCAAAAACCCGATCGCGGTGGTTGCCTTCTCGTCGCTGAGGACTTCGGCGTAGGCCAGGCGCGTGGCGTCGTCGATCGCGACGTGGACGTAGTCCCAGCCGACGATCCTGCGGTTGTGTCCCTCGCTGTCTTTGCGTGTGCGTCGCGGGTTGCGCTGGAGCCCGGTGATGCGTTTGCCCGCGCCGCCGTGGATGCGGCCGAGCTTCTTGACGTCGATGTGGATCAGCTCACCGGCGACCTGGCGCTCGTAGCGCTCCGCGGGCTCCAAGCCCAAGCGACCGAGGCGCCCCATCCCGATCCGCGTGAGGATCCCTGAGACCGTCGACAGCGGCCGGTCAAGGACCTCGGCGATCTCTGGCCCCGAGAAGCGCAACCGTCGCAGTGCCGCGATCGCCTCGATCGTCCGCTCGTCGGTGCGGTTGGCCACCAGCTGCGGCGTCGACGGCCTGTCGATCAAGCCATCGGGCCCTTCGGTGCGATACCGCGCGAGCCACTTCCGGGCGGTCCGCTCAGAGATCCCGACGCTCTGTGCGGCGTCTCGGACCTTCCAACTCTCCCTCTCGATTCGATCGACAAGCAACTGCCGGCCGATCACGCTGAGCCGCGCGTTAGCGTGCAACTTCATCCGGTGTCTCCTTGGTGCTGGGGCTTCGTAACCACCAGCCTCCAGGGAGGCCCGGATGAACAACGTCCTCAGGAACTACAGCTAGGGAGCGTTCGTCGAGCTTGCGAGGTAGGCGCGGTCGCGCCCGTCGCTCTTGGCGCGGTACAGCGCGCGGTCTGCCTCTGCGACGAACTGCTCGGCGGTCAGCGGGATCGCCCACGCGACGATCCCGGCGGAGGCCGTCAGACCTTCGGGGACGTCGGAGCGCAGGCCGTCGACGATCTGCAGCGCCGACTCCGCATCGCAGCCGGGCAGCAGCAATCCGAACTCCTCGCCGCCGATCCGCGCGAGCAGGTCGATGTCACGGATCCGACCACGCCAGCGCACGCCGATCTCGCGCAGGACGGCGTCGCCGGCCGGATCGCCGTGGCGCTCGTTGTAGGCCTTGAAGTGGTCGAGGTCGATCAGCACGACCGACAGCGAGTGGCCGAGCCGCTCGGCGCGACGCAGCGCGCTGGGCAGCTCCGCCTCCCAGGCGCGGCGGTTGGCCATGCCGGTCAGCGCGTCGCTGCGGGCGTCGATCGCGAGGCGTCGCGCGAGGTCGCGACGCTCGAGCTCGTTGGCGACGAGCAGCGCGACGTCGGCCAGCGACTCGAGCTGCACGGGCTGCCAGCCGCGCGGGCTGGAGTCGATCGCGGACAGGCTGCCGAGCACATGGCCGGTCGGCCCGATGATCGGAAAGCCGGCGTACGCGATGACGTCGAGGTCCACGATCGCGCGATTCGAGCACAGCACGGGATCCTGCCGCGCGTCCTCGATCACGAGCGGCGCCGCGTTCGTGACGACGTGCTGACAGAAGGAGTGCGACAGCGGCGTCTGGCGGGCGTCCGCCCACGGCTGCCCGACGCCGCACAGCCCCGCGAAGCACGCGCGGTCATCGGTCACGATCGAGACGAGCGCGGTCGGCGCCCGCGACGCGGGCCGCGAGGCGCGCGAAGCGGTCGAAGATCGGCTCCGGCGCTCCGTCGAGCAGTCCTTCGGCGTTGAGCGCCGCAAGCCGCTCGCCGTTGTGCACGGCGGCGCTCAGGCGCGCGCTGGACGCGACCGGCGGCTGTGCGCGGACGGCTGACGGGAGGTCGATCGACATCTCTCTCACCCGCGTGTATCGGCATCGCCGCGCGCGGGCTGAAGGATCTGGGCGATGTTCGGCGCGCGCCGGCGCGGCGGCTCGCTGCGCAGGACCTCCGCGAGCGCGTCCAGCCGCCGTTCGGCGAAGGTCATGAACGCCTTCGTCGCCGGCGAGAGCTGGGCGCCGCGGCGCCAGGTGAAGGCGAACGTCTCGTAGATCGGGTCGGCGAACGGAACCCAGCCGAGCTCGCTCGGCGCCAGCCGGCGCAGCATCCCCGCCGGCGCGATCGTGTCGCCCAGGCCGCGCGCGGCGAGCTCGAGCGCGACCTCGACGTCCTCGACGTCGATCTGCGGCTCGATCGTCACGCCGGCGCGCTGGGCGAGCTCGCGCAGCTGGCGGCGCGTCGGGTCCTCGCTGCCCCAGCTCGCCTCGGAGAGGATCAGCGGAGCGCTCGCCAGGCGCTGCATCGTCATCGCGAGGCGCAGGCGCCCGCGATCGGCCGAGACGTAGAGCACCTCGTCGCGCATCGCCGGGCGGATCTCCAGGCCGCGGTCGTCGACGGGCAGCACGACGAGGCCCGCCTCGAGCTCGCCGTCGCGGATCGCCTCGACGGTCTCGGAGGAGTTCTGGCCGACGATGCGCACGCGGACATCGGGGTGGCTGCGGCAAAAGTCCTCGACGAGATCGGTGCCCAGGTACGTGCGCGCCGTGCCGAACGTGCCGAACGCCGCCGTGCCGGCGCGCAGCTCGCGGACGGCGCCGACCGACGCGCGAGCGGCTTCGACGGCGGCCAGCGCCGCCTCGGCGTGCGGGCGCAGCGCGCGCGCAGCCTCGGTCGGCACGAGGCCGCGGCCGACGCGCTGAAAGAGCGCCACGCCGAGCTCGGCCTCGAGCCGCCGGACCTGCTCCGACAGCGATGGCTGGGCGAGGTGAAGCGCCTCCGCTGCGGCGCTGAACGAGCCGTGCTCGAGCGACGCGAGGACATACTGGAGCTGCTGGAGGTTCATAGGCGCTGCCTTGAGGTCGCCAAGACAACCAAGGCTACCGCTAGAGCGCAGCAACGCCGATCATGGGCTCGTGCTCACGTTCACCGCCCTCCTCGCGGGATTCGCGCTGTTCGAGCTGCTCGCATACCGCCACGGCGCGGAGTCGCGCCCCGGCTTCGACGAACGCCCCGAGCGTGGGATCCGGCGCAGCATCTGAAGCGCAGCGGCGCAGCGCCGGCATCGCGCTGTGCCTGCTCTCGGCCGTCGGCTTCGGCCTCATGGCGATCTTCGCCAAGCAGGCATACGGCGCCGGGCTCGGCGTCACCGCGCTGCTCGCCGCGCGCTTCGTGCTGGCGGCGTGCGTCCTGTGGGCGATCGTCGCCCTGCGCGCGCGCGCCGGTGCCCGCCGTGCCGGCGCGGGACGCACGCCGTCGCACCCGTCGCGGCAGGCGGCGCTGGCCTGCCTCGGGCTCGGCGCGATCGGCTATGCCGCCCAGGCGGGCCTCTTCTTCTCGGCGCTCGAGCGCATCGACGCGTCGCTGACGTCGCTGCTGCTCTACACCTACCCCGCGCTCGTGTTCTGCGGCGCGGTCGTCCTCGGCCGCGAGCACGTCACGCCGGCCAAGGCGCTCGCGCTCGCGCTCGCCAGCGCGGGCGCCGCGCTCGTGCTGCTGGGCGGCGGCACGCGCGGCCTCGAGGCGACGGGCGTGCTGCTCGCGCTCGGCGCGGGCTTCATGTACGCGATCTACATCCTCGTCGCCGAGGGCGTGGTGCGACGGATCGACCCGATCCTGCTGGCGGCGTTTGTCGCGACCGGCGCGGCAGCGACGTTCCTGCTGGCCGGCGCGATCGGCGCCGGCCTGCGGTTCACGGCGGACGGCTGGCTGTGGATCGTCGCGATCGCGACGCTCTCGACGGTGCTGCCGATCGTGACGTTCATGCTGGGGATGCAGCGCGTCGGCGCCTCGACGGCTTCGATCGTGTCGACCTTCGAGCCGGTCGTGACGGTCGCGCTCGCGGTGGCGCTCTACGCAGAGACGCTCGGTCCGCTGCAGGGCCTCGGCGGAGCGCTCGTGCTTGGCGCGGTCGTCGCACTGCAGCTGCGCGGGGCGCACGCGCTGGCGCCCGCTCCGGCCGCACTCGCACCCGAATCGCTGAGGTAGCTTTCTGGCGTGAGCCTGCCCCTCTCGCCGCCGGTCCTGCCGCAGCTCGCGCGACCGCGCGCGAACCTGCCCGACGGCGAGGGCTGGGCCTACGAGCCCAAGTGGGACGGCTTTCGCGCGATCGCGTTCGTCGACGGCGACGAGGCGTACCTGCAGTCGCGCAACGGCAAGGAGCTGTCGCGCTACTTCCCCGAGGTCGAGTTCCCCGCGGGGCGCTACGTCATCGACGGCGAGCTCGTCGCGGCGTCGTTCGGCACGCTCGGCCAGCGCATCCACCCCGCCGCCTCGCGGATCGCGCGGCTCGCCGAGGAGACGCCGGCGCGCTTCGTCGCCTTCGACGTGCTCGCGCTCGGCGACGACGTCCTGCTCGAGCGCCCCTACGAGGAGCGCCGGGCGGTGCTCGAGACGATCGACGGGCTCGAGCTCACGCCCGTGCAGCGCAGCGTCGAGGGGGCGCGCCGGTGGCTGCGCGACGAGGAGGGCGTGATCGCCAAGGAGCTCGCCGCGCCGTACCTGCCGGGCGAGCGCAAGGGGATGGTGAAGATCAAGCGCGTGCGCACGATCGACGCCGTCGTGATGGGCTGGCGCCCGGGCAAGGCGGAGAACACCGTCGGCGCGATCATCCTCGGCCTCTACGACGGCGAGGGGCGCCTGCGCGAGGTCGGCCACTCGAGCGGCTTCACTGCGAAGCGCAAGCGCGAGCTCGTCGACGAGCTGCGGCCATACGAGACCGGCGAGCGCGGCAGCGGCGATCCGTCGCGCTGGACGCACGGCCGCGATCTCGAGTGGGTCGCGCTGCGCCCCGAGCTCGTCGTCGAGGTGACCTTCGACCACGTCTCCGACGGCCGCATCCGCCACGGCACGAAGGTCGTGCGCTGGCGCGACGACAAGGCGCCCGCGGAGTGCCGGATCGACCAGCTCGAGTTGTAGCTGCCAGCGGCGCGGATCTCGCGCTCGATCCGCGCGCGCCGTCAGTCCTCTTTCCTGGCGCGCGACGGCTGCACGCGCCGGGGCTCACCCCGCTGCTTGGCGAAGTGCGGCGGCCACGGCGCATCGCCCAGGCCCTCCTCCTCGTCGCGGCGGGCGAGCTCGAGCAGCGAGTCGAGGTAGCCCGCGTGCTCGTCGATGTCGGCCGACGGATCGCCGAGCTGCTCGATCCGGTCGGGCACCGTGTCGAGGCGCAGGTCGGCCGGCTCCACGGCGGCGACCTCGTCCCAGCGCAGCGGCGTCGACACGAGCGCGTCGGGCACCGGGCGGACGGAGTAGGCGCTGGCGACGGTGCGGTCGCGCGCGTTCTGGTTGTAGTCCAGGAAGACGCCGTGGCGCTCCTCCTTCCACCACTTGCTCGTCGCCTTGCCCGGCATTCGGCGCTCGATCTCGCGCGCGAGCGCGAGCGCCGCGCGCCGCACCTGCGTGAACGTCCACTCGGGATGGATGCGGACGTTGACGTGCATGCCGCGCGAGCCCGACGTCTTCGGGTAGCCGCGCAGGTCCATCTCGGTCAGCAGCTCGTTGACGGCGAGCGCGACCCGGCGCACGTCGTCCCACGCGACGCCGGGCGTCGGGTCGAGGTCGATGCGCAGCTCGTCGGGATGGTCGAGGTCGGCGCGGCGCACCGGCCACGGGTTCCAGTCGATGTTGCTGAGGTTGACCGCCCACAGCAGATGCGCGGCGTCGTTGGGCACGAGCTCGGTCGCGCTGCGGCCGGAGGGAAACGAGACGGTCGCGGTCTGCAGCCACTCCGGTCGCTTCTCAGGGACGCGCTTCTGAAAGAAGAAGTCGCCGGTGATCCCGTCGCGCCAGCGCTTGAGCGTCGTCGGGCGCTCGCGCAGGTGGTTGACCGTGGCATCGGCGACGCGCAGGTAGTACTCGGCGAGGTCGAGCTTCGTGAACGGGCCCCGCCCGCCGTGCTCTGGGAAGTAGACCTTGCTCGGAGAGGAGATCCGGATCTCGCGCCCGGCGGCCTCGAGCGTCGTGTACTCCTTCGCCATCGTGCAGAGCATGCCAGCGCACGGCGGCCGGCGCGGGCAACCGGTTGCGCTCGGAGGCAGCCGACGTGGTGACGCCATGTAATCCTTCGCGGCGATGCCCGGGCGACCGCCAGTGCTCGTCGCGCCCGACGCGTTCGGGGGCGCGCTGCGCGCGCCGGTCGTCGCCGCGGCGATCGCGCGCGGCCTGGAGGGCGCGGGCGTGGAGCCGCCGCCGGAGCTGTGCCCGGTCGCGGGCGGCGGCCCTGGCACGACCGAGGTGCTGCTGCCGGCGCTCGGCGGCGAGACCGCCGACGGCTTCGCGCTGATCGAGGGCGGCGGGACGGCGCTCGTCGAACGTGCGGCGACGGCGCGCGCGACCGGCGAGCGGGTGGCGGCGGCGGTCGACGCCGGCGCCGAGGTCGTCCTGGTCGCGGCCGGCGGCGCCGCGGTCGAGTTCGACGGCGGGGCGGGCGCGGTCGAGGCGATCGAGGACGGCGGCGGGCTGCGCGGCGCGGCGCTCGTCGTGCTCTGCGAGCTGCGCGCCGCGTGGAGCCAGGCGGCCGGCGAGCTGCGCCGCGACCCGCGCGGGATCCCGATGACGGCCGCCGGTGGTGGCCTGGCCGGCGCGCTGTGGTCGCAGTACGACGCGCGCCTCGTTGCAGGCGCGCCGTTCGTGCTCGACGAGCTCGGCTTCGACGCCCGGCTGCGCGCCGCGCGCGCGGTCATCGTCGGCGAGGCCCGGCTCGACCGGGGGACGCTCGAGGGCCGCGTCGCCGGGGAGATCGCGACGCGCGCGCGACAGGCCGGCGTCCCCTGTCACGCGGTCGCCGCCTGCAGCGCGATCGAGCGCTTCGACGCGCGGATCCTCGACCTGCAGGCGATCCTCGTGGCGTCGACGCTCGAGGACGTCGAGCCGGCGGGCGCGGCGCTGGCGGGGTACCTGTGAGACGTCTGTCGCCGCCTGTGGCGTTGCTGGCAGCGGTCCTGGTCGCGGCGCTGCTCGCGCTGGCGCAGCACAGCGTCGCCGCCTCCGGCGCGGCGCCGACCGCCGCCGAGCCCTGGCGTCCGCACATCTCAGACGCCGCTACGTGGGCTGCGCGCCGCCGCGGGCAGGTCTCGTTCTCCGTGCGGACGCCGACGCGGGCGTGGGG
The DNA here is from genome assembly GCA_030447505.1 of Solirubrobacteraceae bacterium. GTDB lineage: Bacteria > Actinomycetota > Thermoleophilia > Solirubrobacterales > Solirubrobacteraceae > CADCVQ01. Next base: position 142,652 of record JAUJOT010000010.1, on the reverse strand, counting down.
GCTGCGCGCGACGCGGACGTTCCCGTCGGCGAGCGTGCTGAAGCCGATGCTGATGGTGGCGTTCCTGCGTACCAGCGCCGTGCGCTCCCGTGCGCTGCGCCGCGCCGAGCGTTCGATGCTGACGCGGTTGATCACCCGCTCGGACAATCCGGCCGCCAACAGGCTGATCGCGATCGTCGGCGCCGACGGGCTGAAGCGACTGGCGCGGCGAGCCGGCATGCGCAGCTTCGTCCCGGTGACCGGGCTGTGGGGGCTCAGCAGCATCACCGCGGCCGACCAGACGCGCTTCTTCCTCGGCCTCCACGCCCTGCTGCCGGCTCGCCATCGTGCGTACGCGATGGCGCTGCTCGCGGCGATCGTGCCCTCGCAGCGGTGGGGGATCGGGCGTGTCGACGTGCGCGGCTGGCGGCTGTACTTCAAAGGCGGCTGGGGGTCGGGCACGGGCGCCGTGAACCACCAGGTCGCCCTGCTCAGGCGCGGCGAGCAGCGCCTGTCGCTGGCGATCCTGACCCGCAACAGCGCCAGCCACGCGTATGGCAAGGAAACCCTGCGCGGCGTCGCCGCGCGGCTGCTGCGCGGGCTGCCGCAGGCGACGATCGGCGCCACGCTCGACGCCGAGAACCTGCGCGTTCCCTGATCGGCAGTACGCTCGCGGCCCGATGTCCGACGGCCGCCAACGCCCGAGCCTGTCGCTGCCGTCGCCCGTCGCGAGGCGAGCGATCGTCGTCGGCGCGGGCTCGTTCGGAACGGCCGTCGCGGTGCTGCTCGCGCGCGGCGGGCTGCGCGCGACGCTGCAGACGCGTACCGCCGAGCAGGCGCGGCGGCTGCTGGAGGACCGCGAGAACCAGGTCTACCTCGCCGGCGTCGAGCTGCCGCGCGAGCTGCGCATCGAGGGCATCGACGCCGGGCTCGGACGGGCGGACTTCGTGTTCCTCGCCGTTCCCTCGGACGGCCTCGGAAAGACGATCCGCGCGCTGACGAAGAGCGGCCTGGACTCACGGGCCGCGGTGATCTCGCTCGCGAAGGGCCTCACGTCTCCGGACGGGGTGGCGCCGACGATCCTGCTGCGCGAGCGCTTCGGGGAGGCGCGCGTGGCGTGCATCGGCGGGCCGGCGCACGCCCGCGAGATGGTCAGCGAGGGCGCCGGTCTGGTCGCCGCCTCGACGAACGAGGAGCTCGCGCGCGCGATCGCCGGCGTCTTCACACGCGCGGGGGTCGTCTGCGAGCAGTCAAACGATCCCGTCGGCGTCGAGCTTGCGGGCGCCGCGAAGAACGCCGCCGGCCTCGCAGCGGGCGCGACCGAGGCGCAGGGCCTCAACGCCGCCGGCGCCGCGGCGGGTCACATCTTCGCCGAGGTCTGGCGCTATGCCGAGGCGCAGGGCGCGCGGCCGGAGTCGATGCTCGGGCTCGCCGGCACCGGCGACCTCGTCGCGACCGTGCTCGCGCCCCAGAGCCGAAACCGGCGCGCCGGCGAGCTGCTCGCGGCGGGCGTGCCGGCCGACGAGATCCCCGAGCGCATCGGGCAGGCCGTCGAGGCGCTCGAGTCGGTGCCGCTGCTTGCGCGCGCGCTCGCCAACGCGGGTCTCGAGGCGACCGTCACCGAAGGCCTCGCGCAGCTCATCTCCGGCGAGCTTCCGCTCGACGCGTGGGTCGGCCTCGTGCGCACGACCGTGCCGCCGCCCGCGCGCTGGCGCCGGCGGGCGAACGGCTCGCAGCCGGCGGCGGGCAGCTGGGCACGGCTGTGGGAGCGCCTCGGCGCCGTCAGCCGCGGCGACTCGCAAGCGTCGTGACGACGGCCTCGTAGACACCCGCCCCGTAGGACTCCTCGGCGACGCGCACGTTCGCGCGGCCGCCGATCGCGTCGCGCAGGGTCGGGTCGCGCCGCACCGCGTTGGCGACGAACCAGAACGTGCCGACGTGCGCCGCCGTCTCCATGTCCTCGCGCGAATCGCCGGCGGCGATGACGTCCTCGGCCGCGAACCCGCGCGCGCCCATGTGCAGTGCGACGGCGTTCGCCTTCGAGGCCCCGCGCGGGACGAGGTGGTAGGCGCGCACCTCGTCGAGCGCGACGAGGTCGGGCGAACGGCGGTGCACGCCGCCGTTGTCGACCAGCCGCAGCCCGCCGTGGCCGTGCTCGGCCAGCAGCGCGTCGGCCTCGCCGGCGTCGACGAGGCCGCGGAAGAGGTGCGAGACCTCGCGGTTGCGATGCCAGGGGTCGTGGTACTCGAGCCGCCCGGCGTAGTGCTCGAGCAGCAGCGCAGCCGCGCCACAGGCCTCGATCTGGTCGTGAATCGAGCCCGCCTCGCCACCCGGCATGTACTCGCCGGTCAGCCAGTGCTCCTCGCCGTCGAGCACGAGGCACGACCCGGCCTCGAAGATGTACGCCGTCTGTCCGAGCAGCCGCGCGTCCTCGCTCACCTGCGCCTGCCGGCGGCCGGACATCAGGACGACCTCGGCGCCGGAGCGATCGCAGGCCTGCAGCGCGCGCACGCCCTGCAGCGAGAAGATGCCGTCGGCGCCGTGCAGCAAGGAGCCGCCGGGGCCCAGCAGCGTGCTGTCGAGGTCGACGTAGAGGCAGCGCACGCGGACATCCTCGCGCACGCGTTCTTCGCGCGGCGGGGCGGTCGCGCCCGTCAGAAGGCCGGCCGCACCGCCCGCAGCGCGGCGAGCGGCGGGCGCTCGCGCAGCGCCTCGCCGTGCTGCGCGTCGACCAGCCGGCCCTCGCGTCGCAGCCGGCTCGTCACCGCGGCGAGGACCGCGGCCGCCATCGGCGTCAGGTCCTCCAGGCGCTGGTGGCGGTTCTGGCGCGTCTGCAGATCGACCTGTGCGATCGCGTCGATGCCGGCGTCGGCGTGGACGTCGAGCAGCAGCCCCATCTCGACCGCGTAGCCGGTGCAGAACGCCATCCGCTCGAGCAGCTCGCGGCGCGCGGCGATCTCTCCGGCGAGCGGCTGGTGGACGGCGGCGAGCTCGGGATGGAACGCGGCCAGCAGCGGGCGCGCGGTGAGCTCGGTGACGCGGCCCCCGCCGGTCGGCTGCACGTCGTCGTCGCCGTGCTTGAACGGCCGCCGGTAGAAGCCCTTGACGAACTGCACGCCCGGCGCACAGACGAGCGGGCCGAGCAGGCCGCAGGCGAAGTGCGCACCGAAGTCCTCCGAATCGGCGTCGACGAAGCAGACGAGGTCGCCGCGCAGGGCCGTCAGCGACCGCCACATCGCGTCGCCCTTGCCGAGCACGGGGCCGAACTCGGGCAGCAGCGCCGCGGGGCGCACGACCTCGGCGCCGAGGGCGGCGGCGATCGAGCCCGTCCCGTCGCGCGAGTCGTCGTCGAGCACGACGACCTGGTCGACGGCGCCGGCCTCGAGCAGCCCCACGAGCGGCGCGACGACCGCGGCGATCGTCGCCGCCTCCTCGCGCGCCGGAACGCAGACGGAGATCGTCTCCTCGCGCTCGGCGCGCAGACGATCGGCCGGAAACTCCGTGTGGTGGAAGCTGCGCACGCTCAAGGCGCTCGTACTATGCCAGTGGCGTGTCCGTCGCCCCCGAAGTCCATCCGTGGAGCGCCCTGCTCGACCTCGGCCGGACCGACTCCCGGCTCGTGCGCGAGGCGTTCGAGGGTGCCCGCGCTCCGATCACGGAGCCGCTGGCGCAGGAGCTTCACCCGGCGCTGCTCGACGCGCTGCGCGCAGCCGGGATCGAGTCGCTGTGGTCACACCAGGCGCAGGCGCTGCACGCCGCCTGGGCCGGGCCGACGATCGTCACGACCGGCACCGCGTCGGGCAAGTCGCTGTGCTTCAACCTGCCGACGCTCGACGTCCTGTGCCGTGACGCCAAGGCGCGTGCGCTGTACCTCTACCCGACGAAGGCGCTCGCGCAGGACCAGGCGCGCGCGATCAACGCGTTCGGCCTGACGAAGCAGGTCCGCCCGGCGATCTACGACGGCGACACGCCGCGCGAGCAGCGCACGCAGATCCGCCGGCGCGCGAACCTGATCCTGACGAACCCCGACATGCTGCACATGGGGATCCTGCCCAACCACCGCCGCTGGGGCGATTTCTTCTCCAACCTCGCGGTGATCGTCGTCGACGAGGCGCACGTCTACCGCGGCGTCTTCGGCTCGCACGTCGCCAACGTCCTGCGGCGGCTGCGGCGGATCGCCAACGCCTACGGGACCGAGCCGCGGATCCTGCTCGCCAGCGCGACGATCGCCAACCCCGTCGAGCTCGCCGAGAAGCTCACGGGCCTGGAGCAGATCGCTCTGGTGGATCGCGACGGGGCGCCGGGCGCGGCGCGTCAGATCGCGATCTGGAACCCGCCGCTGACCGACGAGGCGCTCGGCACGCGGCGCTCGTCGCTCGCCGAGGCGGCGGAGATCGTCGCTCACCTCGCGCGCCGCGGCGCACGCACGATCTGCTTCATCAAGTCGCGCCGGGCGGTCGAGCTCGTCGCCCGGATCGTCGCCGAGGAGGACCCCAAGCTCGCCGACCTCGTCGTCCCCTACCGCGCCGGCTACACACCGCAGCAGCGCCGCGAGCTCGAGGGCCGGCTGATGCGCGGCGAGCTGCTCGCCGTGATCACGACCGACGCGCTCGAGCTCGGCATCGACATCGGCGCGCTGGACGCCGCCGTCGTCGTGACGTTCCCGGGCACGGTCGCATCGCTGCGTCAGATGTGGGGCCGCGCGGGGCGCCGCGGCCGCGGCCTGGCGGTCTACGTCGCGGGCGAGGACGCGCTGGACCAGTTCTTCTGCCGCCACCCCGACGAGTTCCTCGAGCGCCCCGTCGAGGCCGCGATCCTCGATCACGAGAACGAGCCGATCCACCTCGCCCACCTGCTCTGCGCGGCGCACGAGGGGCCGCTCAGCGCCGGCGACGCCGCGACGCTCGGGCCGCGCTGGGAGGCGCACGCGCAGGCGCTCGTCGCGATCGGCGAGCTGATCGAGCGCGGCGGCGAGTACCTGCTGCGCCATCCCGAGGACTACCCGGCCGCGCGCGTCTCGCTGCGCTCGGCCTCGCCCGACTCGTTTGCGATCGTCGATGTCGTCAACGGCGAGCTGCTCGGCACGGTCGAGTCCGCGCGCGCCCACACGACCGTGCACGACGGCGCGGTCTACCTGCACCAGGCGCGCTCCTACATCGTGCAGGGACTGGAGCTGCACAGCCGGCGCGCGCTCGTCGAGCCGTTCACCGGCGACTTCTACACGCAGCCGAAGAAGGAGACGATGACCGAGATCGAGGCGCTGCTGGACCGCCGCGACACCTGCGGCGTGCAGCTCTCGTTCGGCCGCGTGAGCGTCACCGAGCAGGTGCTCGCCTACCAGCGAAAGCGCATCTCCGATCACGAGATCGTCGATCTGCAGGCGCTCGATCTCCCCGAGACGACGTTCGAGACGCAGGCGCTGTGGTTCGAGCTGCACGACGACCTGCTCGCAGCCGACTTCCCGCTCGAGGTCCTGCTCGGCTCGCTGCACGCCGCCGAGCACGCGCAGATCGCGGTGCTGCCGCTGCTGGCGATGTGCGACCGCTGGGACATCGGCGGCCTGTCGACGAACGCCCATCCGCAGACCGGCGCTCCGACGATCTTCATCTACGACGGCCATCCCGGCGGCGTCGGGATCACGCGGCAGGGCTTTCTGCGCTTCGAGACGCTCGTCGCCGACGCCCACCGGCTGATCGGCGAGTGCCCGTGCGAGCAGGGCTGCCCGTCGTGCGTGCAGTCGCCGAAATGCGGCAATCTCAACGAGCCGCTGGCGAAGGCGGGGGCGCTCGAGCTGCTCGCGCGGATGCTCGAGCGGTGAGCGGGTGTGACGTCGTCGCGCGGCGAACGCGGCGAGCCCGCGCTGCGCTGATCGCTAGTCGGCGTGCTTGCGGTCGCGGTCGCGGTCGCCCGACGGCGAAACGCGTTTGCCGTCGCAGATGACGGCGGCCGGCGCGAGCAGCACGCTGAGATCCTCGCGCGGGTCCTGCTCGTAGGTGACGAGGTCGGCCGGGGCGCCGTCGACGAGCGCCTTGAGACCGAGGTAGCGGCGCGCCCCGGTCGTCGCCGCCGCGAGCGCGTCGCGCGCAGGAACGCCGTACTCGGCGAGCGCGGCGACCTCGAGCGCGACGCTGCCCGGCGCTTGCTCGTCGGTGCCCGCCAGCAGCGTCACCCCGAGCTGCGCCGCGAGCGCGAGCGTTCGCTGCTGGCGCTCGAGCAGCTCGCGCATCGCCGGCAGATGCTCGGCCTTGGGCGCGACGTGGTGCAGCAGCGTCGTCAGCATCGGCGTCCAGGCGGTGCCGCGGTGCGCCATCTCGCGCACCGCCTCCTCGGTCGCCCAGTTGCCGTGCTCGACCGAGTCGACGGCCGTTCCGACGACCTCGTGCACGAGCGGCCCCGTCACATGCGCCGCGACGCGGCCGCCTTCGGTGTGCACGGCTTCGACGATCGCGCCGAGCAGGTCGAGGCCGTAGCCGAGTCGCGGCGCGAGCGGGTTGCCGTCGGGCGTGGGGAAGTCGACGATCACCGTGACCCACTCGGCGCCCGCCTGCACGCGCTGGCGCGCCTGCTCGACGGCGTCGTCGGGGGCGGTCGGTTCGTAGAGGTGCGCCAGGAAGAAGTCCGCCGGCGCCAGAAACGGGCCGCAGGCGATCACGTGGCCGCCGGCCGCGGGCTGCCGGGGCAGCTCGACGCCCGGCAGCGAACCGGCGTCGCGCACTGCCGTGACGCCGGCGCGGCGCTGCTGGGCGAGCTGCGCTGCGACGAGCTCGTCGCTGCCGCGCTCGAGCCCGAGGCGGCCGTGCGCCTCGAAGGTGAGATGGACGTGCGCGTCGACGAGGCCAGGGGCGATCCAGGCGCCCGGAAGCTCAGCGGCGCCGTCGATCGGCCGCGAGCTCAGACGGCCGCCGGCGATCCACCAGTCGAGCGGCGCGCCGCCGACGGGGAGCGCGACGCCGTGCACATGCCAGCGATCACCATCCAATTCTCCCCCAGCATCTCACGCCGCGCGGTGCCGGCCGCGGCGGCGCGCGCCCTCGGACGCGCGGGCTCCCGTTGCGCGGGCGCAGTGCCAGAAGATCCGCTGATCGCCGCGCGCGCGGTGCTCGTTGGCGCCGGTCGGGACGGACGCTGACCTCGGTCGCGTGCGGCGCTTCCGCGCTCTTCCGCGGATCTGCAGGCGGCTGCGGGCGGGGCGCTCCTGCTTTCGAGCGCGATCGGCAGGCGGAGCTCCTCCACGGGGACGGTTTGCGGGGCGAAGCGTTGCAGCGCTTGAGTGCGGGCGCTCCCTCGCCGACCCTGCCTCCATGCGGGCGTTCGTCCTCGTCGCCGCCGTGACCCTCGCGACACTGATCGCCGCACCCACGGCTCCCGCGTCAGCCGGCGGCACGCCCGCGCCGCTGCGCAGCGGCGGCGCCGCGTTCGGCTCGCCGCTGCCGAAGCCGGCGGCCCGACCCGTCGCGCGCCGGCTGACGCCCGCGCCGAGCGAGATCATCGCCGGCGATCGCGCTCCTGCGATCCGGCTGCGCGTGCGCCAGCGCGGCGTGCCGCGCGTGCGTGCGCGGATCGTCGTGCTGCGGCTGCCGGGCAACCGCCCGGTCGCGCGGCTCCGGCTCGGCTGGCTGAAGACCGATCGCACGGTCAGCGTGCGGCTGCCCGCGGGGCTGACGCTGCGAACCGGGCGCTATCTCGTGCGACTGCACGTCAAGGACCCGCGCGGGCGCACGCTGCGGCGCAGCGGCGCGTACCCGGGCCGGGCGCGGATCGTCGTCCGCCGGCCCAAGCGCGCGCCCGCCCTGGCCCCGCAGCCGCCCGCGCCCGTGCTGCCCGCGCCCGCGCTGCCCGCGCCCGCGCTGCCCGCGCCCGCGCCGTCACCTGCGGGGCCGGGGGTCTTCCCGGTCCTCGGGGAGTTCAGCTTCGGCGGCGACGATGCGCGCTTCGGCGCCGCGCGCACCCGCCACGTCCACCAGGGCCAGGACATCCTGGCGGCCGCCGGAACACCGGTCGTCGCACCGTTCGGGGGAACGATCAGCCAGACCGACTTCCAGGCGAGCGGCGCCGGCGAGTACGTCGTGCTCGACGGCGCCGACGGGCGCGACTTCTTCTTCGCGCACTGCCTGCGCGGCTCGACGGCGGTTGCCGAGAACGCCGCCGTGGCGGCCGGCCAGCAGCTGTGTCAGGTCGGCGCAACCGGCACGACGAGCGGTGCGACGCATCTGCACTTCGAGATCTGGCAGGTCGGCTGGCACGCCGAGGGCGGCTTTCCGATCGACCCGCTGCCCGAGCTGCGGGCGTGGGCCGGGGTGTGACGGGCCGGCGCGGTCCCATGGACCGGGCGACGGCTCGCTCGGCGACCGGCGCGCTGGCCGCCGCAGCGCACGCTCGGGCTGTTCGAGCTCGCGGTGTCTCGTGCTCGTCGTCGCCGGGCCGAAGGCCCCGCGGCGAGCTCGCGGCGAACTTCGCGAGGCGCGTGAAGATCGCCAGCTCTACCTGTGCTTCGTCCTGCTCCACCGCGAGCGGCTCTCGCGCGTCGGCTGAAGCACGGACGCGTCGCCGCTATAGCCGAACGCTCCCCGCCCGCTTGTCGTAGGGACCGCAGCGACGGCGGTATCCTCCGCGACCGCGGCGAGATAGCTCAGTTGGTAGAGCACACGACTGAAAATCGTGGTGTCCCCGGTTCGAGTCCGGGTCTCGCCATCACCGGAAAGCCTGCAAACCGCGGTTTTATTCAGGAGGCGTCGCCGGACGGCAGATCGGCTCAGCCGCTCCCGTGGGCCTTTTCGGGCCTTTTCGGCACCCTTACCACCGACAAGGCGGGTGGCACGACGCACGTCGGCGCCGGGGGGCGGTCGGCGGCGGCTCCGTCGCCATCGGCGACCTAAACTGCCGGGGTGCCCCACGAGGAGCCTGGCTTGCCAATATCAGGGGGTGAGATCACCGCCGCCCGGCGCGCCTTCGGTCTCCTGCGCAAGGTCCTCAAGCGTCCGGACCCGCAGCGCGTGATCGAGCACCGCACGATCGTCAAGCGCGAGCTGCGCAAGCACCTCGACCTCCCGAACTGGTACGACCGCTCGAGAGAGCCGCATGCGCCAGACGTCCTCGTGTTCCGGCTGGGCCAGAACAGTTATCCCGACGTGGTGTACCGCGTGTTCCGACCCGACGACTGGAGCAAGTTAGAGGTCAAGGGCCTCCACGACCGCGGCCTGGAAGTCTTCACCGGCATCCACGAGGTCGCGATCGACGGACGCACGGCGCGGATCGTCGAATACGGCAAGAAGCCGCCGAAGGGGATGCGGCGCAACGTGGCGATCGTCGGCCGCATCCCGTACGAGTGGATCAACCACATGGACTGGGACCGCGAGAACGGCGAACAGCTGCCGGTCCTGCATGTCGCATACGGGCGCAGGGGACCGATCCGCGAATGGGTCGTCTGCGGGCTGCACGAGGAGGACTACTCGGAGCTGCCGTACGTGAGGCTCAAGGCCCGCAGGAAGGGATGGATCTCCCGCGCCCGGGATCGCCGAGTGCTGCGCACGATGGACCGTGAGGGCGAAGACGAGGTCGTCCGGCTGCGCTACGGCAGCGGCGAGGCCGACGGCTGACCGATGTCGTGAAGCGACGACGCTCGCGTCCACGGTGATTGCGGTCCCGGACTCGAACCCGTTCCGCCGCGTGAGGGTCGCCGCATGGGCTGTCACGCTGGATGGGTGGCACCGTCGCTGTTTTCCTCAGGACCGCGGTCCGATCTGGGACCGGCGCCGTATGCGATCAGCGAGTACCACGCGCTCGATCGCAATCCGCACGCCGCGGCCGAACGGACCCGGCAACTGCTCGACCAATGGTGCGCCGACCTCCCAGCGGCCGCCGCGGCGCAGATCCGCGAGCGGTTCGCGGACCCGAAAGACATCGTCCACCGCGGCGCGTTCCTGGAGCTCTATCTGCACCGGCTCGGGGGCGCGCTGGGCTATCACGTCGACAACGACATCGGCAACGACGCCAACGGCCGGCGCCGCCCCGACATGCTGTGGCGCTCCGGCGACGGCGAACTCTACGTCGAGGCGACCGCCCTGGCCGGTGACGACGTCGGCGACCCGGTCGTCAACCGGCGGCTCGACGAGATCCACGACGCCGTCAACGCGGTCGACGCGCCCGCGTTCTCCGTTGATCTCGATATCGCCGACCACGGCGCGGGCACGCCGAGCATCAAGAAGATCACCAAGGCTGTGCAGCGCTTCCTCGACGGCCTCGATCCGGACGAGCTGCTGGCCGACCTCGCCGCTGGCGGTGAGCGGCCGCGGTTCGATTACGCAACGGGCGGTTGGACGTTTTCGATCGTCGCCGACCCGCTCCAGCCGGAGCACCGGGACTACCCGCATCACCGCGTTCTCGCGGGTCGCTTCAGCGACGCCGACACGATTGACGACTTCACGCCCTTGCGTCGCAAGCTCAAGAAGAAGGCCGGTCGCTACGGGGTACTGAACATGCCGTACGTTCTCGCGATCCTATGCGCGGGGACGTTCGTCGAGGATCGCGAGATCAACGCCGCGCTGATGGGCCCGCTCGTGCATTGGTTCGACACCACCAGGGGGCAGTGGGACTCCGCGCGTCAGCGCGACGGGGCGTGGATGGGCCCGAATGGCTCGATCAACGCGCGGCTCTCCGCGGTCCTGACGTTCCCGCGCCTATCGCCGACAGCCATCTGCGCGGTCGAGCCGACCCTCTGGATCAACCCGTGGGCGACCCGCCCGCTCACCGATTTCGGGCCGTGGCGCCGGATCGAGTTCCGCCCCACCGGCGCGCACATTGAGCACCCCGCCACGGCCACCGTCGCCGACATCCTCGGGCTCCCCTCGCGCTGGCCGTACGAGCAGCTCCCAGCGGAGGCGTAGCGCCGGGCGCACGGGGCGCCCGGCCGCGCACCGTGCGGATTCGAACCCTTGAGTGCGCAAGGAGCCGTCCGCGAACTGACCGCCGCCGAGCAGGCGACCCTCCGGCGGATGCGGTCAGTGTCGGCCGTCGACGCCGACGGCAACAACCTCAAGACCGGACTTCTCGGTTTCGGGACCGAGCCCAATCCGGACGCGTCGGACCGGACGGAGGTGGGGACCCTGACCGACGTCACGAGTCCCGACGCGTAGCGCCACCGGCACCGCCGCGGCGCGCGAGCGGTCAGCTGACCGCGCACCCCCGATCGGGCGCGCGGTATGGCTCGGAGCGAGTTCCTCGCGCGTCGTTCGCGCGACATCAGATCGTCCACGGGCCTTCAAGCACAACCTGCTTGGGAGACCTGACCCAGAACACGCCGACGCCGAGTTGATCGAGCGCGGCGCGCAGCGGATCGACGTATCGTCGGTGGCGCGCGTCGTCGTGGAACGCGACCGCGGCGGCGACATCGCCACGTCCTGCGTCGGGGTGGGGCGTGGCGGCGATCGCGGCGGTGTAGAACGCTTCCGCGACGTTGATGCGGACCTCGCCGGGACTCATCGGCTGACCGTACTTTTTCGACGTCACCACAGTGCTGGTGCCGCCCTTGGCCTCGACGTGCAAGACGCCCATGTCGGCGCGGCGGGCGATGATGTCCACGCCGCGCTGGTGCCCGTGGAGCGCCTGCACGATCTCGAACCCGCAGACAGACAGATGCTCGGCGACCGCGTCCACAACCTCGTTCTCGTTGAGCAACTCCATGCGACGAGCCTACGCGCCGTCGGCGGGGCGCTCGGCGACCGCAGCTCGCCGGCCGCTCACTACAGTCCGCGCGTGGCCCTGAGCCCACTCCAGCGCGACGCGCAGGTCGTCCGCCGGGCAGCTGAAAACGCGCTTGCTGGCGCGCTGGCCACTGCCGGGGCGCAACTCGACGGCGACCGCCGCTGCGAGCGGCCGGAGTTGAACCTCGTCGCGACGATCACCCCGGTGCGCTGGGCGGCGATCGCCACACAGCTGGACCAGGGCAAAGGCAGCGAGCTGCGCCCTCTCGGCGGTCACCGGCCGAAGTTCTGCTCGGCGTTCTCATCGTGCGCACTGGCCGTGAACACGTTCGGCCTGTTCGAGCCCACGCGCGCCCTGCCGGTGCCCGAAGCCGGGTCGTTCCCCGGCGGCGTCGAGTTCGAGGCGCAGCGGAGCGCGGGCGTGCGTGGCTACAAGCCCAACCTCGACCTCGTCGCCGAACCCGCCTCCGGCGCCTGGGTGTTCGCGGAGAGCAAGTGCCTGGAGTACCTGCGCCCGCACGCCACCGCCTTCAGCGATACGTTCGTCAGCAAGGCGCGCAAGCTCTTCTCTACCGAGACGGCCGCGGTCTACGCCGCCTTTGCCGAGGACAGGGACGCGGCCGCGAATGGATACGAGCTACTCGACGCCGCCCAGCTACTCAAGCACTTCCTCGCGGCGAAGCTCGCCTCCGCCTCGGAGCGCAAGGTCACGCTCGCGTATCTGTTCTGGGAGCCCGCCGACGCCGATGACCACACGGTCTTCGCCGCCCACCGCGACGAGGCCGACCAGCTCGCCGGCGTGCTGACCGACGACCACGTGCAGCTCATGCCGATTAGCTACCGCGACGTCTGGGCCTACTGGGAGCAGCTCGGCGACGCGGATCTCGCGGCGCACGCCGCCGCGCTACGCGCCCGCTACGACGTCAGCATCGGAGCCATCCGGTGAGCGGCGCCGATCCGCTCGCCGCGCAACTGCGCACGGTGCACGCCGGGACCGTCGCTGCGGCCGGGGGCGTCTGGCACGCCCGAAACGCGGCAGCGTCCTGGAGAAGACGCTGCGCGACGTGCTCGCGGTCGGCTGCCGCACGCGAGCACCGAGCAGCCGCTGAACCTCGACCGCAGGATGTGGCCGGGCTGGCTCGGTGGCGTCGACGTCCTCTACGAGGACTCCGCCATGCGGTCGGCATGGAGACAACGTCTGGGACGTCGCCGACGCCCTCTCCGACGCCATGGAACAACCCAGTGGCCTCCGTCATGAACGTGGGCCAGTCAATGCAACCGGCGCATCCGGACACAGAGCGGTCGAGGTCCGCGGACAACTGCTTCTAGCCCGAAGCGATTCGCCGGGACATTTCACGACCGCCGCCGGGAGATCCGATGGCCGTACCTGGGGAGAAACCGATGGCCGTTGACACCGCGCGATTCACGTGCCGCGACGCCACATCCGTCGACTCCTGCGTTCGTCGCAAGGCGGACATTCTGCGGCTGCCTTTAGCCAGTTCTGCCCCGGCGCGGCACGCGGGTGCCGCGCGAGCGTCGCGAGCGCGGGCGATGGGCGCGACCGCCGAGACAGATCTGACTGCGGTACTCGGCCGAGCTCAGCTCTCTCGCGCGCGCTTGGGCAAGCGCTCGCGCCGCCCGACTTCTGCCGAAGACTCGCGCATCGCCAGCTGACGCCGTCGGCCGATCTCGCCACGCCGGCGCCGCTGCAGCACGTACCGGTAGATCCGGTTGGTCGTCGTCACGTCTTCGTGCCCGACCTGGTCGGCCACGTACTCCTGGTCGGCGCCGGCGGCGAACAGCGACGCGATGCAGGTGTAGCGCAGCGTGTGCGGGGTGACCTCCTCGCGGATCGCGGGGAGCCCCGCCTCGGCGCGCTGTCGGTTGGCCTCTTCCAGGGCCGGCGGGATCACGTGCTGCGCGATGGCGTTGCGCGTCCAGCGCTTACAGCGCGCGTTCACGAACGCCGGCTCGCCCGGCTCCCACGCAGCACCACGCGCTGCCTTGTACGCGGCGAGCTCTTCTTGGAGATCGTCGTGGATGTCGACACGGCGCACCCCCGCCGGCGTCTTGGCGTCGAGCACGCGGAGCTCGCGACGCGCGAGGTCGACGTGCTCGCAGTTCAGCGCGCACAGCTCGCTGACGCGCAGACCCGCGAGCGTGAGGGTCGCGACGACCGGGCGGTAGCGCGGCATGGGCCGCACGGTGCTGCGGTTGGCGTGGTAGATGGCGGTCGATTCGGCGATGTCGAGCTCGGCGGCGAGCGTCTTCCACGCCTTGCCCGTCGCGCGCATGCTGACGATCCGGCGGCGCAGCTCGTCGCTTGGCGCGGGGCGCTGGTCGAGCTTGCCCGCCGCGTCGACGAGGGACATCGCCTCGTCGAGCTCGAGGCCGTACTTCTTCTCGCGGCGGACCTCGAGTCGCAGGTCCTCGCCTTCGGCGGGGTTGCGTGCGAGCAGCCCCTCGCGCACCGCGCGCGCGAGGACCTCCGAGAGCAGGTGCAGGTGCGAGTTGATCGTCTGCGGGCGCAGCGGCTGCATCGCGCGCCCGCGCCCATCTACCAGCGGCTCGCCGATTGCCAGTGCTGCCTCGATCCGCCGGTTCTCGGCGAGCTTTCGGTCGAGGTAGGCCGCGACGTCGCGGCTCGTCAGTTCGCTGACGGTGATGTGGCCGAAGTGCGGCAGCAGATGAATTTCGAGCTTGCGCTTCATGTCGGCCAGGCTGTTGGGGCGCAGGCCCTTCCGGACTTTGCGTTGGTAGTGCTCGTCGGCGAGCTGAGCGATGGTCGGGATTTCGCTTTCGACGTAGTCGGCTTTCAGCGGCGGGCTCCAGGTGCCGGCGAGGATCTGGCTGGCGATCAGACGTGCCTCGTGCTCGGCACGTGCACGATTCATGCCCTCGTCGCTGCGCCCGAGAGGGATCCTCTGGGGCGGGTAGCCACGCCCGCGGAAGCGCACGCTGTAGCTCACGACGCCGTTGCGGAGGGTGAGCTCGCGGATCTGCCCGGTCGGCTTGCGGGGCATATACCGGAGACTGCTACAGGCGGGGGCGGGCGCGCAACTCGGCGTTCGATGTCGTCGCCTTTCGGGCCCGGGCCGCGGGCACCCATCGCCGCTCGCGGCGCGGAGAGGGCGCGTCGACGATCCGCTGCACGCCGTCACGGGGGATGCGCAGTGGCGCCGTCTGCCCGGTCCCGAGCTTGACGGCCCCGAGCTCGGCGGCGTGCTCGTAGACCCAGCTGCGCCCGACTCGAAGGATCTCGGCGGTCTCGGCGACCGTCAGCAGCGCCGGCAAGGCGTGCAGATCAGTGGTTGACGCAGCCGGTCGTGCCTCGATGGCCGGAGGTTGCCTTGGCTCAGGTGAACTCACGCCTTCTACTCCCAGATCGCCGCCGCGTCGGTTGCGACGAGTACGTCGAGCAAGAGCACGCGGGTTTCCTCCAGCGATGCGCTCCACGCGGCCCGGAGCAGCGCGTTGGCGAGGTCGCGGCGCCCAGCCGGTGTCAGGGTGTCGAGGAGGATCAGAATCGAGTCGATTCGCGGGTCCTCGTCGGGCTCTCGCGACCAGAAGCGCATGTCTACTCATAAGGAGCCGCGCCAGCGATTCTTGGCCCCCCGGTTCGACCGCGCGGTTCGGTCAGCCCCAGAAGATGCAGGTGGGGTCGCGGTCGAGCTCGTCGAGCAGCGCGAGCACATCTGACGTCGGCGCGACGCGGTCGTACTTGTGCCCCCCGTGGTTGCGGTCGCTCCAGTACAGCGCCCAGTGCCCGCGCTTGGCGGTGTAGCGAAAGCGTGCGATGCCGCGGCGCGTCCACTCCGGGCCGAAGTCCTCGCGCCATGGCGCGCGGCACTCCACCACGGTGAAGGTGCGGTCGGTCACGTCGGCTTCGACGCGGACCTGATCGAGCGCGTGCGGCGGGACGCGCTGCTCGCAGTAGTGGCGGACCGCCGCGACGTCGGGCCCTGGCAGCACGAGCGCGGATGCTAGTTCCGACCGCGCCGGTGGCCGTTGGTGCTGTCGACCAGGCGCGCAAGCCGTATGCGGGCCCGACCCTTGGCGATGTGCTTGTTGACGTTGGTGTGCGTCCGTCCGCCGGTCATCTGGGCGATCTCGCGGTAGCTGAAGCCGGCGACCAGGACCGCCTACTCGTCATCAGCTTCGCGGCCTACAAGATCCCGCAGGTGCTCGACGGCTTGGCAGCCGCGGCGTACCGTGGCGTGATCGTGGACATCGTTCTCGAGACCGCGAAGGACAAGGGCGGCGCGCTGTCGTTCGACCAGCTCCCGGCGTTCACGCGGCTCGACCGCGTGCGGGTCTGGCACTGGCCGCCGGACAAGCGGCCTCAAGCATGCGGTTCCCTGCACGCCAAGGCGATCGTCGCCGACGACGCAGTGGCGCTGGTTACGAGCGCCAACCTGACTGGCCATGCCCTTGCCCACAACATTGAGCTCGGCCTCCTCGTTCACGACCGTGCCGCTGCGAGCGGGATCGCCGCGCACGTCGCCGGTCTGATGCGCGAGGGGACATTGGCACGCGTCGACGCCTGATATTGGCCCGAGCGGTTCCCGATCCCCTCGCTCGTTCATGCTTGGGCTCGCCGCAGGAGCCGCCGCGCGCGATCGGCCGGACGGCTGAGGCTATGGAGTTCTCAGACGCCGCGCTGATGCGCGCTAATAATCGACGCAACCCCGTCGGCTACGTCGTCCTCTTGGTCCCCGGAGTCGACGTCGTACGCGACTACTCGAGCACCCAAGCGATCCGCTCCCGCCTCATACCGATGGTGCATGCGATGAAGGCGCTCGAGAGTTAGGCCCTGCTCGAAGAGGCGACCAGGATCCCGCTCGTAACGCTTTCGAATCCTGCCGAGGCAGAGCTCTGGCTCGGCTCGTAGGTAGATGACGAGGTCAGGCGGGGGATGCACGTGGTACAGCACGTTGTACGACTGCCGAAAGAAGTCGAGCTCGGCACCCGCGAGCATGTCTTCGGCGAACAGCAGATCCTTGACGGGTGAGAAGTCGGTCACGGTCGCCGACGCGCGGTTCACCCGGCGGTATGCGTTGGCATGGACGATGAGGAAAGCCAGTTCGACCGTTAGGTCGTCGCGTCCCTGATCGTCATACACCTGGCTCAGAAATGGATGGTCGGCGGTCGTCTCGCGCACAGCCGCGATGCTGAGCCGCTCGGCGATGTGAGCGGTGGTGGTTGTCTTTCCAGCCCCAGGAAGTCCTTCGAGCGCGGCGATCATCGCTCCATAGTTTCGTCGCTCGCGCGGCTGCCCCTGGCCGCGCGCGGCTCCCGACGTCGCGCTTCATGGGATCAAGCCATGAGAAACCGGAGCGCGCGAGTGCGCCGGACGAGCCCGCGCGCGCCGGCTGAAAGAGTCCTTGCGTGGCCGTCTTTGCAGACGACCATGTAGGCGACCCGTGTTGAGAACAGAGCAAACGCGTGATGTCCGGGAGCGCGCTGGAGGGCCCGAGACAGGAGGCTCGAGACGAAAGGCTCGCGCGCGACGCGTGGAAAGTGCTGGTAGATGCAGATCGCACCCGCCCTCTCCAGGGCAACGTCGACCTCGTCCCAGTAGACGTAGCGCGCGCTCCCTCGCCGTCTTTTTGGGACGCTCGGGACCTCTACGCCGTTATCGGGATCGAAGAAGAGGAGATCCTCCGAGCCTGTCGCCTCCCAGAGGCTCTCGAAATAGGCGCTGCGAGCGGACAGCTCGTCGGGCAGGATGCTGGAGTGAAACCGCGCGTCGGGCCAAAGCTTCATAGACTCGACCGCGTGTACCGACCGTTGGCCGGATGCGATCAGTTGCTCGAGCCCATCGAATAGCTCGGGGTCCACCCCCCTAAAGCGCGGCGGCTCGTCCAGGTACGCCACGTGCCGTCCGTCGGCTCGGTTGTCTGGCGCCGTGAGCATCCAGCAAACGCGAACACGTCCCGGCCACGCGCCCGCCAGAGCTCTGAGAATCGCGTACTTCCAGAAGTCGTTGACGTCGCCGACGTACTGATCCTTCATCGCGGTCCGCCCCGTCCGGGATCGCCCGCGGCCGTCCGCAGGCGTCCGTAGGATGTCATCCATGGCAGTCAGCGTCGTGGTCGGTGGCCAGTATGGCTCCGAGGGCAAGGGAAAGGTCGCGCAGGCGCTCGCGACGTCGCAGAGTGCCAGTGCGGTGGTGCGCGTTGGCGGCTCGAACTCGGGTCACACGACGATGGGACCTCCACGGCAGGTTCTTCGACAGCTGCCGACTGCAGCTTTGCTCCCAGACGTCCTCTGCGTTCTCCCGGCTGGCTCGTACATCGATGTTCCCATCCTCCTGCAGGAGGTCGCGCGCCTCGACCTCCCCGCCGACCGTCTCGTCATTGATCCGAACGCCATGATCATCTCGGAGGCTGATCGGCTCGCGGAGGAGCGGTCCGACCTCCGTCGCAGGATCGGCTCAACTTGCAGTGGGACCGGCGCAGCCGTGGTGCGGCGGGCGATGCGTGGGTCCGCCGAGATCCTCGCCGACTCATGCCAGGCCCTCGCGCCTTACGTGCGTCCTAGTGTCGACGTGCTCCGAGGATTGCTCGACGAGGGGGAGCGCGTAGTGATCGAAGGCACGCAGGGTTTCGGACTGTCCCTGCTGCACACGCCGCACTTCCCGAAGGCAACCTCCCGCGACACGTCTGCCGCCGGTGCCCTCTCGGAAGCCGGCCTGAGCCCGCTTGATGTGGACCAGGTCGTGCTCGTCCTACGGGCCCATCCGATCCGAGTCGCAGGCGACTCTGGGCCATTCGGGGGCGAAGAGATCGACTGGGAGACTCTGGCAGCCGAAGGTGGGCTCGACTCGGTTGTCGAGGAGCGAACCTCGGTCACAGGCCTCGTCCGGCGCGTCTCGCGCTTCGATCCTGGGATCGTGCGTGACGCCATCGCGGTCAACCGGCCCACGATGATCGTGCTGAACCACGTCGACTACGTCGACTACCAAGTGCGAAGAGGCGCGCTCACCGCCCGCGCGCAAGAGTTCGTCGCGCAGGTCGCCGCCGACATCGGCCGGCCGGTGGACCTTCTGGGGCTCGGCCCCGACGTGCTCGTGCCGTGTCGCACCGCCGGGGCGCTCGTCGCGTAGCCCGGAGTCCGACGTGGCGAGCGGCCTACCTCAGTTCCCAGCCCACGACGCGGACGCCGAGAGTCGTTTTCAAGCCACACGATCACGAGACCCCTTTCCGGAGATCCCTTCGGCACTTCTCAACGTCGCCGACCTACTCGACTATGTCGCGACGACCGGGATGGTCTATCCGTTTGACATTCCTGCAGCTGATCCAAGCGTGCGGCTAAAGCCGGCGTCGTGCGCGATCCCGCTCCGGGGCAAAGTGCTCTTCTGGCGTGAGGAGTACGAAGAGACGAAGGGCCGTATGGTCGCGACCAAGGACTCCTTCGAGCTCGGTTCTGGACAGAAGCTCCAGTTGGCGAGAAACTCGATCGTGTACGTCACGCTCGAGCCGATGTTTCGGATGCCGGACTACATCGCGGCGCGCTTCAACCTCACGATCCGGGACATCTACCGCGGCCTCCTCGTGGGTACTGGGCCGCTCGTCGATCCCGGGTTCGTGGGTCGGCTCTCACTGCCGCTGCACAACCTCACGTCTAACGATTACGAACTCGAAGGCGGCGAGCCCTTGGTCTGGATGGAGTTCACCAAGCTCTCTCCCCACAAGCGGTGGTCAGGCCGGACAGAGCGAGAAGGCAAGACCTGGGTTGACTTCCCACCGCGCAAGCTGAGCAGGCACGATGTCGAGGACTACATCGGCAGGGCCTCCCCGACGCCGATTACGAGTTCGATCCCCAGACTGGTTGGCCAGGCGCAAGAATCCGCGGACAAGAGCGCTCGCGAGGCGCGAAGCGTTCGCCGCATCTTCCTCGGAGTTTCCGCGTTGGGCCTTGCCGCCATCGCAGCGGGCCTCGCTGCGCTCGTAATCTCCGTGTACGGACTTGTCGGCGATACCGACAAGGATCGACAGGCGCTGAGCGATCGGGTTAGCCAGCTGTCGACGCAACTGCGCGACGAGCGTCGAGATAGGGCAGCCGTACAACGGCGACTCGACCGGCTGACCCGTCGTGTCGAACGCCGGTTGAAGCCCTAGAGAGGCCGGCTAATCAGCCAGTCGAGCGAGCGCACCGCCCTCGATCCACCGGACGCTATGCCGCCCGAAGCTTGTACAGCCCTGAACGGCGTCCGACCGCCTCAACTGCCTCCGAACGTCGCAGTTGCGCCAGGAATGTTGCCAGCGGATCCCTACCCGCCACTTCGTGTCCGGCTCGAACGATGAGGGCAAACCATTCGCGGTAGTGGATCGCCTCGCCGAACTCTCGGTCGTGGTTCAGGAGTTCGAGCGCGACCTCTTCCAGTCGCTGCCCACCGAGGCGACGATCGAGGTCTTCGAGCCGCAGCTGGCTCGCGATGCCAAGCGCGGCCTCGAGTTCGGCGAGTAGTTGCTCGTCGCGAGCTGCTTGTGCCTCACTGTGCTCCGCGAGCGCGCGCAGCCGATCCGCTCGTTGTCGTCCTTCGCGGACACGGACAGCCATTGCCCGCAGCTCTTCGACGAGGCCGGCTGACGCGACGTCGGGTTCGTCGATCTGCCGTACCCGCGTGTCATCGGAGCTCGCCACAGGCTCACCGTACGTCGAACGGCGGACAGCAAGGGAGGCGTCCCTCTCCCGGCGAACCGGGGCTTTAGGCGCATAGAAGCTGTCCGGCCCGACACATACCGTACATACGAGATGGCTGTCGATCGCTACGTCACGCACGCCGTACTCCGCGATTGGGCGGCCGAACGCGTCAACGTCAAGCGGGACGACTTGACGGCCTACCGGACGCAGGTCGCGAACCTGCGCGACAAGCTGGAGCGGCACATCGCAGAACACCCTGACTACGGGCTGGTGAAGACCCGGCACTCGGGCAGCGTCGCGAAGGGCACCGCGCTGAAGACGGTCAACGACATGGACCTCGCGGTCTACGTCAAGGCGGCCGATGCCCCAGCGGAGGAGGGCCAGCTGCTCTCCTGGCTGGCCGACCGCCTGCGGGCCGCGTACCCGCAGAAGGCGGACGAGGACTTCACGATCCAGCACCACTGCGTGACGATCCTCTTCCACGGGACCGGCTTGAACGTCGATGTCGTGCCGATGATTTACGAGGGCGAGGCCGACGACATCGGCTACCTCATCACCAAGGACACAGGCGCCCGCGTGCGCACGTCGGTGACCCAGCATCTCAAGTTCATCCGCGCGCGCAAGGACGCCCGGCCCCTGCACTTCGCCCAGACCGTCAGGCTCCTCAAGTGGTGGGTCCGCCAGCTCAAGCAGCAGGACCAGGACTTCCGCTTCAAGTCGTTCATGATCGAGCTGCTCTGCGCCCAGGTCGCGGACGAGGGGCAGAGCTTCGCGGACTACACCGACGCCGTCGAAGCCGTCTTGGCCTACATCGTCCGCACCGGCTTGGAGGACGCGATCACCTTCGCCGACTTCGACGAGCCCGACGAGACACCCAACGCGCCGCTCGTGATCATCGACCCGGTCAACCCCGAGAACAACGTCGCCGCGAACTACACGCACGCACAGCGCGACGCAATAGTCCGCGCCGCCCACGACGCCCTCGACGCCGTCCAAGAAGCCCAGTACGCCAGCCACTACCAAGGCCCGCCGTCGAGTGCTGGCAGACCCTCCTCGGCCCCCTATTTCGCCCATGAGCACGACAAGCACCAACACCTTCACGCGCACCAACGCCCGCTACCTCGCCTCCAAGATCGCAGCCGACCTGCGCCAGCTGCGGAGCTTCTACGGTCGCCCGACGGAGCAGCAGATCGACGACCTCTACGACGAGCTCGTTAAGATGCTCGCGGGCGGCTACATCGCGACCTACGAAGCCGGATTCCGCAAAGACGGCAAACGCGTCGTCTCGCAGCGCTACAGCGTCAGCACGTCAGGCCTGTCAACCGACGAGCGCGCCGGCGGCATTTACGCCCGCGCCGACGTGACAGGCGCGTCCTGGTTCACCTTCATGAGCTACTCGCTCGCCTGGTGGAACCTGAGCGACGCGGCTCGCAAGGGCATCAAGGACTCCGTACCGATCGACCGCACGCCCGGCGAAGAGCCGGCTGACGGCAACGGCTACTGGGAAACCGGCCGTAGCTACGCAAGCGGCGGCACGTCGACCAGCCGCAGTGGCTTCCGACCCACATGACCGACACGATCGACCTCTTCGACGAGCCGAAGTCCTTCCCCGATGCCGCAGCTCAGCGGCGCTACCAATCGCTCGTCGGACTCGACGACAAGAAAGAGACGGCGGTCCGCGAGGCACTCTCGCTCCTATCACCACAAAGCGTCACCGACTGGAGCAAGAAACATCACGGCAAGATCTTGCGGGCCACCGAGCTCCTCGCCGAGCGCACACCGCTGCTGGTCTTCTCCGGTGACGTCGGGACCGGCAAGACCGCGCTCGCCGAGACATTCGCCGACGACGTCGCCCGCCGCGCGGGCATCGACGTACTGCTGTTCCCGCTGAGCCTCAGCGCCCGCGGCACCGCCGCCGTCGGGGAGATGACCAAGCTCCTCGCCGCCGCGTTCGCCTACGTCGCGGACAACATCCCCAAGCCGAAGACCGGCAAGGCCGGCGTCGCCGGCGTGCTGCTCATCGACGAGGCCGACGCCCTCGCACAGTCACGCGAACTGGGACAGATGCACCACGAGGACCGAGCTGGGGTCAACGCGCTGATCCGGGGCATCGACCACCTCGCCGCCGACCGGCGCCCAGTCGTCGTCGTGATGTGCACCAACCGCATCGGCGCGCTCGACCCCGCGATCCGCCGGCGCGCAGCGGCGGTCCTGACCTTCGAGCGACCCACCGACACGCTGCGAGCCAAGGTGCTGACCGACGCCTTTGGCGACCTCGGCCTCACCGCCGAGCAGCTGAGCGAGCTCGTCGCCATGACCGGCGATCTCGACGGCCGCGGCTACGGGTACACGTTCTCCGATCTGACGACCCGCTTGATCCCCGGCGCCGTGCTCGGCAGCTTCCCCGACCGGCCCCTGGACTTCACCGCCATCAAGGACCAAGCCCGGCTGGCACCGACGCCGCCGTTCGAGGAACAGAACACATGAACGCCGACCGAGGACCCGCGGCAAGCGGCGCACGGCTCCTCGGCGACGACTACCAGCACCTGCTCACCTGGCTGCATGCCGCGCAACTCGTCCACCGAGACCCGCGAGTCACCCGCGTCGAGCTCGAGAAACACGACGCCGGCAACGTCGACGATCTCGTCGTCCACCGCCGCGATGAACCCACGCTCTACCACCAGGTCAAGTTCACAACCCAGCCTGGTGACGCCCTGAGCGCCGAGTGGTTTACCGACGTCGGTAGCGGCACGACGTCGCCGCTGCAGCGCTTCAACCGGTCCTTCGAGAAGCTCACCGTCAACGGGACGCCGCCCGAGATGGTTCTCCACACCAATCGGCTCCCTGCGGCCAACGACCCGATCCTCAGCTGCCTCGATGGAACGAGCGAGCTACTGGTCCCGAAGCTGCGTCGGACAACACCGGGCAGCGCGGCGGGCAAGGTCCGATCGCTCTGGGCACAGCATCTCGGCATCTCCGAAGAGGCGCTGCTGACCATGCTCGGCTCGCTACGGATCCGCGCCGCCCAAGCCAGCCTCAACGACCTGCAGGATCGCTGCCGCTGGGTGATGGACGCCGTCGGCATGATCGCCACCCTCGACGCCGTCGACAAGGGCATGCTCGCGGCGCGCCGCTGGGTACAAACCGGAGTCCGCGATGTCCTCAGCGACACGATCACGCAGCTGATCGAGGACCTGCAGCTGCGGTCGACCGAACCGCTCGCAACCGTCCTCATCCAAGCCATCGACCACGACCTCTGGCCAGAAACGGCGACCGTCGCCGTCGACTGGGTCGACGGCTTCAAGGGCGAACTGCCACCAGAGCGCCGCGAGACGACAGCTCCAGAACTTTGGATGGAACGGTTCTCCCCTGAGCTGCACCAAGCCGCCACCCACGTCCGTGGCCTCGGTTTCAAGCGTGTCCGCATCGACGGTGCATTCCGTCTCGCGACAGCCATCCACGCCGGATACGTCTTCAGCGACGTCCGCGGGTTCCGCGTCAGCGTTCCCGGTCGATCTGGCGACGGGGGATGGACGGGTGACATCGCCGCGGACGGCAGCCGCCTCAACCCAACGATCACGCGTACCGATCACGAAGTCGGACAAGGTCACGAGCTCGCCGTCGGGCTGAACGTCTCGGGAGACTTGACCGCGGCCGTCTTGCGACACCTCCGCAACACCTCAACGCCGGTCGAGCACTTGACGGTGCTGTCGCTGCCCACCGTGGCACGAGACGCACTCGCCGACCCGATGGAGGTCCGGGGCTGGGCAGAGACGGTGACCGACGAACTGCGCGCGCTTGCCGAATACAGTTGGCCTCGCATCCACCTGTTCTTCTACGGCCCTCGGGCTGCCGGGGTGCTCCTCGGACACCACTGGAATCGGATGCCGCCGACCCAGCTCTGGGATGACCTCGGCCCAGGCCGTGGCTACGCGCCAGCGTTCGAGTTCCCAGCCACTTGACGTTGCCCAACGAACGTCCGGGACCAGTAGCCGGTACTGGACGTCCTCAATCGCGGTCACCCGGAACGGGTGGACGGCCATCGCGATCGAGCGCCAACGCCAGGAGCTCGACGACCAGCTCGCGCGCCGGCGCCAGCATCGGGTGCGGATAGATCGCGGTGCCATCCACGCTGAAGACTCCTTCGCCACGTAGCGCCTCGTCGGTGACGTCGCCGCGATGCAGGCGCACCAGTCCGTCCTTCGTGACGTGCTCGAACAGCGATGGGCACCGCGCGAAGACGGGATCGGCTGCTGTCGGCGCGTCGAAGGAACGATCCTCAAGCTCGTAGAGAGCCTCGTCGACGGCTCGTTGCAGGGCGGCGAACCCGACCTGTCGCGCGAACAGGGCCGCATCCGCGCTCGCCTGCTTGAGCTCGTCCGGCGAAAACATCGCGCGCAGGTAGTGGCGAAGATCATCAGCGAGTTGGGAGGCATCGCCACGATCCATCGCCGCGACGACACGCGCCACGTAATCCTCGGCCTCCTCGAGCGGTGACCGGGGTAGCCGCCATCGCCCATGTAGTCGGTGACGTGGAACCGGTCGTCCGCGAGCCCGGTCTGAAGCAGCGGCGATCCGACGGCCAGCTGGGGCGGCGAAAACGACATGCTCCGCTCAGTCTCGCGGCTAAGAACGAACTCGGACGCGCACCGGCACGCGCACGGTGAGACTCGCGTAGAGATCGATGTTCTGGCGTTCCTCGTCTTCGAGCACTACGACGAGCGCGTACCGCTGCTCGCCGCCCTCTGTCCAGGCCGAAGACGTGTGCCGAACGACGACGTAGTAGGTGTCGCCGTCGTCGGGATCGAGACGTTTCCGGCGAAGCGTGCGCACCTGGAGGGTGCTGTCCTGGCTGTCCTGCATCCCGGGCTCGAGCTTTGGGCGTCGCCGATCGCCGGGAAGATCGCGGCGCAGGTCCTTGTCGTCGGGCTGTTTGACCCAGGTGGCCTTGATGTCGTCGATGGACATGTTGCGGACGAGGTCGAAGCTCATGCGCCCGGCGAGGTATTCGCGGCGCGTGCGTCGGACCTCCGGGTCGAACGCAAGCGCGACGGAGATTGATCGCGACGAGCCGCCGCGGGCGAACTCATCGGGAATCGCGACGGGATGGATGACGACTGTGTCGGCCGCGATCGTGCCGTCGAACGTCATCGCGACTCGCGGGGCGGCGCTGTCGAGAGCGCGGTGCGCCCGCGGTTGACCGTGGCCGGCGATCCGGCGCAGCTCCTTGGCATCGAACGCGGCGGGGTTCTCGATTGGTGCTGCTGCGGCTCCGAGGAGTGCACGGACGAGGTTGGCGCTGGCGTCGGGGTAGCGGTGCAGGATGCGCGCGGCGAGACGAGCGATGCGCGGGGCGGCGAAGCTCGTGCCGTTGGCGACACCGAAGAGTCGTGGGTCGCGGCGGACCAGAGAGATGATGCTGACGCCGTAGTCGGGGTCGCGGAGGCGGTCGGTGTCGTCGAGGACCCAGTTGCCGCCGCGTTCCATGAGGTCGGGCTTGATCGCGTCGGCGGTGCCGGGGCCGCTGCGAGTGAACGGCGATGGCTGACCCGGCTTGGCGATTGCTCGATCGCCCGGCCGAGACGTTCCGTCAAGGGTCTGCGGCGCGTCGGCGTGCGCGATGCTGCCGATTGCGATCACGTTCGCCCCGATGGCCGGCTCGGCGACGCGTGCGCCGTCGGCGAGGAGGTAGCTCGGGTAGGCGCCGAGCAGGTCGGTCTGGGGTGGGAGATCGTCGGGTCGCTGGTTGCCGGCGGCGACGACGATGACGGCGTTCAGTTCGCGGGCGAGTTCGTCGAGGCGCTCTGTCCAGACGCTGACGTGCGGGCCGGAGTACGCAACGTCGTCGGTGACGGAGAGGTTGAAGACGCGAACGCTGTACTCGGTGTGTAGGTGGCGGATTGCCTTCTCGATCACGAGATGTGCGGGCTGGGCGGTCGGGAACCGCGTCCGATCGGGCATTCGCGGATCGGGTTCGAGCACACGTACGGCGTGGATCGGGCCGCACGCGAGCCACTCGCTGGCGCCCGCGAGCGCGTCTTCGACGTCGCCGTATGCGTACAGACCGGCGACGAACGTTCCGTGATCGCTCGGCGGCAGCCACGGGTGGTCGGCGGGCACGCCGGTGCGGGACGCAAGGACCGCTGCGGGCAGGAGTGGGTGGTCCATGACCTCGTCGTCGATCAGTCCCATCGGAGCGACGATTTCGACGCGCGGCTCCGGGAGCTCGTCGATCGCGACGTTGCGCCAGGTCGACGGCTCCAGCCGCGGAGCAGGCGGAACACGGATGCGCTCGACAACAGGAAGGTCGAGAAGGTCAGCGAGAACGGCCTGGTCCACACGCGCCCGGACCACCGTGAAGCGGGCGCGTTCGTCCGCCGTGAGCACTGCCGCGGCGTCGCTCTGGGCGATGACGAGCCGCACGTCGTTGACTCGCGCGCGCGCCGTCTGGGCATCTGGCGACGGCCACACGATGACGTCGACAGCCATCGCCTCGTCGAAGTCCTCCCCGTCGGCCGGAATGCCAGGGCCGCGGCGATCCTGACGGCCGTAAGGCAGGAACTCCTCGATCGAATCAAAGAACGTGCGACCAGGGGCCGCAGCGGCGCGCTCGCCGGCCGCGCCGTACTCGCCGAGATGCCTGCGCAGAATCGCCGGGATCATCGCCAGGAGCGAGCACGAAGTACGTCCACTCCTTGGTGTCTCCGAGGAACTGGAGGCCGCTGCTACGAAGGGCGCTGTCCTGTAGCGGGCCGGCAGCTCGGATCTTGAAGACGTAGGCAGGATCCACCCCTTCGATGGTGCGCGCGGGGCGCATCGCCGTGATCGCCTCGTCCAGTTCGTCGCTGAGCTTCTTGCCGTGCCGCCCCGGGAGCCGGTGCGGCCGTTCGCCGAAGCCGGTGCCCGCGCGTCGGCTGTCAAGCCGCACGGGCTGCGGGAGGAGCAGGTGATCGGCCATCGCCTACCAGGGGCGCGCGAGCGCGTCGGTGATCGCGCGATCGAGATCGCGCTGCTCGACGGCCTCACGGTCATCGAGCACGGCGAATCGCACAGCGTCCCAGGCGACCTTCTCGATCGCCGCGTGCGGCTTGCCCTTCATCCGCGATGCACTCGTATCAATCTCGAGGCCGTGATGCTTGACGGCGCGCAGCCGTTGACGCAGCAGGCGCCGGCTCTGATGGACCGTCGCTCGGGGGAACTCGAGGACGTCGTCGAAGCGTCGCCACAGCGCCGGGTCGAGCAAGTGCTCGTGGTTGGTTGCCGCGATCAGCAGGCTCGGGCCGCGGAACGCGTCGAGCATCTGCAAGAACGCCGTGATGACCCTCTTGATCTCACCGTGCTCAGTCGGATCGTCACGAGCCTTCCCGAGCGCGTCGAACTCGTCGAACAACAAGACCCATGAGCCCTGGCCGACGAACTCGAAGATCCGGTGCAAGTTCGAGGCGGTTTCTCCGAGATAGCTCGACACGACCGCATCGATCCGGACGACCACCAACGGGAGGCCGATCTCGTTGGCAACGGCCTCAGCCGCGCTCGTCTTCCCGCAGCCCGGAGGGCCGTGGAACAGGATCCGCTGGCGGCGCGGGATGCCCCGTCGGTCGAGCTCCTCCCAACGGCGGTACTCATCGGCCAACGTCCGTAGGCGGTCGACCAGAGCGCCGGTCAGCACGAGATCATCGAACGCACGCTCCGCGTGTCTGACCTGAGCCAGGGGCCACTCGCCCTCGCGGTCTAGCGGCGCTTCCGGCAGAACGACGCTCGGCGCAACCGCCGCGAGCGATCCGCCGCTTGCAGCAGGGCGCGGAGGTCACGCGCCAAAGCAACGTGATTCTTCGCCTCTTCCTCTTCGACGATCTCCTGCGCGGCACGCCGGAACGCCAGCTCGTCACCCTCGCGATACGCCCTGAATAGCGCTTTGAGTTCACGGCCGGCCATGTCGCGAGCGTACCGGCCAGCACGGCCGTTGCGACCCGTCGCGGTCGCATGCAACCCCGGGCGCGCGGCAGCCCGGTCGGGCATCCTTATGTGCTTGCCACGCCTCCCTCAGCCCCGCCCGGGCGCGCCACTGGTGGTCAAAGGCCGTCCGCTCAGGTTTTCGTTCTTCCCTGTGCGCCGGAACACGCGCAGATACGGGCTTAACGACATCGTGTTCGCGATCGATCCCTGGGCCATCATCGAGGGCGCCGTCAACGACCAGCTGACCGGCGTCGAACGCGACGAGTCGCTCGCCTTCGTTGCGCACGCCCGGGCGTTCTTCGAGGCCGCGAGCTCGCGCACAGGCGATCATCCGCTGCCGCGGCTTCACAGGCTCCCTCGACCGCGCGAAGCACGGCCTGTCCGATGGCCAGACCGTCCCCGCCGCCGACCTGACCGCCGGCACAGTCACGATCCATGACTCCCCCGGCAAGGTCAACGTCTTCCCCGAGCTCATCGAGCGCCTCGGCTACCCGCGGCCGACGGACGCCGCAACGATCCCCGTCCCTGAACTCGCACCCCAGATCGTTGTTGGCCACCGACTTTGGCGCGAGGCCACCAACCGCAGCGAGCGATTCATCGTCATCGAAGACCTCGAGTTCGTCAGCGACAACGCAGCCGGTCAGCTTTGGCTTCGACTATGGGTCCGCCGTAGCGACCTCAACCGCTACAGCCTCACGCACGCACGGGTCATGCAAGAAGCCGGGCTCACCGGCCTATTCGCAGAGGTCCACCCCGGCTCGCTAACGACGGATCCCGACTACCTGTGCTTCGAGCAGATCGCGCCCGTCGCCTACACCGGCCGACCGACCGACGTCGTGCCCGATCTGGTCGATCCGTGTCGCCCATGGTTGTGGCGGATCGTCACCGCGTACCCCGCGGAGGGCTACCGCCGCTACTACCTCCACCTGACTCCGCCAGCCGAAACTAATCGCAGCCGCAGATCGCCTCCATGTGGATGCTGATCTTCTTCTTCGGCTCCGTGGTCCGCTACCGACCGCAGGCGTTCGCAACGATGACGCGTGGACGCTTCGGGGCGTGGATCAACGACTTCGTCGCCGCGCAGCCCGAACAGTTGCTCTTCATGCTCGCCAGCGAAATGCGCCGCCGCGAGGTCGCCCGGCCAGCGATCGTCTAACCCAGTCGCATCACCGATCGCCACGACCACGACGAGGGCAGCGGTCAGCCAATCCGAAGCGACGAAAAGGCCCACAGAGTCGCCGTGGGCCTTTTCATACGGCAAACGACCGCAAAGTGCGGCAAAACGCGGACGCCGCCAGACACCCCGAGATCGACGAAAAGCCCGGCTAATACGCCAGACTCAGTCGCAACTCCGCACGACTGAAAATCGTGGTGTCCCCGGTTCGAGTCCGGGTCTCGCCATCGGAAACGGCCCTGCAAACCAAGGCCTTTGCCGTGGATCTGCTGGGCGACGAGCGCTGCAAGCGGCTCGAGCTGGTGTCCTGCGACATGGCGTCCTGGATCACGATCCCGGTCGCTGAGCGTTGTCCCAACGCCGAGATCTGCCTGGATCCGTTACACGTGATCAAGTTGGCAACCGACGCGCTTGATGAGATCCGCCGCGAGGTCTGGAACGAGGCCCGCAAGGCGGGCGAGATAGCGCTCGCCAAGGATCTCAAAGGCGCGCGCTTCGCGCTGTGGAAGAACCCTGAGAACCTGACCGCCCGCCAGAAGCTCAAGCTCGCTCACATCCAGCAGATCAACCAGCGCCTGTTTCGCGCCTATCTGCTCAAAGAGCAGCTGCGCCAGATCTACCGCGTCGAGCCCGACGAGGCGATCGCCGTCCTCGACGCGTGGCTGAAGTGGGCCTGGCGATGTCGCCTCCAGCCGTTCGTCAAGCTCGCGCGTACGATCCGCGACCAGCGCGCCGGGATCGAAGCCGCGATCCGCCACGGACTGAGCAACGATCTCGTGCACGAGCGTGCGGACCTGGCGGTTGGCGCGCCCGGCCGCGACGACGATCTCTGGCGGTTGGGGTCACACCACCCTTGCGGCCCCGGGTTGGCGAGGTCGCGGATCTCGACGTGGTAGCCAAGCTCGCGCGCGAGCTCGGTGAGCGGTGCGATCAGATGAGTGTGGCTGTCGCCCTCGATCGGTCATTTGCGGTTGGTCGACCGGTTCTTTGTCCTTCGGATGCGTCGCCGAGGACTGTTGGTGAGGCGGCTTCCGGGAGAGTGGTCCGCTCGCCGCCTGGATCGAACTCGCGGCTCGACGCCACATCTCCCTGCCTGATCTCTACGACTTGCGCGGTGCCCCGTGCTCGTGGTCAGGCTCAGCCGCCAGGACGATCAGCGCTACGACGGCAAACGTCTGCCAGCGGTCCACTACACGCGCATTAACGAATCGTACCGCGCCTCATCTGAACTCGCGGCGCTGATCCTTCGAGGGCGCGGCGAGCTCGCGGTCACCCAGCACGGCGCCCCGGCGGACGCGCGGACGGCTCGCGGGCCGTTCCGGCTCGGGCTGCTGCCGGACGACGCCCGGGCCTCGTCCGCCGCATGGCCGGCCGTCGGCATCCGGACGCCCTGCCGCACGTTCCGTCCGGGTCGTGATTAGGTACGGGCCACGAAGCAGCACGCTGCTTCTCGGGCTTGTCTATTACAGGGCTGGGGGTTTCTTTTGCTTGGAGTCACAGTCAGGTTCCGCTCCGCGACCGTCGCCGCGCTCGCGGCGCTGCTCACGGGCGCATCGACGGCATCGGCCGAGTCGCTGCTCACGGCCGACGTCACCGCGAGGGAGGCGGTTGACCGGAGCTGCACGCACCGCAACCTTTCCGACGCGGCGGGCGTCGCGCAGCGCACGGTGACCATGCCGGTCGCCGGGTCGGTCACCGCGCGCCTGAGCGCGGCCGGCGGCGACTGGGACGTCGCCATCTTCAACGCCGACGGCGGCCGGGTGGTCGCCGGATCGGCCTACCGCGGCAGCGAGGAGGTCGCCTCGGGATTCGCGGTCGCCGAAGAGCGGCTCGTGGTGCAGGCGTGCCGGGTGTCGGGCGACGCCGGGACCGCGCGGATAACCGTCGACGCCACGGCGATCGACACGACGAACGTCAGCAAGACCTCGCTCGTCCGGGTGTCGACGCCGAACGCCGATCGCAAGCGCGAGCTCGTCGACCTGGGCCTCGACGTCACCGAGCACGGCGGACCCGGCTACCTCGAGGTCGTCCTGCACGGCCCGGACGACGCGCAGAAGCTCGTCGACAACGCCTTCGTCTACACCCTCGAGGTCCCCGACCTCGCCGTGCAGGCGCGCAACGACCGCCAGGCCGACCTGGCGTTCGCCAGCTCGACCGACAGGTCGGACCTGCCGAGCGGGCGCACCACGTACCGGCGCCTGTACGACTACAGCGAGAACCTGAAGCAGCTCGCGCGCGAGCACCCCGACCTCGTCAAGCCAATCACGCTCGGCCACGAGACCTACGAGCGCCGCCCGGTCGAAGGCATCGAGATCGCCACGAACCCGCACGCGCGTGACGGCCGTCCGGTGTTCCTGCAGATGGGCGTCCATCACGCCCGCGAGTGGCCGTCCTCCGAGCACGCCATCGAGTGGGCGTACGAGCTCATCGTCGGCTACCGCAGCGGCGACCCGCGGATCAAAGAGCTGGTCGAGAACACGCGGACGATCGTCGTGCCGGTCGTGAACCCAGACGGCTTCAACCAGTCGCGTGAAGCCGGCCAGCTCTACATGAACGGGGACGGCCAGGGGACCGACCTCGACGGCAGCGGCGACATCTCCACCGCGGAGTTCGTCCTCGCCGCCGCTGCCGCGCCGAACGAGTACAAGCGCAAGAACTGCCGGTTTCTCACGGACGCGGAAGGCGGCAGCTGCCTGCAGCCCGACACGGGCATCATCGGGCCGGGCGTCGACCCGAACCGCAACTACGGCGGGTTCTGGGGCGGCCCGGGGGCAAGCGCGGCGCCGTCGAACCAGACGTACCGCGGCCCGGGGCCGTTCTCGGAGCCCGAGACGCAGAACATCCGTGAGCTCGTCTCGAGCCGCCAGGTGACGGCGCTCATCACGAACCACACATTCTCGAACCTCGTCCTGCGCCCGCCGGGCATCGCCGTCCAGGGCCCGACGCCCGACGAGCCGGCCTACAAGGCTCTCGGGGACGCGATGGCGGCCGAGAACGGCTACACGAGCCAGTTCAGCTACGAGCTCTACGACACCACGGGGACCACGGAGGACTGGACGTACTACGCCACGGGCGGCTTCGGCTTCACATTCGAGATCGGCGACCTCGGGTTCCACCCGCCGTTCGCCGAGACGATCGCGGAGTACCACGGAACCACGGAGGACGCCCCTGAGAACGGCGGCGGCAACCGCAAGGCGTACCTGCTCGTCCAGGAAGCGGCCGCCGACCCGTCGAAGCACGCGGTCATCGCCGGCCGGGCGCCGGACGGCTCGGTTCTGCGCGTGAAGAAGACGTTCGAGTCCCCCACCTCGCAGAAGAACACGGACGGCACGACGCGGACGTTCACCGACACGCTCGACACCACGATGCAGGTGACGGCCGACAAGGGCGCGTTCGAGTGGCACGTCAACCCGTCCACGCGGCCGCTCGTGCAGAAGGAGAGCGGGCGGGAGCCGGCCGGCGAGCCGAGCGAGCCGCAGGCGTTCGCGTCGAACGGCGTGAGCGCCACGGTGCCGTGCGCGAACTACGACGCGCCGCCGGCGGGCTGCTACGAGGACCACCGGATCACGGTCCCCGGCGGAGAAGGCGTCGACAACGCGAAGGCCACCGTCCGCATCGAGTGGGCGACGCCGACGAGCGACTGGGACATGAAGATCTTCCGGGCCGACGCAAGCGGCAACGCGACCGGCGACCCGGTGGCCCAGTCGGGGCAGGGCACGACGAACTTCGAGGAGGCGGTGCTCGGACCGGATCCCGCCCCCGGGGACTACGTCGTGCGCGTCATCAACTACGCCGCGGTGGAGCCTTGGACGGGTACGGTCACGTTCGCCGGCCCGGACGCGCTCGAGCCCGCTCTCAAGGAGGCGTGGACGCTGACCTGCGAGACGCCGCAGGGCGTCGTGCGGTCGGCGCGGCAGGTCTACGTCGACCGCGGCGAGCGGGTGTCGCTCGACCTGCGCAACGACTGCCGGGCAAAGCGCGAGTAGCCCCGGCGACACCGTCCTGGCCGACGCGGAAGCCCTCGCCCCGGGCGAGGGCTTCCGTCGTCTCGCGGTGCGGCAGGACGCTTACGGAGGTCCGGCGCGGCGTCGTGGCGGTGGCCGACCTGCTCGCTCAGGCAGCTCAGTTGAAGCGCGCGACCAGGAGGGTCAGGTCGCCGCGCTGGCGCTCCGGGAGGCCGGCGAGGATCTGAAGCGCCTCGCGAGCCTCGAGGATGTCGTCGATCGAGAACGCGTCGGCGATGACGGCGTCCCAGGATCCTTGCGGGAGCATCGTTTCGAGGTGGAGGTGGCGTCGCTCGCGCTCGCACAGCCGGAAGGCCTCGCGGGTGGCGACAACGTAGAGCCAGCCGAAGATCCGCGACCTTCCGCCCGCCGCCACGGCAAGCCGTGCGGCCCTACGCCAAGCCATGGGGCCTGAGCGAGACGCGCGAGCCCGCACCTGAGCCGGTCTCAGCGGCCGGCCGCGCGTTGGGGTGCCGCCGGCCCGAGCGCCTCGCGCAGCGCGCGTCCCTGAGCCTCGCCGGGAGGACGGGTGCCGAGCAGCGCGGCGATCGTCGGAGCAACGTCCACCAGCACGGGATCGGATGGCTTGACGGCGCGGCGGATCCCGGCGCCGGAGAGCAGGAAGGGGACCTGCAGCTCGGCGCGGCTGCCGTGCGAGCCGCGCGTCTCACCGGCCGGTGGCTCGGAGAGCGCGAACCCGTACGGCGGCTGCGCCTCGGCGCTGAGGTCGCCCAGCTTGCGGCTGGCACGCAGGGCGCGGTGCTCGGACTCGTCGAGCACCTCGCTGATGTAGGTCGGAGACAACGACTCGAGCGCGGCGCGCACGTCCTTCCGGCCGTCCGCGGTCGCGGCCCGGCCGCGCAGCGTGATGTCGCCCTGGCGGACGGCGTTGGGGACGATCACGACTTCCGTGTCGGCGGCGGGCGAGCGCCCCGGGGTGACGATCTCAGGGCGGTAGCCGGCGGCGGAGATCGCGGCGAGGACCTGCGGCAGCAGCGTCTTGCTCCAGCTCGTCATGCCGTGGTCGGAGGTCAGCATGAACGCGGTCTCGCCGTAGATGCCGACGTCCTTGGTGGCCTGCACGAGCCGGCCGAGGTCGCGGTCCATCTTCTCCAGCAACTCCGCCATCGCGGGCGACTCGGCGCCTCGGCGATGCCCGAGAGAGTCGGGGCCGTCGCTGTAGACCGCCAGCAGGTCCGGGATCTTCGGGACGCTGATCTGCTGCCCGCCTGAGTCGACCGGGCGCCCGTGGAGGATGTCGATCGCGACATCGACGCGCCGGCCGAAGTCGCCACCGGGCTGCACGTAGAGGTGCTCCGGATCGCCGTATCTGACCCCGTGGTTCTGGACCATGTACCACTGCACCGACGCGATCGTGCGACCCTCGGCCGCCAGCGCCTCGGCGATCGTCTCGGCCGCCAGGAAGCGCTCCTGCCCGCGCGCGCGGTTGGCGAACGGATCGAAGTAGTACGCGGCGTTGTCGTGGATCTCGGGGTAGGCGCCCGTCGACATCGACGCACGCGCCGGATTGGAAACGGTGTGGAAGGTGCTGCTCGCGATCGAGAGGCTGCCGCGCCTGACGAGCCGGCGCAGGTGGGGCATCTCCGCGCGCGTCAGGTAGTCGGGGTCGAATCCGTCCCAGTCGACGAGCACGACGTGCTTGGCGCGTCGCTCGGCCGAGGCGGGCGCCGGCGCGAGCACCGCCGCAACCACCAGCGCGACGGCGATCAGCGACAGAAAGCGGGCGGATCTGGTTCTCATTTGAGCGACTCCTCGATCGGGGTTACAGGGACAGCCGCGACACGCCGGCCGCGCGTGGTCCCGCCAAGCCTTCTTCGCTAAGGGCCGGTGGACATGCCGACGAGCGCCCAGACGAGCCGATGGTCGGTGTAGAACAGCGATCGGCAGGGCTCCGGCGCCTCGCTGCCACGGCCGGCCTTGAAGTACTCGTCGTTGACGCCCGCGCACTGCTCGTGCCGGCGGAGCTCGCGCTTGGTGGCAAGATCGCTTCCGGCATCGTGCACGGCGCCGCGGGCAAACAGGAAGTCGATCCGCGCGACGTCGTCGAGCTGGGCCTGCGCGATCTCCTCCGGACTCGCCGCCAGCACCGCGTCGCTGTAGCCGTGCTCGGCCGTGAAGACGCGGTACCAGTCCTGCTCCTCACAGCCGAGCTGCTCGCTCTTCCAGGACTCCCCGCCGATGCAGCGCTTGACGTTGAAGTCGCCGGCCACGATCTCGACCTGGCGCCGCGACGGCGACGGGTACTTGCTGTCGAGCAGCTCGACCATGTCGCGGGCCTGCGCGACCGAGTCGCCGCGGTGCGCCCAGTGCAGGCTGATGACCGGCACCCGCAGTCCGCCGCGGCGCTCCTTGAGCAGCGCGTAGGCGTTGTCCTTGGCGCGGCCCG
The DNA here is from genome assembly GCA_030447505.1 of Solirubrobacteraceae bacterium. Lineage (GTDB taxonomy): Bacteria > Actinomycetota > Thermoleophilia > Solirubrobacterales > Solirubrobacteraceae > CADCVQ01. The sequence continues at coordinate 106,784 of JAUJOT010000010.1, read as the reverse complement.
CGCGGTTGGTCGTGGCTACGAAGCCGCCGTCGTCCTCCAGGCGCATCGTCGTCTCGTTGTAGACGACCGTGGTGTCGCGGACCGCCGCGCCCACCCACGGGTGCTCGCCCGGGTCGACGGCGACCGCGAAGCCATGGCCGTACGCCTCGCCGAGCAGCTCGGCGACGTTCTCGGCGCTCGTCCGGCGAATCTCCTGCAACAGCAGCACGTCGGGTGCGAAGTCATACGGCACCGTCGCGTCGATCGCGCGCACGAAGTTGCGCATATCCGTCGGATCCTCGACGTCGGGCAGCCGGAAGCCCTCCTGCAGGTTCGCATCGATCACCAGCACCTGCCCGGGCGGTGACTCCTCGATCGCCGCCGGCGCGACGACGGGCACGGCGAGGACGCTCGCGAGCGTGGCGGCGAGCGCTACGAGACAGCGGCGGATCATCTTGGAAACCTCCTGTCGCGGAACGCGGAAACCCAGGGACAGCTCGGGGGCTGCAGGGCGTCAATCCCGGGCGGCCCGCTCGGGCTGGGCCTCAGACACGGCACGGCGCTCTTGTGCGTCGCCGCCCGTCAGCGAGTCCTTGAACTCGCGCATCCCGCGGCCGAGCGATCGTCCGGCGTCGGGCAGCCGCTTGGGCCCAAGGATGAGCAGCGCGAGTACCAGCACGATGATGAGCTCCATCGGTCCGATGTTCGGCATCGTTGTCTCCTGACGGGTTCTGTGGCAGTAGGTCAGCCGCGTGCCGCTCTTGCGCGGCCGGAGCTCGCTCAGTACGGGCGATGGACGAACGCGAGCGCGATCAGGCGACGCGTCTTGATGGGGCAAAGGCTGGCGCCGCCCCCGCGCGCGCCTGTCACGAGCTGGTGACAAATCTGTGAACGAACGGTTACCGGATGCGCGGCCGCTCGTCGTGTGCCCGCTCGCTCGCGCTGTACCGCGTCTCAAAGTCACACGCGCGTCACCGCAGGGCAACATCGCCAGACGCTGGCGGCGCTTGCATCCGCAACATGCCTTCTGCAGCGATGGCGGAGGTGGTCGTTCACCGCGGAGCATCGGCATACGTTCGCGAACACACCTTCGCGACATACGACCTCGCGCTGCAGCAACGCGCGGAGGCGCTCGAGGCTCGACGTCCGGGCGACAGCGGACGGGGTGCTTCTCGTTGATCCGAGCTCCGGCGGCGCCGACGGCTGACGCGCCCCTCGTCGACGACGCACGCCGCAGCCGATCGGGCGTAACACCGGCTCACGGACGTCCTCGCCGAATGTCGTCAGTTGCGTTCGCTGACGCTAATCGATCGTGATCGCCGCGACTACAGCATCGTCACGAGATCCGATTACGGCCAGGTACCCTCGAAGCCACGCCCTCGGGGCGGACCGGATTTGATCGATGACCACGGGAGAACCGATGGACCGTCCCTTGCAAGTCGGCGTGATCGGCTGTGGTGAGATCGCCTCGAAGCGGCACATACCGGCATATGCGGAATGCGCCCCGCGCGCTCAGGTAGTAGCGGTCGCCGACGTTCGCAGAGACCGCGCCGAGCAGTGTGCCCGGGTGTTCGGAATCCCGCGTTCGTACGGCAGCTATGCCGACATGCTCGCCGACGCCGATCTCGATGCCGTCAGCGTGTGCGTCCCCAACTGCCACCACGCAGACGCGGCCATCGCTGCGATGCGAGCCGGCTGCCATGTGCTGTGCGAGAAGCCCCCGGCGACGTCGGTCGCGGAGGCGGAGCGCATGGCGGTCACCGCTCGCGTGACGGGGACCTTCCTGCGCTTCGGCTTTCAATACCGCCACAGTGCAGAAGCCCAGACACTCAAGCGGTTCATCGATGGAGGTGAGCTCGGCGACATCTACGCCGCGCGGGCGCATGCGCTGCGCCGGCGCGGCATCCCCGGGTGGATCGCGTTCGCCGAGCAGGCGGGGCAGGGCGGTGGCCCGCTGATCGACATCGGCGTGCATGTGCTCGACACCGCCCTGTACCTGATGGGCTACCCGGAGCCGTCGGTCGTCCTCGGCGCCACCCACCTGCGCATCGGCAACCGAGACGGGGTCGGTTTGTGGGGGGAGTGGGACTGGCAGACGTATGCCGTCGAGGACATGGCCGTGGGCGTGGTTCGCTTCGTCAACGGCGCCTCGCTCATGCTGGAGACGTCGTTTGCAGCCAACATCGAGCCGACCGAGACCACGCAGGTGTCGCTGATGGGCAACCACGGCGGCGCGGATCTCTTCCCGCTGCGGATCTACCAGGAGCGGCACGGGACCCTGCTTGACACGACACCGGTCTCGCAGCAGCCCGGCAGCGCCGATCCATACGTCGCGCAGGCCAGCCAGTTCGTGGACATGTGCCGTACGGGCTCGGCTGACGACAGCGCGCTGGCGACGCCGCGTGAAGGACTCGTCATCCAGCGCGTGGTCGAAGGGCTGTACCGCTCGGCGCAGACCGATTGCGCCGTCGCCATGGCACCGACCTCCGAAGAGGAGACGCTGAACGCGCAGGGCGGTGCCGGGCCAGGCGAAGAGATGGCCGCGGGCGTGCCAAGCCCGCGACTGGCAGGGGTTGCGTGAGCCTGCCCGCGATCCTCGGGGGCGACCCGGTCGGTGCGCTCCACGCGCGCTGGCCGGTGTGGAGCGACCGCGAGGGCGCGCTGATCGCCAAGGCCCTGGAGAGCGGCCACTGGGCCGGCGAGGGTCCGATGGAGCGAGCGTTCGAGCGGTCGTTTGCGCGGCTGCAGACATGCGCGCACGGGCTGTGCGTGGCGAACGGCACGGTCGCGCTTCAACTGGCTTTCGAGGCTCTCGACGTGGGAGTCGGCGACGAGGTCATCGTGCCCGGGCTCACTTGGCAGGCGACGGCGGCCGCCGTCCTCGACGTGAACGCGATACCGGTGCTCGTCGACGTCTGTCCTCAGACGCTCTGCCTCGATCCAGCGCTGGTGGCGGCGGCGATCACGCCCCGGACCAGGGCGATCGTCGTGGTCCATCTCTACGGAGCCGTGGCGGACCTAGATGCGATCGGCGCGATCGCCGAGCGCCACGGTCTCGTCCTGGTCGAGGATTGTGCTCACGCCCACGGATCCTGCTGGCGCGATCGCGGCGTGGGCTCGATGGGGAACATCGGCGCCTTCAGCTTTCAGGCCAGCAAGACGCTCACGGCCGGCGAGGGGGGCTTCGTCACGACCGACGACGACTCGCTGTACGAGCGGCTCTACAGCCTGCGCAACTGTGGCCGGCGCCGCCCTGGAAGCGCAGAAGCGAACTGGCGGCCGATGCAGAGCGGCAACTACCGAATGACCGAGCTGCAGGCGGCGATCCTCGTGGGCCAGCTGGAGCGGCTCGAGGATCAATGCCGCCGGCGCGCAGCCAACGCATCTGCCCTCGACGACGCGATCGGCGCCATCCCGGGCGTCTCGCCGCAGCGCTGCGATGAGCGGGTCACCAGAAGGAATCTCTATGCCTACGTGTTCTGGTACGACCCGCTGGCGTTCGCGGGGCTGTCCGTCCGGTCGTTCCGGCGGGCCCTGCAGCTGGAGACCGGAGTGGCCTTCCGGGCGCCGTACCGCCCGCTTGACATGTCGGCGCTCTATCAACCCAGAACCAAGCGCAGGCACCGTTTGGGCGATGAGTACTGGGCGGCGATCGACCCGAGCAGGCACAGCCTTCCGGTGGCGCGGCGCGCGTATGAGCTGGCTGTCGTCTTCTCCCACGAGGTGCTGTTGGAGGACCAGGCTGACGTGCTGAGCATCGCGACGGCAATCAAGAGGCTGCATGCCGGCGCCGAGGCGCTTCGCGGGTGGGAGCTCGGCGAAGCGGTACCGGCTTGAGGGAGAGCCGAGCCCCGGTCTCGGCCGTCTCGCCCGCGGCCCTGCGCCACCTCGCATGGTGCGTGTGAGCGAGCGCCTATGGCGGCGCGGGGAGCGGCGACCGCTGGCGCGGGGCGGTTCCGAGCGGCGCCGCGGTATGACCGCCGTCTTCTTCGTCAACGGCGCAGTGCTGGCGAGCTGGGTGCCGCGGATTCCGGACGTCCAAGAGCGGCTCGGGCTCGGCGAGGGAGCTTTGGGTATCGCGCTTCTCGGCGTAGCGGCCGGAGCGCTCGTGGCGATGCCGCTCGCGGGCCGGGCGCTCGGTCGAGTCGGGGCGCATCGCGTGCTGGCGCCGGCGGTCCCGCTCTACTGCGGCGCTCTCCCACTGATCGCGTTGGCTCCCAATCTCGTCGGCCTGACGGCCGCGTTGTTTCTGATCGGCGCCGTCAACGGGGCGTTGGACGTTGCGATGAACCATGAGGGCATGGGCATCGAGCGCGAGCACGACCGTCCGATACTGGCCTCGTTTCACGGCGCGTTCAGCGTCGGCGGCCTCGCCGGCGCGCTCTCCGGCGGAGCGTTCGCCGCCGCCGGCGTGGCGCCGCTCGTCCATTTCGCTGTGAGCGCGGCGATCCTCGGTGCCGTTGGCGTCGTCGCCGTCGCCCATCTGCGATCGCGCGTGCCAGGGAGCGCGCTCTCGACGGTGGGACCGATCCTCGCCCGGCCACCGCCCAGGCTGTTCGCGCTCGGGTTCGTGGCGTTCTGCGGCCTCCTGGCGGAAGGCTCGGTCGCCGACTGGAGCGTGGTCTACATGCGTGGCTCGCTCGAGGCCGACGCGGTGCTCTCGTCCGCGGGCTTTGCGGCCTTCTCGCTCATGATGGCGGTCGGACGGCTCACCGGCGACCGGTTGACCGCACGTCTCGGCCCGGTGGCATCGACGCGCTTCGCCGGCGCGCTGGCATCGTTGGGATTGACGACGACGCTCATCATCCACACGCCGATCGCCGCGGTGCTCGGCTTCGCCTGCGTCGGCGCCGGCCTGGCGACGGTCCTGCCCACGGTCCTGCGGGCGGCCGCGAGCACCCCCGGCGTGGCACCGGCCACCGCAATCGCGGCGACTTCGACGGTCGGCTACTTCGGATTCCTAGCCGGCCCACCGGCGATCGGATTCGTCGCAGAGGCCGCATCGTTGCGAGGCGCCCTCGTGATCGTCGTCGCCTTTGCCGCCGTCATCGCGCTGCTCGCCGCCAGCACTGCTCCGGCAGCTGGGCCGCAGGCGAGCGAGAAGGCGGGGTCGTCAGCGGCTCTGGTTGGCGACTCGCAACCCGAAGGCGATCGGGACGGTTCCGGTGACCGGGTGCAGCGCCCGCCTGACCGCCCGCCGGTTGAGGGCAGATCGTGAGCGCCCCGATTACGGGCGACGGGCGAACAGCATCGCGTGGGCGGCTTGGATCAACAGGCCCCCGTCCTGCGGCTGATGCTCGCCCGCCAGCAGACGCGGCAGCGCCTGGCGAACCCGCTCTTCGGCGCCGATCGGGCCGGCTGGGTCGGCCAGCGCCTCGATCGCATCGTCGATGCTCTCGAAGCGCAGTTGCAGTGCGCAGTCGCGCACGTCGAGCTCCGGGAAGTCGAAGAAGTGCAGATAGGCGGTCTCGTAGCGCGCCCACCGCTGTGATCGGGCCGCCGCCGGCCCGACCACTCGCAGCAGCTCGGCGATCCACCCTTTCCAAGCGGTGAACGCGATCGGGGCGCCCGGGCCCGTTTCGTCTTCGTCTTGGTGCGCGAAGCGGGCGTCGAGCGCGCGGCCGAGTCCCGCGCCGAACTGCGCGCGGCGCGACAGCCCCTGACCGCCCGCCATTCCGTTGCCGCCGCTAGCCGCGGCTCGGGCCGTTGCCGAAGTTCTTGTTGTTGGCCCCCGCGCGCTTCTCGAACGGTCCGTAGATCGCGCAGGTGACGGCCTGACCACCGGGCGGCCCCTCGACCGGCCCCCCGCGCTCGCCCTGCTGGTTGACGTAGAGCGTCTGACCGTCGGGGTCGAAGCAGCCGCCGCAGAACTCGGTCTCGTTGGTGATCGTCTGGGCGAAGTCGTAGATCTCGCCGTCCTGCGTGACGCCGCGGATGAACTGCTCCCCCGGGCTGTCCTCCTGCAGGAAGATGTCCTGGGTCTGCGGAACGATGACGACGTTGTCGGGGTTCTCGACTAGACCGTCCTTGATAGATCTCCTTGAGCGCCTGGTTCTCGAGCACCTGGTCGGCGACGATCCGCTTCAGCGGCGCCGAACTCAGCGGGTCAGGCCAACGTCGCTGCAGCGCGGCCGGCCGGCACAACTCACCCCGTGACGTCACGCCGGGCGAACACGACAGCCGCGGCGCTCAGCGCCAGCGTGACGTAGAGCGCGACGAGCGCCAGCGCGCGCGCGAACGAGACGTCTGGAGTCCCACCGGCAGCGAGCGCTTCGAGCAACAGCCCCGGGAACCACTGGCCGGCGCTCGCCCAGGCGTCCTGGAGCAGGTGCTCGAACGGGCCCGACCAGACGATCCCGATCGCCAATGCGATCGGGATCGAGCGCACGAAGATCGCAAGCGCCGAGCCCAGCGATGCCCACGCGGCGATTGCGAGCAGCGCCGTCGCGTAATCGCCGGCGGCCGCGCCGAGCCCGTCGAGTCCGAACCACGAGCCCGTCGAGACGCCCTGCTCGAGCGCGAGCGCCGCCGACGCGCCGACGCTGAGCAGCTCGGCGAGCGCCAGCACGATCGCCGCGAACACGAGCAGCGCGGCGATCTTGCCGGAGAGCAGAGCCATCCGCCGCGGCTGGCGCATCAGCAGCGTGCGAAACGTGCCCTGCGACAGCTCGCCGGCGACGTTGGCGATGAAGAGCACCATCACGAGGATCCCGGCGAACGACGCGCCGATCGCGAACGCCTCGGTGGCGCCGCCGGCCTGGCTCAGCGACTGCACCGTCGCGCCGCGCTCGGCGGGCCGCCCGCCGGCCGCAGTCGCCGACAGGAACACGGTGATCGAGGCGACCGCGGCGAACGCCAGCGCACCGAGGACGACGGCGATGGCGACGCGCCGGCGGCGCAGCTTGAGCAGCTCTGCTCGGAACATCGAGATCATCGGTCGCCTCCGTTGACCATCGTCAGGTAGCGGTCCTCGAGGCTCCTGCCGACGAGGCGCAGCTCGGCGAGGACGATCCCGCCGGCGCTCGCCGCGCGGTTGACGTCGGCGGCGAGCGCGCGTGGATCGGCGCCGTCGACGGCGAGCTCGACGTGACCACCGCCGGCCCGGCCCTCGTGCCCCGCGGACGCGATCACGGCGGACAGCAGGCTGAGGTCGCCGGGATGCTCGGGAGCGACGACCAGCGTCGTGCCCGCACGGCCGAGCAGCTCCGCGACGGGCCCCTGATAGGCCAGCCGGCCGCCGTCGATGACGATCAACCAGTCACAGACGTGCTCGAGCTCGGCCAGGACGTGCGACGAGACCAGCACAGTGCGCCTGGCGCTTGCGAGGCTGCCGATCAGCCCACGCATCTCGTGCACGCCCGCCGCATCGAGCCCGTTGATCGGCTCGTCGAGGATCAGCAGTCGCGGATCGCCCAGCAGCGCACCGGCGATGCCGAGGCGCTGCTTCATCCCGAACGAATACGAGCCGAAGCGGTCGTGCTGACGCGCGCCGAGCCCGACGAGGTCGAGCAGCTGCGGGATCTCGGCCCGGTCGTGGCCGGCGGCGGTCGCGAGCACGGCGAGGTTCTGCGCGGCCGTCAGCCCTGGGTAGAACGCCGGGCCTTCGATCAGCGCGCCGACTCGCTGCAGATAGGCGGCTGGATCGCCGAGCGACTCGCCGAGGACGCTCCCGGTCCCCGCGGTGGGCCGCACGAGGCCGAGCAGCATCGCCATCGTCGTCGTCTTGCCAGCGCCGTTCGGACCGACGAAGCCGGCGACGACGCCGCAGGGCACATCGATCGTCAGGTCGTCGACTGCGGTGCGCTCGCCGTAGCGCTTGGTCACGGCGCGCAGCGACACCGCGGGCGCACGCGTCATGGGGATCGTGCGGTCAGCTTCGAGGGTGCTGGAGGTCATGGCCGGGACGATCGCGCTCGCGAGGCCGCACGTCGTCGGCCACCGTGATGAACGTCGGTGGCCCGCCCGGACGATCTGCTGCACGGCGCCTCCTCCGCGAGGAGGATCGCCGGTCGTCACAGCGGACGAGGACACCGGTCGCATGGACCGCTACCGTCGGTCGCGTGCGGCGCCTGCGCGACACCCGCGTGATCGATGCGCTGATCGCGTTCGCGCTGGCGATGGCGCTCGTGGCGCAGATGGTGCTGCGCAACGACGAGGGTGGCAGCGAGCTGCTCGTCGACATCGGCGGCGGGCTGCTGCTCACGCTCCCGCTCGGCGCGCGCCGCCGCGCGCCGTTCGCCGTCGCATGCGTCTTCGCCGCAGCCGCCACGCTGAGCTCCGCCCTCGGCGGCGGACTGTTCGACGGCGAGCCGCCGCCGTTTGCGTCGCTTGCCGCGGGCGCCGTCGCTTTCTACTCGCTCGGCGCGCATGCCGAGGACCGGCGGGCGCTGATCGGCGCGGGCGTCGGCGTCGCCGGACTCTGGACGGCCGTGATCGCCGGCGGACACGTGGACGCCCAGAGCTTCTTGTTCTCGGCCGGCCTGATCGTCGCCACGCCGTGGCTTGTGGGCCGCAGCAACCGCGCACGCGCGCAGCGCCTGGCGCTGCTCGAGCGCGAGCAGCTCCAGCGCGAGCGCGCGGCCGTCGGCGAGGAGCGGGCGCGCATCGCGCGCGAGCTGCACGACGTCGTCGCGCACAGCGTGGGAGTCATGGTCGTGCAGGCCCAGGGAGCGCAACGGATGCTCGATCTCGACCCCGAGCGTGCGCGCGACGCGCTGGGCGCCATCGAACGCACCGGCCGCACCGCGCTGGAGGAGATGCGCCGCTCGCTCGGCGTTCTGCGACGGCCGGACGCCGACGTGCCGCTGGCGCCGCAACCGGGGATGGGAGGCCTCGGCGCGCTCGTCGAGCAGGCGCGCGCGAGCGGCCTCGCCGTCGAGCTCGTAGCGGAGGGCGAGCCGGCGCCGCTCCCCTCCGGCGTCGACGTGTCGGCGTACCGCATCGTCCAGGAAGCGCTGACGAACACGCTCAAGCACGCCGGGCCGGTGCGTACCCGCGTGACGGTGCGCTATGGCGACGATGGGCTCGAGCTCGAGATCGCAGACGACGGGTTCGCGGGACGGGCTCCGAACGGGGCGCCAGTGAGCGCGGAAGGCGGACAGGGGCTGCTGGGGATGCGCGAGCGCGTCGCGCTCTACGGCGGCCACCTGCACGCCGCGCCGCGCCCCGAGGGCGGCTTCGTCATACGCGCGTCGCTTCCGTTCGCGGCGTGAGCATCGGCGTCCTGATCGTCGACGACCAGGCGCTCGTGCGCGCCGGCTTCCGGATGGTGCTCGAGGCCGAAGCCGACATCGTGGTCGTCGCCGAGGCCGCCAACGGCGAGCAGGCCGTCCACGCCGCCCAGCGACTGCGACCCGACGTCGTGCTGATGGACATCCGGATGCCCGAGCTCGACGGGATCGCCGCCACGCGCCGGATCGCCGACGGCGAGAGCGACTGCTGCGCGCGCGTGCTCATGCTCACGACGTTCGACCTCGACGAGTACGTCTACGACGCGCTCGCTGCCGGCGCCAGCGGCTTCCTGCTCAAAGACAGCCCGCCCGAGCAGCTCGTCACGGCGATCCGCGTCGTCGCCGCCGGCGAGGCGCTGCTCGCCCCGTCGATCACGAGCCGGCTCATCAAGCAGTTCGCGCGCCCCGCGCCCAGCGGCCGCGAGCCGCCGCCCGGCCTCGGCGAGCTGACAGCGCGCGAGCTCGAGGTCTTCAAGCTCGTGGCGCGCGGGCTGTCCAACGCAGAGATCGCGGCCACGCTGGTCGTCGGCGACACCACGGTGAAGACGCACGTCGCGCACCTGCTCTCGAAGCTCGACCTGCGCGACCGAGTCCAAGCAGTCGTGCTCGCCTACGAGTGCGGGCTCGTGAGCCCCGGCGGCGGCCGATAATCGAGAGTCGGGGTTTCAGCGGCGTCGTCCGACACCGACGCTCTCCCCCGAAAGAAGCAGCTCGGAGGTCGAGCCGTCCGTCGGCGCCGATGCCGACATGAACGTTGTAGCTCATGACCGTCAGCGCTCGGTCCGGTGCACGCGCGTTGCTCGCGGCAGCCGTGGACGCCGGCGCCGGCCAGACGGCACACGCCGCGGCCAGCATCGCGACCGCGAGCCGCTTGAGGACGCAACGACGGAGGTGACGCATGGCCTCTCGCTTTCGCTCACGGCGGTCCCTGCCAGCCGATCGCCTGCCACAAGAAATCGCCGGTCGCCACGGGCCGGACCGCACGCAGCCTGCTGCGCCGTCGCGGCGCTGGTGCTATCACGCCTTTCCTCCCACCTCCGACTGGATGCCGTCAATCTGAACAGGAGCTGAACCCGAGGTCGCGGCGCCAAGACAGCGCCCTCCGCCGCCGGCTCAGCGGCCGCACGGAAGGCGGTTGCCGCGGTCGGCGTCTAGCTCACTGGTTGCCCACGCGTACGCGACTGCCACGAGACGTACGGCTGCGTCGCCTGCGGGTCGTTGCGCAGCAGGAAGTCGCGCAGTTCCTGCAGGTGGTCGGTGTTGATGTAGTCCACCTGCGCGGCGAGGAGCTCCTGCCAGACGGCCTCGCGCTGCGGTGACGCTTCGGGCGTCGCCCAGAAGCGCACGCGCTGGCCGTTGGCGTGCGCCGTCTGCACGATGCTTCGCAGCTTCGCGCGCTCGGCCTCGGGCATCGGGCCGATCCCCTGCCAGGTGAAGTTTCTCGTCCAGTTGTCGCTGATCAGCGCAGCGAAGCCGGCGTCGGTGATGACGCCGAGATCGCCGAGCCGTCCGTCGTAGGCGGTGTAGCGAACGCGTTGTCGGCGCATCAGCCCGGCGGGACGGTTGCCGGAGACGATGGCGGTGACGGCGCCCTCGTTGACGCCGCTGGGCAGAAACCTCGTGAGGATCTGCTGGTAGCGCCGCAGCTGCCTGTGCAGCGCCAGGTAGGTAGCGGCGGCATCGGACTTGATGTCGATCAGCAACGTGAAGGTGTCCGGATCGCCGCGATGGACAGCGCCCCGGTTGCGCCTGACGATCTGTCGCAGCGGCTCGAGATACAGCGACTGCAGCGTACGGCCGCTCTGCAGGTCTTCGCGGTCATGGGCGACGAGCAACTCGCCGTCGGCCAACCAGACGTCCGCCTCGACGCTCTTGAAGCCGTTGCTCAGCGCGTCGTACAGCGGGTGCTCATGTTCGTAGTCATTGTGGGCATGCGCCCGCTCCAGGCCCGCGGCGCCGGCGCCGTCGACGGGCTGTCTGGCGCTCGCCGAAGCCGTCGATATGGACGAAGCGAACGCCGTGCTGACGACGGCGGCGGCCAGCACGAACGCCGCCCGAGATCTCGCGAAGAACAACATCTTCTCTCCCTTGCTGTCGGCTACGGCCGCGGCACCAACCAGGCGCCGCGCGGGCGGACGCTGCCGTCACCGGGACTGCAACGTCCGCGCCCTCGGAACTCCTGCGTGCTGTACCGCTTGCGATGCCGCCCGGCTCCGGCGTCAGCGCACGCGCACGCTCGTGACCGCGGCGCGCTTGGCGAGCAGGAAGCGGTTGCCTCCGAAGCGGACGAGGACGGTCAGGCGCTTGCGGCCCGCGAACCGGCGCGGGATCGCGAAGCTGACGCGCTGTGAGAACGTGCACGCCCAGCTGACTGCGGTGCGGCGGTTGGAGATCGTCATCGCGCCGGCCTTGACCTGGACCGCGACGCGGCCCTGGCAGCCGTTTTCGGGTCGCACGCCGGCCGGCAGGCCGAGTCGGCCGCTGATCGTGAAGCGGTACGGGCGCCGGCGGTCGATCGCGGGATTGACGCGCAGCGACAGGCGCGGCGCCCGGCGGCGGCGTGCCTGGGGCGAGCCGGGCGCCTGCGAGCCCGTCAGCGGCGGAGCGGAGGGTCGGGTCGCCGAACCGCCCGTCTGCCCCGCGCCGGGCGCCGCGGGCTTCGGTTTGACCGTCGGTTCGCGTGCGGCGCCGGGGGTCCGCAGCTGGAAGTAGTCCAGGCCGGCGAAGTAGTTCGACGACGCGGGGTTCTTGTCGGCAACGGTGAGCGTCAGCGTGTGCGTCCCCGCGGCGAGCTGCAGCGATCCGAGGCCGGTCGCCTGCGAGCGCTCCACGGCCGCGGCGTATCCGTCGTGGCGCTCGCCGATCGGGCGCCCGTCGACGGAGAACTCGTAGATGCCGAAGTCGGGCGCGCGCGTGAAGACCGCGCTGATCCGATACGTCGCGCTCTGCGGCACCTCGAAGCGCAGCGTCATCCGGTTGCCGGGCGTGAAGTTCTCGAAGAGCACCTGGGCGTTGCTTGACCAGCGCACGCCGCAGCAGTTGTTCTGGCGCCGCGCGATCGCCTGCTGCGGCGTGCCGGTCGGGTTGCTCTCAAACGACTCGAGCGCCGGCAGGCGGTCCTCGGCTTCGAGGTAGACAAACCGCTCGACTGGTGCGTGCTCGGCGATCGCGGCGTGGCCGACGAGGCCGGCGCCGGTCAGCGCCGCCGCGCCGGCGACGACGACCGGGATCAGGTCGCGCTTCATCATGGGCCTGCGCCGGTTCATGCCGGCTTCAGGCCGGGATCGCCGGCCTCGACGACGAACGACGCGCGCGTCTGGACCGGCGCGCCCGGGCGCTTGACGTAGGGCACGACGCGGTAGTCCGTACGCCACGTCGCGCGGTCCAGTGCGCAGCGCACATAGCCGCGCTGGGCGTTGTTGAACTTGATGTGCGCGTTCTCGTCGAGCACCGCCTGATTGGGCGAGTCCGAGCCGTTGCCGCCCGAGGTAATCGACGTGCCGACGAACTCCGACCCCAGCGTCCGCGACGCCGGATCGTCGAAGTCGGCCTTGATGTCAGACGCCCAGTTGTTGTGAACGTCGCCGGTCAGCACGATCGGGTTAGCGACGTTGCGCTCCTGCACGAAGCGCAAGATCCGGTCGCGGTTGGGCTTGTAGCCGTCCCAGGCGTCCATGCTGAAGCGCTGCGTGTCGTCTGCGTTGAAGTCGCGCTGGGCGAAGAAGACCTGCTGGGCGAGCACGTTCCAGGTCGCGCGCGAGGCGCCCAGCCCCTCCAACAGCCAGCGCTCCTGCTCGTCGCCGGTCAGCGTCCGCGCCGGGTCGAGGCGCTCCTCACAGCCCACGTCGGTGCCATCACCGCAGGCCTGATCAGAACGGTACTGACGGGTGTCAAGGACGTTAAAGCTCGCCAGGTCACCGAACGCAAGCCGGCGGTAAAGGCGCAGGTCGATGCCGCTGGGCTGCGCGCCGCGGCGCAGCGGCATGTGCTCATAAAAGGCCTGAAAGGCGCTCGCGCGCCGGCGCAGGAAAGCCTCGTCGGGCTGCCCGTCCTCGGGAACCTCGTCGGCCCAGTTGTTATCGACCTCGTGATCGTCCCACGTCACCAGCCACGCGAACGCCGCATGAGCGGCCTGCAGGTCAGGATCGCTCTTGTACTGCGCATAGCGGTTGCGATAGTCCTCCAGCGTGATGATCTCCGGACCGCTGTGCGCACGCACGTTGCCGCCCGGCGCACGATAGACATTGGTCGCGTACTCATAGATGTAATCGCCGAGGTGCACGACGAAGTCAAGATCCTCCTGCGCCATATGCCGATAGGCGGTGTAGTAGCCGTGCTCGTACTGCTGACAGGACGCAAACGCAAAAGCCAGCGCCGCCGGCGCAGCCGGCGCCGTCTTCACGCGGCCGGTCGGGCTCGCCTGCCCCGCCGCGATGAAGCGATAAAAGTACTCGCGCCCCGGCTCAAGGCCCTCAGGCTCGACGTGCACACTGTGGCCGAGATCGGGCCGCGCGACATCGCTGCCACGGCACGCGACACGCGAGAACGCCTCGTCGTGAGCAACCTCCCAGCGCACGTCGACCGGTCGATCGGGCATCCCGCCGCCACTCAGCGCGGCGGGCGCCAGCCGCGTCCACAGAACAACACTGTCGCGCAGCGGATCCCCCGCGGCCACGCCAAGCGTAAACGGATAGCCGACCAGCCGCGCCGGCCCGCGCCGCGCACCCGCCAGCGGCACCTGCGCCGCTCCCGCCGCCAGCGCCGCCGCCGCCGCCGAACCAAGAAACCGCCGCCGGCTGAGCAGCCGCTCACCCAGCGGACTACGAACATCACTCAAGGTCCCCTCCCACGTCGACACAGACTCCGCGCCGCACTATCAGCAATCCACGCAGCCCAATCGTTACCAGCCCGTGATCTCACGCAGCTGATCACGGTTCTGCTGATCACGTTGCCTCAACGAGCAGCCACCCGCTGCACACGGCCACGCGTCGTCAGCCCGCTCGACCGGCCATCCGCGTCTCAAGTAAGTCACACATAGGTCACCGCCGCGCAACATCGCCAGACCCTGCCCGCGATTGCATGAGCAGCATGCAGATCGCTTCTGCAGCATCCGCGCAGGTGATCGCTCACCGCGGAGCATCCGCGTACGTCCCCGAACACACCCTCGCCGCCTACGACCTCGCGCTGCAGCAAGGCGCGGACGCGCTCGAGCTCGACGTGCGGGCGACCGCCGATGGCGAGCTTCTCGTCGTACACGACGCAACGCTCCTGCGAACCGCGCTGGACGCACGCCGTGTCTGCCGACTGACGCGCGTCGAGCTGATGGCACTCGACCCGCTCCTGCGACCGCTCACGCTCGACACCGTGCTCGAACGCTACGGCCAGCACGTACGCCTGCTCGTCGAGCTCAAGGACCCGGCTCGCGGATGGGAGCAACGCGTCGTCACCGCGATCGCACGCCACGGACTGGCCGAGCAGGCGATCGTCCAGTCATTCGACACAAACGCTCTACGCAGGCTGCACAGCGCAGCGCCGTGGCTCGCGATCGCGCCGCTCTACCACGTCGCGCCCGCAACCGGCCGCCGCTTGCGCCAGATCGCGAGATACGCCGGCGCGATCGGCGTCTGGCACGCGTCAGTCGACACAGCCCTCGTCCTGCGCGCCCACGCCGCCGGCATCCTCATCCGCGCCTGGACCGTGAACAGCCCACAAGAGATCGCGCGCCTACTCGCGCTCGGCGTCGACGCCATCATCACCGACGCACCAGACATCGCGCGCGCCGCCGTCGATCGCGCAGCGGCCGCCGCGCGCGCCGCCTAGCCGACGGGCGACGGGCGACGGGCGACGGGCGAACACCATCGCATGGGCGGCTTCGATCAGTAGGCCCCCGTCCTGCGGCTGATGCTGCGCCGCCAGCAGACGCGACAGCGCCTGGCGGACTCGCTCTTCGGCGCCGATCGGGCCGGCTGGGGCCGCCAGCGCGTCGATCGCGTCGTCGACGCCCTCGAAGCGCAGTTGCAGTGCATGCTCGCGCACGTCGAGCTCCGGGAAGTCGAAGAAGTGCAGGTACACGCTCTCGTAGCGCGCCCACCGCTGCGAGCGGGCCGCCGCCGGCCCGACCACTCACAGCAGCTCGGCGATCAATCCTTGCCAGGCCAATAACCCCGTGTCCGCATCGGAGTGCTGCGTGCGCTCGGTACGATCCACACCCTGAAGCGGTCGAACGCCGCCACCTCGCGAGGGCTTACGCCGTGGCGCTCGGCCGCCTCGGCGAGGCCGACCGACGGCCGGGGCGCGAACTGCCGCTTCGAGGCAGCGCTCCCCGTCGGGCGCTGGCGCCCCGCCTGCCCCCGCGCGCGCGAACGGCGCCAAGATGGCGAAGGTGAGCCCGCGGCTCGGGATGTTCACTGGACACCCGCCAGACGCGCGATGTTGCTCCGCGTTACCACGCACGAGCGCCCCTCGCCGCGGCGCCAGCAACTTCGTTCCGCGCAGCATCCGTCCGGTCGCCGCGGCGGCGAGCACGGCGCCGAGCAGGAAGGGCGCGGCGCTACCGCGCTGCCGTCGCCGTCAGCCCCGACACGCAGTCCATCTGCGCGTCGGCCGCGCGCTTCGCCGCGTGCTTGCCGCCCACGGCCGCGCGGCCCAGGACCTCGTCCAGCCGCGCCGGGAAGTTCGTGAACATGCCGTCGATTCCGACGTCGATCAGGTCGCGCATCTCCTCGGACTCGTTGACGGTGTAGGGGTGGATGTCCAGGCAGCGCTCGTGAGCGGCCTGCACCATCGCCGCGTCGATGTCGGTCTTCGAGGGCCCGATGCCGACCGCGTACTGGGCCACGGCGTCGAGGCGGGCCTGGATCGTCTGGCTGGCCTCCGAGCCGAAGAAGAGCTGGATCAGCGGCAGCCGCGGCTCCAGGGCCTGCAGGCGCAGCAGGCTGGCGGGGCTGAAGGACTGCACCAGCACCTGCCAGCGGTCGGCGGCGGAGCGCAGCAGGTTGTACTCCTCCAGCAGCGCCACCAGGCGCTGCTCCATGCGGTCGGCGTTGTCGGGGTTCTTGGTCTCGATGTAGTAGTTGGTGCGGTGGCGGTAGCGGCGCAGGACCTCCTCCAGCGTGGGGATCTGCAGTCCCACGTACTCCTCGCGCGCCAGCTCCGGATATCTCTCGTTGAACCACGAGCCCACGTCGCAGGTCTTGAGCTGCTCGAGCGTCTTCTCGGACACAAGCCCGGTGCAGTTCTGCCCCGGACCGCGCGCGGTGCGGTCCAGCGTGGCGTCGTGGATCACGACCAGCGTGCCGTCACTCGCCTGCTGGAGATCCTGCTCGATGTAGTCGGCGCCCTGCTTCAGCGCGAGGTCGTAGGCGGCGAACGTGTGCTCCGGCGCAAGGCCCGACGCGCCCCGGTGACCGATGTTCAGCACCTGCTCGTCGGCGGAGGCCGGCTTGGCGGGCGCCACGGTGGGAAGGCCGAGCAGCGCGAGGACGAGCGCGGCGACTACAAACAGGGATCGCATCGGACTCCTTCTGGCCGGGTGCACCGGGCGGAGCCGCAGGCTCGCGCTTCAATCGAACCGTGGTGTTACCGGGATGCGAAAGTGGCGCGTCGTCCCGCCATCGGCTCGGGAAGCGTTCAGCGGCTCTCGACCCGCTTGCGCCAGCCCCGTTCGACGCCGGCGACGCGGCGGATGTCGTCCGGGATCGCCTCGCCGGCGCGCAGCCGATACCGGCGCTGCCCCGGCTCGGGGGGCGCGGGCGCCGGCGGCGGATCGGCTGCAGCCGTCGTCGTGGCGGCGGCGGCTCCGACGAGGGTTCGGCCCGGGTCAGATGCGCGAGCGGATGTCGCCTCCGTATGTTCACCCGAGCTTCATCGCTCGAGATGTCGCAGCCGGTCGTCGAGCAGCGGCTACGCGCCCGCCGACTACAGCCGCGCCGGCACCGCGCCCCCCGATCAGCGGGCGCGCGTCGCCCGAGGGCGGCGTCCGAGCCCCCGGCTCAGGTCCTCCTGCGGGTTCAGCCCCACCTCGTAGAGAACGTTGCCTTCCAGGTCGAAGATCCGCACCGTCATCTGCTTGGCCGCGCCGTCGATCTGGACCTCGCCGGCGAACTGCAGGCCCGCCGAGGGCGGCTGGTTCGGGCTGCTGGGCCCCTTCACGAACCGGATCTGCGGGCCGAAGGTGTTGTCGAGCGCGTTGGGCGGAAACGAGCCGGCGTGCAGCGGGCCGCTGACGAACTCCCAGAACGGATCGAAGTCCTGGTACTGCGCGTGCTCTGGATCGTAATAGTGGGCCGCCGAGAAGTGAACGTCGGCCGTGAGCCAGACGCTGTTGCGGATTCCCGCGTGCTTGATGTGGGAGAGCAGCTCCGCGATCTCGAGCTCGCGGCCGAGCGCCGGATCGCTGCCCTGTGCGACCGCCTCGAAGGCCGCCGGACCGTCTTTGACGATCAGGCCGATCGGCATGTCCGATGCGATTACCTTCCATGTCGCCCGCGAGCACTCGAGTCCGCGCTTGAGCCAGTCGAGCTGCGTCCGTCCGAGGATCGCGGTCTGCTCACTGCGCTCGGTCTGGTTGTTCGTCGTGTTCGGCCCGCGGTAGCTGCGCATGTCGAGCACGAACACGTCAAGTGACGGGCCGTAGGCGATCTGGCGGTACACGCGCCCAAGCTCGCGCCGGCGCTGGCGGATCGGCCAGTACTCGTGGAATGCCTGGTTGCCACGGGCGGCCAGCAGGTTGACGTCGCGCACGACGTAGCGCGGATCGTCGAGAACCTCGCCCGGATACCAGTTGTTGGTCACCTCGTGGTCGTCCCACTGCGCGAGATTCGGCACCTCGGCATTGAAGCGACGCACGTTGTCGTCGAGCAGGTTGTAGCGATGGTTGCCGCGAAACTCGTTCAGCGTCTCGGCGACCTTGGACTTCTCCTCGATCGTCACGTTGCGCCATACGGAGCCGTCGGGGAGCGTCACCGTCGGCAGGATCGGCCCGTCCGCGTAGATCGTGTCGCCGGAGTGCAGGAAGAAATCGGGCTGGCGACAGCGCATCGTCTCGTACATGCGCATCCCGCCGAAGTCGGGGTTGATCCCCCAGCCCTGACCCGCGGTGTCGCCGCCCCAGACGAAGCGCACGTCGCGCTCGAATCCGGGCGCCGGCGCCGTGCGAAAGCGGCCGACCTGAGCCTCCCCGAGCTTGCGCGGGCGGCCGGGCTCCGCGAAGCCCACGCGGTAGAAGAGTTCCTCGCCGGGCGGCAGGTGTCCGATCTCTACCTGAGCCGTGAAGTCAGTGGCCGCGGTCGCGAGCGGACCGCGGACGAGCAGCGAGCGGCGAAACGACTCTGTGGGCGAGAGCTCGACGTACATCGCGGCGGGCCGGTCCGCGCGTCCCCACACGATCGCGCCACGGCACGTCACGTCACCGCTCTGCACGCCATGGGTGAGCTGCGGTCGCCCGCCGCTGCGTCCGGTCGCCCCGGCGCCCGGCGCAGCCAGGCCGTAGACCGCCATCCCTGCCGCGGCGGCGTTGAAGATGAACCCACGTCGTCCGATTCGCCGTTCGAAGTCGCCCTGCGCGCTCATCTGCCGCCTCCGCTTCGCTGTGCTGAGGAGGCGATTGATCGCAGGATCGGCCCGGCGGCGGGTTGTCGAACGGTGAACGCGGCAGGAAAGCCGGCAGTGCCTCGATCGGCGCTGGGCCGGGGCGGCTTGCGGCCGCCCCGGCCAGGCCAGGTCCTACTCGATCGTCAGACGTCCCTCGACCTCCGGGTCGACCGGTGAGCTGCGCTCGAGCAGGCCGACGACGGTGTCGACGAGGTTGACGCCGGTGTCGACGACGTTGCCGCCCTGCATGAGCGTCGTGAACTGATCGCCGCCGGAGGCCATGAAGTTGTTCGTGGCGATCCGGTAGGTGGCGCTCGGGTCGATCGGGCTGCCGTCGGCCAGGGTGACGCGGGTGACGCGGTTGCCGAACGGCGCGTCGGCGTCGAACGCCCAGCGCAGCCCGGAGACCTGCACGACGCCGTAGCGGCTGGCCGCGCCTTGCTCGAGCACCCTGCGGAGCTGCGCGCCCGTGAGGTCCATCAGCACGAGCGTGTTGTTGAACGGCAGGACGCTGTAGATCTCCTCCAGCGTGATCGGCCCGGCGTCGATCTCGGCGCGCAGGCCGCCGGCGTTGGTGAGCGCGAAGTCCACGCCGGGCAGGTGGGTGCGCATCGCGTCCGTGACGAAGTTGCCCATCTCCGACTCGGCGTCGCGGGTGCGGGTGATCGCGCTGCGGGTCTCACCGGCGACCTTGCCGAGCGCCTCGCGCAACTCGGCCTGGTAGCGCTCGACGATCGTCGCGACCTCGCGGTCAGGCTCGATCGCGTCGACCCAGGTGGCGTCGGTCTGCGCGTCGGCGGCGACGACGTCCTTGGTCTTGCGGTCGACGGTCAGCACGACGTCGGCGTAGCCGCGCGTGTTGCCGTACGGCTGGACCACGGGGATGGCGTTGATCTTCGTGTTGAACTCGAGCGGGATGTGCCCGCCGAGCACCAGGTCGACCTCGGGCGACAGACCTCGCACGAGATCGGCGAGCGCCCCCTCGGAAGGTGCGGTCAGTCCCTGGTGGGCGGCGACGACGATCGTCTCGACCTTGCGACGGCGCAGCTCCGCGACCGCGTCGTTGACGGCTTCGGCCGACGCCTTCAGGTCGAGGAACTCCAGCCCCGCGGTCGCGGCGGGCAGCGTCACGTTCTTCGTGTCGGGATTGGCCACGCCGATCACACCGACCTTCACGCCCCGCAGCCGCTCGATCACGTATGGGCTGATGCCGACCGGCTGCTCGCCGGTCTGCGCGTCACGGACGTTGACCGCCAAGAACGGGAACTCCGCCTCGCCGATGCGGGCCTGCAGCGCGTCCTGGCCCCAGTCGAACTCGTGGTTTCCGACCGCGACGGCGTCGACACCGATCGCGTTGAACGCCTCCACCGTCGAGGCTCCCTCGAAGAAGCTCGAGATCGGCGGCCCCTGCATGAAGTCGCCGGAGTCCAGGATCAGCGTGCGCCGCGGGTTCTCGGCCTGCTCGCGCTCCAGATACGCCGCCAGCGTCGCGGCCCCGCCCGCCAGCCGACCCTCGCGCCGCAGCGGCACGAGCTGCCCGTGCGTCTCGTTCAGCCCGAGGATCTGCACTTCGACCGTCCGCTGCGCCTGCGGCTCGGCCTGCGATGACGGGCCCGCCTGCGCCGCCGGCGCGGCCAGTGCGAGCGTGGCAAGCGCGGTCGATACCGTCAGTCGTGCTCTCAACATGCTCCCTCTCTCGATCGCGTCCGGCGCACGCTACGTGTCGCCTCGACCCGACTCGTTATCCGGTGGTTACGCGACGGTTGTGACCCTGCAAGCCGTTCGGGAGAGCCGGCTTTCCTCCTGATCGCGTGCGTTAGATTCGCGTTGCGCAGGGAAAGCGATCTGGAATGGGGAGCGTTCGCGAGGGGGCCTTACAGGGCGTGCCGACGTTCGTGCGGCGTCGGCCGCTGACGTTTGCCGCCTTGCGGTTTGCGCTGCGCGTGCATGGCGATCACCGGCGCGAGGCCGATGGCGCGCCGTTCATCTTGCATCCGCTCGAGGTCGCGTCGCTGCTGAGCTCGTGCGGTTGCAGCGACGAGGTCTCGGCGGCTGCGATCCTGCATGACACGCTGGAGGCGACCGGCGCGACGAGTGACGAGATCGAGTTGCGATTTGGCGCTCCCGTTGAGCACCTCGTGTGCTGCTTGACCGAGGATGACCGCATCGACGATGCGCAACGACGCAAGTCCGCCCTGCGCGAGCAGGTCGCTGCGTGTGACTGTGAGGCCAAGAAGATCTATGCCGCCGACAAGCTGTCGAAGGTGCGTGAGCTGAGGATCCGCCTGGTTGGCGATCCGACGTTCGCCGCCAGCGATGAGGGGCGGCGAAAGCTCGCGCACTACTGGCGCAGCCTGGCGATGCTCGAGCGCGCGCTCGGCGACCACCCGCTTGTCACCCAGCTTCGCTTCGAGCTCGAAGCGATCCGCGACCTTCCACCCGCCGCGGCAAGCCGTGCGGCCCTACGCCAAGCCATGGGGCCTGAGCGAGACGCGCGAGCCCGCACCTGAGCCGGTCTCAGCGGCCGGCGGCGCGTTGGGGTGCCGCCGGCCCGAGCGCCTCGCGCAGCGCGCGTCCCTGAGCCTCGCCGGGAGGACGGGTGCCGAGCAGCGCGGCGATCGTCGGAGCAACGTCCACCAGCACGGGATCGGATGGCTTGACGGCGCGGCGGATCCCGGCGCCGGAGAGCAGGAAGGGGACCTGCAGCTCGGCGCGGCTGCCGTGCGAGCCGCGCGTCTCACCGGCCGGTGGCTCGGAGAGCGCGAACCCGTACGGCGGCTGCGCCTCGGCGCTGAGGTCGCCCAGCTTGCGGCTGGCACGCAGGGCGCGGTGCTCGGACTCGTCGAGCACCTCGCTGATGTGAGTCGGAGACAACGACTCGAGCGCGGCGCGCACGTCCTTCCGGCCGTCCGCGGTCGCGGCCCGGCCGCGCAGCGTGATGTCGCCCTGGCGGACGGCGTTGGGGACGATCACGACTTCCGTGTCGGCGGCGGGCGAGCGCCCCGGGGTGACGATCTCAGGGCGGTAGCCGGCGGCGGAGATCGCGGCGAGGACCTGCGGCAGCAGCGTCTTGCTCCAGCTCGTCATGCCGTGGTCGGAGGTCAGCATGAACGCGGTCTCGCCGTAGATGCCGACGTCCTTGGTGGCCTGCACGAGCCGGCCGAGGTCGCGGTCCATCTTCTCCAGCAACTCCGCCATCGCGGGCGACTCGGCGCCCTGGCGATGCCCGAGAGAGTCGGGGCCGTCGCTGTAGACCGCCAGCAGGTCCGGGATCTTCGGGACGCTGATCTGCTGCCCGCCTGAGTCGACCGGGCGCCCGTGGAGGATGTCGATCGCGACATCGACGCGCCGGCCGAAGTCGCCACCGGGCTGCACGTAGAGGTGCTCCGGATCGCCGTATCTGACCCCGTGGTTCTGGACCATGTACCACTGCACCGACGCGATCGTGCGACCCTCGGCCGCCAGCGCCTCGGCGATCGTCTCGGCCGCCAGGAAGCGCTCCTGGCCGCGCGCGCGGTTGGCGAACGGATCGAAGTAGTACGCGGCGTTGTCGTGGATCTCGGGGTAGGCGCCCGTCGACATCGACGCACGCGCCGGATTGGAAACGGTGTGGAAGGTGCTCGGTGCCGAAGTTCTGCGGGCATCGGCACGCGGCCGAGCAGATCGCTGCCGAAGGCGTCCCAGTCGATCAGGATCACGTGGTCGGCTCTGGCCCGCCTGCGGGGGTCCGCGCTCGCCGGAGCGACGGGAAGCAGCACGGCGCCCGCCGCGAGCGCCGCGCTCCCCAGGATCTCGCGGCGCGTCGTGTTCAGATCAGAACACTCATGCGGAGAAGCATCCAGTCCCGCGCCACAACCGTGTTACCCGGTCGTCAACGGCGGTGCAGCTTACGGCGCGAGCGGGAACCGGCTCACGTCGGCTGTACCGGTGTCAGCGCCTCCGACCCCCCAGGCCGGTCGCGAGCACGTCGTCGGCGGATGGAGTCGCGCATGTCGGCGCCGCCGCGCGTGTCAGCGCCGCCGCCCGACACCAACGCTCTCCCCGGGAAGAAGCAGCTCGGAGACGACCGGCAGGTGGTCGGACGCCGCCGTGCGCAGCACACGCGTCTCGTCGACCTCGACGTCGTGCGAGACGAGGACGTAGTCGATGCGCTTCACAGGGTTGCTGGTCGAGTAGGTGAAGCCGGGGGCATCTTCGCCCGCCAGCTGCCATGCGTCATCCAGGCCGGTCCACAGGCGCGCGAGCTCGGGAGCGTCCGGCGGGGCGTTGAGGTCGCCGACGAGCACCTTGGGACCTTCGTCTTGGGCCATGATTGCGAGCATCTCGTCGACCTGGATCCGGCGAACGGTCGGGTCGGGCCGGAAGTCCAGGTGCGTCGCATAGAAGTGCAGGGGCACGCCGCGCACGTTCAGCACGACCTCCGCGAAGCCCAGGGCGGGCGCGAGGACCGGTGGTGAGGTCTGCGTCGAGAGGCGCGTGATCGCGTGGTTGTAGGCCTTGACGATCGGATACCTGCTGAGCACCGCGAGGCCGTACTCCCGCCGCGGCTGTCCGGTCTGCAGCGGGTCGAGGCTGTAGATCGGCGCGAAGAAGTAGTGCATGCCCAGCTCCTTGGCGAGCAGCCGCGCCTGATCCTCGAACTCCGAGCGGGCACTCCAGTGCCTGTCGACCTCCTGCAGGCCGACGACGTCGGCGCCGGAGTCGCGGATCGCGTCGGCGGTGCGCTGGAGGTCGAGCCGTCCGTCGGCGCCGATGCCGACATGAACGTTGTAGCTCATGACCGTCAGCGCTCGGTCCGGTGGATGCGGGGTGCTCGCGGCAGCCGGGGACGCCAGCGCCGGCGAGACGACGCAAGCTGCGGCCAGCATCGCGAGCGCGAGCTGCTTGAGGACGGGACGACGCAGGTCACGCACGGGTCTCGCTTTCGCTCAGGGCGATCCTCGCCAGTCGATCGCCTGCTCACATAGAGGTCGCCGGCCGTCACCGGCCCGCCGCGCGTAGCGTGCTGCGCCGTGGCGGCGCCAGTGTTATCACGTCGTTTTGCTCCCACCTCCCACGCCTCGGGTGGATTCGATGCGGCGGGCCATGCCCTCGCCATTGACGCGACATCCGGGGCCGGCGTTCCAGCTCGTCGACGAGCGCCGCGCAGCCGGCCCGGCGCGACCGCGGCCGCGGCCGGCAACGGGATCGTCACACGCGCGCCTGTAGCCGCGCGGATCCTAGCCGCCCGAGCCACTCACAGGAGGACGACGGTGACGACTTCCAGGACCACGGCCGCGCTCGCGGCCCTCGTGACAATGTTGGCGCTGGCGGCACCCGCCGCGGCGCAGGAGCGCGCCGTGGTGTCGGGCACCGTCTACGCCGACGCCGACGGCGACGGGCAGCGCGACCCCGGCGAGCGGCCGCTGGAGGGCGTGCGCGTCTCGGACGGGGCGGTGGGGACGACGACGGGCCGCGACGGTGGCTACAGCCTGACGATCGACCCGGCGCGGCGGGTGACCGACCTCGTGTCGGTGACGCCGCCAAGCGGCTATCAGGCGCCGCCGGATCGCTGGATGACGCCGCGCTTCTGGGCCGATCTGGGCCAGCTGACCGCGGGCGAGGAGCGCACGGCCGAGTTCGCCCTGCGGCCGCTGGCGCGCGGGGCGGCGCCGCGGCCGCACGAGTTCCTGTTGATGTCCGACATGCAGGTCGGCGCGCATGCGCTCACCGAGGACGCCCCGCGCTTCGCCTCGCAGGTGGGTCAGCTCAACGACGTGCCCGACGCCGAGTTCCTGATCATCTCCGGCGACCTCGTCCACAACGCGACGCAGGCGGAGTTCGACGCCTACGGGGAGGGCGCGGCGCGATCGGTGCGGCCGATCTACCCCGCGGCGGGCAACCACGAGCTCACGCGCGCGGGGAGCTTCGCGGAGCGCATCGACGCCTACCGGCGCAACCTCGGGCCGGAGTGGTACTCCTTCGACCATGGCGGCCGCCACTACGTGATGCTCGAGAGCTATCTCGGCTTCGCGCAGGCCGATCAGCTGAGCTGGCTGCGCGAGGATCTGGAGGCGGCGCGCGGCAAGAAGATCGTCGCCTCGGTGCACTATCCGGCGGACACGCCGGAGAGCCGTGCGGAGGGCGCGCCGTTCTTCGAGCTGCTCGAGCGCCACGGCACCCAGCTCGTGCTGGCCGGGCACACGCACGTCAACGACGTCTCGCACGACGCGATCGACGGCGCGACGCAGGTGGTGACCAACTCCACCGGCCACAACACCAACGACCAGACGCCGCCGGGCTTCCGGCGCGTGAGCCTGGGCCGCGAGCGCGTGACGATCCCGTTCCGGCCGTTTGACTACGACAAGCGCGTCACGGCGCTGCATCCGGCGCCCGGCGCGGAGATCGGCCCGGGGCACACGGAGATCGCCGTGAACGCCTTCGACTCGGCGCGCGAGGCGCGCGCGGTGAGCTTCCGCGTCGACGACGGCGCGTGGCGGCCGCTGCGCCGTCGCGGCTGGGCGACCTGGACTGCGCCCTGGCAGCCGTCGGGAGCGGGGCACGGCAAGCACCGGCTCGAGCTGCGGGTGACCGACGAGACGGACGCCGTGTGGCAGCAGTCGTCGAGCTTCACCGTCGGGGAGCCCGTGCCCGCGCCGCGGCCGGGCGTCCCATGGGCGATGTTCAAGGTCGACGCGCGCCACGCCGGCGTCGCTGCCGATGCTCCCGGCGATGATCTGCGGCTGGCCTGGGCGCAGCCGACCGGCGGGCGGATCGTGACCTCCTCGCCGGCGCTGGTCGACGGGTCCGTCTACATCGGCGTGCGCGACGACGACGGCGAGCGCCACAACGGCCTGCTGGCGCTCGCGCACTCCGATGGCCGGCGGCGCTGGTGGTTTCCGACGAGCTCGATGGTGCAGTCGTCGCCGGCGGTGGCCGACGGCATCGTCTACGCGGCCTCGATCAAGGGGACACTGCACGCCGTCGACGCCGGGACCGGGCGCGAGCGCTGGCGTCACGTCACCGCCGTGGAGGAGGACGGCGTCCAGCGCGGGCAGATGTACCACGCGCCGACGGTGGCCGGCGGCGCCGTCTATCAGGGCTATGCCACGCGCGAGTCCTCCTACCTCGTCAAGCTCGACGGCCTCAGCGGCCGGGAGCTGTGGACGGCCCGGCTCGAGCGCGACGCCTACCACGCCGTCTCGCCGGCCGTCGACCGCGGCCGCGTCTACGTCGTCGCCGGGTCGGGTTACCTGACGGCACTCGACGATGCCACCGCCGCGACCGTCTGGCGCAAGCGGCCGCAGACGCGCAGCTGGATGCACTCGACCGTGGCCCTGGCCGATGGCCGCCTGCACGTGGGCTTCCGGACTGGACTGCTGACGACCGTCAGCGCGGCGTCCGGCGACCAGTTGTGGAGCACCAAGAGCCCGGGCCCGTCGCGGATCATCACGGAGATCACGCCGGCCAGCCCGGCCGTGGCCGACGGGACCGTCTACATGGGCTACCCGGACGGCAGCGTGGCGGCGCACGACGCCGCGACGGGCGCGGAGCGCTGGCGCCAAGTGACGCCGGCCGGCGGCATCTTCGCGTCGCCCACCGTCGCCGGAGAGCTGATCTACACCGGGTCCACGAACGGGCGGTTGATGGCGCTCGACCGCGCCACGGGCGCCGAGCGCTGGGCGTTCGAGACCGGCGTCTGGCAGGCCTCGACGCCCGCGGTCTCCGGTAACAGCGTGGTCGTCGGAGCCTACGATGGCGTCGTCTACTGCTTCGTGGGCGGACGTGGTCAGCAGCGCGATGCGGGCCGCGCCGTTCGGCGCGGCGGAGGACGTGGCGCCGCCCGGGTTCGACCTGATGCCGGTGCAGCTCATCTCCCACGGCAGCGAGGACGTCGAAGCAGCGACGTTCCCGTTCGAGTGGAGCGTCGGCGAACCGCGCGCTCGCGTAGCGCCTACGACCCGCAGGATCGTCTCGCCGCGATCAGGGCTCTTGCCGAGACCGCAGCGAAGGCCGCCGAGGGTGAACCGAACCCGGGGGGCGACACTCGTCGCCAACGCGACGAACGCGGGGAACCCCAGGCGCTCAGAGCGCGCCGCGGACGGCCGCTCGAGCCGCACAGGACACCATGAGCGCGCCGGGGACGACCCTCGCCAGCGCTCCATCGGCGCTGCCGCGCTGGCCCGACGACGGGCGCATGGAGAGCGTGCTCGCCGAGCTGCGCGATCGCCCACCGCTTGTCGGCTACGACCGCTGCCGCATGCTCTCCGACGAGCTCGCGGGCGTCGCCGCGGGCCACGCGTTCCTCGTCCATGCCGGCGACTGCGCCGAGCTCTTCGCCGATGTGTCGCCCCTCCTGTCGGCGCGCAAGGACGCCCAGCTGCGTGACCTGTCGTGGATCGTCCGATGCGCGACCGCCCGGCCGGTCGTCCGGCTCGGGCGAATCGGCGGCCAGTTCGCAAAGCCGCGCTCGTGCGGCGTCGAGGATCATGCGGGCGAGCCCCTGCCCGTCTATCGCGGCGACGCGGTGAACGATCGGGCGACCGGCGCGCTCGCCCGTCACCCCGACTGCGGCCGCCTGCTGACAGCCTACGACAAGGCTGCTGAGGTGCTGCGCCATCTGCGTGAGCGGCGACGGGCGGGCGCGCTGTACACCAGCCACGACGGGCTGCTGTGCGAGTTCGAGGAGGCGCTCGTGCGGATCGATTCCCGCACGCAAACACGCTACGCGTCCTCGGCGCACCTGTTGTGGGCCGGCGATCGCACGCGCGAGCTTGGCGGGCCGCACATCGAGCTGCTGGCGTCGGTCGCCAATCCGGTCGCGGTCAAGCTTGGACCGCGGGCGACGGCCGCCGACGTCGCCGAGCTCGTCGAGGTGCTCGACCCCGACCGCCGACCTGGTCGGCTCGTCTTCATCGCGCGGCTGGGCAACGACGCGGTCGAGCAGCGGCTGCCCGAGCTCGTGGAAGCCGCGCTGGCCGCCGACGCGCGCCCGGTCTGGTTGTGCGACCCGATGCACGAGAACACCTTCTGCACCGCGCACGGTCGCAAGACCCGCGCGGTCGCCGACCTCGTGCGCGAGGTTGCGGCTTTCGTGCGCGTCCTGCGCTTGGCTCGTGCGCATCCGGGCGGCGTGCATCTGGAAGCGACGCCCCAGCACGTGACGGAGTGCGTCGAGCGCCGTGAGGACGGACGCTCGCCGGTCGACCTGCCGCGCTACCGCAGCGGCTGCGATCCGCGGCTGAACGCCGGTCAGGCGCGCGCGGTCGTCGCGGCCTTCACGAGGGCAGTGACGGCATGAACGCCGGCGCTCCGCGCTCGGGCGTCGCGCACGCCGCGTCGGCTTCGCCGACGGGACGGTCCGCTTCGGGTGCGAGACGCGGCTTGATCGCGTTGCCGCGTGCGCCGGAGAGCGGCTGAGTAGCGATGGCTGATCTGATCTTCGGGATGAACGTCTCAACCTCCGTCGGCCCGGATGCCGACCCCGTCGAGGACGCGCGCCGAGCTGAGGAGCTCGGGTACGACTTCGTGTCGTGCAACGACCACCCAGGCGGGAGCAGGCCGAACTACGAGACATGGACGCTGCTCACGTGGATCGCCGCGGCGACGACGCGCATCGGCGTCGCGACGCGCGTGCTCGGTCTCCCGCTGCGCCCGCCTGCGGTGCTGGCGAAGATGACCGAGACGCTCGACCGGCTATCTCGCGGTCGGGTGATCCTGGGCCTCGGTGCCGGCGGCAACGACACCGAGCTGCGGTCGTTAGGGGCACCCGCCACCACTCCCGGCCAGCGGATTGACGGGCTGGCCGAAGCGATCGACATCATCCGCGGGATGTGGTCGGAGTCCGGGTTCACGTACTCCGGCAAGGCCCACGCCACGGTCGCCGCCGAGCTCGAGCCAAAGCCGGAGCGCGCGATCCCGATCTGGCTCGGGACCTTCGGGCCGCGGGCGCTCGCGCTGACGGGCCGAGTTGCGGATGGCTGGATCCCGACGCTCGGCTACGTCTCGACGCAGGAGCTGCTGGGGCTCCACGAGCGCGTCATCGCCGCGGCAGATCAAGCCGGCCGCGACGCGCGCGACATCGCCTGCGTGCTCAACCTCGAGGTCGGCCTCTACGGCTACGGAATGCACGATCCCGATGCCGTCATCGGGTCGCCCGAGGAGATCGTCGATCAGCTGGCGACGTTCGTCGAGCACGGCTTCACCGGCTTCAACATCGACGCCGGTGGAGATGCGCGGCACGAGCAGCTCAGCCGGATCGCGACGGAGGTCATCCCGCAAGTGCGCGCCGCCGCCTGAACGGCGGGCCCACCGTCACCGCGCACCGTGGGCGGCGGGCACCTTCCCCATCCGCCGCGTCCCGCCGCGAACCGTGCCGAGCATCGCCGCCGCGCAGAGCGCCGCCAGGGAGAACCAGACGAGCGCGGCGCTACCGCTCCCGACGAGGGCGATGCCGATCGGCGGGCCGGCGAACAGCCCGATGCCCATCATGCCGTTCGTCAGCGCGGTGATCCGCGTGAGCTCGCTGTCGGGCACCTTCGAGATCATCCACGGATAGAAGGAGCACGAGTACGCGCACTCGCCGAGGCCGAAGAGGATCGCGTACGCCAGCAGCCCGGCGAGCGCGAACGGCCCCGCCAGCATCGTGATGCCGACGACCGCGTACCCGGCGACCCAGAGCCCGACCGCGATGCGGAGCCCGAACGCGTCGCCGCGGCGCTCGAGGATCCGGGTCATCGCCGGCTGGGCGAAGACCACCACAGCCACGTTGAGGGCGATGAGCGCGGGGATCCAGCTGAGGCCAACATCCATGAGGCGGTAGGCCACGAGGGGGGCGGTGCTCTCGAACTGGGCGAACGCGAACAGCGCGGCGACGACCTCGAAGACGACGACGCCGATCGTCGCGCGAAGCAGCAACATCATCGGCATCGGGGAGCCGTCGTCGCCGGCCGCGGCGCGCTCCGCTCGGCGCGCCGCCCGCCCGGCCTCGCTGACGCCGCGGGTCAGCAGCAGGGCGGCCGCGATCGGCAGGTAGCCGAGGGCGCAGACGACGAAGAGGTACGGGAGGATCGCCGACGTCAGGAGGGTCGTCAGCACGCCGGCCGCGAGCGATCCGAGCGCGAAGGTGGCGTTCAGGACCTGGTAGCGCAGGGCGAAGATGCGGCGTGTCTCGGACTCGGACACCAGTGAGCTGACGATCGGGATGACGGCGGCGAGGAAGCATCCTTGTCCGGCGCCCACGGCGACCGCCGCCAGCGCCGCCTGGGGCAACGAGGACACCGCGGGCAGCACCAGGTAGCCGACGGCGGATAGCGCGTTGCCGGCAACGCCGAGCGCGACCCGTGGTGGCCGCATCCACCCGAGTGCCAGCACCAGCGCCACGGTCATGTTCGCCACGCCCGACGCGGCGTAGTACAGCGCGACGCCGCCCGTCCCGAGACCCGGCTGTTCGGAGAGGAAGATGCTCGTGTAGGGCAGCACCATCCCGTAGCAGAACGACGAGACCCCGTGCAGCCCGAGCAGCCAGTAGACCGGCCGGACGCTGCGTGCGGCCCGCCGCGCACGCGCGCGGGCGCCGCTCACCGCGCTTTGCCCTCGGGGCACAGCTCCACCAGCTGAAACTCGATCGGCACCTCAAGGCTGCGCCGGTCGGCGCGGATGATCTCGGGAGCCAGCCCCTCGTCACGGCAGCCGGCGCGGAGTTCCTCCCATGCGCCTAGGTCGCTGAAGCCCAGCAGCAGCCGCCCGCTCGGGGTCAGGTGGTCGCCGGCCTGTCGCAGGAAGCGGCGGTGCGTCTCATAGCCGGGGTCGATGAACGCACGCTGGAAGTCGTCGTCGAGTTCGAAGTTCGCCGGTACGAACCCGAAGCTCGAGTTCCAGAAGATGACGTCGAAGCGCTCACCCGGGGCGAGGGCTCCGAAGAGGTCGCTCTGACGCACGTCGACGCGCTCGACCATGCCGTGGCGCTCGGAGTTCAGGCGCGTGTTGGCGACGGCCTCGGCGGTGATGGCCAGCGCCGTGACGCGGCAGCCGGCGAGCGCGGCGCAGACCGCCGTCACGCCGGCGCCCGACCCGACGTCGAGATAGGACCGGCCTGCAGCGAACGGCAGCCAGGAAGTGAACAGCTCGGTGACTGGCGTGTGCGCCGGCGAGAAGACGCGTCGCAGCAACGTCCAGCGCCGGCCGAGCAGCTCGAACTCGGCTTGTTCGGCGACCGCATCGAGGTTTCGGCGGTACAGGTCGAGGCCCCTGGCCAAGCCGTGGACGGGCGTGGCGCGATCAGATCGCATCGGCGCCGGTCGTGTGCCGTTCGACGAGCGCGAGAACCCGCGCGGGGCTGCCCGACCCGTCCACGATCGGCAGTGGCCCCGCGACGATCACCGCGCCCTGCGGCGGGAGATCGGCCAAGCGCTGAAGCTGGGTGAGCCCGTACTTGTTGGCCCCCTGGAAGTACCAGTGGCACGGAAACGGTGGCTCGAGATCGGCCGCTCGCCCGGCGTCTGTTCCCACCGTCTCCACGCCGATGCCGATGACCCCCGTCTCCTCGGCGAGGAGGCGCGCGCACTCGGGCGCCACCCCGGGTGTGTGGCCGCCGTTGAGGAACGCCTCGGCATCGCGGACGCGCGCATCCCAGCCCGTGCGGTACAGCAGCCAGCCGCCGTCAGGGAGCGGCCCGTGCTCGGACTGCCAGGCCTCGACGTGCTCGCGCTCGAGCAGGAAGTCGGCGTCGGCGGCGGTTTCGCGCGAGAAGTCCAGCACCGCGGCAGGGGCCACGAGGCGCCGCGGCGGCACCCGGGCGACGTCGTCGAGGTCACGGCCCGACAACCAGTGCGCGGGTGCGTCGAAGTGGGTCCCGGTGTGCTCGGACATGCGCAGGTTGTTCCAGTAGGCGTGCCGGCCGCGCTCGTCGAAGCGGCTGATGGGCTCGCGTTCGAAGGGCCACGCCTGCCCATGATCCGGCGGCAGGCGGATGACCGGCGTCGCCTCCGACAGCGGAGCGGTGAGGTCGACGACCTCGATCGCGCCGTCGTGCAGCGAAGCGGCGATCTGCTCGAGGAGGGTCATCGGGATCGCTCGCCTTCGGGAGCTCAGGCGACCGACCGCTGGCGGGGCTCCGCCGCGGGAACCGGCGTCGACCATCCGGTGAGGCCCGGCGTGCGCGTGGCCTGCTCGTACAGGCGCTGGAGCGTGCGCGTGACTGGTCCGGGAGCACCGTCCCCTACCGCGATGCGGTCGATCTCGACGACGGACTGGATCTCGACGAGCGTGCCGCAAACGAAGAGCTCGTCGGCGATGTACAGCTCGGTACGGTCGATCGGGCGGCGCTCCAACGTCCAGCCGCGATGCTCGGACGCGAGCTGCTCGACGGTCGCGACCGTGATCCCCTCAAGCACGCCGCTGGTGCCGGGCGGCGTCACGAGCCGGCCGTCGCGGACCATGACGACGCATGCGCCGGGCGTCTCGGCCGCGTTGCCGGCCTGGTTGAGCAGGATCGTCGTGTCGAAGCCGTTGCGCACCGCCTCGTGCTGGGCGAGCCTGCTGTTGTGGTAGTTGGCGCCCGTCTTGATGCGCGGCGGCATCGTGTCGTCGCTGATGCGCCGCCACGTGGAGATCGAGGCGCGCAGCCCGTGCGTGAAGCCGCGCGAGCGCGGCGCGAGCATGCACGTGATGTGCATCCCGGTGTCGTCGGTGTAGTTCAGAGGATCCAGGTTGGCGCCGAGCCCGAAGTAGGCGACGACGCAGAGGTGCACGTCCGCCTTCAGGTCGTTGGCGCGGAGGAGCGCGAAGCAGGCCTGCGCGATCTCCTCGTCGCTGTAGGTCAGCGGCATGTGGAGGCTCTTCATCGAGCATCGCAGCCGCCGCAGGTGATCCTCAAGCCGGAAGATCGACAGCCGCTGCTCACCCTCGAGCCAGTAGCCGCGCAGGCCCTCGAACACGTTGGCGCCCCAGAACGCGCCTTGGGAGCGCGCGTGCACGACGCACTCGTCGAACGGGACGAGACGTCCGTTCAGCCACGCGTAGTCGGGCGCGCCGGGCGTCGCCGGCGATGGCTTGGGCGGCGACGGCATCGCTGCGTCGTGCTCCTCGATCATCCGCATCGTAGGGCGGGCGCCGCGGCGGCGGGGACGAGCGCCTCGACGTGGGGGGGCGCGAGCGCGCGCGTGCAGCGCGCCACCGCCGCGGCGACCTCGCCGGCGCGAGCGTCGACCGCGGCAGCGATGTGGCCGTCCGGTCGCACGAGAAGGCACTGCGGCCGCTCGACGCGGTACTCCGTGCGCAGGCAGCTATCGTCGTCGTGTGCCAGCACGACCGTGTCGGGCAGCTGCGCGAGCTTGGAGTCCGCGGGCATCACGAGCACGAGCCGCACCGGCGGCAGCACCTCCTGCTCGGTCCACTCGCGCGCGAGTCGTTGCGCCGCGACGGGGTCGGCGCCGAAGTGCAGCACTACGAGCTCCCCGCCGAACAGTGTGCGAACTCGTCGCCGGCCGTCGGCGGTCGAGACGAAGCCGTCCGGCGCGAGGTGGCCGATGAGCGGGTGCCCATCGGCCGGATCGACGATCGAGGAGTCGCGGTAGACGAACGGCTCCGCCATGCGGCCGCTGTTGACCCGTCCACGGACGAACTTCAACGGTCGCGAGAGCGCGAGCACGGCTGCGCGACCGTACCGGCGCAGCGAGCTTCGCGGCACCATGAAGCCGATGGTCGCCTCGGTCACCGCCAGGTTCTCCACCGCTGCGGCGTAGCGCTCGCCGTGGTAGGTCTCGATGACGTGCTCTGACGACCAGCCGCGCAGGACCGCAGCGAGCTTCCACGCGAGGTTGTCGGCGTCCTGTATGCCGCTGTTCATGCCCCGCGCGCCGTACGGCGGCAGTGCGTGAGCCGCGTCACCGGCGAACAGCACCCGGCCGACGACGAACCGCTCGACGACGCGCTGGTGGAAGCGGTAGGTGCTCAACCAGTCGACCTCGTACGGGACGTCCCCGATCACCGCACGCACCCGCGCGTCGAACGCTCCCGTGCGCCGCTCCTCTACGATGTCCGTGTCACGGCGAAGCTGCCAGTCGATCCGCCAGACGTCGTCGGGCTGGGGATGCATGACCACTTGGCGACCGCGGTTGAAGGACGGGTCGTAATGGAAGTGGCGCTCCCGGGCGAGCGGGAGCCGCGCCCGGATGTCCGTGATGAGGAACCTGTCCTTGTGCGAGTACCCGGTCCAGGCGACCCCGACGATCTCGCGCATGCGGCTGCGCACGCCGTCGCAGGCGACGACGTAGCGACACCGCAGGCGCACGGGGCCGGACGGGGTGTCGGCGTGGACGACCGCCGCGTCTGCGTGCTGCTCGACCCCGGTGACCGCGTGCGACCAGCGGACCTCGGAGAGCGGATCGGCGTCGACGCACGCTAGCAGCAGCTGCTCGATCCGGTACTGCGAGATGTTCACGAACGGGCCGAACCCGATCCGATCCGCATACCGCGTGCTGCGAATCTCGCGGTTGCGGACATACGTCCGCGCGACGTGCCACGTCACGCCCTCCTCGTGGATCTGCGCGCCGCAACCGACCTTGTCGAGGACCTCCAGCACGTCGCCCTGGATGAGGCACGCCTTCGAGCCCTGCCTGACCAGCCCGGGGTTGGCTTCCAGCACGACGCTGCGGATGCCGAACGATGCCAGCCGTGCGGCTGCCGTCAGCCCGACCGGCCCGGCGCCGACGACGCAGACCGGCGCGTCAGACTGCATGGCTGACGACGACGTCCGAGCGTGATACCGACCGCAAGACATCGATCGAGCGCACCGACGCCAGGTAGCCGGCGCCCTCGGTGTAGCCGGTGCCGGTCCGCTCGCCGAGCATTCGCACGGCAAGCCGGTAGTGCGTGTGACGCCAGCGCTGCAGCGTCGCCGCGAACTCGCGCATCGCCTCACCGAGCGCCTCCCGCTCGTCCGTCGTGAGCCGGTCGGCGGCGTAGGCCGACATGAACGCGTCGTCGAGCGTCGCGTTGCCGGCGAGCACGCGCTCGCGGACCTCCGGGGTCGACGTGTACGCCGCGGAGCTCAGCCGGTCGGGATCCGGCCGCCGGCAGATCGACTCGACAGTCTTGTAGTTGCGCGACTGGATCGCGCTCGCCCCATCGGTGAAGGCGCGGAAGGTCCGAAACGACTCGACCTGCATGGTGCCGAGCAGGGAGAACAGCGGAGCGGACTCGCGCAGCGTCGCGCCGGCGAGCGCGACGCTCTCGGCGGCAGTGGCGGCATCTCCTTCGCCGAGCGCGTCCACTGCGTTGAGCAGGGCAAGCGCCAGGCTGGCGAACGTCGTCTCGAACAGCTGCAGCACGCGAATGAACAGGTACTCGTCGTGAGAGACGTAGACCGGCAGCATGCTGAGCTTCAGGACGCGTCGCTCGCGCTCCGTCAGGCGGGCCGCGATCGTCGCGCAGAGCTCACGCGCGGCGGGCACCGGCTCGAGATCTGCGATCATCAGCCCTTCCCGCTCGAGCGCCGGCGCCGCGACCCGCAACGCATGGCGGCAACGCTTGATCACCGTGCCCGCGTCGGGCGGCATCTCCGGGAACAGCTCGGTATGCCCGTCGGCGCTGTCGAGCTCGAAGCCGACAACGTCGGCGAGCAGCGCGAGCACGAGTTGGTCGCGGCGCCGCAGCGCGCCCCGCGCGTCGGCGCGCCACGGATCGTCCACGCCGGGAATCGGAAGCAGCGAGAGGGCAATGTAGGTCGTGTACTCGTAGCGGCCGTCGCGCTTGTCCAGCGCCGTGTCCAGGAAGCGGCGCAGCACATGCGCATCCGGGCAGGTCGGCGCGTGCGCAAGCGCGGACGCGCGCACTCGTGCAAGCGCCTCGAGCAGCTCGTCGCCGACGAAGTGCTTGCCTACTCGGTGGTATTCGCCCACGACCGCATCGACGGGGAAGGTCGCGGGATCAGGGCTCTCGAGCCAGGAGTTGAGCTCTTCGACAATCACTTAGTCTGAATTCCGTTCCGATTCGCAGGGCCGGACAGAATCGGAACATAGCGGGCGGTCCTGGATGGCAGGTGAACGTGTTGTGACGCCAGTCGTTGTGAGGGTTGCCACGCTCTCACACCTGTCAAGCCTTGTGACCCAGCGCGACACAAACCGGTGTGCCGCGCCGACGCCATCCTGCGACTATCCGCACACTGGCGAGGTCCATGGCTGACACGATGCAGGTCGCATGCTGCTGACCCGCGGAGAGCACTGCTAGAGCCAGCCCACTGCGAAACGACCGCCAGCGCGCATCACCGAATCGTCACATGTTCACGGAGTCGATCGATACGCTAACGCGACGACATAGAGCCCCGTGACGCCTCGGCTACGTTCTTGTATACGGGTGGAAAATGCATGAGACGCGCTGCCCGCAATCGACGCCTCCCCCCTCCAAAGTCCACGCGCGCGGATCTGACAGATATCGCAGCAGGCGAGGCCAATGACGGTGAAGGAGAGCGTCTTGAGTGAATTGAAAGATCCGCGGCCGGCCTACCACGCCCGGGTCGTCCCAGGCGAGATGGAGGTGGAAGCATGGAAACCATCCTGCTGATCGCAAGCGGCGACCGGCTGTACCGCGAGTATGTCTGTGCCACGATCGCGAAGACCTACCGGCTGGTGCTCGTGCAGTCGGCGCCGGCGACATGGCAGCGTCCGTACATCGTCGACGGGCTGCTCGCGTGCCTCGACGACGAGGCCGCGGTGCTCGCCGCGGCGCGCTCGTGCGGCGACCGCCACGAGCTGGCCGGCGTCCTGACCTACGACGAGACCCGGGTGCGGCTGGCCGCGGAGATCGCGGCGCAGCTGGGCATCGCGCACATCGATAGCGCGGCGGCGGCGCGCTGCCGCGACAAGCTCGCCACGCGTCGTGCGCTGGACGCGGCCGGGGTGCCGTCGGCGCGCGCCGAGCACGCCGTGACACTCGACGGGGCCCAGACGGCGGCGCAGCGCATTGGCTACCCCGTGGTCGTCAAGCCACGCGCGCTGGCGGGCAGCGTCGGCGTGACGATGGTGGCCGGCCCGGACGAGCTGCCGGCTGCCTACGAGCTCGCCACCGGCTCGCGCCTGCCGGGCGTAGACGCGCTTGCCGGCGTGCTCGTCGAGGAGTATCTCGAGGGCCCCGAGATCAGCGTCGACTGCGCCGTCCTCGACGGCGAGCTCGAGATCGCGGTCGTCGCGAGGAAGCGCCTCGGCTTGGCGCCATTCTTCGAGGAGACCGGCCACGTCGTCTGCTCGCGGCCCGACGCGTCGCTGCCCCGCGAGCGCATCCGCGAGGTCGTCGTCGCGGCGCACCGCGCGCTAAGCGTCGACCGCGGCATCACCCACACCGAGCTGCGCCTGACGGCGACCGGCCTTCGCGTCATCGAAGTCAACGCGCGGCTCGGCGGCGACCTCATCCCGTACGTCGGCAGGTTGTCGACCGGCGTCGACACCGCCCGTGCGGCCGCCGACATCGCCGTGGGCCGGCGCCCGCGGCTGGCCGCTACCCGCCGGGGCGCGGCCGCGATCCGCTTCTTCTATCCCAGGGCCGACATCCGCGTGCTCGGGCGCAAGCTCGATCCGCGGTGGCCGGTGCCGGCATGGCTGGACCGCGTCTGCTGGGAGGTGTCGGAGGGCGACGTCCTCAGGCTGCCGCCCGACGGCTTCATGTCGCGCCTCGGGTTCGCGATCGTCACCGGCGAGAGCGAGGTCCAGTGCGAGGCGCGGCTCGACGAGGTCGAGCGTCACCTGCTGCTCTCGACGGAGCCGCTGTCAGCGCCGCCGGCGCCGATCGGCGGCGCGGCCGATACGCGCTCGGGCGACAGCGCCGGTGGTGGTGACGAGCGGCCGGCCGACACGCGCGAGTTCGCTCCCGTCGTCCCGCTGGCACGCCGATCAGCGGCCACGTGGTGGGACGAGCGCGTGCCCTCGCTGCCGCCGGCCGCGGCCGACCACGTGTTCGACAGCGAGGGCTGGCTGCGAGCGTGGGAGCGAGCCACGGCCGAGCGCCACATCACGCGGTGCTACCTGCGCCATTCCGACACCGCGGCGGTCGACCCGTTCTACCTCGTCGACGACTCGCCGATGTGGAACGCTTACGAGACCGACGCGGGAGTTGGCCCGGTCTGGGGCGCGCCTGTCGCGGTGACGCCGAGCTTGTACGCCTTCTACGGACCCAACGCGGCCCCCCTGCAGCAGGCGCGGCGGATCGTCGATCGCGGCTTCGAGCAGGCACGCCTCTGGGGCGCCGCCGCGCTCGTCGTCGGAAACCTCGAGCCCGACGTCGCCGCGGCGTGGAGCGCAGTGTCGCCGCCGACGATCTCGCTGGTTCTCGACCGTGCCTATCGCGCGGACGTTTCGCGCGGAGTCGAGGCGCACCTGGCGACGATGAGCGGGCACGCCCGTCGTGAGCTGTGTCGCCTGTGGCGCCGCAGCACCGAGCGCGGCCTCACGCTCAACGTCCTGCGCGGCGAAGCGATGCAGCCGCAGCTCGCCGATGTCGCCGCGCTGGCCGAGGCGACCTCGAGCCGGCACGGGCCGCCGCTGTACAACGTCGAGACCTTCGCCGCCCTCAGCCGCGTGCCCGGGGCGACGCTGCTCGTGGCCGAGCGCGACGGCGAAGCGATTGGGGCGTTCCTGACGTTCCTGCACCACGACAGCCTGTACCTGTGGGCCGGCGGCCACGACTACGCTCGCCGGTCGGAGCTCGGCACGTACTCTTTCCTGATCTTCGAGTCGATCCGCTTCGCGGTGCGCGAGGGCTGCCGGTTCGTCGAGGCCGGGCGGGGCAACTTCGCCTTCAAGGAGCGCCACGGCTTCGCGCCCACCGACTTGTGGTCGCTCGTGTACCTCACGCCCGGGCGCGACCACGATGCCCTTCACGCCCGCCTGCGCGAGATGGACCGGGGGATGCAGGCGCATCTGCCGCTCCTCCCCGCCGTCCCGGAGCCCGTTCCCGTCCTGCGCAACGCCCGCGCATTCGGATGACCGGCGAACAGCACCGAGTGTCCGCGGCGACTGCCATCGCGCGGGCCGCGCCTGATGCGCGCCGAGCACCGTCGGCGGTCCCGCCGGATGCCGTCGGCGACACCGTGACCGCCCGCTACGTCGCCGAGTGCACAGACGCCTGCAGTGCGCTGCGTGCATCGTTCGAAGAGCTCGTGCTGCCGCCGACCTATCTCGACGCGTACGGCGACTTGAGGCTGAGCCGGCCGCTGTTCGCCGACTACGGAGAGATCGTGACGTTCGCCAGCGACCTGAGCGCGCTGTTCGACCTGCTCACTTCCCTGCCCGAGCGCTGCTTTGACGGCGACGTCGGCCGCTACTGCGCTGCGCTTGGTATTGACGAGCGCCAGTCCGAGCTGATGCGCATCGGCGCGACTGGCCGTCCCGAGCGCTACAGCCGGGCCGACGCCTATCACGACGGCACGAGGTTCAGGCTGCTCGAGTTCAACGTCGGCAGCGAGCTGGGCGGCATCGATGCCGCCCAGATGAACCGCGCCTTCCTCGACATCCCCGCCTTCGCCGAGTTCGCGCGCCGCGAGCAGCTCGCCTACCGCGACACCGCGCTCGTGCTCGCCGGCGAGCTGCGGCGTGCCGCGCGGCGGGTCGGTTCGCGCGGGGAGCCCGTGGTGGCGCTGATCGAGGGCCCGGGCGGGCTGCGCGAGCACGCGCACGTGTTCACCGCGATCGAGGAGGCGATGCAGCGCTATGGGATCTCGCTGCTCCTAGGCGAAGTTCAGCAGCTTTCGATGCGCCGCGGCAAGCTCACGCTCGACGGCGTGGAGCTCGACGTGCTGCTCCGTTACTTCACCGCCGAGCAACTGCTGCAGTGCTACTCCTCGGGCGCGGAGGTCATGCAGATGATCGCGGACGCCCACGCGGAAGGCGGCACCGCGCTGTTCACGTCATTGGAGTGCGGCCTCGTCGAGAGCAAGGCCAATCTCGCGCTCTTGCACGACCCGCGCCACCGCGCGTGCTTCCGGGCGAAGGAGCTCGAGCTCATCGATCGGATCGTGCCGTGGACGCGGACGGTCGGCACGGGCGCGGGCGCGGGCGCGAGCGACCGAGCGGCGCTGATCGAGCACTGCCGCGAGCGGCGCGAGTCGCTGATCCTCAAGCGCGGCGTGGGCTGCGGCGGTGCCGGCGCGCTGCTCGGACGCGAGCTGACCGATAGCGAGTGGTCCGATGCGCTGCACGCGATCGCCGGCGAGGACTACGTCGCGCAGGAGGTCGTGGTCCCGGCGCCCGAGCGGGTGGTGGACCAAGCGAGCGGCGAGATCGAGCTCTGGCAGGCCAACTGGGGCATCTTCGCGAACGACGAGGGCTATGCCGGCGCGTTCGTCCGCGCGCTGCGCGCGCGCGACGGCGCGATCATCACCTACGGCAACAGCGGCACGCGCGGCACCTGCGTCTTCACCCATTCGACACCCGGCGACAAGGGAGGCCCGGCATGACCCCCGAGGACTACGCGGTCCCGATCCTCGACGGACCCGGCGAGACCGACTACGCGCGCTACATGCGAACCGACGAGCTGCTGTCGCTGCAACGGAGCCGGGACGAGCGAATTCACCACGACGAGCTGCTGTTCCAGAGCGTCCACCAGTCGACGGAGCTGTGGCTCAAGCACGCTTGCGCGGAGGTCGAGGAGGCCTTGACGCTGGTGGAATCCGCGCAGATCGACGGCGCGGTCCGGATGCTGGCGCGCGCGTCGCTGGGCATCCAGCTCATCACCGACCAGCTGGAGATGCTGCGCCACCTGACGCCGTGGTCGTTTCAGCTCATTCGCACGGTGCTCGGACACGGCTCCGGCTTCGAGTCGCCGGGATGGAACGCGACGCGGCGGGTCAGCCGCGAGCTCGGCAGCGCCTTCGATGTGCTGCTGGACAAGCACGACGTCGATCTGGCCGAGCTGTATCGCGGCAGCCCCGACGCACCGCTGTACCGGCTCGCCGAGGCCCTCGTCGAATGGGACGACCGCATTGCGATCTGGCGCGCGCGGCACTTCAAGATCGCCACGCGCATCATCGGCCACGGCGCAGTGGGCACCAAAGGCACGCCGGTCGACGCGCTGGCCGGCCTGCTGAGCCAGAAGTTCTTTCCACGGCTGTGGCGCGTTCGCAGCGAGCTGACCGCCACGGGTCCGCTCGGCGGCGCCTGCCCGATCTCGACAGCGAGCTCGCTCGAGGCATCGTCGGCCGGCGGGTGGGCGTGACCCTGGCCGGCGCTCCGGAGCCCTCGCCGGCCAAGTTCCGCCGCCGGTTCCCCGCGCTCGACGCGACCGTCCACCTGGCCTCGTGCAGCCTCGGGGCGCGCTCTGACGCGCTCGACGCGGCGCTGGCCCGGATGCTCGACGCGATGACCGCGGGGGAGGCCGCGTGGTCGCAGTTCGAGGCCGAGGCAGAGCGCTGCCGGCGCGGGTTCGCCGCCCTCATCGGCGCCGACGCCGAGCAGGTCGCGCTACTGCCGAACGCGTCGATCGGCGCGTACCAGGTCATCTCCACGCTGAAGCTCGGCCAGCGAGACACGATCGTGGCCTCGGTCGGCGAGTTCCCGTCGGTCGCCCACGTATGGCTCGCCCAGCACCGCCACGGCGCTCGGGTGCGCTTCGTCGATGCCCCGGGCGCGGCCGGCAGGGACGCCGACGAGGCGGCGTACGCCGCCGCCGTGGACGCGCGCACGGCGCTCGTCTCGGTCCCGCTGGTGACGTACTTGCACGGCGCGGCGCTGCCGGTCAGCGACATCGCGCGGACGGCGCACGCGCATGGGGCGGCGGTCTTCGTCGACGCCTATCAGGCCATCGGCGTCCGGCCGGTCGACGTCGCCGACCTGGAGTGCGACTTCCTCGTCGCCGGTGCGGCGAAGTACATGCTCGGGCTGCCTGGTGTGGCGTTCCTGTACGTCCGCGAGGGCACCGAGCTGGACCCGGTGCTGACGGGCTGGTTTGGGCGCGTCGACCCGTTCGCGTTCGACCCGCGACGGCTGGACTTCGCGCCGAACGCTCGACGCTATGAGATCGGTACGCCGGACGTCGGCGCGCTCTACGCCGCGAGCGCCGGGATGAGCCTGCTCGCGGAGCTCGACATGCACGAGGTCCAGCGGCACGTGGGCGCGTTGACCGTGCTTGCCGCAGACAGGCTCAGCGCGTGCGGCGAGCGCTTCGCGGCCATCGCACCGGACCGCCGCGGCGCCCACCTCGCGCTGTTCGATGACGACCCGGACGAACTTGCGGGCTGGCTCGCGCGCTGCGGGATCAGCGTCAGTCCGCGCCACCCGTTCGTCCGGCTGTCGTTTCACTACTTCAACGACGCGCGCGACGTGGACGCCGTGTGCGCCGCCGTCGAGCGATTTGGCGCGCGCGACCGCGGCCGGACGGCGGTGCGCGCGTAGCGCCCGTCACGTCCTGGCGTGTTCGGCGCTCGCCAGCTCCGCGAGGAACCGCTCGAGCGGCCGCGGCTTTTCGAGGACGCAGCGTGCGCCGCGGCGGTGACTGATCTCGTCGACGCCGATCGCGATCAGCCCGGCGAGCCTGCTGTCGTCGAGGCGGTCGGCGACGACCCTGGCGACGATCGGCCCGACGGTGTCCCCCCCTCGCCAGCAAACGAAACGTCGATGACCGATGCCCCGCGCAGGCAGAGCAACCTGTTGAATGCCGTCGTGACGCGCATGTCGTCCTCCCGCTGAGCCCATCTTCTTGCGCAAGAGCTCGGTGAGGATAAGCCTGCTGAGAGTGGCGGGGCGGCCCGAGTGGTCCAGCGCCGGGACGACGATGTGCCGCGGACATGATGGCGTCGATGTCGGACGCTATGGCCGCCCGGAAGGGCGGGAGGTCCACCTCTTCCAGGGTCTTGCGGTCGTGGGTTATGACCGGCAGGCCGGAATGCGAGTCGACATTGGTATCACCGTGTCCCGGGAAGTGCTTGGCGGTGGTTGAGACGCCCTCCCCCTGATAGCCGCGTACCTGCGCCGCCCCGAGCTCGGAGACGAGTTCAGGATCTTCTGAATAGGACCGGACCCCGATCACCG
Organism: Solirubrobacteraceae bacterium; assembly: GCA_030447505.1. Lineage (GTDB taxonomy): Bacteria > Actinomycetota > Thermoleophilia > Solirubrobacterales > Solirubrobacteraceae > CADCVQ01. The sequence goes on along the minus strand of JAUJOT010000010.1, from coordinate 63,991 downwards.
GGTTCTCCGGGTTGATGTTTACGTCGAGGACTGGCGCCGGGTTCGTGTTTATCCCGAGGGCGCGCAGCTCACGGCCGGTGATCGCCGCGGCTTCCGTAGCGTACTCGTCCGAACGGGTAGCGCCCAGGGCCATATTCGCGGGGAAGACCGTGGTGGGCTCGGTGACGCGGGCCACCACGCCGCCCTCTTGGTCGGTGGAGATCGAGAGCGGGATGCGCGCTCCTCGTCGCATCGCGATCTCCTGCAGGCCATTGGAGAGACCGTTGACCTGCCCGGCGTCCAGCGGCTGGGGCACGTTGCCGTTCCAGTTGAAGTAGATGAAGCCGCCGACGTGGTACTTCTCGATCGCCTCGGCGAAGTTCTTGACGCCGCGGCGGGAGTTCAGGTTGGTCTGCTCGTGGGCGCGGGCGGTCGGCGTCCTCCCATAAACGTGGATCACGAAGAGCTGGTCCTCCCATAAACGTGGATCACGAAGAGCTGGCCGACCTTCTCCTCCAGCGTCATTCGCCGGAGCTTGCTCTCCACGAGGCCGCGCACGGCCTCCTCGTTCTCCCAGGGCCGCGTCTCCGGCGCCGGCTGCGCGACCGAGCCGGCTGCCGCCAGCCAGGCCAGCACGACGGCGGCCAATGCGGCCAGTCCCAGCCGACCCATGACGTCGCTTCCGAGCTTCATCACTGCCTCCCCCTGGTCAGGACGACGTCGGCCACCACCGGGAGGTGGTCAGATGCCAATGTGTCGAGCACCGGCGCCGACTCGGACCCTTATTCGAGGGGGCAGCAGCACGTCGTCGATCCGCTCCAGTGCCAGTCCACCTCCTGTGATGCTCATGTGGACACCTCCGCTCTCGCTGTGGTTGGCCTGTTCGCGCGCTGTGGACAGTGGAGCGGGCTCAGCGATCGATCACCAGGGCGTCGGCGATCGGACGCTCACCGGTGGCGTCGGAAGGACGCGTCACCAACGTGGAGCCCAAGGTCATCCCCGTTGAGCCGCCGCCGTCGAGGTTGACGGCATCGTGCGCGCCCAGTGCAGCCATGATCAGGGCGCTCTCCTCGAAGCTGGCCCCGACGCTGTAGCCCGGTCGCCGACCGTCGACCGCGACGAGGATCAGGCGCCCGTCGCCGCTCGTGCCGGCCAGCGTGCGCGGATTGCGCCGCACCCCGAAGCGGTAGTAGAACTCGGGGTTGTCGGGCCAGTGGAACCCCTCGTCGGCGGCCGTGATGTCGAGCCTGCCCGCCCGCAGCAGGCGCGGCCCGCCGTTGACGACGTCGAGCGCCGGCGCCGGCCCGAGCGGCAGCCCGCCGGCGAGCGTGCCGGCGACGACCTCGAGCCTTTCGCCTGGCTGCGCATGGGCGCGCAGCCATCCGGCGCCCTCGCCGGTGCCCGACAGCACCGAGCCGTCGGACGGGATCGGGCCGCCGCGCTGGGAGCGCAGCTCGCGCACCCGCCCCTGCGCGTCGAGCACGGCCTCGCTGCCCTCACCGGGCTCGCTCGCCGCGCCGAATGCCGGCGTGAAGTGGATCAGCTCGCTGTCGTCGGTGCATGTGAAGTCGTGCTTCGGGCGCTCGGTGGGCAGATCCCCGCCGACGCCGCCACAGCCGCGAATCAAGCCCGGCTTGCGGTTGCGTCCGTCGACTTCGCGCCGCGCTCCGTCCGATGCCGTGACTGTCAAGCGCGTCGACATCGCGGCTACGCGGGCGCCCGCGCCGGAGGGTCCGGGCACGAGCAGGCTCGTGCGCCCGTTGACGGCCTCGCTGACGAGCTCTCCGTCGAGCATCGAGATGCCGGCGAGATCCCCGGGCGTGCCGTCGTCGGGCCCGATCACGAAGTAGCCGCCGTTGAGCGCGGCCAGCGCGCCGCTACGGCCTGCGATGCTCGTCAGCAGCTCGCGCTCGGGCACGACCTCGGTGGCCAGCCGCGCGTCGAGGCGGCCGACGAGCTCGGCTGGGCGCACCTCGAGCACGTGCACGACCCACGGCCCGGTGGTGAGCGTGCCGTCCTCGGGCATGTAGACGACCCGTAGGCCGCTGTAGCCGTCGGCGGCGAGCAGGTCGCGAAGCGCCTGGGCCTGCGACTCCGAGTCGAACGCTCCGACGCGGACCAGAAAGCCGAGCGGCCCGCGCGCCGGGTCGTCCGGCGCGCGCTCCGCGATGCGCAGCAAGCGGGCGTGATAGCCGTCGGCGCGCAGGCGCTTGGCGAGCGCCCGCGCGTCGCGGCGCTCGCCGCGGAAGCCGACATCGACGCTGTAGGCGGCATGGCGAGAAGTGCTCCCGCGCGTGATGCGGGTGTACGTGACCCCGGGGCCGACCTCCTGCGAGCGGCGCGATTCCGCGAGGCCGGGGCGGCCGAGCGGCAGCTCGCCCGGGTGGCGACCGGCGCCCTGTGCCTCTTCGACTGCGGGCGCCATGCCGGCGACGGCGAAGGCGACCGCGACCACCGCGGCCCTGCGGCACACCCTGAACGAACCGGTTGACACGGAGATGAACATCGGCTCAGCTCAGATCGCCGAGGCCTGCGCGATGCAGTCGCGGCCGCGCGGCTCGTCGTAGGCCTTCGGGAGCTTGTAGCCCCGCTCGCCGAGCAGCGCGCGCAGGCGGTCGGGGTAGTTGGTGATCAGCCCGTCGACGCCGGCATCGATCAGCGAGGCCATCGTCGCGCGATCGTCGATCGTCCAGGGGATCACGGCGAGCCCCGCCGCGTGGGCGTCCTCGACGAGCGCGGCCGTCGTGTACGGCACGTAGCCGGGATCGCCCACCTTCCCGCTCTGCGGGTTGCCGTGCACCGGGGAGATCGCATCCGCGCCGAACGACGCCGCCGCGTCGACGAGGCTGCCGCCGAAGTCGTCGATGTCGATGCCGCCCAGCCAGGGCGAGGCGCCGGGCTGGCCGACCTGCAGGAAGTCGCCGTTGGTCAGCGCCACGATCGGCAGTCGCGGCTCGACCTCGCGCATGCGCATCAGCGCGCCCCAGTCGAAGCTCTGGATCATCACGCGATTGCGCACGCCGGCCTCGCGGATCTCGCGCGCCACGATCTGCACGAACTGCTCGCGCGGCGCGGTCTGCTCGGGTGCGCCCGCCTCGACCTTGGTCTCGATGTTGAACCAGACCTTGTTGGCCCGGTAGCAGTCGACGAGCGCGAAGACCTCGCTGAGCAGTGGGATGCGGGCGCCCTCGACGACGCGCTGGCCGGGGTAGGCCGCCAGCGGCTGACCGCAGTCCAGCGTCCACACCTGAGCCAGAGTCAGGTTCTTGACGTAGTCGCCGACGTAGGGAAACTCGGGGTCGCCGGGAAACGCCGCAGCGGTGTCGTCGCACTTCGCCGCCGACACCTGCCGGTCGTGCGTGACGACGGCGTGGCCGTCCTGCGTGATCTGGATATCGAGCTCCAGCGTCGTCACGCCGAGCTCGAGCGCGTTGGCGAACCCCTCGAGCGTGCTCTCGGTGACGAGTCCGAGCCCGCCCCTGTGAGCCTGCAGATCGAGCTGCCGCGGGCCCGGCGCGGGCAGGTGGCTTCCGACCTGCCCAGGTGCCCCGGCCGGCGGGGCGGCGAGCGCCGCCGGCGCCGCGGCGGCGCCTGCGCCGGCCGCCACGAGCACGACGATCAGCGAACGACAGGTGGCCGCGCGGGCGCGGCGCAGAACACGCAACATCACATGTGCCCCTTCTCTCGAGTGCGCTTCCTCACAGAGCCGACGCGCGACAAGCTACGAGGCGGGAAACGCACCCCTGTGAAGATCTGGCAACCGCTGCAACGCGACCGCGCTTCTCGAGCGCCGGCGCGGCGGCGGAGGGCGGACCCGCCGCCGCCGCCGGGCATCGCTAAGGGCCGGTGGGCATGCTTACGAGCGCCCAGACGAGCCGGTGGTCGGTGTAGAACAGTGAGCGGCAGGGCTGCGGCGCCTCGCTGCCGCGGCCGGCCTTGAAGTACTCGTCGTTGACGCCCGCGCATTGCTCGTGCCGGCCGAGCTCGCGCTTGGTGGCAAGATCGCTTCCGGCATCGTGCACGGCGCCGCGGGCAAACAGGAAGTCGATCCGCGCGACGTCGTCGAGCTGGGCCTGCGCGATCTCCTCCGGACTCGCCGCCAGCACCGCGTCGCTGTAGCCGTGCTCGGCCGTGAAGACGCGGTACCAGTCCTGCTCCTCACAGCCGAGCTGCTCGCTCTTCCAGGACTCCCCGCCGATGCAGCGCTTGACGTTGAAGTCGCCGGCCACGATCTCGACCTGGCGCCGCGACGGCGACGGGTACTTGCTGTCGAGCAGCTCGACCATGTCGCGGGCCTGCGCGACCGAGTCGCCGCGGTGCGCCCAGTGCAGGCTGATGACCGGCACCCGCAGTCCGCCGCGGCGCTCCTTGAGCAGCGCGTAGGCGTTGTCCTTGGCGCGGCCCGCGCGGTTGGTCGTGGCTACGAAGCCGCCGTCGTCCTCCAGGCGCATCGTCGTCTCGTTGTAGACGACCGTGGTGTCGCGGACCGCCGCGCCCACCCACGGGTGCTCGCCCGGGTCGACGGCGACCGCGAAGCCATGGCCGTACGCCTCGCCGAGCAGCTCGGCGACGTTCTCGGCGCTCGTCCGGCGAATCTCCTGCAACAGCAGCACGTCGGGTGCGAAGTCATACGGCACCGTCGCGTCGATCGCGCGCACGAAGTTGCGCATATCCGTCGGATCCTCGACGTCGGGCAGCCGGAAGCCCTCCTGCAGGTTCGCATCGATCACCAGCACCTGCCCGGGCGGTGACTCCTCGATCGCCGCCGGCGCGACGACGGGCACGGCGAGGACGCTCGCGAGCGTGGCGGCGAGCGCTACGAGACAACGGCGAATCATTGGAAACTTCCCTTCTCATCCGGAGGCAGCGGGGTGACGTCGGTCAGCGGTCGCCGTAGGAGCTACCCGTCCTCCGAAGCGGAGCGGTGACAACAGCGGTGAACCGATACACCCGCTTCGGCCGGGCGGACTCGCCGTCCTCGACGGCGAACCTCTCGAGCGTGGCGACCGGAGCGCCTGGGGTCGTAGGAGACTCGTCGTACCCCGCCCTCACCGAACCGTGTCACTCGACCCGTCGCGCGATGTGACGAAGTCGTTACCCGGCCTGCTCACCGCTCGCGGCGGTACCCCGAATCTTCACAACGCTCATCTGCGGATGCGAAACCGTGCCGCCCGGCAGGGTCTGGACAGCGTTCACGGTGCGGCGTGGCGGCTGCGGGCGGGAGATTCGGCACAGGGGAGCGAGCAGTGAGCGAAGAACGCCTTCCGAAGGAGCATCTTCTGGCAGCGCAATGGAGCCGGCGGCGATTCTTGACGGTGAGCGGCGCCGCGGTTGGACTGGCGTTGGCCGGCTCGCTGGCGGATCCGTTCGCCGCTCGGGGCAGCGTGCCGGCCGGCGACGATCCGTTCTCGCTGGGCGTGGCATCGGGCGATCCGCTGCCCGACGCGGTCGTGATCTGGACGCGCCTGGCCCCGCGGCCGCTGGAGCCGTTCGGCGGCATGGAGCGCAAGAAGTTCCCGGTGACCTGGATCGTGGCGGAGGACGAGGGCTTCCGTCGGCCGGTCGCCCGAGGGACCGCGCTGGCCTACCCGGAGCACGCCCACGCCGTTCACGTCGACGTGACCGGCCTGCGGCCCGCTCGCGAGTACTTCTACCGCTTCGCCGCCGGCCCGCACCTCAGCCCGGTCGGCCGGACGAAGACGGCGCCTGCGCCGCTGTCGGCGCTGTCGGCCTTCGCGTTCGCGTTCGCCTCCTGCCAGAACTATCCCTCCGGCTTCTACACCGCGTACCGCCACATGGCCGACGAGGACCTCGACGTCGTCGTCCACCTCGGCGACTACATCTACGAGGGCGGCGCTCAGGGCTCGCTCGGGCGCGGCCACCTGCCGGCCCGCGAGGTCTTCTCGCTCGACGACTACCGGATCCGGACGGCTCAGCACAAGAGCGATCCCGACCTGCAGCGCGTTCATGCCCGCCACCCCTGGATCGTCACGTGGGACGACCACGAGGTCGACAACAACTACGCCGACGAAGTCCCCGGCGGCAACGACCAGACCAGCGACGAGTTCCTGGTGCGCCGCGCCAACGCGTACCGGGCGTACTGGGAGCACATGCCGTTGCGACGCGCGCTGATGCCGACCGGGCCCGACATGCCCCTCTATCGCCGCCTGACGTTCGGCGATCTCGTCGAGCTCAACGTGCTCGACACCCGCCAGTACCGCAGCGATCAGGACCTCAGTCGCAGGTCCGATCCCTCGCGCAGCATCACCGGCGACGAGCAGGAGCGCTGGCTGCTCGACGGGCTGGCGGCCTCGCGCGCGACCTGGAACGTTCTCGCCCAGCAGGTCTTCTTCTGCCAGCGCGATCTGCAGGCCGGCAGCGGCGAGCGCTGGAACGTCGACGCCTGGGACGGCTACGTCGCCTCCCGCGACCGGATCACGTCCGGGCTCGTCGAGCGCGCCGTCGCAAACCCGATCGTGCTGACGGGCGACGTCCACCAGAACTACGCGGCCGACATCAAGTCGAACTTCGACGACCCCGACTCGGCGACGATCGGCAGCGAGTTCGTCGGGACGTCGATCAGCAGCGGGGGCGACGGCTCGCCGACGTCTCCGGCGGGCCTCGCGCAGCTCGAGGAGAACCCGCACCTCAAGTACTACAACCGCCAGCGCGGCTACGTCCGCTGCCGGCTGACACCGGGGCAGTGGCGGGCGGACTATCGCATCGTCCCCTACGTCACCCGCGAGGGCGCGCCGATCCACACCGACGCCAGCTTCGTCGTCGAGGCCGGCCGACCCGGTCTGCAGCCCGCCTGAAGGCGAGATGCAGCCAAGCGACATGCTCAAAGCCCCCACCGCATGCAGCCGCACGATCATCGGCGCGGCGGCGATCCTGCTGCTCGTCGCGCTGCTGACCGGCGCACCCGCCGTCGCCTCCGCCGCAAAGCCGACGTCCGGCAAGGCCAAGCGACCCGCCAAGCCGCACATCGCCCTGTCGGCGCAGCCCGCGCAGCTCGAGCTGCACCCGTGCCTCTGGACGACGCTCGAGGTCGGGATGACGAACGAGGGCGACGAGCCCGTCTACGCGGCCGTCACCGTCACACCCGAGCGGCCACTTACCCCGGTGAGCGGGGCGCCTGGGGCGACGCCCACGACGTCGCTCGTGTTGTCGCTCGCCGCCACGGTCCCGGCGACGTGCGTGCCGTGCCCGTTGAAGTCGGTGTTTCTGCCGCCCGCGAAGTTGACGTGCCCGACGAGGTTGAGGTCCGAATGCTTTGCGATCCGGGAGTCGATCACCTAGTCATTGACGTTTGCGACGGCGCCCGAGCCATCGCCGGCCGTGGTGCGGCTCAGATCTGCTTCGACCTTGTCGATCCCCCACGGCAGCGTCTGCGCGACGGCGGTCGCGACCCCGTCACGCTCGACATAGGCGACGCGGCTATCGTCGCGCACCGCACCAACGCGGTCGCTCGGGATCGTGGCGGCATAGCCGCTGAGGGCGTGGCCATAGACGTGCTTGACGCCGGCGCCGTACTTGCCGGCGTGCTCGAGGCGACCGCACCAGAGCTCGTGCCGCGGTCCTTCACGACGACGATGTAGCTGTCAACGGTTGTGGCAGCAGCTGCGGCGGCGGCGAAGAGGGCGGCCACCAAGGCAGCGGCGATAGCGGTGGCTGGGCAGATCAAGTGCTTCCTTTCGCTGTGAGGCTCCGACGGGAGCAGGGCACGACTCCGAGAACCGTAGATGCGTTTCACCTCATGTCAACCAGCCAGAACTGCTCACTGTGATTGTTCTCACACACCGGCCGCGCGTCGCGGGCTGGGATTCATGGATAATATGAATCCAGGATCGCGTCCTGACGAAGGGACCTCAGATCTCATGGCCGGCGCCTGCCCCCCTCGTGACCGCGAACAGACGCGCGCTGCATGCCGCGCCTACGGCGCCGCGACGCGTGCGTATGGATCCATGACGAGGAGCTCGACGTTGCGGTCGGCGCGCTCTCCGCGCCGGTCGCCGTGACCGTCCTCGCCGTTGTCGGCGTCGGGATCGTTGAGCGCGAGCTCGCGAGAGATCGACGCCAGCAGGCTCGGCGTACTCGACGAGGGTCCGGCGAGATCGCTGCCGCCGGGGTCGGCCGGCGCGGCGTGGTCGAGGATCGTGCCGAAGATCGACAGCGTGCCGTCGCGATTGTCGAAGAGATCGATCGTGCGCGACTGCTGTGCCCAGTCGACGTGCGAGGCCGTGTTGATCTCCCAGAAGCCGCCCTCGGTCTGCCCGCTGCCCGGAAGCCGCTCGTAGGCGCTCACCCGGTTGTGGTGCTCGTGTCCGTTGATGAAGGCGATCGCGCTCGGGTGACGCAGCAGCAGGCAGCGCAGCGTCTCGTCGAGCGTGGGAGGCGTGACGGGGTCCTGGATCAGGCAGGGCGTGCGTTCGCCCGACCCGGGCGGCGCCTCGCCGTAGTGGACGAGCGGCGAGATGCTTCCGCCTTGGTCGCCGGGCGGGAAGCCGCTCGCCGGCGGCTGGTTCATCGTCCGCAGCGAGTGGTGCGCGAACAGCATCACGAGCTCCTTTGACTTCTCGGCCGCACGCAGCTGCTCGTGGATCCAGCGGAACTGGACGTCGTCGATGTTCCCGTCGGAGCCCCCGGTGTCCGCCACGGAGTCGAGCACGAGAAAGCGCAGCCCGGTCCGCGGGCGCAGCACGTAGTTGCCCTCGTCCGTGTTGAGCTCGGTGAACCCGTGGCCGACCGGCGTGCCGCGCGTCTGGAAGTGCTCGCCGATGTACTCGCTCTTTCGCAGCAGCCGCCGCTCGGGGTCGCGCGGGACGACCACGGCGCGTCCCTCGGCGATCGCGGCGTCCGGATCGGCCGCGATCTCGCGCATGCTCTCGTCGAGCAGGAGGCGGGCCTGTCCGGCCTCGGCCGCCGTGAAGCCGTCGGCGGTGAGCGCCTCGAGTGCGGCGCCCGTCGGGTCCGGAAGACGAACCGGCTTCACGCAGCCGGTGGCGAGCGCGTCGAAGGCGGCGTTGCGCGGCTGGTTGCCCTGGATCAGGGAGTCGTGGTTGCCGAAGATCCCGTACCACGGAACGCCAAGCCCGGTCGACGTGAACGGACGGTTCATGTCCTCGAAGAGCCCGGGAAAGTCGCGGACCTGATTCGAGCGTCCCGCTTCGCGCCGGTTCTCGCCCTCGTCCGGCGAATAGCCGGGGCCGTCCTGCGCGTCGTCGCCCGGCGCGGGCTCGCTGCTGTCGGGCTCGTAGTACTCCCCGCCGCCACGGACGCCGTCGTAGAGCTGGTCGGCTGACGTCCCGCAGGTGCCGGAGATGCCCGAGTTCGGATCGACCCGGACGGCGCCGTCCAGGATGTCGATGAACGAGCGCGTCTCGTTGCGCTGCGAGTTGTCCGAGTTGTCACCGGTCGTCATCACGAGCTCGAGCCGCCGCCCCGTGATCGAGCTGCGCGCGCCGCGGACCTGCTTGACCATCTCCTCGAGCACCTGCGGCGAGGTGCCCTCCTGTGGGCGGTAGGCGGACGTCAGCGGCGGACCGAGCTTGTCGACGAACTCGACGCGCAGCGGCGACTCCTCGTCGACCTGGTGCAGATCGGTGAGTTGCCCGAAGAAGATCCGCTGCGCGCGGCTCTTGGACCGCCCCGGCAGCGCGGGGCCGAGCTCGTCGCGCACCACGTAGCCCTCGCCCGGCGCGAACTGCAGCCGGTTGTCGCCGTCAGTGTCGAGGATCGTGCGGTCGAGCGTGCTCCGGGCTGCGGCCGATCCCGGCGCGCCGCTGGCGGGTACCGTCGCTGCGAAGGTCGCCGCGACCGCCAGGGCGGTGAATGCGAATCGGTTGCTGCGGAGTCTCACGCGTCCGCCACCTTGCGGATGGCGACACCCCCATCCCGCGCCACACGCTCAGCCCTGGACCCGCTCGCGCGTCCACGAGAAGAGCTCTGGCGAGCGTGGGGCGACCGTCAGCCGCAGCCACTCGTCGGCGGTCTCCCCTTCGACGACGATGCGCGTGACGTTGGGCGCCCGCGTCTCGACGCCGTGCGCCGGGCTGCCCGAGGCCAGCGGCCGGTCGACGAGGTACTCGTGCGTGTCGCCCTCGAGCAGCAGCACGGGCCCGTCGAAGCGGCTGGCGAGATCGGCGATCCGCTGCACGATCTCGTCGTAGCCGTCGACCCGGGCGCCGGCGAACATGTCAGCCTGCATGGCCAGCACCACGCCGCGCGCGCCGTGCTCGGCGGCGACCGCGAACGTGCGGTCCAGCCAGGCGAGGTCGGCGGCCAGCCGGCTGTCGAACTCGGCGAGGCGCAGCCGGCGCTGCTCGAGGGTCTCGGCGGCGCCGAACCACGGCGCCAGGTCGTTGTTGCTGCCGACGACGTGGACGGTCGAGAAGACGACCTGCGAGCGCATCCACAGCTGGTTCTCGACGAACTCCTCGAAGCCCGGCTCGGCGGACTGCGTGAGCATCCGCAGCGGCCGGCCGCCGAGTGCGCGGCCGGGTTGTGGGTAGAAGATCTCGCGCAGCCGCTGCAGGCGCTCGGTCGGGAGGTAGCCGCCGGCCGCGCGGCGGTGGCAGTCGGTCCACTCGTTGTCACCGGGCGTGTAGACGAAAGGGTCCTTGAACGTGTCGTACAGCGCCCGCATCTGCTGGAAGCGCTCGTCGGTGCAGGTGCTGCTGCCACTCTTGATGTCGCCGAGATGCAGCACCACGTCGACCTTGGGATCGCGGTTGACGTCGGCGACGAGGTCGGGGAACGCGGCGACCTGCGCGTCGCCATAGGGCGTGTCGCCGATGACGGCCAGCGTCAGCGGGTTCTTCGAGCCCGCATTGATCGGCCGGCCGTTGCCGGCCGCTGCGCTGCCGGCCGACAGCGCGATCGCGGTCGCCAGGACCGCGGTGAGGGTGCTCAGTCGCCGCATCACGCTGCTCCTCGCCCGCCGCGCAGCGCCGGGACGCGCACGACGACGAACTCGCTGTAGTCGGGCAGCTGCGGATTGCGCCCGCGCGACCCGAAGTTCGTGTCGTTGACGATCGCCAGCCGCTGGCCGCGCAGCGGCAGCACGCTCTCGATCGTCACGTAGGGCATCGAGAACGCGTCGCCCAGCCCGATGTCGCCGGGCCGGGCCGGCAGCGAGATCCGCGCCGGGTCGCGCAGATCGAGCAGGTCGACCACCGGCCGCTTGGCGAGCGCCCCGTCCGGGCCGCTGTCGCGCAGGTCGACGACGAAGGCCTGCTTGTGGCGCGCCGCGGCCCCCTCGAAGTTGTCGCGCTCGAGGGCGACGAAGCGGTGCTGGTCGAGCGCGGTGAAATCGGAGACGAGGAACGCCGGGTCGGCGACGCGGTACTCGCGCCAACCATCGCGGTAGCGCCGGGCGGCGATGTCGAACTCGTAGACGCGCCGCACGCGCGGGTCGTCGCCGGCGACGGCGCCTTCGAGGACCGGGTAGAGCGTCTTGCCGTCCTTCGAGATCGCCATGCCCTCGAAGCCGTTCGAACGCCCGAGGTTGGCCTCGCCCGGCGGCGGCGAGTCGGGCGAGCGGACGCCCGGCAGCGGGATCGGCGCCTCGAGCACGCGCCCGGTGGCGTCGGTGTGCAGCAGGAACGGCCCGAACTCCTCGCCGAACCACAGGTCGCCGCGCTTGTCGACGCGCATCGACTCGATGTCGAAGTCGCCGCCGGTCAGCAGCCGCTCCGGGGTGCCCTCGTTGACGATCGCGAACGGGATCCTGCGGTCGGGGTCGCGCAGCGTGATCCAGTCGAGGATCTCGACGTCGCCGTCGCCGCCGCACGCCGTCTCGAAGTCGGCGCGAACGCGGTAGACGCGCAGCAGGAACGAGCGCGAGTTGGCCTTCGAGCCGAAGCCGTTGTCGGGCATCGCCCAGAACGTGTCCTTCCCGCGCGCGTCGACCAGCGCCGAGAACCCCCCAACCGGCTGGCGGGCGCCGGGTTGCGGATCCGGGTCGGCGTTCGGAACGCCGGCGAAGGGCGCCGGCGCCGACGCGTCGGCCGGCAGGACCGCCCGCGCCTCGAGCGTCGGCTCGGCGGTCGGAGCGGCGACCGCCGGGGCGGCAACGAGGGCGCCCGCGGCGCCGGCCAGGAGCACGGTCAGGACGGATCTGGTCAGGGGGATGTCCTCTCTCAGACGGCAGCGAACTTGTCCGAGATGCCAGCAACGACGAGTCGGTCGGATGTAACGGGCCGGTGACGCGCGCGTGATCATCGTGCGATGCGGGCGGTCATGGCAGCCGTAGCCGCCGTGTGGCCCGGCGACCGGGACCGCTGGGAGCTCAGCGGCGGCCGCCCGGACGACGCACGTCGATCCAGGTCAGCCGGTGGTCGGAGCTCGGAAACGGGAACGTCCCCACCAGCCGGAAGAGCGGATCGCTCGACGGCGGCCAGAAGACGCCGGCGTCGAGGATCTTCATCCCCTTGCGCGCCAGCACGTAGTCGACGCGCAGGTTGCCGGGCTGGCTGTCGGCGAAGTCTGCGGTGTCGAACCGCGGGTCGCTGCGATGCGTGCGGTTCGCCCCGCCCTGAGCGGCGGACTGCTCGGCGGCTCCGGCGCTCGCCGGAGTCAGCCTGCTGTCGACGCGGGGATGCTCGAGGAGCTGCTGGATCGCGCCGGGCACGCTGTCGCCGTCGAGCGGATCGGCGTTCTGGTCGCCGGCGATCACGAACCGCTCCGAGGGTCGCAGGCCGCCGCGCCGGCCCTGGTCGTCGTAGATGTAGCCGGAGCGGTTGGGCGTGATGTAGTCCGACCAGAAGCGGATCTCGTCGTGGTTGCGCCTGCCGTTGCGATCCTCCGCTCCGTCGAAGACCGGCGGCGTCGGGTGGCTGACGAGGAAGTGGATCGTTCTGCCGCCGACCTCGATCGGCACGTCCCAGTGGCTCTTGGACGACAGGCGCACCGCGTCGAGCTCCTCCCGCGAGTACCAGTCGGCGGGCGCGGCGGTCGAGGGGTCGTCGGGCAGCAGCGCCCCCGGCATGTCCTTCCAGAGGAAGCGCTGGAAGGTGCGTATCGCGTCGGGCTGGATCGGGTGGCGCGAGTAGACGGCCATCCCGAACTGCCCGGGATAGAAGCCGAAGCCGAAGGCGTCGTTCGGCCCGCCCACGCGACCGTCGTTGTCGAGGTCCAACCCCGACGGGACGCCGGTGTTGGAGGGGGCGACGTAGCGGTACGGGTACACGATCGGGGCGGCGTCTGCGTGCGCGCGCGACAGGTAGTTGTCCTGGAACAGGCGCGCCGCCTCGCCGTCTGCGTCGAAGTCGAACTCGTTGATGAGCAGGACGTCGGGCCGGGTGCGCTGGATGATCTCGGCCACGGCGTCGGCCTGGGCGTTGCCGGGACGCTGCAGGTCGGCGACGAGCCGTCCTTCCGCGCTGCGGTTGAGCGACGCGTTGAACGTCGCGAAGCGGACCTCGTCGTGAGGCGGACCGCCGGCCGCGGCGGATCCCGGAAGCAGCGCCACCACGGCGGCGGCGGCGATGATGGTCAGGGAGCGGGTCGGACGGACGCGCATCGCGATCTCCTGTGCGGCTCGTGGTGGATCTATCATCGGCCGTCGACCGTGGAAGTTCGTGAACATCCCGATACGCGGAAGTCGATCAGGGCGTGCAGCGCGAATCCAGAGAGCACGGGAACCTGTGGCTACAAGCCGCCAGCAGCTCGGGCAGCAGCGCCGAGCAGCCGAATCGGCGCGCGCCCATGCCGCGGCCGGTGATTGCGTCGTAGTGCTCGCGCAGCCCGTCGCGGGTCGCTGCGCTTGCCAGCGACAACGCGACGCGGTCGGCGTGATGCTCGTAGCCGAGCGCGCGTAGCGGTGGGACGAGCAGCCAAGCCGTGTTGATCCATGAGGGCCCGCGCCAGCAGCGGAAGCGGTCCCAGCGTGGATTGAACGAGGGCTCTTGCATGCTCACCGACGGGATCCCGAACGGCGCGGCGTAACGCCGTTTGTCGAGCAGGTGCTCTTCGGCGAGCCGCCGCCGCACCGCTCCGTGGTCGCCGGGTATCGAGCAGCCGGCGCCGCGCCTCGAGCACCGACGTCTCACGCGGCATGGCTGACGCCTCGGGCGGCGCTCTGCTCCAGCGCGCGCCGGTAGCCGTCTGCGAGTCGTTCCAGCGAGCGCTCCCAGGTGCGCTGCGCGACGGCGTGCAGCGCGTTCGCGGCGAGCCGCTCGCGCTCGGAGGGCTGAGCCGCGAGCTGGACCACCGCGTCGGCGAGGGCGCCCGCGTCTGCCGGGCACAGGCGGCCGGTGACCTCATCGGTGATGATGCTCGTCGGCCCGCCTTCGCCGACGGCCACGACCGGCAGGCCGCTCGCTTGCGCCTCGAGCAGGACCTGGCCGAACGTGTCCGTGCGGCTGGCGAAGAGGAAGATGTCGGCGCTGGCGTACGCCGCGGCGAGGGCGTCGCCCTCCAGCCAGCCGAGGAAGGTCGCGTGCTCGCCGAGGCGCATTCGGAGCATGTCCTCCTCCGGCCCGCCGCCGGCGAGCGCGAGGTGCAGGCGCGGATCGCGCGCACGTGCCCGCAGGAAGGCGTCTGCGAGCAGGTCGGCGCCCTTCTCGCGTGTCAGCCGGCCGGCGTAGAGGACGGTGACCTCGCCGGGCAGCAGATGCGGGTCGCGGTGCCTGGGAGAGAAGCGATCGATGTCCACGCCGCGGTCCCAGCGGCCGATGCGCTCGTCGGCGATGCCCATCTGGCGCAGCACCGCGTCGGACGCCGTGCTGGGCGACAGGACACGGCGGCACTGGCCGTAGAAGGCGCCGATCGCGATCCGGGCCGCGAGTTCGAGCGCCGGGTCCTGCGAGCGCAGCCCGGCGTACGCGGCGAGCTCGGTGTGGTAGCTGCCCAGCACCGGCAGGCCCATCGCGCGGGCGATGACGGACGCGGCCGCGCCGCTGGGGCCGGGTGAGCAGAGGTGGACGAGGTCGTAGCGGCCCTCGGCGAGGGCGTCGACGATGGCCGGCAGGCTCGGCACGCCGACCTTCAGCCCGGTGTAGAACGGGATGTCGATCTCGGCGACGGCGCTGAGCCGCCGGTCGACGTTGTGGTCGGTGCCGACGACCTCGACCTCGAAGCCGGGCACGGCGCGGTCGCGCAGCTCGTCGAGCGCGTGCGTGACGCCGTGCATCCCGCCGACGGCGTCGGCGACGAGCGCGACGCGCAGCGGCTCGCCCTCGCGGCGCGCAAGCTTGGCCTTCTCGCGGCCGAGGAACGCCGCCGCCGGCGCGTACGGGATCGCCGCCAAGCAGGCCTCGAACAGCGTGGCACCTGCCTTGGCGAGATCGGCGCCGTCGGGCGCGGTGGCGGTCGCGGCGATCTGGCCGACCGCGCGCGCGAGCTTGCGCTCGTGGATGCGTCGCGCGCGGCGGTACAGGTCGGCGTGGGAGAAGTCGTCGTCCTGCAGCAGCGCGATCAGCTCGGTCTCGCAGAGGTCCAGCTCGACGGCGGCCAGCCAGGCGCGCAGCAGGGCGCGCGCGTCGTCGGCGCGCAGTCCGGAGCCGGTGTGGCTGGAGCGCGTATCGACCTCCTTCATGAGACGCTGCACCATCGTGAAGATCGCCGCCGGGTCCGGCGCGGGCCCGTCGCCCTCGCCTCGCCCCAGCGCCCTGGTGGCGAGCGCCATCGCGGCGTGCGTCCACTTCGCCGCGCTGCCGTGCTGCCCGCGCGGCGTGGCCGCGCCGCTGACGACGTGGTCGAGGAACTCGCGCCAGGTCGCCGACCGCGGCGTCTGCGTGAACGTGCGCCCGACGTCCACGCCCGCGTGGTCGTCCGAGCCGCCGACACCGGTGCCGCCGTGCGTCTCGATGTAGACCTCCGCCGGCGAGTTGAGCTCCCGCGCACGGGAGCCGTTGCGCGTCTCCCAGATCGGGAACAGCTGCGCCAGGCGGCGGCGGTGGCGCGGCAGCAGCGGTGCCTCTACCGCGTAGAACGGATGCGCGAGCGCGCACACGATCCCGCGCCCGCAAAGCTCTTCGGCGACGGCCTCCACGTCGCCGGCGAGCGCCTGCAGACGCTCGTGATCGTCGGGGGTGATCCCCCAGACGAGGATGTGCACGGCCTGCGGCTCGCCGCGGAACCATGCCGTCAGCTCCTCGGAGACGAACGCGTCGTCGTAACGCTCGGCGAGCTCGAGCACCCCATCGATCGTGTCGTGGTCGGTGATCGTCACGAAGTCCATCCCGCGGCGCTTGGCGAGTTCGTAGACCTCCTGCGGCGCCGTCGCGCACTCCGGCAGGCCCAGGGCCCGCTGCACCCCGAGCTTGGACACCGCCGACGCGCTGGAGTGGCAGTGCAGGTCGACCCGGCTGCTCGCTTGAGCGTTCATCGTGGCTCCCTGATCAGGTCGTCTCGTCCTTCGTCGCGTCCCAATCTGCCCACCAAAGAGCGGTGTTGTGTGAACCGCTTGGGAGCAGGATGTGATCTTGCTGTGAAACGCTGAGGGCGCCGGCGGGTGCAGGAGAAGCTCCGCGTCAGATGACCCCAGGCGAGCAGGCCCGGCGCGCGCTCCCTGACACCGCCCGGATCGCCGAGGATCGATGCCGCGCACACGTGGACTGCTGCCGCTGTAGCCGCCAGTTCCAGCCGCTCAGCCGAGCAGCCCGCGGATGTCCTCCGCGGTCAGGCTGCCCGCGAACAGGTCGCCCTCGTCCATCACCCCGCTGAACAACGCGGCCTTGCGGCGCGCGAGGGCGACGACCTTCTCCTCGATCGTGTCACGCGCGATCATCCGGTAGACCATCACCGCGCGGGTCTGGCCGATGCGGTGGGTGCGGTCGACCGCCTGGGCCTCGCTGGCGGGGTTCCACCACGGGTCGAGCAGGAAGCAGTAGTCGGCTTCGGTGAGGTTGAGGCCGAACCCGCCGGCCTTGAGGCTGATCAGGAACACCGGATCCGCGCCCTCTTTGAACCGCGCGAGCACGCGATCGCGCCGGCGCGTGCGACCGTCGAGGTAGCAGTACGCGATGCCCTCGTCGTCCAGGCGCTCGCGGACCTTCGCCAAGAAGCCCGTGAACTGGCTGAACACGAGCGCCCGGTGGCCGCCGCCGACGACGTCGCCAAGCTGCTCGACGAGCGCCGCGAGCTTGGCGCACGGCACCGCCCCGTGTTGGGCCTCGACGAGGCCCGGGTGCAGGCTGAGCTGACGCAGCAGCGTGATCGAGCGCAGGATCGTGAAGCGATTGCGGTCGAAGTCGTCGATCAGCCCGAGGATCTTCTGGCGCTCACGCTGCAGGTGCCTGTCGTAGAGCTTGCGGTGCCGCGGATGCAGGTCCACCGCGAGGGCCTGCTGCTGCTTCGCCGGGAGGTCGGCGGCCACGAGCTCCTTCGTGCGGCGCTTGACGAGCGGCTTGATCCTGCGCCGTAGCCGTGAGAGCTGGTCGGCATCGCCGCGGCGCTCGATCGGTCGCGCGTACTGGTCGGCGAACCGCTTCGGATCAGGGAACAGCCCGGGGGCCGTGATCGACAGCAACGACCACAGCTCCATCAGGTTGTTCTCCATCGGGGTGCCGGTGATCGCCAGCTTGAACGGCGCGGCCAGCTCACGAACGCAGCGATACGTCTTGCCCTGGTGATTCTTGACGTACTGCGCCTCGTCGAGCAGCAGGCCGGCCCAGGCCACCGTGCGGTAGGCATCGGCTTCCAGCCGGAACAGCGTGTACGTCGTGACGACGACGTCGGCGGCGGCGACCTCCTCGATCGTGCGGCCGGAGCGCGCCAGCGTGTCGGTGACCGCGTCAACCGTGAGCCCGGGGGCGAAGCGCGCCGCCTCCGCCACCCAGTTGGACACGACGCTGGTCGGAGCGACGACCAGGAACGGACCGCTGCCCGGGTCGCGTTCGCGGGCGTGGCAGATCAGGGCGAGCGCCTGCAGCGTCTTGCCGAGCCCCATGTCGTCGGCCAGGATCCCGCCGAGCTCGAGCTCCCACAACGACGCCAGCCAGCCGAACCCCTCGCGCTGATAGGGGCGCAGCCGCGCCGCCAGCGTCGGCGGCGGATCGCGCTCGTCGAGCACGTCGAGCTCGAGCAGCGCGCCGACCTGCCGCTGCCACGCCTGCGCCTGCTCGGTCACGACGCCGAGCGCGGCGAACTCGGCCCACAGCCCGGCCTGGTAGCGGCTGATCCGCAGCGGCGCCGACGGCGACTCCGTCAGCTCCCTTGCCTCCTCGATCAGCTGTCGCAAGGACTGCAGGCGGGGTGCGAGCAGCGAGAAGTGAGCGCCGTCCGCGAGCAGCACGTGAGAATCACCGCTCGCGAGCGCCACGAACACCTCGGCGAACGGCAGCTCGCGACCGTCGACGCTGATCGTCACGCCGAGGTCGAACCAGTCGCGCTCGCCATCGATGTCGGCGGTGGACACGCCAATCGTGAGCGAGTCACCGACATCGCGGTAGTCCGCGGGCCGTCCCTCGATCTCGACCGCGACGCCCGTCAGCTGCTGCAGCCGCGGCAGCCCCTCCGTCGTGAACCGCATGCTGTCGAGGCCGGTGAGCGCGACGGCCGGAGCATCAGCGGGGTGTCCGGCGTGGTCGAGCAGGCCGAAACGTTCGAGGTCCGTCCCGGTGAGCACGGCGTCGGCCAGGATCGCGCGCTCGGCGGCGAGATCGCGAAAGCCCGGGCCGGCGCCGTTGGTGGCGAGCGCGACGCGCCGCGTCGTCGCGCCGACCTGGTAATCCCACCCCCACTCGGCCTCGACGACATGGTCGGCCCCGTAGCTCGCGCGCAGCGCGAGCGTCGGCGCAGAGACCTCGGGCGGGACGAACGAGCCGTCCGAGGACGCGACCGTGGCGACGTTGCGCAGCGCAGGGCAGAGCTCGTCGGCGAAGCGATCGAGCTCGCCAGGCGGGATCTCCAGCCGCTCGCCGTCGAGGACCATCCGCTGCAGCTGCGGTGCCGCCGGCCTTGCGAGGCGCACCAGCCGCAGCCGCCGGCTCTCGAAGGCGTGACCGGCGCTGACCTCCGCGCGTTCGGCGCACACGACGCCGTGTCCGCTGGCACCGAGGAACAGCAGCGGCTCGAGCCCGTCCCCGTCCCGGTCCCCGCCGTCGCCGTCGACGCGGAGCACGGCCGTCACGAGCGACCCCTGGTCGCCCTGGCGCGTGACGTCGATGACCAGCTCGCCCTGCTGATGGCAGGGCACCTCGCCGAGCCCCGGATGCGCGTGGACGAGCTTCAGCCCGAGCCGGGACCCCTCGTCGAGCAGCGACCACAGCTGCGGGCTGTCGCAGCCGCTGAGATCGAGCGTCCTCTCGCCACCGTAGTGGTAGGGGTAGGCGACCCGTCCCTCCCGCGCGCGGTGGGCGGCGTACAGCTCGCGGGTCAGCGCCAGGTGATCGGCGCGATAGTCGCCGCTCTGGACGTGCCACGAATCCAGCCCCGACCACGTCAGCGAGCCGTTGACCCAGCCGCCGCGCGCGCCAGGCCGCATCAGGCGTGCCATCAGCCGTGGTGCGCCGCGGCCCGGGAAGCCGTCGACATGCAACGCCAGCTCGATCGCGAGCGGATTGCCAGCCGTCTGCGGCGCCCGCGCGTCGATCAGCGCGCGCAGCGGCTTCTCCCACGACGGCGGCTGGGCCGCGGTCGCAACGTTGCGCACCGGGCGCCGGTCGCGTACCGCCCGGCCGCCCCCGACGTCGATGGCGGCGATCACGATCGCAGCGACGTGCTTGCAGTTGTATCCCACCGGACAGGTGCATTCGCCGTCGTCGAACGCCAGCGCGCCGTCAGGATCGGCGGCAAAGAACGCGGCCGTGTCGTACAGCGCACCTTGGCCGACCACCGATCCCGTCAGCGTGTCGGCGTCCGGGTCCCAGCTGATCGCGACCACCCTGTTGCGCGCGTAGCCGCGCCCGCGCTTGAAGGACGGCCGTCCCACGGCCGCCTCGACCTCGGCCAACTCGACGTCGCTCAGCTCTGCGATCACATCCAACACGAGCCGCAACGTACCCCTCGCCCCGGACCGCACGGGGATACAAGATGCGGGACCGCGACGGCCTGTAGCAACTCGTAGCATGGATTGCTACGCTCGTCCCGTGGCTCGAGAGGTCTCTGTTCGCGAGCTGCGCAACCACACGGCACAGGTGGTCGCCGCCGTACAGGCGGGAGAGCGACTGTCGCTCACGGTCAACCGCACACCCGTGGCCGACATCGTTCCGCACGTGAGGTCGCGCAGTCCGTGGGTCGCGTCGGCGATCCTGCGTGAGATCGTCGCTGAGGCCGGCTCGGACGCCGGGCTGCTCGAGGACCTGGCGACGGTTCGCCGAGATCTCGTCGACGAGGCATGACCCGGGCGATCGCGGACAGCTCGGTCTTCATCGCCCGCGAGGCCGACCGGCCGCTCGGCGATCTTCCCGATGAGATCGCGGTGTCGGTCATCACGGCCGCCGAACTCGAGCTCGGTGTCCTGCGGGCGTCCGACCCGTCGTCGCGGGCGCTGCGCTTGGCCACGCTCTCGCGCGTCAGGGCCGCCTACCCGCTGCTGCCGGTAGACGGCGAGACGGCCTCGTGCTTCGCGCGGCTCGCCGACGAGCAGCTGCGCGCCGGGCGCAAACCGCGACGCCATGACACATGGATCGCGGCGACAGCACTACGCCACGACGTCGCCGTCGTGACCCAGGACGGCCGACTTCAGCACCTTCAGCCCGGTGCAGGTCATCCGCGTCTGACGCGGGGCCGGTCAGTGTCGATTTCGGGACGGCTCGTTCGACGCATCGATCAAGGGCGGCTACGGCTTTCACCCGCTGCAGGCCTACGCCGACGAGACCCGGGAGGCGCTCGGCGGCATCCTGGGGCCGGGCAACGCGGGCGCGAACACCGCCGCCGACCACATCACGGTGCTTGACCGCGCGCTGAGCAGACCCCCGCCGAGTACGTCGAGCAGATCGAGATCCTCGTGCGCGCGGACTCCGCCGGCGCAACGCACGGCCTGGTCGACTACTGCCGCGAGGCGAGCATCCGGTTCTCGGTCGGCTATGAGCTGACCGAGACAGTCCGCGCGGCGATCCTCGAGATCCCCGCGGGTGCTTGGGTTTCGGTGCTTGCGCCGGACGGCAGCGAGCGCGAGAACGGCGAGGTCGCCGAGATCACCGACAGCGTCGATCTATCCTCCTGGCCACAACGGACGAGGCTGATCGTCGGCCGCGAGCGCCCGCACCCCGGCGCGCAGCTGTCGTTCACCGACCACGACGGCTAGCGGTTCCAAGCGATCCTCACCGACCAGCCCGACGAGCAGATCGCGATCATCGAGTGCCGTCACCGCCAGCACGCGCACATCGAGGACCGCATCCGCGACGACAAGGACACCGGCCTGGCGAAGTTCCCGTTCTCAAGGCGTTCGCGCTCAACGACGTGTGGCTCGGAGATCGTCATGCTCGCGCACGACCTGATCGTCTGGACCCAGGCGCTGCTGCTCGACGGCGAGCTCGCCAAGGCCGAGCCCAAGCGGCTGCGCTACCGATCACGCCGCCCTACGGCGTTCCGGTCACGCTGCGCTTGATCGCCGCGTCCTGCACCACCCCGGCGCGCAGCAGCGCGCGCAGGAGCTTCAGAACGTGGCGGTCGACGATCCGTTCCTCGACTGCCGTCATCAACCCGTCGTGCGGGATCGCCTCAAATCAGCTGGCGATGTCCGTCTCGACGATCCATCGTTTGCCGTCCCAGCCTCATCGATGAGGACCTGAAGCGCGTCACGTCCCGCGCCGCCGAGCGTCGCGACGATCGCGCGGCGGCCGATGTAGTCCCGCGTCCCTTCGACACGAGGCGCTTGATGTGCCAACCGATCGTCGACTTCGCCCGGCCGAGCTCGTCCGCGATCTCGTGGTGCTCGTCTCCTCGGCGAGCAGCGCGGCGACCTTCGCCGCGGTCGTTCCCTTGCCGCCGAGGCGGGCGCGCGAGACGTGCGCGATGGCTGTCCTGGTCGCCACCGGCGTCGATCAACGCGACGAGTTCGTCCATCTCGAGGAACGTCGGCGAGGCTTGCCACACGTGGACCCGCATGCACATCTTCTGCTCCTCTCCCGCACGCTTGCGTGCCACCCTGCAAAGCCCGTCCCGCCGCGGGGGCGGCGCGCTCAGTGCCCCCGATGCAGACCGGCCCGCCCCGGAGCGTCCGCAGACGAACGTCTACCGGAACGCCGGCGCACCGTCGGACCGATGTCGGCGCCATGCCTGCGGAAGGAGAGGCCCGGCGGCGATCGTGGTTGCAAGACCGACGAGCGTGAGGGTGACGTGCATGCGCGTATCGATGACGTGGGCATGGAGGCTCTCAAGCGAGATCGCGATCGTCATGACGCCGCCGCACTGCATGAGAGCGCCGATCGCACGCGCGTCTGTGGGCTCAAATCCGGCGGTCCGCGCAGCGAGATATGCGGCGGCGAGCTTGAGCGCGATCACCGCGACGATCATCGCCACGACGGGTGCGAGCCCCTCGGAATCCAGCTCGCGCAGATCGGTGTGCAGCGCAGCGAGCCCGAGAAAGACGGGTAGGCCGACACGGCGTACGACAACTCCCAGCCGGCGCTCGACGGCCCGCGCGGTGACCCCGCCCTTACTGACGGCGAAGCCGACGACGAGCGGCCCGACCAGCAGACTGGAGAGCAGTTGGTCGCCGGCGAGCGCCGATGCGATCGCCAGCGCTACGACCGCGAAGACGGCGACCGCGGGTCGCACCGAGAACCAGCGTGCGCGGACAACCGCCAGGACGGTCACGAGCACGACGAGCCCGACACCTAGACGCACTGCTACGCGCCCGCCCGCGGGTGCGTTGCCGCCGCCGATCGCGACGGCCGCCGCGAGCAGCGCCAGCGCGGTCGTCGCCGCGGCCGCCAGGAGCACGATGGAGCCAACGTCGCTATGCGCGATCGCGCGCTCCTCGAGGATCCGGGCGACGATCGGCAGGCCATTGGCGAAGAGCGCCGCCGCAAGCGCGAGGACAAAGGCGCTTTGACTCACGCCGGGCGGCTTCCAGCCACCGGCATCGCCCAGCAGCAGCCCGGCGATGAGCGCCAGCGCCAGCATGGCGCTGATCGTGGCGCCGGTGAGCAGCGCGAGCGCGCGGGGGCGCTCGCGCATCGGCGCGGGATCGATCGTGATGCCGACGAGCAGCATGTACAGGACGAGGCCGAGCCCACCCACGATGGTCACCAGCGCCAGCGCCGTCTCGGGGAATATGTCGCCGATCCTGCCCTCGGCCTGCTGGCCCGGCACGACGCCGGCGATCTGACCGCCGAGCAGCGATCCAGCCGCGAACACGGCCACCATCTCGCCTGCGATGCGCGGCTGGCGCAGCCGCTCCATGATAGCCCCGCCGATCCATGCGACCGCGGCGATCGCGGCGACGTCCAGTAGCGCAAGCAGCCAGTCAGGGAGCACGTCCGGCTTCCGTCCGGCGGGACCGGCGGGCGCTCGACCCTCTCACGCCGGCGTTCGCTCGCCGACGTTCTCAAGCAGGAAGTCGATGATGTCGCACAGGGGCGCGCCCGGCGTGAAGACCGCGGCGACGCCGACCCGTTTGAGCTCGGGGATGTCGTGGCCGGGAATCGTCCCGCCGACCGTCACGAGGACGTCGTCGACGCCCTGCTCTCGCAGGAGGTCCACGATCCGCGGAACGAGCGTCATATGCGCACCGGACAGGATCGACAGGCCGACGGCGTCGGCATCCTCCTGGATCACGGTCTCGACGATCTGTTCCGGAGTCTGGTGCAGTCCCGTGTAGATGACCTCCATGCCGGCGTCGCGCAGCGCGCGCGCGATGATCTTCGCTCCTCGGTCATGCCCGTCGAGGCCGGGCTTGGCGACGACGACGCGGAGCTTTCGAACGCCGGCGCTCTCCATCTCAGTAGACGGGCGTCTCGAGGTATCGACCCCAGATGTCCTGCAGCGCCACGATGATCTCGCCCTCGCTGGCGTGGGCGCGCGCACACTGAAGCAGCGCCGGCATGAGGTTCGTGCGTGGATGTGCCGCAGCGGCGCGCAGGTCGGCGAGCGCGGCCTCGACGGCGACGGCGTCGCGTCGGGCGCGCACGCCCTGGAGGCGGTCGAGCTGCTTGCGTTCCAGGGCCGGGTCGATGCGCAGCGTCTGGATGTCCGCGTCGCCGTGACTCTGGAAGCGGTTGACCCCGACGACGACGCGCTCTCCCGCGTCGATCTCGGTCTGCAACTCGTAGCTGGCATCCGCGATCTCGCGCTGCGGGAAGTTCTGCTTGACCGCCTCGACCATGCCGCCGAGCTCGTCGATTCTGCGGAAGTAGTCGTACGCGAGCTCCTCAAGACGGTCGGTCAGCGCCTCGACGAAGTATGAGCCACCGAGCGGATCGATCGTGTTCGTGACGCCGGTCTCGTGCGCGATGACCTGTTGCGTGCGCATCGCGATCTGGACGGCCTCCTCGGTCGGCAGCGCGAGTGCCTCGTCATAGGAGTTCGTGTGCAGCGACTGCGTCCCACCGAGCACGCCCGCGAGTGCCTCGATGGCGGTACGGGTGATGTTGTTCAATGGCTGCTGAGCAGTCAGCGACACGCCCGCCGTCTGCGTATGGAAGCGCATGAGCCACGACTTCGGGTTGCACGCGCCGAAGGTCTCGCGCAGTTCACGCGCCCAGATCCGGCGGGCGGCGCGGTACTTGGCGATCTCCTCGAAGAAGTCGATCTGCGCGTTGAAGAAGAAGCTCAGCCGCGGCGCGAAGTCGTCGACGTCCAGCCCGCGCTCGATCGCCTCCTCGACGTACGTCAGGCCGTCCTTCAGCGTGAACGCGAGCTCCTGCGCCGCCGTCGCCCCCGCCTCGCGGATGTGGTAGCCCGAGATCGAGACGGGATGCCAGCGCGGCATGTCCGTCGAGCACCACTCGACCATGTCGCCGAGCAGCCGCATCGCCGGGTCGACCGGGAAGCACCATTCCTTCTGCGCGATGTACTCCTTGAGGATGTCTGCCTGGATCGTGCCGCTCAGGCGGTCTGGTGCGATGCCCTGCCGCTCGGCGGCGACGACGTAGAAGGCGAGCATGATCGCCGCCGGCGCGTTGATCGTCATCGACACGCTGACCTCGCCGACGTCGATGCCCTCGAACAACGTCTGCATGTCGTCAAGCGTGTCGATCGCCACGCCCTCGCGGCCGACCTCCCCGAGCGACAGCGCATGGTCGGAGTCGTGCCCCATGAGCGAAGGCATGTCGAACGCGGTCGACAACCCCTGCTGCCCGTGAGCGAGCAGGTAGTGGAAGCGCTCGTTGGTCTCCTCGGCCGTGCCGAAGCCCGCGAACTGGCGCACGGTCCACAGGCGCCCGCGGTACATCGACGGATACACGCCGCGGGTGAAGGGATAGACGCCCGGCAGCCCGATCGCGGCCGAGGCCGGCAGGTCGGCCTCTGTGTACAGGGCCTTCACCGGCTCGCCGCTGAGCGTCTTGAACGGCTCGCTGCGCTCCGCCGACAAGCCGTAGGCTGCCTGCCAGTCCTCGAACGTGCTCGGAGCGGTGACCGGATGCATCATCCGCGCAGCGCCCGGGCGATGACGACGCGCTGGATCTCGTTCGTGCCCTCGTAGATCTGCGTGAGCTTCGCGTCGCGCATCATGCGCTCGACGGGATAGTCGGTGACGTAGCCGTAGCCGCCGAGCACCTGCACAGCCTCGACGGTGACCTCCATGGCGACGTCCGAGCAGAACAGCTTCGCCATGGCGGAGTACTTGCCGAGGTCGCGCTCGCCGCGCTCGGCCTTCGCGGCGGCCCGGTAGAGCAGCTCCCGCGCGGCCGCGCAGCGCGTTTCCATATCGGCGAGCTTGAACTGGATTCCCTGCAGCTCGATGAGTGGCTGCCCGAACGCGATTCGCTCGCGGGCGTAGCCGACGGCGTAGTCCGTCGCGCCCTGGGCGATGCCGAGCGCCTGAGCGGCGATGCCCAGCCGGGAATGGTCGAGCGTGCGCATCGCGATCTTGAATCCCTCGCCCTCTGCTCCGATCAGGTTCGCGGCGGGGACCCGCACACCGTCGAAGACCGGCTGCCCGGTGGGCGAGCCGCGCATCCCCATCTTGTGCTCCAGACGGCTGATCGAGAAGCCAGGCTCGTCCGCCTCGACGAAGAACGCCGACATGCCGCGCGAGCCTGGAGCGTCCGGATCGGTAAGCGCAAACACCACATAGGCGTGGGCGACGCCGGCGTTCGTGATCCAGTTCTTCGCGCCGTCGATGACCCACTCGTCGCCTTCGCGCCGTGCGCGTGTGCGCATGGAACGCGGATCGGAACCGGCGTCGGGCTCGGAGAGGGCGAACGCCGCCAGCCACTCGCCGCTCGCCAGCCGCGGCAGCACCCGCTGCTTGAGTTCCTCCGAGCCCGCCAGGCGAATCGGCAGCGACCCGAGGTCCTGGACGGCGAGCAGCAGGGCGGACGAGGCACACGCCGCGGCGACCTCCTCGATGGCGACACAGAGCATGAGCGGCCCGGTCCCCGTGCCGCCGTACGCCTCCTCGAAGGGCAGCCCGAAGAGGTCTTGGTCGGCGAACAGCCCGCGCACGTCCTCGGGGAACTCGGCGTCGGCGTCGATCACCGCCGCGCGGGGCGCCACCCGCTCGGCGGCGATCTGCCGGATCACCGAGCGAAACGCGAGGTGGTCGTCCGTCAGCCCATAGAGCGGGACGACATCCGGCGCGCTCGTCGTCATCGGCTCGCCAGCGCGACGGGTCGTGCTGGGGCGTACTCGTAGAAGCCGCGGCCGGCCTTGCGGCCCAGCGCACCGGCGGCGACCATGCGACGCAGCAACGGCGGTGCCGCGAACTCGTCGCGCCCGTACTCCTCGTACAGGCAGGCGCAGATGCCACCGATGACATCCAGGCCGATGAAGTCGCACAGCGCGAGCGGCCCCATCGGGTGGCCGCAGCCGAGCGTCATGGCTTCGTCGATGTTCTCGCGCGTCGCGTAGCCGGCGTCGTAGAGATGGACGGCGCCGACGAGGTACGGGATCAGGAGCAGGTTCACGATGAAGCCCGCGCGATCCTTGGAGCGGATCGCGTGCTTGCCGAGCTGGCGCGCGAAGGCCTCGGTGGCCTCGATCACACCGTGGCAGGTGGCGTAGCCCGGAACGATCTCGACGAGCGCCATCACCGGGACCGGCGAGAAGAAGTGCAGCCCCAGCACGCGGTCGGGGCGCGACGTCGCCTGCGCCAGCGTCGTGATCGGAATCGACGAGGTGTTCGACGCGAGGATCACGTCGGGCGGCAGCCGCGCGTCCAGTGTGCGAAAGACCTCGCACTTGATCGTCCGGTCCTCCGTGACCGCCTCGACGACGAGCTGGCATTGCGCGAGGTCGTCGAGCCGCGTCGTGTAGACGATCCGCTCGGCCGCCCGGGAGGCGTCCCGCGGATCGAGCTTGCCGCGATCGACGGCCTTCGCGAGCGAGGCGGTGATGCGCTCCTCGCTGGCGTGCAGCGGCCCCGGCTCGGGTTCGTGCACGACTGCGCGCACGCCCGCGACCGCGACGACCTCCGCGATGCCCGAGCCCATCTGGCCCGCGCCGACGATTCCGACGGTGTCCATGATCAGGCGGCGGCGGCGGCGCCGGCGGCGAGCCCGGCTGCGTCGCGCAGGAGGTCGGCCTTGCCGGTCTGCTCCCACGTGAAGTCCTCGTCCTCGCGGCCGAAGTGGCCGTAGGCGGCGGTCTTCTGGTAGATCGGCCGGTGCAGGTCGAGCTCCTGCCGGAACGCGCCCGGACGCAGGTCGAAGTGCTCATCGACGAGTGCGGCGATCAGCGCGCGGTCGATCTTCTCCGTGCCGAACGTCTCGACCATCACGCTGACCGGATGCGCGACGCCGATCGCGTACGCGACCTGGACCTCGACACGATCCGCAACACCGGCAGCGACGAGGTTCTTCGCAAGCCAGCGCGCGGCGTACGCGGCGGAGCGGTCGACCTTCGACGGATCCTTGCCGCTGAACGCGCCACCACCGTGACGGGCCATTCCACCGTACGTGTCGACGATGATCTTGCGGCCCGTCAGGCCGCAGTCACCGACCGGCCCGCCGATGACGAAGCGCCCGGTCGGGTTGACGAGAAACTCCTTGCGCAGTCTGTTCTCGTCGAACATGTCGGCAGGCAGGACCGGCAGCACGACGTGCTCCCACAGGTCGTCACGAATCCGGTCGCGGGTGGCGCTGTCGTGATGCTGCGTGGAGATCAGCAGCTTCTCGATGCCCACTGGCACGCCGTCGGCGTAGCGCACCGACACCTGCGTCTTGCCGTCCGGGCGCAGGTACCCCAGCGTCTCGTCGTGGCGAACCGCCGCGAGCTGCTGAGCCAGTCGGTGCGCAAGCGAGATCGGCAGCGGCATGAGCTCCGGGGTCTCATTCGTCGCGTAGCCGAACATCATCCCCTGGTCGCCCGCGCCCGCGACGTCCAGCTCGTCGTCCGCGGCGGCGTCCTGGGTCTCGTAGGACTGGTCGACGCCCTGCGCGATGTCCGGCGACTGCTTGTCGATCGCGTTCAGCACCGCACAGGAATCAGCGGAGAAGCCGAGCTCGGCGTCGATGTAGCCAATCCCGCGGATCGTCTCGCGAGCGACCTCCTGGATATCGACGAACGTCTCGGTCGTGATCTCACCGGACACGACCACGAGGCCCGTGTTCACGAGCGTCTCGCAGGCGACGCGCGACAGCGGATCATCGGCCAGGCACGCATCCAGCACACCATCGGAGATCTGGTCCGCGACCTTGTCAGGGTGTCCTTCCGTCACCGACTCCGATGTGAACAGGTACTCGTGCTGACTGAAGTTCGTCATGGGTGGCGCTCCTGATCGATCGTGGTCTGGGGGAAGCTCGGGGTGGTCACCGGGCCGACTCCGGCCGGGCGTGATCGAAGAGCGTCATCTGCTGGAGATCGGCGACACGCTGCATGCGCTCGCGCCTGTCGAACGGCGTGGCGACCGTGTCGAAGGCGATGGACCCGACAACCGTGATCGGCATTGCCGCAGGATCGTGAGATGCGCTGTGGACCACACCTCCCGTGGGGGTGGTCTTGCCCTACCGAAGGGTGGGACTTGCGAACGACGAGCCGTCGTTCATCTTCAGCCGCAGGTAGCGCGCACTCGCATCCGCGCGGTTGGAGGCCTGCATCTTGCGCAGGATGTTCTTGACGTGGAACTTCACCGTGCCCTCGGAGACGAACAGGACGCGGGCGATGTCGCCGTTCGTCTTGCCGTCGGCCATCAGGCGCAGGACGTCGAGCTCCCGCGTCGTCAGGTGCGTGACCAACCCGTCGTCGGCAAGCAGCTGAGGGGCCGCCGCACGATGCTCGTGCTGCTCGCTGCCATCAGTCGACAGCTCGATCGCCCCCTCGCCCAGTTCGCCGGCGCGGGCCTCCGCCCACGACGAGATGCGGCGGATCTCGCGGCGCTGATCGCGCAGCCGGCGGCGCAGCACCGCCCGCTCGAAGACGAGGGCGAACCCGGCGGCAAAGTGCTCGAGCGTCTCTGCGTCGAGCGCCGCCAGCGGCCGCCGTGCCGGCGCACGATCACCGTGGAGAAACCCGACCGCGGTCGCGTCGACGACGATCGGCGCGGCGATGTACTCGCGCCATCGCAGCGTCTCGAGGAACGCATGGCGCGCCGGCTGCGACTGGTCGATGTCCGCTACGAGGCGTGCCTGTCGGCGGCGCAGCAGCTCACATTCGACCAGAGGGTACGACAGGCGCACCGAGGCGCTGGCGAACCGACCACCGCTGGCGCCGTGGCGCTGATCGCTCGTATGAACGCACGCGACGACGAGCGTCCCGTTGTCGATCCTGCTGAGCACGACGCGGTCGAGGTCGGCTGCGGCCGCCGCCGCAGCCGCGCAACGATCGATGATCTCGCTGGCCGGCCCGAGGTGCGTCAGCGAATCGACCGCCTCGCGAACGCGCTTGTAGGCCGCGAGCCGCAGCTCGTCGTCGCTGGAGATCACAGCGTCACGAGGCTCTCGGTCATGCTCGTCGCCGCGGGGCGCCAGCGGATCTCCAAGAGGTACGCCACGAGCAGGTGGTGATCGCCGGCGCGCGGATGGGTGGCGTCGCTGAGCTCCTCGACACGATCGATCTGCGCCCGGTGTTCGTGAAGCTCGAGCGGGAACGGGAAGACGGCGTACTCCGCGACGCGCACCTCCAGGCCGGCGGCCGCCAGCAGCTCGACGGTGCGGCGCCGCGACAGGATCGACAGCTGCACGACGTAGGCAACGCCCTCCGGCGCGAGCGCGTCGGCGAGCTTTGTCAGCACGGGGTCCAGCGGCGTACGTCCCCAGTAGTCGATTGGACGGTGCCCTGCGACGTGCTGCTCAGGGTCAACCGGCGTCTGGTCGACGGATGCAACGATCACCTCATAGCGCTCCTCGGGGACCCACGGGAAGATGTCAATCCGCGCGACGGTCATCCGCTCGCCGACGCCGTTGCGGTTCGCGTTGGTCTCCGTGTTGCGGACCGCACGCTTGTCGATGTCGATCGCGCGCACGTGCGACGCGCCGTTGAGCGCGAGCTGGATGCCGAGGATCCCCGTGCCGCATCCGACGTCCAGGCACCGCTGATGCGCGCCGATGCCCTGGTCGTAGAGGTGGCGCCACGCCATCAGGCTTGCGCTGCAGGGCGCCACCACCCCGGCGTCGGTGACGAGGTCCGGAAACGGCAGCGGATACAGCGAGCGTCCTCGGCGGTCGGTCCACGCCGGAGCGGGCGCCGGCTCGCAGGGCAGGAGCAGGTCAGGCAGGGAGAACGACGCCGCGGCGGGAGTCGGCTTCGCGGGGACCGCCTGCTCGAGCAGCTCGCGCGCCGCACCGATGTGCGCCGGCCCGACGCCGCAGCAGCCGCCGATGATCTGCGCTCCCTCCGCACGCCAGCGCTGGGCCATCGCCGCGTACTCGGCGCTGCCGACGCCCGGTTCGAAGCGCCAGCCGTCGTCGGTGTAGTAGCCGAGGTTGGGATACACGCCCAGCGGCAGGTCCGTGAAGTCGCGCAGGTAGGACACCATCCCGTCGACGTGGTCCGGAGGGATGCAGTTGATCATCAGCGCGTCGATGCCCATCTGCTCGAAACGTGTTGCCACGCGCCCGAACGCGTCGCCCTCCGGCCCGCCCCAGTGCTGGCCGTACACGCTGCACAGGCCGTGCCGGCACCGGCGAAACGACAGCCAAACGGGGATCCCGGTGTCCAACAGCGACTGAACCGTGGCGAAGAGCGACGCCCGCACGACGGTGAGCGTCTCCAGGAGGATGAGATCCGGCGGCTCATTCGCGAACAGCCGCGCGAGCAGCCGTATCGTGCTGTCGCCCTCGCCAGTGTCGACGTCGCCGTTGATCGAGAACGCGACCGCGCAGCTGTCGTCGCGCCCGCCGTCGGAGACCGCCTGCCGTGCAAGGCGCAGTCCCCGCCGCGCGAGATCCATCCAATGCACCGGCTGTGTCGAGTTCCACCGGGGCGCCATGCCGTGCAGCAGCGCGCTCGGCAGGCCCCAGGTGTTCGTCGAGATGACGTCGCAGCCTGCCACGACATAGCCGCGGTGCACGTCGAGCACAACGGACGCCTCCTCGACGAGCGCGCGCGTCCCCCACAACCGCTCGTCGACCGCGTGCTCGGCGTCGCTGAGGTGCGGCAGCTCCGTGGCCGTCGCGCCGTCGAGCACGACGCAGGTCCCTGCGCCGAGCTTGTCGAGGATTCGACCGTATTGCGGTGAGTGCGTGGTCTGCACTGCTGAGCCGGATCAGAACGAGACAGCCCTGTCTCCGCCCTCGCCGGGACGGTACGCCGGACCACACGCCCCGTCAAGCCCCCGGTGCGCCCGCTCAGCCGCCCTTGGTCGCGGTGACGTATGTCCAGCACGCCTTGAACGTGTCGCGGCCGCCGAAGATCGTGTCGATCGCGTGGCGCATGATCTTCAGCCGGTCGGCGATCGCCGCCTCCGACGGCTCCTCGCCGTCGATGCGCTTGGTCCCGCCGACCCAGCCGAGCACCGCCTCGTGGTAGGCGGTCATGAGCTCGAACCACTCGTCGACGTCGGCCACGATCGTCGCCTGGCTGACGTCCGTCACCGTCAGCCCGTTGCGCACGAGGGCGTCAGTGTAGTACTCCAGCGGACGAGGGTGCATGAACACGCGGTCGCGGTGTGCGTGATGGGCCTCCAGCCGCTTCGTGTCGTCGAGCACCTCGCGGTACTGCGCATACTCGGGATCGGTCCGCACGAGGCTCTCGGCAAGGTCGTTGATCACCCACACGGTCTCGTCGAGGATCCACTCGCCCGGCTTCGCGCTCGGGTTGCGCAGGTTGCCGGAGTTGATGAAGACCTTGCCGCCGGGCTTCAGCGCGCGCACCCACGCCGATGCCACCTCGTCGAGATCGGGGTAGAGGTGGATCGCGTTGACGGCGGCGATCGCGTCGACACCGCGTTCCAGCAGCTCAGGCCCCAGCACCTCGTCGAGGGACTGCAGGCGCTTCTCCGCCTTGATGTAGCGCAGCAGCCGCGCCGCGAAGCGCGGATCGTCCTTGTACTTCTCATGTGCGACGCGCAGGAACTTCGCCGACGCGTCGACGACGATCGTGCCCACGGCCCGGTCGAAGATCCGTAGGCGCAGGCGGTCCAGGAGGATCCCCGTTCCGCCCGAGTAGTCGACGAGGATGTCGCCGTCCTGCAGATGCGCCGCCAGCTGCGTGACGCTCGGGTTCAGATTGTCGTACCAGCCGTGCTCGTCGACGTGGTCGTATGCGAGGCCGGCCTCGCTGATCGGCGCGCTCGTCCATTCCTCGTCCGGAATGCGCTCAAAGCCCTCGGGCCATTCGAACGCCGTCTTGGGCCGTGGCACGTCGTGGCGCTCGCACGTCGCGCGGTGCAGCTCGAACAACTTGTCGACCGCCGCCGAGCCGCCGCGACCCCACCCGCAGTCGGTGGCGACGCCGAAGCCCTCCACGTAGCGGCTCGCGCAGGTGATCCGGCGGCGCGCGCCGACCTTGCCGTCCTGGAGGTGCAGCACGCCGAGGTACAGCTCCGTCTTCGGATGCAGGCGCAGCTCGCGCAGGGGGGCGAAGTACTCCTCCTCGGCCTCGGCCGGAACGGGCAGGTGGATCCAGTTCAACGGCCGGTACAGCGCCGTCGCGAGCGCGTTCGCCATCTCGACGAGCTTGCGCGTGTCGTCCGGAACGGTGAAGTGCCCGTGATAGTCGTCGCCGTAGCAGAGATGGAAGCCCAGCTCGACATCGGCGGGCACGCCGCGGCTGACCCGCAGGAGCCGCTCGAGAACGCCGGCGCGGGTTCCCTCGAACCAGGCGGGGCTGACGCCCTCGAGGATCGCGAACTCCAGCCGCGTGTCCCATTGCAGCGCCAGCTGGTCGTGCGGCACGGCGGCGAAGATCTCGTCGAGCTCGCGCAGCACCTGCGCCTCGTAGATCGGCTCGACCTGCGCCTGGTGCTCCGGATCGATGAACGCGCTCACCGGCGCCAGCGGCGTCGGCAGCGAGACCTGGAAGCGCACGTGCGCCGGGATCACCCTGTCGCGCTTGAGCTTCGCGAAGATCGCGAACGACGACAGCGCCGCGTCGGCAAAGCCGAGGTTGCCGAGCACGATGTCCGCCGCGCGCTCGCCGTCGCGAAGCCGCAGCTTGGGCAGCGTGCGGTACGTCCCGTCGCCGGGAGGGCCCACCTCGAACTGGGGCAGGGCACTGAACACGGGGTACTGCCACAGGATCCAGTCGGATCGTGGCCCCGGCTCGCCGTCGGGAAGTCGCCGTAGCCGGTCGCCGAGCGCCTCGGCTGTACGGCGCAAGACCTCGTCGACCCTGCCGAGGGGCACGCTTCCGACAAGATGGGCCCCGACCGGCTCAGGCTGCGCGAGCGGGTCGGCTGCGGTGGCCTCCGACTCGGTCTGTGTTGCGGCGATCGCGATCGTCGCCTGCTCGGTCATCGTCGCTCATCACCTCTCGGTTGTGGTCCGGCTGCCGCCCCATCCACGTCGGAGGGACCGGCCTCGGCGACGATAAGTGCGGCCTCCGAACGCGACAACGCGCCGGAAGGGGTGAATGACCTTCTCCATGGAGCAGTCATGCGTGCCATCGCGACAGCGTGCTGATACAGACAGCACCATGGCCGGCACCGCGAGGGAGGCCGCTTGACCTCCGCCTACATCATCGGGTCGGCGGCGACGCGCTGCGGCCGCTTTCCGGATGCCTCTGTCGCCGGAATGGCGATCGAGGCCCTCGACGGCGCGCTCGCCGATGCCGGTCCGGACATCGGTCGCATCGAGGCGATCTTCTTCTCGAACGCGCTCTCTGGGCTGATCACCGGCCAGGAGTGCGTGCGCGGGCAGGTCGCGCTTCGTCACTCACCCTACGGCGGCATCCCGATCGTGAACGTCGAGAACGCCTGCGCAAGCGGCTCGACTGCGCTGCATCTCGCCTGCATGGCGATCGACGCGGGCGTGTACGAGACGGTCGCGGTCGTCGGCTCGGAGAAGATGTCGCATCCGGACAAGCGCCGGTCGATCCAGGCGCTCGCGGGGGCAGCGGACGTCGATCTGCTCGCCGATGCGCCGGAGGACCACAGCGTGTTCATGGACAGCTACGCGGCGCGTGCCCTCGCGCGGATCGAGCGAAACGGCTGGACCCCGGCCGACTTCGCGCGCGTCGTCGTGAAGAACCGCCGGCACGCCGTCCACAACGAGGGCGCGCAGTTTCGCAAGGAGATGACGATCGACGAGGTGCTGTCGAGCCGGATGATCACCGAGCCGCTCACGCTGCCGATGTGCTCGCCGATCGGCGACGGCGCCGCCGCGCTCATCGTGACCGGAGCCCCGAACGGCGCCGCCGCGCCGATCCGCGTGCGCGCAAGCGCGCTGAGCGCGACCGGAGGGCCCGCTCCGGGATCGGTCGTCGAGCGCGCGAGCGCGACCGCGCGCGAGCAGAGCGGGCTGAGCGCGGAGGACGTCGACGTCATCGAGGTGCACGACGCCACCGCCTCGGCCGAGCTCGAGGCCTATGAGCATCTCGGGCTGGCGGCGCCGGGCGAGGGCAACCGGCTGATCGCCGAGGGCAAGACGATGCTCGGCGGGGCGCTGCCGGTCAACGCCGGCGGCGGCCTGCTCTCGCGCGGGCATCCGGTCGGCGCGACCGGAGTGCTGCAGGTCGTCGAGCTCGTCGCGCAGTTGCGCGGCAGAGCCGGTGAGCGCCAGGTCGACCTCGATCCCCAGCTCGCCCTTGCCCAGAACGCCGGCGGCTTCGTCGAAGGCGACAACGCGGTCGGGGTGATCACGGTGCTCGAGCGGGAGCGCCAGCACAGCAGGTGACGCGGTAGAGGCCAGACAACGAGGAGGAGAACGTCATGACGGATTTCAATCCGAGGACCGACACGGGGATTCCGACCGAGCCCGTCGGGTCCCTTCCCCGGCCGTCGAAGCTTCAGGCCGCCTATGCGGACTATGACGCCGGCAAGATCTCCAAGGAGGACCTGGAGAAGCTGCAGGACGAGGCCGTCAAGGACTCGATCGAGCGCTCGGAAGCGACAGGGCAGCCGATCAACTCCGATGGCGAGCAGCGCTGGTCGTCGTTCGCGACGTACCCGATCGCCGACACGCTTGCGGGAACCGGCCTGGCGCCGAACCTCGGCCCGGGCGGCCAGTTCTTCGCGATCTTCGCCGACGGCCACGGCCGCCAGCTGCCCAAGCTCACGGGCGGGCCGCTGAAGTACAACTACTACGCCGCCGACACGTACAAGAAGTCCCTGCAGTACGCGACGAAGCCGCTCAAGCAGGCGGTCATCGCGCCCTCGATGCTGGCCCTCCTGTACCCGCTCAAGGACCCGGTCGAGGGCTACTCGCGCGAGGAGTTCGAGGAGGACATCGTCCAGGAGTGCGTGACGGACATCCGCAAGTGCTTCGAGGCCGGCGCGCCGCACGTCTCGATCGACTTCACCGAGGGCCGCCTCGCCACCCGTGAGGATCCGCGCAACCCGTGGACGGGCGCGGGCCTGCTGCCGCACTTCATCGAGCTCAACAACCGCGTGCTGGAGAACTTCTCCGACGAGGAGCGCCGCAACATCGGCATCCACACGTGCCCGGGCGGCGACCGCGACTCGGTCCACTCCGCCGACGTGCCGTACAACAACCTCCTGCCGGAGATGTTCAAGATCAACGCCGGCTACTTCCTGATCCAGCTCGCGTCAGAGCGCGACAAGGACCCGATCTACGAGTCGATCGGACAGCACAGCCGCGACGACCAGATGTGCTACATCGGCGTCACCGTGACGCAGTCGCCGCGTCCCGAGAGCGCGCAGGAGATCTGCGACGCGATCGTGCGTGCGGCCGACTTCATCCCCAAGGAGCGCCTCGGCACGACCGACGACTGCGGCTTCTCGCCGTTCTCGATCGACGAGAAGCCCAACCACGGCTCGCCGGACTACGCGCGCGAGATCGCGTTCCAGAAGATCGCCAACCGCGTCGAGGGCACGCGCCGCGCAGCCGAGAAGCTCGGCGTCAGCTAGGGGCGATCCCTCTCGGCCGAGCAGAGAGGGCACCGGCGGCCCGCAGCGGCGGGCCGCCGAGTCCATCGCGGCCGGCCGAACGGCCCGCTCAGGCAATGGAGAGCTCCTTGCGCCCGTCTGTCGTGTCATCCGTACCGGACGTGTGTCTGCGCGCCTGCGGAGTGCTGCAGGATCGCGACGGATGCACCATCGTCTCCCACTACAGGTCGGTTGCCGGTGAGATCGCCGCCTGCATGAAGAGCGTCGGCCTTTCCGACCGCTCCGACTACGGGGTGCTCGAGCTGCGGGGCGACCGCGAGCTGCTCGACCGTGCCCTGATCGATCGCCTCGGCGACCCGCCCCTGCCAGTAGGCAGCGGCCGACGGCTGCGCAGCGTGTGGTACCTGCGCGTCCACGCGCGGCGGACACTGCTCGTCGGCCCCACGCCGCGCTCGCGTCTGGGCCACCGATCGGACGCGGACGTGACCGCAGCGACCTACCGCACCGCGACATCGGCACATCGCTGGCGCTCGTCGGCATCATCGGCCCCCGCGCGGCGCGACTGCTCGCCGCCGCCGGCTTGCCAGGCGGCCTGCCGATTGGCGCGGTTGGCGCCGATGCCGGCGACGCAAACGTCGTCGCGATCGTGCGCGAGAGCCAGCGACGCTACCTCGCGCTCGTGCGCGCCGAGGCCGCGGACGACTTCTGGGCTCGCCTGCTCACCGCCGGCAAACCGCTCGGCGCAGCCTTCGTTGGATACGACGCGCTGATGCTGCTGAACGCTTCTTCGTGCGCTGTGGATTGAGGAGAGCACCACAAGCCGCGACAACCGACGCACACGGACTCCTTCTCTGTTCGCGAGCTGCGCAACCACACGGCACAGGTGGTCGCCGCCGTACAGGCGGGAGAGCGACTGTCGCTCACGGTCAACCGCACACCCGTGGCCGACATCGTTCCGCACGTGAGGTCGCGCAGTCCGTGGGCGATGAGATCGCGGTGTCGGTCATCACGGCCGCCGAACTCGAGCTCGGTGTCCTGCGGGCGTCCGACCCGTCGTCGCGGGCGCTGCGCTTGGCCACGCTCTCGCGCGTCAGGGCCGCCTACCCGCTGCTGCCGGTAGACGGCGAGACGGCCTCGTGCTTCGCGCGGCTCGCCGACGAGCAGCTGCGCGCCGGGCGCAAACCGCGACGCCATGACACATGGATCGCGGCGACAGCACTACGCCACGACGTCGCCGTCGTAACCCAGGACGCCGACTTCAGCACCTTCAGCCTGGTGCAGGTCATTCGCGTCTGAGCCGGGGCCGGTCAGTGACCGATGAGGCCGGGCCGAGCGCGAGGCTCGCCAGGAGCAGTTCTCGATCAGCGCCCCGTCCTGGTCGTGCGGCCGAGGCCGAACGGCATTCGCTCCACGCTCGCGCGGGCCTGATCGAACGTCGTGTCGATTTCGGGACGGCTCGTTCGACGCATCGATAGAAAGCCAATTCCAACCGCAGGAGGCATCCCGATGCGATTCATGGTCATCGTCAAGGCGACCCCCGAGAGCGAAGCCGGCCAGCTCCCCAGCACGGAGCTGCTCGCGGCGATGGGCAGGTACAACGAGGAGCTGGCGAAGGCCGGCATCCTGCTGGCGGGCGAGGGGCTTCAGCCGAGCTCCAAGGGCGCGCGCGTGCGCTTCAAGGGCTCCGAGCGGAGCGTCGTCGACGGCCCGTTCGCCGAGACCAAGGAGCTGATCGCCGGCTTCTGGCTGTGGGAGGTCCGCGACATGGACGAGGCGATCGAGTGGGTCAAGCGCTGCCCGAACCCGATGGAGAGCGACTCCGAGCTCGAGATCCGGCAGGTCTTCGAGGCCGACGACTTCGGCGAGAACCTGACGCCGGAGCTGCGCGAGGCCGAGGAGCGCCTGCGCGGACAGGTCGAGGCGGGCCGGTAGCCGCAGGCCGATGAGCGCCGGCGCACACGCCGCGATCCAGGCGGTCTGGCGGATCGAGTCGGCGCGGCTGATCGCCGGCCTGACGCGGCTCGTGCGCGACGTCGGGCTGGCCGAGGACCTCGCGCAGGATGCGCTGGTGGCGGCGCTGGAGCAGTGGCCCGAGTCGGGCGTCCCGGACAACCCGGGCGCCTGGCTGATGGCCACGGCCAAGCACCGCGCGATCGACCTGCTGCGCCGCAGCGCGCGCCTGGAGCGCAAGCACGAGCAGCTCGGCCGGGAGCTGCGGGAGGGCCAGGAGCCCGACCTCGAGGCCGTGCTCGACGACGGCGTCGAAGACGACCTGCTGCGCCTGGTCTTCATGACCTGCCACCCGGTCCTGTCGCGCGAGGCGCGCGTCGCGCTGACGCTGCGGCTGCTCGGCGGCCTGACGACGTCGGAGATCGCGCGCGCGTTCCTCGCGACGGAGGCGACCGTCGCGCAGCGGATCGTGCGCGCCAAGCGCACGCTCTCGGAGGCGCGCGTCCCGTTCGAGGCGCCGGGCGAGCGCGAGCGTGCGGCGCGCCTGGAGTCGGTGCTCGAGGTCGTCTACCTCGTGTTCAACGAGGGCTACTCGGCGACCGCGGGCGACGACTGGACCAGGCCGTCTCTGTGCGCGGAGGCGCTGCGCCTCGGCCGCATCCTCGCTGAGCTCGCGCCCGCCGAGCCCGAGGTCCACGGGCTCGTCTCGCTGATGGAGCTGCAGGCGTCGCGCCTGCGCGCACGCGTGGGCGCAGCGGGCGCGCCCGTGCTGCTGCTCGACCAGGACCGCGCGCGCTGGGACCGCGTGCTGATCGGTCGCGGCCTCGCGGCGCTCGAGCGCGCGCAGGCGCTCGGCGGCGCGCTCGGGCCGTACGGCCTGCAGGCTGCGATCGCCGCCTGCCACGCCCGCGCGCGCACTGCCGAGGAGACCGACTGGGTACGGATCGCGGCGCTCTACGACGCGCTCTGCCAGCTCGCGCCCTCGCCGGTCGTGGAGCTCAACCGAGCGGTTGCCGTCGCGATGGCGTTCGGCCCGGCCGCCGGTCTGGAGCTCGTCGACGCGCTCGCCGCCGAGCCGGCGCTCGAGGCCTACCACCTGCTGCCGAGCGTGCGCGGCGAGCTGCTCGTGCGGCTCGGCCGCGACGCCGAGGCGCGCGTGGAGTTCGAGCGCGCGGCATCGCTGACGCGCAACGAGCGCGAGCGCGAGCTGCTGCTCGCCCGGATCGATTCGACCGACCTGTAGTAACCGCCACGCAAGCTCACGCGGTGCGCGCGGACGGACCCCGATGGAGCGCGTGCCTCCGCGGAGGTGCGCCTTCAGCGAGCGGCTGTGCCTCGCTCGAGTATCAATGCCACCTGAGCGATGTCGGTGAGCTGCCCGCCCGCGACGCTCATCACGAGGTCGTACGCCTCGTCGTTTGTCAGCGTGAGGCGCATGCCGTTGATGGCGCAGAACGCAACGACAGCCGCCAGCGCGAGTCGTTTGTTGCCGTCGATCAGCGCGTGATCAGCAATGACTCGAGATCGAGGAAGATCACTCGCCCAGGCGCTTGAGCGCCTCGGCGTAGCGCGGGAGATCCTCGTCGAGCACCCGGTCAAGCAGATCGCGGCGGCTTGTTCGCTCGATGTAGTCGCGCACTGCCTCCCGCGCGACCTCCTGCATCGAGCGACCCTCCCGCCGCGCTCGCTGCCGCAGCGCCTCGGTCTCATCGTCGGTCAAACGCAACGTCATGGCCACGACCTGCGATCGGCGACGTCCGCTTCGATGCGGACCTGGTCGAGTGCGTGTGGTGGGACACGCTGCTCGCAGTAGTGGCGGATCGCGGCGACGCCGAGGCCGGGGAGCACGAGGCCGGATCCTAGTCCGGGCCGCGCCGATGCCCGTCGGCGCTGTCGCTGAGCCGCGCGAGCCGAACGCGGGCGCGGGCGAGTGTGCGGAGTCTCACACAGTCCGGATGAGCCAGCGGCAAGACTGCTGTCGTGCCGATCACTGCGCTGGTCTGTACGACCTTTGCCGACGAACGCATCACCGCGGTGCTGCAGCGTGGCGCGAGCGTCCGAGCGCTTCCAGCGCTCCCGGCGGCACCCTCGAGACATGTCCTGCAGGGAGAAAGACGAGGAAAAAGACGTCGCCACCGCGCGTTGCGCTCGCAACGACGCGCTCGCGCCCAGCGGCACCATCCTTGCCTCGCGGACCTTCAGGCCGAGAGGCTGTCTTGCCACACGAACAGTGCAGCACGCACCGGAGGCATCATGGGGGAACAACGGGCAGTAGGCGCCGCTCGCGTGAGAAGCACCGCTTCGAAGCAGCGCAATCGGCACCCTCGCGGCGGCGGCCGGAATGCGGTGTCCGCGTTGTTTGAACCTGGACGGCTCCGCCGAGTGTTTCGCGGGGCAGGTCTTTTGATCCGGGAGGCGAGAAGCTGATGCGCCCGGACTACGCTCGCCTGAACGAACTGCCCGCCCCCGCGTCGTCGCGGCTGATCGACTTCGAGCGAGTCGAGATCGTCACGCTGGAAAGCTTTCCGCCGCAGCTGGTGCTCGTGGTGTCGGGGACGAAGCCGTACTTCAACATGGAGGTGACGCTGGCCCCGCTCATGTATGTGCGCCAGCCCGAGTACTGGGGCATCGAGGTGGTGGGGACGCTGCCGGGTGCGATCGGCCTGCCGGCATTGGCCCCGTATCAGGTCTCGCTTCCGCTGGCGGGGATCGTCGGCACGAAGGGGATCGAGGTGATCGGCGCGAGCCGCTCCGAGCGCCGCGAGCTCGACGCGGAGCCGGCTTCGCAGCCTTCCCGAGCCGGCGTCTTCGAGCTGCGTGGCGACGATGCGCAGCTCGCGTACACGCCGGCCGACGACCCGGAGGATCGGCACTTGCGCTTCCGCGGCGCCGACCACGATCGTGACTTCGGCGGCGCGGAGCTCCGGCTTTCGACGAGCGAGTTCGGCGAGCTTGTGACCGTCGGCCTGCAGGAGATCCCCGACGAGCCGCTCGTCAAGCTGACGCTGCTGGTGCCCCCGGTCAACCTCGGCCAGGCGACGGAGGCGGCGGTCGAGACGATCGCGATCATCAGCACCGATCGCCAGGCGGCCTTGACCGCCGAACCTCCGGAAGGCCAGCTGGTCACCTACAAGACGTTCGCTCTCAGCGGGACCGCGCGGCGCGGCGCGAGCTCGCCACGCGGGACGCTGCTGTTCAGCCGCGACGACCGTCCCGTCGATGGGCAGCTGCGCGAACTGAAGATCGCCGCCGAGGACGCGTCGTCCTTCACGGCTTCGCTGCGGACCGCATACATCGACCGCGTCAACCAGGTGGAGGTCGACGAGACCGAGAAGCTCGCGGCGGGGCTGAGCTGCACCATCACGAATGCAGAGGTGAGATGCAGTCGCGACGAGCGCCCGGTCGACGGGCAGCTGAAAGAGCTTGTTGTGTCGCGAACCGATGGGGGCACGTTCGATGCGACGCTGCGGACGGCGTTCTTCGATCGCATCAACGGCACCGAGGTCGACGAGACGATCGACATCGCGACGGGCCTCACCAGGCAATGACCAGATGCGCGCTGTCTGCGGCCGATCGGTGAGTCGCTGATGCGTTCACGCATCACACGTCATCTGTGGCCGGTTCTCGGCGAGCCGGTACCGGTCCGCCGGCAGCCGGACGGCGCGCCCGCGGCCGAGCGGATTGCGCCCGAGACCCCGCCGCTCGAGCTGAGCGGGCGCGACTACGCGATCTCGCTGCTGCGGCTCGCCGCCGAGATCGAGCACGGCCTGATGGTGCAGTACCTGTTCGCCGCGTACTCGCTGGACCCGCCGACGGCGCCGACTGCGCGGCGGCCGATGGTGCGCCGCTGGCAGGAGGCGATCCTCGGCGTCGCCAAGGAGGAGATGGCCCACCTGGTCACGGTGCAGAACCTGCTCACCGCGCTCGGCGGCCCACTGCAGTTCAACCGCGAGGACTTTCCGCACGACACCGTCCTGTATGCGTCCGGCTTCCGGCTGCGGCCGCTGAGCCTGTCCTCGCTCGCGACCTACGTCGTGGCCGAGAGCCCAGAGGTCTGGGAGGGCGAGCAGGCCGAGCGGATCAAGCAGCAGGCGGCAATCGAGGTCGGCGGCACGGTCAACCGCGTAGGCCGGCTCTACGAGGAGCTGATCGCCGTCGTCGGCAACCCGGCGCTCGTCCCCGATAGCACGTTCGACGCCGCCAGCAGCGCGTTTCAGGCGTCTTGGGACGAGTGGGGCCGCGGCTATCGTCGCGGCGAGCGCGGGCGACAGCTCGCCGACGACCCGGACGCCCCGGCGGTGCCCGAGCTTGTGATCGTCACGGTCGACTCGCGCGCGACGGCGATCGCCGCGCTCGAGCAGGTCGGCGAGCAGGGCGAGGGCTTCGGCATGCCGCAGGATGAGGACGAGTCGCACTTCGAGCGCTTCCTGACGATCCACGAGGAGCTCGAGGCGCTGAGCGACGACGAGCGCCAGGCGCTCGTCCGAGACGTCGCAACGAATCCCACCACCGACCTGAGCGGACCCGACGTCGGCGCCGACCCCGCCGACACCGAGACGACGAGCCCGATCGCCAACCCCGCCGCCCGGCTGTGGGCGCACCTGTTCAACGTGCGCTACCGCAAGCTGCTCGTCAGCCTCGCTCACGCCTTCGAGCTCGCCGAGGACCGCACCGACCCCAACTCGCCCGGACCGCGCGGGTCGCTGATCCACCGCGCCTTCACCGAGATGTACAACCTGCGCTCCCTCGCCGGCCTGCTCGTCGCCCTGCCGCTCGACCACGCCGAGCCCGACGGGCCGCGCGCCGGCCCGCCGTTTCAGATGCCGCACACGCTGATGCTTCCCCACGACGAGGACGACCGCTGGCGCCTGCATCGAGACCTGCTCGACGCGTCGGCGACACTCGCCGATCGGATCGGCGCAGTCGACGGCGCGGGCGCGGCGCGGGACTACCTCGCCGCGCTGGCACAGGCCGACCGGATCGAGCGCGACCAGGTCGACGCGCTGACCGCCGCAACGGCGCGCGCGACCGCCGGGGCGCCGACGCCATGATCCACGAGCTGCGCATCCTCCCGCCGCTGGCGATCGCCCGCTTCGGCAGCGCGGCCACGCCGATGGACAACTACGACGCCGTCGTCGACCCCGCCAACCCGCTCGGCTACCGCACGCTGCGCCCCGCCGAGACGCTCGAGGTCGACAG
The DNA here is from genome assembly GCA_030447505.1 of Solirubrobacteraceae bacterium. Classification (GTDB taxonomy): domain Bacteria; phylum Actinomycetota; class Thermoleophilia; order Solirubrobacterales; family Solirubrobacteraceae; genus CADCVQ01. Next base: position 20,424 of record JAUJOT010000010.1, on the reverse strand, counting down.
CGACAGCGGCGCGATCACGCGTGCCTTCGTGCCCGACGCGCTGTCGTTCAGCGAGAACGGCGCGCTGCGGCCGGTCGCGCCGTTTCTGGAGGTCTGGGCGCTCGTCGGCGACGAGCAGCTGAGCGGCGGCGGCCGGCTCGAGGCGCTCACGACGACGCTGCTGCAGGAGGAGGGCGCGTCGGCGGACGACCTGCGCTGGCAGGTGCAGGTCGCCAACCTCAAGGTGGTGCGGCGCACCGGCGATGCCAACGACGCGGTGCGGGCGGACAGCGGCGAGTTCTCCGACCACGCGCGACGCGCGCTGGTCGGTGAATGCGAGAACTTCCTGCCCGGCAAGACGATCGGCTTCGGCCACGTGCAGTACATCCGGCCGACCGCGAACCACCCCGAGATCCGGCTGCGCTTCACGCCCGCCGCCGGACGCGTCTACGGCTCCAACCGCGAGCCCTTCCCCGACGAGCAGACGCCCGACCCGAACATCTCCGACGTCGTCTACGACGCGCAGCGCGGCGGCTGGGACGGCTACAGCGACGACCGGCGAGAGCCGCGGATCACCGCCCCGTGGCAGATCTACGCCGGCCGGCCGATCGGCGACCGCCACGTCAGTGCCGGCTACCTCGACGACGGCTGCGACGGCGTGCTGCGGGTGACGCTCGAGGTCGGGGGGCGCACGCTGCGCGCGCTCGGCCGCGTCGGAGCCGGGCCGCCGACCTACGTGCCCGACGCCGCGCCGATTCGCACGGTCGCCGACGAGCTCGAGCAGGCGCTGCTCGGGCCCGAGGTCGAACCGGCGGATGCGACGTTCGAGCGCGTCGAGGAGATCGTGCGCCGCGCGTTCGAGACCGTCCGCCTCATGAACACGACGTTCTGGAACGTCAACGGGATGGGCGGCGGGCGCCCGATCATGGCGCCGTCGCTCGTCGACGCGATCGCGGTCGAGAACCTGCACCAGAGCCTGCTCGTCGCGCTGCGCAGCGGCAGCGCGCCGTGGTTCGGCGACGTGCTGCGCGACCACGACGACGCCGCGGACTCCACCGACCGCGGGCGACGCAAGATGCCGGCGATGATGCGTGGCGCCGACGGCCGACTGATGACGCTCACGCGCCGCCAGATCGCCCTGATCCGTACGCTCGCTCAGGGGCCGCTGTTCACCGAAGAGGAGCCCGAGCCATGAGCATCGAGCCGACCAACCTCACCGCCCAGCTGCATCACCGTGCCGCCGGCAACCCGCCGAGCACGCTGCCCGACTCGGCAATCTCCAACTGCTTCCCCGGCCTCGAGTTCGACTTTCGCAATCTGTGGCGGCGGCTGCTGGAGGGCATCGTGCTGCACGAGTCCAGTGGCTTCGTCGTCAGCGCCGAGGGCGAGCACGAGCGCTTGGCCGGCCGCTACCTGATTCGGGTCGGCGACGCTCCGACCCGAATGGCCGTCCGCCGCCCCACTGGAGAGGCAGGGGGGTCGACCTGGATGGAGTGGTCGAACGCGCTTGCCGACGTCGTCGCGCGGCACACCGGCGATGTCGTGCCGTGCGTGTTCGTCGACGACCCGCAGAACCCGACCCAGTCCGAGACGGTGGAGCTGCGCGTGCGGCCGCTGTTCGTGCCCAGCGAGACGACTCAGGCCTCGACGGCGGCGATCGCCGAGGAGCTCGCGCCAGCGGGGGAGCTGACGCAGAGCCTCTGCTCGCCCTGGCAGAACGACTACCAGGAGTGCGGCTGCTTCTACTGGGCGGCGAGCCGTCCGGACTACGTCAACGTCGAGCAGACCGCCGCCGGCGCGGTGGGCAGCAGGTGGCTGGCGCCGCGGACTGACCCTCCGACCTACAACGTGCGCGATTACACGCACGAGGCGCTCTTCCGCGACTGGGAGGGCCTGCTGCGCGTCGTCGTCGGCGGCCAGGATGTCGAGTGAGCTGATCGAGCGGGCGGCGCCTCTGAGCGCCGACGCCCACCTCGTCGACAGCGGCGAGCGGCTGCACCTGCTCGTCCCCAACGGCAACCGGCTCTACGACGTCGACGCGCAGATCTACGAGCGGATCGACCGCCTGCGCCGCAGCGGCGACAGCGCGGCGCTCGCCGCCCTGCTGGAGGAGATCGGCGTCGACGCGCCGCGCTACGTCGATGACACCCCGCCGCGCGAGCCGCCCGTCCGCGCGCTGTCGCTCGCCGTCGCGCAGAAGTGCAACCTCGGCTGCAGCTACTGCTACGCGCAGGGCGGAGGCTTCGGCGGCGCGGCGACGAGGATGGAGCTGCAGACCGCGCTGGACTCGGTCGACCTGCTGTTCTCAGACGTGCGCGCCGGCGAGCGCGTGAACCTGACCTTCCTCGGCGGCGAGCCGCTGCTCAACCGCCCGGTGATCTACGCGGCGACGCGGCGCGCGCGGCAGGTCGCCGACGATCGCGGGGTGCGGGTGACGTTCTCGATGACGACGAACGGCACGCAGCTCACCGAAGCCGACGGCGACTTCTTCGAGCAGCACGGCTTCGCCGTCACGGTGTCGCTTGACGGTCTCGGAGCCGTCCACGACGTCCTGCGTCCCTACCGCAGCGGCCGCGGCTCCTTCGATCGCGTGCTCGAGCGCGTCGTCCCGCTGCTCGAGCGCCAGCGCAGGATGCAGGTCTCCGCGCGCGTGACGGTCACGCCGCAGAACCTCGACCTCAAGCAGACGCTCGACGGCTTCGTCGGGCTGGGCTTTCACAGCGTCGGCTTCTCGCCGCTGCTGCGCGCGCCCAACGGGGAGCATGAGCTCGACGGCGCCGGGCTCGCGGCGATGCTCGACGAGATGGTGCGCTGCGGGACGGAATTCGAGCGCCGCGTCATCGCCGGCGACCGCTACCCGTTCGCCAACGCCGTCAACGCGATGCGCGAGATCCACCGTGGCACGCACCGGCCATACCCCTGCGGCGCGGGCGCCGGATACCTCGGGGTCTCCGCCGACGGCGCGCTGGCGGCCTGCCATCGCTTCGTCGGCGACGAGGAGGGCGCGCTCGGCGACCTCGCGGCGGGCGTCGACCGCGAGCGCCAGGCGCGCTGGCTGCATGACCGCCACGTGCACCGCCAGGAGCCGTGCCGCTCGTGCTGGGCGCGCTACATGTGCGGCGGCGGCTGCCATCACGAGGTGATCGCCCGCGACCGGCCGGCCTGCGGCTACATCCGCGGCTGGCTGCACTGGTGCATCGGCGCGTACGCGCGGCTTCTCGAACGAAGGCCGGACTACTTCGCCGCGACACGGTGAACGCCGAGCACGAGATCTGCGTCGTCGGCGGCGGCCCCGCCGGCGCGACGCTGGCCGCGCGGCTGGCGAGCCTCGGGCACGACGTGGTGATCGTCGAGCGTCACCGCTTCCCGCGTCCCCACGTCGGCGAGTCGCTCAGCCCGCGGGCGTGGCCGCTGCTCGCCGCGCTCGGGGTCGTCGAGGAGGTGGCGGCCGCGAGCTTCACGCGGACGCTCGAGGCGCGGGTGCGCTGGCGCACGGGCGGGCCGCAACAGGTGCGCGTGGCGGATAGCGGCGACGAGCGGCGGAGCGGGCTGACCGTCGACCGCGGCCGGTTCGACGCGATCCTGCTCGACGGCGCGCGCGCCGCGGGCGCGACCGTGCTCACGCCCGCCGCGGCGCGCCGGCCGGTTCGCCGCGGCGACGGATGGGATGTACCACTTGAACGCGGCGTGCTGCGCGCGCGCTTTCTCGCCGACGCGACGGGGCGTCGCCGTTTGCTCGGCGGCCGTCGCACGCCCACGTCGCCACGCACGCTGGCCCTTCACGCGCTGTGGCGCGATGGGCCGCCAGCGGATGGCGCACAGACGCGGATCGAGGCGCTTGCCGACGGCTGGCTGTGGGGCGCTCACCTCCCAGGCGGGGCATTTCGCGCGATCGCGTTCGTCGACCCGCAGGCGCTCGCCAGCGAGCAGCGTGACCGCGAGCGCCTGTTCTGCAGCCTGCTGGCCGCATCGTCGGGGTTCGCAGAACTGCTGGTGGGCGCCCGCTGTCGAGACCGCGTGCAGGCCTGTGACGCGACGAGCTACATCGCCGACACGCCGATCGACACCGACAGCGTGAAGGTCGGGGAGGCGTGCTTCGCGATCGACCCGCTGTCGTCGTCGGGCGTGCAGACGGCGATGCAGACCGGCCTGGCAGCCGCGGCGGCCGTGCACACGATCCTGGCGCCGCACGGCGACAACGCCGCCGCGATCGACTTCTACAGCGAGCACCAGCGCCACTCCGTCAAGCGTCACGCCGCAACCGCAGCCGCCATCTACGCCGAGCACGAGGCGCACGGCGATCGCGAGTTCTGGCGCCGGCGCGCCGCCGAGGCGTCAGATCGCAGCACGCCGGCGGCCGCCGCACTCCCGCGCGCGCCCCACCGCCCGCTGACCTCGCTCGCCGATCTCCTCCCGCAGCGCGTTGGGCTGTCGTCGACAGCTACCGTGCGCGACACGCCCTGCGTCGTCGGCGATCGGATCGAGCGCCGGCGCGCGCTCATCCATCCCGCGCTCGACCGTCCCGTCGCTTTCCTGGGCGGAAGCGAGCTTGCGCCACTGCTCGACGAGCTGCAGGCCAGCGCGTCGCTCGCGCTCGCCCTCGCGCGCTGGGAGCGCAAGCTTCCCGCCCGCCGCGGCCCGCAGATAGCGCGCTGGCTGCACGCGCGGCAGCTGATCGAGCCCGTTCGCCGAGCTCATTCGTAGGCGAGCGCGGTCAGCCGCGCAAACCGCAGCACGCCCTCGGTCGCGTCGCGGTCGGTCGCATGAACCGCGTGGACGGTGACGATCAGCTCGTCCGGGTCATCGAGGCCCTGCAGGACGTCGGTCACGTTCATGCTGACGTTGATCGGCGTGAGATGGTGCGGCGGGCGGCGATCGAACACGCTTACCGGCTCGCGCTTCCAATCGCAGTGCCCGTCGGTTCCCCAACAGCGCGCGGGAGCGAAGACGGAGAAGGAGCCGGCGAACCGAGGATGCGTGCGGCCGGCGTCGGCGGGCAGCTCCTGGCCGGCATTCATGAAGACGAATGCCGTGAACGAGCCCGCGTCCCTGCGGACGTCCTCGAACTCCAGGTCCAGGCGCTTGACGTCGGCAAACGGAATCGGCAGCGCGAGCGGTGGATCGGACGTCCAGCGCTGCATCACGTGGGTCCTGGCACCGAGCGTGAGGTCTGGCCGGAGTACTCGTAGCCGAGCTGCGTGACGTCGAGTACCTCGCGGACCGTGAATGACGGCGGCTTGAGGAACGTCATCGGCTGATCGATGATCGCGGGCGCCGGATCGGCGCCCTGGTGCTCGTATTGCCACATCCGCCAGAGGCGGTCGACCATCGTGTGGTGCGCCCAGAACAACGGATCGAACGCCGCCCAGTTGGCATCGCCCATCTCGCCACCGACCCAGACGTGGATGTTGTCGTGTACGCGCCAGCACCGCTGCGAGAAGTCGCTCTGCGTCGTCGCGCTCATGAGCCACTTCAACGTGTCGACGCGTTGGTCTCCGAGATCGAACTCGCGCAGTGGCGGGGCCTGCGGTCCCGGCCCGGGAAGATCGGGATCCCACGGCGCGCGGTGGGTCTTGGTCGGAAACCAGTCCTGGGCGGGAACGCCGACCGGCGTTACGGGTGCTGAGGCGAGCACGTTCGGCTGGCCGTCGACCTCCGGGTCGTCGAAGGCCGGCGGGATGCCGCGCTCCTCGAGCCAGTTCCACCACGGCAACGTGACGGTCGGATCGACGTCCTGCAACGCCAGCTCGAAGTGGTACAGGTAGCCGCGATGCCAGGGCAGGAAGAGGTTGTTGTGGTGCTGGCAGATGCCGTCCGGCACGCCGTGCCAACCGGCGAAGTACTGATAGCCGCGATTGTCGGGCCGGTCGAGCACTGCGGCGATCACGGATCGGAACGCAGCAAGCTCGTTGCCGCCAAGCCGCGAAACGTTCTGACGCGTCTTGAGTGTCGCCCGCCTCTGCGGTCCGCGGCTGACGACCTGCAGGGTCACAAGGGTGAACCTAGGGCGTAGAGCCGGCCGCAGCAAGCACTGTGTGCGCGATCGCACGCGCGTTGCGGTCACCGCACGGCGGAGGGTGAGCTCGCCTGCCGGCTCTCCCCCACGACGAGCAGCACGGACTGGCGACCGGGGTCGTGCAGGCGAAGGTAGAACATCCCGATCCCCGCCAGCCCGAGGAACAGGCTCGCCGTCTCGCCCTCGAGCGTTCCGCACGGCCACGGGATCGGGTGCTCGACGTGGCGCTCGACGCCGGCGTCGGCGACCGCGCGCGCGAGCGCCGCGTCCGCGCCCGCCTTCTCCTCGCCGAGCACGCGAGCGCCCTCGAGCAGGATCTCGGCGTTGCCGGCCAGCCCATGGCAGAGGGAGAAGTTGCCGGCGGCCGAGTCGAGCTCGGCCGACACGGCGCGGCGCGTCGTGGCCAGTGCCGCCATCGCCTCCTCGCGCCAGACGTCCTCGCCGAGCAACTCGAGCGCGCGCAGGCGCGCAAGCGCTATCCCCGGCGCGCCGTGGCACCAGAACGTCGCAAACGACGGGTCACCCCCCTCCTCCCCCCGGAGGTCCGGCCAATTGCCGACCGCCGCATCGTACAGCGAGCGCTCGTAGGCGAACGCTGCCTCCGCGCCGTCTCGATACTCCCGCGCGCCGCTCACCCGCCACAGCTCGAGCAGCGCGACGCCGGCGCCCGCGGCACCGTGCGACAGGCCGGTCAGATCGCGCCGCTGGCGCTGGCCCGGCGACGCCCACGACAGCCCCTCGCCGCCCCGCTGGGCGTCCTCGAGCAGGCGCCGCCCGAACGCATGCGCCCGCGCCGGCGGCCCGTCGCGCGATAGCAGCCGGCCGAGCTCGAGCAAGCCGAGGACCACGCCGGCGTTGCCGGACATGAGGTCGAACTCGTCGACCGGGGCCAGGTCGTCGGTCAGCGCCGCAGCGCGGTCGACCGTCGTGTCGTCTCCGAGCAGCAGTCCCGCGCGCACCCCGGCGAGCGCCACGCCAACCCGGCCCGAGTACAACCCCGGGCTGCGGCGCTCCTGTGCGTCGTCGGCGTGCGCGAGCGCGTGGCGAAGCGCTGCGAGCGCCGTGCGCCGGCACTCGCGGTCGCCGGTCGCGGCGTGCAGCTCGGCGAGGAACAGCGCGACGCCGCTCGTACCGTCGTACAGGTCCGGTCCGAACGCCGCGTAGTTGATCACCGTCTGGCCGTAGGGCCCTTCGTCGGGCAGCGCCCCGACCCAGTTGCAGCGCCCCTCGTGCCAGAAGGCCTGCTGACAGATCCGCCGGCCCAGCCACTGCGCCGCCTCGAGGTAGCCGCTCACAGCGCGTAGCGATCTACCGAGCCGGGGTTGAGGTGCGACGCGTCGAGGTCGAAGCCGTCCTCGGCGAAACGCTCGGCGACGGCGTCGACGACGTCGGCGCGTTCGACGAACCCGCGCTCGCGGGCGCCGACGATGCCCTCGGCGACGAGGCGCGCGCGGTGCATGCCGAAGCTATCGCCGGTGCCCGGGTCCTCCGCGACGGCGAGACCGGGTGCGAGCGGCTTGGCGAACGCCGGCGTCGCGCGGCGCAGCGCGGCGGCCAGCGCGCCGTAGACGCCGCGCACGACGCCTGCGACCTCGTCGTAGTCAGCGCGATGCACATACAGCACGCCCGCGTCGCAGCGCGTGTAGCGCGCCGGATCGTTGACGACCTTGACCCGGAACGGCAACCCCGCTCGGTTGAGCCGCGACGTCAGCGCGTGGATGAGCGGCGGTGCGCTCGCGCTCGCGAGATGCCAGTAGAGGCGTACGACGGCAGTCGGCGGATCGGTCTCGAAGCCGGCGTCGCCGAGCGCCATGTAGAACCCGGGTGAGAGCTTGCGAAGCTCGCTGGGCAGGCGCACGTGCACCCGCGCGCCGGGTGGGAGGTCGCCGTCGGCGGCGCCGACGACGTCGCCGGGCGCGATCCACAGCTTCAGGCCGTCGCGCTCCACGACGACGTTCGCTTCGCCGGCCGCGACGACGCTCCAGCCCGGCTCGCGCGAGCCGCGACCGGTGTTCGACGCGGCCAGCGCCTCGACGAACGCCGCGGGCCGCCGCGCCAGCCCGCGCCCCGCACCGGCCTCCGCCGGCGAGGCGAAGCCGCGGCAGTAGAGGTTCTCGTAGAGCTGCAGTTGCAGCGAGTAGAGCAGGTAGGCGCGCGCGCTCGCGCGGTCCATCGCCTCGGCGACCTCGGCGGGCAGCACGCCGACGGGCCGACCGAACCAGCTGAAGCTCGTCGGCGACAGGAGGACGATCGCCTCGATCGCGTCTCCGACGAGCAAGCGCGAGCGGGTGCTCATCGGCCCGCGCCCGCGCTTGCACTCGGGCGCACGCCGGGCAGCCCGAGCAGGTGCACGACCGCCTCGCGCGGGCGCTGGAGCATGTTCAGCGCGAGCTGCAGGTGCAGCACAAGCGAGCTCGTCAGCTGGTCTTGCATCTGCGCGGCCTCGAACGCCGACTGCACGAGCCGCGCCGCCGCGTAGCGCACGGTCCGCAGAAGCGCCTCGTCCTCACCGACACCCTCCACGCCGACGCGCGCCGCATACGCGCGCCAGCACGAGCGCAGTGCAGGCTGCATGCGCTCGAGCGGGTGCTCGGCGAGCGCCGGAAAGCGCGCGGGGGGCGTTGCGCCCGTCACCGGGATCGAGAACAGCCAGAAGCTGAGGTACTGGCTCAGCGCGGCGCCGATGTCCCAGCCCGGGTCGCCGAACGCCGCGGCCTCCCAGTCGATCAGCTTGAGCCCCCGCGTCTGCCGCCGGCGCCCGCGCGCGAAGACGATGCAGTTGTCCCACTTGACGTCGTGGTGCACGAGCGCGCGGACCTGCCAGCCGGCGCGCAGCTCGTCGAGCTGCTCGGCGAAGCCGGGGGCCCGCTGGAGGATCTTGATGAGCTCTATGCCGGCGGCGCTCGTGTCGCGGAAGACCGACAGGTCCGGGCGGTGCAGCGACAGGACCCACGGGGCCGCGCGCGGCTCAACGACCGCCTGCGGACGCTCGGTCGACCGGTGCAGCGAACCGAGCGCCCGTCCGAGCGCCTGCGCCAGCCCCGCCGAGAACCGTCGACCGCGCAGGTGGTGCGTGCGCAGGTCACGTCCGTCGGCGACGAGGCCGAGCGCCAGCACGCCGCGGGCCTCGTCGTAGCCGTGGAACGCAGCCATCCACGTCGCCATGCCGCCCGACGGGGCGCTCAGCATGCGGTACACGCGCGCCTCGTGCGCCACGGTCGCGACGGCGTCGGCGCCGATGCCCTGCTTGAGCACGAAGCCCGGCCCGTCGCGCCGCTCGACGACGAAGTTGCGGTTGCGACTGGAGACGTCGCGCACGACGACGCCGCCGTCGACGACGGACACCGCCCCGAGCAGCCCGCGGTCGAGCAGGTAGCCGACCACCTCCGCCTGCTCGACGGGGACGACGCTCGCGTCGCGGGCCGCGTCAGCGGCCGGCGACCACACGGCGATCGGCGACGTCGCTTGCCTCTACCCGATCGGGCCGCCGCCGAACTGGCCCGGATCGAACGGGTCGCCGCAGAAGCCCTCGCTGGGACAGCCGGCGATCGACGGGCACACGCCGACGGTCGGGCAGGCGTTCGGCGCCGAGACGGGCGGCGTCCGGCAGATGCCGACCGCGGAGACCTGGCAGCCCCCGGCGACGGTCTGAGGGCAGGCCACCAACACGGACGGAACGCACGCGATCCCGATCGTCTGGCACAGCTCGTGCGTCGCGGGCGGGCACAACCGGCTCGCGCAGCCGAAGCGTGACGGGCAAGCGTCGACGGCGCTCTGGCAGCGAACCTGCTGTGACAGGCAGCGACCGAAGCGCGACGGGCACGCGTCGACAGCGCTCTGGCAGCGAACCTGCTGCGACAGGCACGGACCGGCGAGCGAGACCGGCGGCGTGGGAATCGGTTGCGGCGGCGCCACGGGGCCGCGTGCGGTGGCGAGCAACTCGTCGGTGATCGCTCCGCCGAGGAACTCCGCCTGGACGTCCTGCGCGTGGGTGCGGACGTGCTTGAGCGAGACGCTGCTCGACACCCACACGGTGGTGCCGCTGCTGTCGGGCAGCGTCTCGGAGTGCTGGATCTCGGACTCCGGGATCTCGACGTACTCGTCGAGCGATGCGGTGAGGTACAGCCGCCAGACTCCCTCGGTCGGGCTCTTGCCGAGGAAGCCGTGGAGCACCGTCGTGGCGGGCGGCCCCTGGGCGGGATCGGACACCAGGGCCTCCACGACGGCGTCTGGCTGAAGGTCTGGCCTCTTGGGCTGAGGCATGCTCCACCACCTCCGAGAATCGTCCCCGTCCCGCCTTGGTCAGACACGATCTAGGCTCTCTTGACGCGTCCAGTCATCCGGACCGCACGGGCCAACGTTCCCACCGACGACGGCCCCGTGTCAACTGCCCGCGCGCGAATTTCGCACGCCCATCATCACGATGAACACCGTTCGCTCGAGCGTCACGCCTGATCTGTGAGGCTCCACAGAACAACGACGGAGACGACGATGGCCAGCACTTGCGAGCTCGCACAACGAAACACGATCCGCGCGTTCCGCGCGAAGGGCAGCATCCTGATCGTCGCGGAGGGCCAGCTGCCCGACCCCGGCAACGACGCGAAGATCGAGCAGCGCCCCGAGCGGATCTTCCCGCCGTGGTACCAGGCCCTGCGCTGTCCGCGATCGGGCGCGTTTCCGGACGTCCTCGTGCCCTACCGCGTCTCGCTGTCGGTCGAATACCCCGAGGACCAGGACACGGTGAGGGTCTTCCATGCCGACGGCGACGACACGGTGACGATCGAGGCCTGCGGCGACGAGCTGTCGGCGTACGCAGACATGATCGACGCCGGTGAGTGCCCCGAGGGCGCCGACGAGGCGACGGGCTTCTCCAAGGCGCTCAGCTTCGACGAGGCGTTCGCCGACGCGATCGCCAAGCTGCCGCCGGTCGAGCCCGGCCATCCCGACATGCTCGAGACCGTGCGCGTCGCGGAGATCGGCGGCCTGTTCGGAGGCATCGCGGGCTTTCATGACCTGTACGTACGCGTCTGTCGCACCCACGACTGACGACCGCCGGCGCCCGAGCGACCGCCGCCCGCACGACCACGACCACGACCACGACCGTCACGAACAGCGCGTCCTGCGAGACCACCGAGCCCGGTGCGAACGCAGTCGAGTGTGCGCTGGACGCGATTGGCCTGCGTTTCGAGCGCCGCGAGCTGCTGGTCGCGGGCGGCCAGCCGGCCCGTCCGGCGTGCGGATAGGACGCGCGGCCCGGTGCAGAGCTCGCGCGCTGGGGCGGTGTCTGCAAGCGCTCGTCGACGTCGCGGCGCTGCTCTGTGGCGCGGCCGCGCCTGCATCGCGAGGTAAGTCCCGAGCGAGCGGCAGCGCCGCGAGCTCGATGAGGTGTTGGGCGACGTCGCCGAGTGCGACGATCCGGTGGAAGGGATCGCGGCACGTGGGTGCGCGGCTGATTGTGCAGCAGGCGCTCGAAGACGAGGTGAGCGAGTTCCCCGGCCGCGAGCGCTACCAACCCGCCCGGCGAGACACTGGCGATCACGACGTCGATGCGCTCGCCGCGCAGCTCGCTCGGCTCCCTCCAGGACGGCGCCCTGCGCGCCTGCGCACCCCGGCAGCGCGGCTGCACCCGTCAGCTGAGCCGGGAGCACGTTACCGACGAGGTCGAGCGCGTCTACGGGCAGCCGTCGCGTGGCGCCAGCCCGCGCGGACATGCACGCCGACCGCTCGCTCGACTGCGCGACGCCGGTCGAGGTGCTGCCCGCGACGGCGCGCGAGCGGGGCGTCGATGGTACGTGCGCGTTCGAGCGGTGGCGGATGTACGTGCTGTCGTACCTGTAGTATCACACGCGACTGGTATCTTCTTGGAATGCTACGGACGGACCAGCCGGAAGCGACGAAGGGTGAAGAGCGATGGTGACGCCGGTCAAGCGCTGCTTCGTCGTGGGAGGTTTGTTGCTTGGTCTTGGCGCAGCCGCTGCACTCGCGCAGTCACCCGTCGGCGCGCCCGAGGACCGGCGCGCGATCGAAAGCAGTTGCCGCGAGTACGTCGCCTTTGATGAGAGTCCGGCCGCGGAGACATGCCGGCAGGCGCTGCGATCGGGCGACCTCAGCGTCACGACATACGAACCGGGTGAGGGCGCAAGGTGAGACGCGTGGCGATCGCGGTCATCGCGACCGCCGCGTTCGGCCCGTCGTCCGCAGCCGGCGCAGCCAGCCGGCCGTTCGGGACGCGGCACAGCGGCATGCGGTGGCGGCCAGTTGTCATTGGTACGTTTCCCACGGACCGGCAGGCGCGGGCGCCGCATGTGCGCTCGCGATCAGGGCGCAACTCCTCAACGAGACCAGGTTCGCACAGTCGCCTGCTCGGGCGAGGGCCGCAAGCTCGCGGCGATGGCGGTGCTCGGCGTTCGTCTCGAACATCTTCCGGACCGGCCGCGACGTCAATGTCTGGTCGTTTCAATCCTGCGCTCCGCGGCCGGCGTATACGAGCGTCGTCACCTGCATCCAGATGAAACAAGGCTTGTCTTCCATTACTGGAAGAACCTTCGATGTGAGAGACGCAGCTCGTCCACGCGGACCGGCTTTCTCGAGATCGAGTTTGCGACTGCGTGTCGACGCGGCACCCACAAGTATCGCGGGCAGATCACCGGCTACTCCTATCCACCGCCGGGAGTCGGCCGCGCAGATTCCGTCAAAGAGCTGAAGACCCGCTGCTGACCGCGATGGGCGCGCGGTTTCGGCTCAATCGCGTTCGCGGCACCCGTAGCGAGCCGCCGCCTGCTCGCGTCGTGGATCGGTGGGTCCTGCAGGGCGAGGCCCCCGACGACGCCGTCGGCGTCGAAGTTCGCACCCCCGAAGGCCATGTGTACCGCGCGCGCGTCAGCGAGCGCTGCTGGGAGGTGGAGCTGCGCCCCGACGAGCAGGCCTGGACGGTGACCGTGAAGGCGATCGCGGCCGACGGCAGGGTCCTCGCGGACGAGCGCTCCTTGCTCCGCGAGCCCGAGCCGCCCCAGCGTCGTCCGGGGACGCGATGGTGGCTGCGCATCCGACGAGGCGGTGCGGGCCGCGGCATGGTCACCTACGGCCCGGACTGACGACCAGCCCCGGACTGACGACCGGCCAACGCGCGGCGCGAAGGTCGCGCGGACCCCGCGGGCCTCTGTGAGGACGCGCGCGCCGCGACTTATCTGCGACATGGGGCCGCCCCGGTCAGCGTGCCGAGCCTTTCGATCTATCAGCTGTACCGCGAGAAGCGGAGCTCCTGGCGGCGGACGTCACCGACCGCGGCAGTCGGTTTCAAGAGGAGCGAGCTGCACGACGACTCCGCCGCCGTTTCCCGGCCGATGCGCCAACGGCGGCGCTGTACTTGAGCGCGTCGCTGACGGTCTTGAGCGCTCGCAGGTGAGAGACGCTGCGAACTTCGGCCGGCACACTGCCCATGCGCCGCGCGGCGACAGCGAAACAGCCAGGGCGCCGCGACGCCGTGATCGCGAAACGCATCAGAGGTGCTCGCTCGCTTCCCTCGGGCACGACCGGCGGCAGTTTGAGGCATGTGATTCCAGCCGTGCGTCCGGGCGCTTACGTGCCGCCCTCAACGAAGCGGCGCTCGGACCGACTCGCGCGGAGCCGGTCCGACTTCGAACTCGGGGACGAACTGCTCGTGGAAGAGCATCGCTGTCAGCTCTGGTCGACTCGTTACACCGAGCTTTGCGTAGATCGCCTTGATGTGGTCGCGGAGCGTGCTTGGAGATGCAGAGCGTGTCGGCAATGGCGTCGAGCGGCATGCCCCGCACGAGGAACTGGGTGACGTCGCGCTCACGCTCCGTCAGCTCGTACATCGCGACGATCAACGGCGCGAGATCGGCGCGACGGGCTGGCTCGAGCACGACCACGGTCCGCAAGGGATCCGCCTCCGTGGCGTGCAGACGCGCGCCGTAGAGCACAAGCCAGCGGCCCGACGAGAGCCGCACGCGCGCTGTAGCCGGTGGGCCGCCGCCGCCTACGTCGGCGCGCATCCGGGCCCGCTGCGCCACCTCGTAGACGACCAGCGGAAGCTCGAGATGGTCGGCGGGCAGTTCGCGCAGCCAGCGCTCCGCCTCGCCGCCGAACGACTCGAGCGTGTCGTCGTCGCGTAGGACGACCATTCCCGCAGGTTCGGCGAGCGCCGTGGGGGTCTCGACTCCTTCGATCAGTTGCGCGCTGCGCAGCCCGTGCGCGACGTGCTCGCCAAGGCCGGCCAAGGAAGTCGACCTCGGCGTCGCTGAAGTCCGGCTCGCCCTCGGCGCGCGTCAGACAGGCGACGCCCCAGCAGGAATCGCGTCGGGTTCGGTCAGCTCGTTGTCGATCAGCCGCAGCTGGATCTCCCCCGGCACGTCGTCGGCGACCACGCCCGTGTGAAGGAGCGTGCCGGGGTCAGTGGGAAGCCAGCCGGCGGCTGCGTAGGGCACTACCGTGCGCACGCGGCGGGCGACCTGCTCGAGCAGTTCGAGCGGCGGAAGGTTGCCGGCGCATAGCCGCACGATTGCATCGTGCGCCGCTACGGCGCCGATACCGAGCGCGCTGCCGCTCACACCGTCTTTGTACCACGCCCTGGTCGGGGCTCACGCCAATCGGCCGGCCAGACGCGAATCCCGCACCTGCGGGATGGCGGGGGCCTACGCACCCATGAAGAATCACGTCCCAGATGGGGCGACCGACATGCCGAGCAGCTGGGAGGAAGCCATGTTCGCCGTCACCGCCACGGTTCGCATCCCCGCCCGCCCCCGCGCCCGCGTTGTCCTCGACGACGGCACCGAGCGCCCGACGTGACACCGTCTCGGGGCGGCCGAATGAGGGTTGCTGTGATCGGAGCTGGTCCGGCCGGGCTCGCCGCCTCGGCGGCACTACGGCGCGTCGCTGTCCCGGCCGTGGCGTTCGAGCAGGGGGATGCGATCGGCTCGACGTGGCGTGGCGCGTATGACCGGCTGCGCTTGAACACGAGCCGGCTGACCTCGCGCGTTGCCGGCTCCCTATGAGCAAGCGACGCCCCTCTTCCCCGCGCGCGACGAGTTCGTCGCCTACCTCGAGAGGTTCGTGGAGCGTGAAGGCATCGAGGTCCGCATTCGGACGCGGGTGCAGCGGATCGAGCGCGACGAGCGGGGGTGGAGATTGCGAACGTCCGCCGCGGACGTGCTGGTCGACGACGTGATCGTGGCGACCGGATACGCGCGCCAGCGGTTCCTCCCGGCATGGCCGGGACGCGACCGCTTCCAGGGCCCGGTGCTGCACGCCGCGGACTACCGAAACGCCGCTCGCTTCCCCGACAGCGACGTGCTCGTGGTGGGGGCCGGCAGCTCCGCGATGGAGATCGCCTACGACCTCGCCGAAGGCGGCGCAGGCCGGGTGCGGCTTGCCGTGCGCACGCCCCCGAGCATCGTCCTGCGCTCAATCGGCGGGCTGCCCAGCGACCTCTTCGGCGCCGCGATGGTCAAGCTGCCGCCGCGCATCGGTGACGCGCTTGACCGGCGAATGCGGCCGCTGGTGCTCGGCGACCTGAGCGAGTACGAGCTTCCCCGACCCGGCGAGGGGCCGTTCGCGCGGCTGCGGCGGCTCGGAGTCGGCGCGGCGATCGTGGACAAGGAGGTGATCGAGGCGATCAAGGACCGACGCATCGAGGTCGTCCGCGGCGTGCAGTCCTTCGACACGACGGGTGTCGAACTCGCAGATGGCGCGCGGATCGAGCCGGACGCGATCATTGCCGCGACCGGCTACCGCTGTGGGCTCGAAGCTCTGGTCGGACATCTCGACGTGCTCGACGGCGCGGCGTACCTCTTGGGGGGCGCGAGGCGTTGCCGGGGCTACGCTTCATCGGCTTCGTGCCCGTGCCCGGCCAGATCAGTCAGATGTCGCGCGAGGCGAAGCGTGCGGCGCTTCGCTCGGCAGCTCGACGACTTGACGTCGCGTCCTATGCTGATCACGTCACGCGCGTCTACCGCGTCACGAGCGTGCGTCCCGCGCCTGTGCCTGTATGTCACCCGAGGTAGGCGGTCAGCTCATGAGCCCAAGGATCACGTCGTGAGCATGCTTCGCCTTCTCCTCGCCGCGAAACTCGATCTCGTATGTGCTGCCGCCCACCGAGAGAGCGATAGAGCTACTGGAGGAGAACTTTCCCAGCATGCTCCTGTCGCTGACGAACGAGACGGCGTTGATCTTGCTGTAGGGCACGGAAGTCAGGGCAGCCCGCTTGCCGACGAAGCTGTTGTCTTGCAGGACGACACGCCGGTTGGTCAGGCCGATGAAGCCCGTGGCTGCGCCCTTGCCGTCGTATACCGCGATGATGCTCTCGCCTGAGAGCAACCCGGCCTGGATCTTGTCTACCTGGTCCTGCTTGTCGAACCGGATGGCTCCCATGGCTCCTGTGTGATCCGTAGCGCTCATTGGCGCAGCCTTGCGCCTCCGCCGATACTCCGCAACTACGTGCAGATGATCTGCGAGTTGGGAGATCGCGTTCAAGGCGCGAAGCGCTCCCGGCAGACGTCCTGCTCGTACCGCTGTTCGCAAGCGGCGCTCATCACGATCTGAACCTCGGAGTTGCGTCAAGCCCGTCCCGCGTCGACGCGGGTTCGGTGGACGATCCGCCGCGGTCGGATGTGGTTCGTCGCGGACGAGTCGACCGCCGCGCAACTCCGGAAGCAATGTCGGCCACGCCGACGAGCCGCAGCACGCCCGTCCGTCCGCCTCAGCCGGGCGAACGCCCGCCGCGCGCGCCCGTGACGAGCGCCGCGAAGCGGGCGACGTCGATGTTGGCGCCCGACAGCACGACGCCGACGCGGCGGCCGGGCGGCACGGCGCCGGCCAGCAGGGCCGCGAGCGCGCTGGCGCCGCTCGGCTCGACGACGACCTTCAGGCGCTCGAAGAGGAAGACCATCGCCGCGACGATCTGCTCGTCGGAGACGGTCACGACGTCGTCGACGAGAGCGTCGATCACGGGCCACGTGCGCTGCCCCGGCGTCGGCAGCTGCTGGCCGTCGGCGATCGTCGCGGCGACGGCGACGCGCTGCCGGCGCCCGGCTGCCTTCGAGCGCGCGACGTCGTCGCTGGCCTGCGGCTCGACGCCGACGACGCGCGTCACGGGCGCGAGCGCCTTGACCGCCGTCGCGCAGCCGGCGATCAGCCCGCCGCCGCCGACGGGCACGAGCAGCACGTCGAGCTCGCCGCCGTCCTCGAGCAGCTCGAGGGCGGCCGTGCCGGCGCCCGCCATCACGAGCGGCTCGTCGTAGGGATGGACGACCTGCAGCCCGCGCTCGGCGGCGAGCTGTGCCTGCAGCTGCTCGCGGTCGTCGACGTAGCGATCGAACGCGATCACCTCGGCGCCGTGAGCCTCGGTCGCGGCGCGCTTGCTCGCCGGCGCGTCGTGCGGCATCAGGATCGCCGCGCGGACGCGGCACAGCCGCGCGGCGAGCGCGAGCGCCTGGGCGTGGTTGCCCGACGACGCCGCACAGACGCCGTCGATCGCCGCCGCCCCGGTCAGCGTCGAGACGGCGTTGTAGGCGCCGCGGAACTTGAACGACCCGCTGCGCTGCAGGCCCTCGGCCTTCAGCGTCACCTCCGCGCCGACCCGCTCATCGAGCGTGCGCGAACGGATCACCGGGGTGCGATGCGCGACGCCCGCTAGCCGCGTCGCGGCGCGCTCGACGTCGGCGAGCCTGACTGCCACAGAGATGCTGATCGCCACGACGCTACCGCGCGCCAGACGTCGAGCGCCGGCGCAGCGGGCGGCCGAGCCAGTCCTGCGCCAGCCGCAGCACCTGGTCGGGTGCCTCCTCGGGCAGGAAGTGGCCTGCGCGCGGGATGACCTCGACGCGCATCCCGGGCTGCGGCCGCGGGTTCAGGACGCGTCGCAGCGGGCTCGCCTCGCCCATCACGAGCAGGGTCGGGACGTCGAGCTCGCGCGAGCGATCTCCCTGCAGCATCGTCGCCCGCAGTTCACGCGTCAGGAACGTGCGGTAGCAGGCGCTGCTCGCCCGCGCGCGCGGCGGCTGCCGGAGGACCGACGCGTAGACGTCGAGCTCGTCGTCGGCCCAGCTCGAATCGGGGCCGCTGCCGGAGCGGATCAGCGCGCGCACGAGGCCAGGCCCGCTGGTCAGCGCGGCCGGTCCGAGGCAGGGCGTCGCGAGGAGCAACTGGTACGACGCGAGCAGCGGCAGGGCGAGATGTCGCGGCTTCGGCGCCGAGCGCCGCGACCAGGGCGGTGCGATGTCGAGCGCGACGAGGCCGTCGACCCGCTCGCGATGGTCGAGCGCGAGCAGAAAGCAGGCGTAGGCGCCCCAGTCGTGACCGATCAGCTGCACGCGGTCCAGACCCTCGGCGTCGAGCAGGCCGAGCAGGTCGCGGGAGAACGTCGACTTGGAGTAGCTGCCGGGCGGCGCGTCCGACCAGCCGAAGCCGCGCAGATCGGGGACGAGCACGCGACGTGTCTGCGCCAGCGCCGCGATCACGCGCCGCCAGCACCACCAGTGCTGGGGCCAGCCGTGCACCAGCACGAGCGGCGGGCCGGCTCCGGCCTCGGCGACGTGCAGGCGAATGCCCCCGCCGACGTCGACACGGCGGTGGCGGACGTCAGCAACTGTCGGAAGATCGAGATCGTCCACGACCGCGCGTCCGCGCGGACGTCGTCAGTGCGAGGTTCGCTCTCCGAGGAGCCGTGCGCGCACTCCGCCGCTGCTGCGGCGCAGGTCGGCTCCGTCAGCCCGAGCGTCACCGAGCGCCGCGGTGCCGGCCGCCAGGCGGAACGGCTCGATCTCGTCGCGCTGCCATTGCGCGCGGGCGATCAGCGCGTCGAAGTCGACGTCCGGCAGGCGCTCGCCGAGGCGCGCGCAGTCACGCAGGGTCTGCCAGAGCACCTTCTTGCCCACGATCCCGTAGACGAGGAAGTCGAGCTCGAGGAAGCGGCTCAGCGGCGAGTAGGACCTCAGCCGGCCGTTGGGCTTCAGCCGCCCGGCGCGCTCGGCGGCCACCGCCAGCGCGGTCTTGACGGGGTTCTTGCGCGCGCCGAGACGCTGCATGATGCCCTCGAGCGTCGCGACGTCCTCGCTGATCGCCGTCGCCACGCGCGCGAGCGCGTCGCCGAGATCGCTGCCGTCGTTGTTGCGCTGAGCCCGGCGTGCGGTCTCGCGCCAGAGCACGCCCGCTGCGAGCTGGTCGTTGAGGTAGATGCCGAGCAACCGGTTCTCCATGCCGCCTCGCGTACCCGCGCGCGCCCGCTCCCGCACCCGTTTCGGCGGCCAGGCGTGGTGGGTACCCGGCGGGCGTGGCTGGACAGATCATCCTCGAGAAGCTCGACCGCTCACCGGAAGCCGACCGGATCCTCGACGAGTTCGAGAGCCGGACGGGGCTTCACGCCGACGTCCAGGACGATGTGCGGTACTACGAGCTGCACGACGAGGAGCACCAGACGCGGATCGTGCAGACGCTGACCGACATCGATCCGGCCTGGACGGATCACCTCGGTTTCAGGCTGCCGGCGTAGCGCGTTCGTTCCGTCGCGCCCGTCGCCGTGCTGCAGTACGTCGAGGCCTGCGCCGTCGATCTCGACACGCTGCTCATGTTGGCGCCGCCAGCACCTGGGCGCAGATCGGCCGCCATGCATCAGGTGCTAGTTTGAATAGCCCGAATCTTTCTGGGTTTTTGCCCATTTCGCGCATTGGAGGATGCACATGGCTCTGAGCATTGGAGACACGGCCCCGGACTTCGAGGCCGAGACGACCGAAGGACGCATCTCGTTCCACGACTGGCTCGGCGACTCGTGGGGCGTGCTGTTCTCGCACCCGCGCGACTTCACGCCCGTCTGCTCGACGGAGCTCGGCTACATGGCGTCGATCAAGCCTGAGTTCGACAAGCGCAACACGAAGATCATCGGCCTCTCCGTCGACCCGGTCGGCAACCACGAGAAGTGGGCGCAGGACATCGAGGCGATCCAGGGGACGGCACCGAACTACCCGGTGATCGGCGACGACGACTTCAAGGTCAGCAAGCTCTACGGGATGCTGCCGTCCGACGTCACGGGCGACGCGGCGGCCCGCACGCCCGCCGACAACCAGACGGTGCGCAACGTCTTCGTCATCGGGCCCGACAAGAAGATCAAGCTCGTGCTCGTCTATCCGATGACGACCGGGCGCAACTTCGACGAGGTCCTGCGCGTCATCGACTCGCTGCAGCTGACGGCCACGCACAGGGTCGCGACGCCGGTGCAGTGGCAGCAGGGCGACAAGGTGATCATCACCGCCGCGGTCTCCGACGATGAGGCCAAGGAGATCTACCCCGAGGGCTGGGAGGCGCCGCGGCCGTACATCCGGTTCGTCCCACAGCCGAGCTGAGCAGCATGCGCCACGGGCAGCGCGGTCGCGCACGTTGATGACGAGGTCGGTGACCAGCGCATAGGGCTTCGAGCG
>JAUJOT010000012.1 GCA_030447505.1 Solirubrobacteraceae bacterium | reverse complement strand
GCGACCGCGACGGTCACTGCGGTCGCGGTGCCGGTGACGATCAGAACGGCGAGGGCGCGTCGCACCCGTTCGAGGCTAGCGGCGCGCCCGAGACTCCGTCGCGCCGCGCCGCCGGTCGGCCTAGCGGGGTTGCTCGGGCTCGGTGTGGCGCGCGAGCCGGGCACCGCCGACGGTGGAGGCGATCACGAGCGCCGCGCCGACGAGGATCACGTCCTTGAGGACGTACTGGCCCTCGAGCGTCGGTGCGCCGTGGGGTCCGTCGAACAGCCGCGCCGCGAGCAGCACGACGGGCGAGAGGATGCCGATCAGCTGAATGCAGAGCAGGTAGACGGCGCCGCGCACGCCGCGACCGCTGATCAGGCACAGCCCGATGACGCATTCCAGCGTCGCCACGCCCACGAGCGCGACAGGACCCGGGATCAGGCCGAACGTGAGGATCTCGGTCGTGCGCTCGACGAGATTCTGCGCGGGGCTGACGCCGGGAAAGAACTTCAGCAGGCCGAACCCGAAGAAGACGGCGCCGAGGCTGACGCGGAGGATCGCGATGCTGTGCGCGATCAGCCAGCGGAAGGCCAGTTCCTCGGCGGCCCGGATTCGCTCATCCGCCTTGGCGAGGGTGCGGGCGGCGCGCAGGGACGAGTGGACGGGCCGAGCGGCGGCAGCCGCACGGCGGGCAATGAGATTGGTGACTGGGTAAGCGGACATCACACATTTCCTTAATTCCGAATAGGCCGACGTGCCCATCAAGAGGTGAAGGCCCGAGCGTTTCGTACAGATGTGTGCCCACGCTCACGTTCGGTTCGGCTTCGCAGGCCGCACGCGGGACCGTGGTCGCGCCGTCGCGACCGGGGGGTGTCGGAGGAAAGCCGCGCACGCCGTCTGTTCTGCAGCCTCGGTGGGTAGGGCGCGTCCCAATGGCGCAACGTGCGGGCGTTTCGTTCGAGCTGGAACGACTCGATCTGGAAGGCGACGAGCTGATCGTGACCGGGCACTGGTCCGGCGTGCGCGGGCTGCGCTTCGTGCGCCCGACGCTGCTCGCCGACGACCGGCGCATCCTCGCCACCCTGGAGCACAAGCCGTGGGCGCCGTCGCTTGACCGCACGTGGATCGCGGCCTTCCCGTGGGATCGCGACGACGTCGAGCTCGCCGGCCTCGCGCTGACGGTCGGATCGCAGGTGACCGTGCCGCTCGACGGGGCGTCGCCGGCCGCCCTCGAGCGCGACGCTGAACGCGAGCCGGCGCCGGTGACGCCGACCAGGCCGCGGGCGCCGAAGCGGCCGAAGCCAGAGCCCGAGGCTCGGCCGGCGCCGAAGCGGCCGAAGCCAGAGCCGGAGCCCGAGCCGCGGGCGGCCGCGACCGTGGCGGCGCCCGCGCCAGGTCGCCAGTCCGACTCGCCGGCGACCGCGCTCACGCCCGCGGCCGCCGCCGCGCCTGCGCCCGCGCCCGCCGCCGCGTCCGCGCCCGCGCCACGTCACGAGTCCGACGCGCCGGCGGAGCTCGAGGCCGAGCTTGACGCCGTGACGCGTGAGCGCGACGCGCTGGTCCGCCGCCTCGAGGACGCCGAGCGGCTGGCGGGCCAGCGCGAGCGGCGCGCCGGCGACGAGTTCGCGTCGGCGCTCGACGAGCTCGCCCGTGCGCAGGCCGCCGCCGAGCGCGACCGCGATCGCGCGTTCGCGCAGCTGG
This sequence comes from Solirubrobacteraceae bacterium, assembly GCA_030447505.1. GTDB lineage: Bacteria > Actinomycetota > Thermoleophilia > Solirubrobacterales > Solirubrobacteraceae > CADCVQ01. The sequence goes on along the minus strand of JAUJOT010000012.1, from coordinate 24,883 downwards.
CCGAGGCCGTCGCCGCGCGCGAGGCCGCCGTCCGCGCGCGGACCCGGATGCAGCTCGCGCACGACGAGGCGCTACAGCTGCGCGAGAGCGCCGAGGCGGCGCTCGCGGCCGCGCAGGCCCAGCGCGACGAGGCCAATTCCCAGCGCGACGAGGTTCTGCTCGCCTACCGCGCGCTGCAGCGCCACGTCAAGAGCGAGCGCGCGCACGAGGATCGCGCCCAGGGCAACAAGCCGCACGACGAGACCGACCACGAGGAGCCGATCGGCGTGCGCACGATGCCCGCCGCCCGCACCGTCATGGCCGAGCTTCAGCGCCCGACGAAGCCGGCCGGCAAGCTGCCGTTCTCGGTCTTCGACCTGTGGGTCATCCGCGTTCTCGGAAGCGTCGCCGCCGCCTGCTTCATCCTGCTGCTGATCTCGATCCTGCGCGTCTTCGTCTGACGCGCGGCGGGCCTCAGCGCGGTAGTCACGAGCTCCTCGCCCTGGGCGAACCCATCGTCAGGCGCCGTGGCAGCGCTTGTACTTCTTGCCGCTCCCGCAGGGACACGGCTCGTTGCGCGCGGGCGTCTCGCCGACGACGCGCGGCGGCTGCGGCGCGTAGTACGGCTCGGGGGCCTTGTTGACGCGCATGACGGCCTTGTCGACCGCGCGCCAGCCGGCGGGATTGGACTCCCGCGCGCGCAGCAGGCGGGCCGTGTTGACCGCCACCGCCGCGGCCTTGTGCTTCTCGCACATCGTCTGCTTTGCGTCCTCGAGACTCGACGGATAGCCGAACGCGTGGCCCTTGCAGGCGGGGCACTCCTCGTCGGCGGGCTCGACGGGATCGAGCGTCACGTTCGAGCGGTCGAGGTCGACGTGCCCGAACGCGTGCTGGACGAGGTCCGTCAGCGCGCCGAGCCCGATCGTGCTCCACGAGCGCCTGGCCTGGATCGACGGTGTGCCGAAGGAGCCGTGGTCGCCGTCGAGATCCTCGAGCAGGCGCGGAACCTCGCCGCGCGCGGCTCGGTTCGGATAGTCGCCCTCGAGCAGCTCCTCCTCGCGCTCGAGCGCGGCCGCCATCACCGTCGACGCATAGCGGCCGATCGCCGCGGCGAGATTCCCCTCGGTCTCCTCGATCGTGCGGCGCACGATGTCGACGGTCAGGTAGAGGTCGACTTCGAGGACGTCGTCCTCGAGCGTGACCGCCGTCCAGGCGTCGCCACGGTCGGCGATCCAGCCGAGCGGGTCCTGCGTGATGACGAAGCAGCGCAGCCACAGCTGCTTGTGCTTGGGATAGACGTCGAGGTCGTAGGGCCAGTCCAGTCGCAGCTCGACGAGCGCGAACTCGTCGTCGGGCGCCGCGTTGAGCAGCGCCGCGGGATCGACGTTCTGGGGTACCGGCTGGGTCGCCATCCCCCCTGAGGCTAGTGGGTCGCCCGGGAACGTTGCGCCTCAAACCGCCGGATGCCGGCGCCGATGATCGGGCGGCGTGATCGACGGGCACGCAGAGCTTCGACGGCGTTCACCAGAGCGTCATTGCGTCTGACCTGCAAGCGTGCCGCGACGATGGCCACCGCCGACGTCACCGTCATCGCCCTCGGGCGCTCCGAGGCTTCGGCGTCGGCCTACGTCGCGGAGATACAGCGCAGGCTCGCGCTCCAGGACCGGGTGCGCTACCGGATGCACGCGATGGGCACGTCGCTGGAGGGCGAGACGGCCGACATCCTCGCCGTCGTCGGCGAGCTGCACGCCGTCCCGTTCGAGCTCGGCGTCCCGCGCGTCTACACGGTGCTCAAGCTCGACGAGCGCCGCGACAAGGCGCAGACCCTGGACGACAAGCTGGATTCTGTGCAGCGGCTGCTGGGGGAGGGCTGACCGGCGACGCGGAGCTACTCCGCCTGGCGCCCCAGGATCACCGCAAAGCGCTCCACGCGCTTGCGCTCGTCCTGCGACAGCGGGCCGTCGGCCTCGATCAGCAGCGTCATCGGCCCGCGCTGCTCGGCCCAGCGAGCGGCGTCGTCGCTGAAGGACGCCGCGACCCAGACGAGGGGCTTGCCATCCGCGTAGGCGATGACCGTCGCCTCCTGCTGCTCGGGCGTCTGCTCGGCGCGCAGAACCGGCACCGTCACGAGGTCCAGGGCGTGCGCGAGCGCGGTGATCTCGTCGAGGCCGCCTGGACCGGCAAGCACCGCCAGCTCGCCCTCCTCGAGGATCGTCGCGACCCAGGCCGGTTGCGCCTCGTCGAGCACGGCCGGGGCGCAGGCGAGGCGAAAGAGCGCGTCGGGCACGGGCGGCACGCTACAGCTACGCGCGAGCGCCCGGGCGCGGGCGCGAGCGCCCGGGCGCGGGCGGGGGCGCTCGCGCAGCCCTGCGACGGCGCCACGCCGAAGCACCACCTGATCTCGCGAGAGCGCCTCGCGGCGCGGCGCGGCGCCCGCGCGAACGGCCGGCGCCGGCGCGCCGCGGCGCGCTCTCAGCCGGGAAACACGACGACCGGGCGCACCTCGACGGAGCCGTATTCGATGTTCGGCATCTTCGCCGCCAGCGCCACTGCGGACTCGCGGTCGGGCACGTCGACGAGGTAGTAGCCGCCCAGGATCTCCTGCGAGTCCAGGACCGGACCATCGCTGAGCTCGGTATCGCCGCCCCGCACGCGCACCGTCGTCGCTGCGTCGACGCCCTCCAGGGGGGCGCCTGAGACCAACGCGCCCGTCGCCATCAGCGAGTTCGTGTAGTTCAGCCACTCGGCGTACTGCTCCTCCTGCTCGTCGGGCTCGGGCGCGTTCGCGGGATCGCCGTAGATCAGAAGCATGAACTGGGGCATGTCGGTCACCTCGGTGTCGGGCCGGCGGATCCGGCTTGGTGGAACCTCGTAGCTGGCGTTACCCGATTCCGCGGGTTCTGCCCGGACCGAGAGCCGAAGCCTCTGAGAGAACGTCCGATCCTGGCGGCGTGGCGCCGCCGGCTGCAACCTCAGATCGTCAGCCAGGAGGTCTCGACGAGCGCGCCATCGCTGAGGCGACAGCGCAGGCTGAGCTGGCCGGGGCTGAGTCCGGTGGCGCCGAAGCGCCCCCGATCGTCAGCGCGCGTGACGAGCAGCGCGTCGCCATTGCGGATCGCGATCTCCGCGCGCTGCGGCGGGATCAGGCGGCCGACGAGGCGGACGGCGTGACCCGCGGCTGCGCTCTGCGGCTCGGTTTCGATCTCGATCGTGAGCGCCGGGGCCTCGAACGTCACTGCTCGCGCTCGCGCGCCTGCGGGGACGCGGACAACGCTGTCGCCGATGATCGAGTCGTGCACGACCGCAGCGAGCTCGGCGTCGAGCGTGCGCGACTCGAGCGCCCGGCGCGCGGCGAGCCGGACGTCGTCCGGCACCGGATCGGCCTCGGCGAGCACGCGGGCAAGAGCGCCGACGAGGTCGTCGTCGGCGGGATCGCCGGGTGGTTGCATGGGCGCTCTCTCCATCAGCGATAAGAGAGCGAAGGTCAGACGGTGATACGTGCTCGTGGCGGCGAGGCTCACAGCTCGCAGTCTTCGGCGCACGCGACGTCGGCCTGCATGTTGCGCTGCATCATCCGCAGGGCGCAATTGGCCATCTCGGGATGGATCCCGGCGACGGCGTCGGCCGGCACCGCGACGGAGAAGTGGCGCACGTAGGCGTCGAGCGCGGAGTACAGGATGCACTGCTCGGTGACCTGGCCGATCAGCACGACCCGCTCGACCTCCTGCTCGCGCAGCAGGTACTCGAGCTGCGTCCCGTAGAAGATCGAGTGGCGCGCCTTGGGGATGAACCATGTGCCCTCGCGGGGCGCGATCGGCTCGACGACGTCAGCGGCGCGGCCGCCGACGGCGCGCTCGATGAGCTCGGCGCGCCCGGCGCTCCAGTCGCCGTAGTTGTCGTTGACGTAGACGACCGGCGTGCCCTCGTCGTGCGCGCGCTCGACGAGGCGCCGCATCGCCGGCAGCACCTCGCGCACGGATTCCACGAGCACGTCGGCGTCCTCGTGGTCGTAGTCGTTGAGCATGTCGACGACGATCAGCGCGCTCTTCACGCGTGGCGACTACCCCGTCACGCGCGCGGCCAGACGCTCGGTAGGCCGCGCGCGACAATGGTGCAATGCTGGTGCGCCACGCCGACCGAGAGCGCGACGGCGCTGGCTGCGCGGCGATCTACGCGCCGTACGTCGGCGACAGCGGCGCGTCTTTCGAGGATGTCGCACCCAGCGCGCAGGAGCTCGCGGCGCGCATCGCCGCGACGAGCGCACGCTACCCGTGGCTCGCTCCGCCGCCGGAGCCGCGCGAGCCGCAGCGGTCATGAGCGACGGCCAGGCGGTCTACGTCGGCCTCGACCTCGGCACCGGGAGCGCCCGCGCGCTCGCCGTCAGCGCCGACGGCTCGGTCGCCGGGGCCGGCGCGGCGCCGCTGTACAGCCGCCGCGACGGCGACCGCCACGAGCAGGACCCCGGGAGCTGGTGGCACGCCGCCGCCGACGCCTGCCGCGCTGCGCTGCGCGACATCCCGCGCGACCGCATCCGCGCCGTCGCGACGTGCGCGACCTCGGGGACGGTTCTGCTCGTCGACCGCGACGGCGAGCCGCTGACGCAGGCGCTGATGTACGACGACGGCCGCGCGTCCGAGCAGGCCCGGCGCCTCGCGCTGGCGACGTCGTGGGCACTGCCGAAGCTGCACTGGCTGGTCGAGCACGAGCCCGCCGCGGCGACCGCGGGCGCCCGTCTCGCCCACCAGCCCGACGTCGTCACGCGGCAACTCGTCGGCCACGGCGTACCCTCGGACGCAAGCCACGCGCTCAAGACGGGCTATGACGCCGGCCGCGGGTGCTTCCAGGAGACGGAGCTCGACGCCCTCCTGCCGGACGTCGTCGCGCCCGCCACGAGGCTCGGCGACGTCTGCGCGCAGGCCGCCGCCGCCACCGGTCTGCCGCCCGGCACGCCGGTCTTCGCGGGCATGACCGACGGCTGCGCCGCGCAGATCGCGGCCGGCGCGCTGCGGCCCGGCGACTGGAACTCGGTGCTCGGCACGACGCTCGTGCTGAAGGGCTGCTCACCCGAGCGCCTCGACGAACCCGCGCACGGCGTCTACTCCCATCGCTCGCCCGACGGCGGTTGGCTGCCCGGCGGCGCGTCCAGCAGCGGCGCGGGCGTCCTGCCGATGACGTTCCCGGGGCGCGACCTCGACGAGCTCGGCCGTCGCGCCGAGGCCTACGAGCAGACGACGGTGCTCGCCTATCCGCTCGTCTCGCCCGGCGAGCGCTTCCCGTTCGCCGCTCCCGACGCGAAGCCGTTCATGCTCGGCACGCCCGCCGACGACGGCGAGCACGCCGCGGCGCTCCTGCAGGGCCTCGCGCTCGTCGAGCGCCTCTGCTTCGAGCAGCTGGCCCGGCTCGGCGCGCCGGCCGGCGGCGAGCTCAGCCTGACCGGCGGCGCGACGCGCAACGGCGCGTGGTGTCAGCTGCGCGCCGACGCGCTCGGGCGCGCCGTGCGGCTGCCCGAGCAGAGCGCCTCGGCGTTCGGCATGGCGATCCTGGCGGCGGCCGGCGACCGCCGCGAGCGCGTCGCGCAGGCCGCGGCGCGGATGTCGCGCAGGCGCGCGCTGATCGAGCCGCGCGAGGCGCTGCGCGCGCACCTCGACGAGCAGTACGCGCGCTTCGTCGGCGAGCTGCAGCAGCGCGGCTGGCTCGCGAACGCCTGAAGCAACGCGTCGTCGCCCGCGCGCCATCGCCGTGGGCGGTCCGCCGGCTGATGGGCAAGAACATAGTCCAGAGCGATCGGCGGATCGTCCGTTCGTCCGCATCCGCGGTGAGCGCCTCGTCGTGTGGCCTTCGAGCATCGACTAGCGCCATGTGTCCCGCCATCGCACACAGTCGCTCGCCACAGTCGCCGCCGTCCTCGCGCTCGCCGGCGCCGCTGCGCCGGCACATGCCGCAACCGACCCGCTGTTCGACGAGCAGTGGGCGCTCAGCAACCCCACGGCGACCGGCGCCCAAGAGGCGTGGACGCAGTCTCGCGGTGACGGCGTTCTCGTCGCGGTCCTCGACAGCGGCGTGCAACTCAACCACCCCGACCTGATCTCGAAGCTGTGGCGCAATCCGGGCGAGATCGCGGGCAATGGCGTCGACGACGACCGCAACGGCTACGTCGACGACGTCCACGGCGCGAACACGATGACCTTCAACGGCAACGTCGACGACGACGAGGGCCACGGCACGCACGTCGCCGGCATCGTCGCAGCGCAGGCGGCAAACGGCACCGGCGGCGCGGGGATCGCGCCCGGCGCGAGGATCATGGCCGTCAAGGTGCTCGACGCAAACCGCGCCGGCAACTCGTCGCTGCTGGCGCGCGGCATCCGCTACGCCGTCGACGGCGGCGCCCGGATCCTCAACGTGTCGCTCAACGGCGACGGGACGAGCGACGGCCTCGAAGCCGCCCTGCGCTACGCCGGCGAGCGCGGCGCGACGGTCGTCAGCTCGGCCGGCAACAACTCCCGCGACATCGACGCCACGCCGTCCTACCCGGCGTCGTCGATGGCGCCCGCCGTCCTCAGCGTCACCGCGACCGAACGCAGCGGCGGACTGCTGTCGATCGCCAACCACGGCCTGAACTCGGTCGACCTCGCCGCTCCCGGCGGCTCGATCCTGTCGACCGCGTTCGGGTCGCGCTACGAGCTGCGGTCGGGCACGTCGATGGCGGCGCCGTTCGTCGCGGGCGCGCTTGCGCTGCTCGCCGCCGCCCGCCCCGAGCTGGATCAGCCCGCGCTGCGCGCCGCGCTGCTGCAGAGCGCGCAGCGCCCGTCGTCGCTCGGCGGGAAGGTCGCGTCGGGCAGGCTCGACGTCGGCGCCGCGATGCGCCGCGTCGTGACGGGCGCAGCCTGGGCGACGCCCGCGGCGGGATCGACGCAGACGGGTGGGGCGACGGTGCGGATCCTCGCGAAGGCGCGGATCCGCGCGGGCCGCACCGCCACCGTCCGCTGGCGAGCGACCGGAGCCGACCGCGTCGCGACCTGGCGGGTGCTGCTCAACGGCCGCCGCATCGGCAGCGTGCGCGCGGGAACGCGGTCGCAGCTGCGCAAGCGCGTCAGCCGCAGCGGCCGCTACCGCTGGAAGGTCGTCGGCGTGGACGCCGCGGGGTCGCGGATCGTCGCCGCTACGCGCAGCTTCCGCGCGCTGCGCAAGCGCTGAGGATCGTGGGCGGCCGCTGTCGGCGGTGAATCGCACGGGCGATCAGGCGCGCGCTATCCTGCGCGGCAGACCTGCAGCCGCAGGTCGTTTTTCTGTCATCTCGCCGTCACGGAGCTACCGCATGGCCCGCGGAGACGTGCGCATCGCTGCGACCCTCGCCTGCGAGGTCTGCAAGCGGCGCAACTACCAGACGAACAAGTCCAAGCGCAACAATCCCGAGCGGATCTCGCTGCGCAAGTACTGCAAATGGTGCAAGCAGCACACGAGCCACCGGGAGACCCGGTAGCGACCCCCCGGATCCCATGGCCCGTAATCGCCAGCGCGCGAAAGATCGCAAGCAGAAGCTCCACCGCGAGAACGTCCCGGGGTCGCTCGACCACGTCTCCGGCGAGGTCGACAGGGTGGAGGCTGCGATCGTCGCGGGAGCGGCCGGGATCCCCGGCGACTCCGTCGCGCTCGACGACGACCTCGACGCCGGCGCCGTCGAGGACGAGCGCCTCGGCAACGGCGCAGGCGATCTCGCGCCGACCGCCGCCGCACCCCCGCAGAGGCGCGGCTCGCGCCTGCTCAACTTCTTGCGCGCCTCCTGGGCCGAGCTGCAGCGAGTCGAATGGCCCAACCGGCGCCAGGTCGGTCAGGCGACCGCCGTCGTCCTGGGCTTCGTCGTCATCGCGGGGGCCTTTCTCGGCCTCGCAGACGTCGTAGCGCAGAAGATCGTCGATGTCATCCTCTAACTCCGAACTTCGAAGGCACGCATGTTTCGCTGGTACGTCGTAAACACCTATTCAGGCCACGAGAACAAGGTCAAGCAGAACCTCGAGCACCGTGTCGTCTCGCTCAACCAGAAGCGCAACGTCCGCCAGGTCGTCGTGCCGACGGAGTCTGTGTCGGAGATGAAGGACAACCAGAAGGTCACGGTCGAGAAGCGCACGATGCCGGGCTACGTGCTCGTCAACATGGAGCTCAACGAGGACTCGTGGGGCCTCGTCAAGGGCACGCCGGGCGTCACCGGCTTCGTCGGCGCATCGAATGAGCCGGTCCCGCTCACGCAGGCCGAGGTCGATCGCCTGCTGCATCGCGAGGTCGCGGTGCGCGAGCGCAAGAAGGCGACGTTCGCGATCGGCGAGAGCGTGAAGGTCATCTCCGGGCCGCTGTCGGACTTCTCGGGCGAGATCTCGGAGATCAACGAGGACGCGTCGCGCCTCAAGGTGCTTGTGTCAATCTTCGGTCGCGAGACCCCGGTCGAAGTCGGATTCGATCAGGTCAAGAAGATCTAGGTAACGGTCATGGCCAAGAAAGTCCTCACACAGATCAAGCTGCAGGCCGTCGGCGGCCAGGCCACCCCGGCTCCGCCGGTCGGTCCCGCCCTCGGCCAGCACGGCATCAACATCATGGAGTTCTGCAAGGCGTTCAACGCGCAGACCCAGGGCGACGTCGGAACCACGATCCCCGTCGTCATCACCGTCTACGAGGATCGCTCGTTCACGTTCGTCACGAAGACGCCGCCGGCCGCCGTGCTCATCAAGCAGGCGATCAGCCTCGACAAGGGGTCGGGCGAGCCACACCGCGTGAAGGTCGGCACGATCACGCAGGCGCAGCTGCGCGACATCGCCGAGCGCAAGCTCGCCGACCTCAACGCGCACGACCTCGACCAGGCATCGAAGATCATCGCCGGCACGGCGCGGAGCATGGGGGTCGACGTTGTCTAGGCGCGGAAAGACCTATCTCGAGGCCCGCTCGCAGGTCGATCGCGAGCGCGAGTTCAGCCCCGCCGAGGCCGTGCAGCTCGTCAAGTCGCTGCCCGGCCCGACGTTCAACGAGACCGTCGAGGTCCACGTCCGCACGGGCCTGAACGTGCGCCACGCCGACGAGCAGCTGCGCGGCACCGTGGCGCTGCCCAACGGGCTCGGCAAGGAGGTCACGATCGCCGTCTTCGCGCAGGGCGACAAGGCGCGCGAGGCCGAGGAGGCGGGGGCCGACATCGTCGGCGCAGACGATCTCGCCAAGCGCGTGCAGGACGGCTTCGCGGACTTCGACGTCGCGATCGCGACGCCGGACCTGATGCCGGTCGTCGGCCGCCTCGGCCGGATCCTCGGCCCGCAGGGCAAGATGCCCAACCCCAAGGTCGGCACCGTCACGATGAACGTCGCGCAGGCGGTGCAGGAGGCGAAGGCCGGCAAGATCGAGTACCGCACCGACCGCACCGCGATCGTCCACCTGCCGATCGGCAAGAAGGACTTCTCCGAGCGCCAGCTGCTGGAGAACTACGCCGCCGTCATCGACGAGCTGATCCGCGCCAAGCCGTCCGCCGCCAAGGGCCGCTACCTGCGCACGATCACGATCGCGTCGACGATGGGCCCCGGCGTGAAGGTCGACCCGTCCCGCACGCGCGACATCCTCGAGGAGGCCGCTCCGGCACGAGCCGCGTGAGCGTCCATCTCTGAGGCCACCGCAGACCCCGGGCCGCGCGCGACGCGCAGCGTCAGGCAGAAGTCCCGGCGAGGAGGCAGATGAACCGAGAGCAGAAAGCCGCGGTGATCGAGGAGATCGCCGCACAGATCACGCAATCAGAAGCGGTCTTCGCGGTCGACTACCGCGGGATCAGCGTCGAGCAGGCCGCGGAGCTGCGCATGAAGCTGCGCGACGCCGACGCGTCGCTGCGCGTCGTCAAGAACACGCTCACGATCCGTGCGGCCGACGACGCCGGCGCGCAGGTGCTCAAGCCCGTGCTCGAGGGGCCGACGGCGCTGACGTTCGTCCGCGGTGACGCGGCCGCGGCTGCCAAGGCGGTCGCCGACTACGCCCGCGCCACCGGCCTGCTGCCGTTCAAGGGCGGCATGATGAACGGCGAGGCGCTCGTGCCCGAGCAGATGACCGCGATCGCCCGGCTTCCCTCGCGCGACGTGCTCAACGCGCAGTTCGTCAACGTCGTCGCGTCGCCGCTGACCGGCCTCGTGACGAGCCTCTCCAACCTCATCAGCGGACTGGCGCGCCAGCTCAGCCAGGTGGCCGAGAAGAAGGAGTCCGGTGAGATCCCGGCCGGCGCTGCGCCTGGCGCCGCGGCTGGCGCGCCTGTCGGGGCGCCGGCGGACGAGCCGGACACGGAGGCCGCCGCCGACTCCACACCGCAGGCGGAGGCCGACGAGGCGCCCGCACCTGCCGAGCCCCTGCCCGCTGCCGAAACAGAGGCGGCGCCGGCCGACGACACGCGATCTGACACTGACGAAGAGAAGGAGTAACCCATGGCCCAGTCCACCCAGGAGTGGATCGACGAGCTCAAGAGCATCTCGGTCCTCGAGCTGAGCGAGCGCATCAAGGCGCTCGAGGAGGAGTTCGGCGTCTCGGCTCAGGCGGCTGCCGTGGCCGCTCCCGCAGCCGCCGGCGCTGGCGGCGACGGCGCCGCTCCCGAGGAGGAGCAGTCGGCGTTCGACGTCGTCATCACGGCCGCCGGCGACAAGAAGATCCAGGTCATCAAGGTCGTCCGCGCGGCCACGAGCCTCGGCCTCAAGGAGGCCAAGGCGCTCGTCGACGAGGCCCCCAAGGCCGTCCGCGAGGGCGTCGACCGCGACGAGGCCGAGAAGCTCAGGCAGGAGCTCGAGGAGGCCGGCGCGACGGTGGAGATCAAGTAGCTGTTGCAGGCTTTGCTTGCCGTTCTGTCGTTCGAGGGGCGCCCCGAGGGCGCCCTTCGGCGTTCGTGAGGTGCGACGTGCGGCTCATGGGCGCGGCGGCGGCCGGCCTCGCGCGTCCGCTCGACGCCCTCATCGCCGGACGCAGCGCTCAGCCCGCCGCAAGCGGGCGCTGTGACCGCCGGCGGCCGCACAGCCACTGCCCACGCTCAGCGCCCCGGCGCCGCACCAGTCGCTGAAGGTTCTACTCCACGCCCTCGTCCACGACATCCGGATACGCGATGACCTCGACGCCCTGCCCGCCCGGGCCCTCGAGGTAGAACGACCGGCTCCCGTCCCGGTGCCCGCTCACGTCGACCTCGTGCAACGACGCCAGCCGGTCGAGCTCCTCGCCGGACACCTTGAACGCGAGGTGGTTCGGGTGCTGGGCGGCCATCACGAACGCGAGCTTCACTCCGGCGGCCTCGAGCAGGCCCCACGTCTTGTCGGCGTGCAGCACGCGCGCGCCGGGCACGACCCCGGACCACCACTCGAGTGCGGCGGCGATGTCCGGAACCTGCTGGGCCACGTGGTCGAACTGCATGACGACGAGGCTAATGCCTCACACCGCGAAGCCGGCGCCGCGGTGCAGCGATCGAAGGTCTGCGGACGAGCCGCTGCTCAGCTGGCCTCATGCGACAGATCGCGCTACCCTGCCTGGGTCGACCGATAGCCGCAGCCGCCTCCCGAATGGGTTTCGCGCCCACATAGCGCGAACTTCGAGGCGGGGTCCGTGAGCGTCGACCGCCCCCCGAGGGGGTGGCATTTGCCTGTGCTATCCTGGCGAGTTCGCGCCCGAGGGCCTATGGCCGCGGCGCCGCCCCCCGATGATGTCCTCTCCGACCCCTTGAGGAGTCGCCGCCTTGCCCCCTGTTGACGCCCCCCGGACGCGCCGCAGCTTCGCGCGCCTGAACCGTGTTCACGACGTCCCCAACCTGATCGACATCCAGCGGCGCTCGTTTGCCTGGCTGACCGATCCTGAGAAGGGTGGGCTCCGGGAGACGATCTCGGACATCTCGCCGATCGAGGACTACACCGGGAACCTCGCCGTCGACTTCGGCGAGTTCCACTTCGACGAGCCGGTCGCCTCGATCGAGGAGTGCCGCGAGAAGGACCTCACCTACGCGCGCCCGCTGACCGTCACCGTCGCGTTCGTCAACCGCGAGACCGGCGAGATCCGCGAGCAGTCCGTCTTCATGGGCGACTTCCCGTGGATGACCGAGCGCGGCACGTTCATCATCAACGGCACCGAGCGCGTCGTCGTCACGCAGCTCGTCCGCTCCCCGGGCGCCTACCTGATGGAGCCCAAGGACGCCGAGAAGCAGGTCTTCGTCGCCAACCTCATGCCGGCGCGCGGCTCGTGGCTCGAGCTCGAGATCGACAAGAAGGGCAAGGTCTTCGTCCGCATCGACCGCAAGCGCAAGCTGCCGGTCACGGTGCTGCTGCGCGCGATGGGCTACGCGACCGACGAGGAGATCCTCGAGCTCTTCGACAACAGCCTCTACATCCGCAACACGATCGAGGCCGACACCGAGCCGACGAAGAACGAGGAGGGCGCGCTCGTCGAGCTCTTCAAGAAGCAGCGCCCGGGCGAGCCGCCGAGCGTCGACAACGCGCGTGCGCTGCTGCACCAGCTCTTCTTCGACCCCAAGCGCTATGACCTGACGCGCGTCGGGCGCTACAAGCTCAACGCGCGCCTGGGCCTCGACATCGACCTCGAGACCCGCACGCTGACGCACGACGACATCCTGGCCCTCGTCAAGGAGCTCGTCTCCCTGCCGCGGCTGCTCGGCATGCCCGAGGAGCCCGAGGTCGAGATCAAGGACTACGCTGCCGAGGCGCAGACATACCCGCGCGAGGGCGTCGGCGAGCATCTCGACGAGTACGAGCACTTCGGCAACCGCCGCCTGCGGACGGTCGGCGAGCTCATCCAGGAGGCCTTCCGCATCGGCCTCTACCGGATGGAGCGCGTCGTGCGCGAGCGCCTCACCACCGAGGACGCCGACACGATCACGCCGCAGACGATCATCAACATCCGCCCGGTCGTGGCGGCGCAGAAGGAGTTCTTCGGCTCCTCGCAGCTCAGCCAGTTCATGGACCAGACGAACTCGCTGGCCGGCCTGACACACCGCCGCCGCCTGAGCGCGCTCGGCGCCGGCGGCCTGACGCGGGAGCGCGCGCCGATCGAGGTGCGCGACGTGCACCCGACCCACTACGGCCGGATGTGCCCGATCGAGACGCCGGAGGGCCCGAACATCGGCCTGATCGGCTCGCTGTCGAGCTACGCCGAGGTCTCCGAGCACGGCTTCGTCACGACGCCCTACCGGGTCGTCAAGGACGGCGTCATCACCGGCGAGGTCGTCCACTACGACGCCACGCAGGAAGAGGAGCTGAAGATCGCGCAGGCCAACCACCCCGTCGACGACGACGGGCGCCTGCTCGGCGACGAGGCCGTCTGCCGGACGCTCGCCGGCCAGTACGTCACGGTCCCGCCGAACGAGGTCGACCTGATGGACGTCTCGCCCGAGCAGATCTGGTCCGTGGCGACGGCGATGATCCCGTTCCTCGAGCACGACGACGCCAACCGCGCGCTGATGGGCTCGAACATGCAGCGCCAGGCCGTGCCGCTGCTGCGCACCGACGCTCCCGTCATCGGCACCGGCATGGAGCGCCGCGCGGCGCTCGACACCGGCGACGTGCTGCTGGCCCGCAACGCGGGCACGGTCAGCTACGTCGATGCCGAGCGCATCGAGGTGGAAACGGATCCCGCAGGCAAGGACGAGTACATCCTCGACAAGTACCGTCGCTCCAACCAGGGCACCCTGATCCACCAGAAGCCGACCGTCACGAGCGGCGCGGTCGTGGACGCCGGCGACGTGCTCGCCGACGGCTCGGCGACCGACCACGGCGAGATGGCCCTCGGCAAGAACCTGAAGGTCGCCTTCATGTCCTGGGAGGGCTACAACTTCGAGGACGCGATCATCCTCTCCGAGCGCCTGGTCAAGGACGACGAGCTCACCTCGATCCACATCGAGGAGTACGAGATCGACGCCCGCACGACCAAGCTCGGCGACGAGGAGATCACGCGCGACATCCCGAACCGCTCGGAGGAGTCGCTGCGCAACCTCGACGACCGCGGGATCGTCCGCATCGGCGCCGAGGTCGGCTCGGGCGACCTGCTCGTCGGCAAGGTCACGCCGAAGGGCGAGACCGAGCTGACCGCCGAGGAGAAGCTGATCCGCGCGATCTTCAAGGAGAAGGCGCGCGAGGTCCGCGACACGTCGCTGAAGGTGCCACACGGCGAGGGCGGCGTCGTCATCGACGTCATGACCTTCAGCCGCGACGCCGGCGACGACCTGCCGCCGGGCGTCAACCACCTCGTGCGCGTGTTCGTCGCCAAGAAGCGCAAGATCTCCGAGGGCGACAAGCTCGCCGGACGGCACGGCAACAAGGGCGTCATCTCGAAGATCGTCGACGAGGCCGACATGCCGTTCATGGAGGACGGCACGCCGGTCGACGTGATCCTCAACCCGCTCGGCGTGCCGAGCCGCATGAACGTCGGCCAGATCCTCGAGACCCACCTCGGGTGGGCCGCCGCCGAGGGCTGGTACGACGACGGCACCGAGGCCTACGCGCTCTCGCGCGAGACGGCGGTCGACGGGCGCCCGGGGAAGGTGTACACCGCGACGCCGGTCTTCGACGGCGCGTCCGTCGAGGACGTCGACAACGCGCTCGTGAAGTGGCAGGACGAGCACACCGGCCGCATCCGGATGGACATCGACAAGTCGCGCCGCCCGGGCATCCGCGCGTCGGGCAAGTTCACGCTCTTCAACGGCCGCACCGGCGAGCCGTTCGAGGAGCAGGTGACGGTCGGCTACATGTACATCCTCAAGCTGCTGCACCTCGTCGACGACAAGATCCACGCCCGCTCGACCGGACCGTACTCGCTGGTCACGCAGCAGCCGCTGGGCGGCAAGGCGCAGTTCGGCGGCCAGCGCTTCGGCGAGATGGAGGTCTGGGCGCTGGAGGCCTACGGCGCCGCCTACACGCTGCAGGAGATGCTCACGATCAAGTCCGACGACACCGTCGGGCGCGTGAAGGCCTACGAGGCGATCGTCAAGGGCGAGAACATCGCCGAGCCGTCGATCCCCGAGTCCTTCAAGGTGCTCCTCAAGGAGATGCAGTCGCTGGCGCTCGACGTCAACGTCGTCTCCGAGGAGGGCACCCGCGCCGAGATGGGCGACGAGGACGACGACCTGCTGCGCGCCGCCGAGGAGCTCGGCATCGACCTCTCGGGCGTGCGCGCAGGCGCAGTTCCCGACGTCGCGCAGGTCGAAGGCGAGACCGCGGTCGACGCCGGAGCCGACGCCGCCGACGAGGACGTCGAGGCGGTCGTCGACGCGGATGCCCTCGCGGCGCCGGACGTCGTCGACGACGAGCTGATCGATGCCGACGCCGGGATCGACATCGACGCCGAGGCGCCTGCGGAGACGTGATCTCGCCACGGTGGCGCCTCGCCACGCCACGGGCTTTCGGCCCGCGCTCGACGCACCTCGCGCCACTGACGCGAGGACTCCCCTTGACCGACGAAGCGGCTCCGCCCCTTACGGCCTTCGGCACAACCCCGAGTTCCGGCCCCCTTACGGCCTTCGGCCCATCCCCCCGATAGAGGATTCACCTTGATCGACATTAACAATTTTGACGCGATTGAAATCGGCCTCGCCTCCTCGAAGCAGATCCGCGGCTGGAGCTCGGGCGAGGTCACGAAGCCGGAGACGATCAACTACCGCACGCTGAAGCCCGAGAAGGACGGCCTGTTCTGCGAGCGCATCTTCGGCCCCACCAAGGACTGGGAGTGCTACTGCGGCAAGTACAAGCGCGTGCGCTACAAGGGCATCGTCTGCGAGCGCTGCGGCGTCGAGGTGACGCGCTCGAAGGTGCGCCGCGAGCGCATGGGCCACATCGACCTCGCCGCCCCGGTCAGCCACATCTGGTTCTTCAAGGGCGTCCCGAGCCGGATCGGCTACCTGCTCGACATGGCTCCCAAGGAGCTCGAGAAGGTCCTCTACTTCGCCGCCTCGATCGTGACCTGGGTCGACGACGAGGCGCGTGAGCGCGACATGGCCGACCTCGAGACGAAGGTCAACGAGGTGCTCGACGCCTACGCCGCAGAGCGCGAGGAGCGCGTGCTCGAGCTCAAGGAGCAGGGATCGCGACGCGAGGGCTACCTCGAGCACGGCGGCCAGAAGGAGTTCGACGACGAGGACCACCTCTGGGCCGAGGCGCTGGACATCGACGTCAAGAAGCTCGACGACGACGAGCGCGCGAAGATGCTCAAGGAGCTCAAGAAGAACTTCGACTCCGACATCGCCGACACCGAGGCCTACATCGAGGACGCCGCCGAGCGGATGCGCCAGGTGTGGCAGCTCTTCCGGGACATGGAGCCCAAGCGGATCGAGCACGACGAGACGATCTTCCGCGAGCTCAAGGAGCGCTTCGGCTCGCCCTACGGCTTCGGCGAGTACTTCCGCGGCGGCATGGGCGCCGAGGCGATCCGCGACCTGCTCCAGCAGGTCGACCTCGACGCGGAGTCCGAGGAGCTCGGCGAGATGGTGCGCACCGCCAAGGGCCAGAAGCAGGCCCGCGCCGTCAAGCGCCTGAAGGTCGTCAGCGCGTTCATCCAGTCCGGCAACCGCCCCGAGCAGATGGTGCTCGAGGCCGTCCCCGTCATCCCGCCCGAGCTGCGCCCGATGGTCCAGCTCGACGGCGGCCGCTTCGCGACGTCCGACCTCAACGACCTGTACCGCCGCGTGATCAACCGCAACAACCGCCTCAAGCGGCTGCTCGACCTCGGCGCGCCGGAGATCATCGTCAACAACGAGAAGCGGATGCTGCAGGAGGCCGTCGACGCGCTGTTCGACAACGGCCGCCGCGGGCGCCCCGTCACCGGTCCGGGCAACCGCCCGCTGAAGTCCCTGAGCGACATGCTGAAGGGCAAGCAGGGCCGCTTCCGCCAGAACCTGCTCGGCAAGCGCGTCGACTACTCGGGCCGCTCGGTCATCGTCGCCGGCCCCTACCTGAAGCTGCACCAGTGCGGGCTGCCGAAGCTGATGGCGCTCGAGCTCTTCAAGCCGTTCATCATGGCCCAGCTCGTCGAGCGCAAGGCGGCGCAGAACATCAAGGCCGCCAAGAAGATGGTCGACTCGATGATCCCCGAGGTGTGGGACGTCCTCGAGCAGGTCATCCACGAGCACCCGGTGCTGCTCAACCGCGCGCCGACGCTGCACCGCCTGGGCATCCAGGCCTTTGAGCCGGTGCTCGTCGAGGGCAAGGCGATCCAGGTCCACCCGCTCGTCTGCCACGCGTTCAACGCGGACTTCGACGGCGACCAGATGGCGGTCCACCTCCCGCTCAGCGCCGAGGCGCAGGCGGAGGCCCGGATCCTGATGCTGTCGTCGAACAACATCTTGTCGCCGGCAAACGGCCAGCCGCTGGCGACGCCGACCCAGGACATGATCCTCGGCGCCTACTACCTCACGTACGGGCCCGAGGCCGACGAGCTGGAGAAGATCGACCCGGCGACGCACGAGCCCAAGCCGCACGTCTTCCGCACCGCGCAGGAGGCCGAGCTCGCCTACGAGCTGGGCGCCGTGAAGCTGCACGACCTGGCGGAGTTCCGCGTGCTCGGCCGTGAGGGCGGGCACGTCCTCACGACGATCGGGCGGATCATCTACAACGACCGCATCGAGCGGGCGCTGCTGGAGGCGATGGGCGACCAGTTCGACGTCTCGCAGTACGAGTTCGTCAACCGCTCGATGAAGAAGCGCGACACGACCGAGCTCGTCGACCAGCTCGTCCAGAGCTACGGCGCGACCACGATCTCGCAGGTGCTCGACGCCTTCAAGGACCTCGGCTTCGAGTTCTCCACGAAGGCCGGCATCACGATCTCCAAGAACGACGTCGTGATCCCGCCGAGCAAGGGCGAGATCGTGACGTCATACGAGGAGAAGGTCGCCGAGCTGCAGGGCCAGTACGACATGGGCCTGATCACGCAGGAGGAGCGCCACGAGGCGGTCGTCGAGCAGTGGAACGCCTGCACCGAGGAGGTTGCCGATGCGATGGTCGACAACCTCGACGTCCTGAACCCGATCTTCATGATGGCCAACTCGGGTGCCCGCGGCTCGTTCAAGCAGATCCGTCAGCTCGCCGGGATGCGCGGCCTGATGGCCAACCCGAAGGGCGACATCATCGAGCGTCCCGTGAAGGCGAACTTCATGGAGGGCCTCGACGTGCTCGAGTACTTCACCTCGACGCACGGCGCGCGCAAGGGTCTGGCCGACACCGCCCTGCGCACCGCGGACTCCGGCTACCTGACGCGACGTCTCGTCGACGTCGCGCAGGACGTGATCATCCGGGAGGCCGACTGCGGCACCGACGAGTTCATCGAGCTGCTGCTGCAGAAGGACGACGGCTCGCTCAACGACAACCTGCTCGGCCGCTTCGCGGCGGCCGAGGTGGCCACCAAGCGCGGCCGCGTGATCGTGGAGAAGGGCGCGATCATCGACCGCGGCGAGCTCGCCGACATCCAGGAGAACGTCGACCAGATGACGGTCGACGGCCACGGCGCCGTGAAGATCCCCGTGCGCTCGGTGTTGAAGTGCGAGGCGGCCAGTGGCGTCTGCCAGGCCTGCTACGGCCGTTCGATGGCCTCCGGCCAGACGGCGCAGATCGGCGACGCGGTCGGCATCATCGCCGCGCAGTCGATCGGCGAGCCCGGCACGCAGCTGACGATGCGCACGTTCCACACCGGCGGCGTCGCCGGCGCGGACATCACGCACGGCCTGCCGCGCGTCGTGGAGCTGTTCGAGGCGCGCAAGCCGAAGGGCCTGGCGAAGATCGCCGAGCAGGACGGCGCCGTCACGGTCGAGGACTCCGACAAGGCGCTGACGGTCGTCATCACCGATGACGCCGGCGAGGAGCACCGCCACACGTTCCCGCGCCGCACGCGCCTGTTCGTCGAGAACGGCGAGCGCGTCGAGGCCGGGAAGCAGCTCAACGAGGGGTCGCTGTACCCGCACGAGCTGCTGGCGATCCGCGGCCGCACGGAGACCGAGCAGTACCTCGTCAAGGAGGTGCAGGAGGTCTACGTGTCCCAGGGCGTGGACATCAACGACAAGCACATCGAGCTGATCGCCCGCCAGATGCTCAAGAAGGTGCGCGTCGACCAGAAGGGCGACACGGACTACCTCCCGGGGCAGTTCGTCGACCGCTTCGAGTTCGCGCGCATCAACGACGACATCATCGCCAACGGCGGCGAGACGGCGCAGTACGAGGACATCATCCTGGGCATCACGAAGGCCTCGCTGAACACCGACTCGTTCCTGTCGGCGGCGTCCTTCCAGGAGACCACGAAGGTCCTGACGGACGCGGCGCTCGAGGGCAAGATCGACCGCCTCAACGGCCTCAAGGAGAACGTCATCATCGGCAAGCTGATCCCGGCGGCGACCGGGCTGAAGCGCTACCGCCGGATCGAGATCGAGCCGTCCGAGCCGCTGCCGCGGGCGATGGACGACGTCGGCCTGCTCGACCAGGACGAGATCGCGGCCGAGCTCGGGCTCGGCGACGGCGACGGGCTGGGCGGCTTCGGCGTGGCGTTCAACGAGGACATCGCATCGCTCGAGGAGATGGGAACGGGCGCCGCCGACACCGGCTTCGCCGAGGAGCTCGCCGACCTCGACGTGCCCGACGAAAAGTAGACGCAGCTGACCGTCCGGCACCGCCAGCTGCTCGGCTGGTGGTGCCGGGTCGGGAGGCCGAGCAGGTGGTTCGGCGCGTCGGACGAAAGGAGATGCATGACCGCGTCCAGCTTGTGGAAGGCGCCCGCTGGACGGATGTTCGAGTGCAGTCGCGAGCGCGAGAGCAGCGCGTCGACGCCGACGCAGAGCACCGCTTTCTCCCGGATCTGCTGGGCTTCTGCAACGAATCCGTCGTCGCGGCGCGCTACGCGGGGTATCGCGCTAGCCTGCTTGCAGCGCCGGACGCGCGTCAAGCAAGCCAACGGGGCTGTCGATGGTGGGAGTGCCGCCTGGCGCCGAGTCTCCGCTCGACGTCCAACGTCGAGCTGATCGTTCATGAGTCTTCACTTCGGAATCCTTCTAGCGCTGCTCTGCGCCTTTGCGTCGAACCTGGCGTTCCTCTACAAGCACCGCGGCTGCTCGACCGCCTGCACCGTCGACATCCGCCACCCGCTCCGCACGGCCTGCTCGCTGTGGAGCCAGCGCTGGTTTGCGCTCGGCATGCTCGTCGGCCTCGTCGCCTGGCTGCTGCACGTCGCGGCGATCTCGCTCGCACCGCTCTCCGTCGTCCAGGCAGTGCTCTCCGGCGGGCTCGTCCTGCTCGCGGTGATGGCCGACCGCCTGTTCGGCTTCAGCGTCGGCCCGCGTCAGTGGTGGGGCCTTGCGATGACCGGCGTCGGCCTGATCCTGCTCGGGATCACGCTGCCGGCCAGCCACGGCGCCTCCTCGTCCTTCTCGGTGACGGCGATGATCGCCTTCGAGGCCGGGCTCTTCGGCCTCGGCGCGCTGTTCATCATGGGCAGGCGGCTCGGCGGCCCTGCCGAGCACCACGGCATCATGCTGGCGGCCGCCGCCGGGATCCTCTTCGGCGTGTGCAACATCGGCGTCAAGGCGCTGACCGGGATCGTCGGCGACGGGGGCGCGCTCGGCGTGATCCTCGCTCCCTGGACCTGGGTCGCAGTGAGCGCCTCGGCCGCCGCCTTCTACGCGTCGGCACGCTCGCTGCAGGACGGCGACGCGGTGCCGGTCATCGCGATCACCGGCACCGCCGCGAACATCGCGACGATCGCCGGCGGGATCGTCGTCTTCGGCGACCCGATCCCCAACGACGCCTTTGGCATCGTGCTGCAGGCAACCGCCTTCGTGCTCGTCATCGTCGCCTCGGCACTGACGCCGGCACCGATGCGCGCCGCACGCGCCGCGGCGGGCGCGTCCGCGCCCGCGCCCGCGCCCGCAGCGGCGTAGTGGGCCGCCCACAAACGTTGCACCCGAAACCTCGGGCACAACGTTCCTGGGCGACCCACTAGCGGCGCAGTTCCAGCACGTACTCCGCGAGCTCGAGGCCGAGCTCGCCGGAGGTCTCCAGGCCGCCCGTCCGCTCCCATCCCTGGCGCACGTAGAACGCCTGCGCGCGGGCGTGGCCGTTGGCGACGAGCAGGCGCCCGGACGCGAACTCGCGCTCGATCATGTCCGCGACGCCGAGCTCGTGCAGCTGCTGGGCCAGCCCGCTGCCCCAGTGCTGCTCGCGCACGAACAGCTGGGTGAGCAGGGCGACCTCGCGACGCGGCTCGCCGGACTCGTCGCGGTCGGGCCGGATCATGATGTGCCCGGCGGGCTCTGTTCTGACGAATGCCACGTGCGCCCACGAGCCGTCGCGCGGAAAGCGCTGCAGCAGGCCGATCAGCATCTCGGTGCGGGCGGGCGGGTTCCAGGCCATCGGCGTCCAGCCGCGGTACGTCGACAGCCCCTCGACGAGGTTGTCGGCGATCGTGCCGAGGTCGGATGTCTTCGCCGGGCGGATCGTGAAGTCGTCGCTCATGCGTGGCGTGATCCTGTCACGAGCACCGCGCGACCTGCTCGCGGTCGTCGCACGCCGGCACCTGCGCGTGGCCGCGCGGCTCGCTACGACCCCACAGGACGTGGTTCAGCATCGGCGCACCTAGAGCGTCGGCCGCAGCGGCGACGCACGATCGCGGCGCAGGAGTCAGACTGCGACGGTGGTGAGGCGCCCGGGGATGACCGCCGTCCTGCTCGCGATCGCGCTCGCGGCGCTGCTGCCCGCGTCCGCGCACGCGGCGAAGAAGGCGACCGCGAAGGCCAAGGCGCCGATCTCGGGACCCGCTCTGGAGACGATCGTGCAGGACGACGGGCTGCTCCTGTACCGGCCCGCCGCCGAGGTCGAGGCGGCCCTCCTACGGATCAAGCAGCTGGGCATCGACCGCGTGCGGATCACCGCCAGCTGGTCGTCGCTCACGCGCGCGCCCGAGTCGGACGTCAAGCCCGCCGGCTTTGACGGGGCCGATCCCGCCGCCTACGAGCAGGCGCGCTGGCAGGGCCTGGACCGGGCGATCCGGGCGATCCGCGGCGCCGGCCTGAAGGCGCTCGTCGACATCGGCTTCTGGGCGCCGCACTGGGCGACGAGCGACCCGCCCGGGCCGCGCGCCCGCACCGACATCGACCCGCGGGAGTACGCCGCCTTCGCCACCGCCGTCGCGCTTCGCTACTCCGGCGCGTTCACGCCGCCCGCCCCCTCGCCGACGGCGCCCGCGCCTGAACCGACGCAGGACGAGCGCGTGATCAAGGAGCTCCTGCAGCCGCTCGTGCCCTTTCCGGTGCCCGAGCCGCTCGCGCAGCCGCGAGGAGCGCGCGCGGCTCAGAGCGGCGGCGCCGTCGCGCCTCACGAGCCGCTGCCGAAGGTCGATCGCTTCATCCTCTGGAACGAGCCCAACCACCAGGGCCTGCTGCTGCCGCAGTGGAAGGCCGACAAGCGCACGCCCGCCAGCCCGGCGGTCTACCGGGCGATGCTGCGGGCGGGCTACGCGGCCGTCAAGCAGGCGCGACCCAGCGCGAGCGTGCTCGTCGGCAACACCTCGAGCACCGGCGGCAGGCGCGGCGCCGGACCCGTCCCGCCGCTCGAGTTCCTGCGCGAGCTCGCGTGCGTCGACGCCAGGCTCAAGCCGCGCACGACCGGCGACTGCGCGAACTTCACGCAGCTGCCCGGCGACGGCTGGGCGCACCACCCGTACTCGCAGAACGAGCGCCCGTCGCGCGTCAGCAAGCCGAAGACCGAGCGCGGCGACCTGCGCATCGCCGACCTGCCGCAGCTCGCCTCGACGCTCGACGCGCTCGCGAAGATGGGCCGCATCGCACCCGCCAACCGCAGGATCTACCTGACCGAGTTCGGCTACGAGACGAAGGGCATCCGCGGCCGACCGCGCGTCGACGAGCGCCAGCAGGCGCGCTGGCTGACATGGGCGGAGTACCTCGCCGACCGCGTGCCGGCCGTCAGGTCGTTCGCGCAGTTTCTGCTGCGCGACCAGCCGCCCGCGCCGGAGCGCGTGTCGCAGAGCGGCGCGCGCCCGTACGGGGAGTACTCGACGGGGCTGCTGCACGTCGACGGCAGCGACAAGATCGCCGCGACGTCGTTCCTCGCCGGCCTCTTCGCGCAGCTGCAGCCCAAGGGCAGGGTGCTGCTCTACGGACGCCTGCGACTCGGCGCCGGCCCGAAGGTGATCGTGCTCCAGCGCCAGGTCAGGGGCGCCGGCTGGAAGCGGCTGCGCCGTTTGAAGGTCGACGGGCGCGCGAGCTTCCAGCGCACGTTCAGGCACAGCCCCGGCACGCAGTACCGGCTCACGTACCCGAGCCCGGCGGGCAAGCGGACATCCGGGCTCGCGCTCAAGCCGGTGCGGGTCGGCGGGTAGCCGTCGCACGAACGCCGTCGCGGGGTTGCTAGCATCACGCGCCGCATGCCTACGACGTCACAGCTTGTCCGCAAGGGCCGCAACGTGCCCAAGAAGAAGCTCGCCACCCCCGGTCTGAAGTCCGGCAAGGGACGCAAGAAGAAGGTCGCCGCGCCGCAGCGCCGCGGCGTCTGCACGCGCGTCTACACGACGACGCCGAAGAAGCCGAACTCGGCGCTGCGCAAGGTCGCCCGTGTGCGGATCACCGGCTCGATCGAGGTCACGGCGTACATCCCGGGCGAGGGCCACAACCTTCAGGAGCACTCCGTCGTGCTCGTCCGCGGCGGTCGCGTCAAGGACCTGCCGGGCGTGCGCTACAAGGTCGTTCGCGGGACGCTCGACGCCGCCGGCGTCAGTGACCGCAAGAAGGCCCGCAGCCAGTACGGCGTGAAGAAGAAGTAATGCCGCGCCGCTCTGCCGCAACGATCCGGCCGATCGAACCGGATCCGATGCTCCGCTCGCGCGTCGTCCAGCAGGTCGTCAACAAGGTCATGCTCGACGGCAAGAAGTCGATCGCCGAGAAGATCGTCTACGACGCGCTCGCGATCATGGCCGAGCGCACCGGGAAGGACCCGGTCGAGCAGCTCGAGCTGTCGATCAAGGCCCTGACCCCGGTGCTCGAGGTCCGCTCCCGGCGCGTCGGCGGCGCCACCTACCAAGTGCCCGTCGAGGTGCCGTCCCGGCGCGCCCGTACGCTCGCCGTCCGCTGGCTCGTCGAGTTCGCCCGCCAGCGCCGTGAGCGCACGATGGCCCAGCGGCTCGCCAACGAGCTCATGGATGCCCAGTCCCAGCAGGGCGGCGCGTACAAGCGCAAGGACGACATCTACCGCATGGCGCAGGCCAACAAGGCCTTCGCGCACTACCGCTGGTAGCGCCCGGTAGATCCGGCACGTAGCCGGGTTCGCGCGCGCGATGAAGCTTCGCGTCGCGACAATCACGTCCGCTGGTATTCGTGCTCGCGCTGGCCGGCGTCGCCGAGTCCACGCAGGCGGCGTCCAAAACGCCGCGCCTGACAGGGCTGGGCTGTGTGCCGACGACGGCGAAGGCCTGCCGCAGCGGTGTGCGGGTCTCGGTCGGCAAGCAGGTGCAGGTGCGCGGCCGCGGGCTGCGGCGCGGCATGCGCGTGTCCTTCCGCTGGCCGGAGGGCGCGCTGGCGACCAAGCTCTTGCGCGGGCGCGCCGGCTGGACGGCGCGCGTGCCGCCCGGCACCGCGCTCGGCAGGATCGCCGTGACGGTCAGCGACCGCGTCGGGCGTCGCTCGAACGCGCGCCACATCGTCGTCGTGGCGTCCTCGCCGCTGCCGCCGCTGACCGCCGCGCGGCCGGGCGCGCTGCCCGCCATCTTCGCCGCGGACGGGATGTGGATCTGGTACGTGTCAAACCCTACGTCGACGCCACCCGCGCCTCCCGTACTCCGTCTTCCTCGGCCCCGGCGGTGCGCAGGCCAACTTGCCGAAGGTCTACTGGAAGGCGATCGGCGGCTCGGTCGACGCCGTGAGCGCGAAGACCGT